>CALODI010000001.1:0-7098 GCA_942492135.1 uncultured Peptostreptococcaceae bacterium
TGTTTCATCGTTATCCAAAGCTGGCTTGTCTTCGGAGCAAATTATGCGAATTGCTGCTTTGATATTACCATCTTCTATCTTTGAAGTTACTGCAGCGGTCATGGAATGGGTAGCATTAGATCTTTTGTGGTTTGTGTTCTCTGTCTGGTGCTCTTCTAGCTGAGTGGAGTTTCCATTTAATCTTTTCTTGATTATAGAGGTAAGATTGTATCGTTTACCTCCTCTAACGGGCTTTTGAAGAATGGTACTTGCAAAGCTAAGTAGGGAAGACCAAGCCTGTAGATCATCAGGTGCACGAGTTATACAATCCAATGATTTGGAAAGAGACGTACAACATGAAGGTCTAGATGATTTAGGAATGTGCTTTATCAATGGTCCATTAATTGATGGATGACGGAAGTCTGATGGCTTGGTTTCTGTGACTAAAGGCATTTCTGAAACATTCTGTTGAGTATCATGCGGAGCAGCTTCGAGCTGGGAGTTATTATTATTATTATTATTATTATTATTATTATTATTATTATTATTATTATTATTATTATTATTATTATTATTATTATTATTATTATTATTATTATTATTATTATTATTATTATCATTATTATTATTATTATTATTATTATTATTATTATTATTATTATTATTATTATTATTATTATTATTATTATTATTATTATTATTATTATTATTATTATTATTATTATTATTATTATTATTATTATTATTATTATTATTATTATTATTATTATTATTATTATTATTATTATAATATTATTATTATTATTATTATTATTATTATTATTATTATTATTATTATTATTATTATTATTATTATTATTATTATTATTATTATATTATTATTATTATTATTATTATTATTATTATTATTATTATTATTATTATTATTATTATTATTATTATTATTATTATTATTATTATTATTATTATTATTATTATTATTATTATTATTATTATTATTATTATTATTATTACTATTATTATTATTATTATTATTATTATTATTATTATTATTATTATTATTATTATTATTATTATTATTATTATTATTATTATTGAGACAACAAAGTCGTATTTATTAAAGAAACAGGGCAACAAGGGGGACACCGAGGCGGGGCTTCACTTAGGCCTTTGACCGGTGCTTACATGAATTAGCTTAACTAAAATGTTCGCATTTAACAATCAACGTTCGATAAAATAATAATAAATAATGGAAAGAGTTGAGCAAAGAAAACACCGCTATATATTCTAATTTACCGCATGGGCAATATGCGTTTAAAGTTTTAGCTTGTAATGCTTCTGGTACTTGCACTAAGGATCCCGTATCAATTCTAATAATTATTACACCTCCGTATTGGAAAACCTGGTGGTTTTATTTACTAGTTTTTGTTAGTGTTGCAAGTGTGCTTTTCACTTACATTAAATTGCGAGAAAGAAAACTAAAACAAGAAAAGAAAATTCTTGAAGATAAGGTGAATGAACGTACTGCTGAGGTGGTACAGAAAAATAAAGAACTAGATGAAATCAACAAAGACATTACTGCAAGTATCCGATATGCAAAACGAATTCAAGATGCTATTCTTCCGCCAGAAGAATATGTGAGCAAACATTTGCCCAACACTTTTGTTTTGTTTAAACCAAAAGATATTGTGAGCGGTGATTTTTATTTTATGGCTGACAAAGGCGAACATGTTATTTTTGCAGCGGTGGATTGCACAGGGCATGGTGTTCCTGGAGCGTTTATGTCGATTGTGGGCCATAACCTTCTTGAAAGGATTGTTGGAGAACATGGAATTACACAGCCAGCGCTTATACTCGAAGAATTAAATAAAAGCTTAAGTGAAACACTTAGGCAAAGTGATTTGGAAGACAATACCGTTAGAGACGGAATGGATGTCGCACTATGTAGTTACAACCGCAAAAAACACACTTTGCAATATTCAGGTGCTTTTAATCCTTTGTGGGTAATTCGTAACAACGAAATTATTGAAACCAAAGCTGATAAATTCCCAATAGGAAATACCAAACAAAACGAAAATAGTAAGTTTAAAAACCATGAAATAGCCCTTCAAAAGGGAGATACCATTTATATTTTCTCAGATGGCTATTGCGATCAGTTTGGTGGCCCGAATGGCAAAAAATTTAAAGCAAAAAACTTAAAACAACTTTTACTAAAATCGCAGCATTTAAGCATTCAGGAACAGTTTGACTTATTAAACAAAACTATTGAAGAATGGAGAGGAAGTCACGAGCAAGTGGATGATATTTTGGTAATTGGAACCCGTTATTCTGGAAATTAATCTTCTAAAAGAAAAATGGCTTCCATAAATTCACCAATAGCCTTTTTCTGTTTTCTTTTTTCAGCAATCTCAAGCCCTAACCTATAATAATTTAAAGCTTCACTAAGTTTGGTTTGTGCTTCAAGAAGTTTCCCCAATTGGTAAAAAGCTGCCATGTAATTTGGATCCAATTCGGTTACTTTTTTGTACTGTACTTCTGCTAAAATAATGTTTTCAGGGTTTTTAGCATACTCCAATCCAAGCGCATAATTTAAAAACACATCGTCTTGTTCTTTTTCAAGCATACGTTTTAAAATTTCTAGTCGAGTATTATCAGGCATAAATTAAGCAGATGTAAATTGTTTTAAAAATCGAAGATCATTTTCATAAAATAAACGCAGATCATTGACTTGGTACTTCAACATGGCAATGCGCTCAATTCCCATACCAAATGCATAACCTTTGTATTTAGTTTCGTTGATGCCACAGTTAATTAATACTTGAGGGTCCACCATGCCACAACCTAAAATTTCAACCCAACCGGTATATTTACATACGTTGCAGCCCTTGCCTTTGCAAATTGTGCAACTAATATCTACTTCAGCACTAGGTTCTGTAAATGGAAAATAACTTGGTCGAAGACGAATTTTGGTTTCATTCCCAAACATTTCTCTTGCAAAAAATAATAAAGTTTGTTTTAAATCTGCAAAAGACACCTTTTCGTCAATGTACAATCCTTCAACTTGATGAAATTGGCAATGTGCTCTGGCGCTAATGGCTTCATTGCGGTATACTCTTCCTGGGGAAATTGTACGAATAGGAGGTTTATGCGTTTCCATAATATGTACTTGCACACTAGAAGTTTGTGTGCGCAATACAATTTCAGGATTCATATTCACATAAAAAGTATCTTGCATTTCTCGTGCAGGATGATTTTCAGGAGTGTTCAAGGCAGTGAAATTATGCCAGTCGTATTCAATTTCACGACCCTCGCTTACAGTAAATCCAAGTCGTGAAAAAATAGCAATTATTTGATTTTTAACTAGGCTTAAGGGATGACGACTTCCATTTTGTACGATAGGTAGACCGGGTAAACTTAAATCGGGTCGCTCAGAAGCATTATTTTCTGTAACAAAAGATTCTTTCCAAGTCGTGATTAGCTCTTGCGCTTTGGTTCTAAGTAAGATGAGTTGTTGGCCAACTTCTCGTTTTTGCTCAGGCGCTACGAATTTAAATTCATCAAACAACGCTGTAATCTCTCCTTTTTTTGCTGAGCCATTTAATTCTATAACGTTCTATTTCTTCCAATGAGTTCACGGTACTTGAATTTACCTCTTTGGACAGACTTGCGATTTTTTCTAACATATTGGCTGTCAAAAATAAGCAAAAAATTAGGCTCTTTAACTAAAAAAAACGCTTCAAAAAAACTCTTGATTTAAATACTTTACGAGACTGATTTGAAGAATTAAAATGTTTGAGATTGCGCTTAGATAGAACTATGAGTTTATTTTTCGAGAGTAGAATTTTTTACCAATAAACATACATTTTCAACATGCGATGTTTGAGGAAACATATCTACTGGTTGAGTTTTAATGACTTTATAATGTTCTTTCATTAAAGCTAAATCCCGTGCCTGGGTGGCTGGATTACAACTTACATAAACAATACGTTCAGGTGCAGCGTTCAACAAAGCAATAACTACATCTGCATCCATTCCTGCGCGTGGGGGGTCGCAAATCACTACATGGGGTTTACCATGAATTGAAATAAATTCTTCGGTCAACACTTTTTTCATATCTCCAGCAAAAAACGAGGTGTTTTCAATCCCATTAAACCTTGAGTTTTCATGTGCATCCTTTACTGCATCTTCCACATATTCGATACCAATCACTTTTTTGGCTTGTTTGGCTACAAAATTGGCGATAGTTCCAGTGCCGGTAAATAAATCATAAACAACTTCATGAGATTGAATGTTGGCAAATTCTCTGGTGATTTTATACAGATTATAAGCTTGCTCAGAATTGGTTTGATAAAAAGAACGTGGACTAATTTTAAATTTTAAACCCTCCATTTCTTCCATTATGTACTCTCGGCCATGATACAATTTAATATCGAGGTCTGTTAAGGTATCGTTGCCTTTTGGGTTATGAGCATAATGTAAAATTGTAATTTGAGGAAAGGTAGTTTTTAAAACCTCCAATAATTCGAATAACTCCTTTTCTAGCCATTCGAATACTGTTAATATTACCATCCATTCTCCATTACTACTATTTCGTATCATGAGTGTTCTCAAAAATCCATTTTGATTTTTAATATCGAAGAAACTAAGTTTTTTTTCTAATGCATATTCTTTAACTGCATTTCGAATGGCATTACTGGGCTCAGTTTGCAAATGGCAAGTGCTTATGTCCAATATTTTATCGAACATTCCTGGAATATGAAAACCCAAAGCATTTTTATTCAAGGTTTCTGCAAATTCTAACTCTTCTTTTTTAAGCCAACGTTTATTGGAGAAAGTAAATTCGAGCTTATTACGGTAAGCATAGAGAGAAGAATTTCCAAGTATTGGGGCAATCGTAGGAAAGTCTAATTTACCAATTCGGCTAAAAGCATCGTAAACGTATTTTTGTTTGAATTCAAGTTGTTTATTATAATCCAAGTGTTGCCATTTGCAGCCGCCACAAGTACCAAAATGGATGCATTGCGGCTCAATTCGGTCTTTTGAAGGGGTGATAAGTCGCTCCAGACGAGCTTCGGCAAACGAACTTTTTTTGCGATACACCATTACATCAGCAACATCGCCCGGAACGGCACCTTCAATAAATACAACTAAGCCTTCGTGCCGAGCAACTGCTTTTCCTTCGCTACTTATATCACTTACTTCAAGCGCCTCTAGTGGAAAATTCTTTTTTGGTTTTCGCATAAAGGCAAAGGTATTTATTTTCCAATGTATGCTTAGGGAATTCACAGAAATATGCCGTCTTTATTCTTAAATTTGCCGACTTATGGCCCGTTATTTTCTCAAATTATCTTACAATGGACATACATTTAAAGGATGGCAAGTACAAGATAATACCAACAGCACCATACAACAAGTGCTTGAGGAAAAAATGAGTATGATACTAAAAGAAAAAGTTTCGCTTACTGGTTGTGGAAGAACAGACACAGGAGTGAATGCTCAGAATTACATCGCGCATTTTGATTTACATCAAATTAATTTAGTTCAAAACAAAGATCACTGGATATATAAATTCAATACAGTTTTGCCTGCCGATATTGCTATACAAGATATTTTACCAGTAGTGCCGAATGCACACGCTAGGTTTGATGCAACAGAACGGCAATATTATTATTTTATAAGTCAACAGAAAAATCCATTTCGAAATAATTTTAGTTGGTATGTGTATGGAGAAATTGATTTCGACTTAATGAACAAAGCCGCTAAAATATTGTTGGAATACAGTGACTTTACTTCTTTCAGTAAATTGAATTCACAAAACAAAACCAATATTTGTAAAATCACGAAAGCAGTTTGGCAACAAAGCAATGAAAAAGAATGGCGGTTTACCATTTCAGCCAATCGTTTTTTACGTGGAATGGTTCGGGCAATAGTTGGCACACTAATTATGGTTGGAAAAAACAAAATAAGTTTGCAAGAATTTAAGTCCATAATTGATGCTAAAGACAGATCATTGGCTGGCAACAATGCTCCTGCACACGCTTTGTTCCTTATGAGTATTAAATATCCTAAAGAACTTTTTATTGAATAAAAATAAAACACATAGTCCATTTAACTTCAGTTTATTAAGACGCATATTAACCTATGCCGCGCCTTATAAACGTCTCTTTGTGCCCGCATTATTCATTACAGTGGCACTTTCCTTTTTGTCTATTGTTCGTCCTATTTTAATTAGCAAAGCTTTAAACGAAGTAGTAGGTGAGCAGAGCAATGCTTCTCAACTCAACCTGTTTTCTACTTTAATACTTATGTTTTTGCTTTTTGAAGCGGCATTACAAGTGATAAATGCAAGATTAAGTAGTTTGTTAGGACAAAATATAGTGAAGGATTTGAGACTACAGATTTATACTCATATTCTACAATTAAAAAATAAGTATTTTGACAATACACCTGTCGGAACTTTGGTTACCAGAGCTATTTCAGACATCGAAAGTTTAAGTGAGGTATTTACACAAGGATTTATTGTGATTGCGGGTGATTTATTGATGCTTCTACTTTTTGTAACTGTTATGTTTTACACGAATTGGCTTTTAGCAGTATTGGCATTAAGCACAATCCCATTATTGTTTTTGGCTACTGCCTTGTTTAAAAGAGGAATTAAAAAAACCTTTACTGAGGTTAGAAATGCAGTTTCTTCTCTTAACACCTACACTCAAGAACATTAAAGTGGACTGCGAATTGTACAACTTTTTAATCGGGAAGATCCAGAAATGGAAAAATTTAAATCGATTAATGCAAAACATCGGAATGCCAATATTCGTTCAATATTTTATTATTCTGTGTTTTTTCCGGTGGTGGAAATCCTTTCATCCATTTCAATTGCTTTGGTTTTGTGGTTTGCCGGCGTGAAAGGTAATCTTTACCAAATTGGTTTGGGAGATATTACTTTTTTTGTGATGATGGTGAACATGATGTTTCGTCCCATTCGAATGTTGGCAGATCGTTTAAATACTCTACAAATGGGGATAGTTTCTGCCGAACGTGTTTTTCAGGTTCTTGATACGGATGAGAGAATTCAGAATGAAGGAACTACCGAATTTCAACAAGTACGCCAAGAAATTC
>CALODI010000002.1:0-22017 GCA_942492135.1 uncultured Peptostreptococcaceae bacterium
TTATAATAATATAATTATATCATAAGGGCATATATACATATATGTTTTAGAAGCTTGTTGTTGTATAAATTTTAATACAATATAGCTAAGTATAAATTCTAGTATTACCCCTTACAAAACTGCGATGATTTCTTGTTTTGTAGTGGTTTTCTCCATTTATTTTGTAGTGTTATTCTTTTGTAGTGTTATTCTGAATGAATAGTTTGTAATCGTTTGTCTAAAACTAAGGATACATTTGAACCAGCTTCCTTAAATAGTTTGGATTTTCGAACGAGATTGGATTTATTTGTACCTCTGAAAATGTCACATTGGGGATACAGTAAAGAAAATGGTAAGTGTTTAAGATGAACAGAACATGTAATCATAGCATAACAAAATTAACAAAACTACATTATATTAATAATTTATTCCATTATTTATTTTGGCATTTTTATTTTCAAAGCATACCATCGTGTATAAACAAGTTATCGTTTCCAATTAATATACTATCAGTAAGCTTAACACGGATGGCTGGTTACCCTATAGCCTAGCTTAAATAACCTAAACTGTTAATTGAAAAAATAAATAACCAAAGTTATTCTAATAGTGTTCAAGCCATTGATAATTACATCAAAAATGAAGTAACTGTCGCATAATGTACACTATAGTAGTTATAATTATAACCTACTTTATATACATATATAAAAACGAGTTTAATTCTGTGTTAAATAAATTTTAAAATTTAACCTCAATGTTTTCTTTGGGAATAATAACAGAACCGTCCTTCAACACTTCTTTTTGTCTTAATCATATATAATATGCTTTTTCAGAAAGAGGTCAAGAAAAAGTAAGCAAATTATTATATTCTACTATGCAACAAATTGCATTATCGATAGCAACTTTTAGCGATTCTACCACTAAAGGTCAAAAAAAGTAGCCAAACTAATATATTCTACTATGCACCAAATTGCATTATCGCTAGCAACTTTCACTGCCTCCGAACGAAGAACGCAAACCAGGCAGTCTGATGAAGAGTCATTAGTCAAGCGATTCTACAACCTAGACGTAACATCTGCACAAAATATATCATTATTGCTATATCCTACTTGTGTGCAGGTCCAGACAGGTGGACCCAATATGCACCAGCCGCCAAGGGAAGGCACCAGTCTCCCGTGGAGATAAGCACCTCGGCGGCTTCTACAGATTCCTCCCTCGATGCGACTCCACTCACAAGAGAGTCCACTACATCCATCAGACCAGAGCAGAAGCGACTCTAAAAATACTGGACACGGTGCTACAGGTGTCCTGCGATGTACCCGACGCAGGTTTGTATATGTTATAGTTGGCGCAATTTATTATATATATATATATATATATATATATATATATATATATATATATTCTGCTGTTGTTATTTATTGAGAGAATGAATACGTGAATTTTAATAATTTTGAGTGCTAACCATAGAAAGCATACCCAAAACGAGTTGTTATTATTATTGGCGTTGTCGCAATTTTAGAAACAACCAAGATAGTGAATTAGTGAGCAATTGTGAAACAAAATAGATAAAAGCAATTTGGTGAAGCAAGCAGCCAAGAAAGTGAATTTATAGAACTCTCGCTTAAAAATTGCACACATTTAGAATGTGACATTTCGAATTTCGATGAAGAAATGTCTCGGTTAAGCATTAGATGTAAATATAACAATTACTGATGAAGAAAAGATAAATCTGATTTTACTCCTAATAATTCCAAATATGGTCTAATTTTGCCACGAAAAAAAATTTATTTCAAAAGTTATTAAATTTTACTTCCCAGAATGTCAAAACAACTTTGGTTTAGAAAAAAATTTATATTTTTGTAACACATTATATTCTATTTTTACGCCACTTTGAATAAGCGAGAAAAATAGAGGCATGAACAGATGTCTTCCCTTTGTGGCGATTATTATTTTTTTTACATTTCATAACAAAATACACCTGATAATCTCCATAATTACGAAACTTAGAGCAACGGTCAAAACTAAAGGTATTAGTGAATGTAATGTAAGGCCTATGATATTATTATAAAAATAGTAACATTTTTTGCTACGATTTCCATGAAAATATGTAGAAGCGTTACTTCGTCGATAAGTAATTAAAACTTACATTTGTGAAGTATCATATTCTGTACATTGTACATTGTACATTGCGGAAAGTCGGTCGATTCATTTGAAGAAAATGCAGATATTATTTTTTATGACAAGAGTTGTATTCTGCGACGCAGTAGCAATTATCTGCTATAACTAAAACATGTGTATTTTTGAGTTGCTTGAATTATGGTTTCTCAAATTTTCTTTCATTGTATGCAGTGTGTATGTATGTATGTTTTTGTATGTATGTATGTGTGTGTGTGTATGTATGTATGTATGTATGTGTGTATGTATGTATGTATGTATGTATGTATGTGTGTATGTATGTATGTGTGTATGTATGTATGTATGTATGTATGTATGTATGTATGTGTGTATGTATGTGTGTATATGTATGTATGTATGTGTGTGTGTGTGTATGTATGTGTGTATGTATGTGTGTGTGTATGTATGTATGTATGTATGTATGTATGTATGTATGTATGTATGTATGTATGTATGTATGTATGTATGTATGTATGTATGTATGTGTATGTATGTATTTGTATGTACGAATTGATATATGTCTGTATGTACGTATGTATGTATGTATTTATATATATATATATCTTATATATATATATATATTTGAAAGTCCAATAAAATTGGTACTTTTAGATATTTTTTGGTAGTTTTCTTGAATTACAAAGCTCTTCTTACAGATTACATACAGAGTTGGATTAGAAGGTGGACCCTACCGACATCGCTATCAATTGGAGCAGTTTCACCTTCACTGGGGTCCTGACAACAGTCAGGGCTCAGAACACACGCTCGATGGAAAAAGTTTTGCTGGCGAGGTGTGACATACATTTGACAGATTACAAATAATTAATAAATAAATAAATATGTATATTTAAATAAGTTTAAGCTTTGAATTACTTTTCTAAGCTTTATATTATTAAGCTTTGAATGATTGCTCAAGTTTTATCAAGACTCTCACATGTCAAATTAAATTAAAATTGTATTTTACTAAACAATCAGATCATATACTTTGCTATTATTTGTATTTTACAGTTAACTAGAAATAGATGCTGATGCGATAGTAAGCTATAGTAAGGATAGTTAAGGGTGACTGTTTTATATCATTTCTCATTTATTAACTAACTTTAAAAAAAATAGCGTAAAGCAATATGGTTTAACAGACTTGTAGTCTGGTAAGATAGTAATTGGTCACATCATAAACTGTTAATATTTTTCATTAAATCTCCCCGGTGGAATAAAAGTATTGACCCAATTCATTTACCAACCTACTGCATTTGGTGTGCTGCTAGTATGTCCATCATTTAGAATTCAATGGTTACGAATAATTATGAATGATTATTCCAAGCTTTGAATTATTATTCCAAATTCCGAATGATTATTCGAAGTTTCGTCAGTGGTGCCACGCGTAAAATGAAAGATAAAAATTATATTTTACTAATCCATAAGATTGTTATTATATTTTGATTTTGAATTTAATTTTAATAAATTATTTAGCATGTTTTTAAAATATCATATATTGCTGTTTTCCTATCATTTCTCATATTATGCAATTACTTAATTACATTATGGTCATTTACAGTTGCATTTCGTCAATTGGAACACGGAGCTGTTTCAGAGTTTTGGCGAAGCGGCGAAATCTGCATGTGGGTTAGCCGTTATTTCGGGGTCTCTTACAAGTTAGACAATATATACTTATTCTCATTGTCTACTCCTCAAAAGTATCTAAACAACAGGCTATACAGTATACACTGCATGATCTATTACTCAATTCAATACATTCGAGCTCATGATGTTGACAAACGTATTTGTTTAAGCGATCCTGGCGGTTTTAGGTTGGAGTCAAGACATGGGCTTTTTTCAACTAAATACTAATCAAAAAACTATCAGGAAGGGCGTCCGACTTGAAGCTTTTATGTCCATCAACAACAAAATGCCAGGTGAAAGACATCACTTAACCGCTGTTAACAAGGACATAACATCATAAGAGGCGTTAAGAACGAAAATAAATGTCCTTTTTTATAAATCTATATAGGGTGCGCAATTATCTAGTCGTAAGTAGAAACTACTGTCACCTTGTTTTTTAGTACGACTTACGGTGAAACGTTATTTAAAAATAAATTGTATAAATATAAATTGAAAGTGATATTAAAATTAATACAAATAGTTATTGGCAAAATAAATGTTACTACTATCATTTCCCGTAACAAAAATGTATTATGTTAAGCGAAAATCACCATCATTGTAAAATTATTTAGAAGTTATTGTTAAAAAATGTTTTCTTATATAGAATTGGAAATTTCCCAGGAACGACGAAATGGTTTTTTAATGTAAGATTCACACGGAAAATAAAAGCATTGTTAATTTCCCTAAATTAATCGATAGCTAGATAGTGCAGATGCCAATTTGATATATTCGATGAAGTAATAGTATCGAAATCAATGCCATAGCTGTAGGCATACGGATGGAACGTATCTACGACAGGTAAAATGGAAATGTTTTGTGGACCGTTATGGTGCTATTCCATACGAAAAATTACTTCAAACATGTTTACAATATCATATTGGACATGTCGGCGATAATACCACCGACACTTGTGCAGACAAATAATTTATGAAATATCTCTAGACATTTTCACAATCTTATCACAAAGTAGCATTAACAGTGCCGACATGTCGGCCATATTGTAGCCGATATTTCAGCCTTATTATCGACAAGTGGAACAGCACAGTTATTCAGTAAGGCTAATATCTGTCAGAACAAAACAGATTATACAACAAATAACCAAATGCAGCAAACGTAATAATGAGAATTTTAGTTCCAGTAATATCATAAAAAGCAGCGACATTATTTTGAAGTCTATCAAGTAGGACACATTCCTTCACACAAGCACAACTGGAAAAAAATATATATATATATATACATACACACACACACACACACACACATACACACACACACACATACACACACACACACACACACACATACACACACACTCACACACACATACACACACATACATACATAGCACACATACATATAATTTTTCACACTCACCCTAGTCTAATTAGGTCTCGATATCGGCCTTGGACCGCGTTAGAGACGTTTAATGCGGCATTGTTATAGAGCACGGACGAGTTGGCTGTTTCAACGTGTTCTCTTGTTTATTTACAAGGATAGGAAACGGGCGCTATTCTTGTTTTGAGACGTCCAATCAATGTTCGGTGTTGCTTTTTTCTGTTTGAGATGTTGGTTTTATTATGCATAAACAGTTCCTACACACAAATACGCATCCGCATTAAAACCGAACTTGCCTAATGTTTTATATATATATAAATCAAAAATATAATTATGGACATTTAAGTGGATCAGATGGTAGAACGGTGGGATACCGGTCTCTCACGCTAGAGACCTGGTTTCAAATCCCGACCGCTGCAAAAACGTAAACTTATTAACGGTAAAGTTACTTAAATACACTGTCTACTATTCGTGGATGAATACTTCTAGGCTAGCTCCTGCCGACTCAGCAGGAAGGTAAAGTGGAGTACGGCATATCAAAGCCGGTGTTCTAAAGTCAGGCGGTGTTGAATGGTACTTTGGACTGCATAAGCGCTATCACTTATAAAAACAACAATTTACCAGCATCTAATCAGACGATCTAGAACTGGACGGTTTGCGATTAATCAAACCTGGACTTACGGAGAAAAAAACTGTTTTGCAAACGTATTTTAATGTGTTGCTTATAATGTATGTTTTAAATGTTATCTTTTTTACAAACAAAATGCACTATAGGTTTACGTTAATGTAATGTTGAATACATTAACTTAAAATAAGTTAAAAATAAATTCACTTGTCAAGTCAAGTGAATTTATTTTTTTGAAATAAATTCACTTGACTTGACTTGACTTGTTGTCTCTGGCGTAATATAATGATCTATGTAACGTAATACAGCGATGCTTATCGCAATATATTATTATTCATAACGTAATGTAGTTTTGTTGAACGTAAAATAGAGCTATTTAATGTATCTTAATATTGTGTGCGTGTAGGTTGGAAAAGAGCATCATTTACCTGAACCGACTAATCGATCTAATTCCAGAGTAGCATATTGCGGAGAAGAGGCCAACATCAAAGGCGGCTTTGACCCTACAAGTCTGCTTCCAGGTGATATCTTACAACAAAACATACATCTACATTTACATTGTACCTCCGCAGATTAAACTAAAGGAGTCTGTTCATTTACTTTATCATTATATACATACAAAAAGTTAGTCTGCTAATCTAGAAATTGGTAGACTTATGAGTGAATGTAAACTTAGGGGGCTAGCTCGTTTTACAAAATCATTAAGAAGTATAGGGGGGTATACATAATTACCATAATATAAACTACATTAGTATCTCTACATACAGTATAGAGGGTTCTGTGAGAGTAAACAAAACCTATACTGCATGTAAAACCTGTAAGGGTAGCACCTCTTCTATGTTATGTATATCTATAAGAATACATATAGATATACATTATACATAACATAGAAGAAGCACGATAGCTGAAAGGGATTAGTCACATATCTGATAATTAGAAATGTATTTATAAACACTATGAACTCTTACTATTCTAATTTGTAATGACCATATGCATTGTGATGTTATACCTAAAATTATATTAAGTAGGCAACTAATTATATTAAGTAGCATTATTATAAATAGTGGTTGAGTGGAATAAATAGGTCACGAATATGTAAATAGGTCACGAATATGTAAATAGGTTACAGTAAAAGTTTTCAAACGTTTTTGAATAATTAAAAAGTTTCCACTTGTACTTTTATTAGTAATAACACATGACCAACTCAGCTGCTCTAATATGTTATACTCAACCCATTTAACGCATACAAAAACATACATTATACATAGCATAGAAGCTTTAGCAAAATTTATTATTCTAGGTTGCTGCCCGTAGGCTAAAATGTCCATAGGCTAGAGTGTGAACCCTGTCATCCATGATTACCCTTTTATCATCGTCTGAACTTAATGCTATTTTATTTATCTCTTCCGTGTATACATCATGTAAACGCGATCGAAAGACGTTCATCTTTCTCAACTGAATATTTCTACTGAATAGACAATCTTTGTAGTCATCATGCGATATAGTTTGATCAACAACATTTTTCTTAACTCCTTTACATTTCTTAGACACGGTATTTTCCATCTTGTAAGAGTACAACTTAGCTCTTAATCCAACAAATTCTTCAATCTGTTTTCCACAGGCTTCGTCTTTAAACATACCAATGACCTTTTTATTAATCCCAGTCTTAATCCCAGATGGGTGATTCTCAGGATAATCACTCGTATCAAATTTGAGGTCTAGATCATTTGAGATATCAGCATAAAAGTCATCTGTTTGTATTTCATACATCAACGAATCCGTGTCTGTAAATAGCAACATAGCCTTATCGTTATATTTGTTTTTTATGTAATTATAGTGAAAATCATACATCAAAGTTTTACTCAAATCTAATATTGACATTCCTAGGTATATGGGCTTATCATATTTTAATTTCGTCTTCTTCATGTGTATGCCTACGATATCTTCACTAAATATAGTCGTTCGGTCATAGTACGGCTTTGCAGCTAATTCTACGGCTTTCTTTCTATCACACACTAATCTAAAATTTATTCGGTTTTCAATATTTTCCATAGTTTTTCCAAACACACTGTTATTCATTAATTTGAAAAAATCCTTTTCAAAATCGTTAGCAGCCTTGGTCCTCAGTTTAGTATTAAAATCAATATACGGTTGAAGCCAAGGACTTTCTACAAATTTTATACCTCTGTGTATTTTTGTTATCTTCATTCCTAAGCTTTTATATAAATTCAAATTCTCATAATGTAGTATGTACTTAGTTTTATTATATAAATTCGGTACTAATTTATTTACTTCCAACTTCATAGTATCTGGCGCTAATGGATAGTCATTATGAAGGTCGTGCAGCGAGGTTGGATATTCCAAGTCTACTTCTAAAATACAACCATGACCTTTCATACCACTTATTTTTTTCCAGATATCCAGTTCTTCTCCGGTCATCCATTGAAATCCGTGTGTGGGTAAAGGTTTACTCATTCCATACCCATATAAATTATTTGCATCTAAATACGTTATAAATTTAGAAGGTTCAATACTGTTAAACTTATCACCCATATATTTATTGTTAGCCTTTGCATATCGGTTTGATATGGTACTTACTCCACCTCTTATTCCATGTTTAATCATTAACAGCATGTCGTAATCACTCAATAATTCAAGCTCGACTTTAGTTAATTTTAAAGCAGCATCCCAGGCCAACCCCGGTGCAGTATAGTACCACGCAGGATCCAACTTGTAGTTAACCATACACACATCTCTAAAGTTCTCAAAGACATCGGCTAGTAAAAGAACATCGGACACATTGTACAAGTCATGATAGTCCCGAAATGATTTGCAGTCAAACTCATTCCAAACAGTTTGAGCGTGTTCGTAGTCTTTATCACTAATACCAGCGGCGTTGAGTTTTGAGTAGAATGCCTCCTTTGGTGGTAGATTAGTTTCATCAAGTCTCTCCAAAGAACTAACATGGTCGTATGGATAAACTCCTTTTCTCAAAAGCAAATCCAATTTCTTCCCAGAGTATTTATTATTTATATTTTTACATTGTTCCTTACTTAAGTTTTTTGACAGGGTGTCAAGACTCGAGGGCATAAACCTAAAGCTATCAATAAATCGCAATTCTCGCTTCACTTGGACCGATTTACCCTCTTTATTAACAAACTTATCAACAATAACTTCCCTTGAAAAGCTAATATACTTTTCTTCATTACACGGAATACAATTAATGTTTCCACCTGCCAGCTTTTTCACAAATAAATGGCTGTCATATCCGGATAAATTGTGGAAAACCACTGGAAAGAATTTTGGAATTTTAAAGTTGAG
Organism: uncultured Peptostreptococcaceae bacterium; assembly: GCA_942492135.1. Lineage (GTDB taxonomy): Bacteria > Bacillota > Clostridia > Peptostreptococcales > Peptostreptococcaceae > Tepidibacter_A. The sequence continues at coordinate 9,095 of CALODI010000002.1, forward strand.
ATTACATTCATTGTGTGCTGCGCCCCTGAATTTACCTGAAAGATGGCAATGATCTCTAACACGATCGCTACCCAACTCTTTGTCACATATATGACAAACGGTTGCTTCATCAAATGTCTGTTTATCTGATTCAGTGAAAATCATTTGTTTAGAAAACTTAAACTTATTGTAAATATCTATAATATTTTTTTCTAAAGTGTTAAAGAATATTTGAGCAACATCATCATCGGGGCTTTTTGCAGTAAACGAAACTGGCGGTTGTGTAAAGATATTATCATCAAAAGACTTGATGTAATAACAAAACGAGCTGGGTGTGTGCTTCTGGTATTGGTTAGTGTATGAATCACTCGGATTTGGTTGACATGTGTCAATAGGTTTGATTAGTGACTCAAAATCTGCATACACAATAAAAGGTAGTCGCATCGACCTACTATCGTTTTTAAATTTTAACATAGTACCAGGATCAGGCATCACTATTTTTTGAATGTCATGCTGCATACAATATTCACGATGCTTTGTAAGAGCTTCTTTACATGTGAAACCATTTAAGCATCTCCTACAGTAATGCATTGCGTGATGATTCCTTGCCATTAATTTATTAAAATTCTTAATCAGACAATAATGATTAATATCACCTTTTGATATTAGCAACAAATCTATCTCGTATTTACTAACAACTGTTGATATCCTTAATGGTATTATTTCTTTCTCATATCCAAACACATTTATAGACATATTATTATTTTTTTCAAATTTGTTAATATCTTTCAAGCTAACAGGAAACTCAATTCCACTCCAGTTAAATTCTTCGGACTGTTTAATTAATAGTTTTGATATTCGCTCAGAGTTTTTAGCTACAGGATTCATAGCTCTAGCAATACACCATTTGAAGCAATGATGGTCTTCATTCTTCATATTTATAATAGCCTTTTTAGCAGCTAAATTATCTGGAAGTGGAATATAAGAACTACCTTTGAGCGGTTTGTATTCAACGATATTTATTTCTAGTTTTAACACCCTTCTAAATCTCCAATTACTACCCCGCATCTGAAAAGTAGCCATTGACTCCAACATCTTACCCTTAGCTTTTTGGAATACTTTTGCTACGTCTGTGGACGGTAAAATTATTTCATTATAAGATTGAAAATGACCGTTAGATGATGTAATTTCTCCAGATTTGATATCCACCTTCTCCATTTCACAGGTAAGCATGATATTAACTTTTGACTGGAGATTGTATGTCAATATCTTTAACACATGTGGTTGAGCACTGCTAAGAAATGACATAGCATCAATTCCATCTTTACCATCAATGGTATACAGCGTAGTGAACCCCTTTAATGCAGACTTAGTTTTTCTAACGTTATACTTGGATTCCTTAAACCTGCTAAATATACTAGCAACTTGATCCTTTAGAGCTTTTAGTTTTTTGCTTACTGGCTTAATAATTTTTTCTGGTACAATATTTAGTATCCAGTCTGCAGTTGCCTTGATAGTCGCCGCTATGCTAGTCTTAATGTCTGATTGGCTATCATGTATCTTCGAAGATGGTTTATACTTGGTTGGTGATAAAACAGGAACCTGAATATCTGGTACTGGAGAACTGAGCAAATCAACAACACCACCAGTTGCTTGTGGTGCTCTAACTAACGTTTTAGGTACGACTCTTGCCGGTCCACTAGGTCTTCCAACAGGACGGCGAGTATTTATAGCTGCAGTAAAATTAGGATCTGCAACAAGTCTATCACCTTCTGTATTTAACATATATCCGGATTGAATTAATCGATTATATTGTGGTCCTCCATAATCAATTAATCTTCCATTATCATTTCGAACTCGTCTTCGGTTCGGATCTTTCGTTGTACCCATCGGTCTTCCTCGATTCGCACTTGTTATATGATTTTGATTCGATTCATATTTATTATATATATTTTTTTATTTAAATAAAAAAATTATATTTCATCTTCATTGAAATATAATTATTCGGGTACCACCCTAACTTTTTGCTATTCGTAATTCATTTTGTTTATGTAATTTACTTCTAAGATGATTACACTTATTGCGATAGCTCATCGTCTTGTCACATATTTCACAAGTCCAGTCTGGATAACTGTACTTCTTTTTCGTGGATTGAACTTTATCTTCCTTTTCACTTTCATTTTCACTCTCTTCACTACATGTGAAACAATCAGAATTGTCAATTATGTTTTTTAAATCACCAAGCATAGTACTGGCTATCTCTTTTGGATTATTAAGTTCTGGTTCATACGAAACTAATAATTTAACTAGACTTTTTCGAAACATCTTATCTTTCGCAGTCATTTTATTAGAGTAAAAATTATTATTTAAGATAATTTTATATCATTTTATTTGATATAAAATATAATTAGTTCAATTCAGTAAATCCTGAATCTAAACTGTCATTGTATCCAGGAATTTCTGCATATAACTTACCACAATATTTTCCACTAGTGAGTGTTCTTGTAGTAAATGTAAACTTTTTTGGCTTCTTCTCTAACTTTTCATGTTTTATGTATTCGTTAATAGCATTTGAAGACCATGTATATCTACATTCATCTTTCCCATTTTCTAGTACTTTTAATATATGTGATTTTCCAAACTTACTATCAAACGTTTTGATCCCTTTGACAGTGTATGTTCTATCAGCTTCTAGGTCTTGAAACTTTATAATATCTTCGGAAATGTTTGATGTTTGAGAGTTTGTGGTCGTCATTTTATTATAATAAAAATTATTATTTAAGATAAAAATTATTTTTTATATATTTTGAAGATCTTTAATCGGTAACCATTGATTGTGCTTTTCACTATAGCCACTCCATTTTACTAATCCATGTTCAATACCGTCAATCTTCTTCTTTCTAATAATCTTTTCCACTCTATATATTTCTTGATTAGTTTTCTGTAGTTCCTTTTCATAAAATCCACCCTCCAGTGTTTCTCCTAGTGTATCTTTTAGAATATATGTAACTGGATTAGTCTTTTTAACTTTTACAATAGTAAATACTTCTTCAGACCAGTTAGGTAGGTATCCCTTTTCAAATATATTTTTTAATCGACTTATCCTTACTTTATCTCCTAACTTATATGCAGGTTTTTTGATGGGTTGATAATTAGTTTTATCTAGTGTATTTTGAAGTGCTAAATCATAGTTATCCTTGTTTCTTGCTTCAGTTGGAGACATTCCTATTGTAGTGTGAGTTGAGTTGTTGTATTCTCTTATTAGTCTATCCAACATATCAATCCAGTTTCTTGTATTTTCAGCAGTAAACCTCTTCCACATTTTTTCTTTCAGTGTCCTATTTACACGCTCAACGACGGCGGACTTGTGCTCTCCAAATGTTGAGTATCTATTAATATTATTCTGTTTCAACCACTCATCCATATTCTTGTTGTAGAATTCTTTACCTTGATCAACCCAGAGATGATTGGGAATTGCATTGGATTCTTTGACTAATAGCTTGAAAGCCTCAGTTACAGTATCACCCTTTTTATCTTTCAATGGTATACTCCATACATATTTTGAAAATACATCGATAACGTTTAGCATATATCTGAAACCTTTATTAGTTTTACTCCATTCTTGCATTTCAACTAAATCTGCTCCCCAGACATCATCAACTTCGAATACATCAACTTGTCTTCTAGTAAACTTTCTATGAATCGGTTTGTGTAATTCTTCAGCAAGGTCTTCAAAGGGTCCAACTATTTTCTGTTCATTGGACCCTTCTTCGAGTTTTTTGAATTGATTCCAAGTCCAAACCTTGCTTTATTCTTCATAATATGATGTACTAGATTCGCCATATTTCTTTGAGTGCTATCAAAGCTCTGATTATTTGCAATTTCTAACGCTCGATGTGCCAATGCTTCATCACTAATATTTCTACTAGCAGTATCAGAATTATCTGTATAAAATTGATCATGTAGCTTACACATACTATCTAACTCATTTATTCCTTGATAACCTTCTTGATTTCTCTGTTTATATTTAGTACCTGGACCACAATAAGAATATTTATTTTGATTATTGAATGAACCATTCGAAATATATTCACCCTGTTCTGCTGGAAGGTGAAATTCGCGAACATTGGATGCTTTTGTTAATATATCGTTAAAAACACCTTGCCCCGATGCTTTTTTAATAAATTGAGACTTTTTCTTTCCACAAACTTTACAATTAGCTGATAGTCTCAGTCTGTTATTAGCAGCAATTTTTTGTTGAATATTAGTAGATTCAGTATGTTTTTTACATTTGAGACAGTACATTTATTATAGACAGATATATTATTTTTAAATTATATATCAGACATTATGATATATAATTACTTTATATGAAACTAATATTGAACAATCATCGGTGAATGCCCATCTGAAGTTAATTTAGCAACTCTATCAGATATAATTATTCCATAAATATGAGTATGTTCAGGAATGTTTTCACTAAATTTAAAATTCAACTTAATACTCATAACATTGGATTTAACAACTTCGCTCTGATGCCTAACATCAAATACTAATATGGGAAATAGCTTCTTGAAATTTACTAAATCTATTTGTGTACCACCAATCAAATTATTTATTTGATAGTACTCTCTTTTGAATTCATCAGTCATTTCATAAAAATCCACATAATCATTTTCTGTAAAATTTATGATTTTATCATTCGAAGGATATCTGTCCCCGTTTAATTCTACAAATGCACTTGTAAGGTTTACATGATCGAAAACAGCAGGATTTTGCTCTTGTGTTCTAATCTTATTTGTTTGAAATCCAACAATTATCCAACGCGGCTTCTCAATTCCAGCAGATTGATTAATCATCCATGGAAAGTCTCTAACATCTCGTGTAACTGTTGTACTCTGATCATTTCTACCACAGAAATTTATAGGAATGACTGATTTGTTTTTTACTCCTTCCATCAATTCCATTCTCATTACAGATGATGGGGTTACTTTAGGTATAACCCACTGGATATCTTGTAATATAATTTTTCCATCGGTAACACCATTTGCCCTATGAATAGATAGTGTATCAGGAGCTCTTGTAAATTTCAATATATGTTGTAAACTGTATAAAACTTTCTCGTATTCTGCAAACCCAAAAATGTGTGAAAAGGGAATATTGAATGCGAATCGTCCAGGACCATCACCAGTCATTATTAGAGATTTTCTGTTTGCAAATCCCTCATTGTAATTAGGATTTTCATGAGGAGTAAAATGGTCTGCTGCAATGGCTACTCCAGCAGCGGATGCTGGAGAAGGTTGATATTTAGCTGATGTAGCATTTATGTTGGTGTCTTTTCTCCAACACTGCTTTTGACCTGCACTACTGTTGAAATCATCTGGATAAGATAGATACCCCAACATTGATGTAGTGTGTCCAGGAAAGTTTATTGTTTCCATTTTCTTTCCTCCCAACGAGTATTCAATATTTGAAAATAGATACATTATTGCATTATTTATAAGTGTTATTTGATCATTGGCAGCATAGGCTTGATCGTTGTCATTTCTTAACAATCTCCCTTTTATTTTGATGTAGCTTTTACTTGGAATATAATATGCATCTGTTGCAGGAATATCTATCTCTATTGTGCTACCAGCGGCATTGAAGTCTGCTTTACTTTGTGGAATAAATGTTTTGTATTCTTTTCGTTCAATACTATTGTCAACAAGTATTGAAGATGGGAAATTAAATAGATCATTTGGTACCTCGGTTTCCATTTATTAGAGTAAACATTTTTTTAAATTATAATTTTTTAAAATCTTTTTATTCCACTACCCATGGATTGAGATGTCATTGGTTTTTGTAGACGATCTAATATCCCTCTTGATTCAGCACTCAGATTGCTACTGTTATTGTTGTTCTTAGCCAACTTTTTTATTATAGCTTTACCTCCTTCTGATAATCCAATTGCTGCTAAATCTCCAACTGCTCCCAACATTGGTTTTGCAATCAAGTCTTTATTTTGTGCAATATAGGAACCAATTCCCTTCAACACATCTACATATCCATGTCCATGAACCATTCTTCTTTTCGATGTATACATTTTGCTTCTCTCTTTCACAATCATTTTATAATAGCATAGATTTGTTTTTTAATTTATTTTTTCTCTGATTAATATATCAATAGTTATTTCTTCCCCCATTAAATCGATGGGTTTATTATACTGATCAGTTAGCCAAATTCTAATACTTTGTATATCGGGACTTTCTATTACAGGTAAATATATTAACTCTGGGCTCGCCGTCTGTATGATCTTATGTCCTGGACTTACTCTTGGTGTGAAGTTATAAATTACCTGTGACTTGGTAGTATTAACATAAGTACCAGTTATAATATTACAATGTACAAGTATTGAATTAACCTTTTCTATATTTATAATATTTGGTGATTTATGTATACCGGTGGGTAGTTTTTCAGTTGTAAATCCAAGTCTTGAAGCTATTGAGTTTTCAACACTGAAATCTACCATATACTGATCGTTTGATATATCTAATATTGTCTGGAATGTTGGTTTATAATAGTCCATATCAATATAATATTTACTATTTTCTTCATCATAATCACCGTTTGTTTGCATTTCTTTTTGAATCCAACTATTGATCTCATTAAATTCATAGGCACCTTTTGGGAAATTAATAATCGTCCAACTATTTCCATTATCTTTCGAGTACTTGAACTTATTATTATCCTCAGTAATATTGGGTAGGGAATTATAAGTATGCAACGACAAAAATGCTGCTTCATATTTTGTGTCTTTCTTCAATGTAATTGGCGAAGTTAGGTATGTAGTAAAATCTGTTGTGTTACTTGATAGAACCAGCTTTATCATTTATAATACTGTTAAATTATATTTTTAAATTATTATTATTATATATGTTATCATATTCTTGTTTACAGATTATCTTTTTATTTAGTAGTTCATCAAGAATTTCTACTATAGTATTATAAACACCACTATTACCCGCGTTATATGCCGACATAAATTCAGTTAGTTTCTGTATTAAATCTTCTGGTGTGTTATACACTATTGGATGATTAGTTTTTGGTCTACCTCTTCCACGTTTTGGTTTAACTAACTTCTTCTTTTTCCTTTTTAATCCTTCACCTGCTTTAAATTTTAGCGCGTCCCGGTGAGCCTCTAAGGACATCTTATACATTTCTAATGTTTCCCTTCTTGACTTATACATTTCTTTTTCTGTTTCATCCTTTTTAGATGCCTTTCCTGTATGTTGGCCACACTGTCTATTTAGCGTTTTAATTTCTTCCAATACAGAATCATAATTTCCTTGTTTTATAACTTCACTTGGTAATGGTAAACTCATATCTTGTAAATTTTCTCTATCAGTATCACTTAACATTTTATCCAAATCGATAACCATACCTGATGTGTCTCTCTTTGGGGTAGATTCCATGTATCGCTCTTGTTGAATATCAGAGTCATAAAATGGCATGGCTCCTATTGCAGCTCGGTCATTGCTAGCTTGGATTAACTGGTTGGCAATAGGAACTAATACATTATTTAAATTTGTTCTATCATCAACTATTTGTTGTTGTAGATCTTTACTTGTTTCCTTTGCAGTATCAATTATTGGTTTGAATAAAGTTGATTGACTTTCATAACTTTGTTGTTTACCAAGCTTTTCATCTAGATTACGCTGTTTTAGTTCATTTTTCAACATCTTATATTTTTTAACATCAAACTCTCTCATCATTTATTATAACAGAATAATGTTTTTAAACATTATTATGTATTTTTAGGTATTATTAGGTATTTTTAGGTATTATTAAGTATTATTAGGTATTATTATGTCTCCTTACAATATTGTTTTGGAGTATATAACGTATCATAATTTAATATATATCGTCCACATGCTGCCTCTTCCCATATATTAATAACTATATATCCATGATTTTTAGACCAGGCTGTGCGGCATATTGATTTGAATTCCTCTAGTGACATATCCGCAGAAATATGTGTCTCATAAAAATACTTTAGAGTTTTATCGTCCTGATGAAATAGTATAAATATGTTTGCATTTTGTCTGATTCCATGTTTTTTCAACTGATGGATGCTTTGACATAAATAGAATACATTTACATTATTGTGTCGACCTCTAGTGAAATAGTCTGTCATAACCTTTTGTTTCTCATCCATTACATCATCGAATACTACTATATGAGTTTTATTTTTATCAAGAGTTGAGGGGTCTTCAATACCTTCTTCTGGGTTATGAAATGTAATTATATCTTTTGGTAACTTCAATTGTGATTTTACTTCATCGAAATATTCTCCAAGGAACTTATACTTGTCTTGATCAGATGTTGTAGTATAAATCATTATGTTGTCATATTTTACGAATCCCTCCATTATAAAATTTATGAGCAAGTTCGTTTTCCCTGACATCGGACTCCCAGCAAGAATCATAAATATGTTTCTAGGAAATATGTCTGCGTGTTTACTTTCGTAACTAGTGCCATATATACTCTTATATAATTTTGAATAGTCTGTATCGAAGGCCATTTATTAATAGATATTTTTTTTTTAAATAAAATTACTAGTGATTTCTATTGTATAACTCGCTTAATATATTATAGAATGGTACATCTTTATTCAGTTTATATAGCATATACAGACTATAATGACCACAAATGACTTCATCAGGTGTTTGAATTTTAAATGAATTGGAATAATTTTCTTTACCCCTACAATAATTCTGTACTTCTATCGGAGGATGAAATCCATAGCTATCAAAATAATAACACTTGTTGTTTTTAGAATACAAACTTGTCCAATGTGTACCATCACCTTTACTGTCGTCCATATTTAGAATAAGACATTCGTTTTTACTTATTGAACCTTTTAATTCATCCCGCATGAATACACCTTTAAAATTTGAAATATTTAATTCTTTACATTTATCTATTATATCAAAATTACTCAATGGCTGTATTGATTTGAATGATTTTAGAAATAGGGGAAAACTGTCTAATTGTCTCCCCCTGTTCTCCCTAAAAAAAGCCCTTCACCTTGTCTTTCTAGATATAATCCATTGCCCCATGTCACACCTTTTAAATTTTTTACACATCTACATTTACCGAGTCCGATTTTCTGTAGTGCGGCTGATAGTTGTTTACCTATAATTGGTATTGGGGCAACAGCATTACTAATTATTCCAGATCCAGAGGATAGTTGACTTTTAGCTAAGTCTTCTATTTGTTTATTATGCCTTGTTTGCTCCGAAAGCTGCTTTGATGAATTAACAGCACTAGTAATACCTCCTGCCAATCCTCCTATTGCACCTAGAGCAGCAGGTAATAACGCTAATAGGGGTAGAAACCCTCCATGTTTTTCCATATGTGATAGTTGTGATTTAGATAATGTTATTTGAACTCCATTATTTGCCTTTTTTATTTTATTAAGTTGCGTTGTTGTGAGTGGTAAAATGTGTTTTCCAGTTAAATTAACCTTTGAAATCCTCAATGTAATGTCACAATCAGAGTTGCGTGCCTTTTTCAAGTTTTGTATTTGATTAGCTGATAGTGTAACTCCATAATTAGTATATTTTGTCATTTTAAATATACATTTAAAATTATTTTAACATATTTTAAATATGAGTCGTACCGTCATGAAAAATGGATCAATGGATAATTCTACATCCAATAGCAATATTAAGGATTATATAAAATCTAAATTTATCACTATTTCTAAGTATATTAAAACTAAGTTAGACATATCGGGTGGACATATTACTGGTGATATAAATATGAATAATAATAGTATAATAAATGTAAAGGAGCCCCAATCAGATAACGAAGTTATTACTAAAGGTTATGTTACACAATTTTATGGTGATTTATCTAAGGACTTAATTATAACTAATGAAAACAAAATTATTACTACCGCTACTCTGCTACAACAAGATATTAATAAAAAATTAAATATTGATGGAGATGTTTTGAATGGTGATTTGGATATGAACTGGCATAATTTAAGTAATACACGGTTTCCAATTGATAGCTTAGATGCTGTTAATCAGTTGTATGTCCAAGTACTTACACAGAATGATGATGTAGACTGTGACAAATTAATACAAATAGCTAATATTTTAAAATTTGTTTGTGATAGCTCCCAAGAAAATATCGTGATAGAAAAATATAAACCGCAACTATATTTATGCCTAAATTATGCCACAATTATACTTTCATTGTATAGTAGTAGCTTTAATGATATTAATAAAATTACAAACAATTGTATATTTTTTACTAATTTAAAAGTTCAAGTTTTGAATATGATTCAATGTTTACCTGAAGCATTTTTAATAGAATTTAAGGTGAAGTTAATAGAAAGGGATTTAATTCAAACTCCTGAAAATGGCTCTATAGGTAAACATTATCGTCGATTTATTAATAAAACATCAAAGCTAGTGGACCCCCGTCGATCTAATAATGAACTTGAATTGCTTGTACAAAAGAATTTGTTATTACTCGATTTAGGGTTTGTTTACTTTATAGAAGAGCTACTAAAATTATTTTGTACTCTAAGTACTAATTAGTTAATATGCTAAAATATTAACTAATTATTTAAACTCTGAAAGAATTTGATTGTATTCCTCGTTTGTCATATTACCGTTTGTAGAAACTACATAATCTAATCTGTTGTTAAGTTTATCAAGTTTTTCAATGTCTCTACTTAATTGATTGTTTTTATCTTTGAAATTAAATTTTGTACTTATGGTAGTTAATATAGCACTTGTAGTAGCTAATATTGTAATTGTAATGGGAGGTATTGATATTATTGTAGACATGGAAGCTAATATTGCTGAAATTACTATTGAAAAAATAGTTGTTGAATAATATAAAACTTTAACTATTTTTCTTTTTCTTTTCAACTTTTTTATATTCATTTGCTTATCTTCAAGTTTTCTTGCTAAGAAATCTTTTACTTTACTTGATAGGGTTTGATCATGATCTGCGGCAAGCATTTTATTTATAGTTGTATCTTATATAATATATAATTATAAAAACATCTTTGTTTTTTTGTATGCGTTAAATGGGTTGAGTATAACAAATTTAGACTTGTGCAACATTCTAAAACATTCTAGAACATTCTGCACATCTGGCTTTCTGATAACTTGGCTCAATTACTACTCTAACCAATCGGAGAAGTTGTATAACTGCAAACATTTTATAACCATCTAAAAGCCGCCTAGGAAAATTATTAGTGATGTAATATATTATTACTATACCCATTTATGAGTGAGCTTTATGCGTTGTTAGAAAAAGGCTTGCATTGCGTGCTGAGTTTTCGTATTGAAAGGATTAACTGGTAAGTTTATATTCTATATTATTGTGACTGAGAATTATTATAATAAAATGACATCCCCTGAAAATTCACCAATGAGTTTTGATATGGAGGACAGTTTATTAAATTCTCCCCAAAGTTTAGATGATAAAAATGCTTGGCCAAATTGGACAGATGCAGAAAAACATACAATGATGAATTATGTGTACTATCATACTGAATGTGTAGAATTTATTAATAGATGTTGGTCAGAAGGCCCCACTGAAGAGGCAATACCGAAAATGTCAGATAATGATCTCAGAACTATCGTGAGCAGTAGAAAACGAAAAGCCTGCTGCATCTAACAATCCTCAGTATTAAAATAAAAAATAAAACAAAATCATTCAAGCCAGATGACTGATGAAGAATTTCATGAATATCTGAAGGGGAAACTACCTGAAAATGTTGAATTCAGTGAACCTCTATAGACCAAATTTATTCTACAGATTTAAAAGTCATATCTGAAAATTTGAATAAATTGTATTGTAGTGTGGGTAAAGGTGACAATGTTTCTCTTGTCAATCATTTAAAATTAGGGGAATATTTAATCCGCGCAAAGGAAATATTTGATGTGCAAAAGGTAAAATATAAAACAAAAGATACGTGGTCGAATTACGTCAAGAATAATACAAACATTTCAGAAGCATATGCGAGACAACATAAGGTAGTAGCCGCTCTAGTTCAAACATACGGAAAATTGAAAAAGTTATCAGTTTCATTCACTGAATTGTATTCGATGAGGAGTAAAATAAAGGAAGTATTTATCTCCAATATAGAGTGTGGTAACTGGTGGAAGGTTACAGAGTAATATAACACTCCAAAAATTAGAAAAAAGTAATAATTCCATATATTAGAAAAAATAGTAATAATTTAATTTATTACAAATTAATTAACAAATTTATTTTGTTAAGGAAGCCGATAATGTCTACCTACACGCTGGTGGCTTCTGTAAACTAACTACTGTTAGGCTAAGAGACATTTTTAAATCTCAGTCACAATAATATAGAATATAAACAGTACTAGAGTGCTTGTAAATTAATATCTGGCTAGCCGGAGAAACAGCACAGTACACCAGGCTTAGCGCGCAGTGCAGGCTATAGCAGAGGCGTTCTCGTCGCAGCTTGTGTCAGTAGCTCTTAAATTAAGAGTGAAGCTAACATCTGCTCTATTATCGCTCCCTAGCAACGGCGATAGGAAACTATCGGCGTTGTCAAGGCTAGTTTCAAATAGGATTGAACTGTCTGTCTCTGATATTTGAGATTGTCTATCTCTTTCAGCTTATGTGCTTCTTCTATGTTATGTATAATGTATATCTGTATGTATTCGTACAGATATACATAACATAGAAGAGGTGCTCCCCTTACTGGTTTTACATACAGTAAGGGTTTGACAGAACACTCTATACTGTATGTAGAATTACGAATGTAGTGTTTTGTGTACAAGTCCTTATACTTGTTAAGGAGATGGATTGTGTAGGGCATATTGACTGTGTTATGGACCATGGGGGTTTACCCATTGAGGTATGAAATTTGTATTATGCGTCAGAAACGCTACACTGTAT
>CALODI010000003.1:0-10630 GCA_942492135.1 uncultured Peptostreptococcaceae bacterium
CATTAATTCTGAAATATTTTTATTCGAAAGAAATAAATTGGTATCATCAGCAAATAAAATAAAATGTAGCAACTGAGAGCAATGTATGATGTCATTGATATACAAAATAAACAGCAGCGGACCTAGCATCGAGCCTTGTGGAATTCCACACGACACATTTTTCAAACTGGACAAAGTATCATTAAAATAAACACACTGCTTTCTATTACTTAAATAGTCCTTGAACCATTGTAGGGCTATACCTCTAACACCGTAAAACTCTAGCTTACGGCTTAAAATATCATGGTCAATAGTATCAAACGCCTTAGATAGGTCAATAAATATACCGACAGAATAGTTTCCTTTATCCAATGATTCACTGGCTTTATTATACATATCTAGTAAAGCCATATAAGCAGAATGTTTAGATCGAAATCCGTACTGACATTTTGTGATACTATCATTAGACAAAAGAAAACTTTCCAAACGACTATATGCAACTTTTTCATAAATTTTAGAAAAGCTCGGGAGAATTGATATTGGCCTATAGTTAGAAAATTCATTTTCTGAACCATTCTTGAATATCGGACAAACCTTTGCCACTTTTAAATTATCAGGAAAACGTCCAGTTCGAAATGAACAGTTTATCAAACAAGACAATGGTTCAGCAATAGTCGATATACATTTTTTAACAATGTTAACAGGTACACTATCAAAACCATAACTTGTTTTATCACATAAATTTTTCACAACATTGATAATTTCGCTACTGTTAGTTAAGTATAAAGAAAGAGAATTACAAGGGGAATTACACAAAAAAGAAGAAAACGACTTGTTTGCAGGTGGAATAACCCTAGCAAGCCTAGGACCGACATTAACAAAATAATTATTGAACTGTTCAACTATCTCACTTGGCGAATTAATAATATTCCCATCTTTCAAAAAATTTGTTACAATTTTAGGCGCTTGATTTCTGCTCATTACATGATTTAAAAGCTGCCAAGTTTTGTGAATATTTCCGCTTACTGCTTGAAATTTGTTTTCATAGTACTTTTGTTTTGCTGCTTTTAATAGTGAATTGAGTTTATTACGATACTTAATATATTTTTCTCTTTTACTAGCAGTTTTATTTTTTATAAATTGTTTATAAAGCAAAGATTTTTTATTGCAAGATTTAACTAGAGCTTTGGTCATCCATTCTTGACGTGGAGTTAAACGTTTAGAAGTTTTAAACATCTTGAGAGGGAAATATTCATTAAATATATTAATAAATTTACCACAAAATGTATCATACAGTTCTGAAGCATTACTATTATTTTCAGCATCGATATAGATATCATCCCAGTTTACATCACTAAGGGCTAGACAGAAGTTATCAATGAGTTCATCTGTATAAACACGTTTATAAATTTCAGTTTTATGATGCTTTTTTTCAAAAGTCATTTGAAAATGTATAATTATGGGTAAATGGTCAGATATATCACTATATATTGCAGCAGAATCAATTTTGTGTTTTATATCATTAATAAATATATTGTCAATTAATGTGGCTGATGTCTCTGTGATTCTAGTTGGGGATTTAATTGTTGGTATGAAAGAGTAGGAGTTTAAAATATTTAAAAAATCTCTAGTTGGACCATGAGATTCAGATTTTAACAAGTCAATATTAAAGTCACCGGTTAAGAATGTTAACAGTGGACGTCTTTTAGAGTTAATTTTATCTAGAATTGCAGAAATGTTATCATTGAATAGCATTATATCTGTACCTGGCGGTCTGTAGACACATCCAATTAAAAAATTTGTCTTAGGTTGAATAACTTCAATAAAAATACATTCAATAATGTCATTCAAAATTGATAAATCTAAACGTTTTTTGTAAGTTAGATCATTATCAATATAAATGCCTACTCCGCCTCCAACCTTACTACTTCTAGAGTTTGATACAAAATCATATTCTTGCAGTTGAAATATGTGTTCAGTTGAAGGAGTTAGCCAGGTTTCAGAAATTGCTATTGCAGTTAATTTTTGATTTACAGAATTTAGTAATGTTTTAAGAGAATCAAAATTTTTCTTTAAACTTCTGCAATTCAGATGCAAAATATTTAAATTAGATTGTTCATCAAAATGACAAAAAGAATTAATTTCATTTTCTACTAAATATCTGTTTGCAGTAACAATTTGATTAAATGATATATCTGAGTCACAATCAGATAATAAACAGGATTCATCAGAAGATTCTGAACCATCACTACTATTAAATATATTTGTGTCTCCACAAGGTGAACGATTCATATACAAATACAAAAAAACAGAAATAAGAAAAGAACAAAAAACACAAAGTTCAGAAAAAACTAATAGAAGTAAAAAAAACAAAGTATAGAATATAGAAACGATTGAGAAGGAGTATCAACCCTCTAGAAAAAGAAAAATAACTCGTGATCGTTTCACTTGCACCACACTTAGTAAAAAAAAAATTATTAATTCGCATCAAACGTATACATTTAAGAAATGTAGGCCTACAATTTTGTATAAACGTACATTTCTTTATAAGTGTAAACAAAACGAAAAAAAAGTATACATTTTGTGTTAATATAATATAAATATATTTAACATTACTAATTATTAACATCTAAGTTATTATACATGAAAACGCAAATTGACAAAAACATAAAAAAAACATAAAGCTATCACAAGTGCATACACAATTTTAATCAAATTAATTAAATTAAATTATATGTAAGACCTCCAAAAAATCTGATTTAACGTCACAAATATAAAGGAGATAATTAGAAAAATTTAAAATAAGGGTTTACTTATGGCCGGCATCACGAAACGTACAAAGTCAAACAGAGATACAGTGACGTCATAACTTTAATAGGAAAAGCACAGAGCCCACATCTAAACATGAATATACATATGCACGCCAATTGAAACTGGGCATTAGCATAGTTAGCTAAGTGTAACATTTGTATTGTTGTACTGACAGCAATAGACCTTGAAGCCTATATACACGACACAGTATTTGTTTACATTAATACCATTAACGCTAATTTAAATAAATTTAAATCCAATTTAATAATTAATTTTAATTTAATAATTAATTTAAATAAGCTAATTTAAATAAATAAGTTAAAGCAAGAGGGGTTCAAGCTTGAACACGTCAAAAACAGCACAACAGCAACACTATAATTATGCATACACAACTGTAGATACAACTGTACATATTTCGGACATCTGAATATTCACAAATACTCATTCAAACTTGCGTTGTGTGCTGAGTTCCGAGCTATAATACCATGCATTGCGACCCACTTTACAATTGTATTTATAAATGCCATTCTGAAATCCTTTACACAAAGCAAGTCTGCAGTACTCCAGGGGTGTAGAATAACTGGAAATTTTAAAGCTAGACCAAAAATCAGGAAAATAGATATGAAAGTCAAAACACTAAGCACAAGTGTACGTCAAAAACACCAATCATACGTGTACTTGACTATTATGATACATGAAAAAACAACAAGTCTATAAACCATGCTTGAACCATTAACTTAATTTCTTATAGGCCTGGTGTCATTCAAAAATATACAGATAATAGAAACTGAAATATAGTGAAAACACATAATTCTCAAATGCAACCAAGACAACAACAAAAAAAAATACTAATCTGCATGTAAAATATCACCAAAATGAATGCATTAATACATAATATACACCATAATGTATATATCTAGAAGTTAACAGTCATGTTATATTACTTACTTATGCTACTGTAGGCATGAAAAATATTTAATTTACTAATAAAATAATATAAGCCATAATTGCGCTATATTATAATATTACTATAACAATACAGCTTATTATAATATATAGGATATTATATATATATAGATACAATAGGATATTATATATATACTATAACATATAGGATATTATAATAATAATATGTATATAATTGCATATATAACAAAGCATATATAACAGGCTTAGTATTTATTTATGTACTAGGCCTACCTATGAAATCGTTATGAAATCTCAAACTCAAGTTCATAGACATAAAATATACCAAAAACCTACTAAAAAATAGAAAATACATTTCATGTCTAAAAGATAAAAAACTGTTATTTATGTTATTAGGAGGCATAAATGAAAAGTGCAGAAGACAGTTATTATTTCAACTACAAACTTTCATCATTATTTGTAGTAGACTACAAACCTATAAGTATTCTTAGTGCAATATTATTATTAACCACAGCAAATACTTATTTAATAATGAATATTTATCTTTACAGTTGTACTAAAATAATAGTCATATATTGCCTATAAAATTTATATAATTATTTAGCCAACAATTCTGTCATTTTGATGAATAACAATATCATATTCACTAGTGCTTATGCTTTAACTATACCATTTTAAAGGTTGTTACAAATAATAAATTAAGTTGATAACCAAATCAAAATTTGTCTTTATCCAACAATTTACAAAAATTAAGGTATTATACTTTTAAGGTATACTTTTAAGGTATTATACTTTTATGCATGTATATATCTAAATTTAGCAAAATATAAACTAGGGCATAAAGACAACTTTCTAAATGTGGATATTTATGATTAAGGTAGCCTGCAATGGCCTTTAGTATAAACGATGTGTATAATACTGATTTAAGAAATGTACATAGCCTAAGAAAACACATGAAAATGCTATTGTGATAGCCTAAAAAGAAGACAAATTAAATAAAAAATAAGAGACAAACTTTAGCCTCGCGGAAGTTCCTTAATGTCATTAACCCTTTTAGGCCTTGACTCCGGCAAGTCGGTGAGTCTGATGTATACTACCCCGTTTTGCGACCATGCCCTCGATAACTTTTTTTCCTTTGCCAACTTTCGAGCCTCCTTTAGCAGTGCTGCCCGACCCGGAGTTAGATGCTCATTGAAAGTAGCCTCCACAATTATAGAGCTGCATTGCAACTCAATCGCTGCTCCGTTAGGTGCAGGTGTGGATTGTTATATCTTACTTGAATCTTGATCTTCAGAAGAGATCAAGTCATCCGGGTTGCTTCACAGAATCAGTGGTGGGAGCGGGCTACCTTCTCACAAGAAGGAAGCAGGGGAAAAGTGTCTCCATTTGCATCCATGTTGGATGACAGATCGACCCCGTGTAGGCGAAGACTTTCGAAGATCGAACCTTTAGTCATCATCATCATCATCATCTTCTTCATCATCATCATCATCATCTGTCATCATCACTCCATTGATTCATCCATTGGGGTTGTGTTCGCAGAGCAATCATTTTGGGAAGATGAAAGCCGGGGGGGGGGGGGGGGGGGAAAATTTTATCATAACGCGAAAAGAACATCAACAGTGGGATCCCCGTGATAAGCTATCACCCTAATGCAAAGGGTCATATAATGTTAATATATGGTAGATTCGGATATTTCATAATGAGAAGAGCTATAATATTCTAACTACGATCATATTTTGTGTGTTGAATGCCAACGGAATATGGGGGTGGGCAATCTAACACAAATTAACACGACAGCTGTGGTCTACACCCTTTCAGAAAGGTGTTGAATACTTTAAGTATCGCTATCTGATAATAATATTGGTCATCCATTGATACATGAAATATATATACATGACATCATTGACCTCAGCACCTCTGAGTTGCTAGGCTCTGTATTTAAAACGTACACGGCTCTAGTGAAATATGGTGCTGGCTATATATATATATATATATATATATATAATATAATATATATATATATATATATATATATATATATATATATATATATATATATATATATATATATATATATATATATATATATATATATATATATATATATATATATATATATATATATATATATATATATATATATATATATATATATATATATATATATATATATATATATATATATATATATATATATATATATATATATATATATATATATATATATATATATATATATATATATATAAACTATATATATATTAAAAAGAATATATATATATATATATATATATATATATATATATATATATATATATATATATATATATATATATATATATATATATAATATATATATATATATATATATATATATATATATATATATATATATATATATATATATATATATATATATATATATATATATATATATATATATATATATATATATATATATATATATATATATATATATATCATCTCTCTCTCTCTCTCTAAGCGTTTCAAGTCAGTTCTCCCTGTGGATAACAAAATCCAATTCAGTAGGGTTTGTACATGTCGCATGCGTCTGACATACCTTCAAAAAGAAGGCTAAGTGGCAATTGAACATTAGGCCGGATGCCCTTCCTGACACCACCAAAGCTTGCTTATTTCAATTATAGAACAAGTAGTTCCTTCAACTGTAATGATTAATAAACTAACTATCTTTAATAATTTCTACAGTAGCCCCCGAGGGTAGAGGCAACTTACTTGATAATGGTACATTACGTGAACCTACATAAAAGGCAGTGAGGGTAGGGGCAACTTGATAATGGTACATTACGTGAACCTACATAAAAGGCAGTGAGGGTAGGGGCAACTTGATAATGGTATATTATGTGAACCTACATAAAAGGAAGTGAGGGTGAGGGCAACTTGATAATGGTACATTACGTGAACCTACATAAAAGGCAGTGAGGGTAGGGGCAAAACCTTTGATAAAATGGTATATTATGTGAATCCCTACATAAAAGGAAGTGAGGGTAGGAGCAACTTGGATACATGGTATATCTATGTGAACCTACATAGAAAGGCAGTGAGGGTAGGGGCAACTTGATACATGGTACATCTACGTGAACCTACATAAAAGGAAGTGAGGGGTAGGGCAACTTGATATATGGTACATCTATGTGAACCTACATAGAAGGGCAGTGAGGGTAGGGGCAGACAGTATATGGTACATCTATGTGAACCTACATAAAGGGCAGTGAGTGGATCGTGTGAGATTAGTGCTGGGAAGCCACTCACTCATATTTATTTTCCAGGTAACTCCTTGGCTTTTGACTGATTGGAAACCACTTGTTGTTCTACACTGTATCATACGCAGGTACGCGGCAGGGTTTTGGTGGTGTTAGAATGGTCATCCGGCCTTAGTGTTCCATTGCCAAAAAACATTCATATTTGGGTAGGCCAGACTGTTAGACGCATGTAGCCATGTACATACCCTACTGAATATTATTTTGTTATCCACAGGGAGAACTGACTTGTAGAGTTTGTAACAATGATGATGATGATGATTATGATGAGTATAGCGCTAAATTACGTTTGTGCATAGTGTGGAGCGTGGAGGAGTCAGACGCAAAACAAAGAAAGCCCGTCTGCTGTTCTTGCAACGAGACGCGTCTATGTGAATATGTCACAGCTTCCCTTTAGCCTCAGTGGTCGGCACTACATTTTAGCCTGCCTCGGGCCAGACGTACCAACCAATATCATCTCATTGTTATCAACCGACGCTAAAATGAGTATTATTATTTTTACTATATGCAGTTATTATTTTGCTAAATATATGTTTATATACATACATATATATGAACAACGTAAAATCACTATATTATTATATTTTAAAATGTATATTAACTTCTTGATAGAAACAGCCGATAATCATCACCAAGGCTTCTAGATGGGGAAATGGGTGGGGTGTTCAAAGAGACAAGAGAATTAACCATGGCGAATTGGGGGTAGTAAAAGCGTGTTCCAAATCGACGAGTTGGGGGTAGGTTTGGTGGGGTGCTTTTGGTGGTGGGCCTGAGGTTGATATCCCTGCCCCCCGAAACCTGCTCGACTCCTTGCGCTTGCTGAGACATCCGCGTTTAAAAGTTACCCGTAAGTCTTATACTTAATTCTTACCCCGGGCCCCGGTGTAATGTCAACATACTGAGTTCAGTTAATGACTAGCCTACATTCTCATTTTATTATTCCCATTTTCCAACAGCTGAAATAATGTTTACGACGTTCGACTTTTTAAAATTAATTGTCATTTCGGTTTTTATACCAGTGTCACATATTGGAGTCGCCCTTAATATATCCTCAGTGACTGTATAGTGTATAACGTGGCACCGGCACAGAAAAATATATTTGCTCAACCTTTTTCGGCAAAGGTTTTTGAGCAAAACAATTTAGCAAACAGCTTTCAATTGCAAAAATCTTTCCTGATCTATGATTTCATATGATACTAATAAATATTTTCCGACGTGCATGTTCTGATAAAAAATTGCAACGCATTTTAATGTTATTTAACTTTTAATTAATTTTAAACTTACCTGTTTAATAATATTTAAAGTGGATAATAAATTAAGCTTGTCAAACAAGATTCTCTGTTCATTCAATCCTACATTGATTATTAAAACTATGAATTTCGGTTTCAGGTATAGTGGTGGAAGATAACGATGACTTTGGTTAACGCGCTGAAAAACAAACTGCCAGTTCGCAAATTGTATTAATGATAATAATTATTATGATAAGAAAGATTTTCCATTTGAATTAATAGTATATACTTGGCTTCAAATTAAACTGTAACTATTTTTAGAATATTGCATAGTCAGATACAGTACAATTTTTGTAATGGTTTGGTAATCATATAATAATGGTAAATAACAGTGAATTTTATTTACTTTAATTAAATATCTATTTAGTTTGCTTTGATTTTAAGCAAACTTTTGTTATTGGGACGGTGTATTTTTGTCTTGTTATGACTTGTTGCCAATGCTACACTCATTGCTGTGTAAAGAAGATCTGTTTCAGAAGCAATTACCATCTAGCTTTTACAATTTACACAATAAGTGTTTGCATGGTTTATATTTTGGTTCATTATCATTTAATTAGTTCAAAAAAAGACAGAAAAATAACATTGTCACTAAAAATAACAGTGTCACAACACCATAATATTAGTGCAGTGAATATTTCTTAGGGTAGTGTTCATCCAAGGAAACCAGCTAATCCTTCCATTGATGTTTTATATGTCCTAATAGCTTAATTCTATTGCTGTATTGAGCTGTACCTAGCATTTTCAAACTGTTGCTAAGATGATAGTGGTCATCTATCCCAGTACACCAGATTAATGATGATGGTGTTGATAAAATTGTATATTGCATAAATTATAATTAATAGTGTTTCTTTATAGATACTGACTATTTTCCCTTATTAAAAAATAATATATATCATTCTTAAATATTACATAAATGTATTTTAAAATTAATTATCAGAATTAGTGATGCATGCAAAAAAGTATATTTTATAAGTACTTAATTCAACATACTTCAACATACTTTATTTATCATACTTTATTCAATTCAACTTTATTTAACATACTTTATTCAACATACATACTTTATTCAACATACTTTATTCAACATACATAGTTTTCTATACTAGCCTATTGACATTAACCAACTTATGATTTATCTAATTTTATATGGAGTAACTATATTTGCGACAGTCATAATGAGATCGGATCGCAGATGGTAACGGAGAAGTTTGAGTTGGACTGGAAGACGTACATGTAGGCCAAGGGGCAGGTCGTCTACGCCTCGGTCGATGGACGTGGGACGGCATCGCGAGGCGTACAGTTCCGCAACGCTCTCCATAGGAACCTCGGAGTCGTCGACACGGACGATCAACTTCTTGCCGGACTGTGAGGAGATTAATTTTTTTAAACAATCGCGATCAAAAGTATTTTCATTACTTAAGGAATGAATTATAACGAGAAACAACTTGTTTAACGCTGCGCTGATATATTTATAATTTATATGTAACAAACAGATTATTTAAACTGTTTTACTAAAATATTGCTACAAATATACATTGTTTTATGTTGTAATCATCTTGCTTTTATTTATTTATTTATTTGCCATTTTATGGCACATTTTATTAATACTTGAAGGGGGTGCTGACTGGAGATAAATTATATTCCGACAGGGGAGGGAGGGAGTAGGGACAGAAACTTTTTGTCTAAGGATGAAAATGAATGTCTTTATGGTGAATCCCAAACTATTTAAAACTATATAAACCCAAAAAGTCAGAAATAACAAATAAAAAAAATATGTAGGCGAATGCATCCTGGTTTACGCCCTACAGGTGAATCACCGTCTAAGTAGCTCGAGTCAATGTTGGATATAAGTTGCACAAAGTTGAATGTTTGTATACTACATGCTTGGGATTATTATTGGTGTATGTACTCATTTTGTACCTTACGTTATTAGTTTGTTTGTCGTTAGGAGGAGGACTTCTAGGCTGCTCGATGTTTTGTTACTCCACCCTCAAACATTTTTACTGACGTTAACGCCATCTTATTTCGCTTACTAACATCGATAGATCGTAAGACGTAGGCCTACATATGCATATGTTTTTTATTCTAGGCATAAGCTCTGTACATTTCTTATTAAATTCACAGCACCAGTTAGTTTAACTTTTCATATTAAAAATGAATGTATAACTATTTATCTGTAGATTCCGTACGTATACATGTATGTAGGCCTATGCTTCACAAAACTGGGCATATATTTTATAATTCATTGCAACGTCTGGGACAAGTTACAGTAGTACAAATCATTTTTGAATTTTTTTCCAGCTATCTAAAAAGTTTGGACAA
>CALODI010000004.1:0-4570 GCA_942492135.1 uncultured Peptostreptococcaceae bacterium
ACTATCTGAGAAAATCATCATATTAACAAGATTTTTATATAAGATTAATAATTATTTGAATTTAAATGGTAAAGAGACAAAAGTAAACTTATGTCGTATTTACAATCTTATTGAATGAATTCATAAAATTAATATTGTTTATAGGATCAATAGTGGTGCATTAGATGAAAATCGAAAAGAAAAGAATATAATTGTTTAAACTTTAAAAACAATATGAGGATGAAACAATAAAGTACTTAGGGGGCCCCGAGTTGAATCACCAAAACAACACCTAATTTCAGGTCCTTGGCCTTAATACCCAAATACCACCATCTTTTTCTTTAGATGCGATAAACAATTCAATTGATTTAATTTTTTTAATTCCAAAATCACGGGGCCCTGGATCTAAAATTGTTATATATGATTCATTTTTTTTTGAAAAGAATTCTGTAATAATTGCTACATGACCCACACTCTTATTTTGCTCACTCTCTTTAAACAGAGTACTATAACTAAATCCACAAACAAGATGATTTCCTTCCAATAAATTTTTAACAATGAAGTCATCAAATTCCCAATCTACAAAAGAATGAATTGAGGAAAATTTTACATCAAGAGGAATTTTATTTTTTTCAAAAAATTCATTTATAGATTCATTAGAAACTATCATTCCAATGTCATTTTCATTTGCTGTGATTGAATAATTTTGGATTAGTTTACTTGGAGTAAAATCTGCAGGATAATGAATACCAAAATAATTTGCTATTTCATATTGCTCAAATCTTTTTGATAAGTGATGCTCTAGAATAGTTTCAAATACAGCAGCAAAGCATAAATGATTCTTCGCTTCTACTAAGCTATAATTATATTTTGAAGTTATCATTATATTAGGCAGGAATTAGAACCTTTAAAAAATCGTCAAAAACAATTTGAGACCAAGTCTCCAAATTCTCATAGACTTCAGTAATATTGCTTATACTAACTAGTGAGCCTTCCATTTTTTCTGTCTCAATAATATGGAAATCTGGCCCCTCCATTTTTAGTAGATATAGCAATCCAAGATGGACCTTGCTTACATCAGTACTGTTGTCATTTATAACACCAATAAATTCGAGAGAATTTATATCTTTGATGGAAATTTCTTCATTTAACTCACGGTATAGCCCCTCTATAATAACATTTTCGTATTTATCAGCGGTTGAAGGATTTATGTGTCCCCCAATTCCTAAGGAGTACTTATTATGTAATCTCTTCTCTGTTTGTGCACTTTTCCTTTTTAATAAAAGGAATTGCTCTTTGAAAGATATTACCACATATGGTATTACTTGTTTATATTCATAATTATATTCCGCAATGTCTCTTGGCATAAATTGAAAATCTCTTAATATCGAATCCAAAATATTCTGTCTGTCTTCAGTAATTAGACCTGCCTCAGATAAATCTTTGTTAAAAACAAGGATTTCATTTTTAACGACTAATACTTGTTCGGGTGTCATATTCATTTTTCTTCTTTTGATATTTTTCAGTAATTACACTGTTAATCAAGCTGATATTGTCTTCATAATAATTCTTGTCAATATATTCTTGTAATATTTTATAACCTTTTATAAGTTCACCGTACTGCCTTTCATTTCCCCACCAATGATTTAATTGTTTATATATAGTATATTCTGTTAGATCCTTTGAAAGAACTATTCCATAGTCACTACTTTTTTTAAAGACTAATGAGTTTGGAA
Organism: uncultured Peptostreptococcaceae bacterium; assembly: GCA_942492135.1. Lineage (GTDB taxonomy): Bacteria > Bacillota > Clostridia > Peptostreptococcales > Peptostreptococcaceae > Tepidibacter_A. Next base: position 1,716 of record CALODI010000004.1, read on the forward strand.
CAGGTGCAAATGAAAACAAATTGACGCGATCTATGTATTCACGAAGTTGCTCTAATAAAGATATTGTCCTAAAAGCTGATTGCGGCGAATCTCCTGGAAAACCGTACATTAAGAATATTTTTGTTCTTAAACCCAAAAATTTAGTATTTATCAAAGCCTCTTTAATTTGTTCGATGGAAATATTTTTTTTCATCATTTTTAGAATATCTTCATCACCAGATTCGACCCCATACTTTATTTCAACACAGCCACTTTCTGCCATGATTGACACAATTTCTTTATTAAAACTATCAATTCTTGCATTAGCACACCAAATCAATTTATTTCTTTTCATTACTTTACAAATCTTCAAAAGGTGGTTTGCATCGTATAAAAGATTTTCATCTAAAAATACTACTCCACTATCTCCATAATATTTTTTTATGGATTTTATTTCTGTTTCTATATTTTCTGCAGATCTAAAGTATACTTTTTTATATCTATTTCCACAAAAGGCACATTGAAAAGGACATCCTCTGCTGGTAATCATAGTAACAGCATTTACACTCTCCCCGACAAATCGATTATTCAACAAAATATTTTGGGTAGGAAGCAAGTGTCTGGCGGGCAAAGAAATTCGATCTAAGTTTACAATTCTATTTTCAGGATTAAAGAAAAACTGGCCATTCTTGAAATAATTAATTCCAGGGATAGTTTTAATATCTTCAAACAATCCTTTTTTTAAACATTGGAGTAATTTTGTAAAAGACTGTTCTCCTTCTCCTGCAATTAGAAAATCCGCATCGAAATCACGAATACACCTCTCTGGGGATATACTAGCCTGTTGCCCTCCTAGAACTAAGGTTTTAGACTTTTGCCTTAGTTCTTCCATTCTAGAGAGAAAATAAGGATATATGTAGCCAGTGTTTAAACTTATTCCAATAACTTCTCGTTCAGGAAGTTGTCCTTCTTCAATAAAGGATAAATCTAATATTTCAACGGAATGATTGTGCTTCTCCAGTTCAGCAGAAATATATAGTAGTCCAAGAGGCGGAAACTCTTGTCGTTTTTCTCCATACCTTGAAATGGAAAAATCAGACGCATATAATAATAATATATCCATTTTCACTTATTTGGTTTTTTCAATTGATCACTTATTATTTTTTGTTCTTTTTCTAACTTAATAATTTTCTTTATCAACTGAATTTTTTTATTTTGTCCATTAATCTTGACGGGAGAGATAATCTCTGTATTTATAAAATTAATATTCGTTTCTAATCGAGCCAAAGTCTCTTTGAGTTTAGAGATTTCTTCCTGATTTTTATCTATTCGACTTATATTTTTAAAATAGGGTGCAATTCCGATAATGGCTACTATAATTGAGATTAATGCGAATAGGCTAATTGCTGCTTTGTAATAGAATTTTATTCGCTTAATGGTCTTATACTGTTCTTCATATTTATTAGCTAAATAACCTAGTGAGCTTGATACTTTTTCTTCAACAAATTGTTCAAATATATACTTTTCATATTCATCAGCATAATCTTCTGTCTTGTCAGATAATTTCATAAATTCAATACTAACAAGATGGTCACCTTTTGTTAATTCAACTGCACTATCAGATAAATTATATATCATACCAAATAGATAATTGGAATAACCAGGATCAATCTGAGTATGACTCGGCATTATTAAACCTTTTCTAATCAAGCCCATTCTCAAAGATAGTTTTCCGGCAATATCGGAAGGAATATTTACTTTTTCAAGCGTCTGGAAAAAAAATATACTGTGTTGTGGAATTAACACTTTATCCCCATTTTCCTTTAATTTTTGTATACCTCCTTTTCCATTTGTTGAACTGCAAAAACATTTTTCCCCTAATCTCAAATCGTAACTGGCCCCTTTTACATTCTCTTGAAGTATTGGTTCGATTAGGCTTTTAGTAGCTTCATCAGGCTCGCACAATTCTATAATCTCTTTTTTACTTAATAACATACACTATTCCACCTTGAATTAGTTATCAATATATTCGATTTCATCTACGTCATAGGAAATCAATTCCCCTGGAGAGACAAAAACGCTAATTGTTTGTATTTTAACCTTTATTATATGCCTTAAACAAAGACTACAGGGAAATGCGTTTTTATAAATATCGTCATTTTTTGATATTAATCCTAATAAAAATAAATCACTACCAGCCAGTTTAGATGTATCTTGACAATTTAAAATCGCATCCATTTCAGCATGAATTACTCTACATCTCTCAAAAAATTCAGCGTCCTGACATAGTTCTGTTTGAGCATTTTCCCGAGGACATGTAAGGCTTATTGAGCAACCCAATCCCCTGGGGACATTAGCGTAACCTGATGAGAGTAGTTCATAATTTTTTATGATCAATGCACCATATTTCCGATACTTACAACAGCTTTTATTTGCTATTTTAGATAAGGCTGTAAAAATTTCATCATTATTCATAGCTATAACCTTCCCCGAAAACTAAACCTCTTTCAATTAGTCTCGCAGGGTGCAATGAAACGCAAGCGTTTTATCAAAAGTCTAATATTTAAAACCTGAAAAGAGGCTGAGACCTGCATAATTACAAAAGAAGTTGAACTCATGTTTATTTGACCAGGAAAATTAATTCTGAATATTTCCATTGTGAGCTTTAATGGTAAGTTCAAAGATGAGTTCTTGAATAATCACTGATTTATCAATCAACAAATCGCACAAACAATAATTACAGTCTGGAGAAATACTATATTCATTATCGGCGCCATAGTTCTCCGAAGATTTGACTCCAGTTGAGCGTGTAGAGATGCAGAATAATGAAGAACAGGAAGCAGTAATTCTTAGTTCAAAGTATCGAAAGCAAGGAA
>CALODI010000005.1:0-2188 GCA_942492135.1 uncultured Peptostreptococcaceae bacterium
CGCATTAAATCGTGTGTATATTTAGGTATTTTATGCAGTTCAAGCCTGCACAAGCCTGCATAATCCTTTAGATTGACAAAATACTTTTTAGATCTATAACTAAATGAGGATTATTTATATCTCGATCATATATAAATCAACTGTGTCTTTTGAGAGTATATATCTTTTTCATTTACATATCCAATTTTCTTGTATACATTTCCTACATCTGTGTAGGGTCGATATAAATCAACTGTGTTTTTTGAGAGTATTTTATATTTTAGATCTATTAATCAGACTATCGCAAAACGCGAGGGCAGTAGCCGATTACGACTAACGGCATTAGCTTTTTTATCGGTCATATTGGCTATATTTTATGGGAGACTGAAATGTACACCCTTCTTTTATGGCTCTGTTTGTTATTTTGATAATTATTCAAAGGTTATCACCTGCAGTTATTGCAAAAAATTATTATTTTGATAACGAGATATAGAAATTTATTCATACATTGTAAACGAAGATAAATCGCCATAATATTCTATTACAACAGTATGTTTAACGGCGCAATATTCTCCGATTATTTTAGCTAAGTCAATTGGGAAAAAATCAGCGAGGATCATTACTTTTCCACTGTGATATTTTGTTTTATTATTGCTCATTATTATATATATAAAAATTAAATAATGTTATTTCATTAATATATACAAATTGATATCAGAATGAGTCTGAAAGAATGTAAATGCGTAATTCCAAACATACAACCTATTAGCGTTAACGCTATGTATAGATCATTTAAAGGTCGGACAATATTAAGCGCTAGAGGTCGCACATTCAAAAAAGAAATTTCAGAATTTTTATCATCACTCGAGAATATAGATAAGATATATGGCGATGTGTGTGTTGAAATACATATTATGTTTGCCGATAAAAGGAAACGTGATATTGACAACTATAGCAAAGCAATTTTGGATAGCCTAAAAGATGTATTGTTTGAAGATGATTGCTGTATTCAAAAACTTATTATGTCAAAAAAAATAGGGACAGGAATTAATCAGATTTCCGTCGCAGTATCTGAATGTGTTTGATTTTCGTCATTGCTATTAGAATCTGAATGGCTATCATCGTCCTTAAACAAATCATTAAAGATTCTTTCATAACTGGGATTATTGTCCCGAATATTTTTTAGCGTATCGGCGGGAATATGTCCAACCAAGAATTTATATGTCGCCAACCGTTCTTTATTTGTAATTGGTTTCCTATTAGGGCGTGGCTTTTTTAGTACACTTTTATACACACATTTGCGGCATTTGATACAGGTCTTAACAACTCGACCAGTTTTAATATTTCGGAAATCGTCGATTCCGTTAGCCTGTCTATTACAATTAGGGCATCTCAAATGTTGTTCATATTCCTTATTAAAATCGATATTGACTCCAGTTCGAATTTCTCTCGGTTTGCTGTCCATTGCTATATATATGGATATTATTTTTTATCTATATATTAATTAAATATTTACATTAATGATAATATAAGTTTTTTCTTTATTTCGGTGGCTCGATCTACAAAACTAATTATTTAATTTTTTTCTTGTAAAGTAATATTCACATTTTATATATACTCACGGACGGCTGAGCGATGAACTTCATTGAAACTTTCGACCAACATAAGTTGAATTACATTCTGCAAAATAAGGAGAAATTTCCTTGCAGGATTACCGACAAAAGTTATGACCCATTTAATACATCTACCAAATTGCTTAACAAATCAACTAACGGACAGGTACGAGTCGAGTACCACCAATCTGATGGTCGCAATTTTGGTCGGTTTTTCGCTAATGGAGGCGTATCACTTCAAAGCATTTGCAGAGAAATCCGCCATACTATTGCAGCTGAATACTATCAAGATTTAGATATTGTTAACGCTCATCCTGTAATTCTGCGTTTCATTTGCAAAGATAATGATATTGATTGCAATAGACTTGATGAATACATTAACGATAGGGATAAACATATTGCCGATTTAATGGAGACCTGCAAAATTTCGAGGGATGATGCTAAATGTGTGTTTCTTAGTTTGATTAATGGAGGTAAAAGCAATTATGAATCTCTGCCAAAGCCAACCAAATTTTTACGTCAGTTTAAGAATGAAGCCGCTAGTATTCTTGAGGAGGTTTGTGAATTGTATCCTAATGAATATGAAATTAGTCTAA
>CALODI010000006.1:0-30858 GCA_942492135.1 uncultured Peptostreptococcaceae bacterium
CCCTGGGAGAGTAGGACGTAGCCACGTAATCTTTTTTTATTGATTTTAAATCAAAAATAGATTATTTAAATAACGTTAATACATTAAATATTATAATTAGAACTACATATTATGTCTTATTAAATATACTAAAACTTCTTAAACTGGCTTAGGCTCAGACATAAGAAGTTTTTTTACGTATATTAAAACGCCATAATATAAGTTCTAAAGTTAAATATTTAAAAGATTAACTACCTAGATTTCGTACAAACGAAATCTGGGTTATTTTTTTAGGGTCTGTGGGTTATTAAAAACTATCTATAAAAATACCGCGAATACAACGATATTTTGAATATAACTAAGATTCTATCTTATTAATAGTCCTAAAATTTGAGAACTCCCTACGGTCAAACACTCAAATTTTTTAACGGAATATTAAACGATAAAACCTAAGTTATATTAGTCAAAATATCTAAAAGTATTCACTAACATTTGTATAGACAGTTTTAATATTAGCAACTCTATTATAAATTAAAACTTCATCCCCTATTTTTACCATAGAATAAAAGACAAAAAAATAATACCATATTCTTATAAAAGAATTCGCCTTGAAAAACAAATCTAGAATAAGAAAGGTGGTATTATTTATGAAAAGAATAACATTTAAACAGAATAATTGTAAAGAGGAGACTACTTCCACTTGGTTGATTGCTGTAATGAAATTTGGCTTAAAAATTGAATTTTTCAAGCCTTTTAAGTACTTTGAATTAAAAATGAAAAAAGTTAAATATTCTGTTTATCAAAAGATGATGACGATAATAATGTCAATTGTAATGGGCTGTGAATTTATGAAAGATATAAACGAAAAGCTCGGAACTGAAAAACTATCAGCAAATTTATTTAACATGGATAGTTTCCCGGATCAATCTCAAATTAATATTCTTTTAAGGCGAATGGATTCTACAAATATATCTCAACTTGAAGATATTCATAGCGAACTTTTCAAAGAACATAGTTCTTCGGCTAATTCTCAAGAGCAGATAGTCGTAGACTTTGATCAATCTGGATATCAATTATCAGCAGCATTTGCAGGAAAAAATGCCGAGACAGTTGGAATGTATCTTGATTCTGGAAATGTTCATTGCTCACATAGATTCAGAGACCTTTTAAATTCTTCATTAGAAAAATATAGTGAACAATTAAAAATAAGTAAGCTAATTATACGTGCGGATAGCGGATATGGAACTGAGGAAATAATAGATATGGTATCTTCTGTATCAAAATTAAAATTCGTTATAAAAGGATATTCTTCTAAAACAGCAAAAAACATTGCAAAAACTATAGATATATCAGATTATACTCAAGTAGATAGAACTGCTAGGGTATATGAAATTCCAAACACCGTTAGGAATAGGATTATAATAGTTCAAATACTAACAAAACAAGGAAGATTTAAATACTCTCACCTTATTACCAATATACCTAAAAAAGAAATGAATGCTGTAGAACTTTTTAAATACTACAACCAACGACAAACTATAGAAGCTTTTTTTAAAATGGCTAAAAATGTTTATCATATTAGAAACCTTAGGACGACTAAGTTTCATGGGATTTATGCTTTTTTGTGGATCGTTTTTATAACTCATAATCTTATTGTTTTATTTAAAGAAACACTATTAAAAGATACACCATTAAAAAATGTAGGTATAGGAGATTTAGTAAAAAAAGTAGGAAATGTAAAAGGATTTGTAAGGCGTACTTTAAATGAAATAATTGTAGATATTCCAACCATAACTAAACTTGCAAACCTCATTGCTAACGCAATGTGTAATCCTTCATATGAGCAATTAAGTTTTAATTTATGATAATTTAGGTAAGAAATAAAACAGAACGTTTATTACAAATGATGGTAATGAATTAATTGCCTTTGTTTCTTTTTGTCTTTTTTGAAAATAACATATATTTAAATCCATTCCATATCTAAGAAACATACTAAAAAAACAAATGGCATCAAAATGTTAGCGAATGCTTTAAATATTTTTGTATAAAACTTGAATTACAGCGTTTGAATATCCGTTAAGAAAGTTCGTTGTTTGACCTCGAGGGAGTTCAGAACTTTTAGGAGATTCAATAAGATGTAATTCTTAGTTTTATTAAAAATATTTACCACATTAGCGGTATTTTAATGTCATTTGTTTTGGGATTAAGACCTATAGTTTTTTCAAATTAGAGATTTAATCAATTGGTATTTTATAGTGAATAAATAATTACATTTGTACGAAATCTAGGTAACTAATATTTAAATAATCTATTTTTTTGTATGCAAGAGTCTAATAAAGCTAACGCTTAAATAAAAACTTACGTGATTGATTGAAGTGATGGAGATATGAAAAATAAATATAGAAATTTAAAAATTTATGATGAAAATGTTATTAATATGTGTATGGATAATAGAGAGTTTTTAAATAATTTTTTAAGAATTCTATCAAATCAGATTGTATATTTAAGTGAAAGACTAAAATTGATTTCTTGTGGAACAATAAGAAAAAAGATAATCAATTATTTGCTAATGGAATATAAAAAACAGAAGACTTTGAAAATAAAAGTCTTTATGACTCGTAAAAAAATGAGTGAAATCTTTGGAGTGACTAGGCCAGCATTATCAAATGAGATGATAATTATGAAAAAAGAGGGTTTAATAGAATATAAAGGAGATGTTATTGAAATAATAGATATTTTCAAACTTGAAAAAGAATTAGAATAATAAATGCGTTCGTAATATTTATTACGGCGTTTTTTTATTTTTATTGATATACTTTTATTAAAATATTAATTATAAGTGACTAGGGAGGAAAATAATGACTACTATATTATTGTTTTTTGGAACAATTAGTGCTCTTGGTATATCTTTGTATAAAGATAAAGAAAAAACTTTAGATACGATAAAAAAAGCAAAAGGTATGATGGGAAGTATGATTGGAGATATAGTTGGAGTATTATTACTAATAGGTTTAATACTTTCAATAATACCACCAGAAAAAATTGAAAGTGCAATAGGATCAGGTAGTAGTTTTATAGCAACAATAGGTGCTGCATTTATAGGTACAATTACTTTAATACCTGCATTTGTAGCATTTCCGTTGATAGGTTCGTTAAGAGTCAATGGAGCTGGCATTGTAACTCTGACTGCATTTTTAACTACTTTAACAATGGTTGGATTTGTTACATTTCCTCTTGAGAGTAGAACTTTTGGAAGAGGATTTGCAATTAAGAGAAATATCTTAAGTTTTATATTTGCTCTTTTAATAGCTGTAGCTGTAGGGATGGTGATATAATGAAACAGACATTCAAAAACAATAAAACATTATTAATTGCAATACTGGGATATATAATACTATTTTATTATGATACAGAATTAGGACTTAAAGCATTGAATGAAAGTAAATATTATTTTGTAGAAATGATTAAGATATTACCAGCCATATTTGTTTTAACATCATTAATTCAAACATGGGTACCTACTAAAGTTATTATGAACAATTTCGGAAATGGATCAGGAATTAAAGGAAAAGCGCTTTCATTTGCTATAGGTTCTTTATCAGCAGGTCCAATATATGCAGCTTTTCCAGTGTGTAGAACTCTTATAGATAAAGGTGCAAGTGTTGAAAATATTATTATAATTCTTAGTTCTTGGGCAGTAGTTAAAATACCAATGCTTATTAATGAAGCTAAATTCATGGGAGTAAAATATATGGTTATTAGATGGTCGTGTACTTTAATTGCAATATTTCTAATGGCACAGATTATGAAATTATGGATAAAAGAGAATGATATAAAAGAAAATGAAAAATTAGACTCGGATACATTGGTAGTAAATAAAGAAATTTGTGTTGGATGTGGAAACTGTGCTAAGAAATTTCCGGGAATTTATAAAATGGAAAATAGAAAAGCTGTAGTAATTAATGATATTAGTTCCAAAGTAAGCAAAGAAGAAATAGAAAAATCAAAATATAGTTGCCCAGTACATGCAATAATATAAAATTGCTTCATAGTTTAGGATAATTGAGTTGGAGTTTTTAATTTAATCAAATACCTCTTGATAGCAATATTATTAATAAATAACTACTTTGATAGAAGGTATAAAGCCTAGCCAAAATTCTCTAGGCTTTATACCTTCTAATATATTAAATTGATTATTTGGAAAGAATAATACTAATTAGTTTAAGATATTTGATAATAGTTTGAAAATATTTAGATTATATATAAGTAAAATTAAAGAATCTATTATTTGATGTATAGTCTTTTTTTATATGCTAAACTCTAGTAAAATTGGAGTATGTAAGAAAAATCTCCCCCTAGAGATTATTTATAGTCTAATATAAATAAAAAATAAATAATACAAAAACTATATTATTTATTTTTAAATGAATGTATGATATTATTTAACAATATAAAATACAAAATATACTTGTTAGTTAATAATAAACAAGGAGGACTGAATTTGACTAAAAAAATATTTTACCTAATAGATGAAGACGTTGTACCAGATGTGTATAGAAAAGTTATAGAGGTAAAGAAAATATTAAGCTCTGGTAAAGTTAATCAGGTTACAGAAGCTGTTAAGATTGTAGGAATAAGCAGAGGAGCTTTTTATAAGTACAAGGATTATGTTTTTTTAAGTAGTAATGATCAACTTGGTAATATAGTTACTTTTTCTCTGTTTTTAGATCACACTAAAGGAGTTTTATCAGCAACGCTTAATAAATTAGCTGACTTTGGATGTAATGTAATAACTATAAATCAAAATATACCCATAAATGATGTAGCAAGCTTAAGTTTAACGGTAGATACTAAAGATATGACTATATCAATAGATGAAGTTATAGAGAAAGTTAAAGAATTAAATGGAGTATGTAGTTTGCAGATATTAGCCAGAGAATAAGAATTAAATAAAAGGGGGGAGATTAAAAAAGAAGAGTAAGTACAAACTGACTTCTTTTTTTGATTCTATAATATATAATCTAATAAAGAGGTGATTGAATGGATACATTAAAGAGAAGAGAAGCTTTAGAGAGAATATTAAAAGAAAGCACTAATCCCATAAAAGGATCTAGACTTGCATCTGATTTAAATGTAAGTAGACAGGTTATAGTTCAGGATGTAGCAATACTAAGAGCTAAAGGAATCAATATAATGGCAACACCCCAAGGATATATAATTCTATCTACAGTAAAAGAAGATATGATAAAGGTTATAATGTCTAATCATCATTGCAGTATAGATGAAATAAAGGAAGAATTAGAGATTATAATTGATATGGGAGCTAAAGTATTAGATGTAATAGTTGAGCATCCTGTTTATGGGGAAATAAGAGGAGTTATAAATATATCTTCAAGAAAAGAATTGAATGAATTTATATATAAGCTTGAAAGAGAAAATTCAAAACTTATTTCTAGCCTGACTCATGGGATACATTTCCATACTATAGAAGTTAAAAATGATGGAGTATACGAAGACATACTTGTCGAATTAGATAAAAAAGGATACTTAATAAAAAATGAATAAAGAATTATATTTTTTTGATAATAACTGACAAGACATAAGAATATACATTCATACTATAAGATTAGGAGAGAATAAAATGAGTAATAAAAATATTATGGATGAAATAATTAAGTTAAAAGAAGAAAAAAATATAAAAATATTTGCACATAATTATCAAAATTATGAGGTTCAACAGGTTGCAGATTATATAGGCGATTATTTTGAATTAATTGAAATAGCAAAAAATATTGATTGTGAAGCTATAATTTCATGTGGAGTTAAAAGCTTAGCTGAAACCTTAAAGGTGGTATCTGATAAAAAAGTTATTTTACCTGTAGACGACGCTGTATGTCCTATGGATACGATGATAAATATTGATGAATTAATAAATTTTAAAAATAGGCATCCTCAATTTAGTATAGTATCAAGTCTTAACTCACAAATAGATATAAAGGCTGTATCTGACATATGTGTACCTACATCTAAAGCTGTTAAAATAATAGAATCATTAGATAGCGATAATATAGTTTTTGTTCCTGATATGAACTTAGGTAATTATATATCTAAAAAAATTAAAAACAAAAATATAATATCATGGACGGGATACTGTAATATACACGATAAAGTTACTAAACAAGAAGTAATAAGTATGAGAGAAAAACATCCAGAGGTACCTATAATAGTCCATATACAATGCAGAGAAGATGTAATAAATCTTGCTGATTATGCAGGATCGACGTCTCAAATAATAGAGTATGTACAAACTTTAAAAGATAAAAAAGTAATAATAGGATCAGAAACGGGAATACTTCATGTACTAAGACGATTAAATCCAGATAAAAAATTTGATTTACTATCGCCAAGTCTTATATGTATTAATATGAAAAAAACATCATTAGATGATATCTATAAGTGCATAACTCAAGATGAAGGACAATATATAGAAATAGACGAAAATATAAAATTAAAAGCTTTAAATAGCATGAATAATATGATGAAATTTTTATACCAAAGCTAAAAAATCTAAAAATCTATCTGAATTAAGTTTCGATTTATAATAAAAATTATATAAAGGAGAGATCTCATGAGAGAATATTTAACCAAAACGTTAAATGGAATGGCATTAGGCCTTTTTAGTTCACTTATAATTGGTCTTATATTAAAACAAATAGGAGATGTTTCAGGATTTGAAGACATAGCTTTATTTGGAAAGATTGCTCAGTATATGATGGGACCAGCAATAGGTGCTGGTGTTGCATATTCATTAGGTGCTCCACCTCTTGTAATATTTGCATCTCTAATAACAGGTGCTATAGGAGCTGGAACTGTTAATATAGTTGATGCAGTTGCAAATCTTAGAATAGGAGACCCTGTTGGAGCTTTTGTAGCATCTTTAATAGCAGCGGAAATAGGAAGACTACTATCAGGTAAGACTAGCATTGATATAGTTTTGATTCCTGCAATTGTCATTCTAGTAGGTGGATTTGTAGGCATATTTATAGCACCAATACTATCTTCTATGATGAGTAGCATAGGAAGTCTTATAAATAAAGCTACAGAACTAAAACCAATACCTATGGGAATAATTGTATCTGTAACTATGGGCATAATACTTACTCTACCTATAAGTTCAGCAGCTTTATCTATTGCGCTTGGTCTTAATGGGTTAGCAGCAGGAGCAGCCCTTGTTGGATGTTGCTGTCAGATGATAGGATTTGCAGTTGCATCTTATAGAGAGAATAAGCTTGGAGGACTTATATCGCAAGGTCTAGGAACATCTATGCTTCAAGTTCCAAATTTAATAAAAAATCCAATGATATGGTTACCACCTATAATAACAAGTGCGATATTAGGGCCTTTATCTACTACAGTGTTTCACATGAAAACTAACAGTATAGGGGCTGGTATGGGAACTAGTGGACTTGTTGGTCAAATATCAACTATAGCAGTTATGGGAAAATCAGCTATGGTGAGTATAATAATACTTCATTTTGTACTTCCAGCAGTAATTACTCTTATTATATCTGAGTTTATGAGAAATAAGGGATATATAAGAGATGGAGATATGAAACTTAAAAATTAACGAAATGTAATTCAAACAAAAAATTAAGATTAATAATTATATTTATATGTAGTTAAAGAATGAAGCTTATTGAAATACTGATATTTAGTAAATATTTTAATAGGCTTCATTTTTAATGCATTTATAAAATTAAATACAATTTAATGGAAATATAATAGTTCTAAACTCCATCTGAATTAAATTTCGCTTTATATAAGTTATAGATTATAATAGTTATAACAATCACAATCTATAAAAGGAGCATAAATGATGAAGAGTATAGGGATAATAACAGATACTAATTCACAATTAGCAGATTTTTTAAGAGAAAATCTAAACATGGTATTTAGAGATTATGTAAATATAAACAATTACTACTTGAATGAATTAAAAAGTGGTGAATATATAAATGATGATATTGTACTTGTCATGATGGATGAGAAAGCTATAAAAATAAAGAAATATATGAAGGATATAAAAAATGTAGTAATAATAAATAGAACTATGAGTGAAAAGGTAATATACAAATTATTTAAGATACCTGCGAATATGGATGTTTTAGTTATAAATGATAATTATCAAACTACTCTCGAAACTATATCTATGCTTTATAAAATAGGGGTAAATCATTTGAACTTAATCCCTTATGAAGAAGATAAAGAATATAGTAATATTAAGATTGCCATAACTCCAGGAGAAAAGAGAAAAGTTCCATTTCACATAAATAAGATTATAGATCTTGGTCATAGGTTAATAGATGTATCTACATTCATAGAAATTATGAATAAGCTTGGTATAGAGGATAAAAAGGTAGGTAAGAGGTTTATAAAATATACAGAGTCTATAGTGAGCCTGGACAATGGAATAAAAGATAAATATAAAGAATTATTCGCAAAAAGTGAAGAACTAGATGCTATAATCAATTTTTCTAATGATGGTATAATTGTTATTGATAAGAGCAATAAAGTTTTGGTATTTAATAAAGCAGCTAAAAAAATATTTGATACAAACTATGATGCAGTAGGTATGAATATAGACAATATATTTGATGATAATATGAAGGAAAAGATAGATTCTGGAGAATTCTCAAATAAGTTAATAGAATTTAACGATAAGTATTTGAATGTAAGCAAATACTATGTCAAATATTTTGAAGAAAAAGTATGGGTATATTTCAATATCCAAGAGATAACATATATAAAAAAACTAGAACAAAATTTAAGTAAGCAATTAAAACAGAAAGGCCAGATAGCCAGATATAGATTTGAAGATATAAAAACTAATTCAAGTATAATGAAAAATTGTATAGATTTATCTAAGAAATTAGCAAAATCAGATCTTACAATACTGATAACTGGAGAAAGTGGAACTGGAAAAGAGCTTTTAGCTCAATCTATACATAATGAATCGGATAGAGGGAATCAACCATTCATAGCTATAAATTGTGCAGCTGTTCCAGATAATCTTTTAGAGAGTGAGTTATTTGGATATGAAAAAGGAGCATTTACAGGAGCTCTAAAAGAAGGAAAAAAAGGTCTGTTTGAACAATCTCATAATGGAACTATATTCTTAGATGAAATAGGCGATATGCCTACAAATCTTCAAACAAAGTTGCTAAGAATATTACAGGAAAGACAGGTTATGAGAATTGGATCTGAAAATCTTGTAAATATAAATACTAGAGTAATAGCTGCAACAAATAAAAATTTGATAAACGAAATAGAAAAAGGTAATTTTAGAGAAGATTTATATTACAGATTAAATGTTTTGCCAATAGAAATACCGCCTATTAGAGATAGAAAAAATGATATTATTCCTCTTATATACTTTTATATGAATAAAAACATTGACTTAGAAGATAGTGTTAAAAGTATATTATATAGTTATAAATGGCCAGGGAATATAAGAGAAATCAAGAATGTAGCATCTTATATATCTATAATGAGCAAGGAGATAGCAAGTGAGACAAATCTTCCGTTATATATATTAAAATCGTATCAAAATGTAGATAAAGAATTAACTATAATACAATCTCAGTTGGATATATACAAAGTATTAGGGATACTTAAAGCTATAAGAGAATACAATGAATTGAATAAAACAGTAGGAAGAACTAATATTTATAAGTATATGAAACTGAAGGAATTTGATATAACAGAAAGTGAGATTAGAAAAATACTATTTAGTTTAAATGAACTAAATCTCATATCCTCACATGTAGGAAGAATAGGGAGCAAAATAACTTGCAAAGGAAATCAAATGATAAATAGGTTAGAAAATAGGTTTTAAAGTAAACGTATTTAACCTATTTATTTCATAATTAAAAAATCGAATAATAATATAGGAAAATGTTTTCTTAAAAAAAGTAATTTTAAAATATTATATTTTAAAATTACTTTTTTTATATATAAGAAAATCGAAAAATATTTAGCTTTTAGATTAGCTATAAAATCTAATAAAAAATAATTATTTATAAAGTTAAAAATATGTCAATTGTAGTAGTCGACGTGAGTACATGACATTCAATAACTAAAGCTTTTAAATAGTTAAAATAATAAGTAAGTAATTAATTGTACTTGTAAGTACAATTAATTACTTACTTACTATGATTGGTTTTAATTATAAGTATAATAAAAATTAGAAATATGGCATATATATTGCTAAAAATAAAGCTATCAAGGAGGTATTTATATGAACAAAAGACCGATAATAGGAATTTCAGGAAGTATGATGATTGATGAAGGAGGAATGTTTCCGGGATACGAGAGAGCTTATGTTAATAATGATTACATACAGGCTGTAATAAGAGCTGGAGGAACCCCGTTTATAATTCCTATGGGAGAAAGTGATGATACTATTAAGCAGCAAATAAAATTGATTGATGGATTAATTCTTTCAGGAGGCCATGATGTAGATTCTCTACTTTATAATGAAGAACCTACTCAAAAGTTAGGAGAGATATATCCTAAAAGGGATGAATTTGATTTAAAGATTATAAAATATGCTATGGATAAAGAAATTCCTATTTTAGGAATTTGCAGAGGTATGCAAATACTTAATGTTGCAAATGGAGGAAGCTTATATCAAGATTTATCATTTATAGATGGTTGTTATATAAAGCATTGGCAAGGAAATCAAGCAGATGTTGCAACTCACAATGTTGATATAGAAAAAGGAAGCAAGATGCACAGTATTATAGGAGACACAGTTAAGACTAATAGTTTCCATCATTTAGCAGTTAAAGATATAGCAAAGGGATTCAAGGTTGTTGCAAGAGCTAAGGATGGTGTTATAGAGGCTATTGAAAAAGATGGAGATACTTTTGTTATAGGTTTCCAGTGGCATCCTGAAATGATGAGTAAGAATAATGAAAAAATGCAACGTATTTTTAACAAATTAATAGAAGAGTCTAAAAAATAGGAGGTATACATAATGGAACAAACGAAAAAGTTTGGATTTTGGAGTATCGTGCTTCTAGGAATTAATGCTATCATAGGGTCTGGTATTTTTTTACTTCCAAATAAAGCTATGAGTATTATAGGACCTGCTAGTATGTGGGTTATATTATTTGATATGTTACTTGTTGTAAGTATTGCTCTTTGCTTTGCAGAAGTTGGAGGTATGTTCAAAAAGAATGGAGGACCTTATATTTATGCTAAGGAAGCTTTTGGTGATTTTATAGGGTTTGAAGTAGGATTTATGAAGTGGGCTATAAGTATAATAGCTTGGGCTGCCATGGCAGTTGCATTTACAACAGCACTTGGAAACGTATTTCCTCAAACTCAAGATACAACAATAAAAAATGCAATAATACTTATCATATTAATAGGACTTGGTGCTCTTAATATCTTAGGAGTAAATATATCTAAGATAATGAATAATATTATAACTTTAGGAAAGTTAATTCCTCTTGTTATGTTCGTTGCAGTTGGAGTGTTCTTTATAAAAGGATCAAATTTCACACCAATGTTTCCAACGGGAACGTATGAAGCAGGAACATTTGGTTCAGCTGCACTTTTAATATTTTATGCTTTTACAGGATTTGAATCTATAGCAGTTGCAGCAGAGGATATGGAAAATCCTCAAAAGAATATACCAAAGGCTATAATAACAGTTCTTGCAATAGTATCAGTATTCTATCTGTTGATACAAGCAGTATCTATCGGGGTATTAGGAACAGATCTTGCAAATACATCAACTCCAGTAGCTGATGCTGCAAAAATATTCTTAGGACCAGTAGGAGGAGCAATAGTTACAGCTGGAACATTAGTATCAATAGGTGGAATAAACATAGCGGCATCATTTATAACTCCAAGATCAGGAGTTGCACTTGCAGAAGATGGATTAATTCCAAAGGTAATAGCTAGAAAAGGAAGATTTGGAACACCAACACTTGCTATAGCTATAACAGTTGGACTTGCTATACCACTTGCGTTATCGGGAAGCTTTGCAAAACTTGCAGCTATAAGTGTTGTATCAAGATTTGCACAATACGTTCCAACATGTCTTGCAGTTATAGTTTTAAGAAAGAAAAGACCTGATCTTCAAAGTACATTTAGAGTTCCTTTTGGACCAGTAATTCCTATAATAGCTGTTGTTGTAAGTGGATGGTTACTTACTCAAACTACAATGGAAAAAATTATTTGGGGTCTCGGAGGACTTATAGTAGGAATTCCTATATACTTAATAATGAAAAAATCTAACGAAAAAGAAGCTATGAAAAATTGTTAATATAAAATAAAAATATACCTATGAAACGGAATTGTTTTATAGGTATATTTTTATTTGTTATCAAAAGTTAATTAAGAAATAATTTTCAGAAAATTCAAATAAAATCATTGAAATTTATGAAGTTTGTGATATAATAATATTAACAAATACATACAGAATAGGAGAGGATTCCACCAAAGATAATAGATTAAATTATAAGGAAGTAAATATTTATAGAAGGGGTGATTAAAGAAAAATATATAAAATTACAAACAATTAAAGAATATTAAAAATAAAGGAGTGAGTCCACCAAAGAATGAATAGTTCACATAGCAGATCAACATAAAAAAGCTAGTTCTTAAAAATAAATTTAAGGATTAGCTTTTTTGTGTTGTAAAGTATTGGGTTTCGATTGTATCATAGATTAATTAGAAAAAATATGATAGTAATTAAGAATCTAAATAATTTGGATACAGTTATTGTTATTTCAAATATAAAAGAAAATATAAATATTAAGAGGGTGAATAGATGTTTTTTCTAAAAGGTTTTATAATCGGTCTTTCAATAGCAGCTCCAGTTGGAGCTATAGGGGTATTGTGTATAAGAAGAACAGTAACATATGGATATAAGTATGGTTTATTTTCTGGAATGGGAGCAGCTACAGCAGACGGACTTTATGGTAGTATAGCAGCATTTGGATTAACATTTATATCAGATTTTTTGATTAGCCAAAAATTTTGGCTACAACTTATTGGAGGTGTTTTTTTATGCTATTTGGGTATAAAAACATTTTTGTCAAAACCTTCAAATAATAATATTAAAGACGGAGTTGTTAGCATTTCAAATGCTTATTTTTCTACTTTATTTTTAACACTTACAAATCCAATGACTATTGTTGCATTTGTAGGTATTTTTGCAGGATTAGGAATGTCTAATAGCAGTGGAGATTATATGAGTGCTGGATTATTAATGTGTGGAGTGTTTTTTGGATCTGCATTATGGTGGATTATATTGAGTAGTGTCGTTAGTATTTTTAGAAATAAAATAAGTTTAAAAGGTTTAAGCTGGATAAATAAATTATCAGGATTGATAATTTTGGGATTTGGAATAATTTCTTTGAAAGTATTATTTTAGAAGATTAAAAATTGTATCTTTCTAATTAAAGGTTGTTATAATTATATTCACTGTTGAAGTAATTATAAATAAAATCTGAAATATTTGTAAGAAACGATGGTAATCTCAGAACGTTTTTCATTGAGGAATAGTTAGATAATGAAGAGTTATTTAAAACTATATACAATAAAGTTATAAGCGTAAAATAGGTAATTTATTTAAAATATATAATTAGAAATAATTTTCGGAAAATTCAAACAAAAATCATTGGAATTTATAAAATCTATGATATAATAATATTAACAAATAAATGAAGAACAGGAGATGATTCCACCAAAGATAATAGATTAAATTATAAGAAAATAAATATTTATAGAAGGGGTGATTGGAGAAAAATATATAAAATTACAAACAATTAAAGAATATCAAAAATAAGGAGTGAGTCCACCAAAGAATGAATAGTTCATATAGCAGATCAACATAAAAAAGCTAGTTCTTAAAAATAAATTTAAGGATTAGCTTTTTTGTGTTAAAAAGCTAGTGTTTATAAAAATTCATCTTTAATTGAATTGGTTTTAAGAATAAGTCATAGAAAAAGCATTAATTCTATTACTCAGTTCTATTGATAAGACCTGTTTCTAAACATATAATATGTTATTAGACTATCTAATGCTTTATCTAAAATTACTAATTCTAATCCATTTTCTTCATTTAGTTCTTTTTTCTTTATATCATATATCTTCTCTTTAAGTATAATAATTTCTTTTTGAATATCTACTAAGTTCATCTATTATACACCTCTTCTAAATAGTTTACTTAAAAATCCTGTTTTCTTTTTTTCTTCTCTTATAACTGCTATGTAATTCATTAGTTTTTGATTTTCTGCCTCAATCTGATGTTTTTGTTTTTCAATGAGCTCTCTTTTCAATAAAATCTCCTTTCTGATATATGTTTTAATTTATTTTTTATGTAGAACTATAGACTTAAATAATAGTCCTATTCTCCTAAGTATTTATATAATTATACAAATATTTGTATAATCCTTTGTTTTTTTGATGATTTATGAAATAAATTGACATAATTTTGTAATATGAAAAAATTATTTAATTTTATTTACAAATACAATATAAAGTAAGATAAAGGGGTAGATAGTACTAAACGTTAGTTTAAGACGAGAGTATACATTATAATCAACATTGGAGCTATTTTATGCAAATATTTGAGGTACATCTAAAAGAGCTAACGTAAACTATATTATAAAAAGTTCTATATAAGATTGAATTTTATTTAAAAATATAAAAAAACATAGAAATATAGACGCGAATATTGTATAATAAATATGTTTTAGATAGAATATTTACAAAATTTGTTTTTTTAAAAATAATATGTAATTGAAATAGACGGGAGATGTATATATATGAAGTGGTATCTAAATTTAAAAATAGGAACTAAATTATTATGATTACTTTACTTATTATTTATAATGTTGCTCAAGATCAATCTTTATTATCAGATAAACTAAATTCACTTGTTCAAAAATGTGAGATTTAGAGGTTTATTATGAAATCTAAAAAATCAAAATATTTCTTTTTAATATGTACAGTTATTTTTATATTAACATGTTCTATAATTTATTATTCTTATAATAATTATAAAAATGAAAATTTGTTAAAAACTGAAAAAGGTTTAATAAAAAATTCTCAAAAATATTCTGTATTTATACTAAATACAATCAATCCAGTAACAACATTAATTGAAAATACAGGTGCTTTATTAGCTTGCACAGATTTAAAAGATAGTAGCGAAATTAAAATGATTTTTAATAAAATGACTGATAATGTACCAATTATATCGAATGTATATTTTGTAAATCATGAAGATGGGGATATGTTTAACTGTAATGGCAAGGTTAATAATGGAATTAACTTGAGAAATCGAATCTGGTATAAAAAAGCAAGTTCTTCAGAAAAACCTATTATTACACAAGTATATAATGATTTGCATAATGAGAAACCAGTAATAACTATTGCCTATGGCATAAAAAAAGATAATAAATTAAAAGGAGTTTTTTCAGCAGATATATTTTTAGAAGACATATATAAAACATTTGAAATAACTACATATACAGAAAATACTGTACATTATATAACTGATGATTGTGGAAATATTATACTCCATCCCTTGGAAAAATTATTAGGTTTTTCTATGTGGCATGCTCAAAAGAGTTATATGGATCAATTTCCAAATCAACAAAAGAAAACTCTAAAAATTTATACAAAAATATGGAAAGAAAACAAAATGGATATTTTAAATTATACTTCAGGAAATCTTTACTATGACGAAATGAAAGAAAAAATGTATGGATATTTTTGTAAAGTACCTAACTCAAATTGGATTATCATAAGTCAAATAGATTGTCAAACAATAGAAATGGATTCTAATTTATATTTATTAGAAATTTCATTGTGGGGATTAATTATTTTTATATTCTTAATCATCTTTATCTATATTGTTTTTACTAATATCTATAATAAGGATGATTTAACAGATAGTTATAATAAAAATAAACTTTCAGAAGTTTTACAAAAAAAACGTAATAAAGAACAAATTATTCTATTTATGGATATATATAATTTTTCATCAATCAATGGAATTCATGGAAGTACATTCGGAAATAAAATCATAAAAAAATTAACAAATATATTAAATGATAATTTAAGCTCTGATGGAATTTTAATTCACTCTAAGGCAGATGACTTTTTGTTTTTATTTAACTCACAAGACTGGGAAAATGTACTTTATAAATCAAAAAAACTGAATGAGCTATTAAATAATTTAGAAATAAAAATAGATAATATAACTATAAATATTAATATTTTTTTAGGATTAACTAAAATAAATCAATCAGAAATAAAAGATTGGAACACATCCATATTGCTAATTGAAGATATTTTCAATAACTTAAAGAAAACAACGGAAAGTGGATTATTAACATTTCCAGACTTTAATGAATTACTTAAAATAAAAAAACAAAAGGATATAAAAAAGGAAGAAATAATAAAAGCTATAGAAGAAGACAGGGTCATTCCATTTTTCCAACCTATCTATAATTTAAAAGAAAATAAGATTGAAAAATATGAAGTTCTTATGAGAATCAAAAGTGGGAAAAATTATTTATCTCCTTTTTCGTATATTAAAGTAGCAGAGGAAAATAATTTAATATCACAATTAGATTTAATTGTAATAAAAAAAGCTATGAAATATAAAAAGGATATGGATAAAGAAGATAAAATAAAGCTTTCAGTAAATGTTTCAGGTAAAGATTTAAATGATTCAGAGTTTTTACCTAAAGTTGTTCATTTAGCAGACCAATATAAAATAAGATACCAAAATATAATATTTGAAATAACAGAAACTCAAAATATAGAAGATATAGATTTTCTAGCAAAAACTATATCTTCATTTAGAAAATTAGGATTTACATTTTCTATAGACGATTTTGGGACTGGATTTTCTTCTATGCAATATTTAAAACGAATACCAGCAAATTATTTAAAAATAGATGGATCATTTATAAAAGACATAAGTGAAAAAGAAGAAAATGTATATATCGTAAAATCTATTGTGCATATGGCTAAGGCATTTAAAATGGAAACTATTGCCGAATTTGTAGAAAATGAAGAAATATTAAATACAATAAAAAAATTAAAGATAGATTATGCACAAGGCTATTATATAGGAAAACCACATGATGAATTTTTACCGTAAAGAGTTTTAATAAAATTATTAAAACTCTTTTTTCTATTATTAAAATATTTAAAGATTTAATATTTTAAATTATAAAATAAGATGATTTCAAGAAGATAAAACTATATATTTAAATAAAAACTAAAATATAAAAAGTTGAGGGTAGATATTATATATATCAGATAAACAATAAGATAGGATTAAATTTGAGCTCACTTTTGATTTCCTAGTAAATTACAAATTGTGTTTTTCAAGTGTTAAACTTTTATTTTTTTTGATAAATTCAAACTCAATTCATCTAATAATAACATTCAAAAATCATATAAGTCGAAAAATATATTTATTATATATTGAAATCACGTATATAATAAATATATTTTTTGGTATACTAGTAATAAAATTTAATATATGAAATATTTAGAACATAAAGAAAAACTTAATATTAAACTTAAAATTTGGAAGGGGGATACATGTGAGTAAATCTAAAAGCATACTTACAGCTTTACTTGTATTATTGATAGTTACAGGAGTTGGATTTTTTTCTCAAATAATTACTTTTCTATCAGATTACAATTGGTTCAAGGAAGTGGGATATACATCTACTTTTATAAAACAAATATTTGCAAAATTATATATAGCGGTTCCTATATTTTTGGTATTAGCCGTACTAATATATATATACTTAATAGGAATAAAGAAAAGTTATTATCTACATATGAATGTAATAACTTCTAAAGAAGAGGAAAAACCTGTAAACATTATAACTTTATTAGGAACAATTATTATATCTTTACTTTTTAGTTTTAAAATATCATCTAGTTTATGGATGGAAATACTTCAATTTAAAAATGCAACACCTTTTAATATAAAAGATCCTATATTTAACAATGATATTTCATTTTATGTATTTAAACTGCCTTTAATAAATCAAGTATTAAACATAATGGTAGGACTATTAGTATTTTTATTTATAATAACTATTGTATATTACCTAATGTTAGCATCTTTTAAAAAATCAAATAAATTCGATGACAATGTTAGAAATTTAAATGATATGTCTAATATAGGCGATACATTAAAGAATGTTGTAAATCTTGCATTAAACCAAATAGCAGTTATAGGAGTGGTGTTCTTTATAATAATAGCTATCAAAAGTTATTTAGCATCATTTGAATTGCTTTATTCTCCAAGAGGAGTGGCATATGGGGCAAGTTACACAGATGTTAATATAAATCTATGGATGTATAGAGTATCTGCTGTAATAGCATTAGTATCAGCAATATTTGTTGTTATAGCTTATAAGAAAAGAAGAATAAGAACAGTACTTATAGGACCTATGATTTTAATTGTTGTAAGTATAGGTTCGTCAATAGTTCAAACTGGAGTTCAAAACTTCATAGTATCTCCAAATGAGATATCAAAAGAGAATGAATTTTTAGAGTACAATATAGAATACACTAAGAATGCATATAACTTAAATGAAGTAACAGAAGAAAACTTCCTAGCTGAACAAAATATAAATGTAGAAGATATATTAAAAAATGACCAGACCATACGAAACATAAGTATAAATGATTATAGACCTACTAATGAGACTTATAACCAACTTCAAACATTAAGACCGTATTATAACTTTAATGATGTAGATATAGATAGATACATGATTGATGGTAAGTTAAATCAAGTATTTTTATCTGCTAGAGAGATAAATCAAAACAAATTAGATGAACAAGCTAAAACTTGGCTTAACAAACATATTAAGTACACACATGGATATGGACTTACAATGTCACCAGTAAATGAAATAACACCTGGTGGAGAGCCTAAAATGATTATAAGGGATATACCTCCTGTATCTTTAGTTGAAGGATTGAGTGTTGAAAGACCAGAGATATACTTTGGAGAACTTACTAATGACTATATAGTAACAAATACTTCAGAAAAAGAATTTGACTATCCTAAAGGAGAAACTAATGCATTTTCTGAATATGAAGGAAAAGCAGGTATAAATCTTACTTCGCTTAATAGACTTTTATACAGTATAGATCAAGGCAGTTTGAAATTTTTAGTAGCTTCAAGTATAAATTCTAATAGTAAGATAATACTCAATAGAAATATAAATGATAGAGTAAAAAAAATAGCTCCTTTTTTATCATTTGATGATGATCCATACTTAGTTTTATCTGATGGAAAAATGTATTGGATGATAGATGGATATACTTATACATCTAAGTATCCATACTCTCAACCTTATTCAAATAACGGTATAAACTATATAAGAAACTCGTTTAAAGTTGTTATAGATGCTTATGATGGAACTACAGATTTTTATATAGCTAATAAAAATGATCCAATGATAAATACTTATAATAAGATATTCCCAGAGTTGTTTAAATCTATGGATGATATGCCGGATAATATAAAGAAACATATAAGATATCCTCAAACTATATTTGATATACAAGCCAAAATATATGAGACTTATCATATGAAAGACACAGAGGTATTTTACAACAAGGAAGATAAGTGGGAAGTAGCTAAAAAATCTAAAAACAGTCAAAGTCAGCAAGAAGGTGAATCTTTAGATCTAGAATCAAACTATATAACTTTTAGATTACCTAATGAGGACGAGGCAGAATTTTTACTTACTATACCTTATACTCCACAGAGTAAGCAAAATATGACCGCATTATTTGTAGCTAGAAATGATGATGATAAATATGGTCAGCTTATAGTGTATAAATTCCCTAAGGATAAAAATATATTAGGTCCAGAGCAAATAGAGGCAAAAATTGATAAAGATCCTGAAATATCTAAAGATTTAACTCAATGGAATACAGGTGGTTCTACTGTTATAAGAGGAACACTTCTGACTATACCTATTGAAAACTCTATACTATATGTTGAGCCGTTATATATTAAGTCTGATTCACAAAACAGTATACCAGCAGTAGAAAAAATATTTGTAGCGTATAAAGATAAAGTTGTTATGAAAGATACGCTAGAACAGGCATTAAATACCATGTTCAAATCAGACAACCAAAATGTTATAATAGATGATACGATTGACGAATCTAATGTTGATTTAGATAAAGAGCAGTTAATCAAAAAGGCTAATGATTTATATAATAAAGCTGGAAGTAGTTTAAAAGATGGAGATTTTGAGGCTTATGGAAGATATCTTAATGAACTTGGAGATGTACTAAGTAAATTATCAAAGTAATATGAATTTAAGGAGATTAAATATGGAGACATTTAAGGTATTACAAGACATTCAAGTCGATATAGCTAAGTATGGAATGAACATTTTAGGGTCAATACTGATAGTAGTAATTGGAATGTTTTTTTCAAAAAAAGTAAAGAGCATAACTCAAAGATTTCTAAAAAAATCTAGTGTAGATAAATCATTAATATCATTTGTTTCGCAGCTTGTATACGTACTGTGTATAGTATTTGTGAGTGTATCAGCACTTAATAATTTAGGAATGTCTACAACTTCATTTGTGGCTGTTATAGGTGCATCTGGATTTGCTGTTGCCCTTGCATTTCAAAGTACGCTATCAAATTTTGCATCTGGAATATTGATACTTATATTTAAGCCATTTAGAACAGGTGATTATATACAAGGAGCATCAACTGAAGGTAGTGTTGAGGAAATACAAATATTTAATACAATACTAAAAACTCCTGATAATAAAACTATAATAGTTCCGAATGCGAAATTAACATCAGATAATATAACTAACTTTACGCTACAAGATAGAAGAAGAATAGATTTTATATTTGGAATATCGTATGATAGTGATATAAGGACTGCTAAAAATATTATCAAAAAAGTATTTGATGAAAATGATAAAATTTTAAAAGAGATACAACCTATAATTGGAGTTCAAGAACTTGCAGATAGCTCTATAAATATAGCAGCAAGACCTTGGGTTAAGACCTCTGATTATTGGGATGCATATTATGAGTTAATGGAAAAAATAAAGTATGAATTCGATAAAAATGGAATAGAAATACCGTACCCTCAAAGCGTTGTATACCACAAGCAACTTAAAGTAGAAAAATAGAATAAAAAATGGAAAAGATGCCTACACTTAATTTGTATAGAACTTTAAATTAAGAGGAGGCATTTTTTATGAAATTAAAAGGAACTAAAACGTTAGAAAACTTGATGAAGGCTTTTGCTGGAGAATCTCAAGCTAGAAATAGATACACATTTTATGCTGAAATAGCTATGGAAGAAGGATATGATCAGATATCAGAATTATTTTTAGAAACCGCAGATAATGAAAAAATACATGCAGAAATATTTTTTGATCATATGAAAGAGGGATTAGAAGGAGAAGAATTTCCTGTGCCTGTAGATGTTAATGCTACATATCCTGTTGGACAAAATACTACTTTAGAAAACCTTAAATATGCTGCCATGGGAGAAAATGAAGAATGGGATAAGCTATATCCTCACTTCGCACAAACAGCAAAGGAAGAGGGATTTAGTGCTATCGCAGCTTCGTTTAATATGATAGCTAAGGTTGAGAAAAAGCATGAAGAGAGATATTTAAAGCTTGCTGAGAATGTCAAAAATAATGAAGTATTTGAAAAGAACGAAACAGTATTATGGAAGTGTAGAGTATGTGGATATATACATGAAGGAGATTCAGCACCTAATATATGTCCCGTTTGTAAGGTGGGTCAAGGATACTTTGAGATGCATTGTGAGAATTATTAAAAAGCTATCTAGAATATTTTCATGAATTAGTACGTAGCCGAAAAATAGGCATATTAAAATAACCCTACATAGTTAATATTTTCATAAAACTAAAGATTCTGCTTTATAAAGCGAAACTTAATTTAGATAGAGTTTCTATTCTATCTAAATTTTTAGTTGAGCTAATCCAGAAGCTGTTAAGTTCTTATCTCTAGCCTTAAGGGAATGGAGTTCTAGAACTTTTAGCTTTCGGATAAAATATACTAAAACTTCTTAAACTCCCTAAGGTCAGACAAAGAAGTTTGTTAACGTATATTTTAACAGCATAATCTGAGTTTTATTGAAAAATATTAACAAAAAAGTAGCTAAGATTTTAATATGCCTATTTTTTGTATTCATAATTATAGAAAAATAAGTGTTTATATAATTAAAATCTAAAAATATTTGCTAAACTGTTTTCTCTTTATGCGAATTGGTAGTAATAAAATTTAAGCAACATTTAAGATTAGCTTAATACCTGATTAAGAAATAGAAGATATAATTAAAACAAATCAGATAGAGGGGGACATATAAAATGGAAGAAGAAATAAGTTTAGAGATGAAAGATCTTGTTCATCCTAAAGAAAAAATATTGTATAGATTGTGTATTTTAATAACTATTATTGGAGTTCTAGGAAGTATTATGGCTATTATAATAGGACTTGCAGATGAAGAAGATGTACAGACTATATTGGGAGGATTCGCAGTTATATTTGCGATTATATATCAATTGGGAAAAATGTATGCAAAAACACAAGTAAACTCTATAAAGTTGTCTAAAAGACAATTTCCTAAGGTTTACGAAATTATTGAGGATTTTGCTCAAAAACTTGAAATGAAGAAGATTCCTGAAGTGTATATAGTTCAACAAGGTGGGGTTTTAAATGCTTTTGCAGCCACTTTTTTCAGTAGAGATTATATTCAAATAAACATAGATATATTTGAAATAGCTTATAGAGAACACAAGGATTTAGATGCTTTATCTTTTGTCATAGGACATGAAATGGGACACATAAAAATGGGACATACAAAGCTTAAATATATACTATTAACCGTTGCTAGTAATTTAATTCCAATATTAGGAGCTACTTTATCAAGAGCAAGAGAATATACATGTGATAGACACGCTAGTTATCTTTGTCCTCAAGGAAGAGAATCGTTAGTATTACTTGCAGCTGGAAAGCATATGTATAAGAATGTAGATGTTGAGGAAGTAGTTAAGGAAGGTCAATGCCAAAAGGGAATATTCCAATGGTTTGCCAATGCAACAGCATCTCATCCAGTTCTTGCAAAAAGGATGAAGGCACTAATGGATCTAGATACTCCAGGTAAACTATTTTAAATATTTTTGAAAAAATTTGAAATTGTACTTGAAATAATTTGATAAAATGAGTATAATAAACAACAAATAGTTTATAATAATTTTAAACAGCTATGAAAGAAACTAGTAAAAAGATAATTGTCTTCAGAGAGTGAGTGGTTGGTGAGAACTCATGTCGGTTGCTTTTGAATCCATTCTTGAGCTTTTAAGCTGAAATCAGTAGGCTTAAACGGTGGTCGTCGTTAAAGACATTGAGAGGGTTATTTAATAACTAATCAGGGTGGCAACGCGGAAGATATAAGCTTTCGTCCCTTTATAGGGATGGGAGCTTTTTTTATGTATAAAAAAGAACAAAATATAAGGAGGAACAATAATGTTAGATGTAAAAAGAATAAGAAATGACTTAGACGGCATAAAAAAAGCTATGGCAAGACGTGGCGAAAAGGATTTTGATTTAGATTTGGTATTAGAATTAGATGATCAAAGAAAAGAACTTTTACAAGAAGTTGAAAAAATGAAGAATGAGCAAAATGTAGCATCAAAAGAAATTCCTAATCTTAAAAAAGAAGGAAAAGATACTACTGAAATAATGGCTAAGCTAAAAGATCTTTCTGATGAAATAAAAGTTCTAGATGAAAAAGTTAAAGAAGTAGAAGATAAGATGGAATATAATTTAATGAGAATACCTAATGTACCTAATCCAAATGTTCCACAAGGCACAACAGATGATGACAATGTAGAGGTCAGAAAATGGGGAGAGCCAACGAAATTTGAATTTGAATCAAAAGCTCACTGGGATATAGGAACTGACCTTGAAATATTAGATTTTGAAACTGCAGCAAAAATAACAGGATCAAGATTTACATTATATAAGAACTTAGGAGCTAGACTTGAAAGATCTTTAATAAACTTATTTTTAGATACTCATACAGATGCTGGATATAGTGAGGTATTACCTCCTTTTATGGCTAACAGAGAGAGTTTTGTTGGCACAGGACAGCTTCCAAAATTTGAAGAAGATATGTTCAAAATAGAAGGAAAAGAATATTTCTTAGTTCCAACGGCAGAAGTACCTGTTACGAATATTCACAGAAATCAAATCATAGAGGGTGAAACTCTTCCTATAAGATATTGTGCGTATACACCATGTTTTAGATCAGAGGCAGGATCTGCTGGAAGAGATACAAGAGGACTTGTAAGACAACACCAGTTTAATAAAGTTGAGTTAGTTCACTTTGTAAAGCCTGAAGATTCTTATGAAACTCTTGAAAAACTTACAAGAGATGCAGAAAAAGTTCTTCAGTTATTAGAACTTCCTTACAGAGTTGTTAAGATATGTACAGGAGATTTAGGATTCACAGCTGCATTTAAATACGATATAGAAGTTTGGATGCCAAGTTACAATAGATATGTAGAAATATCTTCTTGTTCAAACTTTGAAGATTTCCAAGCTAGAAGAGCTGGAGTGAGATTTAAAAGAGACAAAAAATCTAAGGCAGAATATGTTCATACACTTAATGGATCAGGAGTTGCAATAGGAAGAGCTCTTGCTGCAGTACTTGAAAACTATCAACAAGCTGATGGTTCAGTAGTAGTACCGGAAGTTTTAAGAGGGTATATGGGTGGAGTACAAAAAATAACTAAGTAGTAAAGCAAAATTCAAATAGTATAGGGTTTGAAAATTAAGCTCTATACTATGAATGAAATGTATTAAAATAACATAATATACATATATAACATAACAATAAAAGTTGAAAAAATATAGTGAATATGATATTATAGAACTTGTCAGCTTCAATAATACAAAATATTAAATTCAAATCCTAAAGGTGTATTGTAAGCTTAGGAGGAAATATGGAAGATTCTTTTTACATGAAAGAAGCTTTGAAAGAAGCTCATAAAGCTTATTTGAAAGAAGAAATACCCATAGGAGCTATTATAGTTAAAAACAATGAAATAATAGCAAGAGCACATAATTTAAGAGAAACAATGAAGGACCCAACAGCTCATGCAGAAATACTCGCTATAAGAGAGGCTGCAAAAGTTTTAGGAGGGTGGAGGCTTATAGGATGTAAATTATATGTCACTATGGAGCCATGCATTATGTGTTTAGGAGCTATAAATGAATCTAGGATAAAAACCTTGGTTATTGGAACAAGAAATACTAAGACTTTAGATTCTGAATATAAGCTCAAATTAAAACAAGATTTCTTACAAAATAAAAATATAGATATATCATTTGGAGTATTAGAAGAAGCAACATCTTCTATTGTAAAAAATTTTTTTAGGAAATTAAGAAAGCGCTAGGGAGAAATGTCCGAGTTGGCTTAAGGAGCACGCCTGGAAAGCGTGTATACGGGAAACTGTATCGCGGGTTCGAATCCCGCTTTCTCCGCCAATTAAAAATGATTTTAAATTTTGCTGTGCTAGACGGGGAGGTAGCGGCGCCTTGTAACCTGCAATCCGCTATAGCAGGGTTGAATTCCATGTGGAGGGCTAATACTTGTAGAGCTGCCCTAGATAAGTGGTGATGATATTTGGGTCCTACGCAATGAAAGCTCATGAACCCCGCCAGATCCGGAAGGAAGCAACGGTAAGTGATCACTTTCATGTGCCGTGGGATAGCCTGAATTGAGCTAACTGTCTAGGTAACGTTTATGGGTTTAGCACAATATATGGTGCACAGCATTTAATATAAAAATAAAATCTCTATTTATATAGAGATTTTTTTTATTAATAGGTATATAAATCTAAAATAGGTTAATAATATAAAAGACAATTAAATATATTTTCAATTTCTCCCCTATTTAAAAGGCTTCTCCCCCCATAGAAGTCTTTTTTTTTTTAGTATATAATAGAAAAGAATGAATATACATAGAGGTGATTTTATGCATAAGGCATTATATAGAGTTTATAGGCCATTAAAATTTGAAGATGTAATAGGTCAAGAACATATAACAAAAACAATAAAAAATCAGATAGATAACAATAGTATAGCTCATGCGTATTTGTTTTCAGGGACAAGAGGTACTGGGAAGACGTCTACAGCTAAGATATTTGCAAGAGCTGTTAATTGTATGAAGCCAAATAATCATGAGCCTTGTAATGAATGTGAAATTTGTAAAGGCATATTAAATGACAGTATAATGGATGTTATTGAAATAGATGCTGCATCCAATAATGGAGTGGATGATATAAGGGAATTAAGAGAAAATGTAAAATATCCACCAACAAAAGGTAAGTATAAAGTTTATATAATAGATGAGGTCCATATGTTATCTCAAGGAGCATTTAATGCGTTATTAAAGACATTAGAAGAGCCTCCCTATTATATAATATTCATACTTGCAACTACTGAAGCGCATAAAATACCTGCAACTATATTATCAAGATGCCAAAAATATGATTTTAAAAGAGTTAAAGTAGACGATATAGTTATGCGTATGAAAAAAATATGCGATGATTTAAATATTCAAGTTGAAGAAAAGGCACTGAATTTAATCGCTAGAAATTCAGGAGGAGCATTAAGAGATGCTCTGAGCATATTAGACCAGTGTGTATCATATAGTGAGGGTGAAATTAAATACTCTGATGTAGTAAATCTTCTTGGAACTGTAAATATAGATTTTCTATTTGATATGAGTAAAAACATAATAGAAGAAGACACTAAACAGGCGCTTGAGTTGTTGAATGAATTGATAATTTGCGGTAAAGATATAAAACATTTTTTAACTGATTTGATAGATCATTTTAGAAACTTAATGGTTTGTAAAGTATCTCATGAATTGTATGAAATAATAAATTTACCAGTAGAGACTATAGCTTTATTAAAAAAGCAATCTGATTGTGTTGACTTGAATAATATAATAAGAATAATAAACTTATTATCTGAAACTCAAAATAATATAAAATATTCTTCTAATCCAAGGATATCGCTTGAAATAACTATAATGAAATTATCTCAACCCGTGCTTAAATTAAAGGATGATTCTATTTTGAGTAGAATACAAAATATAGAAAATATAATAAAAAATGGTGTGAGTATATCTGAAAATGATAATACTATAAATAATAAAAAACATATATCTAAAAATGATATAGTTAAAAATGAAAAATACGTTCAAAAAACAAAAAAGCCTAAGAATCCAGATGTTGTAGAAATTGAAAATTCGTGGGCTGAGATATTAGAGTATATGAAAAATGATAAGCAGATGTCTATTCAAGCTATGTTAAAAGAAATTAATGATTTTGAAATGGAAAATAATACACTTATAATGCTAGTTGATGATAAATTTAAATTTATAAAAGATAGATTAAATAGAGATGAAGAAAAATTATATATAAAAAGTGTTATAAATAATATAACAGGTCAAAATATAAATGTTAAAATAGAGATGAAATCAGACATGCTATCTAATTCAACAAATAGTCAAGAAGATGAAGGTATAAAAATATTAGAAAATGTATTTCCGAAAGAGATGATACAAGTAAAAGATTCTATAAAAGAAACTTAGAACATAATAATTATTATATGCTATAATATATTTTAAAGTGATTTTTAAAGGAGGATGAATTATGGCTAAAAAAGGATTCCCAGGAATGGGTGGAAATATGAATAATATGTTAAAACAAGTTCAAAAGATGCAAAAAGATATGGAAAAAATGCAAGGTCAGCTTGAAGAAAAAGAAGTTGAGGCTTCTGTTGGTGGAGGAGCTGTTATAGTTAAGGTAAATGGTAAAAAAGAGATACTAGATATAGCTATAAAGCCAGAAGTTGTAGATCCTGATGATATTGAAATGCTTCAAGATTTAGTTTTGACTGCTGTTAATGAAGCTTTAAGAAGTGCAGATGAGATGGTCAATTCTCAAATGTCTAAGGTAACGGGTGGACTTAATCTTCCAGGAATGTTTTAGTAGGTGATTATATGCAAACTTATTCAGGGCCAATATCAAGGCTTATAGAAGAATTTTCAAAACTTCCAGGTGTTGGTAGGAAAACAGCACAAAGGTTAGCTTTTCATGTTATAAATATGAATATGATAGATGTAGAAAAATTATCTGAAGCATTATTAAATGCTAAAAAACACATAAAGTATTGTACTATATGCTGCAATATAACAGATTCTATTAAGTGTAATATATGCTCTAATCCAAATAGAACAGAAGATACTATATGTATTGTAGAAGATCCTAGAGATGTAGCTGCTATGGAAAAAACTAAAGAGTTTATGGGTAAATACCATGTTCTTCATGGAGTAATATCTCCAATGGAGGGAGTAGGTCACGAGATGATAAGAATAAAGGAATTACTTCAAAGGTTAAATACAGAAACTGTTAAGGAAGTTATACTAGCTACTAATCCAACAATAGAAGGAGAAGCTACCGCTATGTATATATCTAGACTTATAAAACCTTTAGGGATAAAGGTTACTAGACTTGCGCATGGACTTCCTGTTGGGGGAGACTTGGAGTATGCAGATGAAGTAACTATATCGAAAGCTTTAGAAGGAAGAAGAGAGATATAACCAAGGTTAAATACCTTGGTTTTTTTGCATAAAAAAATATAATGATTTATTGAAATTGAGATATGTCTGGTGTATAATTTTTATATGATTTATTGATAATAAATTATTATATTAAAATTAAAGTAGAGGTGTAATTATGAAAGTCTTTATGAGTTCAGAAGAACATGAGGCTATGAAGAAGAGAAGAAAAGAAAGTGTAAAATTAAAAGGACAGCAGAAATATGATGCTGAATGTGAAGAAAAATTAGAAAACTTATTTAAGAAAACTGTTAAAGTTAAAAATTCAAAATCTCAAAATAAAAAAAATGATGGATTTAAAAATAATTATAAGAATTTTGAGTATGATTATGAGGAAGATTTTTATGATCCGGATTTCAATAGATATTAAATAAAACAGGCTGAATGCCTGTTTTATTTAATTTTTGATATTATTAAATTGGATATGTTTTCTGATGAATTTAATTTTTTTAAACTTTTTATATTGCTTTTCAAATTATTTAATCTATTTGGATTTTCTATTAGAAGCGTTATTAGAATTTTTAAGTTGTATTTTTCAGTTGTTTTGAGAGCTACTCCACTATTGAGTAAAAAATCTAGGTTTTCACCTTCTTGACCAGGTATATAATAAGGGATTATCATAGGAATTTCCTTTAAGAGAGCCTCTGTAGTAGTAAGCCCACCGGGTTTTGTAATTAACAAATCGCATGCTGATAAAAGGTCATTCATTTTATTTGTAAATGGAAGAATAACTATGTTTTTATTTTTATCTATAGAGTCTAAAGTTTTTTGTATTTTATCCTTTAATGAAGAATTTCTTCCTGTAACGACTATAATTTGAAAATCCTTATCGATACTCAATAAGTCTAAAAAAGCCTCTTTAATATTGCCTGCACCGAAGCTTCCGCCCATTAACAAAACTGTAAACTTATCTTTTAAATTAAGTTCTTTTTTTATACCTTCTATATCGCTTGAGAGAAATGATTTTTCAATAGGGATGCCATATGGGTATATTTTATTCTTAGGTATTCCTTCTTCGGCTAACAGGTACTTTACGTATTCATCTCCAACTATGTAACTATCAACTTCATCTTGAATCCAAGTAGAATGTATAGTGTAATCTGTAAGAATAGATATTATGGGTATATCTATTATATTATTTTTTTTCAAGTTACTAACAGCCATCAAAGGAAATGGATGGGTGCCTATTATTGCATCTGGCTGCATTTTATTTATTAATTTTTTAAGTTTTTTTATCATATAGGTAAGTATAAGATTACTATTTATTTCATTTTTACTTATTTTAAGATCTGATATTTTATAGATTGTACCATAAGCTTTTGGTGTATACATCGCTGATTTTTCATATCCTTTAGATATTATCTTATCTATTGTAGGGCTTACGAATTTCAAACTATCTATTATTTCACAGTCGATATTTTTAGTGAATAATTCTTCTTGTATTGCTTTTGCCGCTCTATTATGACCGCCACCAGTAGATGCAGAAAGTATTAATATTTTTTTCATAGCAAATCCCCCCTATGCTAAATAATACAATAATTATAAGTGTTTAAAAATATGTATATCAAAATCATAAAATACAATAATATCCTATTGATTATAAAAATAACATATTCTAAATACATATAACTATATTTTTTATGGGCATATTATATTTATAAGCGTAAAGGTTATTTTATAATATATTATAAGATTTTGAAATGGAAATAAAAAATAAATGTTTTAAAACTTTATTTTGGGAAATCTATATAATATAAAGTAAGTATTAATTAGACATAAAGCGAAACTTAGCTAAGGTGGATTTTTTACTCCAACTGAATTTTTAGTTACGTGTGTCCTGTGAGTAAGCTAATCTAAAAGTTATTAAGTTTTTATCTCCGCCCTTAAAAGGATGGAGTTTTAGAAATTTTAGCTTTAGAATAATTATTTTACAATATAAGTGCTTTAAGGAGGAATAAAATATGAATAAACAAATAGAAATATATAGTAGTAATACATGTGGATATTGTGATACTGCAAAGGATTATTTTAAGAAGAATAACTTAGAATATATAGAGTACAACATATCTGAAGATGCTACTTCTAGAAA
>CALODI010000007.1:0-152954 GCA_942492135.1 uncultured Peptostreptococcaceae bacterium
CGAGGACTTAACCTAATTTAAATCTGATCAATTTTGAAAGTATTAATTTTAATACTTTATGCGGGTGTAACTCAGTGGTAGAGTTCTGGCCTTCCAAGCCAGCTGCGAGGGTTCGACTCCCTTCACCCGCTCCAAATATGTGGTTGTTATAGCAAAGAGGATACACCTGTTCCCATTCCGAACACAGAAGTTAAGCTCTTTAGCGCCGATGGTACTTGGGGGGCAGCCCCCTGGGAGAGTAGGACGTAGCCACGTAAAAGAGACTGTCAAATGACAGTCTTTTTTTATACACCAAAAACCTTGTTAAGCTAAAAACTTTGGCTTAATAGAGGTTTTTTTTATCATTATACAGAATAGTTAATTAAGGCTAATAAACATAACATTAAAATAATATAATAATATTAACCCTTAAAAAATTTTCTTTATTAGATATTAAAAAGTGAAAGGAGGAAGAAAAAAATATGTTGCAATAATAGATCGTAAATATGAAGATGAATATAACATATAAGGAAGGTAAGAAGAGATGAAATATATAGGAATAGTATTAAATTCTATAATTGCTACTTTAATCATATTTTTTATGAAACAAATACAAGGATTATATTTTGGAATATCTGTATTAATACTATTGATAACGATGAATATTATCAATACAATTATAAGTAAAAAAAATATATCACAAGATAATATAGATAAATCAAATTTATTAAAAGAAAGAAATTTAAGTCAAATTTTCACAGATGAACTAGGTGTATTTGGAAATAATTTAAATGAATTTTTGCAAGATGTAAGAAATATAATAGCCAATACATATTCTTTATCACAAAAACTTAATGAAAATACAAATATAATATCAAACAATGTATACAATAACTCACTTGCATTTGATGAAACACTATCCTCAATAGATGATTTATCTAAAACAATGGAATATCAACTAAATGAAATAAATAAGCTTGAGCATACATCTAAAATGTTATTTGAACATGCAAGTATATCTAAGGATAACTCTGAAAGAGCCATAAATGAAGTTGAAAATATGAATGATACTATAAAATATAATAAAGAAGTTTTTACTAAGGTAGTAAATTTATTAAAACAAAGTAAAAATTCTGGAAATAATATGGCAGATGAAATAATAACTTTAACCAAAGAAGTAAAAGATATATACAATATAACTGATGAGGTTGAAAATATATCAAAACAAACTAACTTGTTAGCGCTTAATGCAGCAATAGAAGCAGCAAGAGCAGGAGAAGCAGGAAGAGGTTTTGCTGTTGTAGCTGATGAAATAAGAAAGCTTGCAGTTCAATCTTCACAATCTGTAGGTAAAATATCTCAAATAATAAATTCGGTTACAGATAAAATAACTTATATATCTAACAAAATGCAAAATGAAATGGATATGATAAACAAAGATATAAGTATAGCTGATGAATCTATACATTCTTTAGGAAATATATATACTAAATCAGAAGAAGTTATAACAGATGTTAGAAATATATATGAAAGCTCTAACAAACAATTAGAATTAACACAAGAAGTAAATCAAATAATAAAAGAATTTACATTTATAGTAGATGAGACAAATAAAGTATCATCTAAAATAAACGAAGATGGAATAGAGCACTCATCGGCAATACAGTCAATAGCATCATCTGTTGTACAGCTTGAGGATATGTCTAATGATACATATAAATATATGAAAAAATATTTAGATAGCTTTAAATTAGATGAGAATATGAATAATAGAATATACGAGGCATTTGATATATTAAAGCAAATATCGAATGAAAAAAATATTTTATCAAAAAACAGCAATACTAATTTTAGAAACAATTTAAAAAATATAGTAACATCGAATCCTTATTTTGAAGTTATATGTATTTTAAATAAAGAAGGATATAGTACGGTATCAAATATAGACGAAGAAGATTTTGTTCAAAATTTTAAACATAGAGATTACTTTAAAAAAGCAATAAATGGTAATCAATTTAAATCTAATCCATATATATCAGTAGATACTGGACATTATTGCGTAGCTATATCGATGCCTATAAAAGAGGACAATCACAATATATTAGGATGCATAATGGCAGATGTAATAGTAGGATAAAATTCGCTTTATGCTATCTCATGGCTCATGTCGCCAACGAGTCCTCCGGGCTCCGTTGCTCAAAAATAGTTAAAAGTATAGTTCTTTGGTAAATGTTATTAGCAAGTTGAAGATAATATAATTTACTTAGAGATAAAATATTAAAATATTTCTTGGGAAATAACATAATTAATTACATTATTTTACCTAAAACAACAATAATTTGGTGTAATATTTTATTAAAATATACAAATAATATAATTAAATATGATGAAAAGGAGTGGCTAAATATGAGAAGGCTAGCCTTAGTTTTAGTTATAATAGGAGCTTTGAATTGGGGATTAATAGGGTTACTAGAATTTGATTTAGTAGCTACATTATTTGGTGGTTCTACTTCATTTCTAAGCAGAACTATATATGCTTTAGTTGGAATAGCCGGTATATATGCTATAACTTTATTATTTAATTATAAAGAAGACAGAGACCGTATATAAAGCGAAACTTAATTTAGGTGGAATTTTTACTTCAACTTGAATTTTAGTTAGCTAATCCATAAGCTGTTAAGTTTTTATCTCCAGCCTTAACAGGATGGAATTTTGGAACTTTTAGCTTTCGGATAAATAAAATAAAAAATAGAAGGATTTATCCTTCTATTTTTTGTATGCAATTTAATAATGATGTAAATAATATAATAAAGAAAGGGGATGGTTATGTGCAAACAAATAAAACATGTTACATATGCAATAAAGAATCTGATAAAGGGATAGATATATTAGGAAGTTATATATGTAGAAATTGTGAACAAGAAATGATAGATGAAGAAGGAAGCGAACTAAAGATGGAATACTATAAAAGCAAAGTAAAAAGTCTGTGGAGGAATAATTTATCTTAGATGTTAAAAGCTATACTTAAAGTATAGCTTTTTTGTTATAATTAATAAGAAATTGTATACTATCAAAAAACTAAAATACAAAGGTGATATACTATGAATAATACTCCTATAATAGATAAACTAAACGATATAAAAAATAGTGAAATAATATCTTTTCATGTGCCAGGGCATAAAAATGGCAAAATATTTGAGAGACTAGGTTATAGTGATTTTAAAAATAATATAGTAAATATAGATACAACAGAGATACCAGGAACTGATAATTTACATTTTCCTGAGGAAATAATTAAGAAATCTCAAGAAATAGCAGCAAATGTATTTAAATCAGATCACACATTCTTCTTAGTTAATGGAACGACATGTGGTATACAGGCTGCTATAATGTCTGTATGCTCTTTAAAAGATAAGATAATAGTAAACAGGGATTGCCATCAATCTGTCATAAATACATGTATATTAGGTGATATAGAGCCTATATACGTAAATCCTGACATAGATAAGAAGAATGGAATATCTCTTGGGGTGAAATTGGATCATATAGAAAAACTGATTGAAAAAGACGATTCTATAAAAGTAGTTCTTATAACTTCTCCTACATATTATGGAATAAATACTGACATCAAGTCAATATCAGAGTACCTACATAAAAAAAATAAAATACTTATAGTAGATGAAGCGCATGGATCACATATAGGGCTTAGTGATAGATTGGGAGTTAGTGCTATTGAACAAGGAGCAGATATATCTATTCAAAGCACTCATAAAACTCTTCCATCTTTTACTCAAGCATCAATGCTTCATGTCAAATCTGATAGAGTAGATATAAATAGATTAAAATCATTTCTTAGAATAGTTCAATCATCATCTCCATCATATATAATGATGTCATCTATTGAAATATCAGTACAGATATATAAACGTCATGGTAAAGAATTAATGGAAGAATTAATAGACAATATAGATAAAACTAAAGACTATATAAAAAAGTTAAACAACATATATTTATATGAATATAAGAATAAAGATATAACTAAAATGTATATTATAACTACGAGTCTAAATAGATCAGGATATCAGATAGAAAATATATTAAGAGAAAAGTATAAGATACAGGTGGAATTATCTAATCCATATGGTGTATTATTAATATGTACTATAGGAAATGATAAAAATGACTTTAAAAAACTAAGACAAGCGTTATCATATATAGATAATGAAATGGGAGATAAAGATTTACTAGAAATAGATTATCCAAATTATATTCCGGAAAAAGCATTTAATCCAAGAGAAGCTTTCTATTCAAATAAAAAAAGTATACCTATAAAAGATGCAATAGGAAAAATATGTGCAGAATATATAATTCCATATCCACCTGGTATAAGCTTATTATCTCCTGGAGAAATAATAACCAAAGAAATAATAGAATATGTACACAAATGCAAAAGCATAGGTATGAACATTACAGGAATTGAGGACGAAAATCTAGATTTCATAAAGATAATAGACTAGAGGTGATATTTTGAAAGGATTATTTATAACGATAGAAGGACCTGATGGATCAGGAAAGTCTACTCAAATAAAATTATTAAAAGATTATTTACAAAATAAAGGATATGATATAGTACTTACAAGAGAACCTGGAGGAACTAAAATAAGTGAAAAAATAAGAAATATAATACTTAATAAAGAAAATAAGAGTATGCATTCAAGAACAGAAGCTTTATTATATGCAGCGTCAAGAGCTCAACATGTTGAGGAGCTTATAAAACCAGCATTAAAAGAGAATAAAATAGTAATATGTGATAGATTTGTAGATTCAAGTCTTATATATCAAGGTATAGGAAGAAATTTGGGAATGGAAAACATATACAATCTTAACTTATTCGCAATGCAGGATATAATTCCAAATCTTACCCTACTGTTTGATATAGACATGGATAAAGCAAAAAAAAGAAAGGAAAACAGAGGGAACTTAGATAGATTGGAAAGTGAGAAAGATGCTTTTCAC
The DNA here is from genome assembly GCA_942492135.1 of uncultured Peptostreptococcaceae bacterium. GTDB lineage: Bacteria > Bacillota > Clostridia > Peptostreptococcales > Peptostreptococcaceae > Tepidibacter_A. The sequence goes on from CALODI010000007.1 coordinate 4,996, forward strand.
GAAGATGTATTTAATGGATATAAAAAATTGAAAGATTTATATCCTCAAAGAATTAAATCAGTAAAAGCTAATGGGTCTATAACCCAAGTTCATGAGGAAATAATAAATATAATAAATAGTTTTTTGGAGAATTAAAATGTATTTTGATAACATAATAGGTCACGATAGGCCTAAACAATTTATTTTAAATTCTATAAGAAAAAATAGAATAAGTCATGCATACTTATTTGAAGGATCAAGTGGAATAGGAAAAATGATGTTTAGCATGGAACTATCTAAAATATTACTGGAAACTAATAATTTAGAAAATGATCCTGATTTAAAAATATTAAAACCAGATGGGGCTTCTTTTAAAATAGGACAAATAAGAGATCTACAATTAGACATAATAATAAAGCCATATAAGAACAGAAAAATATATATATTAGAAGATGCTCATAAGATGACAGTACAAGCCCAGAATGCGTTACTAAAAACTCTAGAGGAGCCTCCAGAATACGCTTTAATAATATTAATAGTTGAAAACTCTAGTTCAATGCTAGATACTATAAAATCAAGATGTGAGGTAGTGAAATTTTCACCACTTACACAGGTGCAAATACAAAACTATCTTGTAGATAAAAAAAATATAAATAGTCAAAGAGCAAAAATTGTGGCTTCGTTTTCTGTTGGAATCTTATCTAAGGCTCTGGAGTTATGCTATAGTGATGAATTTAATAATAAAAGAAATGAAATACAAGAATATCTAAATATAATACAATCTAGAGATTTAATAGACATGTATACTATTAATACAAAACTAGAAAAACATAAATCAAATTTAAATGAAGTTATGGATATGCTTATAACTTATTTTAGAGATATACTAATGATAAAACAAGGTGTAGATGAGAGTCTTATAATAAATTTAGATCAAATAGAATTTTTGAGTAGCTTAAGTAAGAAGTTTACTTATTTCCAAATTTCAAATATTATTGATATAATAGATGAAAGTAATAAAAATCTTATGAAAAATTGTAATTTCAATATGGTAATAGGAACGATGATTTTAAATATATACGAGGTGATTAAATGATAAACGTTGTAGGAATTAGATTTAAAAAAGCAGGTAAAATATATTATTTTGACCCGCTTGAATTTGATGTTAAAAAAGATATGAACGTTATAGTAGAAACAGCTAGAGGGCTTGAATATGGAAACATAATAGTAGGACCTAAAGAAGTTAGCGAGGAAGAAATAGTAGCACCTCTTAAACCAATTGTAAGAATATCTACAGAAGAAGATACTAATATATATAATGAAAATAAACAAAAGGCTAAATACGCTTTCGATATTTGTATTGAAAAAATAAAAGAATATGAACTTGATATGTATTTAATAGATTCAGAGTATACATTTGACAGAAATAAACTTATATTTTATTTTACAGCAGAAGGCAGAGTGGACTTTAGGGATCTAGTTAAAGGACTAGCTGCAATATTCAAAACTAGAATAGAGCTTAGACAAATAGGAGTAAGAGATGAAGCTAAAACAATAGGGGGATTAGGACCGTGTGGAAAACCTCTTTGCTGTTCGACTTGGCTTGGAGATTTTCAACCTGTTTCTATAAAAATGGCAAAAGATCAAGATTTATCACTTAATCCAAGTAAAATATCTGGAATATGTGGAAGATTGTTTTGTTGCTTAAAGTATGAGCACAATACATATAGTAAGATATTAGAAAAAATGCCATCTGTGGGAACTATAGTAATGACACCTGATGGAAAAGGAAAAATAATATATACTAATACTTTAGCAGAAAAAGTAAAGGTTGAAATAGATAAAGGAAAAAAATCCGAAAACCATGTATATGAGCTTCATGAAATAAGCTTTATAAAAGAACCTAAAAAGTGCGGGGGATGCTGTAAAAAAAATGAAGAAATAGATCCTCAAACTTTAAAAGAGCTTAAATTGCTAGAAGATTAATTGTAAAGTGAAACTTAATTCAGACGGAGTTTTTAGAACTCTTAGCTTTAGGGTGGATTTTCAGCTTGATTTTAAGTAAAAAGGAGAACACGATGGATATAAAGTTGAAAGACAGTGAAAGAATAGACGATCTTCAAATAAAAGGGCTTAAAATAATTCAAGATAAAGAAGGATTTTGTTTTGGAATAGATGCAGTACTTCTTGCGAATTTTAGCAAAGTAAAAAATAATGCTAAAGTAGTAGATTTAGGAACTGGAACAGGTATAATACCAATACTAATAGCTGGCAAAAGTAGAGCTAAAGAAGTAATAGGTGTTGAAATTCAAGAAGAAGTTGCTCAAATGGCAAATCGATCTATAATACTTAATAATTTAGAGGATAGGGTAAGAGTAGTGAACGAGGACTTAAAGAATATAGATAGTGTACTAGAAGTTAATACATTTCATGTAGTAACTTCTAACCCTCCTTATATGAAGCCAGATGGATTAAAAAATATTAATAATAAAAAAGCTATATCAAGACATGAAATAACGTGTAATCTAGAAGATGTTATAAAAGCAGCATCTAGACTATTGATGCACCATGGTAAATTTTTCATGATACATAGACCTATAAGAATAGCGGATATAATAACTATATCTAGAAAATATAAATTAGAGCCAAAAGAAATACAGTTTATCCATCCTAAAGTAGACAAAGCTCCTAATCTAATGATGATTGCATTTACAAAGGCAGGAAAACCAGAGCTTAAAATACTAGATCCTCTTTATGTATATAAAGAAGATGGGGAATATACAGATAAAATAAAAGAAATTTATTCAAAACAAGATATAGGAGAGAATTAAATGAAGGGTAATCTTTATGTATGTGCAACTCCAATAGGTAATTTAGAAGATATAACTATAAGAACATTAAATATATTGAAAGAGGTAGATTTAATAGCAGCAGAGGATACGAGGCACAGTATAAAGCTTTTAAACCATTATGAGATATCAAAACCTCTTACAAGCTATCATGAACATAATAAAGATAGCAAAGGAAGAGTTATAGTAGAAAAAATATTAAATGGTCAGAATGTAGCTATAATTACCGATGCTGGTATGCCTGGTATATCTGATCCAGGAGAAGATCTTATAAGGCAAGCCATAGATGAAGGTATAAATGTAAATGTACTTCCAGGAGCTACTGCATTTGCAACTGCACTTGTTGGAAGTGGTCTTAGAACGAGAAAATTTGCATTTGAAGGATTTTTAAATAGAGATAAAAAGATAAGACGACAAGAATTAGAAGAATTAAAACATGAAAGAAGAACTTTAATCTTTTATGAATCTCCACATAGGCTAAAAAATACACTTTCTGATATGGTAAATATATTAGGAAATAGACAAATATCTGTATGTAGAGAAATTACTAAAAAATACGAAGAAACAATAAGAACTAGCGTAGAAGAAGCCTTAGATATATTTAAAGAAAGAGAAATAAAAGGAGAATTTGTTCTTATACTAGAGGGATTTACTGGAGAGATACAGAACTTAAATAATAATGATAATTTAAGTATACTAGAATATGTAACAAAGCTTATAGATGATGGAATCAGTAAAAAAGATGCTATAAAGCATGTTGCAAAAGAAAGAAAGTTACCTAAAAATGATGTTTATCAAGAGGTATTAGACATATAAAATTTGCATAAAAAAAAGTCCCTCAGGGGACTTTTTATCTTAATAAAATCATATAATTTTCAACTTGCTCATAATATTGATTACAGAACTGAAGTAACAACTATTTTGAGCAACGGAGCCCGTAGGACTCGTTGGCGACATGAGCCATGCGTTAGCATGAAGCGAATTTTTTATAGATTATTTAACTTGAGATATTTTTTCTATACATTCAGGACAGATGTTCTTTCCGCTGAAGTGTTGAATATCTTTTGCATTTCCGCAGAATATACAAGCTGGCTCGTATTTTTTTAATATTATACTTTCGCCATCAACATATATTTCTAAAGCATCTTTTTCTGCTATATTTAACGTTCTTCTTAATTCGATTGGGATAACAACTCTTCCTAATTCATCAACTTTTCTTACTATTCCTGTAGATTTCATGATTTTACCTCCTAAATTATAATTCAACAACATTTTTCGACAATTTATATATTTAAATAATAACAAGGCTGGCAATAAAAGTCAACATAAAGTGATAAAATAAGTTCGAAATTAACATAAAGTTAACAAATGGGGTGGAACTAAATTGAAAATAAATAATAATTTAATTAATGATTTTAAAAAAATAAATTGCAAACTTAAAGATATACATAAACCTTTAAAAAATATAGGAAAGGAAACAATTAGGGATAAAATACAAATAAAAAGCATGAAAAAGCTTAGCAATGAAGAACTTATAAACATTAGAAAAAAAGGAGATATAGTAGGGGTAGATGGAAGTAAAAATAAAAAAGGAAATCTACATCCACATTACTTAGTAGCTATAAGCGCGCTTGCAAAGAGCATGGATTTAAGTAAAGAGCCCCTACCGTTATACGAAGTATTCTCTCCCTTAATAGATAAACTTAGTAGTGAAAAAGCTAAAGAAAAAGAAGAAAATATAATGTCCGAACTAGAAGTAGCAGTTGCAATTGAAAGCATACAAAAATATAAACCCCATATTATAATGATGGATGGCTCTTTAATGACATACAGAATAAAATGCTATGAAAAGTGGAAACAACTTAAACGAGAATGTATAGAAAACAACATACTTTTAATAGGTATAATAGAAGAAATAAAAACCAAAGAAATTGCACAGGTATTAAAATTGAAAGATATAGATATCGGGCAAGATGTATATGATAAAGAAGTACTGTTTGGGTTGTTAAGTGAAGGAGAATATATAAATATACTACCTGAAAAATCTAAAAAAACCAAAGAAAATATAGACTGTTGTTTTTTGAGAACGTCATCAGATCCTAGTGCTATAGCCATGGATTTTTTATCAGCTCAAAAGGAGAATATGCAACAGCTTTGTGATATAGCATACACACTAACCCCTAAGAATTCAAGGGGAATACCTATATGGCTAGATATTGTAGACAAAGAAGTAAAAATAACGGATGAGATGATGAATGCTTTAATAGATACATATATAGACAAAGACCTATCTAGTTTATTTATAAAACCTAAAAGAGAAGAAAGAAGCTTGTAAGGAGGCGGATTGATATGCAAGTTGTAGGAATTACTACGCAACAGGAAGTGAGCGTTGTCACTAAAGAAAGGCCATTTAAAATAAATGAAATAATAGTTATAGAAGATGATTATCAAAAGAATCAATTAGGTGAAGTTTTCGAAACAATGTCATACAACCGATATATACCACTTAATATAAATGGTGGACTTATAGATTCTAATGTATTAAATTCTCTTAGTCAATTAGGATATAAAGTTGGAGAAGAGACTATGCACTTAGCTAAAATAAGACTTTTAGAAGAAGCAGAGTACCCTATATGTACAGGAGCAAATGTTAGAAAACCTCATTTTAAAGAAGTGAAAAATTTATTTATAAAATGTGAAAAAGATGCTGGATTATTACTTGGAGAAATAAAATCTACAGAAGATATGGAAGACAGTATGGAAGATAATCTTAAGGATACCTTCTGTGTATGGAATAAAGAAGGAGTAATAAAACAAAGAGGAATTCCATTCATATTCGATATAAAGAAAATGCAACAATACCCTCATATAGGTATATTTGGAGGTTCGGGTTCTGGTAAAAGTTTTGGTAGTAGAGTTATACTTGAAGAAATTATGAAACTTAACATACCTACAGTAGTTCTAGATCCTCACTTTGAAATGGATTTTTCAAATAAATGCTATGATTTAGAGGAAAAATATTTAACTGATTTCAAAAATCGATTTACTATATATCAAATAGGCATAGACGTTGGGGTAAGGTTTGAAGATTTAAATAAAAATGAATTAAAAAAATTACTCACAGCATCGGGAAATATAACAGACTCTATGAGTAATGTAATAGATAATATATACAAAAAAAGAGATACCTACATGACATTTTTAAAAAGACTAGAATATTTAGCAGAAGGGCAAAGATTAGGTTCTGAGAAAAAAATATATGAAAAAATGAATACAAGTGAAGAAGTGTATGAAAAGAAAAAATACTCTGATATACAAAAATTATTTCTAGAATATAATATGAAATGTCCTCCGCAATCAGTAAGTGGAGTTATATGGAGATTAACTAGACTTTATAATGAGGGAATTTTTTCAAAGGATATACAGCCCATAGAAAATAGCATTAAAGAAGGTAAATTAATAGTTATACAAGGGGATATGAGGCTTATACAGGTATTTTCTACATATCTTTTAAACAAACTATATCACAAGAGAAGAGACTATAAGGATGCTAAATATAAGGAAGTAGAAAATAGCGAATTTTTTCCGCCGTTTATAATAGTAACCGATGAAGCACATAACTTTGCTCCAAAGGGATATGAATCTCCATCAAAATCTATAATAAAGGAAATAGCTCAAGAAGGAAGAAAATATGGAGTATTCTTAATACTTGCAACACAAAGACCTACTCTCTTAGATGAAACTGTAACTGCACAGTTAAATACTAAATTCGTATTTAGAACTGTCAGAGCATCTGATATAGGAACTATAAAAGAAGAAACAGATATAAGTGCAGATGAAGCAAAGAGACTTCCTTATTTAAAATCTGGAGATACATTCGTATCATCAGCTATAATTGGAAGGACAATACCTGTTAGAATAAGAATGGCTAAGAGCACAAGTCCTCACACAGAAAATCCTTTTGATGAGTTAAGTATGTTCATAGAAAGTTCAAAGAACAAAATATTTGATATTATAAAAAATAGATTTCCAATAAAAGAAATAGAACTTGATGATATACTAATAACACTTGAGCGAAATGATGTAAATATGAATATAAAACAGCTAGAGATGGAACTTGATAGATTGGTTGATGATAAGAAACTTATAAAGGGAGAGAATATGTGGGGATATTTTTATGATATTGTGGACAAATAACATTCTTAATGTATATTATATTATCCAACTGGGACAATGCCGTATGCATTTGTTGATATAAATGAGAATCCATGCAAAGTTAGTTAGCCTTAAATTAGTTATATCTTTACATATAACTAAAGATATTATTATGATAGATTTCTTTTGCTATGGTATATTTCATAACGTACATTATATGAAGTTTTCTATTTAAATGATTTTATAAAAAGTAATAGAATTTCAAAAAATATGAAAATATAATCAAAGAGAGAAAAATACATTTGATTAAATGCAAGTGTTAGAAAAATCATAGGGAAAAAGAGAACGGATATAATTTTCGAATTTTGATGCTGATACTTCTGTTAGAGGTTAAAATTGTAATATAAAATTAAAGTTAAATACAAATTAATAATAATTAGAATTATATACATTTACGTTGAAATGTGGTATGATTTAGGTACTAGGTCCTAATTTTGAAATGGAATGAAAAGTTAATATATGACGACACTAGCAAACTTATCGAAAGATAAGGACGCAAAGACATGGGTCTAAGGGATTATAAATTCTATGATTGCCAGTTTGCCGAAACATATATAGTATAAATATTATATAAAAAAGTGTCTATGAATCATAGGCACTTTTTTATTTTTGTTATGGAAATAGAATGAGTTAAATACAAGTTCCCATTTTTTCTGCTGTATCAAGTGAAGTAGAAGAAAATGGCGGATATTTAATGTATCCAGAAAAAGATAGAGATATGGTATATGATTCTACAAAAAGAAAAAGAAAGGGGAGAAACGATGTTTAAATTTAGAAATTTGAAAACAAAACTAATATTTATGATTGGGGTTGCTGTTTTTATTTCTTTTGTAACAACAATAGCATTTGTAACAATTAAATCAAATAAAATAGCAAAAAAAATGTCTTTTGAAGAAACAGAACAAATTGCAAAGAATTATGGAAATTATGTAAAAGCGGAAATAGAAATTGCTATGGATGCATCAAGAACTTTGGCACAGACATTTGAAGGGTTGAAAAATGCAGAGAATGTAGATCGAGAAACCTTAAACAGTATATTAAAAAATATTCTTGAAGAAAATCAAAATTTTATTGCAGTTTGGACTTGTTGGGAGCCAAATTCACTAGATGGTAAGGATTTAGAATTTGTAAATGCAGTTGGGCATGATGAAACAGGAAGATTTATTCCTTATTGGAGTAGGGACAATGGAAATATTACAGTAGTTCCTCTTGTTGATTATGACGTTTTAATTCCCCAAAATATTCATGAAGAAATAATTTTTGACCCATATTATTATCCAGTAGGAGGAAAAGAAATATTAATTACAAGTTTGTTTGTTCCTATTCTGGAAGATGGGAAGTTTCTGGGGGTAGTAGGAATTGATATTTCTCTTGAAACTTTGCAAAAAAATATAAAAACTATAAAGCCTTTTGAAACAGGATATGCTGCACTCATTGCAAATAATGGTACTTATGTAGCACATAAAGATGATGACCATTTAGGAAAAGATATCGGAACTACAAACGAAAGAATAGAAGCTAAAAAATCAATAAAAGAAGGTAAAGCTTATGATACTATTATCAAATCTAACTCAACAAATGAAGAAGTTTATAGATACTTTACACCTGTAAATATTGGGGAAACAAAAACTCCGTGGTCTTTTGCTGTAAGTATTCCTATGGACAAAGTATTAGAAGATGCAAATGAAATCCGAAATTTTTCATTAATATTAGGACTTATCTCTATAATTATAGTACTTATAGTTATATACTTTATTGCAAATAGTATAGTTAGACCTATTCAAAGAACAACAGATATGCTAAAAGATATTGCACAAGGTGAAGGTGATTTGACAAAGAGAATTGAGGTTTATACAGATGATGAAATAGGAGAACTTTCAAAATACTTCAACTTATTTATAGAAAAAATTCAAAACTTAGTAGAACGAGTAAAAGATAATGCAGATACTTTATCTGAGTCATCAAATCAAATTTCACTAGGAATGGAACAGGCAAATCAAGGAATAGAAGAAATAGCAAGTGGTATATCAAATGTATCACATAGTTCTCAAAATAATGCAAGTGTTGTTGAAGAAGCAACAGCAAGTATTGAAGAATTATCAAGTAGTACAGAAATTGTTTCAAAAGAATCAGAATATGCATTTAAAAGTAGCCAGTTTATTTTAGAAGCTGCAACTTTGGGTGGAAAAAATATATTAGAAGTCGTTGAAACAAATAATAAAGTAAAAAAATCAACAAATGAAGTTTATGACGTAATAAAAGATCTTAAAAATACATCAGATAAAATTGGAGAAATTGTTTCAATAATTACAAAAATCTCAGAGCAGACAAACCTTTTAGCATTAAATGCAGCCATAGAAGCAGCTCGTGCAGGTGAACACGGTAAAGGTTTTGCAGTAGTAGCAGAAGAAGTTAGAAAATTGGCAGAAGAAAGTAAAGAATCTGCTTCAGCGATTAGTTCCTTAATATATGAAATTCAAAATAAATCTAATTCTGCAAATCAAGCAATTACAGAAGGTCAAGATCTTGTAGAAATGAGTGTAGAAAAATCAAATCATACAAGTGAACAATTTAAAAGTATTTTAGAATCTATAAAAGAAATGAATGAAAAAATCGAAATGATATCTCATTCATCAATACAACAGGCACAAATTGCTGAGGAGATGGCAAAGGCAATGGATGAAATATCTTCATCTACTCAAGAGAATGCAAGTAGTACACAGCAGATGAATGGCGTGATAGAAGAACAGGTAAGCTCATTTGAAGAAATTGGATCAAGTATGGAAGCGTTAAGTAGTATGGCTATGAAATTAAAAAATCAAACAGATCAATTTAAAGTAAAATAGTCAAAAGTCTTTGTGTAAAAATTGCTTCAGTAGTATGTAAAAAAACATATCATAGACAGTATTAAATAAATAACCACCACATTATAAAATTTATAATGTGGTGGTTATTTATTTGGGATATTACCAGCATCTGTGTTCTGTACTTGGGCATACCCGACATACATGTAAAAACAAGCTATACAATAGATAATAGTTCTATATGTGGTTTTTTAATTATTTCATTTGGAAACTAACGATGTATTTTACAAGGTATAGCTTAGTCAAGCAATAAAAATATATATAAATAATGTTTACTTAGAATTATTTTTTTGTTTTCAAACAAATATGTTATGATATATTGATTTCAAATAAACAAAATCGATATAATTTGCTTATAAACAGATTTTGATTACTACACTAAATAATATCTCAACTTATAGATAACATGGATAAGTGAAGTAAATTAGTAAGTATTTTTAAGCAACGAAGTTTGTTAGAGCTCGTTGGAGATATGATTAGATGCGATAATAATCTGCTAATTTTTTAATGCCTTCCTATGTTTTCTTTTTCAAATAACTCAACAATAGGAACTACCATTCTTTTATCATTATTTAAACTTTTGACATAAACGGTTTCTGTTCTGCTATCAATATTTTCTATCCATATAGGCTCATTTTGATATAAAACTTCAACATTATCATTAGATTGTAATATTTCAGTAGCTCTTCTTAGAATCATAGATACACCTCCTTAGATTATTATTTCTAAATTAAATAATAATATGTAGATGTATTTATTTTATATAAAATTAAAAAATATGCCTATAAAAATACAAGCGATTGCTTTTAGGTATTTTTATAGACATACTTCTTTATAATATAGACTTGGATTCTATAGGGGATGAAAGTATAATATGAGTTTGAGTACTTCCCATTTTTTTAATAGTATCTATTAAACTTTCAAGATCATCCATGTTGGGCATCATAACCTTTATAATAACACAGCCTTGACCCGTTATATGATGACATTCTACTATACTATCATTATTATTTGCAAAATCAACAAAAGGAGAATATTTATCCGCTGGAAGTGATATATTTATAAAAGCACTTACATTTTTGTTTAATTTTTTAGGATTTATTATAGCTTTATATCCTGAGATTATTCCATTTTCCTCCAAACGTTTAACTCTTTCTGAAACAGCAGGGGAAGTTAAACCTACTGAATGACCTAAATCTTTCATTGAAACTCTTCCGTTACTTTGAAGAATTTTTATAATTTTACGATCCGTACGATCCATCGATTACCTCCATTATATAATATAACGATTAAAATTTACGTATATAAAGTAAAACTTAATTCAGATGTGTTTTTTAATACAGCTAGTTTCGTATAAAATAATTATAACATTTTTCGAGTGAATAGGAAATTGCAAACTTTAATAATGATTTGAGTTATAAAATTATTATTTGAAATTAGGATAAAAATGATGGTTATTTTCATAACCATCATTTTTATAATGAGTAGGAAATTATATTCCTGTTTAAATTATGGATAAATATAATTTCCGTTACGAATTTCAAAAAAATCTACAGTTAAAATTTTCAAAGGAAGACTTTTTTATATAAATTCAAATTAATAATTTACTATAGTTTTATCCTTTATATCCTTATTTAATACATCTTCATAATTTTTAGGTATACATATAGTAGTTGAATCTCCATCACTTACATACTTTATTTGCTTGTTTTCATCGAATTTATTTAGCCAATCATATAAACCAACATTATCTACGTTAGTTTCACTAGCTCGAACTCTGTGAATTTTAGTATAATCAAAGTCCTTATGGAAAGGAGATTTATAAGGGTCCCATCCCACAAGTAGTACAGCATTGTTATGGTATGATATAGAATTATATTCTCCTTTAACTGAGTATATATAATCTTCTCCTTGTGGTTGTCCTCCAAATGGCAAAGCTAAAGTGTTTACAGGATAATCTTTGATATACTTATTTATAACTTCGATTTCTTGAGATATAGCTTTTTGTATAGTTTCTTTATCCGACTTTGATAAATCGGTATGGTATAAAGTATGGTTTCCTATATCGTAGCCATTTTCTAATAAAAAATTCAATTTATAATCTACATATTCAGGCTGATTGAATATATTTGAATTTAAAAAAAATGTAGCAGTAGTATTAAAATTAGGATGAGATTTCTTGAAATTTTCTAAAATTCCAATAGCACAATTAGGATCTATTTCTATATTACCGTCTTCTTCAAATACTCTAAAGTTATTTTCATTTCCATCATCAAATGTTATAACAACTGGTGTGAAACCTGCCTTTGTATTTATATTTCCACTTACATAATCATTAAGATGTATAGTACGGTATCCTTTTTCATATAATGTATTTAAATCTTTTTTGAAATTATCAGGAGTTCTAACCCATGTAGATTCATCTTCTCCTATATTGTGATACATCAAGACCATTATTTTTCCTAGTTCATTAGGTTTAATCTCGTTATAATCTATCTTAAGAACAGAATTTTCTTTTTCTATTTCACTTGATTTACCAGAATCTGACGATTCTAAATCAACTTCATTATTTGAAATGTCTGATTTGGAACAGCCAGACAATAAAAGAGTTAACAAAATAAAAAGAATTATAGAGTTATTTTTCATAATAGACCTCCTTATTGTTCGAAGCTGTATCTATTACCAGCATTCCAAAGTATATATTCGTCTATTTCATTATCATTTAAAGCTTTTATCTGCTCTCTTACTTGGGCTTCATCATATTTAATATGACCTTTAACCCAAGATGCTGTAAAATCTTGTATCCAAGGTCTAATAGTAGCTGGATTATCTACATTTTTGTTTCTTTTAACAGAATCTTTAGCTGATTGAAATACTGTTTCGTAAGGATGAGCATCGTGAATATCAATTCCATATACTGCATTTCCATAATGGCTAGGATACATCATAGGACACACATAATCTATAACTCCACTAACGGCTTCCCAGTATTGTCCAAGTCCCATATCATTTGGAACAGAACCAACAAGGCCAAATATGTCAGCACTTACATATACATTTTCAGGTGAAATATTTTCCTTTGCATACTTTAAAAAGCTTTGAATAGTTTGAGCTTTGCTAGTATCTCCGTCATTATTTCTATAATCTAATTTTGTATCTAGTTTACCACCGTTAGAGGCAGGGAATCTTACATAATCAAATTGAATCTCATTAAATCCAATTTGAGCAGCCTCTTTAGCTGTACTTACATCGTATTCCCAAAGATTTCTATCGTGAGGAGATGCCCATCTTAGACCATCTTGACTTACGAATGTAGAATCAGTTTCTTTATTTATGATGGCTCTTTCGGGATAATATTCAGTGTAAGTAGGATCCTTAAAAGTAACTATCCTACCTATTAAATATATATCATTTTCATTTAACTTCTTGATTAATTTAGACATGTTTTCTTTAGATACAGCGTGTTCATTTGCTTTTGGAGCAAATTTTTCAGATGCATCTGTTTTAAATAACATATTTCCATAATCATCTTTAATATCTACTACAAAAGCATTTATTTCGCTTTCATTTACAAGATTTATAAGCCTATCTAAATTATCTCCAATAACAGAATTTATTGTAACATAAATTCCTTTTACTTTTACTCTTTTGTTGTTTTCATATTCATAAGTCTTAGGATAATTAGATAAATCTACGCCTTTTAAATTTTCGCTTAAAAGTTCTTGTTTATTTTGAGTTAAAAATCCGGATGATACCCATCCTGTTTTTAACTCATTATTATCATTTACAAATTTAATATTATACCATTGAGTCTGTTGGTCATTTTCATCAATATAAGAATTATTATCCATATTCTCTACTTTATCAAATCTAGATAACTTATAAACTATAGGTGATTGAGTAGAATGAGACTCTCTTACGTTTAATTGAGAGGGTTTAACGTAAAAAATATTTTGGTGTTTTTCGTTTTCCTTTTGTTCATTTTGAGTCTGTGTTTTTTCTTCACCTGGATTATTTTCTACAGGAGATTGGCTACACCCTGCCAAAAAACTAAAGCACAAGGTTAATGCTGCTGTAACTAAATGTTTTTTCTTCATATTGATTATCCTTTCTTATGTCTTAGAATATGTTCCTTAATATTATTCTAATACAAAGAGGACTTGTTTAACAGAGTATATTATGGAAAAATCCATTAATGATTTTTAATCTTTGGGAAAAACAAAAATAAAACAGCTAAAGGCGAATATTCTGAAAAATGAAGGAAGAATAAAACGTTTTATCTAAAAATAAAAAATAAAAATAGGAATACGATTTCACGAAAGAACACTAAAAGATATAAAATTAACAAATAAAAACATAATATGGTATACAGTATAAAAAATTACACGAACAATTCATGTTTTTGTATTAAGTAGTGGTTTAGATTTATCTTAAAATACTTCATAGTCTTTAACACAAAATTATCAATATCTATATTTATTTCATTTTCTATAATATTAGATAAGATACCCTTGTATATAAGCATAAAAAGTTCATTTATTTCTAATATATCTTCTCTTTTTAGATAACCTTCTTGTGCACAATCATCTAATAAAATATAACCTCTATCATATATATTATTTTTTAAAAGCATAGTGTATAGGCTGTTAGATGAGTTACTTATTTCTTGAGGAAAAATTTCGTAGTACTCACTTACATAATCGTTTAGAGAATTACTTAATTTAGCAAAAAATATAGAATGAAAAATCTTAGGATTACTAAAAGAATAATAGCAAAAACACTCCCATATACGAAGGGTTCTATCTACTGAATTGGTACAATTCTCAATGTATTTAGGTAGATTATCTGTATAGGGCTTAGTAAATCTCATACAAGCTGAAAATACAAGGTGATCTAAATTTTCAAAATAATTATAAAGTGTAGCACTATTGTATCCGGTTAAAGATGCTACCTTTCTAATAGTGACATAATCAATACCTTCTTCTTCTATTATTTTAGCTGTGGCGTCTATAAAACACGTCATCATGGCATGTTTTTTACTGTTTTTGATTTTCATACAAAAACCTCCTTTATATAATAGTATTTTATCATGAGATAAAAAATATAACACAGTCAAAAAAATAATACAATGAAAAATGAAAATGAATAGTAAAGAAATATTATAAAACTATAACAAAAAAAGACAATATGTATTAAAAAAAACAATAGTTTGTTAAAAAAATATAAAAAAAACCTATAAATACTATTGTAATCTAATCATGATTATGTTAATATTAAGTCAAGTTAATTAATTAACAGTGGCGAAACGCATAAAACTTATAAAAGATGGATATTGTAAAAAAAGTGAATTAAAAAAGTTCATAAAAAAAATTTAAATTCAAATTTTTGAAAATTAACAAGCTTCACCTAAGTTTCAATTATTCGAATATTCTAAGAAAAAAACTTTAATAAGTTAGAATGAAAGGAGTGTCAAATAGTGAAATTAGAAATAGGTAATTTTCATGTTAAGGATATAACATTTGGAGACAAGACATTCTACAAGGATGGTATCCTAACAATTAATAAAGAAGAAGCTTTAGCATTTGTAAAAGAAGATGAGCATATAACTGATGCAGATTTAAAGATTGTTAAGCCGGGGGAAAACGTTCGCTTGGTACCTGTTAAAGAAGCAATAGAGCCAAGAGTTAAATTGAATGGAGATCCTTTATTCCCAGGAGTTACAGGAGACCTTGTAAAAGCTGGAAATGGAAAAACACATGCATTAAAAGGATGTAGTGTGCTAGTTGTTGGAAAACACTGGGGAGGATTCCAAGATGGATTAATAGATATGAGTGGAGAGGGAGCAAAATACACTTACTTCTCTCAACTTAAAAATATAGTATTAGTTGCTGATACAGATGAAGAATTTGAAAAAAGAGAGCAACAAAAAAAGAACAAAGCATTAAGATGGGCAGGTATGAGACTTGCTGAGTATGTAGGAAATGCAGTTAAAGAATTAGAGCCAGAAGATGTTGAAACTTTCGAATTAGAACCAGTAACTAAGAGATCAAAAGAAGTAACGGATTTACCAAGTGTTGTATTCGTAATTCAGTGTCAATCACAAATGGAAGAAATGGGATACAATGACATGGTATATGGATGGGATATGAACCACTATTTACCAACATTTATGAATCCTAATGAAATATTAGATGGAGCTATAATATCAGGAAGTTTCATGCCTTGTTCTTCTAAGTGGTCTACATATGACTTCCAAAACTTCTCTGCTATAAAGAGATTATATAAAGAGCATGGAAAAACAGTAAACTTCTTAGGAGTTATAACTTCAAACTTAAATGTTGCACTTGAGCAAAAAGAGCGTTCTGCTATATTTGTATCTCAAATGGCAAAATCTTTAGGAGCAGATGCTGCTATAGTTGCTGAAGAAGGATACGGAAACCCAGATGCTGACTTTATAGCTTGCATAGTAGCACTTGAAGATGAAGGAATTAAAGTTGTTGGACTTACAAATGAGTGTACAGGTAGAGATGGAAACTCTCAACCATTAGTTACATTAGATGAGAAAGCTAATGCTATAGTTTCTTGTGGAAATGTATCATCTTTAATAAAGCTTCCACCTATGGAAACTGTAATTGGAGAGCTTGAGGCTTTAGCTAGAGATGGATTATCTGGCGGATGGGCTGATGATGAAGTATTAGGATCTTCTGTAAAAGAAGATGGATCTATAATAATGGAAAACAATTCAATGTTCTGTGGTGATCAAGTTACTGGATGGTCTCCAAAGACAATGAAAGAATTTTAGGGAGGTGCACTAAGATGAAAAAAGCAATACTTTACGTAAACCAGTTTTTCGGACAAATTGGTGGAGAAGATAAGGCTGATTTTGTTCCTGAGATTAGAGAAGGCTTAGTTGGACCTGCTATGGAACTTAATAAGCAGTTAGACGCTGAGGTTACTCATACAATTATATGTGGAGATAACTTTATGGGATCTAATGAAGAAGAAGCAGTAAAAATGATATTAGGATTCTTAGAAGGTAAAGAGTTTGATATATTTGTTGCAGGACCTGCATTCCAAGCTGGAAGATATGGAAATGCTTGTGGAGTTATATCTAAAGTAGTAAAAGAAAAATTCAATGTTCCAGTTCTATCTTCTATGCATGTAGAAAATCCTGGAGTTGAAATGTTCAAAAAGGATGTAGTAATTTTCGAAGGTGGAAAAAGTGCTGCAGCTATGAGAAAAGATATGAAGAAAATAGCAGTATATGGTAACAAGATATTAAAAGGCGAAAAATTAGGAACAGCTGAAGAAGAAGGATACTTTGTAAGAGGAATCAGACACCAAGCTTGGTTAGAAAATGCAAAGCCATCTTCTGAGCGTGTTGTTGAAATGCTTCTTAAAAAGATAAACGGAGAAGAGTTCGTAACTGAGCTTCCTATTCCTAAGTTAGATAGAGTAGAAATAGCTGCTCCTTTAAAGGATTTATCAAAAGCTACTATAGCTTATGCAACTACTGGTGGTATAGTACCAGTTGCCAATCCAGATAGAATACAATCTGCTTCTGCAACTAGATGGGGTAGATATAGTATAGAAGGAATGGATAGATTAGAAAGCGGAGTATTCAAAACAATACATGCAGGATTTGACCCAGCGGCTGCTGATGCTGATCCTAATGTTATAGTTCCTATAGATTCATTAAGAGAATACGAAAAACAAGGAGTAATAGGAAAGCTTCACGAATACTTCTACACAACTGTTGGAACAGGAACTACTCAAGCAGAAGCTGCTAGAATGGGTCAAGAAATGGTTGAATACTTCAAAAAAGAAGGCGTAGATGCAGTTGTATTATCTTCTACGTGAGGAACTTGTACTCGTTGCGGTGCAACGATAGTAAAAGAAATTGAAAGAGCTGGATTCCCTATAGTTCAAATGGCTAACTTAATACCAGTTGCTAAGACTGTAGGAGCTAATAAGATGGTTCCAACTATATCAATACCATATCCATTAGGAAATCCATCTACTACTAAAGAAGAACAGTGGAAATTAAGACATCATAGAGTTGGAGTAGCACTTGAGGCTTTAACTGATGATGCTAAAGAACAAACTGTTTATAAGGTTAAAATATAGTTATTAGGTTAATAATATAGCAGACTAGCAATTTAAATTAAATTGCTAGCCTGTGAAAAATGTATAGATAAAAGGAGTGATTTGGATGTTAGCTTTAGATAAAAGCACATTTGAAGAAGAAGTTTTAAATAGCACAGGATGTATGCTAGTAGACTTTTGGAGTGAAAGCTGTGAACCTTGTAAAGCTCTTATGCCAGCGGTTGTTGAATTATCAGAAAAATATGGCGAGCAATTAAAATTTGCAAAGCTTGATACTTCAAAAGCTAGAAGAGTTGCTATAAAGCAAAAGGTTTTAGGACTTCCAACTATAGCTATCTATAAAGATGGAGCAAAAGTTGACGAGTTAACTAAAGATGATGCAACATGTGAGAACATAGAAGCAATGATTAAGAAGTACTTATAATTAAGTTATAACTTTAAATTATTATAAATTTAAAAATATAGAAAAAGAGAGGAAGTATAATTATGGGATTTTATGATGGAAAAAAAGTCATCGTAATTGGTGACAGAGATGGAATACCTGGTCCTGCTATGGAAGAGTGCCTAAAAGGTACTGGAGCAGAGGTTGTATTCTCATCTACTGAGTGTTTTGTCTGAACTGCTGCAGGAGCGATGGATCTAGAGAACCAACAACGTGTTAAGGATTTAGCTGAGAAGCATGGAGCTGAAAACATTGTTGTTCTTTTAGGTGCCGCTGAAGCTGAAGCTGCTGGTCTAGCAGCCGAAACAGTAACTGCAGGAGATCCAACTTTTGCAGGACCACTTGCAGGAGTAGAACTTGGACTTAGAGCGTATCATGCTGTAGAAGATAAGTTCAAAGGTGAAGTTGATGCATCTGTATATGAGGATCAAATCGGAATGATGGAAATGGTTCTTGAGATAGATGAAATAGTAGAAGAAATGAAAAACATAAGAGACGAATTCTGTAAATTTAATGATTAATTAAGCGTTATGTATTTAATAGCTTAAATTAAATAAAGGAGTGGTATTACTATATCACTCCTTTTTATACAAAAAAAATTGTTAAATATATATCATTTGACAAATTGTACGAAAATTTTGTTAAATATACAAAAAAATTGTTAAATATATGTCATTTAATGAGAAATATATGATATAATAAATGAGCATATAATCAATGAACATATAATCAATGAATATTTTCAAACAAAAAAACAATAAAAAAGAGAGTTTTATAATAATACGGAGGTGAATGTAATGTCTTATGCTGTAGTAAAGGGAAGTGGGTACATACTTGTACATACCCCAGATATGATAATTCACAATGGATCAACTCAAATAACTGAGAGAATAGTAAACCCTGAATCGGAATATTTAAAAGAGTTACCAAAAAATTTAAGAAGTTTTGAAGAAGTTGTAAAATATTTACCTAACCAAACTTATATAGGAAACATGACTCCAGAGGAATTAGGAAAAGTTGAAAGCCCTTGGTTTGACAAGGAAAGTGATAAAACTGACAGATTTGGTAAATTTGGAGAAATAATGCCTCAAGAAGAATTTTTAGGTCTTTTACAATGTGTTGACGTATTTGATTTAGTAATGCTTGAAAAAGATTTTGCTAAAATTGCAAAAGAAAAATTAGAAAATCATCCTTTAATTAAAGATGATTTAGTAAGCAAAATAAAAGAAGGCGATGAATTAGCAGATATAGAGAAATTTATAAATGAGAATCACGCTGAAGCTTTATATAACGATGGAAAAATAATTGGTTGTGTAAAAGCAGCTCATAACATAGATCCTAACTTAAATGCACATATAATATTTGAAAACTTAGTAGTTAAAGCATCAGGAGTAATTGCTATGCTTAACTTATTAGAAAAGAATAATATAAACCCACAAGAAATCGACTATGTTGTTGAGTGTTCAGAAGAAGCTTGTGGAGATATTAACCAAAGAGGTGGAGGAAACTTCGCAAAATCTATAGCTGAATCTACAGGATGCGTTAATGCAACAGGTTCAGATACAAGAGGATTCTGTGCAGCGCCTACTCATGCGTTAATAGAAGCTGCTGCTCTTGTTAAAGCTGGAGTATATGATAATGTAGTTATAGTTGCAGGTGGAGCTACTGCTAAACTTGGAATGAATGGAAAAGACCATATCAAAAAAGAAATGCCTGTACTTGAAGATGTACTTGGCGGATTTGCAATACTTGTAAGTAAAAATGATGGAGTAAACCCAGTTTTAAGAACTGACTTAGTTGGAAGACATACAGTTGGAACAGGATCTTCTCCTCAAGCTGTAATAACTTCATTAATAACTATGCCTCTTGACAAAGGAAACTTAAAAATAACTGATATAGATAAGTATTCAGTAGAGATGCAAAATCCAGATATAACTAAGCCAGCAGGAGCAGGAGATGTTCCAACATCTAACTACAAGATGATAGCTGCTTTAGGTGTTAAGAGAAAAGATATTGAAAAGAAAGATCTTATGAAATTTGTTACAGATCACGGAATGCCAGGTTGGGCTCCAACTCAAGGACATATACCATCTGGGGTACCATATGTAGGCTTCGCAAGAGATGCTATGTTAAATAATGAAATTAACAGAGCTATGGTAGTTGGAAAAGGAAGTTTATTCCTTGGACGTATGACTAATCTATTTGATGGAGTATCTATAGTTATGGAAAAGAATGATGGTAAAGTAGATCAAGATCAAGGAGTTTCTAACGAAAGCATTAAAATAATGATAGCTGAGGCCATGAGAGATTTTGCATCACATTTATCAGCTGAATAGAGGTGATATTAATGAGTGATAAGAACTTAAAGAATATAATAGGAAAAGCATTTACTGATATTGCAGATGCTATAGAGAGTGGACAGTTTGGTGAAAAGAAAAGAGTTGGAATAACTCTTCTTGGAAGTGAACATGGAGTTGACAATATACTAAAAGGAGCAGAACTTGCTCAAAGTAGAGATAATTCAATCGAAGTAGTATTAATCGGACCTAAAGTTGATACAAACCTTAGAATAGTAGAAGCAAATACAGAAGATGAACAACATAAGGTTATGGAAAAACTTTTAGATTCTAAAGAAATAGATTCTTGTGTTACTATGCATTACAATTTCCCAATAGGAGTATCTACTGTAGGTAGAGTTGTAACTCCTGGAATAGGAAAAGAAATGATCATAGCAACTACAACAGGAACTTCATCAGCTCATAGAGTTGAGGCTATGGTAAAGAATGCTTTATACGGAATAATAACAGCGAAATCTTTAGGAATAAAAGACCCAACAGTAGGTATATTAAACCTAGATGGAGCTAGACAAGTAGAGAAAGCTTTAAAAGAATTAAATGAGAATGGATACAAGGTTAACTTTACTGAATCATTAAGAGCTGATGGTGGAGCTGTTATGAGAGGAAACGATCTATTAACAGGAACACCAGATGTAATGGTTACAGATACATTAACAGGTAATCTTCTTATGAAGGTATTCTCATCATTTAATACTGGTGGAAGCTATGAAGCTATGGGATTTGGATATGGTCCTGGTGTTGGAGAAGGATATGGAAGAACTGTATTAATACTTTCAAGAGCATCTGGAGTACCAGTTGTAGCAAATGCAATATCTTATGCAGGACAAGTTGCAAAAGGTGATATAAAAGAAGTTGCTAAAGACGAGTTCAAAGCTGCTAAGAATGCAAAGCTTTGTGATGTATTAGCTTCTTTAACTAAAGAAAAGAAAAAAGATGAAGAAGAAGTTGCAGCACCAGATAAAGAAATAGTAACAGGTTCAGTTTCTGGTATTGATATATTAGATCTTGAAGATGCTGTTAAGGCTTTATGGAAAAATGGTGTATATGCAGAAAGTGGTATGGGATGTACTGGACCTATAGTTATGATAAATGAAGCTAAGGTTGATGCTGCTTTTGAAATACTAAAAAAAGAAGGTTACGTAAGTTAAGAATTAACCCCTGAAGACATAACTAGGAGATATATTTATATATCTCCTAGAATTTAAAGGAGGAATTTATTTGACTAATAAGACTAATAAAAATAATGATAATTCAGTGTTTTATATATCAGTAGCATTCGTTTTAGGAATTGTTGCATGGGCTCTTATAGCTAATGAAAGCTTTGCAAATGCTGCTAATGGACTTTATGTATTTTTAAGAGATAACTTTGGATGGATGTATCTAATGGGAATGTTCTTCTTCGTATTAGTTGCAGTAATGTTAGCGTGTAGTAAGTATGGAAATGTAAAACTTGGACCAGATGATTCAACACCAGATTATTCATATGTTTCATGGTTTGCTATGTTATTTAGTGCAGGAATGGGTATAGGACTTGTATTTTGGGGAGTTGCAGAACCTCTTAATCACTTCGTAAATCCACCACTTGGACTTGCTGAAGCAGGGTCAGCAGAAGCTGCTCAACTTGCTATTCAAACTTCTTTCTTCCACTGGGGATTCCACCCTTGGGCAGGATATAGTGTATTAGCTTTGGCTCTTGCATATTTCCAATTTAGAAAAAATACACCAGGACTTATAAGTAGTATATTTATACCTTTATTTGGTAAAAGAAGAGTGGAGGGACCACTTGGAAAGGTTATAGATATAATAGCTATATTTGCAACTGTTGCAGGAGTTGCAACATCTTTAGGACTTGGAACACTTCAAATAAACAGTGGACTTAACCACTTATTCGGAATTCCAGCAAATACTACATCTCAAGTAATAATAATAGTAATAGTTACTATATTATTCATGTTATCAGCAGTTACAGGACTTGATAAAGGAATCAAATTCTTATCAAATCTTAACCTAGGAATAGCTTTCGTATTAATGATATTAGCGTTCTTACTAGGACCTACTATAAAGATAATAAATGCATTCACTTGTGGATTTGGACAATACTTAGGTGACTTTATACCTAATAGTTTCCGTATTAATGCATTTGGAGATAACTCATGGTTAGGTGGATGGACTTTATTCTACTGGGCTTGGTGGATTGCATGGGCACCATTCGTTGGAACGTTCATAGCTCGTATATCAAGAGGAAGAACTATAAGAGAATTTATAATAGGAGTTCTTTTAGTACCAACTCTTGGAAGTTTCATATGGTTTGCAGTATTTGGAACTTTAGGAGTTAACTTAGGATTAGATATAGCAACAGAAGCTGTAAAAGTTACAGAAACCGCTTTCTTCGTGGTAATGAGTTATTATCCACTTGGAAAGATAATATCTTTAGTAGCAGTAGTACTTCTTTGTACATTCTTCGTTACATCAGCAGACTCTGCTACATTTGTATTAGGTATGATGTCTTCTAATGGAGATTTAAATCCATCAACTAAGAGAAAAGTTATTTGGGGACTTATACAGTCTGCAATGGCATTTGGTCTTTTACTTGGAGGAGGTCTTTCGACTCTTCAAACAGCGTCTATAGCAGCGGCATTCCCACTTGCTATAATAATGATATTAGGATGTATATCGTTGATTAAAGAGCTTAAGAATGAAGATCTTGATGAAGTTAATGAAAGTTATAAAAAACAAAAGAAAATAATAAAAGAATAATATAAAGATTTGAATTTTTCAATATATTAAAGGGAGATGAAATTTATGTCTATGATATATGATTTAATAGTAATAGGAGCTGGCCCAGGAGGGTTATCAGCAGGATTATACGGAGCTAGAGCAAAAATGAATACTCTTATAATAGAAAAAGATAGAACTGGTGGACAAATAGCTACTACTGATGAAGTTGCTAACTACCCAGGATCTATACAAAATGCTACTGGACCAAGCTTAATAGCTAGAATGGTAGAGCAATGCGATGAGTTCGGAGCTAAAAGAGTAAAGGATACTATTGAAGAAGTAGAATTCGATGGTAAGATAAAAGTTTTAAAAGGAAAGAAAGAAGAATATAAAGCAAAAGCTGTAGTTATAGCAACTGGAGCTACTCCAAGAAAACTTAATATACCTGGAGAAAAAGAGTTAACAGGAAAAGGAGTTACTTATTGTGCTACTTGCGATGGAGCATTCTTTACTGATTTAGAGGTATTCGTAGTTGGTGGAGGAGATTCTGCTTGTGAAGAAGCAATGTTCTTAACTAAGTTTGCAAGAAAAGTAACTATATTATCAAGAGACGCTCATCTTACAGCAGCAAAATCTATACAAGCTAAGATATTAAGTCATGATAAGATAGAAGTTAAGTGGAATATGGAAATAACAGAATTAAAAGGTGATGGAATATTAGAATCTATGACTCTTAGAAATTTAGAAACTGGTGAAATTACTGAGCATGAAGCTGACGAAGAAGATGGAACTTTCGGAGTATTCATATTCATAGGATTTGCACCTCAAACTAAGTTATTTGATGGAAAAATAGAACTAGATCGTGGATACGTACCAACTAGTCCAAATATGGAGACTAATGTTGAAGGAGTATATGCAGCAGGAGATTGTAGAGTTAAAGTGTTAAGACAAGTAGTTACTGCTTGTGGAGACGGAGCAATTGCTACAGTAATGGCTGAAAAATATATTGAAAATAACTTTGATGAAGAATAAAAATTCGCTTAATAATAAAAAAGATAGCTTGTAGGAATTCCTACACGCTATCTTTTTTTTTGTCTTGTATCATCTTGTTTTTAAGAGTCCAAAGGTCTAAAGATAAATCTACTTTATATTCTTCTGGAGATTCTATTCTTCTGTATTGATTCCAGAATGTATTTAATTCTTGTTTTGCAAATTCTCTTATTTCCATAACACTCTTTGGCTCGTGAACACATTTTCCATTTAAAAATAAAGGCTTTAATAATTCTTTTATTGAGTAATTTTTAAAGGTTTTCTTTTTCCAAGTATGAATAGGATGAAATACTGTAAGGGGTTGGTTTGTATCTATATGTTCTTGATCTAAAAGTATAATGTCTGCCTCGGCTTTTTTTGATTTATTGTATATTCTAACTACTTTTTTATAACCAGGATTGTTTATTTTCTCTGGATCTTCAGATATTTTGATCTTAGGTACTACTCCGTTTCCATCGTCAGAAGCACAAAGTTTATAAACTCCTCCAAGAGAAGGACAATCACTAGACGTTATAAGTTTTGTTCCAACTCCCCAACT
The DNA here is from genome assembly GCA_942492135.1 of uncultured Peptostreptococcaceae bacterium. Lineage (GTDB taxonomy): Bacteria > Bacillota > Clostridia > Peptostreptococcales > Peptostreptococcaceae > Tepidibacter_A. The sequence goes on from CALODI010000007.1 coordinate 30,114, forward strand.
GTTTATCTTAGCTCCTGAATTTTTAAGATGAGTTATTTTATACTCATCTAAGTCGTTTGAGGCAACTATGGACAGGTTTTCAAATCCAGCCTCATCTAACATTTTTTTAGCTTGCTTTGACAAGTACTCCAGATCTCCTGAATCAAGTCTTATTCCAACAGGCTCATGACCTTGTTCTCTAAGTTCATTAAATACTTTAATAGCATTAGGAACTCCACTATTTAAAACATTGTAAGTATCTACTAATAAAAGAACTTTTTCTGGATATACGCTAGAGTAAGCTCTAAAACTCTCTAATTCAGAATCGAATTTTTGAACCCAGCTATGAGCATGAGTACCTATAACGGGTACATCAAACATTTGACCAGCAAGTACATTTGCAGTACCAGAACAACCACCTATAATAGCAGCACGAGCTCCATAAATACCGGCATCAGGACCTTGCGCACGCCTTAGCCCAAATTCTAATACAGAATCTTCATTAGCAGCAAAGCAAACACGAGAGGCCTTAGTAGCTATCAATGACTGAAAGTTAATTATATTAAGAAGTGTAGTCTCTATAAGCTGAGCTTGGTATAAAGGAGCTTTTATTCTGATTATAGGCTCATTAGGAAACATTACCGATCCTTCTTCAACTGAGTATATATCTCCTGTGAATTTGAAATTTCTTAATAGATTTAGAAATTCATCAGAAAATAGATTTAATTTTTTTAGATAATCTAAATTATCATCTTCAAATTTCAAGTTATTTATGTAATCAACTAGTTGATGTATACCACAAACTATAGTATAACCTCCGTTACAAGGATTTTTTCTAAAAAACATATCGAATACAACTATATCTTCGTGTACATTTTTGCTAAAATAGCCATTCATCATAGTTAACTGATATAGGTCGGTAAGTAAAGTTAAATTTTTCATAATTTATCATCCTTTCCATTTGTAGTTACATTTTAGATTTTATCAATATTTTCAGAAATTCACAATAACATTAGTATATATTTAAAAATTAACGAAAAAATAATGTTATCTAGGAGGTGATAGTATGGATAAAGAGAGTGAAAGATTAAAAAACAGTAAAGAAATAATAGATGAATACAAAGGTGTAGAAGCCGATAGGGATACTTATTATAAAGAGGATTTGGGATATAGAAAGAATAATGTGCAAAAGGGAAATTTTTATAAGCAGAGCCATGGCCGATTATCAGACGAATAAAATTCGCTTCATGCTAATGCATAGCTCATGTCGCCAACAAGTAAAAAAATAAACGCTGATTATAGTTTATTAATCAGCGTTTATTTTTTTTACAACATCACTATAAAAAAATACCATACATCCAGCAGTAGTTCTTTGAGCTAGAGGAAGAATTTTTTTTGAAATTTTATAAAATCTCTCTTGAGTATTTACAATATTTTTAAATTTTATATTTATTTTTAGAGAAAATCGAGCATTATACCTTATAAATTTATCTATAGAACTCAACATTATAGGTTTTTTATTGCATATAAATTCGTTCATAGAATCGTGGTGTTTTTTTACAAATGATTCAAATTGCTTATGATTGTCCAAAAGCTTTATATTAGCATGCTGAGGTATAGTCATATCCTGAACTATATGCATGGCTGCGCCGAGATAAAACATAGATTTATTTACATTCCTTATATTCCAAAAGTACACAGATTTATTATAATAATTCTTTGCAAGATTTAGAGCGTTATTTCCACCGTATATTCCCTTTTTTTTATAAGGATGATAAAAATGTCCGTTGCTTTTAAAATCCTGATCTGCCCAAATCGCTCCTTCATTTATAGTCTTTATATACTTTGAAAAAAATTTATATTCTTTCGTATAATGGTTTGTTTTTAATATATTTAAGGCTTGCATATTTATAAATATATGAACTTTGCAGTGTGTATTTATTATCATTTTTTTAAAAGGATTCATAACTTTAAAAGAAGTATGTAATACCTTTCCGTAATATTTTTCTAATAAATTCAATATTATCTCCCCTTGTTGTTATTATTTAATGTATTTTACCCGATATATAAGTGTAATATTCTAAAAGTACATAATACTTTTAAAATATGTAATTATATGTTAAAGTTTTAATAAGCGTTAATTAACTATTTAAGTTTTAATTAAAATATAGATTCAAATAACAACAGGGGAATTGAGGAGGTACAAAAGTGGAATATATAGTTATATGTGATTTTGATGGAACGATAACCGTAGAAGATACAGTAAACTCTATGGCGAATAAATTTGCAGGTGATGAGTGGAGAAAGCTTGATGAAATGTGGATGAGTGGAAAATATGATGCTCGTGAAATAAGCCAAAAAATATTAGACATGATGAAAACGAATGAAATAGAGCTTAAAGAATTTGTAGGAGGTATTGATATAGATCCTAAGTTCAAAGAATTTATACATTATATAAGAGGCATATGTATAGAATTTTATATAATAAGTGATGGATTTGATTTTAATATAGAAAATATACTAGAAAATAATGATATAGAAGGGCTTATGAGTTTTTCTAATATACTACAATTTGAAGGATCAAAACTATTAGGGGTATACCCTAATACTAATGAAGACTGTAGAAAGTGTGGAAATTGTAAGAGTAACTTAATAAATGATATAAATATTGATAATAAAAAAGTTATATACATAGGAGATGGTCACTCTGATAAATGTGCATCAAAGAATGCAGATTATATATTTGCAAAGAACGATCTTGCGAATTATTTGAGGGAGAATGAGATTGAGTTTATGGAGTTTGAAAATTTCTCTGATGTATTAAAAGGAGTTAAAAGTATAATTTCGTAAGCTATTGTAGATAAGTGCTTAAGCCGAAAATAACGCACATCGAAATAGCGCTATTTAGTCAACGTTTTGATGGAACTATAGATTTCATCTTATTAAATATCCTAAAACTTCATCAACTCCCTATGGTCAGACAATGAAGTTTCTTAACGGTTATTTAAACGTTGAAATCTAAGTTCTATGGCAAAACGTTAAACCAAAAATAGCTAACATTTCAATGTGGGCTATTTTTAGTGTAGTTCTTTAGCATTTGTATAGATTTAAGAAAAAATCTTTTTTAAATATATTATAAATACTAATTTGAAAATGAAAATAGTTGATTTAGATATATATCAAAATTTTAAGAATAACTAAAGTAACCCCCTTCATAAAATTACTGAGGGGGGTTTTTTAATGAACAAAATTTGGTTTTATATGATTTCTATTGGGATAATAAATAGCATATTTATGGGAAAGCTTCCTAATCTTAATATGGTAATAATGAATGAAGCTTCAAAGGGTGTAGAATTTGTCATAAGTCTTATAAGTATAATGGCTCTTTGGATGGGAATTATGAATATAGCTAAAGAATCTGGGCTTGTAGATAGAATAGGAAAGTCTTTATACTGTGTTATGAATAAATTGTTTCCATCTATTCCTAAAAAGAGTAAAGCTCTATCGTATATGATAATGAATATGTCACTTAATATACTAGGAGCTTCTAATGGTGCTACTGCATTTGGGTTAAAGGCAATGGAGGAACTTCAAGAAATAAACCCTAAAAAAAATACAGCTACAAATGATATGATAATGTTTTTAGTTATCAATATGTCATCAGTTCAATTAGTTCCATTTACAGTGCTTAAAATAAGAATAGATGAGGGTGCATCTAATCCTAATGAAATAATAATTACCACCTTAATAGCAACTGCTGTATCCACAATAGTGGGTATAATATCGTGCAAAATGCTTCAAAGGAGGTATTGAGATGGATTTTTTTTCTAATATATTAATACCACTTATAATACTCACAATAATTGTATATGGAAAATACAAAGGTATAGACATATATGACAGTTTTATAAGAGGGGCATTTGATGGAATAAAAACTACATACAAAATAGCACCGTACATATTAGGAATATTTTTAGCTATAGGGATATTTAAAGTTGGATATGGAATAGAAATTCTTGAATATATATTTTCGCCTATACTCAAGATGTTTAGCATACCTAAGGAACTATTATCTTTGATAATAATAAAGCCATTATCTGGAAGTGGAACGCTTGCTATATACAAGGATATGATACCTAGAGTTGGAATTGATACATTAAAAGAAAAAATGGGAGCTACAATAGTGGGATCATCTGAAACTATATTCTACACAATGGCTATATACTATGGAAATTTAAAGATAAAAAATATAAGACACACATTAGTTTGTGCACTTATAAGTCATATGGCTGGAGTTTTAGCGTCTGTTTTTATATGCAATATTTTTTTTAATTAATAAACCTATGAATATAATCACAGGTATTATAATTTGAAACACTAGAGCAAAATAATTCCAAGCACCTCCAGTCCATTCCCAAAACTCCATTATATTTTCAAAAGATATATAGGCTATACTTATTATAATAAGTGATATAGGAGTTGATATTACTCTATAATCACTACAATTTAACACATAAGAAAAACCCTTGCATGTAGCTAACAAATATATACTTACTTTGACGAATGCTCCCAATATAAATATAGTAGCAGATATTATTTCAAGTCTTTGAAAAAAGTTTCCTACATTTATCTTCCCAACAGAGAAATAAGTAGGATGATAAATAGAAACAACTCTATCAACACCTAAGATTAATATATTGTTTAAAGAAATCAATATAAGAAAAAAGACTCCTATTAAAAGCCCTATAAAATATATCTTATAGGATGATTTATCGTTTTTTAACGATGAAAAAGCGAATACAAAAACTATAGCTTCTGTAATAGGAAACATAAGTGTATCAACTGCTCCTCTAAAAATAGGTTTAAATCCATTATTAAATATAGGAAGAAGATTTTCAACATCCATATCTTTAATAAGAAAAAAAGGTGTAATAATCAAAAAAAATAGAATTATAAATATAAAAAATTCAGACCATCTTCCTATAACCTCTATCCCTTCTTTTACTATCCAGTTACATAAAAACATTATAGATATCAGAAAGACATATATAGGGGTCTCGCGAAGGCTTACAGTAGTTATGAAAAAAGCTACATTTATTAGAACCTCACAAGCGGTTTCGAGTATAAATAGACTCATAAGTAATATAATTATATTTCCTAATAATTTTCCGAAGGAATTTTGAATAACATTAAAAACATCAATATTATTTGAAATATTATTAATATAAGCATATGTATAAAAAATAGGAAGAGACAATAAAGTAGCTAGAATCAAAGCTGCCCAAACATCTTGTTTAGCGTTAATACCTGTTACTTGAATAGATGTAGTCCCTATTATAAAAATAGTCATGAGGATTATACCTTGTTTGTCTGAAATTGTATTTTTATTCATAAAATTATCCTCCATAAAAACTTATATCTAATTAGTGTTTCCTAATTAGTAGCTTTTAAATCTAAAATGTATCTCCAATTATTTACTTGAATTAAAAACTATATGATTCATAAAATAATTAGGACAACCCAGTCAAAGTTATATGACTTTTAAAAAAAATAAAGTTATTGTATTCAAAGGGAGGATTCTATTATGAGTAAAAGGAATAAGACAAAAAAAATGGGTACTACTAAAAGTGCAGAAATTACTAGAGGAGAGACTGCAAAGAGCATGGGATTAGAATATGCAAATGAATTTGTAGCAGAAAATATAAGTTCAAAATTTGCAGCAACACCTGGGAAAGCACCTAGCTCTAACAAATCTAAAAAGAAAAAATAAATAATAATAATAAATAATGAAAAAGAAGCAGATGTCTGCTTCTTTTTACTTAAAAGTTAATTACCAATTATTTACTTGAATTAAAAATTATATAATTCATAAAATAACTGGGACAACTAAGTTAAAGTTATATGACTTTTTAAGAAAAATAAAATTGTTGGATTGTAAAGGGAGGATATTATTATGCCTAAGAAGAAAAAGAATGCTGAAGCTAATGCAAGAGAAGCTTCAAAAAGAATGGGATTAGAATTTGGAAATGAGTTCGGATCAGAAGAAATGGGTGCAAAATTTGCAGAAGGACCTAATAGTCCTAAGTCTAACAAATCACCTAACGCTAATTTAAAGAGAAATAGAAAAAATAATAAATAATATTGGTTAATTAGCCAATTATTTACTCGAATGAAAAACTATATAATTCACAAAATAACTTAGACAACTTAGTTAAAGGCAGATGACTTTTTAAATAAAATAAAACATGGTTGTAAAGGGAGGATATTAATATGGCTAAGAAGAAATCGACAAATAAGAGTGCTGAACTGAATGCAAGAGAAGCTTCAAAGAGAATGGGATTAGAATATGGAAATGAGTTTGCATCAGAAGGAATGGGTGCAAATTTTGGAGAAGTACCTAATGGTAGACCAGAAGGACCTAATTCTAGCGCAGAAGGACCTAAAGGACCTAATGCTAATAAAAAGAAAAATAAAAATAACTTTAGATAATAAAAAAAGATGCTGTCCCGCTCTAGAATTAATTTTTAGAGCGGGACAGCTGTTTTTTTTATTTTTCAAAAGTTCCTTTTACAATTAGTTCTTTTTCTTTAATCATTATTTTTCCTTTTGCAATAACAGTATCTATTGTAAAATCATCTTTATTTACAAGTATAATATCTGCATCTTTATTTCTTTCTAGAGTACCTTTATCATTTAATTTTAATATTCTTGCAGGATTAGAAGTAGCAACCTTTAAAGCATCTTCTATAGATACTCCATCTTGTAAAATTGCATCTTTTATTTCTCTAAATAATGTAGCTACTTCTCCTACACCTAAACCTATAAATTCTCCATCTTTATTAAATGTTGGCATACTTCCTTGTCCATCAGATGAGAAAGTAATATTTTCTATAGGAACTTCAGCATCAAGCATCATTTTAAGACCTGTGCTTGCTTTTATTTCATCTTCATCTAGATAATCAGGATCAGTGCTAGTAGTAAAGTCTACAATTCCACCAATTTTAGTATATTCAATACCGTTTTGGAATAAACTACCGTTTCTATTTATATGAGTAGGAATAAATTGCGTAGCAGGAATTTCTGTATTTTCAATAATATCGAATAAATAGCCAAGTTCTCTAGAACCATCTCCCATATGAATATTAACAACTCCAGCTTTACCAGAAAGTATACCTCCGACTCTAGCATCTGCAGTTAATTTACATATATCTTCTACTGTTGGTTGAGATGAGCGGTGATCAGATATAGCAGTTTCACCTACACCTATTATTTTGTCTATGGTAATTATATCGTCCATAACATTTCCTGTAATAGTTCTTACAGGAATTTGATATGACCCAGTATATATATAAGTAGTTATACCTTCCTCTTCTAAACCTCTTGCTTTTGCTAATAGTCCATTCATATCTCTAGTTGTACCATCTGTTCCTAAACATCCAACTACAGTAGTTACTCCTCCTGTAGTAATTTGAGATAAAACTATTTCAGGTGTTCTAGTTTTAAAGCTTCCTTCTCCGCCTCCACCCATGATATGAACATGAGAGTCTATAAGTCCTGGAAATACATATTTACCTTGAGCATCTATAACCTCTACATCAAATTCTTTAGGAATATTTATTTCCTCTTTTAAAATACTGATTTTATCATTTGCTATTAGAATATCTTTTTTTCCAATGTAATCAGGAGAATATACTTCTCCGCCTTTTATAATTTTAATCATAAAAATCACCTTCCTTAAAAAAATTATTGTATATATCTATCCGAAAGCTAAGAGTTCTAATACTCCACCCTCTTAAGGCTGGAGATAAGAACTCTACAGCTTCTGGATTAGTTCAACTAGAAATTCAGTTGGAGAAAAAAACTCCATCTGAATTAAGTTTCACTTTATACGAAAGCTAAAAGTTCTAAAACTCTATCTGAATTAAGTTTCGCTTTATAAGTATTGCAAGAAACATGCCAAAGATACCGTTTTCCTTAAATATATACAATTAACTATAAATATATATACTTAATTATATATATTTAGATAAAAAAGTATGATTTTGACGAATTTTGATATTTTTTGGACGAATTTTGATATAATGGTATGTATAATGGTAACCAAAAAACCATTAAAAATAAGAGGTGATTATAGGTGAAAAAAAGCATAACTCTTGTAACTGGATCTGAACAGACTAAAATAGCGTTACTAAAACAATTAAGAGAATATTTACCGGGTAGCATTTTTATAAACAGCTACGCTACAGAAGAAGGAATTAACAATACAATAAAAGATGATTTGATTGTAATATCAAGTGAACTAGTAAAGAATGATTTGATAGAATTAAATGTTTTAGATAATAGCTGTGACATAATGATTGCAAAGAGAACTATAAATTATGATTTACTTGATCAAATTGTTTTAATACCTCCTAATACAGATGTACTTTTTGTAAATGATGCAATGGAGTGCACGTATGAGGGGATTGAAGTACTACATGAATTAGGAATCGATCATATAAATTATATTCCGTATTATCCTGAAATGAATAAATCTATAAAAAAAGTTAATATAGCTGTAACCCCTGGAGAAGTAGATAAAGTTCCTTCTTTTGTAGACAAGACCTATGATATAGGTGTAAGAATTATGGACTTTACTACAATAATGGAAATATTAAATAAGTTAGGAATTTTAGACAAAAAGATTGATAATTTTTCTCAAAAATATTTAAAAAAGATAATCAATGTTGCAAAGAGACTAGCAAAATCAACTAATAAAATATCAAAGCTTAATGATCATTTAAATCTAGTTATTAATAGATTAAATGATGGATTGCTTGTTTATGATAATTTGGGAAATATAAGTGTTTTGAATGAGAATCTAAGAAAAATACTTAAAATTCAGCAATCTAATGCAATAGGGAAAAGCATAAAAAATATTATTTTTGATAAAATATTACTTGAGTTTCTCATGGAAAATACTAATGAAAAAGAGAAGGTTTTCAATATTGATGGAGTAGATGTTTTAGTAAATAAGATTTATATTTCTCAAGCTAATTCTTTTGTTGTGGGGTTTAAAAATGTAGAAGATACAATTGAGGCAAATAAAAAGTTAAGAAGAGAACTTGTTAAAAAAGGTTTTTATGCAAAATATACTTTTGAAGATATAGTTGGAAACAGTGAAGCTATAAAAAAAGTAAAAGCTATTTCAAAAAAACTTTCAAAAAGTGAGTTGACAATACTTATAGAAGGAGAAAGTGGAACCGGTAAAGAGTTATTTGCAAGTTCTATTCATATGGAGTCAAAAAGAAAAAAAGAGGCTTTTCTAGCAGTTAATTTTAGTGCTCTTCCTGATGAGCTTATAGAAAGTGAGCTTTTTGGGTATGAAGAAGGTTCATTTACAGGAGCAAAAAAAGGAGGAAAAGCTGGATTATTTGAACAGGCTGACGGAGGAACTATATTTTTAGATGAAATTGGAGACATATCATTAAAAGTTCAGGCTAGGCTGTTAAGGGTTCTTCAAGAAAAAGAAGTAATGAGAATAGGTGGGGTTAAAATAAGACCTATTGATGTTAGAATTGTTGCTGCAACTAATAAAGATCTTTTACAAATGGTAAAAGAGAAAAAGTTTAGAGAAGATTTATATTATAGATTAAAAATGGGATATGTTAATTTACCTCCTTTGAGAAAAAGAAAAGAAGATATTTATAGTATTATGAATCATTTTATAAAAATAGAAACTACAGAAGGTATAAAAATATGTGATGATGTGATTTATGAGCTGTTAAAGTATGATTGGTATGGGAATGTAAGAGAGCTTAGAAATACATTAACATATATGTTGGCTGTTAGAGAAGATAATAATATAACACTAGAAGATATACCTGATAAAGGATTTTTTCAAGGCGTAGTTCATTATGAATATGATGATAAAAATGATTTGGATTTAGATAAAGAACAAATCTTTATACTAAAAAAAATATATTATCTAAGTAAAGAAGGAGAAATTATAGGAAGAGAAAAGTTAGGTAATTTAACAATGAGAACTGAATATGAAATGACTCAGTATCAAATGAGAAGTAGATTAGATAAATTAGAAAGAAGGGGACTTATTGTTAAGAAGAAAGGAAAACATGGAACCGTACTTAGTAATAAGGGAAAAAAAATAGTAATGGAGTTACTTGAAGAAATGGGTGGATAATGGTTGCCAATAAGCAACCATTATCCACCTATTTTTTTGTAAATAAAAATCAAAAGTTCATAAAATTCATATAAATATGTTTATTAAGTCTAAATTTGTCCTTTATTAAGATTTGGCATAGAAATTGCTTATATTAATTATCATGAAATTAATTTAATAATAGTATTTAAAAAATAATTTAAAAAGGAGGCTTGTATAGAATTTCAAAAAAATTAACTTTTAGGAAAACGTATTCAATATTATTTTAAGTGATAAACAATATTTTACAATGGAGGGATATACTATGAAAAGATTTAAAATGCCAAGTGCATATACTATTTTGATTTCCATTATAATCCTAGTGGCAACATTAACGTGGATTGTACCTGCAGGTCAATATGATTATGTTGATCCGGGTGCTTCTAAAAAGGCTCCAATTCCAGGAACATATCATTTAGTTGATCCAAATCCACAAGGAATAAAAGAAGTTATCTTAGCACCTATAGATGGGTTTTACGATGCGGTAGATGTTGCTTTATTTGTTCTCGTAATAGGTGGATTTTTAGGAATAATTATGAAAACAGGAGCTATTGATGCAGCAATAGCAAGAGTAACATACAAATTAAAAGGTAGAGAAAAATGGATGATTCCAATTTTAATGATAATGTTTTCATTAGGAGGAACAAGCTTTGGGATGGCTGAGGAAACAATAGCATTTTATCCTTTACTAATTCCTGTATTTATAGCAGCTGGTTATGATACTGTAACAGCGGTATCTGTTATACTTTTTGGAGCTGGTGTTGGGGTTTTAGGATCTACTGTAAATCCTTTTGCTACGGGAATAGCATCAGGGTTTGCTGGTATTTCTTTAGGAGAAGGAATTGGATTTAGAGTATTAATTTTAGCATTAGGGGAGCTTATTGCGATTATGTATGTAATGAGATATGCACAAAAAATCAAAAAAGACCCTACAAAATCCCTTGTATATAATACGTACGAAGAAGATAAAAAACATTTTCTTGCAACAGAAAATGAAAATGAGTTCCCAGAATTAACAGGGAAAAGAAAGGTTGTTCTTGGTTTATTCTGCTTGACTTTTGTCATAATGGTAGCCGGTGTTATTCCTTTTGAAGATATAGGCATTACGGCTATTCCTACTCTAGGATGGTGGTTTGGAGAATTAACTGCTTTATTTTTAGTTTCAGCTATTATAATTGGATTAGTAGAAGGAATGAAGGAACAAGAACTTATTTCAACTTTTGTTCAAGGAGCTCGTGATTTATTAGGCGTAGCATTAATAATAGGAATATCTCGTGGTATAACGGTAGTGATGAATGCAGGAAATATGACGGATACAGTTCTTCGTTTAGGAGAAGGAATGCTTGCGGGAACAGGTTCAATAGCTTTTGCAGTATTTTCTTATTTATTCTATATACCTCTATCTTTCTTAATTCCATCTACATCTGGACTTGCAACACTTTCAATGCCAATAATGGCTCCTCTAGGAGATTTTGCTGGAGTTGCAAGACATATAGTTATTACTGCATATCAATCTGCATCTGGTACTATAAACATAATAACACCAACAAGTGCTGTTGTTATGGCTGCTTTAGGTATGGCAAGAATACCGTATAGTACATGGTTAAAACATGCATTCAAGCTAGTGCTAATGCTAATGGTATTAGTAATGTTAGTATTAAGCTTAGGTGTTGTAATGAGCTAAAGAAGGATGCGGTTATAAGAAAATTTAATATAGCCTAAGGTTGCTTATCAAAGGAAAATCCTCAAAAATACTTTATTTTTGAGGATTTATTTTGAGAAAAATCAACTAAAAAAACAATAAAAAGGCTCACTTTTTTTTAAAAGTATAAAACAAGAAAATAACTAAAATAATAAAATTGTTTCGCTAAAAAGCCTTTTTTAACAACTGTACATAAAAAATATAAATTGTTAAACTAATATTAAGGAAAAAGCGAAACTTAATTCAGATGGAGTTTTAGAAATTTTAGCTTTCGGATAAATATGGAATATAAATTAAACAATTTCAACTAAGGGGAGATAAAAATGAAGAAAAGTTTATCAATAAAAAATATGAAAATTTCACCGTCAGTGACACTTGATATTACAGCAAAAGCAAAAAAGATGAAAGAAGATGGGGAGAATGTAATAAGCTTTGGAGCAGGAGAACCAGATTTTAAAACACCTGATTATATAAGAAATGCAGCAATTGATGTTATTGCAAATGGGAATATAGGATATACTGCAGCTTCTGGACTTCCTGAACTTAGAGAGGCTATATGTGAAAAATTTAAAAAAGATAATAATTTAGAATATACTCCAGCAAATATAGTTGTATCTAATGGAGCAAAACATTCATTATTTAATTCACTACAAGCTATATGTAATCTAGGAGATGAAGTAATAGTTCCTCTTCCATATTGGGTTAGTTATCCAGAACTTGTAAAATCAGCAGATGCTGTACCAGTATATGTTGAAGCTTTAGAAGAAGATGGATTTAAATATACGAAAGAAAAGCTTCTAAAATCAATAAATGAAAAAACTAAAGCAATAATTTTAAACAGCCCAAATAATCCAACTGGAGCAGTTTATACTGAGGATGAATTAAGAGAAATAGCTGAAATAGCAGTTGATAATAATATTTATATAATATCTGATGAAATTTATGAAAAACTTATTTATGAAGGAAAACATGTTAGTATAGCATCATTTGGAGAAAAAATAAAAGATTTAACAATAATTATAAATGGAGTTTCAAAAGGCTATGCAATGACAGGATGGAGAATAGGATATACTGCAGCTAACAAGGAGATAACTAAGATAATGACAAATCTTCAAAGTCATGCTACATCAAATCCTAATACAATTGCTCAATATGCAACTATTGCTGCTTTAAAAGGAGATCAAGACATGGTAAATGTCATGGTAAAAGCTTTTAACGAAAGAAGAAAATGTATGGCAAAAAAAGTAAACAGTATTCCTAATTTATCATGCAAAGAACCTAAAGGCGCATTTTATGTAATGGTAAACATATCAAAAATAATAGGAAGAGAATTTGATGGAATAAAAATAAATAACTCAATGGATTTTGCTGATTATCTTCTTGATAAAGCTAAGGTAGCGGTTGTTCCTGGGATTGGATTTGGAATTGAAAATTATATAAGACTTTCTTATGCAACTTCTATTGATAATATAAAAGAAGGACTTGAAAGAATTGAAAATGCTATTAAATAAAGAGGTGAATGTAGTGAATAGACTTAAAATAACGGAAACAGCTTTAAGAGATGGGCACCAATCACTTATAGCAACGAGGCTTACAACTGACGAAATACTTCCAATACTTGAGGTTATGGATAAAGCTAATTATTATTCTATGGAGGTTTGGGGAGGAGCAACGTTTGATGCTTGTCTTAGATTTTTAAATGAAGACCCATGGCAAAGACTAAGAGAAATAAGAAAAAGAGTAAAAAATACAAATCTTCAAATGCTTTTAAGAGGCCAAAATCTTTTAGGATATAAGCATTATCCAGATGATATAGTTGAAAAATTCATACAAAAATCTATAGAAAATGGAATAGATATAATTCGTGTATTTGATGCCTTAAATGATACAAGAAATCTAGAAACTTCAGTAAAAACTATAAAAAAAGAAAAAGCTCACTGTCAGTGTGCTATATCTTATACAACAAGTAAAGTTCATACATTAGATTATTATATAAATTTAGTAAAACAAATGGAAAGTATAGGAGCAGATTCTATATGCGTAAAGGATATGGCAGGGATACTTACTCCTTACAGTACTTATGAACTTATAAATGAAATAAAGAAAAATACAAAACTTCCTATAGAGCTTCATACTCATGCTACTAGTGGAATAGCATCAATGACATATATGAAGGCTGTAGAAGCTGGAGTTGATATTATAGATACTGCTATATCACCTTTTTCAGGAGGAACTTCTCAACCACCTACTGAATCTTTAGCAATAGCACTCTCAGAAAGTGATAGAGATCCTAAACTTAATATAAAAGCTTTGAATGATATAGCATCATATTTTAAGCCAATAAAGGAAAAATACTTAGAAAGTGGAGTTTTAAATCCTAAAGTATTAAGTACTGAGCCTAAGACTTTAAGTTATCAAGTTCCAGGAGGGATGCTTTCAAATCTTTTATCTCAACTTAAAATGCAAAATGCATCAGATAAATATGAAGAAGTTTTAGCTGAAGTTCCAAGAGTTAGAGAAGACCTAGGATTTCCACCACTTGTAACTCCACTTAGTCAAATGGTAGGAACTCAAGCGGTATTTAATATTTTAACAGGAGAAAGGTATAAAATAGTACCTAACGAGATAAAAGACTATGTAAGAGGTCTTTATGGAAAATCACCAGCTCCTATAAAAGAAGAAATAAAGAATAAAATTATAGGAAATGAAGAAGTTATAACTATAAGACCAGCAGATCTTTTAGAACCTGGATTTGAAGATATAAAAAAAGAAATACAAGGTTTATACAAAAGTGAAGAAGACATTTTATCATATGCTCTTTTTCCTCAAGTTGCAAAGACTTTCTTAGAAGAGAGAAAAGATGATGTTTGTAATATAGAAGTTATTATGTAAGGGGGTAATATTATGGAAAGTATAACTATTTTAGAAGCTCTTAAAATTACATTTTTAAGTATGAGTGTAGTATTCATAAGTCTTTTTGTAATTTCTCAAATTTTAGAGTTATTTAAAGTTGTTTTTTATAAAAAAGATTTAGAAAAACAAAAATTAAAAAACTTAGAAACAGCAGTTACAGAATCTAAAAATAATGGATATGAAGAAATTAATGAATTAGATGAAGAAATAGATCTTATAGCAGCACTTACAGCTGCAGTTTTAGCAAGTAATAATCAAAATAATTCAAAGCTTAAAATTAATAGTATAAAAAGGGTTGCCTAAGGGAGGTACTTGTATGAAAAAATATAGAATAAATTTAAATGGAAAAGCGTATGAGGTTGAAGTAGAGGAAATTGATGGATCGGATGTTAGTAAAGTTCAAACAGAAGCTAAATCTACTCCTAAAAAAGTAGAAAAAGTAACACCTATTACGCCAAAGAAAACGTCTACTCAAGGTGAAGATGTAAAATCTCCTATGCCAGGAACAATTGTTTCTGTTAACGTAAATGAAGGAGATAATGTTAAAGCAGGAGATGTACTATTTGTTTTAGAAGCTATGAAAATGGAAAATGAAATAGTTGCTCCAATCGATGGGAAAATAACTTCAGTAAACACATCAAAGGGAGCAAATGTAGTGGGTGGAGATGTTTTAATTACTATTGGATAACAGCTAAAAAGGACGTGATTAATATGCTAAAGATGTTACAAGATTTCTGGTTTTCAACTGGATTTTCAGCTATTACTTATAAAGAGTTGATTATGATTACAATATCATTTACCTTTCTTTATTTAGCTATAAAAAAAGGTTATGAACCGTATTTATTAATTCCAATATCATTTGGAATGCTTTTAGTAAACTTACCAAAAGCTGATTTAATGGGGGATAGCGGACTACTACATTATTTATATATGGGAACAAAGCTTGGGATTTACCCACCACTAATATTTTTATGTGTTGGAGCAAGTACTGATTTTGGACCACTTATTGCGAATCCAAAAAGTATTTTATTAGGAGCAGCAGCACAGTTTGGAATATTCTTTGCATTTGTAGGTGCCATACTTCTTGGATTTACAGGACCTGAAGCTGCATCAATTGGTATAATAGGAGGAGCGGATGGACCTACTGCTATATATCTTACTAGTCAGTTAGCAAAGGATCTTTTAGGACCAATAGCACTTGCTGCTTATTCATATATGGCTTTAGTTCCTATTATTCAGCCACCTATTATAAGACTCTTAACTACAAAAGAAGAAAGAATGGTTAAAATGGAGCAGTTAAGACCTGTATCTAAAAACGAGAAAGTAATATTTCCAATTATAGTAGCTGTTTTTACAATTTTACTTTTACCATCTGCAGCACCTTTAATAGGTATGCTTATGTTCGGAAATCTAATTAAAGAATCAGAAGTAGTTCCAAAGCTTGTTGAAACTGCTCAGAATTCTATGATGTATATAGTAACAATTATTTTAGGACTTACAGTTGGTGCAAAAGCAGATGCTAATACTTTTCTTACTGTTCAAACACTTGGAATAATAGCACTTGGACTTGCAGCTTTTTCTATTGGAACTGCATGTGGAGTTCTATTTGGGAAAGTAATGTATAAATTAACCAAAGGAAAAATAAATCCTATGATAGGAGCAGCAGGAGTTTCTGCTGTGCCAATGTCAGCAAGAGTTGTTCAGAAGATGGGTGTTGAGGAGAATCCTTCGAATTTCCTTTTAATGCACGCCATGGGACCGAATGTGGCTGGAGTTATAGGCTCAGCTGTTGCTGCAGGAATACTACTTAATATTTTCAAATAAAGTGAAAAGAGGTTGCCGCGCTATAGAAATTAATTTCTATAGCGCGGCAATTTTTTTGTGCAAAAATAAAATAAGAAATTAAATAAAAAACACTCAATTATAAATATTATAAAAAGATGGTATAATATTATGGATGAAAGTTTAGAGAGGAGGGATTTCGAGAAATATGGAATTTAAGTTTAATGATTTTTTGATGAGTATATCTACAGCATTAGATTTTATAGAAATAGATATATTATCTGTAGAGACAAATCATTTAAAGAGGGTAGCATATGTATCCCTAAAACTAGCACAATATTTTAATTTAACTATACAAGAGCAAATAGATACAGTCTCATTTAGCATACTTCATGACAATGGACTTACTCAAACACTTTTAGACAACAAAGTAAGATATGATGATCTAAAAGAATTTTATTTAAGAGAATCGTTTAAAGAACATTGCGTTATAGGCGAGCGGAATGTTAGGTTGTTTCCTTTTTTAACTAAACATAAAAATATAATAAAATATCACCATGAAACATACGATGGAAAGGGCTTTTTCAAGGTGAAAGGGAATGATATTCCATTAATAGCTCAATTTATAGCTTTTGCAGATTATATAGATTTCGTATTCAAATATAAAAAAGTAGATGATGAAAAAAAAGAAAAACTTATAAAATACATAAAAACAAAAAAATAAAAGGTTTAATATCAAAATAGTAGATGCATTCTTGAAAATATGCGATAAAGATGGATTTTGGGAATTGTTAAGTGATGATAATATAGAGAACTCACTAAAGGCAGAAACTCCTTTATATGAACAAAACATGGATATAGATGAAATTTTAAGAATAATGAATGTATTCTCAAAGATTATAGATAGTAAATCTCAGTTTACACAAAAACACAGCGATGGATTGGCTCAAAAAATATATAAGATGTGTGAAAAATATAATTATGAACACAATGAAAAAATGAAATTAGTTATAGCAGGGAAATTACACGATATAGGAAAACTAGCAATACCCATACAAATACTAGACAAACCAAAAAAACTTGATGATGAAGAAATATCAATAATGAAAAAGCATTCATATTATACTGATAGATGTCTTTCTAATATAAATGGATTTGAGGATATAGCAAGATGGGCATCAAACCATCATGAAAAATTAAATGGAACTGGGTATCCTAAAGGACTTAAAGCTGATGAATTAGACTTCAATTCAAGGCTTGTAGCATGCCTTGATATATATCAAGCTCTTACAGAAGAAAGACCATACAAAAAATCATTTTCTCATAAAGAAGCTATAGGAATATTAGAAAGCATGGCGTTAAATTATGAAATAGATAGTGATATTACAAATGACATAGATGAAGTTTTTAAATGTGGATAAAGTAAAAATATAATTAATATACTTGACATTATGAGTATAATTATATAGAATTTTGGTTAAAATGAAGTACATATTAATATAAGCGTTGAAGGAAAGAGTAGATAAAGAAATCTTCTACAGAGAGCTATGTAAGGTGAAAGATAGCGTTGAAATTTTTATTGAATATGGCTCTGGAGCTTTTTATTTGAGAAAGCATTGGCTTTTAAAATTAAAACGATTAGACCCGTTAAAAGTCTACTAAGATACTCAAAAATTTTGAGTAAATTAGGGTGGTACCGTGAGAATATACTCGCCCCTACTAATTATAGTAGGGGCGATTTTTTTTGTAAGTAAACTAAGAGGAGGAAGTTAAATGTCAAATAAAACTTTTTATGTTACAACTCCAATATACTATCCAAGTGGAAGACTTCATATTGGACACACTTATACAACAGTAGCAGCAGATGCTATAGCTAGATTTAAACGTTTTTGTGGATATGATGTAAAGTTCTTAACTGGAACAGATGAGCATGGAGAAAAAATACAAAAAACAGCTAAAGCTAAAGGATTAAGTGAAATAGAATACTTAGACAATATAGTAGGAGAGATAAAAGACCTTTGGAAGACTATGGATATATCTTATGATGATTTCATCAGAACTACTGAAGATAGACACAAAACTATAGTTCAAAAGGTATTTACTAAATTACATGATAAGGGAGATATATACAAGGGAGCTTATGAAGGATGGTACTGTACACCTTGTGAGAGTTTTTGGACTGAAACACAACTTCTTGAAGGAAATAAATGTCCAGACTGTGGTAGAGAAGTATATGTAGCAAAAGAAGAAGCTTACTTCTTCAAATTATCTAAATATCAAGATAGACTTATCAAGTATTTTGAAGAAAATCCAGATTTCTGTTTCCCAGAATCTAGAAAAAATGAAATGCTAAACAATTTCTTAAAGGCAGGGCTTGACGATTTATGTGTTTCACGTACAACTTTTGACTGGGGAATTAAGGTACCTCTTGATAGTAAACATGTAGTTTATGTATGGCTTGATGCCCTTTGCAACTACATAACAGCTTTAGGATACTTAAGTGATGATGAGACTGAGTACAACAAGTTCTGGCCTGCAGATGTTCATATAGTAGGAAAGGAAATAGTTAGATTCCATACTATAATATGGCCAGCAATACTTATGGCACTAGATCTTCCTCTTCCTAAGAAGGTATATGGACATGGCTGGATATTATTCGCAGACGACAAAATGTCAAAGTCAAAAGGAAACATAGTATACCCTGAGCCACTAATAGAAAAATACGGTATAGATGCTCTTAAATATTTCCTACTTAAAGAATTTACATTCGGACAAGATGGAAGCTATACTAACAAGAACTTCTTAACAAGAATAAACTCGGACCTTGCAAATGACATAGGAAACTTAGTGAGTAGAACTGTTGCAATGGTTATAAAATATAGAGAAGGAATACTCCCAAGTCCTAAGACACTAGGAGAGTATCACGAACAACTAATAGATATATCAAGCGGTGCATTTAAAAAAGTAGAAGATGCTATGAATAGACTTCAATTTAGTGAAGCATTAGAAATAATATTCAAGATTGTAAGAAGAAGTAATAAATATATAGATGAAACTATGCCATGGGCTCTTGCTAAAGATGAAGAAAAGCAGGATGAATTAGATACAGTTTTATACAATCTTACAGAAGCTATAAGAATAGTATCGGTTTTAATAAGTCCATTCATGAACGAAACTGCTAATAAGATATACAAGCAACTTGGAATAAGTAAGGAAGCTGATATACTTACTTGGGAGAGCACTCATGAATTTGGACAAATAAAAGAAGGAACAAAAGTTTTAAAAGGAGAAGTTTTATTCCCGAGAATAGACGTACAAAAAGAAGTAGAGGAGCTTGAAGAAATGTTTTCAGACAAGCCAAAAGTAGAAGAAGTTAAATTAAACCATAAAGAAGAAATAACAATAGATGAATTTGATAAAGTAGAGCTTAGAGTAGCTAAAATAATAGAAGCATCAAAACACCCAAAAGCTGATAAACTTTTAGTATTTAAAGTACAACTTGGGAATGAGCAAAGACAGATAGTATCTGGAATAGCAAAACACTTTAATCCAGATGACTTAGTAGGAAAGCAAGTTATGGTAGTATGCAACTTAAAACCTGTTAAATTAAGAGGTGTTGAATCGCAAGGAATGATTTTAACAGCAGCAACAGAGGATGATTCATTACTAGTACTTCCAACTATAGAGGGAATAGACTCTGGTAGTGAAGTAAGATAGAGGTGCAATATGTTATTTGATACACACTCACACTTAACGGACAATAGATTTAATGAAGATAGAGAAGAAGTAATTCAAAAAATAAAAGAATCAGGAGTAGAACTTCTTGTAAATCCAGGAGCTGATATTCCATCTTCTTTAAAAGCAGTAGAACTATCTAAAAAACACGATTTCATATACGCATCAGTTGGAGTTCATCCACACGATGTTGAAGACATGGATGAAGGAAGTATATCAGTTTTAAGAGAACTAGCTAAGAATGAAAAGGTAGTTGCAATAGGAGAGATTGGACTTGACTACTATTACGACAACTCTCCAAGAGATCTTCAAAAAAAATGGTTTGAGGAGCAAATAAAACTAGCAAACGAACTAAAACTTCCTATAATAATTCATGATAGAGATGCACACCAAGACACTCTAGATATAATTAAAAATACAAAAAATCCAGAAATAGGATGCGCTCTACATTGTTATTCAGGAAACGTAGAACTTGCAAAAGAGTATATCAAAATGGGATGCATGATATCAATAGCAGGCCCTGTAACATTTAAAAACAACAAAAAAACAATAGAGGTAATAAAAGAAATTCCTCTAGAATACATGTTAATAGAAACAGATTCGCCATATCTTACACCACACCCTCACAGAGGAAAGAGAAATGATTCATCATATGTAAGATATATAGCTGAAACAATAGCAATAGAAAAGGAAATATCATACGAAAAAGTATGTGAAGTTACAAAAGAAAATGGGAAAAGATTTTTTAATATAAGGTAGAGAAAAAGATGGTTATTTTTTAATAACCATCTTTTTTAGTTTAGTGGTTAAGCGAAAAAGGTTAACTTGAAAGTAGATATCTAGATTTCGTGGGTTATCAAAAACTCTCTATGAAAATACCGCGAATACAACGATATTTTGAATACAACTAAGTTTTTATCTTATTAATAATCCTAAAATTTACGAACTCCCTACGGTCAGACACGCAAATTTCTTAACGGATTATTAAACGACAAAAACTAAGTTATATTAGTCAAAATATCTAAAAGCATTCGCTAACATTTCCATAGAGAGTTTTAAATAGTAGGAACTCTATTATTAAATTGAATTTTACCGTACTCAAATAAAAGAATTCCCTTTCAAAAATAAATCTATAATAAGAAAAGTGGTACTATTTATTATAGTTTAGTTCAAGAAAATTAAGAAAAACTATATTTAAATACAAATAATGGTATGTGTTTGATTGCTTTTATTTCATATGCTTTTTTTGAAAATAGTATACATTTAAACCTATCTAAAGTTTAAGCTATAGATTTACAAAATAAATGGCATTAAAATGTTAGCGAATAATTTAAATATTTTTGTATAAAACTCGGATTACAGCGTTTGAATATACGTTAAGAAAGTTCGTTGTCTGACCGATAGGGAGTTTAGAACTTTTAGGATATTCAATAAGATGGAATTCTTAGTTTTATTAAAAATATTTACCACATTTGCGGTATTTTAATGTCATTTATTTTGGGATTAAACATATAGGATGCTTCCATTTATATGATGAATTGACTTGTGATTTATGGTATTTAGGTAGTTGAATTGGTACAAATCTAGGTAGATAACATTTCAATGAGCATCATTATATAACTATATTCGCGGTATTTTTGTAGATAGTTTTTGATAACCAAGATAAAATCAAAGAAAGTATTGTTTAGCATAGATTTTAACTATAGCAGTTTTTAAATTAAAATACAAAATTTAAAGGAAATATACACCTCTATAAATAATATTATACAAATAAGGAATAAAACATATAATAAAAACATATCATAGAAACTAAGGAAAAACACAAACCCCCATAGAAAAAAACATTTTCAGAATAAAGTAGGTATACAAATTAAAACAATAGTAAATACTAGAAAAACAGTAAAATTTAAAAAAAAATTTGACAATAATAAGCAAATCGAATATAATGTATCAAGTCTTTACGGGAGGGTCTTTTCCAACAAAAAAAGGAGGGATCTATATGAGACTTAAATTGATTAAAATGATAGTAAACAAGAGAATCTGGAAGATTAAAGAAGCTCTTAAAATTAAGAAAGTATACACTACAGTAATAGCTATAGCCCTAGTTATTACATGCACTTCAATATATTACGCACTAGAAAATGACGTTACGGTAACAGTTGATAATAAAAATCAAAATATACACACTTTTTCAAATACCGTTCAAGAATTGCTAGAAGAGCAAAATATTGAATTAGGTAAGAATGACAAAGTCCTCCCCGATTTAAATTCAAAATTAAAAGACAGCATGAATATACAAATAAAAAGAGCATTTGAAGTGACTTTAGTTTTAAACCAAGAACAACAAAAACTAATAACTACACAAGATACGGTAGAAGGTATATTAAAAGAAAATAACATACCTGTATCAGAACTGGACAAGGTAACACCAGAATTAGACCAAAAATTAACTCAAAACAAAGAGATAAAAATAGTAAGAGTTGAAGAAAAGTTAGTTACACAAACTGAAGATGTTGGATATGAAGTTGAAACTTTATACGATAATAACTTTGAAATAGGCAAGATTGAAAAAGTACAAAATGGATCTTATGGTAAAAAAGAAGCTACTTATAAAGTAATATACAGTGACGGAAAAGAAGCTAGCAGAATCCTAGTTTCTGAAAATACTATACAAGAGCCAACTAATGAAATAGTGAAGAAGGGAACTAAAGATTTTATAGTTACATCAAGAGGCGAGACAAAAACTTTTAAAAGATCATTAACAGTAAGTACTAGTGCTTATACAGCTGGATTTGAAAGTACAGGTAAAAGACCTGGAGATAAAGGATATGGTAAAACACGTATGGGAACAACAGTAAGACCAGGAGTTATAGCAGTAGATCCTAAGGTTATACCTTTAGGAAGCAAGGTGTACATACCTTATCTAGGAATGACGTGTGTAGCAGAAGATACAGGCGGAGCTATAAAAGGAAATAAGATAGACGTATATATGAGTAGTTTATCAAAAGCGAATAGATTTGGAAGAAAAAATCTAAAAGTATATGTTTTAAATTAATTTAATACTTAGAATAAGTATTCCCAATATTATTTTGGTTAAAAATAATATTGGGAATTTTAATAATTAATAAAAAATAATCTATGATTTAGCATAAGTGAATTTTAATTATACATCAATAAGATTTTCGTATATAATTAAAATAGAGTTTTTAGCATAAAGCGAATTTTAATATAGATTTTAGAGGTGATTAATCTGATAAAAGAAATAATAGTAGTAGAAGGAAGAGATGATGTAACGGCTGTTAAAAAGGCATTAGATGCTGAACTTATAACAACAGGTGGATTTGGATTTCCAAAAGGAGTTATGAGTAGAATTAAAGAAGCACAAAAAAGAAGCGGTGTTATAATATTTACAGATCCTGACTTTGCAGGAGAAAAAATAAGAAAGAAAATAGCAGCTGAAATACCTGGATGTAAACACGCATTTTTGCCAAGACAAGAAGCAATAAAGGATGGAGATATAGGCATTGAGAATGCATCTGTTAAAAGTATAATAACAGCTTTAAATAAAGTTAGAACAGAAAATATACAAAAAAGAGAAGAATTCACTCAAAGAGACTTAGTTAGAAATAAACTTATAGGGTTTGAAGATGCATCAACAAAGAGAGATGAGCTTGGGAAAATATTAGGTATAGGATATGGAAATGCTAAGCAGTTTTTAAGCAGACTGAATAACTATGGAGTAAAAAGAGAAGAATTTGAAGAAGCACTTAAAAATATAGATAAATAGGAGCGATTACATGGAAAAACTTTCAACATACAAAAATACAAAAGATGTAGTAGACAAATACAAATTCAAGTTTTCAAAGTCACTTGGACAAAACTTTTTAATAAATTCTAATATAATAGATGAAATAATAAATGGAGCAAGAATTACTGAAGATGATTACGTAGTTGAAATAGGACCGGGAATAGGTACGCTTACTAAAGAAATAGCAAATATAGCTAAAAAAGTAGTGGCAGTAGAGATAGACAAAAAACTTATTCCTATACTTAAAGATACTCTATCAGAATGTGATAACGTAGAGGTTGTAAATCAAGATATACTAAAGGTTGATATAAAGGAACTTGTAAATGAAAAACTTGATGGAAGACCTATAAAGCTTGTTGCAAACCTTCCTTATTATATAACAACACCTATTGTAATGAAGTTTTTGGAAGAAGATATAGTTGTAAGTGATATAGTAGTTATGGTTCAAAAAGAAGTAGGAGATAGAATGAGTGCATCTCCATCTACTAAAGCCTATGGATCATTATCGGTTGCAGTACAATACTATAGTGAACCTCCTCTAGTAGCTCCTGTTCCAAAAAGTATGTTTATACCTCAACCTAATGTAGATTCTACAGTAATAGCACTAAGAGCTCACGAGGAAATAAAGCATGACTTAAAAGATAAAGAGCTATTCTTTAAAGTAGTAAAAGCAGCTTTCTCAAAGAGAAGAAAAACAATATTAAATGCAATAAGCTCATATGATATAGAACTTTCTAAAGAAGAAGTAAATCAAATACTAGGAGAAGCTTCAATAGATCCTAAGAGAAGAGGCGAAACTCTATCAATAGATGAGTTTGCTAATCTGGCTAACAAAGTATATGACAAACTAAACGATAAATAATATAGTTAAGCAAAAAAATGACGTTGATTAAAAGAAAGCTATTTAGCTAATATTTTAATAAGCGTCATTTTTAAATATTTGATTGATAGTATAAAAAGTAATCAATATATATGCATCTTATTCCTTCTCAAAACATATAAGTAATAATATAGATTTATTGTAATGGGGGGATAAAGTTGAGAAAAAGATATAAAAGAGATTATATGATATTAGAATCAAAAGACCCATCATTTAGATTGAAAGAGAAAATATCACCTAAGGCATTTGCAAAAATTGAAACAAAAGAAGAAAAAGTAAATATAATGATTTACGTTGAAAACGTAAAATATGTTAAGTCAGGGTATAGAATAATTTTAATACAAGATGATTTAACTGCAAAGGATATAGGCAGAGTTTTAGTTAATGAAAGCGGTAAGGGAGAATTTAAAATAAATTTTGAAGAAGAAAACTTAGAGTTAAAAAGCATAGCACTAACACACGAAAAAGATATACCTTTAATAGGATTTAAGGGAAAGAAGATAGACAATTACGAAGAACTTATAAATAAAAATATAAAAAGAAATGAATCTGTAGTTGAAGATTTAGATAAAGAAGATGAAATAGAGACAATTAGTGATCCTATAAAAGAAACAATAGAGGTTCAGTTAGATGAAAAAGAAGAAGTTGTAGAAAAAAGAGTAGAAAGACAAGAGAGCGATACAGAACTTATACAAGAAGAAGTAGAGATAAAAGAACAAATTGAAGAAGAAGCCAAAGCCGATAAAAAAAAAAACAAGAAGAAATTCATTATTCTCAAGAGGAAAAGAAAGAAGAAAAAATAGAACAAAAAATGAATGATAGTCAAGACCAAGATGTAGATAAAAAAGAATATAGGGAAAAAGATGAAAAATTATATCTTATACCTAGAAAACTAAAAAAAATATTAAACAAACATAAAGAAATAAAACCATTTATAAAAGATATAAACAATACTAGATGGTGGAGAATAGATGTAAAACCTATAACTATGTGCAGCTATATAATGCCTTATTTGGGATATATAAACTATATAAATTACACTATATATTCAGACGTGACATCTTTATCATACAAGTATAGACACTATATATTTGGAATAAAATATAGCTGTGATGGAAAGAGAAAGTATTATATCTATGGAATACCTGGAAGACGTAATGAACAACCAGATGAAGGTGAGACTGGTTTTTGTAACTTCATACCATGTGATGACAAAAATAAAACCTATGGATACTGGATATGCTGTATAGATTGTAAAAGCAGATTAATATCAGTAGCAGACAAGTGAAGCAAAACTTAAAATGCGGTAATGAATTTTTTTAATATAAAAAATTCGTTACCGCATTTTTTAATCATAAGGAAACTATATAATTAGTGCCATGAGCCATGCAGTTGCATGAAGTGAATTTTAAGTATATTATCCAAATTAGTTTTTATTTTAAATGAAGAATGATATAATAATTACTTGGATGAATATGGTTTAAAAGAGGGATTGAGAATATATGGAACGTTTTTGGAAGTATAAAAAAACATATTTTTTTGTTGTTTTAGCATTTTTATTTAGTATTATATGCTATTACATGTTGTTTCAAACTATAGTAGATAATAAAAAGATTATGATAGATCGAAATAATGAAGAACTACATTCTATAGTCAGTCAGATAAACCTTTACTTACAAGATGAAGAAAAAAATTTAAAGATAATAAAATATGGTTATCATTCTATGGAATCTAACCATTATAATTCTGATATAGAGGAAATAGTATTGGGTATAATAGAACAAGAACAATATATAGAAGGTGTAGGAATAATAAATAATAAAGGAATAGTTACAAATTATATATCAAAGAGTACACCACTATATGAAACAAGTTTCAATAACTCAGTAATAGATCAAGAATATGTAGATTATGTTTTAGCAACGGAAAATATAGTAGATTGTATAGAAGGTCTTAAAACATATAAAAACTGTATATCAATATTAAGTCCTTATAAACATGAAGATAATGATATTATATTTTTTATGAATATAAGCTCTCAAAAAGTATTTTCAATTTTAGATAGTTATAATAGGGATAATAATGAATATATGTTTGTAATAGATGATGAAAATAATGTACTGAAGAACTTTATAGTAAATAAAGAAATGATAGTTGATAGAAATAATAAAGTAGCAAAAGATATTGAAAAAGAGTTAAAACAAAATGAAAATGGATATATAAAAGATAGAATGAAAATTAATGGGGAAAAAAATATAATTTCATATGAAAAAATAAAGGATTCTCCTTGGACTGTTTTGTATGTTAAAAATATTAGCAAAATATACATACCTTTGTTTAAAGAATTTATAAAAAATTTAACTATAATTATATTTATTGGGATGATAATATATCTTATTATGAAGGTATACTACCTTCAAATGAAAAAAGAGAGAGACTTTTGGATATATAAGATGGAACGGATGGAGATGTTAATTCAAATATCAGCGGGGATTGCGCATGAAATAAGAAATCCATTGTCTACAGTTAAAGGATATGTACAAATAAATCATGCTAAAAAACCGAATGAGTTATCTTATGCTGCAATAAACGATTTACAAAAGATAGAGAAAATATTAAACAAATCTTTAGAACTATCCAAACCTTTAAACCGAAATGAAAAATCTTATCCTCCCTATGAAATAATAGAAGAAATACATTGTTTGATAGAGGCGGTAGGTCTTTTAAAGGATGTTGATATAGAGTATAATATAGACAAAACTCTTCCTAAAATAGATTTTCCAAAAGATTATCTTAGATTTATTATACTAGATATAATTCAACATGTAGTAAAAGCTCAAGAAAAGAATGGGCTAGTTGAAATAAGTATTCAAAAAACTAGTGGACAATATATGGAATTTGTTATAACTAGCAATAAGTACAAAAAAAATAAGGATAAATACGTGAATGATGATTGTATAAATATGATGGAAAAAATAATAAAATTTAATAATGGTAAGACATATAGTATTTCAAATAAAGATGGAAAAAATAATATATATATAAAAATACCATTTGATTTAAATAAATAATACTATACATATGGGTATTTAGCTTTCGGATAAAGTTAAGTGCCCATTATCAAATTAGGAGGAAATTATGGAAACAAGATATGAAGAATCAGCAAGCATCACCATAAAATCTATAATTATAAATATCATATTAACAGTTATAAAGCTACTTGCAGGCTTTTTTGGAAACTCTAATGCAATGCTTGCAGATGGTATGCATTCTGCTTCAGATATAGCTACATCTGTAGGAGTTTTGATTGGAAATAATATATCGAAAAAACCACAGGACAGAGAGCATAACTATGGGCATGAAAAGGCAGAAACTCTAGTTGCATTCGTGTTATCACTAATTTTATTATTTGTTGGAGCTGAGATAGGATTTAATTCTTTTAAACTTTTATTCAACTTAGATAAGGTGAAAACACCTAATATGCTTCCGCTAATAGTAGGAATTATATCGATCTTCTTTAAAGAGTACCAGTATTATATAACGATAAAGGTAGCAAATAAAATTAACTCACCATCTCTTAAGGCAGATGCTTGGCACCATAGATCAGATTCTTTATCAACTATTGGAGCTTTAATAGGAATAATAGGAGCTATGCTTGGATTTAAGATTTTAGATCCACTTGCAGGAGTAGTGGTGTCATTGTTCGTAATAAAAGTTGGTATAGATATATTAATGTCATCATCTAATGAACTGATGGATTATTCTATAGAAAAAGAAGAAGAAAATAAGCTTAATAATATAGCTATGAATACTAAAGGCGTTTGTAATGTCAAAAGTTTTAAAAGTAGACGCCATGGCGCTATGGCATACATAGACCTAACAATATGCGTAGATGGTAAAATCAGTGTATTTGATGGACATGAAATATCACACAATGTGGAAACAAACATAATAAACAGCGTAGACAATATAAAAGCTGTTATAGTCCACGTTGAACCTAAGATGGATTGCTGTGAAAAATGCAACCATAAGACTACAATATAATGAGGTGATATAGTGAATAAAAAAGTTATAAAATCTATATTAATATTTTCAGCAATAGTATTTTTATTAAGCTTTTTCATAACAAGTTTAAAGACCAAACAAAAGAAGAACAAGTAACAACTACAACAACTCAAGAAGTAAACCTTATGAAATTAATATTAAAAGAACAAAATATAACATTATCGAATAAAAATATAAAAGACATAAAAATAGAAGAAGACTATTTTAATGACTTTAAATACTACATCCAAAAAAGCAAGAAAATAGAAAATGTTGAATTTGACGAAAAAGTAACTGGATATTCAGATGATATAAAGTTTAGCACAGACTTTAACTATATAAAAATAATGAAAAATGAAGATACTCAATATTTTGACATGCCAGATGAAGAAATCGAAGGATTAGAAAGTCTTATGAACAAAGCTATAAATACATCATTTGATATTATAAAAAAAGTTCAAGATATAAAGGCAGTTCAAATATCTTATAAGAATAAACAAAAACAAATTGAAAATGTAAAAGAATTTAATGATAAAATACACAAAAAATCAAATATAAGTGAGTATAAAGCATCAAAACTTATGGATGAGGTTAAAGAAAATTTCGATATAAACATAAAAGTAGATGGTTATGAAATATACGCAAAGACACTAGGTAAAACTGGACTTGGAATATACTATAAAGATTATAAGGCATACTATGAAATAGATGATTCACTATACAACTATCTTTGTGATGTACTGTTTGTATCAAAGAATGATAATGAATCAGATGAAGTAGGATATGAATGGATTAATACAATTAAAGTAGAGGATAAGGTAAATGATATAGAAGAAGAGCTACAAGGAGAACTAAAGGATGAACTTGTAAGATATTTATTTAGAGAAATTAAAGAACCAGTTGAATTTAAAGATTATGAATTTGAAAGATACAAGCTAAAGCTTAAAGGGGATTCAAAAGAAGAGGATATAACAGTATATGAGAATCATGTGAAGATAAAGGATAAATACTATAAAATAAATGGAGCAGATCTAATTGTAGATTCTGTGGTTAATAATATATAAGATTTGATTAAAACTAAAATAGAGGGTATTGGTACTCTAGTGAAAAATGACGCTCATTTAAATACCGCTACTTAATTAATGTTTTTATAAAACTATAAATTCTGCCTTATAAAATATCCTAAAACTTCTTAAACTCCCTACGGTCAGACAAAGAAGTTTCTTAACGGATATTTTAACAGCACAATCTAAGTTTTATTGAAAAACATTAATCTAAAAGTAGCTAACATTTAAATGAGCGTCATTTTTTGAGTTTACCACGTTAGTGATTGAGTAGATTAAATAAAAAAATTTTAAACATAAAAATTATTTCTTGTCCAATTATCCCCTATTGGTTCAAATCTGTTTATGCTAAATCTATATGTTTTAAACAAAGGATAGAATTTGTCTAAATATCTTTGATTATTAAGACGAAAACTTGTACAGTATAGAAATTAAGTAATGATTTGCAGAATCGTAATATATGACTAAACATTGAAGGGGGATTTTTATGACTTTAAATTAAGAGAAGCAATTGATAATGATTATACTGATATTAGCAATCTTGTTAGAAACGTACATAATTAATGTCAAATTTAGTCCAGATAATTATAGAAGTGGATAATGTGTAAGATAATTTCAATATTTTTTGATATAATATCAGTTATTTGTAGTAGAGATATTTATAACAACGAGTTGAGCATAAGGATTATTAAAATTATGCACCAAAGGAATAATTAGCATTGTACCATCTAAATTTAGTTATATAGATGATTTTTGATTTCAATGGATTTGGGGTATTGGTGTAGTATGTTATTATGTTGATAATTTGTCTATTCGAGGAATATCAGTAGGTATTTTAATTCTGTCAAGTTGTTTAGTATCGAATACAGTTAGATTGCTATTTAAAGAGGCAAAGTAATATAAATTATATAGTAAAAAGCATTATAACGATATGTGAGTAATTAGACAATTACTATTAGAATGATAATTCTTTTTAGTAGAGGTCAAGGTTAATTTTGCTAAATGGTAAATAATACTAAAAACTGTCTATGAAAATGTAGTGTTTTTGCTTTTAGATATTTTGATTAATATAACTTATTTTTTGTTGTTTAATAATCCGTTAAGAAATTTGCGTGCTGACCGTAGGAGTTCGTAATTTTAGGATTATTAATAAGGCAAAAGCTTATTTTTTCAAATTGTTGGTTTTCATAGATAGTTTTGATAACCCACATAAAATCAAAAGTAGCTACCTAAATTTCGTTTGTGCGAAATCTAGGTAGCTAGTATTTTTAATTATTATGATTAAAAATTTAAATTAATTTATCTGCAACCTCATATATACTTCCAGCTCCAGTAGTTATAACCACATCATCCTTTTTAACATTATCCTTTATATAATCAGCAATATCATCAAAATCTTTTATATAAATAACATTTTCATTATAAGCCTTAATCTTTTCAACCAAATCTTTAGAATGAACAGACCCATCATTTTTCTCTCTTGCTGCATATATATCAGTTATTATAACAAAAGAAGCATCATCAAAAGAAGCTGCGAATTCATCTAAAAGCGAAGAAGTTCTAGTATAAGTATGTGGTTGGAATATACACCATAGATCTCCATTGCACATATTCTTAGCTGCTGATAAAGTAGCCTTAACTTCTGTTGGATGATGAGCATAATCATCTATTATAGTAGCCTCATTATAAGTACCCTTGTACTCAAATCTTCTCCCAACGCCTTTGTACTTGTATATATTATCTCTTACAATATCTATATCAATATTAGAAACTAAAGATGCACATATAGCAGCTGTGGCATTGTATATATTGTGAAGTCCTGGAACACAAAGATTGAATTTTCCAAGATCTTTATTATCAAGTGACAGAGAGAATGATCCATGTCCCAATCCATTAAATGAAATATCATTAATAACCATATTATTATTATCTGACATACCATATTTCATAATATTAGAATTAACACCATCCAAAACATCTATACAGTCAGCATCGTCACCATTTACTATGAAGTAGCCATTCTCAGGAAGAAGCTTACCGAATTTATTAAAAGAATCTTTAACATCATCAAGACCATCAAAATAATCTAAGATGATCAGCCTTCTATATTTAAAACAATAGAAACCTTAGGATTGAAATTTAGAAAACTATCAACATATTCACAAGCTTCAGTAATAAAATTTTGTGAATTACCTATCTTTACATTGCCACCTATATCTTTTAGATTCCCACCGACAAGTATAGTAGGATCAAGATTTGAATACTCAAAAATAACAGACAACATAGAAGTAGTACTAGTTTTTCCGTGAGTTCCAGATACTGCTATAGAATTTTCGTATTCCTTCATTATTAGACCTAGAAACTCAGCCCTAGATAAAGTATTTATATTTTTAACACGAGCTTCATTAAGCTCTTCGTTATCATCACTTATAGCGGCTGTATAGACAACCAAATTTATATCATCATTTATATTTTCTTTTGTATGACCAATTGATACACTCATGCCTTGATTTCTTAAATTGTTTAAAGTATCTGAATCTTTAAAATCAGAACCAGAAACCACATATCCCTTATTTAAGCATATCTTAGCTAGTGCGCTCATGCTTATTCCGCCTATTCCGATAAAGTGTATATGCATATAAAATCATCTCTCCTTAATAACTAATATTGTGTTATAATTAAAAAGTCTGTATCTAAATATTCTTAAATGAAGACTTTTTGAAATATAATAATATAAAGCGAAACTTAATTCAGATGGAGTTTTTAATCCGACTGAATTTTTAGTTAAGCTAATCCAGAAGCTGTTAAGTTCTTATTTCCAGCATTAAGATATTGGAGTTTTAGAACTTTTAGCTTTCGGATAAATCAATAAAACGCATGTATTTTACATTTATTTGAAAAAATTACAAATAATAAATTACATCTATTATTATTAATATGTATAAAACGTAAATTCTATTATAACATAATAATATATTTTATCCTTAAGGAAATTATATAATTTTTGAATTTTGGATAACTTTGATTGAAAGACTACATTTGCAACTATTTTTAAGCAACGGAGCCCGTAGGACTCGTTGGCGATATGAGTTATGCGTTAGCATAAAGCGAATTTTTTAGTGGTTGGGTTGTATAAATTTATTGTTCAAAACAATTTAACAGGAGGTAGTATATGAAATTTAAAAGAACTGAAAGAATTGGAGCCATAGTTAAAATACTTTCAGATAACCCAAATAAAGTGTTTACGCTAAGCTATTTTACTGAAAAGTTTAATGCTGCAAAATCTACTGTAAGTGAAGATATATTGGTCGTGAAAAATGTATTTGAAAAACTAGACTTAGGAAAAGTCATAACAATAGCAGGTGCTGCAGGTGGAGTTAAATATATTCCAAAAATATCAGCCAAAGACAACGAAATATTCTTAAATGAACTGTGTAAGAAGATAGATGATTCATCGAGGATACTATCAGGAGGTTTTTTATATTTAATAGACCTTATATACAGCCCACAGATATCATCTAAAATAGGAAAAATATTTGCATCATACATAGATTATACCGAAGCTGATTATGTAGTTACAATAGAGACAAAAGGTATACCTATGGCACTTATGACAGCAAAAGCTATGAACCTACCTCTTCTTATAATAAGAAAAGATACAAAGGCTTCAGAAGGCTCATCTCTTAATATAACATATGTATCAGGAAGCAAAAATATAGTTCAAACTATGACACTTCCTAGAAAAGCTTTAAAAGAAGGGTCTAAGGTAATATTAATAGATGACTTCATGAGAGGTGGAGGAACATTAAAAGGTATGCAAGACCTTATGAACGAATTTAACGCTGAGGTTATAGGAAAAGGAGTTTTAATAGCTACAACCACTCCTAATGAAAAACTTGTAAAAGATTATGTATCTTTAATAGATCTAAAAGAAATAGACGAATTAAGATCTATAAAGGTTGAACCGAATAAAAACTTTATAATAGATTAATATGAAAATGCAATTCTTACAAGAATTGCATTTTTTTTGATTATAAACAAAACAATGTAATAATGTGTGAAAATTAGTTGATTTATATAAAAATTGTAAAAAAATTAAAAGGGGATTAAAAAAGTTTGTAGAATATATTACCATAGAATATATTACCATAAAAAAATAATAACAATGCAATTTTTATAAGGGGGAGTGGGTATTTTGGAAATAACAGACGTTAGAGTGAGAAAGATAACAGACGATGGAAAAATGAAAGGTATTGTATCTGTAACATTTAACAATTTATTTGTGGTACACGATATAAAAATTATAGAAGGTCAAAATGGTCTTTTTATAGCTATGCCAAGTAGAAAGATAACAGAAGGGGAATTTAGAGATATAGCTCATCCGATTAATTCTCATATGAGACAAGTACTTCAAGATAACATACTAAATGCTTACGAAGAAGCTTTAGCTAAAATGGAAGTTGCAATGGAATAATATAAAATTGATAAATATACTTATATTGTTAAGATGAAAATCTCAACAGTGTAAGTATTTTTTTTTGAGTTTTCTGAAGGTTTTTAAAAATTTAAAATCGAACGAAATATAGAATATCCATTATTTTATATCGTATTATTATGTACTTTTTGAGCAAAGAATGCTATAGTATTTAAGTGAAAGTGATATACTAATATGTACATGAGGTGAAATTATGAATTTGAAATCTATAATACTTGCTGCTGGTAAGGGAACTAGAATGAAATCTAAACTTCCTAAAGTACTGCATAAAGTATGTGGAACTGAAATGGTAAATCATGTTGTGAATATAGCTATGAAGGCAGGATGTACAGAGAACGTAGTAATACTTGGACATGAAGCCCAAATGGTTAAAGACAATTTACAAAATAACATCAAAACTGCTATACAAGAAGAACAGCTAGGAACAGGACATGCTGTTATGATGGCTAAAGATAATATAAAAGAAGACGATAAAATAGTAGTTTTATGCGGGGATACACCTCTTATAAAAGAGTCTACTCTACAAAGACTATTTGATTATCATAAAGAAAATAAATGCGTTGCAACAGTTTTAACTACTAAGGTTGATAATCCTATAGGATATGGAAGACTAATAAGAGATTCTAATAAAGATGTTCTGAAAATAGTTGAGCAAAAAGATGCTACAGAAGAAGAAGCAAAAGTTAATGAGATAAACTCTGGCATATACTGCTTCAATGGAAAAGATCTTAAAATGAGCTTATCTAAGATATCTAATAACAATAATCAGGGTGAATACTACCTAACAGATGTAATAGAAATCTTGAAAAATGAAGGGCTTAAAGTAGGAGCTTATGAAGGATCGACTATAGAAGAGCTAATGGGTGTAAACTCAAGAGTAGATCTTCAAAGAGCAGAGAACATACTAAAAAATAGAATCAATCAATATCATATGGAAAATGGAGTTACTATAATAGATACTAACAATACATACATAGAATGTGATGTTAAAATAGGAATGGATACTATAATATATCCAGGAACTATAATAAAAGGAAATACTACAATAGGAGAAGATTGTACAATAGGAGCTAATTGTAGAATCGAAAATTCTTCAATAAATAACAACGTAGAAATTCAATCATCTACTATAATTGACAGTACTGTTGGAAATAATACAACAGTTGGACCGTATGCATATTTAAGACCGAACAGCTTAATCGGTGAGAATGTAAAAATAGGAGACTTCGTAGAAGTTAAAAACTCTACAATAGGAGATAACTCAAAGGCGTCTCATTTAGCTTATATAGGAGATGCTAGCATAGGTAAAAATGTCAACATAGGATGTGGAGTAGTTTTTGTAAACTATGATGGAAAAAACAAATTTAAAGCTGTTGTTGAAGATAACGCATTCATAGGATCAAACTGTAACATAGTAGCACCTGTTATAGTCAAAGAAGAAGGATATGTAGCTACAGGATCTACTATAACAGATGATGTTCCAAAAGGAGCTTTATCAATAGCAAGAGCAAGACAAGTGAACAAAGAAGGTTGGGTAAATAAAAAAGGCATATTAAAAAAATAATTATATACAAAATTCTTCTGGGAGGTTATTCATATATGAATACTAGTGGTAGTGAAATCAAAATTATTACAGGAAACTCTAACCCTGAACTTGCAAAAAAAATAGCTGAGCATTTAAATGCAGACATAGCAAAAACTGATGTATCAACATTTAGTGATGGAGAAATATCTGTAAACATTCAAGAGACAGTGAGAGGAACAGACGTATTCGTTATTCAATCAACTAATAGTCCAGTAAACAATAACTTAATGGAATTATTAATTATTATCGATGGACTAAAAAGAGCATCAGCAGGTAGAATTACAGCTGTAATACCGTATTATGGATATGCTAGACAAGATAGAAAAGCAAAATCTAGAGATCCAATCACAGCAAAATTAGTTGCAAACTTAATAACAGCTGCTGGAGCAGATAGAGTACTTACTATGGACTTACATGCTGCTCAAATACAAGGATATTTCGATATACCAGTAGATCATTTACTTGGAGTACCAATACTTGCTAAATACTTTAAAGAAAAAGAAATAAAAGATTTAGTAATTGTATCACCAGACCTTGGAAGCGTTACAAGAGCTAGGAACTTTGCTAATCAATTAGATGCACCAATCGCTATAATAGATAAGAGAAGACAACAAGCAAATGTATCTGAGGTTATGAATATAATCGGAGATATAAAAGATAAAAACGTTATATTAGTAGATGATATGATAGATACTGCAGGAACAATAGTTAATGGAGCTAATGCTTTAAAGGAATTTGGAGCAAAAGAAGTATACGCTTGTTGTACACACCCTGTTTTATCAGGACCTGCAATAGAGAGAATAC
Organism: uncultured Peptostreptococcaceae bacterium; assembly: GCA_942492135.1. GTDB lineage: Bacteria > Bacillota > Clostridia > Peptostreptococcales > Peptostreptococcaceae > Tepidibacter_A. Next base: position 67,103 of record CALODI010000007.1, read on the forward strand.
AAAATTCAGTTATAAAAGAGCTTATAGTTCTTGATACTATAAACTTGCCAGAAGACAAAAAAATAGACAAGATAAAGGTACAATCTGTTGCACCAATACTTGCGAGTGCTATACACAAAATATTCTCAAATGAATCTGTAAGTTGCTTATTCAAATAAAAAATTCGCTTATACATAAGAAATGGCTATTTAGCCATTTTTTTTTGTTCATAATTAAATACCTCCACAAAGTTGAACCAAGAATAATAAAAAGTTTCTTGCAAATAATATGGCTAATCAAGAAATAACCGTTGGAGGGAGCTTTTATAAATGAATGTTATTGAAACTAATAATTTAACCAAAAGTTATGGCAAATCAAGGGGGATTGAGGATGTAACCTTTAGTGTTGAGGAGGGAGAAATTTTTGGATTTATTGGCCCAAATGGTGCTGGCAAATCAACCACTATTAGGACACTGTTATCTCTAATATATCCAACTAGTGGTAGTGTTAAGATATTTGGCAAAGACATTACAGAATATGGCCCTCAAATAAAAAAAGAAATTGGTTATTTGCCATCCGAAGTTTTTTATTATGACAATATGAAGGTTATTGATCTTTTAAAGTATTCAGCTAGTTTTTATAGAAAAGACTGTAGTGAAAGAATCAATTATTTATCAAATGCAATGAATCTTGACTTAAATAAAAAAATAGATGACTTGTCATATGGAAATAAGAAGAAGGTTGGAATAGTTCAGGGGTTACTTCATGAGCCTAAATTGATTATTCTTGATGAGCCTACTAGTGGGCTTGACCCTCTTATGCAGCAAAAATTTTTCGATTTATTAGAAGAAGAGAATAAGAAAGGTGCAACAATTTTATTTTCTTCCCATATTTTAAGTGAAGTCCAAAGATTGTGTGATCGTGTTGCTATTATTAAAGAAGGTAAAATAATAAAAGTAGAAAAAATGTCTACTTTAAAAGAAAATAATTATAAGAAATTCAAGATTGAAACATTATCAAACCTAGATAAATATTACTTTAATGTTAATGGTGTAAATAAGTTGGAAGTAAAAGGAAATGTAACTAACTTTATATTTAAGGGTGATATCAATACGATTATGAAAAAGATTTCATCCGTTGAAATATCTAATATTTGGATAGATGAGCCTAATCTTGAAGAAATATTTATGCATTATTATTCAGAGGAGGAATGAGAAAAATGAATGTATATTTACATGAACTAAAGGCATATAGAAAATCGACTATTATATGGACCATATCCTTAGTTGTGGTAGTTATTTTATTCTTTTCGTTGTTTCCTTCTTTTTCAAGCGACATTGAAAAAATAAGAAAATTATTAGGAGGTTTTCCTAAGTCAATAAGAAGTATTATAGGAATTTCTTTAGATAGTTTTAATAGTATTTTAGGATACTATTCTTTTCCATTTTCATTTATAATTCTGATTGGATCAATTCAGGCTATGAATTTGGGTACTTCGATTATTTCAAAAGAAGTTCGTGAGAAAACAGCAGATTTTTTGCTAACAAAACCTATCAAACGAACACAAATTTTAACTTCTAAGATACTGGCAGTAATTACATATTTAATAATTACTAATGTAATTTATATAGTATCAGCAAACATAATCGCTTCTGTTGTAAAGAATGACGACTATAGCTATAAAATATTCTTTATGATTTCTATAACGTTGTTATTTGTACAACTAATATTTATGTCATTAGGAATTATTATCTCAGTAATACTACCTAAAATTAAATCGGTTCTACCTATTTCGCTTGCCACTGTATTTGTTTTTTATTTTATAAGTTTTTTAAGTTCAACAGATTCTGATGATATTATTAGGTATATAACGCCTTTTAAATATTTTGATCCTGCTTATATTATTAAAAATGGTTCTTATGAGACTCCTTTTATCATTATATCCTTAATGATTATATTTGTGACCATTGTAGCAAGTTATGTTATATATGACAAAAAAGATATTCATACGGTTTAACTTATTAAGTTCAAAATGAAGGAGGTTTTATAGATGAATATATTTATTAGAGAAATGAAAGCTAATAGAAAATCGCTTATTATATGGTGTATAAGCATGATAGCTATGATTGGTGGAGGTATGGGAAAGTTTTTAGTTTTTTCTAGTTCAGGAGAGTCTATAAGTGATATTATGGGTATATATCCTAAATCATTATTAAATATGCTAGGCATAAGTAGTTTTGATTTGTCAAAGGCTATTGGATTTTATGGTGTTCTTTTCTTATATCTTATATTAATTAGTACTGTTCATGCTGTAATGCTTGGAGCAAATATTATATCAAAGGAAGAAACAGATAAAACAATAGAGTTTTTATTTGTAAAACCTGTTTCACGAAATAAGGTTATAACTTCAAAGTTATTAGCTGTCTTTTTAAATATTATGATTTTAAACATAGTTACATTAATTTCATCATACTTTATTGTTAATTATTTTAATGATAGTGATGCAATATTAGGAGATATAACAATGTTGATGGTGGGAATGTTTATCATACAACTTATATTTATGAGTATAGGTTCATTGTTAGCCTCTGTGAGTAAAAACCCTAAGACTGCTACGTCTAGTGCAACTGGAATACTGCTTATTACATTTATGTTATTTATGATAATAAATATGAATGATAAGATTGAGAATTTAAAGTACATCACTCCTTTTAAGTATTTTGAAGCTGAATCTATAATTTTAGGAAATGGTATTGATTTCGTTTTTATAATACTATCAATTATAATTATCGGAGTATCATTGGTAGGCACTTATGGATTTTATAAAAAAAGAGATTTAAGTTTATAGTATTGTAGTTACTCCTTAGATTGATCTTTTAATATGTTAATTGTGTGAAAATATAGAATAATTATTATAAATTATATAGAAGGGTTTTGAAAAAATATAAAATAGGAAAAAATGTCGAAAACATAAAAAAAACATAAATATATGTTAATATATATATATAAAACAATACAGTAAAAAGGAGAATTAAGGCATGAAAATGGGAATAAAAAATAAAATGATAATAATGTTTACACTGCTTATAAGTATTCCTTTAATAGTTCTTGGAATAAGCACTCATAAAAGAAGTATAAATATAATAGACGGAGATTTAAAAGAGCTAGCATCTAGTACTATGGATGGAATAGAGATATCTATAGAAAACTACTTAAATGGGTATAATGAAAATTTAAATATGATATCAAATAATATAGATGTTAAATCAATAGTAGAACATCCAGAATATGAAGAATTTATGATGTATGTTTTTAAAGACTTTATAGATTCGCATAAAGACTCTATGTCTATATACTTGGGTATTGAGGATAAGAGTATTTATACATATCCTGAAGCTGAATATGAAGATGGATTTGACCCAACGCAGAGACTATGGTATAAAAATGCAGTTGAAAGAAATACTATATCATGGACAGAGCCGTATATAGATGTACATAGTAAAAAATTAGTAGTAACGGCATCTTCACCTGTATACGATAATAACAATAATTTTATAGGGGTTGTAGGTATAGATATAGATCTTGAAACACTATCAAATAATATAAACAAGATGACTATAGGGAGTAACGGATATCCTATGCTTATATCATCTGATAAGCTAATGATGAGTCACAAAAATCCTGAAAAAATAGGTAATGGGATAGATTCGCAGGAAATAGTTAAGGCACTTGATGAAAATAAAACTAGTGTAGAATATGAATACGAAGAAGATGGAAAAGCAAAGTCAAAGTATGCACAATTTAAGACTATGAAATCAACTGGATGGACGATAATAGGAAGTATGTATACCGATGAAATACATAGTAGAGCTAATGATATGTTAAAAAGAACTTTAATAGTTGGATTATTATTCTTACTTGTAGCTATATTTATAGCGTACATGTTCTCTAATTACATAACAAAACAAATAAAACATATAGTAGAATATACTCAAAATGTAAAATCAGGTGATTTAACAGAACAATCGAGCATTAAAACTGGAGATGAATTTGAAGAACTTGCAGATATATTCAATGATACAACAGATACATTGAGAGGATTGATAACTAATATAAATGATGTAACTATTAATGTAAGAACATCAGCTGAAAATCTAGCTGCAATAGCAGAAGAAACTAGTGCAACTTCAGAACAAGTTGGATGTACTGTTCAAGAAATATCTAGTGGAGCTATGTCTCAAGCTGAAGAAGCTGAAAGAGGATATGGATTAGTAGAAAATCTTGCAAGTAAATTTGATGAATTAAATCAAAATACTAATGATATGTTTAAATCAGCTGAAAATGTTGCTAATTCAAATGTAGCTGGATTTGAAGCTGTTGAAGAATTAATCCAAAAAACTAATAAAAACTCAGACGCTACTCTTAAAGTAGAAGAAGCCATAGTAGAATTTAATAAAAAATCTAAGGATATAGAAAATATATTAAATACGATAACAACAATAGCAGAGCAGACTAACTTACTAGCACTCAATGCATCTATAGAGGCAGCTCGTGCTGGAGAACATGGTAAAGGATTCGCAGTTGTAGCAGATGAAATAAGAAAGCTTGCAGAAGGTTCAAGAGTTGCAGCAGACGATATAAAGTATATTATAGATAATATAAGAAAAGACAGTGATAATGCTGTAATTATTATGATTGAAGTAAAAGAAATATCCAAAGAACAAGTGGACTCAGTTAACAAAGTTAATGATTCATTTGATGTTATATCTAAATCTGTTGGAGATATAACGTATAAGATATCTTCTATAAGTGAGTTCATAAAAAATATAAATAAAGAAAAAGATCTTATAGTAGAGTCAATACAGAATATAGCAGCAGTATCAGAAGAAAGTGCATCATCATCTCAAGAGGTAAATGCTTCTATGCAACAGCAATCAGCAGCAGTTGAAGAAGTAGCAAAACTTGCAGATGATCTTAATGGTCTTGCTATGAAGCTTACAGATGAAATAAAGGTATTTAAAATATAATTTCGAAGTTTAAAATTTAGTTCTTGATTGAAAAATTAAGGGAATTAAAATACCGCGAAAGCGTTAAATATTTTTAATAAAACTAAGTATTGCATCTTATTGAATATACTAAAAGTTCTAAACTCCCGTTGGTCATACAACGAACTTTCTTAACGTATATACAAACGATGCAATACAAGTTTTATACAAAAATATTTAAACCATTCACTAACATTTTAATCCCCTTAATTTTTATGTATCGTTCTTATAAATTATAATACTTTGAAATTATGAATAACACGTATGAGCAAAAAATAATAGCAACTATTTTGATTAAAGAAGACTATTAGGATTCGTTATAGAATAAAGGGAATTTTAATGATTTTTTAAAGAAATAATTAAATAGTATTGAAATGTGCGATAGCAGTATGGATATAATAGATTTAAACTAGTTTAAAATGCTAGGAATTAAAATGTTAGATACTGATTTAAATATTTTTCCATAAAACTCAGATTATACTGTTTAAATATCCGTTTAAAAAATTCGTTGTTTGAGCTTGAGCGAGTTTAGAATTTTTAGGATATTTAATAAGGTATAATCTTTAGTTTTATAAAAATATTTAACACAGTATCGGTATTTTAAATCCTAGCATTTTTACACACGAAAAGCAGTAGAATATGTTAGGATTTTTTGAAATCTTTAATAAAGGTTTTTTAAATTCATATAAATATTTTCAAATATGATATAATAATATAGTTACCGAAAATGCAAAAACAGGAGGATTTTTAAATGTATGTAGTAGTAGGACTTGGGAATCCAGGTAAGCAATATGATAATACAAGACATAATGTTGGATTTGATGTTATAGATATGTTAGCAAAGGACAATAATATACAGATTAACAAAATAAAGCATAAAGCTGTTATAGGAGAGGGAAGAATAGGAACAGAGAAGGTAATACTTGTAAAGCCACAGACTTATATGAATTTAAGCGGGCAAAGTTTACTCGATATATATAGTTTCTATAAATTAGATTCTGATAATATAATAGTTATATACGATGATATAGACCTTGATGTGGGTAAAATCAGAATAAGAAAAAAAGGAAGTTCTGGTACTCACAATGGAATGAGATCTATAATAAATAATCTTAAATTTGATGATTTTAAAAGAATAAGAGTAGGTGTATCAAGACCCCAGAATGGTCAAGACCTAGCTTCATTTGTGCTGTCTAAATTTAAAAAAGAAGAGATGGATTCTTTAAATGAAAGTTTACAAAGATCAGCTTACGCTGTTGAAGCTATAATAAAAGAGGGAATTGATGTATCTATGAATAAATATAATGGCTAATGAAAGGTGATAAATATGAATAATATCTTCACATATCCATTGAATAATTCTTTGGCATTTAATACCTTATTAGAAATGGTAAATAATAAGAGGTCTCCTCTTTTGATAAATGGACTAATACCTTCTCAAAGAACTCATATGAGCTATAGTATTATAAATAAATTAAATAGACAGGCTATAATAATAACTCATAGTAATCTTGAAGCTAAGAAGATATATGAAGACTTGAATTTTTATTTAGGAGATAAGGCTGTATATTTACCATTTGAAGAAATATTGTTTTATTTCTTAGATGCAAAGGATAGAAAAGAAGAATCAAAGAGAATGCAGGTTCTGTTAAAGCTTATAAAAGAAGAGAATATAGTAATAGTATGTTCAATAGAGGCTGCCTTAAAAAAATACATACCAAAGAATATATTTAAGAAGAATATATTAAAATACACTATGGATGATACTATAAATATAGATGAACTATCATTAAGGCTTGTAGGTCTTGGGTATGAAAGAGTTAATAAGGTTGAGGGAGTAGGACAGTTTAGTATAAGAGGCGGAATAATAGATATATACTGTGCAAATACAGATTACCCTGTGAGAATAGAATTATTCGATGATGAAATAGACTCGATAAGAATGTTTGATATATTATCTCAAAAATCGGTAGAGAAGATAACAGAGTTTGAGATAATACCATCAAGAGAAATTTTATATCCAAATGATATAGAAAAAACTCTAGAGAATCTTCAGAATGAAATAAGAGATGATACTAGTGATGATGTCCACTCTAATATATTAAAAATAAAAGAACTTAGATATTTTGAAGGACTTGAAAATTATATAGATTATATGTATGAAGATGAAGATAAAAGCATATTCTCTTATCTAAAAAAAGACGCGTTAGTAATATTCAATGAGCCTGAGAGAATAAAGGAAAAGTCTGAAAACTATTATGAAGAGTTTAAATCTAACTTTAATGTAAACTTAGAAAGACATACGGTTTTATCATCTCAAATAAATTTATTAAACAGATTTGAAGAATTAGATTATTTTATAAAGGATAGGTTTATAATACAAAATAGCGTGCTATCAAAGCAAGTAGATGAATTTAAGCCAAATAGTATAGTTAATTTTAATTCAAGGCAAATAACAGTGTTTAATTCGAAAATGGACTTATTTGTAGATGAAATAAACAATCTAAAAAAACAAGGCTACAAAATATTGATAGTACCTGGTTCTTTAGAAAAATCTAATAAAATATACAATAATTTACTTGATTTAGGTGTTGAGGCTATATTTTCAAAAGACAAAGAAGCTCAAATTAAAAATTCTCAAATAATGATAACTCCAGGTAGTATATCAGAAGGATTCCTATGTAGTGACTTTAAGTATGCATTGATAACTGATAAAGAAATATTTGGAGTCCATAAAAGAATATCTCAAACGAAAAAGAAGAAGTTCAAAAATGGAAGAAAAATAGAAAGTTTTTTAGAGCTTAGCGTTGGGGATTATGTAGTACATGAGGGCCATGGAGTTGGAAGATATGTAGGAATTGAACAATTAAAAGTAGATGGAATCAAAAAAGACTACATAAAAATAATTTATGCAAACTCAGACAGTCTGTTCGTTCCTACAGACCAAATGGATAAGGTTCAAAAGTATATAGGTCAAAATGTTGAGAATGTAAAGCTCAATAAGCTTGGAAATAATGAATGGATAAAGGCAAAAAATAAAGTAAAAAAATCAATAGAAGATATGACAAAAGAGCTAATAGAGCTTTATGCAAAAAGGGAAAAGGCAAAAGGATATATTTACAATAAGGATACTCATTGGCAAAGAGAGTTTGAATCGTTATTTCCATTTGAAGAAACTAGGGATCAGATAAAGGCAATAGAAGATGTTAAATCGGATATGGAATGCGATAAGGTAATGGATAGACTAATATGCGGAGATGTAGGATATGGTAAGACTGAGGTAGCAATAAGAGCTGTATTTAAGGCTTGTATGGAATCAAAGCAGATCGCATTCTTAGTACCGACTACAATACTAGCTCAACAGCATTTTAATACATTCGAAAAAAGGTTTGAGGATTTTCCTATAAGGGTAGAAGTTTTAAGTAGATTCAAAACTCCAAAGCAACAAAAGCAAATACTCGATGATATAAAAAAAGGACTTGTAGATGTTGTAATCGGAACTCACAGAATAATATCTAAGGATATTGAATTTAAGCAGTTAGGACTTGTAGTAATAGATGAAGAACAAAGATTTGGAGTTAAGCATAAAGAAAAGCTCAAAAAATTAAAATCATCAGTAGATGTATTAACTCTTTCTGCTACTCCTATACCTAGAACTCTTCATATGTCACTTAGTGGTATAAGAGATATGTCTTTAATAGAGGAGCCACCTCAAGAAAGACATCCTGTACTTACTTACGTTGTTGAATCTAAAGAAAGCATTATAGCAGATGCAATAGAGAGAGAAATATCAAGAGGCGGTCAGGTGTTTTTCGTTTACAATAGAGTTGAGGGCATTGAGAAAATGGCAACACTTATAAAAAAACTCGTACCATCTGCAAGAGTAGCTCTTGGGCATGGAAAGATGAGTGTTAGAAATTTAGAAAAGATAATGGTAGAATTTCTTGAGACAGAATACGATGTCTTGGTTTGTACAACAATAATAGAGACTGGAATGGACATTCAAAATGCAAATACAATAATAATATACGATGCAGATAAAATGGGATTATCGCAACTTTACCAGTTAAGAGGAAGAGTTGGAAGATCATCAAGACAAGGCTATTCTTATTTTATGTATGAAAAAAATAAAATGCTAAGTGAAGTAGCAGAAAAAAGACTTAAAGCTATAAAGGAATTTACTGAATTCGGTTCGGGATTTAAAATAGCTATGAGAGATCTTGAAATAAGGGGAGCAGGAAATATACTAGGATCTCAACAACACGGACATATGGCTGTAATAGGATATGATCTTTATGTCAAAATGCTAAATGAAGCTATAAGAAAAGTAAAAGGCGAAGACGTAGTCGAACAAATAGATACAGAAGTAGATTTAAGTGTAAATGCTTATATACCGGATAATTATATAGAAGACGAGAGAACTAAGATAGAGATATACAAAAAAATAGCAGCTATAGAAAACAAAAAAGACAAAGAGGATATGGAAGAAGAAATAGAAGATAGATTCTCTGATATACCTGTTCCTCTTAGAACTTTAATAATGATAGCATATATTAAAGCACTTGGTAAAGAGTTAAGGGTAGAATCTATAAAGCAGATAAAAGATACAGTACATCTAAAACCGTATTACAAATTCAAACCAAAGGAAAAAAATCATTACAAATTGGTTACAGAAATTGCTAACGTTTTAGAAAAGATGATATAATAACCTTGTCAAAAAAAATGAGAGGATGTTAGATATGAAAAAAATAATGGCAGCACTGCTTATGGCTTTAATGGTATTCTCGCTTACGGCATGTAGCTCTAAGGAATCAAAAGACGTAGTTGCTAAGGTTAACGATAGAGTAATAACTGTTAGTGAATACGAAAAGACGCTAGCGATGTACAAGAAGAATTTTGAAGGCATATATGGACCGGATATATGGACAACAGAAGTTGAAAAAGGAAAGACTGTAATAGAGGTTATAAAAGAACAAGTTTTAAATAACATGGTTAACGATGAGGTAGTTTATCAAGCAGCTCAAAAGGAAAAGATAACTGTAGAGGATAAAGATGTCGATGATCAGCTTAAACAGTTCAAAACTCAACTTGAAACAAATGAAGAATTCAAGACGTTTTTAAAAGAAAATAATATAGACGACCAATTTTTAAAGAATCAACTTAAAAAAGATATGTTAATATCTAAATACAAAGAAAACTATATAGGATCTTTAGAAATAAACGATGAGAAATTAAAAGAGTACTATGATACTAACCAAAAAGATTACAAAAAAGAAGAAGTAAAAGCTTCTCACATACTATTTAAGACTGTTGACGATGATATGAAGCCTGTATCAGATGAAGATAAAAAGATAGCAAAGAAAAAAGCAGATGATATATTAGTAAGAGCAAAGAACGGAGAAGACTTCGCATCTCTTTCTAAAGAATACTCAGAAGATACTGTTTCAGGAAATAACGGCGGAGATCTTGGATATTTTGGAAAAGGTGTTATGGTTCCAGAGTTTGAAAAAGTAGCTTTTGAACTTCAAACTGGAGAAATATCTGGTTTAGTAGAGAGTCAATTTGGATACCATATAATAAAGGTAATTGATAAGGTAAATGAAATTATACCTTTTGAAGATGTTAAGGAGCAAATAAAGGTTAATATAGAAACTGACTCATACAAAGAAAAGATTGAACAACTTGAGAAAGATAATAAAATTGATAAATTTGAAAAGAATATAAAGAAATAAATTGCAGGGGACTATCTTATGGTAGTCCCCTTTAATTTATTTCTTAAGCGAAAAATAAAGCCCATTGAAATAACGCTACTTAACTAACCTTTTAATAAAACTACAGATTCTGCTTTATAAAATATCCTAAAAGTTCTAAACTCCCGTTGGTCAAACAAAGAACTTTCTTAACGGATATTTTAACAGCACAATCTAAGTTTAATAATAAAATGTTAAACAAAAGCAGCTAACATTTAAATGATCTTTATTTTTAATTGTGGAGTAAGTTGGATGATTTTAAGATTAATAATAATATTGATAACTCACATAAAATTAAAAAATTATGTATTCAAAATTTGAAATAAATAACACTAATAAAAATAAGTTACATAGGGCAAATTATTACAAAGTATAGTTTTATTAAAAGGAGATATAAAAATGAAAAAGGTAATAATTTGCATATTAATCATTATATCTACTTCATTTACAATATTTGGTCAGGATAATTATAATAAGCCACTTATAGTTATCAATGAAGACTTAATATACTACGAGAATATTTCTCCTCAGATAAAGTGTGGAACTACATTTGTTCCTATAAGGATGTTTGCAACATCTATAGATGGAATTATAAAGTGGGATGAAGAAGAAAATAAGGCTACTATAATTAAGGGAGATAGACAAGTAGAAATAGATTTTGAGAATGAAATAATAGTAACTAATGATGGAAACTGTATAATATGCAATATGTATGTAGAGGATGGATATCTGATGATACCGTTTAAATCTATAGCAAGTTATTTTGGATATACAGTTTCTTACATAGAAAGTGAGAACATAATAAGAGCTACTGATAATGATGCTGTTATAAGTGATCAGAGTTTGATTGAGAAGTTGAAAAATAAAATTTTTAAGTGTAGAAACAAAAATAATAGCAAAGAAGAACAAAAAATAGCTTATATGACGTTTGATGATGGACCATCTGAATACACTCAAGATATACTCAAAAGCCTTAAAATGTACAATTCAAATGCAACTTTTTTTGTATTATCAAATAGTATAAATAAATATCCAGATGAACTTGAAAAGATAGTTGAAGCTGGTAATAGCATAGGGCTTCATGGAGTAAGTCATGATGTGAAAAAAATTTATATATCACCTGTAAGTGTATTATTTGAGATGAGAGAGAACTCCCAGATAGTTATGAATAAGATAGGTTTTACATCAAATCTTATAAGAACTCCTTATGGAAGCTTTCCTTATATGACTAAAGAATATAGAGATGCCTGTGTAAGTGAAGGGTATAGAATATGGGATTGGAATGTAGACAGCAAAGATGCATTTGGGAAAAATGTAAAGCCAAGCATAATAGTCAAAAACGTAATACAGCAGATTCGAGAACACGAAAAGAATAACGTGAATCCAATAATTCTTATGCACGAAACATCCAATTCATCAATTGCTCTTCCTCAAATACTGAATTATTTAAATAAAAATGGATATAAAGTTATAGCAATAGACTATAATGAAGATCCTGTTAATTTTTGGAATGATTCAAGGTAATTAAAATAATTTAACATAGGTGGAAATTTATTTGTATATTTTTTTACTTTTGGTAAAAAATATATTTACACATATATTATGGAGGGATGAACATGAGAGCTACAGGAATTGTTAGAAGAATAGATGATTTAGGAAGAGTTGTTATACCAAAAGAGATAAGAAGAACACTTAGAATAAGAGAAGGAGACCCTCTTGAAATATTTACTGCAAAGGATGGAGAAGTAATACTTAAAAAATACTCTCCTATTGGCGAGATGAATGAATTTGCACAGGAGTATAGTGAAACATTGGCAGAACACACTGGATTTAGTGTTGTTATAACTGATTTAGACAGTGTAATATCAGTATCTAGATTATCTAAGAAGGAATACAAAGATAAAGCTATAAGTCAAGAATTAGAAGATTTAATAGAGAGTAGAGCATCTAATCTTGTTAAGGATAATAAGACTATTCCTGTGTTTAAAGGAGACTCTACTGAGTACAACAAGCAAATTGTAATGCCTATAATAAGTGAAACTGGAGATGCAGTGGGCGCTATTATAGTTGCAAATAAAGAAGAAGGTGAAATCGCTGAAATAGATGAAAAGTTAATAAAGGTTGCAGCTTCTTTCTTAGGAAAACAAGTTCAGTAATGATATAATAAAAAGGAGAACCACTTTATAATGGTGACTCCTTTTATTTTTGAGCTAAATAACCCTTACTTATAGATATAAATCTCAAAATATGATATATTAACATTTAGTTTGTATAAAGTGAAACTTAATTCAGATGGAGTTTTTACTCCAACTGAATTTTTAGATGAACTAATCCAGAAGCTGTAGAGTTCTTATCTCGAGCCTTAAGAGGGTGGACATATAACTCTTAGCTTTTGGATAATTGACTTCTTAATGATTGGGGGGAGTAAGGTGACAAAGAATTCGTTTTTAAAAGGCGCTTTTATATTAGGAATGGCAGGCGTTGTAGCGAATATTTTAGGAGCTATATTTAGAATACCTCTTGGAAGAATAATAGGATCTGAAGGTATGGGGTATTATCAAGCTGTATTTCCTATATATATAATGTTACTTAATGTTTCTGCAGCGGGATTTCCTACTGCAATATCACAATTGGTATCTCAAAAGATAGCGTTAAATGATTATAATGGCGCTCATAATATATTTAAAACATCATTTTTAGTATTGTTTTCAGTTGGGTTTATAAGCTTTATGATACTTTTTGTTGGAGCAGATTATATTGTAAATAATATACTAAAAAGCCCAAAAGCATATTACAGTATGAAAGCAACAGCTCCAGCTTTATTATTGGTTCCAATAATGTCTACATTTAGGGGATATTTTCAAGGAAGACAGGATATGGCTCCAACTGCTCTATCACAGATAATGGAGCAGTTAGGTAGGGTAGTTATAGGTATATGCCTAGCATTTATTTTGCTTCCAAAAGGTACAGAACTTGCAGCAGCAGGGGCATCGTTTGGAGCTACAACAGGAGTAATACTAGGAACACTGTACATAGTATTTGTTTATATAAGAAAAAAAAGCATAATAAAAGAAGAAATAAATAGCAGTAAGGCATATGACCAAGAAACTAAGTTACAAATAGTAAAAAAGCTTCTTTCAATAGCGATACCTATAACTATAGGGGCGGCTATACTTCCTATAATAAATCTTATAGATTCTACTATCGTAATAGGAAGACTTCAAGGTGTTGGATATTCATATGATGAAGCTAATATTTTATTTGGACAATTAACGGGTATGGCAGCATCTCTTATCAACTTTCCATATGCTATAACTACTGCGCTTAGTATGAGTATGGTTCCGTCTATATCGTATTTTTACACTGTAAAGGATGATATAGCATTATCTAACAATATAAAGACAGGAGTTAGGGTTGCGTTACTTATTGGACTTCCAGCATCATTTGGACTAGCAGTACTTTCAACTCCTATAATGCAAATGCTTTATCCAAATGAACCATCATCAGTTGGACAAATGCTTTTATACTTGTCTATGTGTGTGGTTTTACTTGGAATTATTCAAGCCTTTACAGCTATACTTCAAGGAATGGAAAAAACACATATACCTGTAATTAATTTATCTATAGGGGCTATATTTAAGGTTGCTTTTACATATATATTAATAGCTGTGCCCAATCTAAATGTAAAAGGAGCACCAGTAGCATCCTTAATATCTTATATAGTTATATTGATACTTAATTATAGATACATAAAAAAACACGTTAAAGTAGAATTTAATCCAGTATACTTTATAGCAAAGCCTTTAATGTCAGCAACTATCATGGCTGTACTTGTAAGTATTTCTTACAATATTGCATTAATTATAGCAGGAAACACAGTGGCTTGCCTTGTATCTATAGTAGTTGGAGGAATTGGATATGGATTAGCTCTTATAAAGACTAATAGCATATCTAAGGAAGAAATACTTATGATGCCAAAAGGAGAAAAATTATATAAAATTGTGAGTAAGATTAGTTAAAAATGGAGGTTTAGTATGAGCAAAAAATCCTTTTTAAAAGGAGCTTTTATATTGGCTGTAGCAGGTATAATTGTCAAAATACTTGGAGCGTTTTTTAGAATACCTCTTGGAAGAATAATAGGATCTGAGGGTATGGGATACTATCAAAGTGCATACCCTGTATATGTTTTACTGCTTACAATATCATCTGCTGGTTTTCCAACAGCTATATCAAAGCTTGTATCAGAGAAGGTTGCTATTAATGATTATAATGGTGCTCATAGGATATTTAAGGTATCTTTTATAGCTCTTATATTAACAGGTATAGTAACTTTTGCAATACTGTTCTTTGGGGCTGATTATATAGTAACTTATATGAAGAATCCAAAGGCTTATTATTCTATGATGGCTATATCTCCAGCATTATTATTCGTACCTATAATGGCAGGATTTAGAGGTTATTTTCAGGGAAGACAGGATATGACTCCAACTGCTGTATCGCAGATAGTTGAGCAGTTCTTTAGGGTTGGTCTTGGTCTATACTTAGCATTTTCATTTCTTCCTAAGGGAACAGAGCATGCAGCAGCTGGAGCTTCGTTTGGAGCTACATCTGGAGCTATTGTTGGAAGTTTATTTATGATGATTATGTACATGGCAAACAGAAAGAAGATAAAAAGAGAATTAAGATATAATACTTCAAAAAGAAGAGAAAGTATGAAAGAGATAATAAATAAGTTATTGATAATAGCGGTTCCTATAACTATAGGAAGTGCTATCATGCCTATTATGAATATGATAGATGCAGCTATGGTTATGAGAAGACTTCAAGATGGTGGGTCTACATATCTTGAAGCTACTAAGCTTTATGGTCAGTTAACAGGAATGGCTGCAACTTTAATTAACCTTCCTCAGGTGCTTACTATGGCCCTTTCTATGAGTCTTGTACCTGTTATATCTCATTCATTTGCTATAAATGATATGAACAGAGCGAAGGCAGATGCAAAAGCTGGTGTTAGAGTAGCGCTTCTTATAGGTCTTCCAGCAGGATTCGGTCTTGCATCACTATCAAGTCCTATAATGCAGATGCTTTATCCAAAAGAGCCATCTTCAGTAGGTCAAATACTATTGTTTTTATCTATGGGAGTAATATTTTTGAGTTTAATTCAAACTCTAACGGGTATACTTCAAGGTATGGCAAAGGCTTATATACCAGTTATAAACTTATTTATAGGGGCTATGGTAAAGGTTGTTATAAGTTATACATTAATACCTATACCGTGGTTTAATGTTAACGGAGCTGCTATTGGAACGGTAAGTGCGTATGTAGTAGCAACTGCACTTAATTTTTATTATTTAAAGAAAAGTATGAATATAAAGTTCGGTTTTAAAGATTTTGTATTGAAACCTTTGATATCAGTTATTATAATGAGTATATGTTCTATATTTACATATAATATGTTATATAGCTTTTTTGGAAATTCAATATCATGTCTTGGAGCTATAACTTTATCAGGAATGGTATATGTAGTTATGCTTCTTTTAACAAAGTCAATTACAAAGCAAGAGATTTTAATGATGCCAAAAGGAAAATTGATTTATAAAATTCTAAATAAAGCTAGATTAATGTAGTAAGCGTTTATTATTTTTGGAAAAATGTATAGAAGGTGAAAATATGGGAAGTATTCATATAGTGGGATTAGGTCCTGGAGAGTTTGATTTATTAAGCTTTGGAGCTTATAATAAATTAAAGAATGGATCTAATATATATTTTAGAACTAAAAAGCACCCTGTGGTAGATGATTTGATAAAAGAAGGAATAGAGTTTGAATCGCTTGATTATTTTTATGAGAGGGAGAAAGATTTTGATAAAGTATATAAAAATATAAGTGAATATATAATAAATAAAGCAGAATATGACGATATAATATATGCTGTTCCAGGTCATCCGAGGGTTGCTGAGAAGACGGTTGAGATAATACAAAGTTATGCAAATGAAAATAATATAGATATAAATGTAATACCATCTATGAGTTTTGTTGATGCTATGTTTGATTTTTTAGAGGTGGATCCTGTTCATGGATTTAAGCTTATAGATGCTTTTAATATAAAAAATGAGAAAATAGATATAGATTCGAGTTTGATAATAACTCAAGTTTATGATAGATTTATAGCATCTGAGGTTAAATTAAACCTTATGAACTACTATGACGATGAACAAGATGTATACATAGTAAAAGGAGCAGGTATTAAAAAAATTCAACAAAAACACAAGGTGAAACTTTATGAGCTAGATAGACTAGATGAATTTGATTATTTAACTAGCTTATATGTTCCAATAGCGTCTGTTAAAAAGTACAAGGATATATTCGACCTTCAAAATATAATGAAAACTTTAAGAGGAGAAGGTGGATGCGATTGGGATAAAAAGCAAACACATGAAACTCTTAAGAATCACTTAATTGAAGAAGCTTATGAAGTAGTTGATAGTATAGAAAAAGACGATATAGACGAGTTGATAGAAGAACTAGGGGATGTACTTTTACAGGTAGTATTTCACTCTCAAATAGGCAATGACGAAGGATACTTTGACTTTAAGGATGTAACTACAGGTATATGTGAAAAACTTATATTTAGACATCCTCATGTGTTCTCAGATGCCAACTTTGAAGAAGATGAGTTCATTAAAAAGTGGGAAGAGCTTAAGAAAGAAGAAAAAGGTGAAACTACTATAACTGAAAGTTTAAAGAGAATACCTAACTCTCTTCCAGCTCTTATAAAATCCACTAAGGTACAAAAAAAGGCAGCTCTTGTAGGTTTTGATTGGGACAATATTGATGATGTGTACAAAAAAATACAAGAAGAGTACAAAGAAGTTATTGACGCGAGTAGACTTGGCAATATACAATACATAGAGGAAGAAATAGGCGATTTGTTATTCTCTGTAGTGAATTTGGCAAGATTTCTCAAAATAGATTCAGAACAGGCTCTTAATAAAACCATACAGAAATTTATAAAAAGGTTTAGCTTTATAGAAGAATCTGCTATAAAAATGAACAAACAATTAGAGCATATGACTCTTGAAGAAATGGATAAACTTTGGAATAAGGCAAAGAAGCTCTAAACTATAGATTTAAACTTCGTTGTAAAGAAGGAATTCTAAAAAAAAGCTAGAATTAAAAGTTTATGTGAGTTATTTAAAATTTAAATAAAAAGATAATACATAAGGAGGTAGTTACTGTGAACAAAGCTGAATTAGTAGCTAAAATGGCTGAATATAGTGAATTAACTAAGAAGGATGCAGAAGCAGGACTTAACGCATTTATGAAGTCTGTAGAAGAAGCATTAGTTGCAGGTGATAAGGTTCAATTAGTTGGATTTGGAACTTTCGAAACAAGAGAAAGAGCTGCAAGACAAGGTAGAAACCCAAGAAACCCAGAGCAAGTTATAGAAATACCTGCATCTAAGGCACCAGTTTTCAAAGCTGGAAAAGGTCTTAAAGATACTGTAAATAAATAATATATTAAAAAAAGTGTGGATAATCCACACTTTTTTAATATATTTATATAGGAGGTAAAGTATGAGATTAGATAAATATCTTAAAGTTTCAAGACTTATAAAGAGAAGAACTGTAGCAAAAGAAGCTTGTGATAAGGGAATTATAAGTATCAACGATAAGGTAGCTAAGTCTTCTACTGTTTTAAGTGTTGGAGATACTATAAAGATAAGATTTGGAGAAAAGGTTACCACTGTTAAGGTAACTCAAATAAAAGAGCATGTACTTAAAAATGATGCAAAAGAAATGTATGACATTATAGAATAAATACTTAGTTCCCTTCATAAATTTAATATATAGAAGTTAATTCTATATCAATTAAGTTTTATATGGAGGGATTTTTTATGGATCATTTACTTAATATGAGAAATAGAGAAGAAATCAGCTTGTGCGGTATTGAGCATATTTACTCTTTTAATGATACTAAAATAGAGCTAAGAACTGTTTCGGGAGATGTATCGATACAAGGTGAACACCTAGACATGGGCAAACTAAGTATAGAAGAAGGTATGGTAAATATAAAGGGGAGTATCAATTCTATAATTTACTCGAAGATATCTAAAAAAGATGAGGAAGGCTTTTTAAAGAAGCTATTTAAGTAATAATGTATCCATCTGAAGAGATATATATACTGTTTGTGACTGTCTATGGTGGTATTTTAATGGGAATAATATACGATTTTTACAGAGGCATAAGATGTAATATCAATAATAATAAGGTTATAAGATGTGTAGAGGATATTCTATTCTGGGTAATAATAACTTTAATAAGTTTTTTAATACTTCATAGAGCTAATTCTTATGATCTTAGATATTATAATTTTACAGGGTTTATAGTTGGGGTTGTAATCTACTTTAATACTGTGAGTAAATATATACTTAAGTTTTTGTGTAGATTTATAAAAGCTATAATATCCACAATAACAAACCTATATTATCTAATAATATATCCTATTCATTTCATATTTGATGTTATAATGTATATAGGATTTAAACAGTTTAAAAAACGATGATATTTGGGGGATGAAATGAAAGATAGAAAAACTAAAAAGAAGAAGTTTAATATATATGTATTTGGATTTAAGTTATTTGTACTGTTCATATTATGCTCGTCTACTTATAGTGTCATAAATCAAGGAATAGTAATAAGAGAATATAAAAAAGAGATAAAGTCTTTAAATGAGCAAATAAAACAAGAAGATGAAAATATAAAAAAAGTTAAATCTGAGATTGAAAACTATAAAACAGATGAGTATATAGAGAAGATAGCTAGAGAAAAACTTAAAATGGTTAAACCAGGAGAAATTATATATATAGATATTAATAAAAGAGAGGGATACTAATGAAAATTGCGACTATAGATATAGGTACTAATTCTATGAGACTTTTAATGGCAGATTATGTAGATGGTGAATTTTTCAATAGACAAAAATATATAAATACGACACGAATAGGCCAAAATGTTGATAAAGAAGGAATTATATCAGATGAGGCAATAGATAGAAATGTAGATGCGTTACATGAATTTGCAAATATAGCCAGAAAGAATGGTTGTGATAAAATATACGCCATGGGAACTTCTGCTCTTAGAGATAGTAAGAATAAGGAAGAGTTTTTACAAAAGGCTTTTGATAAAAGTAAAGTCTTAGTTGAAATAATAAGTGGAGATAATGAAGCAGATCTAGGATTTTTAGGTGTTGTACAAGAAATAGACGATGAGGATATTCTTGTAATAGATATAGGTGGAGGATCTACAGAATTCATAGTTGGGAATAAAGCAGAGGGAATAAAGTTTACTAAAAGTGAGAATGTAGGTGCTCTTAGAATAACTGAAAAATTCTTAACTAAAGATCCAATAGACGATCAAGAATTTGAAAATTCTAGAATATACATAGAAAATACTATAATGGATACTATAGATAAGATAAGTAATTTTAATATAAGAAAGGTAGTTGGTATTGGAGGAACTATAACTTCTTTATCAGCAATACACCAAGATTTAAAAGTGTACGATACAGACAAGATACATAAGAGTGTAATTTTAGACACGGATATAAAAGAAACTCTTCGTAATTTGAAAGAATTAACTGTAGAACAAAAAAGGAATTTAAACGGTCTTCAGCCAAAAAGAGCGGATATAATAACTGCTGGAGCATTAATTTTAGATATAATAATAAAAAATTTAAAAATAAAGGATATAACTGTTAGCGAATTTGATAATTTAGAAGGTTTAATTTGTCAGAAGCTAAAAAGAATGTCTTAAATTTCTAAATTCGATATTACCCATTATGACAAAAACCTTTCTATCGCTTTGATACAATCAAATGTATTAAGTGATGGGGAGGTTTTTTTATGCAAAGACCACAGATATCTTCATATAAGAGAAGATATATCAATGAGATATCAGAGGGTATGAATGTTGATAATACAGCAGTATTTTTATGTGTAATAGGATTTTTGCTCGGACGAGCAGTTATAATAGACAATTTGGGACCTTTTGGAATAGCTTATTTTATTTATATGTGTACTCATGAGAAATATAAGATGCCAGTGTTTTTTTCTATATCGACAGGTATAATTTTAAGTCATACAGGGTCTCATGCTCTAAGGTATATAATAACTCTTTTCTTTATAAATTTCATATCAGCATTTATATCAAAATATGAGGATGATATTTTAAAAATTTCTATTATAGGTTTTTTTATAACTGCTATAAGTGGTATGACATATTCTTTGGTAACTAATATATATATATACGATATATTAGTTTCTATAATAGAGGGACTAGCTGTGTCTTCTCTTATATATATATATTCATATGGTATACCTCTTATTCTCAAAAGATCTATAAGAAGGACTATATCGAGTGAAGAGACCATAGCTTTATCTATAATAATAGCTCTTTCGATAACAGGAATATCTAATATAAGCTTGTTTGAGGTATCTTTAAAGAATGTATTATCATTTTTAATAATAATAATAATGGCGTATCAGGCAGGACCTGCCCTTGGATCGGCAAGTGGTATAACTATAGGTATAATAACAACTATGAACACATTATCGTCTCCTATGTATATAGGGATATATGGATTTTCAGGACTTTTAGGAGGTCTTTTTAGAAAGGTAAGTAAGTATGCAACTACATTAGGTTTTATTATGGGATGGAGTATAATAACTATATATACAAGAGGAAGTACTGAACTTGTATTAACCCTTAGAGAGATAACTATATCTTCTTTAATATTTCTTATGATACCTGATGATAGATTGAAGTATATAGAGAAATTCACCAAAGGGGTTTTGGGTAGTGAAGAATCTTCTATTAATTATATAAACAGGGTAAAAGAGATAATGAATACAAGGCTTAAGGATGTATATAAGGCTTATGAAGAAGTTGGAGCTACCTTTGATAAAGTTAGAGACAAGGACAAGGTATTAGATCAAAGAGATATAGCAAGTGTTGTAGATATGGTAACTCACGATGTTTGCTCTGATTGTCCTATGAAGAGGAGTTGTTGGAATCTAAAGTTTACAAAGACCTATAGCATGTTTATGAATATACTAAATCATCTAGAGGAAGAGGGAATGATAGATAATAATTATGCAAAATCTAAATTTGAAAGAGATTGCATGAAGTTTGATGAGGTAATAAAGGGATGCAACCATTATTTTGATTTGTTCATGCTAAATTACAAGTGGAATAAGAAGCTTTGTGAGACTAGGAAATTAGTATCGAGTCAGATAAAGTCCATCGCTTATTCTATTGAAAATGTTTCAAATGAAATAAACAACAGTATGGATTTTGATATGGATATGGAAAACAATATAATAGTTGAACTAGATAAAGAAAATATAAAGGTAGACAAGATAAGTTATATTAAAAGAGATGATAACTTTGAGATAAATATACAAAGGGATAACTGCTGTAGTGGAGATTTATGTGAAAAAAAGCTAATCAAGGCTGTGTCAAGAGCTGTGGGAAAAGAGGTATCAGCTTATAAAATGGGATGTAGGTCAATGAATAGTACGTGCAATATAAGGCTTGTTAATTTCAAGAAGTACACAGCCAGAACTGATGTAGCTTACTTATCTAAAGATGGAAATATAATATCTGGGGACAACTATACATATATGGAAATATCAGATGGAAAGTATATGAGTGTACTTAGTGATGGGATGGGAAAGGGTGAGAAAGCATCTGAAGAATCGGCACTTACAATAGAAATACTAGAAAAAATGCTAGAAGCGAAGATAGATGAGAAGATAAGTATAGAGACTATCAACAATATGCTAATGCTAAAATCCTCCGATGAGATATTTTCAACTCTAGATTTAAATATTATAGATTTGAATAATGGGAATCTAGAGAACGTCAAAATGGGTGCCTGCCCATCTTTTATAAAAAGAAATAAGGGAGGGGTTGAGGTTATATCATCTTCATCACTTCCGGTTGGAATAGTATCAGAGATAAAAATAGATAGAGAAAGAAGAAATGTGAGAGAAGGAGATATAATAATAACTGTATCAGATGGAATAATAGATGCTGGAAAAGATAAGAAATTAGGAGAAAATTGGTTGTACACAGTTATAGAGAATATGGATAAAAAAAGTACAAAAGAGATTGCAAAACACATATTAGATGAATCGCTTAAACTTGTAGATGGTAAAGCTCAAGATGATATGACTGTTATAATTACTAAGATATGGAAAAACAGAAAGTAAGAAGAAATTTCTAAATATTCACAGATTTTGTGGATAGTGTGGATAAAACTGTGGATAGATTAGTGAATAATTTGTGAATATTTTTCATATAATAATACGTTTATTAGTTATAAACTTAATCACAGGTGCCTGTGTATAGTGTGGATAACTGATGTGGATTATTAACAATCCACATCGTATTCACTAACATGAGACACTCCATTATTCATGGTTACTACATATCTTTTATCTGATATTTCGGATAGGTGGGTATTGTGAGTAACCATTATTATTTGTCTATTAAAGTTTGTGTTTATTTCTTTTAAAAATTTACCTACGTTTATGATGTATTCTTCTGATACGTGCTTTGCCGGCTCGTCTAAGATGAAAGGACCTTCTATTGATGGTTTGTGTGTTTGAAGCATACAATACTTAAGAGTAAGAGATATTACGTCTATTATGCCTCCGCCACGACTATCTTCTGGCGTATTTATTATTTGAGTATCATCATCTATTTGACTTATTACATGAAAGGATGCCTCTGGGCGTCCTCTTTTTTGTTCAAATTCTATTTTAAACTCTATGTTTTCGCTTGTTACGAATTGAAGTGCTTTAGTTACCATTACTTCGAATTTATGCTTTACTTGCTCGCGGGCGAATGCGGAACTTTCCTCTAAGAGAAGCTTTGCTTTTAAGAAAACTTCCTCTTGGGATCTAAAGTTTTCTATTTGAGTTTTTATAGTTTTCATATCTTCTTCTATTTTTGATTTCATGGTTTTTTTGTAGACTATATAGTCTCTGTAACGAGCGTATTTATCTTTTATTTCATTTAAGCTCATATAATCACCTCTTAGATATTAGGTATGGTATCGGGAAGCATCTCGTTTATTTTTGATATTAAGTCTTGTTTTTCATTTTCAAGTTTAGATATTATTTGGTCTAGTTGTTCAGGGTCGTATCCTAGGGATATTATATCTTCTTTTAGGGTTTTTTCTTGTTTTTCAAGTTCCTCAAGTCTAGTTTCGGCTTTGTATTTGGTCATTTTGCCTTTTTCTATTTTATCTTTAAGTTCTTGTAGCTGCCTTTCGTTCATTTTAAAATCCTCCTTTTGATTTGGTGGTTAAGCCCAAAATTACACTTATTGAAATAACGCTACTTAATCGATATTTTCATAAAACTACAGATTCTACCTTATAAGATATACTAAAACTCCGTAAACTCCCTACGGTCAGACATACGAAGTTTCTTAACGTATATCTTAACGGTATAATCTAAGTTTCATAGGAAAATATCAATCAAAAGTAGCTAACATTTCAACAAGCGTAATTTTTTAGGTTACGTGTGAAATGTAAATGATGATTGTTTAAATATCACTTCGTGGGTTGAGATACGTAAAATCATAGATTCAAAATTATAAAGAATACTATTAAAACTCTGCAATTATTTATGTTTAAATTATAAGCTTGATATTATATTGTGAACTGTCGTGTCATCGATATCGCTAAAGCATGTTGGGCATTTACCCATTTTTTTAAGCATGTCGGAGTATGCTTGGGTGCATTCTTTTAGTCCTGTTTGAACGGTTGTTATGTAGTCGGAGCCTTTTTTAAGTCTTAGTTTTGTGTCTTTGTAGGTTGTATTTAGTTGGTTAAGTGATTCTATTTTAGCTTGTATGTTTACATAGTCCGTATGTAGCTTTTCTATTTTATTAAAATCTGGCATTTTGGTTATGTTGTTTTTTAGTTTGGTTTTCTCGGTTGATATTATATTGTGATCTCTATTTATTTTTTGTAGAGATTGAGTTTTCGAGTTTAGGGTTTCTAGTTTTAAGTATGTCTCATTTACATTGTCTATGTTTTGTAGTTTTTTAAGTGTTATTTTTAGGTTTTTGTTGTTGTTATTTAAAAAGTCTATTTTGTTTTTAAGTAATTTTATCTTACTTAGCTTGTCTATTGTATTGATTAAGTTAGTGTTTATTTTTTCCGCTTCTTCTATGTTTGATAAATTATCTATAGTGTTTTTAAGCAAGTTTTTATTTGTAGTTATAGATTTAAGTGAAGCACAGGATTTTTGAAGGTTTAGGGATTCTTTGTGTTTTAGTTCTAAGTCTTTTATATTAATTTGTGCTTTTTCTATGTTGAATAGTTTGTCTATAACTTCTGTACATTTTGTTTTTTGTAATTTTATATTTTGTAGTGAGCTTATGTATCTTTTAAGTGAGTCTATGCTCTTCTCTGTTTTTTCAGCTTGGGCTATAAAGTCTGCTATTTTTGAAAGTTTTTTTTCTTCTTCTTCTACGTGATCGTATAATTTTATTTTTTCGTTTAAAATCTCGTATTCGTTAGATTTTTCTTTTACTTTTTTGTTTATGTCTAGTATGTCTGCTTTTATGTCTCTTATTGATGAGTCGAATAAGTTGGCGTTTATAAGTTTACCTATAGTTTTTGATCTTTGTGATCCGTTTGATGATATCAAAAATGGGGGATCTAGTTGGAACAGAAAGTTTGGTATTTCAACTAAGTCTTTATCTATTTTGAGTATGCTAACGCCACAGGCTTCTAGAACTTCTGGTATAGAGTCTACTCCGAAGTTTTCGTTTTCTGATATATCACCATTTGGGTATTCTATTTTGTACGTATTTTTAGAAACTATTTTCTTTTTACCACTCAGTTTTTTTGTACGAGTTATTTTAGTTTCATCATTAAGGGTTAGTGTTACGCTACATTCGTTAGTTCCTTGCCTTACCATATTGTTTCCTTGTGGGTCGTTGAGTATAACCCATCTTATGGATCTTATTACGGCTGATTTTCCTTTGTCGGATTCGCCTATTATTGTGTTGAGGCCGTTTAAAAGATCTAGGGTGGTGTCTTTATGGCTTTGGAAGTTTTGAATGTGGAGTTGTTTTATAAATTTCAATTCTAAAGCCTCCTTGTTTTTGTACTGTGCTTTAGCCGAAAATGATACTTATTAAAATACCGCTCATATGTTAAATATTTTTATAAAACTAAGTATTTTGCCTTATGAAATAACCTAAAAGTTCTAAACTCCCTACGGTCAGACAACGAACTTTTTTAACGGATATTTCAACGTCAAAATACAAGTTTTATTAAAAAATATTAAAAACATTCACTAACAGTTTAACAACCATCATTTTCAGATATATTAGGTTAAATATCACAGTATAGTTATTTAGTAGTTAATATAAAAATAAAATTTAAAATGGTTGATTAATAGAGAATAAAAAATATAAATATAAATTCATAAAGAACATTATAAATTAACTTTACTATTCACTTGATAAACTTTCCTCTGCTATAGATAGCTTTGTAAGGGCATAATCCACTACTTCTTTTTCTAGTTCTTTATTTGTTGCGATTTTTTTTACTATGCTGGTTATGTCCATTGATTCTATTGTTGAGGCTACTTTGATTTCTCTCATAAATTCTTCTATTTGGATTTCTTTGTATTGTGAGCCTTCTATGTGAGATCTATCTAGTACGTCTTCGCCTTTTTCTTGTTTTAGAGGTATGAATTCTAGCTTTATGTTAGTTTTAGATACTTCTATATATAATACTCCTACTTTTCTTTTGATTTCATTTCTATCTGATGATACTCTGGACAGTGATCCTGGGTTTGAGAAGTATTTTCCTTCTATTTGTATTGGATCAAATCCAGCGTGGTAGTGACCTGTTAGGGTTAGGTCGGCTTTTGTTTCTTTTATTTGATCTATTGTAACTACTGTCATATGGGGGTTTAATTGCTTTTCCATAAGCATGCCGTGTATTATGTGTATGGCTTTGTCTGCATCTTTAGTATCGACAATGTAGTCTTCTTTTATATCGTCGTGGTCTATACCAAAGTGAGAAGGTGTCCCTGTTAGTTGTAGTTTAAGGTCATTTTTGGTTATTATGAGTTTTTCTCCTTTGTAGAGTAGGTCTATAAGTCCCGCTTTTTCGAATAAACCTAGTTGGGTTGATTTTATGTTGTCTATGTTGTTACCGAAAAGGTCGTGGTTTCCGGCTATTCCTATTAATTTATTAAATTCTCTAAGTATTTTTGCTGTTCTTCCAGCTACGGCATTTGAGACACTTGGGTTATCGAATAAGTCTCCTCCGAACAGTACAAAGTCACAGTTTTTATTTTTTGCTATATCATTTATTTGAGTCAGCTTGTCTAGAACTGTATCTAAGAAGTTGTCTTTTCTACTTCTAGGATTTCTTCCACTTACGTGAGAGTCTGTGAAGAATAGAGTTCTTATTGTGCTGTCGTTTCCTTTTAAGGTTAGGTTGTTGTAGTCCAAAGAGAACATCTCCTTTCATAATATAGATTGTACAACTAAATAGGGATAAGATAAAGGGGATTTTATAGTGTTTAAGCAAAAATGAGGCTTATTAAAATACCGTGAATGTATTAACTGTTTTTTATTTAAAAACATTTAAATCATCCACTAACATTTGAATAAGCCTTATTTTGAATTAAAGCACTTATAGGTTGTGTGGATATGCAAAAGATATAAGGGGTATTTAACCAATGAATATAGATGGATATATATATGATATAATTATAGTATTAGATTTGTGAGGATGGTAGTAAAATTATGGAATAAAAAATATTACATTTACTTAGTAAAACGAATGATGATTTTAATAAAAGATTTGATGAACTGGAAAACTTAATGGATATGGTAATACAAGAGAACAAGAAAGCTTTGGAGGAACTTGCTAAATCTTAGTAGTGAAAAAATGAATATACTTAAGAAAAATTGATAGAAATAGCGTTAGAAGTGGCAGAGGGTAAAAAGGATGAGAAAGATATACAGAATTGGATAAAAAATAATTTAAAATAAATATAAAAACTACTCGAAATGAACTGCCCCCTGTCTACTTGACAAGGGGCAGTTCAAATGAGCAGCTTTTTTAATATTCGTATTCTTTGTCTAGTTCTCTATCACTATAGTCGTATTCATACTCAGCGCATTTTTTGTCATCTTCGTCGTATACGTATATTTGAATATCTTCTTTAAAATCATCTGTTATTTCATCACATACTTCATCTTCTATGAAGTCTCTAAATTCTGAATCGTCACGGTCATTCCAATATTTAGAACTTCTTTCGAAATCTCCAGTCATTTTAACCTTGATATCTCCATTAGAAAGTTCTGACAGGTCGTATTTAAACTTTAGAGTTCCATATCCTTTAGTGTACTTATCGTAATCATCATCTAGTTTATCTTCTAAGTCTTCTAAATCTTCGTCGTCATCGTCGTCATCGTCGTTTTTAAGTCTGTCAATTTCAGCATCTTTAGCTTTGAGTTGATTCTTTAGCATTTCTATTTCGTATGAGCTGTTAGTATTTCCTAAGCTTGAATCATTATGCATATAAACAGTCTTATTTCTATCATCCCAAGCTACATTTACTCCAAGACTTTCTGATACGTCTCTTAGAGGAACGTATACAGAGCCTGCGTATATAAAAGGTTCGTTTGAGAAGCTGATAGTCTTTCCGTTTAAGGATACTTTTATGTTTGAGAAATAAGCAGTTATGGACTTAGAGTACCCACTTGAGAATGCTAGAGTACCACATATTAGTGTTATTATGAATGTTAGACATATAATTTTTTTTTTCATTTTATTACCTCCTTTTCAATTTGTAGTATATATATAGGATATCGTAAAACTATGCTATAATGAAAGGGTATTTTGAATTATTTTACATGAAAATATTAGGTAAATATTGGTAATGATTTTGGTTTAGGTGGTTGAGCGAAAAATGGAGCTTATTGAAATACCGCTACTTAGTCGACTTTTTCATAGAACTAAAAATTATGACTTATGATATATCCTAAAACTTCTGAAACTCCCTTCGGTCAGACACAGAAGTTTTTTGACGGATATTTCAACGTCACAATTTAAGTTCCATAGGAAAAAGTCAACAAAAAAGTAGCTAACATTTAAATAAACCCCATTTTTAATGAGTTTGTTAAAAATAGAATGAAGAGTATTGAAATACCACTATTTAGTCAATATTTTAATAAGTTTAAACAGAAAAAGGGTGAGAAGATGAAAAAAATGAGTAGATTTATATGTAGTTTAGTAACTGTAATGGTTTTGATTACAAACATTGCTTTTGCTGATGATTTTTCTAAGAATGAGGAGTTTTTTAATGCTGTTAAGAAGTATGTAATGAATAATTATGCTGGGGAAATTACTGAGGATGAGCTTTATGATGCGGCTATTAAGGGGATGTTTGAAAAGTTAGATAAGCATAGTATTTATATGGACAAGGAGACTAATGCGAGTTTTAGCGAGTCTGTTAAAGGAAAGATGTTTGGTATAGGTGCTTTAATAGGTGTTAGAGATGGAAAGCTTAAAATTATAGAGCCTATAGAAGATTCTCCAGCTCAAAAGGCTGGTCTTATGCCTGATGATATAATAGTTGGAATAGAAGGTGAAAGACTTGGAGAAATTAAGGATGTCAAAGAAGTTATCAATAAGATAAAGGGAGATAAGGGAACTAATGTAAATCTTACTATATCTAGAAATGGTAATGAATTTAAAGTAGATATAAAAAGAGATGAGATAAAGATAAAGTCTGTTAAGTATAGAGTAATAGAAGGTGATATTGGTTATATTAAGATATCTCAGTTCACAACTGATGTAGAGGATGAAGTGGAAGTTGCAGTTAATGATCTTAAGAAGCAAGGTATTAATAAGGCAGTTCTTGATTTAAGGGGAAATCCTGGAGGAAGTTTATCTGCTGTTGTTGAAGTATCGAAGCACTTTGTGCCAAAGGGAAAGGTTGTTATAGTACGTGATGCAAAAGACAAGGTTATCAACCATTATTCTAAAGGTGAGGTTGCATTTGATAAATTGGCTGTTTTAGTAGATAAAAACTCAGCGTCGGCATCTGAGTTATTATCTGGTGCTATACAGGATACTAAGTCTGGAACTTTAATAGGTAAGACTACATATGGTAAGGGAACTGTTCAAACTGTTCTTCCTTTGAAGAATGGAGAGAGCATCAAGCTTACAATAGCAAAATACTATCTTCCTTCTGATAGAAGTATAGATGGTACTGGTGTTACTCCAGATATAGATTGTGATAGATACGATATAGATGTAGATAAGCTTATGGAGCTTAATAAAGATAGTAAGCTATCTCAAGGTGATGCTGGGCTTGAGGTATTGGCGGTTCAGGAGAGACTTGAGGCCATGGGATATGATATAAATGATCCTAAAGGAGTATATCAAGATTCTACATTTAAGGCTGTAGAGAAGTTCCAAGGGGATAACGGAATCTATCCATATGGAGTAGCGGATTTAACTACTTTAAGTAAGATAAATGAAGAATTTGCAAAATGTATAACTTCAGATAAAATGGATAAACAATTAAAAAAATCTATTGAAATATTAAATAAGTGATGATACAATAGAATAGTTATTTTAAAAAAGAAAATTTAAAAGCCTGACCCTAAAAGGGTGGTTTCTAATAGATGGTAGGTCGCCCTTTTCCTAGGGCGACCTACCCCTTTTTTAAGGAAAAATTGATAATTATTAAATATATATAATACAAGGAGGAAAACAATGGCAACTAAGTATGTATTCGTAACTGGTGGAGTTGTATCTTCATTAGGAAAAGGAATAACAGCAGCTTCACTTGGAAGACTTTTAAAATCTAGAGGACTTAATGTAACTATTCAAAAGTTCGACCCATATATCAACATAGACCCAGGAACTATGTCCCCTTACCAACATGGAGAGGTATTCGTAACTGAAGATGGAGCAGAGACAGATCTTGACCTTGGACATTATGAAAGATTCGTAGATATCAACTTAGGAAAGCATTCAAGTGTTACAACAGGAAAGATATACTGGTCAGTTCTTAATAAGGAAAGAAGAGGAGATTATCTTGGAGCTACAGTTCAAGTTATACCTCATATAACTAATGCTATTAAAGATAGAGCATATAAAGTAGGAAAAGAATCAAACGTAGATGTAGTTATAACTGAAATCGGAGGAACTGTAGGAGATATAGAGTCACTTCCATTCCTTGAAGCTATAAGACAGGTTAAGTACGATGCAGGTGAAGATAATGTTATGTATATCCACGTAACTCTAGTTCCTTACCTTGCTAAATCAGGAGAGTTAAAGACTAAGCCTACACAACACTCAGTTAAAGAGCTTAGAAGTATAGGTATTCAACCAGATTTATTAGTATGTAGATCAGAAAGACCTATATCAGAAGATATGAAGAAGAAGATTGGATTATTCTGTAATGTAAAGCCAGATCATGTTATCCAAAACTTAGATGCAGAGACTTTATACAGCATTCCTTTAATGCTTAAAGATGAAGGACTTGATCAATTAGTAGTGGACAAACTTAAGCTTGATGCTAAAGATCATGATCTTACTAACTGGATTGAAATAGTTGAGAAGGAAAAGCATCTTCAAAAGACTGTTAAGATAGCTTTAGTAGGTAAGTATGTAGAGCTTCAAGATGCATATATATCTGTAGCAGAATCTTTAAAGCATGCTGGAATACACAATGACGCTAAGATTGATATAGATTGGATAAATGCTGAAGATGTAACTAATGAGAATGCAGATGAGATATTAAAATCAGCTGACGGAATATTAGTTCCAGGAGGCTTCGGAGATAGAGGAGTAGAAGGAAAGATAGCTGCTGCTAAGTACGCTAGAGAGAACAAAGTTCCTTTCTTCGGTATATGTCTTGGAATGCAATTATCAGTAGTAGATTTTGCAAGAAATGTTGTAGGATTAGATGGAGCTCATTCATCAGAGCTTAACCCAGAAACTAAATATCCAGTTATAGCTTTAATGGAAGATCAAGAGGATATTGAGGATATGGGAGGAACAATGAGACTTGGAGTTTACCCATGTAAGATATATAAAGATACTAAAGCATATGAAGCTTATGGAGAAGAGTTAATATATGAAAGACATAGACATAGATTCGAGTTCAATAATGAGTACAGAGATGTATTAACTAAAGCAGGACTTATAATATCAGGAATATCTCCAGATGAGAGATTAGTTGAAATAGTAGAGCATAAAGATCACCCTTGGTTCGTTGCTGGACAATTCCATCCAGAATTCAAATCAAGACCAACAAGACCACATCCATTATTTAGAGAATTTATAAAGGCTGCTACAAAGTAGAGATAATCAAGAGCGGTATAATATAGAAGTTAACTTCTATATTATACCGCTCTTTTTTTAGTATATGGGTAATTAAAAACTTCCTATTAAAATACCGTGAATACAACGATATTTTGAATATAACTAAGATTTTATCTTATTAATAATTCTAAAATTTATGAACTCCTTACGGTCAGATACATAAATTTCTTGACGCATTATTAAACGATAAAACCTAAGTTATAGTAGTCAAAATATCTAAAAGCATTCACTAACATTTTAATAGAAAGTTTTAATAAAAATGAATAGATTGTATAGGTGAAAAAATATCTACTAAATAATATCAAACAAATTTTAGAATATGAGATATAAACATTATATATCTGAATAGAGTTAAAGAAATCGAAGCAATAAAATTGGAAAATAATCAAATTAAACATGATAAATTTACCAATGTATAAAGAAAGTGAAATGTAGTAAATGTAACCTATAGAAGAAAAATATAACAAATATATTACAAAACAACTCTTTTTTGTAATATATTTGTAATGGATTTTTTTCATAAATTAGCATATAATTACTTTTGTAAAGATATAAGAAAAATTATCCATGTAAATAAAATGTAATATTTTCTAATATTACAAAAAAATTACTGATTATTACAAAAAGGTTACAAAATAACTTTGAACATTGACTGGTAAAATTTACAGTGGTATAATTTTCATGTATAAGAAATTAATACTATTTTTATAAAAAATAGGAATGATACATAAATTAAGGGAGGAATACAAGAATGAAGAATACTAAAAAAGTTCTTTCAGTAGCATTAGCTGGTGCATTAGCATTCGGATCTATGGGTGCAGCTTTCGCAGCAGCTCCAGAGATGAATAAAGATACAGATAAGAAGGTTGCAGAAGCAGTTGAAAGATTAAATGCTTTTGGAATAGTTAATGGTATGGAAGATGGAAAATACCATGAAGAAATGAAAGTTACAAGAGAGCAATTCGCTAAAATATTAGTTGAAGCTTTAGGACTTGGTTCTGCAGCTGATGCAGCTAAAGGATCAACTAAGTTCTCTGATGTTGAAAGTTC
Source organism: uncultured Peptostreptococcaceae bacterium (assembly GCA_942492135.1). GTDB lineage: Bacteria > Bacillota > Clostridia > Peptostreptococcales > Peptostreptococcaceae > Tepidibacter_A. The sequence goes on from CALODI010000007.1 coordinate 100,378, forward strand.
AAGATGGTCTGCAGGATACATCAATGTAGCTCAAGGTCAAGGATTATTATCTGGATACCCAGATGGAACATTCCAACCAGCTAAAGAAGTTTCTTATGCTGAAGCTGTAACTATGCTTGTTAGAGCATTAGGATATAAAGATGAATTCTTAGCAGGATCTTGGCCAGGAAACTATGTTTCAAAAGCTGCTGATGCTGGAATAACTGATGGAGCTAAATTTGCAGATGCTGCTGGTAAAGCAGATAGAGGAGTAGTTGCGTTACTTGTAGATAATGCTTTAGATTCTAAAGTTGTTAAAGTTAAGGAATATGAAGGAGACTCAGTTAAATTCTACGAGTCAGATACAACTCTTTTAGAAGATAAATTAGAAGTAAAAGAATACAAAAATGTAAGATTAGTTGGAAATACAAGATTAGATGAAAAATTAGACTCAGATGAAGCTAGATTTGCTGCTACAAAAGATGATACTGACTTTGTTAAAAATGAATTAGATAAAAATGACAAAGAAACAGTAGAAGTAAAAGATGGATTAAATACAGATGAATTAATGGGATTAAAAGTAAAAGTATATGTAAATGATGATGATGAAGTTATATTCATGCAAAAAGATGGAAATGAAACTACTTCTTTAGATGTAGTAACGGATGTTGCAAGTAATGATGTAGAGTTACTTGTATTAGATGACACATATGATGCAGACGGAACAGCTTATGTAACAGGAAAAGAAGAAAAAGTTGTTAATGGTACTGTATACAGCAAAGTAGAAAAAGGAATGATAGGTAAGTTTATAGTTGAAAATAATGAAATAGTATTTGCTGATGTAATGAAGGCTGATGTAGCTAATGGTATGATAGTTACAGAAGTAGATACAGATACTAAAGAAATAACAGGTATCATAGGAAAAGATGACAATGAAACTGTAAACTTAGACGATGATTTTGACAAATTCATAATAAGAGATGTTAACGGAAAAGCTTTAGAGTTAAAAGATATCAAAGCAAACAATGTTGTATATGCTGCTAAAACTAAGATAGATGGAGACGACTACGCTATAGTTACTGTAGTTCAAAATAACGAAATAAAAGGAAAATTAACTAAGACTAAAGACGATAGAATAGAAATAGCAGATAAAGAATATAAATTAACTAAAGATTATAGTGATGCAGCTGAACCTGTAGTTACAGCATTCTCTTTAAACAAAGGTGACGATATCTACAGATATGCTGATGAATATGATACAACTAATTCTAAATTAGAAGATGCTGATGAGGAAGAAGTAGTTGCTGTAACTGATATAGCAGGAAGAGTTATTTACCTATCAACAGATGCTAAATCAACTTCAGATGATTTATATGCTGTAGTAACTAAAGCATATGCAGATGGAGATAAAATCAAAGTTTATGTTCCTTCACTAGATAAAGAATTAACTTATACTTTTGAAGATGATGATGATTTCAAAAAATTAACAAAAGTAAGTAACGTAACTGTTGCAGGAGATTTCATCAAAATATCATTAAATAAAGATGGAGAAATAGCTGAAGGGGAATTAACTGTAGCTACTACATTAGTTGATATTGCATCTGGAGACTATGGTAAAGATTCTATAAAAACAGTAGCAGACGGAACTTTATCAGTAAGTAAAGATTCTATATTAATTTCTGAAGAAGATGCAACAACTGTCAATACTATTACTGCTGACAAAGATGAGTTAAGCTTAGTTAAGTGGGAAAATCTTAAAGAAGATACTGTAGAGGCTAATACAAAAGCTTATGTATTTAAAGACTCTAAAGATGAAATAGAGGCTATGTTATTCTTAGATGGTAAAGCTGGAACAGCTGATGATGAAGAAGCTGCTTATGTAATAGATACTTGGAAAAAAGGCGAAGACAGATATGTTAAAGTTGCATTAAAAGGTGGAGAAGTTAAAGATTATGAATTAGACGGATCTCTTGGAGATGGAACTGTATCTGGTGATGAAAATGGATATGTAGTAAAAGTTAAATCTGATGGTGAATTAGATATAATATCTACAACAGGTACTGATTTTACAAGTGTAAGTGGTACTGTTTACGATAAAGATGGAGATTATATCCAATTAGTATCAAATGGAACTTACTATAAAGTTAACAATGATAGTGTAATCTACAAAGAAGATGAGAAGAAGAGATTATCTAATGTAACAGAAGGAACTGTAGTTGATATAATACTAGAAGACGGAAAAGAAGCTAGAGTAATAGAAATTCATTAATTAAATAAAAAAAGCTGATGGATAATCCATCAGCTTTTTTATTTTGGAAAATTTCAATTGAATTTAGTTTTTCTTTAATATAAAATAACATTGTGTATATTTAACAAATGGAGGGGTTGAAATGGATATTCAAAAAAATAAAAAAAATATTCTTATTAATAAAATGCTATATATATACGCAATAATTATTTTTTCGTTACCTTTTTTTAGAGGTTTATACTTTGAAAAAGATATGTATATTGCAAGTTTAATAATAGGGGTAGTATCACTTATATCTATAATCAAAAATGTAAGAAAAGAAGATGGATTAATAATGTTTTCAGGACTTCAGTATTTTTCTATATTATTTATATCCTTATATATAATAACTTGTTTTTTTGCATTTAATAAAGATTTAGCAACATATGAAGCAACTAAGAACTTAACGTATTTTTTACTGTTTATATCGATAAGTTATGAAATGAAAAATACATTTGACATAAGCTTCTTAAATATTATATTGATATTGAGTGGAGCGGCTGTAAGTATAATAGGATTTGGATGTGCTTTTCAAACTTTTACATATGAAGGCGCATTTCAAGCTGGAATGATTAATTCAACTTTTCAGTATCACAATACATTTGGTGCATATATGCTTGTAATGTTATTTTTAACAATGAGTGAGATTTGTGATAAAGAAGGAATAACAAAGAATATATTAAACGGTATAGGATACTTAATATTTTTAGGATTTATATTTTCTTATTCAAGAGGAGCGTGGATATTACTTCCGGTATGCGGATGTATAATGTTGATTTTATTAAGAAATAAAGGATTTAAAAATGTTGCATTAAGCACTATATCAATAATAATATCATTTGGTATTACATTTTCAAGTATATACAATAATATAGCAACACCCTCTTCAAAAGGTTGGATATTTATATTTATAGGGATAATAACTTCTGTTGGAGTATCTTTATTGCTGGACAAAGTCTTTTCTAATATTGAATTCAAGAAAAAACCTATAATGACTGCTTTAATATTTATAGCGGTTTTAGGAGTGATAGGCTTCTTTACTGGTGCTTTAACCAAATTCTTACCGGAAAGCATATCGCAAAGAATACAGTCTATTAATGCTAAAAGTTTTACCGTTGTAGAAAGAGGAGTATTCTATAAAGATGGACTAAAAATGGTAAAACAACATCCTATATTAGGAGCTGGAGGAGGTGCGTGGGCTGCCTTATACAATCAGTATAAGACATACGAATATACTACGCAACAAGCGCATAACTATATAATGCAGGTATGGACTGATATAGGAACACTAGGACTGATTTCGCTGATTGGAATATATTTATCTTTGATTATAGCTACTTACAAAACGTATATAAAAATTGACGATGATAAATTAAAGAATAGATTAGTCTGTATATTTACTGCAGCAATAGCACTTATAGCACATAGCTTTATAGATTTTGACATGTCTCTAGGAGCTTATGCAGCTATTCTTTGGATAATACTCGGAATAATACTTTCTTTACAAAAACAATATGCTTATGAAGAACCTAAGAAAAAGAAGGATATAATTAGTTTGCCGAAAGCTTTACTTACTGTACTAACACTTATAGTGATGGTATCATCACTAGGGAATAGCCTTGCATCTGTATATTCACAAAAGGCTATAGATATAGTAAATAAAGAAGAATTAAAAGATGAAGACTATAAGAGTATTTCAAAGTACTTTAAAACATCATCTACTTTAGATCCGTTTAAAGCAAGTTACAAATTTGATTTAGGAAATACTCAACTGCATATGGCTAAAGATGAAAAATCTAAGCAACTATTTGAAGAATCTAAATCAAATGTAGAAAAATCATTAGAACTTGATGAGACTAATTATAAAGTATTAACTAATGCGGCACAATATTATTTTAGAATTGGAGAAACGGACAAAGCATTGGAAGTAGTTGATAAATTAGAAGAATACCATCCATTAAATGACTATACATACACAAATGTTATAGGAGTCAACTACAGTATAGCTGGAGATTATATAAATAATAAAGAGTTCGATAAAGCAAAACCATATCTTCAAAAAATAGTTGATACAGAAGAAAAAGTATCGAGAATGAATAATGAATTAAATGAGAAAAAAGAAAGTTTATTAAAAGGAGTAAAAGACCTTCCGGAAGGTTATGTCGAAGATAGATTTAACATAACACTTACACAAGCAGATGTAAACAAAATAAATTCATCTAAAGAGATACTTAAGGCTGTAGATTAAACAATATAAAAACACAAAAACCACCTAGTTAATGGAAGGTGGTTTTGTATTTTTATGGGCTATTTTATTGAATAAAGTTACATTTTAATATACAATGTAATAGAATGGAAATTTTATGAATACATAAATTTTTAAATAAATGGAGGTAACTATGAAAGGGATAGTACTAGCTGGAGGATCAGGTACAAGACTTTATCCTATAACAAAATCAATATCGAAGCAATTATTACCTATATATGATAAACCTATGATATATTACCCTATATCTGTACTTATGCTTGCAGGTATAAAGCAAATACTTATAATATCAACACCTAGAGATTTACCTATGTATAAAGAGCTTTTGGGAGATGGATCAGATTTAGGAATATCATTTGAATATAAGGTTCAGGAAAAACCGAATGGCTTAGCAGAGGCATTTATAATAGGAGAAAATTTTATAGGAGATGAGAATGTAGCTTTAGTTTTAGGAGACAATATATTCTATGGACAAAGCTTCAGTGAAATACTTAAAAGAGCAGCCTCAATAGAGGAAGGCGCTATTATATTTGGATATTATGTCAAAAATCCAACATCATTTGGAGTCGTTGATTTTGATGATAAAGGAAATGTATTATCAATAGAAGAAAAACCAGACAAGCCTAAGTCGAATTATGCTGTTCCGGGTCTATATTTTTATGACAATGATGTTGTTGAAATAGCTAAGACTGTAAAACCATCGGATAGAGGAGAGGTCGAGATAACTAGTGTAAATAATGAATATCTAAAAAGAAAGAACCTTAAAGTAGAATTATTCGGTAGAGGAATGGCTTGGCTTGATACAGGAACACATAGTGGACTTTTAGAGGCAAGTAATTTTGTAGAGGCAGTTCAAAAAAGACAAGGTCTATATATAGCGTGTCTTGAAGAAATAGCTTATAGACTTGGATATATAGATGAAAAAAAATTGCTAGAGCTTTCTAAACCACTTTTAAAAACTGATTACGGTAAGTATTTAGAAGATATAGCTAATGGAATATAAAGAGGTGAAATTATGGGAAACTTTAAATTTATAAAAACGAGTATAGAAGGTTTATATATTATAGAGCCAAATGTATTTGGAGATAATAGAGGATATTTTATGGAGTCATACAACAAGAATGATTTCAATGAAGCAGGACTTAATATGGAATTTGTACAAGATAATGAATCCAAATCTTCAAAAGGAGTTTTAAGAGGACTTCACTTTCAGACTAAACATACACAAGGAAAACTAGTTAGAGCAACTAAGGGTGAGGTTTTCGATGTGGCAGTAGATTTAAGAAAAAACTCTCCTACATATGGAAAGTGGGAAGGTGTAATTCTGAGTGAAGAAAATAAAAGACAGTTTTATGTTCCACAAGGATTTGCACATGGATTCTTAGTTTTATCAGATGAAGCAGTGTTTAATTATAAATGTACAGATTACTATGCTCCAGAATATGACGGAGGAGTACTTTGGAATGATCCAGATATAAATATAGAGTGGCCTTTAGATGGAATAGATAAGATTCTTCTTTCTGAAAAAGATAAGAAACAACCATTGTTTAAAGATTTAGATTTACCATTTGAGTACAAAGGAGATAAGTAGATGAAGAATATATTAGTTACAGGTGGAGCAGGATTTATAGGTTCTAACTTTGTTAGATATATGATTAATAAATACGATGATTATAGAATAGTTAATCTAGATTTACTTACTTATGCAGGAAATTTAGAAAACTTAAAAGGAATAGAAGAGAATAAAAATTATAGATTTATTAAAGGATCTATAACTGATAAAGAGTTAATTGAAAATATATTTAAAAAAGAAAATATAGATTGTGTAATAAATTTTGCAGCAGAATCTCATGTAGATAGAAGTATAGAAGATCCAGAAATATTTGTAAAAACTAACGTGTTAGGAACTCAAATACTTCTTGATATAGCAAAGAATAACTGGATGATAGGAAAAGATGAATTAGGATATCCGATGTATAAAGAAGGCGTTAAATACCTTCAAGTTTCTACAGATGAAGTATATGGCGCATTAGGAAAGACTGGTATGTTTACAGAAACAACGCCTTTATCTCCAAATAGCCCATATTCATCATCAAAAGCATCATCAGATATGATCGTTAGAGCTTATAGTGAAACATTTAAATTACCAATTAATATAACTAGATGTTCTAATAATTATGGACCGTATCAATTTCCAGAGAAGTTAATACCTCTTATGATAGCAAATTGTTTAAATGAAAAAGATTTACCGGTATATGGGGATGGAATGCAAATCAGAGATTGGCTTCATGTTAAAGATCACTGTGCAGCTATAGATACAGTTCTTCATAAAGGTCAATTAGGAGAAGTTTATAATGTAGGTGGAAATAATGAAAAAGCAAATATAGAAATAGTTAAAATTATAATAGATACACTTGGAAAGTCAGAAGAATTAATTAAATATGTACAAGACAGACTAGGGCATGATAGAAGGTATGCAATAGATAATAAAAAGATTACAACAGAACTAGGATGGGAACCTGAGTATACTTTTGAAGAAGGAATAAAAGAGACTATTCAGTGGTATTTAGATAATGCAGATTGGTGGGAACATATAATTTCTGGTGAGTATATGGAGTATTACAATAAAATGTATAATGATAAATAAGTTTAAAAGAGGAAATTCAATTTAATTTCCTCTACTTGTTTATTATTTAAAATTACAAGAAAGTGATTGAAAAGGTGAAATAAATGTTAAAAAAATTAAAAGAAATAATGGAGTATAGAGAATTATTCAAAAATCTCACGATAAAAGAACTAAAACTTAAATATAAAAATTCTATGATTGGTTTTTTTTGGTCTTTCTTAAATCCACTTATGATGTTAGTTGTTTATACATTTGCATTTAAATATGTAATGAAGATTACAGTTCCGAATTTTACAGTATTTGTTTTATCGGGTCTTTTGCCGTGGACATTTTTTCAAGGATCAATACAAGGTAGTACTAATTCAATAGTATCAAATGGAGCTTTAATAAAGAAAGTGTACTTTCCTAGAGAAATAGTACCGCTTTCTCAAATAATGTCTAATTTTGTAAATTTCCTAATAACACTACTAGTTTTATTTTTATCTTTATTTATATTTAAAATAAAAATTGGTGTAAGTTTAATTTTTCTACCAATAATATTATTATTAATGTTGAGTATAACAATTGGAATATCTTTAGCTTTAGCATCTTTAAATGTACTATATAGAGATGTTTCACACTTTATAGAAATAATATTTATGGCTTGGTTTTATATTACTCCTATAGTATATCCCATAGATTTGATACCAAAGCAGTATGAAAAATTTATATTATTAAATCCCATGACACTAGTAATTCAGTCTATAAGAGAAATAATAATGAATAATTCAATACCACCCTACTCTTATACAATAGGACTTGTGTTATATAGTGTAATATTTATTTTTATTGGACAGTATATCTTTGGTAAAATAGAAAAATCTTTTGCTGAAGAAATTTAAAAATTGAAAAAGGTGCAATCAAATGATTTTAGTTGAATTTAAAAATGTAAGTAAACATTTTAAAATATATCAAAATAAAAGTTATTCAATAAAAGAAAAGTTTATAAATAAAATTTTAAATAGAAATAAATTAGAGGTACAAGAATACCAAGTATTAAAAGATGTTTCGTTTAAAATAAAAAAAGGTGAGACTATAGGGATAATAGGTGAAAATGGAACAGGGAAAAGTACATCATTAAAATTAATATCTAAAATATTGTATCCGGATAGTGGAGAAGTGATAGTTAAAGGGAAGGTATCCTCGTTATTAGAAGTAGGAGCTGGATTTCAACCTGATTTATCGGGTAGAGAAAATGTATACTTATATGGATCTATACTGGGAATAAGTAAAGAAGATATAAATAAAAAGTATAAAGAAATAGTTGAATTTGCAGAAATTGAGGAATTTATGGATACCGCAGTTAAAAATTATTCATCGGGTATGTATATGAGGTTAGCTTTTGCTGTAGCTGTAAATGTAGATCCGGATATATTAGTTATAGATGAAGTTTTAGCTGTTGGAGATGAAGCTTTTCAAAAAAAATGTATACAAAAAATACTATCCTTTAAGAAGAATGGAAAAACTATTATTTTTGTTTCACATGATATGGGTATTATAAAGAAAATCTGTGACAGGACTTTTTTTATCAAAAGAGGAGGATATCTTTTAGAAGGTAGTCCAGAGCAAATGATAGGTTTGTATCTTAAACTAGTTTATTCAAATAGTGATGATAAAGAAGAAATAGAAAAAGAGATAGAAAATAAAGGGAATTTTGATGTAGAAAAAATTAATCATGATTTAGATTTACATCAAGATCCTAAATATGCTAATGATAGTTCTACTTGGCATGGAAATAAGGACTTACAAATAAAAAAAGTATATTTTTCTGATGTAAAAGGGCATATAAAAAATATATTTGAAACTGGAGAAGATATAAAAATAAATGTTGAATTTGATATGAACAAAAAAACAGATGAAGCTGTTTTTGGATTTGGTATATATACGGAAGAAGGAGTTCATTTAAGCGGTCCAAATAGTAAACAAAATGGATTAGTAATGACAGATTTAAAAAAGAATAATATGTTTAGTGTAACTATAAAAAATAATCCATTTCTAAAAGATAAGTACTATTTAACCGTAGCCTTATTTGATGAAAGTTGCCAAATTCCTTTTGATTTTAGAGAAAAACATTATTGGTTTCACATTGTAGAAAGTAATATAGTTGAATATGGAAAAATACGATTGAAATGTGAATGGAATATCTAAGGAGATGATATTTTGGAATTAACTTCTTGCTACTTTGATCAATATCAAAGATATGAAACCGTGAAGAGAATAATTAACATATACAAGGAAATTAGCAATGAAAAAGTATCTATTTTGGATATTGGAGGGGCTGGACAAGACAGATATGGAGAAAAAAAATTATTAATAAAGGAATTTTTGCCTGAAGAAGAGTGCCATGTGTTAGATGTAATGGATGGGTACGATTTTCCTGAATATATTAAAGGAAATGGAGAAAATATACCTTTTCCGAATAATACATTTGATTTTGTTATAACAAATGATACTTTAGAACATATTAAACCAGATCAAAGAGAAAAATTTATTAAAGAATTAAACAGAGTGACAAAAAAATACGTAATACTAACAGCTCCTTTTTATAGTGAAGAAAACTATATGGCTGAAAATATTTTTAATGAATTTTTAATTAATATAGTTAAACAAGATCACTTTATGTTAAAAGAACACATAGAAAATGGTCTTCCTAATATGAATGAATTAGATAATATATTAAAAAAGCAAAAATTAAATTATACTTATTTTCAATCTGGAGATATCTATAAATGGCTATTTATGAATATTATAAAAGCATCTTTGATAAAAATACCAAATACTTTTAATCTACATTATCTTATTGATAAGATATATAATGAAAATTTTTATGAAAATGATAAATCTGTAACTAATGGATATAGAAATGTAATTGTTATAAGTAAAAATACAGATGATGAAAAATATTATTTTGAAAAGGTTAACGACTATTTTAAACTATATAAAAATAATGATAAAAATGAAAATAATAAAATTTTAAGTTTAATAGAAATGGTTAACTTACTTATAAATTCACAGTTAAATGAAAAGAAATATATAAACAGTTTTGTTATAAATGATAAATCTCAAAAGCCTTCCCCTAAAATATGTAAAGGGAATAAATTTGAATACCAATTTAGTTCTACAGAAGATAATATATGCGGTATATCTTGTTTATTTGCAACTTATAATAAAAAATTATCCGGAACATTGAAATTATGTATAGTAGAAAAAGAAATACGTGAAATAAAAGCTACGACATATATTGATTTAGAAACAATAGAAGATAATTTGTGGCATGAAATAAAAATTCCTATATTTAATACAAATGATAGTGTTTATGAGTTGATATTTGAAACATATAATGAAGAAGGTTTATCAATATGGATGAATGAACATGAAGAGCCATGCATGAAAATATTACATAGGGATTTTGAAGTTTATGAAAAAAATAAAAAACTTTCTGAACTAGTTAAAAAAAGTAAAAATCTCACAAAAAATTTGGAATGTGAATTAAATGAAAAAAATATTAATATAGAAAAGATTGTAAAAGAAAAAGAAGAATTAATATTAGAAAAAGATAAATTAGAAGAAGAAAAAGAAGAACTAATATTAGAAAAAGATAAATTAGAAGAAGAAAAAGAAGAACTAATATTAGAAAAAGATAAATTAGAAGAAGAAAAAGAAGAATTAATATTAGAAAAAGATAAATTAGAAGAAGAAAAAGAAGAACTAGTATTAGAAAAAGATAAATTAGAAAAAGAAAAAGAAGAATTAAAAAAAATATTAAAAGATTTAATGAGTGAATTTAGCTAAATAAAAATATTGAAAGAGGGATAAATTTGAACAGCCCAGAAATAAGTTTTATAATAGTAAATTTTAATGGAAAAGAACATTTAAAAGACTGCTTCAATGGTATATTTAATCAAAATTATCCAACGGATAAAATAGAAATAATAATGGTTGATAATGGTTCTGAAGATGGATCTATAGATTATACAGAAAAAAATTTCCCAACAATAAAAATAATAAAAAATATTACCAATGAGGGATTTGCAAAGCCTAATGATGATGCAGCTAAGATAGCTAAAGGAAAGTATTTAGCTTTAATAAATAATGATATGCGATTAGATAAGAATTGGTTAAATGAGATGTTAGATACACTGGAAAAATCAAAATTAGAAAATGACAAATATGTCTGTGTCGGGAGTAAGATATTAAATTGGGATGGAAGTAAGCTAGATTTTGCAGGAGGAAGTATAAATTTTTATGGGCATGGCTATCAATATGATTTTGGAATAGATATAAAAGAAGCAGATAAAAAATATAGTGAAGATAGAGATATATTATTTGCTTGTGGTGGAGCAATGCTAATTGAAAAAGATGTATTTTTAGACATAGGTGGATTTGATGAAGATTACTTTGCTTATTTTGAAGATGTTGATTTAGGTTGGAGATTATGGATATTAGGTTATAAAGTTAAATTTTGTAGTAAGTCAATTTGTTATCATAAGCATAATAGTACATCAAAAAAATTAGATAGGTTTAAATTAAATATAATGTATAATAGAAATTCATTATATACAATATATAAAAATTATGAAGATGATAAAGTATTTAATATAATTACAAGTGCGATATTGTTAAAGGTATATAAAGGAAATAAATTCTTTTTTAACAATAAAGATGAGATTTCAAAAGAGCAAGAGGGAAAGGTTCAATATTATGCTATTCAAGAATTTCTTAACAACTTAGATTTATACAATAGAAAAAGAAAATTTATAAAAGAAAATAGATGTGTTTCAGATAAGGAAATATTTGAAAAATTTGTAGATTTTCCATATAAAAACCTTATGGTATCAAATCTAGATTCTTCTTACTCTGAAACTATAGAGAATTTGATTGCAGGAATGAATTTAGATGAATTTTTAGGAAATATAAAAAAGAATGTTTTAATTATTTCAAATGATTATATAGGGAAAAAAATGGCAGGACCGGGAATACGATATTGGGAATTTGCAAAACAAATAAGTAAAAATCATAATGTAACATTAGCTATTCCAAATGATATTGATAAGGATATGAAATTGTATGGTGTTGATATAAAGAAATATTCTTTGAGTGAACCTGGAAATATTATTGAACAGGCAATTAATTCAGATATTATTTTAATACATGGATATATATTAGAAAATATACCTATGTTAAAAGAAATAAGTAAACATAAAGTACTAATAGTAGATATTTATGATCCATTTGTTATTGAAAATTTAGAAATACACAGAAAAAAATCATTTGCACAAAGAAGTGAAATTCATAATCATGATTTAAAGGTTCAAATAGAACAACTAAAACTAGGAGATTATTTTATCTGTGCTAGTGAGAGACAAAAGGATTTTTGGATAGGTATGTTATCTTCTTTAAATAAAGTGAATCCACAAGAATATGATATATCTTCGAAATTAGAAAAACTAATAGGCTTAGTTCCTTTTGGGATTAGTAAGGAAGAACCTAAAAAAAATAGAGAAGCAATGAAAGAAAAAATACCAAATTTAAAAGAAGACGACAAGATTTTAATATGGGGTGGAGGAGTATGGAATTGGTTTGATCCACTTACACTTATTAAGGCTGTTCATATATTAAGTAAAGAAAGAGATGATATAAAACTTTTCTTTATGGGAGTTAAACATCCAAATCCAGCAGTACCGGAAATGGAAATGACTAATAGAGCTATAGAACTTGCTGAAGAACTAGGACTAAAAAATAAACAGGTATTTTTTAATATGGATTGGGTTGATTATGAAGACAGACAAAATTTCTTATTAGAATCTCATATGGGTGTTAGTTGTCATTTTAATCACTTAGAAACACGTTTTTCTTTTAGAACTAGAATATTAGATTGCTTATGGGCAAGATTGCCGGTAATATCAACTAAAGGAGACTATTTTGCTGAGGAAATACAAAAAAATAATTTAGGTATAACTGTAGGATATGAAAATCCACAAGAGTTAGCTCATGCTATAAGCAAGTTAAGTGATGATAAAGAGTTTTACAATAAATGTAAAGAAAATATAGATAAGTATAGAGAGAACTATAAGTGGGATGTAGTTACAAAACCATTAAATGAATTTTGTAATAATGCAATGAAGAAGAAGACCCAAATCATAGCTGAAGATTATGAGATGATTTATGATATAAAACAAGAATCAAAGAATACTGTTGTAGGAGAAATTTTAGATGGAGATAAAGTAGGACAAAAATTTAGATGTAGATATCCTAATTTAACGGCCATAGATATTTTTGTAGCAACGTACGCTAGAGTAAATGAACATAAATTGAAATTTAAATTGTTTGAAGATACGGCAAATGAAGTATTATTGGAAAAAGATTTAAATGCTAAGGATTTTGCGGATAATTCTTGGTATAAGATAGATTTTAAGCCGATAATAAATTCAGAAGGAAAAGAGTTTTATTTTTATTTAGAGGCTGAAGGTGCTGGTTTAGGTAATTCAGTAACTTTATGGCAAAATTCTGACATGAATACACATGGAAATATATGGAGAAATGGAAATTTGGTTCAAGGGAATATAGCATTTAGAACATGCTGCATATATAATCAAGAATCTTTAACAGAAGAAGAAGGAATTATGATACAGGATAGGCATATTAAGCACATTATAAATAAAAATGAAATAAGTAAATTGGATTCGGTAGAAGAGTTTGCTCAAAGGGCTATTGAAATAAAAAATAATAGACTAAAATCAAAAGATGAAAATAGCGTTGCTATAGCTCAAATACAAACTCAAATGCAAGATGCAATAACAAATATTAACAATATTAACAATTGGATAACAAATGCTAATACTAAAATAAAGAAGATAAAGTCTCTAGGTCTATATGGATGCATAAAAAAAATAGCAAAGAGATAGAAGAGGAATTAATATGATGAAAAAAGTTTTGTTAGTAAGTCCAGATATTATAAAAAAGAAAATGACTGGTCCTGGAATAAGATATTTTAACTTTGCTAAAGAATTAAGTAAAGAACTTGATGTGACATTATTTATTCCAAATAAAGAAACCGATTTGGATTTTAGTAATTTTAAATTCAAAGTAATAAAAGGAAATAAGCAACAATTAAAAGAAGAAAGTTTAATTGTTGATTCTATTGTAATTCAAGGAATTGCACTTAGAATATATCCGTTTATAAAGAAATCAAAAAAACCTATAATTGTAGATATATATGATCCCTTAACTCTAGAAAATTTAGAGTTAAGGAAAAATATATCATTAAAGGATAGAGCTACTTATCATGAAACGGATTTAGATATTATATTAGAGCAATTAGCAGTAGGGGACTACTTTATATGTGCTAATGAAAAACAGAAGGATTACTGGTTAGGGATGCTTGCGGCGATTAATCGAGTAAATCCGTATACATATTTGGACAATGAAAAAATGGACAAATTAATTGGAATAGTTCCCTTCGGACTAAATAACGAAGAACCTATAAAAACAAAACAAGTATTAAAAGGCGTTTGGCCTGGCATAGAAAAAGAAGATAAAGTCCTTATATGGGGTGGAGGAATATGGAATTGGTTTGACCCTATAACTTTAATAGAGGCTATGAATTTAGTTGTTAAAGAAAGAAAAGATATAAAATTATTTTTTATGGGAATCGGACATCCAAATGCAAATATTGATATAAGTGTAGCAGAAAAAGCTATAGAATTATGTAAGAAGTACGATTTAAATAATAAATATGTGTTTTTTAATGATTGGGTTCCTTATGAAGAAAGACAAAACTATCTTCTTGAAGCAAATATTGGGGTAACTACATACTCTGATAATTTAGAAACTAGATTTTCCTTTAGGACAAGAATATTAGATTACTTATGGTGCGAGCTTTCCTATGATATTAACTAAAGGTGATTATATGGCTGATTTAGCTGATAAAGAGAAACTAGGTTTATGTTGTGTAGAAAAAAATTATGAAAAATTATGTAACAAGATAATCCAATTGGTAGAGGACTCTGAATTTTATGAGAGATGTAAAAAAAATATAAAAATAAAAAAAGATGAATATAGATGGGAGTTATGTATAAAACCATTATTAAGTTTTTGTCAAAATCCATTTATAGCAGAAGATAAAAAAAATAAAGCAAATATATTATATAAAACAAGAAATAAGAATTTTTTGAAATATATATATATAAGAGTTGTCTATAAACTAAAAAAAATAATAGTAAATAATTGGAATTAAAATAAATTATAGATTATGAATAGAATTAAAGTTTAACTGATTTTTTCGATAACATTTTAATAAGAGCATTGGATAAATATTTAAAAAGAAATCTTTCGGATTGATAAATTCAACAAAATATAAAATAATATTTGAAAGATATCAGTCAGTGAAAATAGGAAGTTCTATTTATATCGCTTAATATAATGGAGATTAATAAAAAATAAGAGGTGTAAGATATGAAAAAAATCAGAAATTCTAGACTAATAATAAGTATATTATTACTGTTTACACCGATAGTAATAATAATACTGCTAAGGGGAAGTTTAATCAACAATACAAATTATGATGACTTAAGAGAATATAGTATAAATTCAATTAAAAAAGCTCAATATGTTTCTATTGAGTTGAAAGCAAACAATATAGATGACTATCAAGTATTTTTTGACATAGGAAAAGGGTATAATGAAGTAGATTCAGCTTGGGATAAAACTAATAAAGAAAAACAATTCAATAAGCTATATTTTAAAATTCCATCAGAAGATATCAAAAACTTTAGGATAGATTTAGGCAGTATAAATAATGTAGTCAAAATAAAATCTATTGAAATAAATACTATAAATAAAAAATATACTTTAGATCCAAAAAAAATATTAATAGCCATTAAAAATTTAAATCAAATAAAAGAAATAGATGAAGAAAATGGGGAGATAACAATAAAAACAGGTGGAAATGATCCATTTTTTGAATTGATTTTAAACTAAAAAACAATTTGAGTTATAAAAATATCTTGAATTAACTCATAGAAAGGAAGATGTGTATTGAAGTCTTTAAGTGCTTATATTAGAACCTTAATACCTAAGGATGAAAAAATTCTAAAACTATCTATAATAGGATGTTTAATTTTTGCTTCCATACTTACATATAATGCATATCCGTTATTAGAAACTGGATATCAAGCATATAATGATATAATTGTTGGAAATATTACTTGGATTAGTTATTTTAAAAATTTTGAGTATAGAATAGTTTTATTTTTTATAATGAGTAGTATATATTATTTCTTTTCGATTATTTTTTTTATGAAAAGTTATAAATTTAATGAAAATAGTATTCTTTTAAATCAAAAATATAGTAAAAACTATACTAGTGAGCAAAAATTATTGATAGGAATAAATCTAAGTGTAATTGTTTATTTAATTTTCAAATTTATAATAAGACATATTGATATTAATGATATTGCACTGTGTTTTATGATAATTGTTCCGGTATATATATATATATATTTAAGAAAAAATAATGTGAAGGAAAATAATATATCAGAAAATCTCAAAATAATATCTATAATTCTATTTTTTATATATGCATATTTTGGATATATTGCAATTATATCGTTTCTACAGTTTATAAAGCCAACTAATCAATTTATTCCTAAAAATATACAAAATATAAATAGAATATCTATAATAATCATTTTTATTTTAAATTCATTTTATGCTTATTTAATTGCAAAAAAAGAAAAAAATTTAATATTTTTATTTGTAGTTCAACTATTGCTGCCCTTATTAAATATTATAGTAATAAAAGACACTTATATCTATCAAGGAAAAATTTTAAATTTGAACATTCCATTACACACAAAAATTATAATATTTTTATTAATTATTGGATTTACAGTATATAATGTGTTAAAGATTATTAAAATAAAGAAAATAAATTCCAAAATCAAAATTAATGATTGTATTTTAATCACAACAAATATTTCTATATGCGTTTTTAGTATTTATAGAATAGCTGGATATGGGTATATGGATGATTTTCATTTGGGAGAGCTCATTTTACCTTATCACCAAGTTTTTGAATTAGGTCAAAAATTATATAGTGAATTTGTATCTATTCAAGGGGGAATGGGTTTTCTATATGATAGTATAAACAACATTTTTTTAATAGGAAAATATTCGTCTATTCAAATAGCAATTGTTTACACAAAAATTTTATTCGGAGTTTTAATTATTTATTTTATTTCAAGAAATTTTGGAACGTTATATGGTTTGATATTTGCTATAATTGGTTTAAATATAAATGATCGAAATTATTTAGTTTTATTAAGTATTGTAATATTGTCAGATAAAAAGCTAATTGATAATGTAACTAATTGGATTTTAGTATATATTTTGCTTTCATCACTTAATATACTATATATTAATGCGTTTGGAGTTAGTTTTGTGGCTTCAACCATGCCCTTTGCTATGTTTTTGGTTTTGAAAAAGTATAAAAGTGGGTCTTTAAATATTAAGCTAAATAATAAACAAAAAATTTTGGGTGTAGTATCTTTAAGTTTTTTATTTCTTCTAATTATTAATTTTCATGGAATTATAGAGTTTTTAAAAGATAATGGGGGAATAAATAGTAATGCGTATGGTATTGGTTTTTTAAATAATAGGGATGTACCAACCTATTTAAATATAATTAATAAAAAAATAGATTGGGTTCTATGGGAAACTTGTAAAATAGGTGGGTGGATATTTAGTATTTTTATATCTTTATATTTTTTATTGAAAAACATGAATAAAGAAAAAAATGAGCCATTAGTTTTTTTAAGCATAACATCAATTCTTTTTGTTATATCTATAATACCTTATAGCATGGGACGTATAGATCCAGGTGCTATGAGTAGACCAGGAAATATATCATTACTATTTATTGTGTATATTATTCCATTTATATTTATCTTAGACTATAAAATAAATAAAAAAACTAGTATAAAGAATATTATAATAATAGAAATTTCAATAATGATTTATTTGTCTTTAAGTGGATTTAGTATTTTTGGATTATATAATAAAGCGATTTCAAATGTAGTTGTGCCAGAAGAACTTGTATTTATGGATGGGGAATTTGTAGGCCTTGAAAAATTAGGGAAAGTATTTTTTACAAGAGAACGTATATCTGAAATAAATAATTTAGATAAGGTATTAAAGGAATTAAATGTAGATACATATTATGATCTTACAAATAAATCGGCACTATATTATATACTTGACAGAAAAGTTCCAACTCCATATATAGCGGATTATTTAGCAGCAGGATATAAAATTCAAAATAAAGTAATAAAAAGTTTGGAAAAAAAACCGCCAGAATTAGTTTTTATTGGACCATATTCGATAAGACATGATGGAGGACCAGCATCATTGAGATCATATAGAATTTACAACTGGCTAATAAATAATGATTACAAATATTATGAAAAATATGGACTAGAATTTTTAGTTAAAAAGGATATATATAATAAAATTTTAGAAAATGATAATAAGAAAAAACCTCCTATTAACTTAATAGATCCATTAAAAGATTGGAAAACTCTATATTCTTCATCTTATAGATTTGAGATTAATAATAATAAGATGATGATTTCAAAAAACAAACTAGGATGGGATCATAGATATTATGAATTGAAGGCAAAAGAAAGTATGCATTATAGCTACTCTATAGACTGTAGTATATCCAACTTTAATAGAATAAATGGTGCGTATATATATATATCATTTTTAGATGAAAATAACAAAGAAATTTCTAAGTATACATCACCCTTTATAAGTAATAGTTCAACAGTTACTGGTGATTTTGTAGCACCACAGGATAGCAAAAAAATTAGTTTTGGTATCGTTATACATAAAGACTCAATAGGAGATTTTGGATTTACCAATATAAAACTTAACGAATATGATAGTATTTTAATGCGCACAAAATATAATATAGATTATGAGTCTTTTGCAATTTCTAAAATCTTTCATCAAAAAGATTTAGCTTCAATTCCTATTTCGTGGGGACAAAGTTATGACATATTAAAAAATAGATTTAGCCAAAACAAAATTGAATATGTTATAAGCTATTTAAATGATTTAGAGACGAAAGAAAATATATATACAGTTGTAGGTACAGATCCAAACCTATCATTAAAATTTGATAAAGAAATAAAGGGTAAAGAAGCCGATTTTATTGTAGTTGATCTTGATTTTGATTATGAGAGAATAAAAAATCCTAAATTACAAATATTCTGGAAAAACAAAAATGAGGAATATATTGAAGAAAGATCTTTTATTTGTAACTTATATAATGGTAAATTAATAATTCCTGTTGGTTCGCATCCAAATTGGCTCAAAACGGATATATATGAAATGAGATTGGATGTAGAAGGTTTTAATAAAGGGGATACTTTTAAAATGAAATCTATTAATTTTATGAAACTTATAAAATAAAATATTACATTAATTTTAAATAAGAATTATATGAGGAGGAAAATATGAAAGTACTAATAGGTTATACTGGATTTGTTGGAGGGAACATATATAGACAAGAAAATTTTGATGAAGTATATAACTCTAAGAATATACATGAGATAGATGGGAAAAACTTTGATATATTGGTTTGTGCAGGAATTCCTGCTGAAAAATGGAAAGCAAATCAATTTCCTGAAGAAGATATGAAAAAGATAAATTCTCTATTGGATCATTTAAAGACTATAAAAGTTAAAAAGTTCGTTTTGATTTCATCTGTAGACGTATATAAAAATCCTAATAAAGTAAATGAGGATACTAAAATAGAAAAAGAAAATCTTCAACCTTATGGAGCAAATAGATGCTATGTTGAAGAATTTGTCAAACAAAATTTTGAAGATTATTTAATAGTAAGGCTTCCAGGCCTTTTTGGGGAAGGTCTTAAAAAGAATTTTATTTATGATATGATTCATCAAAATGCACTACATTGGACTCACTATAAAAGTGTGTTTCAATTTTATTATCTAGATAATATATGGAAAGATATAAATAAAGCACTGAAAAACAATATAAAAGTTTTAAACATAACTAGTGAACCTATTTCTGCTGAAGAAATAGTTAACGAATGTTTTAAGACTGAATTTAAAAATGATAATGGAAGAGAGCCTGCATTTTATGATATGAAAAGTAAGTTTTCTGAACTATATGGTGGAGAAAATGGATATTTATATTCAAAAAAAGAAGTAATTGAAGATATTAAAGATTATTTAAAGAAGTTTGATATTTAGGAGGGAATTATGAAATTATCTATATCTAATATAGCTTGGCTAAGAGAAGAAGATAATGAAGTATATGAAATTATGAGGGAAAATGGATTTGTTGGGTTAGATATAGCTCCTGCAAGAATATTTGATAATCCATTTTCAATTACTATAGAAGATGTAAATAAATTTAATGAAAAAATTAATGAGATGGGAATTGAATTAATCGGAATGCAGTCTTTATTATATGGGACTGAAGGGCTTCATATTTTTAGAGATAAAGCTTCACGAGAAAAAACATTTGAATATTTAAAAAAGATGGTTGATTATGGACAAAAAATAGGAATAAAAGTTTTAGTGTTTGGATCTCCTAAAAATAGAATTATCGGAGATATGGAAAAAGATGAATCAGAAAAAATAGCTATAGATTTCTTTGAAAGAATAGGAAGTTATGCATTAGAAAGAGGGATGTACTTTTGTATAGAACCTAATCCAAAAGAATATGGAACTGATTTTATAACAAGAACTAAAGATGGAATTGATTTTGTAAAAAAAGTTAATAATGATGGTTTTAAATTACATTTTGATATGGGCACATCAATAATGAATAATGAAGATTTAGAAGAAATATTTAAATATGGAATAGATATAATAAAACATATTCACATAAGCCAGCCATTTTTGAATAGTGTTTGTAAAGATGAAGAAAAGCATATAGAATTAGCTAATGTTTTGAAAAAATTTAATTATAATGGATTTGTAGCAATAGAAATGAGAAATTCAATAACTAATCCAAATAGTATTGCTGTAAAAGATGCAATAGAATTTATAGCTAGAATTTATGGAGGAAATATAAATGAATAAGAAATGGCAAGTACCTTCTTATGAAAAAATAGAAATAAAACCTAAAAAAAATAAATACTGTGTATGTATTCCTATTATTAATGAAGGTGATAGGATTTTAAGACAGTTAGATAGACTTAAGCCTTTTTCATCGGATATAGATATTCTTATTTTAGATGGTGGAAGTACAGATGGTTCAACTGAAATAGATAAGTTAAAGGAAAGAGGAGTTAGATCTCTTCTTGTAAAAACTGGACCTGGAAAATTAAGTGCACAACTTAGGATGGGGTATTCATATGCGTTAGAAGAAGGTTACGAAGGGATTATAACTGTAGATGGAAATGGAAAGGATAATGTAGAAGCTATTCCATCATTTATCAAAGCTTTAGATGAAGGATGGGACATGATACAAGGTTCTAGATATATAGAAGGAGGTAAAGCAATTAATACTCCTTTTATAAGACATGTATCTGTAAAGTTAATACATGCTCCAGTAATCTCAACTGTGGCAGGATTTAAATATACTGATACTACTAATGGATATAGAGGATATTCAAGAAAATTATTATTAGATGAAAGAGTAAGTCCTTTTAGGGATATATTTGATACATATGAGTTATTGGCATATTTATCAGTAAGAGCTCCGGAATTAGGATATAAGACTAAAGAGTTACCGGTAGAGAGAGCTTATCCATCAAGTGGTAAAGTGCCAACTAAAATAAGTTTCTTTAAAGGTAATTTTAAATTATTATCTATACTTTGGAATATTATTTTACATAAATATGATCCTAAATAAGAATAAGGAGAATTTATTTTGAATAATTTTACAGATTCAATAAAAAGAAATTCAACTGGAATAGTAATCATGCTGATTGCTTCTATTTTGACATCAACAGGACAATTATTTTGGAAAATTTCTCAAGGCAATGATATAAAGTTTCTTGTAGTAGGTTTTTTATGTTACGGTCTAGGAGCTATATTAATGATTATTGCATTTAAATTTGGAAGTTTTTCAGTACTTCATCCTATGCTCTGTCTTAGTTATGTGTTTGCTATATTATTTGGTAAATTCTTTTTAAAAGAATTTATAGGCTTATATAAATCAATAGGTATTATTTTAATAATGTTAGGAGTAGCTTTTATAGGTGGTGGAGATTATTAAAATATATATAGTATTAATTAGTTTAACTATAATAGGTTCATTTGGAGGATATTTTTTAAAAAAAGCAACAGATGTAGAGATACTTTACAGAACCATTTTAAAGCCGTGGATATACATAGGTGGAGCTTTATACGTATTGAGTGCAGTGCTAAATATATATGTATTAAAATACTTACCTTATACCGTAGTGCTGCCTATGACTTCACTTACTTATATTTGGACTATGCTTATATCGGCGAGATTTTTAGATGAAAAGATAACTAAACAAAAACTTATAGGTATAATATTTATAATAGCAGGAGCAATATTTATAGGTATAACAAAATAATTTATTATGGAGTTTGATAAAATGAAAATAAAAAAGGACTATATAATAATAGGTGCAGGAATATATGGGCTTTATTCTGCATTGTTTTTAGCACCTAAAGGAAAATCAATTACAATATTGGAATATGATAAAGAAGCTGTATCAAGAGCTACATATATTAATCAAGCAAGAGTACATAATGGATATCATTACCCTAGAAGTTATTCTACAGCTATAAAATCAGCTAAATACTTCGATAGATTTAATAGAGATTTTGAATTTGCAATTAACAATAAGTTTGATAAGATATATGCAACATCTAAAGAATATTCTTTAACTTCAGCTGAGCAATTTGAAAAATTTTGCGAATACTCTAATGTACCTTGTGAGGAAATAAATCATAAAAAGTATTTTAAAGATAGTGTAGTCGATGGGGTATTTTTGACTCAAGAATATGCATTTGATGCTATGAAAATAAAAGATTACTTTTTAGAAAAGTTAAAAGAATATAATAATGTAGAAATAGTATACAATACAAGAATTCAAGAGATAGAAAAAAGAACTAATGATTATAGATTAACTATGCAGAATAAAGACGAATATATTTCATCGTTTGTTTTAAATGCTACATATGCAAGTACAAATCAAATTACTAATAAGGTAGGTTTTGAACAATTTAAGATAAAGTATGAAATATGTGAAATAATTAAATGCTCAACTACTAAAAACATAGAAAATGTAGGAATAACTGTTATGGATGGACCGTTTTTTTCGGTTATGCCATTTGGATTAACAGGGGTACATTCCCTTACATCTGTTACATTTACTCCACATATAACTTCTTATGATAAACTTCCAACATTTGATTGTCAAAAAGGTTTAGATACATGTTCGCCGAACCAATTAGGCAATTGTAATTTATGTCCTAATAAACCTAAAACAGCTTGGAATTATATGAATACTTTAGCAAGAAAGTATTTAATAGATGATATAAATTTAAAATATGAAGGATCTTTATTTTCTATGAAGCCTATACTTATGGCTTCTGAATTAGATGATTCAAGACCAACAGTAATAAGAGAGTTTACAAATGATCCAACATTTATATCAGTTTTATCAGGAAAAATAAACACAATATATGATTTGGATGAGGTGTTAAAATAATGAATGTGAAAGAGAAAAATTTTATTTCTATAGTTGTTTATTTAAGAAATTCTCAAAATACAGTCCAAGACTTTCTATACAAAGTTGATAACTTAATAAAGGAAAAATTTGAAGCATATGAATTTGTTCTAGTTAATGATAATAGTGAAGATAATACTGTGGATAAAGTAAAAGAAATAGAAGATGACATTAATGGGAATATTATATTAATAAATGTAGCATGGAAACATAAGCTTGAACTTGCTATGCTTGCTGGAGTAGATTTGGCTATAGGTGATTTTGTATATGAATTTGAGTCAACTATTATGGATTATGATACAAATGTTATATGGGAAGCTTATGAAAAAGCTATGACAGGATATGATATAGTGGCAGTAAGTTCGGATAAGCCTCTTAAACTTACATCTAAATTGTTTTATTCATTTATAAATAAAGTATCTTACAGAAATTTAGAATTAACAACAGAAAGTTTTAGGTTGATATCAAGAAGATCTTTAAATAGAATACTTAGATCTAAAGAAAAACTTAGATATAGAAAAGCTTTATATCAATATGCTGGATTTGAAAGTACAAGCATTCAATATAAATCAATAAGTTCTGAAAGATCTTATGAAGATAATGGGTTGTATGAAAAATTTGGACTAGCAACAGATGTATTAATTGGTTTTTCTGATTTTGGGCTGAGAATATCATTAACTTTATCATTAATATTTTTTATTATATCTATACTTGTTGGAGGATATACAGTATATAGTTATTTAACTGTAAAAGAAATAGCAGCAGGTTGGACAACTATAATGATGTTTTTATCAATAAGTTTTACAGGAATGTTTTTTGTTTTAGCATTTTTATCTAAATATATGACTGCTATATTAATAGAATTACAAGATAGACCAAACTATACTTATAAATCTGTTGATAGATTATCTAGAAAATAATTTATAGAGGAGAGATAGTATGAAAGTACTAGTAACCGAAGGAGTTGGATTTATAGGCTTTCGTAGAATTAAAAAAGTTATATTTATGAAAAAATAAAAAGAGAACTTGGTTGGGAGTTTAAATGAAGTATTTTAGATGGACTTAAAGAAACTCTCAAATATTATAAATTAGAGGGGTAACAATGAAAGCTTCTATAGTAATACCAAATTATAATGGAAGAAAGTTTTTAAAGGGATGTCTAGATTCTATATCACGACAATCTTTTTATGATTATGAAATTATAATTATAGATAATGCGTCTTCTGATGGAAGTATAGATTTTTTACAGGAAAATTATAAAAATATAGTTATAAAAAAACTTAATAAAAACTATGGATTTTCTAAAGCTGTAAATGATGGAATAAAATTAGCAAAAGGAGAATACGTAGTTTTATTAAATAACGATACAGAACTTGATAAATACTGGCTTGAAAACCTAGTTAAATGTATACAAAAAGATGAAAAAATATTTTCTGTATGCAGTAAAATGATTCAATATCATAATAAAGACTTAATAGATGACGCCGGAGATGAGTACACTTTACTTGGATGGACACAAAAATGTGGGGATGGACAAGCAACAGAGAAATATATTCAAAAAAGAGAAGTATTTAGCTCGTGTGCAGGAGCAGCTATATACAGAAAAAGTATATTTAATGAAATCGGATATTTTGATGAAAACTTCTTCGCTTATATGGAGGATGTAGATATATCGTATAGAGCAAAGATTCATGGATATAAGAATATCTACTGTCCAGATGCGATAGTTTATCATATAGGAAGTGGAACAAGTGGGAGTCGGTATAATGAATTTAAGGTAAAACTTTCGGCTAGAAATAACATATATGTACCATATAAGAATATGCCTTTAATACAATTCATTATAAATCTACCATTTTTATTAATTGGATTCTTTGTAAAATACATATTTTTTTTAAAAAAAGGGTTCGGAAAAATATATTTAGAAGGATTAAAAGAAGGTTTGACTACTTTACACAAGATAAAAAAAGTTAAGTATAAAAACAAAAATCTTTTTAATTACATAAAAATAGAGTTAGAACTTATAAAGAATACTTTTAAATATGTGTTCTCAAAATTTATATAGATATATATGGGGGAGAATAATGAGCAGAATCAGAAAAGCTATAATACCTGCAGCGGGTCTTGGAACGAGATTTTTACCTGCAACAAAGGCACAACCTAAAGAAATGCTTCCTATAGTTGATAAACCAACACTTCAATATATAATAGAAGAAGCAGTTGAATCTGGAATAGAAGAAATACTTATAATCACAGGAAGAAATAAAAAATCTATAGAAGATCATTTCGATAAATCTGTAGAACTTGAAATGGTGCTTGAAGAAAGAGGAAAAAAAGAACTTTTGGATATAGTAAAAAATATATCTAATATGATTAATATTCACTATATTAGACAAAAAGAACCTAAAGGACTTGGACATGCTATATCTTGTGCTAAGAACTTTATAGGAAATGAACCTTTTGCAGTTATGCTTGGTGATGATATAGTAGATTCAGATACACCTTGCCTTAAACAGCTTATGAATGCATATAGTGAATATAGAACTACTATACTTGGAGTTCAAGATGTATCTGAAGAAGACGCTAAAAAGTATGGAATAGTAGATGGCAAGCATATAGAAGATAAAATGTACAAGGTTAAGGATTTAGTTGAAAAGCCAGAACCTGACAAAGCGCCATCCAATATAGCTATACTTGGAAGATATATCATAACTCCTAGTATATTTGAAATACTTGAAAATCTTCCTGCGGGAAAAGGTGGAGAAATTCAGCTTACAGATGGTCTTAAAGAACTTGCAAAAACAGAAGCTATGTATGCATATAATTTTTCAGGAAGAAGATATGATGTTGGAGACAAACTGGGATTTTTACAAGCTACAGTAGATTATGCACTTAAAAAAGATAATTTAAGAAATGATTTCTTAAATTATTTAAAGAATACGGTTGATAAATATGAAGAAAAACTGGCTACTAACGAGTAATTAATTTTTGATGATAATAATTAAATATAGGAAATAATCTATTTACTATGAAATCATATGTTATTTTATGTTAAAATAATATATGATTTTATATTTTTAAGGAGAAATAATATGAAAAATATAGATTTATCTATAATAATAGTGAATTTTAGAACATATGAACTTACAAAGCAAACTATAAATTCTATATTATCTAAAAAACACTCTATTAATTACGAGATAATATTAGTAGACAATGCATCAAATGATAATAGTATAGAAAAAATAGAACAAGGTTTTAAAGAAAAAATAAATAAGAATTTGGTAAAAATAATAAAAAACGATCAAAACTTAGGATTTTCAAAGGCTAATAATATAGGAATAAAAATAGCTAAAGGAGAATACATACTTACATTAAATTCAGATACAGTAATAGTAGAAGATTGCCTTGATAGATGTATAGAGCATATAAAGAAAAATTCTAATATAGGTGCTTTGGGCTGTAAGGTACTCCTTCCCGACGGAAAACTAGACAAGCCTTGCAAGAGAGGATTCCCAACTCCAAAGGCATCTTTATTTTATATGCTAAAACTGGATAAATTATTTCCAAACAAAAGAAAATTTGGAGAATATAATTTAACTTATTTATCTGAAAATGATATAAATGAAGTTGATTCTTTAGTTGGTGCATTTATGATAATTCCAAGAACTGTTATAGATGAAGTAGGTATGTTTGATGAAGATTTTTTTATGTACGGAGAAGATATAGATTGGTGCTATAGGATAAAACAAGTTGGATATAAGATAATATATTATCCAAAATCTGAAATAATACACTATAAAGGATCTAGTGCAAAAAAGAAGAGATTCAAGACTATATATGAATTTCATAGAGCTATGTACTTGTTTTACAATAAACATTATAAATCAAAATATAATGTATTTACTACTTTAAGTGTATATTTAGGAATAAGTGCTAAATTAATTGTAACTTTATTAATTAATTTATTCAAAAAATAAGGGACTGATTGATATGATAAAACAAAACCAAAAACATTTAAATAGTTTGTTGATATTGATAGATGCTATTTCTATATTTATATCGTTTTTTATATCTTGGATTATAAGATTCGAAAGTGGACTTATGAAAATATCTAGTGGACATTTGACACTTGAAGAGTATATGAAACCGATACTACTTATAATTCCGGTATATCTTGTTATGTATAGTATGTTCAGTCTTTATGTTCCACATAGATTCAAGAACATAGTCCACGAATTTTTTAATATATTAAAGGCGAATGTGTTAGGGTTATTAATACTTATAAATATGTTGTACATATATAAAGAAGTTCATTATTCAAGATATCTACTTCTTATATTCGTAATTACAAATACTATTGTAACAATAGGGGAAAGAGGATGCATAAGGTTAGTTCTTAGAAATATGAGGAAAAAAGGATATAACTTGAAACATTCTTTAATAATAGGTTGTAGTGAGTTGACTACAGAGTTTTTAAAGAGAGCAAGAAAGAACAGACACTGGGGATACAATATAGTTGGGATATTTGATGATAATAAAGATATAGATTCTAGATTTGAAGATTTAAATATTATAGGTAGAACTTACGACCTTGAAAAGTATATTGCTACTCACTATATAGATGAAGTTATTATAACTCTTGATATAAGTGAGTATAAAAAATTGAAATGGATTATAGGCATATGTGAGAAAAGTGGGGTTAGAACTCAGATTATACCAGATTACTATAAATATATACCAGCAAAACCATACGTTGAGGAGATAGAAGGTCTTCCTATTATAAATATAAGGCATGTACCGCTTGAAAATTTGCTAAATAAGTTCGTTAAAAGAGTTGTAGATATAATAGGATCTTCTATAGCTATTACATTATTCTCACCTATAATGATAATGACTGTTATAGGTATAAAAATAACATCGCCAGGACCTGTTATATTCAATCAAGAAAGGATTGGGCTTAACAGAAAAAAATTCGATATGTATAAGTTTAGATCTATGCATATTCAAAAAGATGAAGAAGAAAAAGTACAGTGGACTACTAAAGATGATCCACGTAAAACAAAATTGGGATCATTCATAAGAAAAACCAGTATAGATGAGCTTCCTCAGTTTTTTAATGTTTTAAAAGGTGATATGAGTCTTATAGGTCCAAGACCTGAAAGACCTTATTTCGTGGATAAATTTAAGGAAGAGATACCAAAGTATATGATAAAGCATCAAGTAAGACCAGGGATTACTGGGTGGGCTCAAGTCAGTGGATGGAGAGGAGATACTTCTATTGAAAAAAGAATAGAGTACGATCTTTATTATATAGAGAATTGGAATCTTATATTCGATATTAAGATACTTTTTTATACAGTGTTTAAAGGGTTTGTGAATAAAAATGCATATTAACGGGAGTGAATAGAGATGGCAGTACTAGTCACAGGGGGAGCAGGTTATATAGGAAGTCACACTATAGCCTGCCTTTTAGAAAAAAATGAAGAAATAATAGTCGTAGATAATTTTTCTACAGGACATAAAGAAGCTTTATTTGGAGGCAAGCTTTATGAGGGAGATATAAGAGATGAAAAGTTCTTAGATAAAGTATTTAAAGAAAACGACATAGAGGGTGTTATACACTTTGCGGCGAGTTCCTTAGTTGGAGAGAGTATGAGTGATCCTTATAAATATTATGATAATAATGTTAGAGGAACTCTTTGCTTATTAAAGAAAATGAATGAGTATAATGTCAAAAAAGTTGTATTCTCATCAACAGCAGCAACTTATGGAGAACCTAAAAGCATACCTATATTGGAATCTGATGATACAGATCCGACTAATACATATGGAGAAACTAAGCTTTCTATGGAAAAAATGATGAAGTGGTTTGATAAAGCTCATGATATGAAGTTTGTATCTCTTAGATATTTTAATGCAGCAGGAGCTCATGAAAGTGGTAAAATAGGAGAAAATCATAAAGTTGAGACTCATCTAATACCATTAATACTTCAAGTTCCTCTTAAGAAAAGAGAACATATATATATATTTGGTGATGACTATAATACACAAGATGGAACTTGTATAAGAGATTATATACACGTTACAGACTTAGCATCTGCTCATTATCTAGCGTTTGAATATCTAAGAAAAGGAAATGAAAGTGATATATTCAACCTAGGCAATGGAAAAGGTTTTTCTGTTAAAGAAGTTATAGATACAGCTAGAAAAATAACTAAGCATGAAATACCAGCAGTTATTGAAGGAAGAAGAGAAGGTGACCCCGAGATATTAATAGCATCTAGTGATAAGGCTAGAAAGATACTTGGATGGGAGCCTAAGTATGATGATTTGGAGTATATAATACAGACAGCATGGAATTGGCATAAAAATTAAAGCATATGTAGGTGCCTGAAATTTAAAATTTATATTATTTTCTCTCTTAAGTTATATCAAAATTTTTTTTATCAAAAACATATAAGGAAAAAATATCGATATAAAAGTCGTTTGAACTTAATATAAATCCTAAATTTCGTATTATTTATATGATTTTAATTTAGCATGTGAGAGTGAGGAGATAAAAAAATGAAAATATTAGTGACAGGAGCAAAAGGACAGTTAGGTATAGATGTTGTGAATCATCTATCTAAAAGTTATGAGGTTATTGGATTAGATAAAGATGATTTGGATATAACTAACTTAGAAAGTGTTTTAGATTGTATAAATGAAGTTAATCCAGATATAATAATCAACTGTGCGGCATATACTAATGTTGATGGTTGTGAGGAAAATCAGGATTTAGCTTATAAGATAAATGGTATAGGTGCTAGGAATTTGGCTATAGTATCTAATAAAAATGACATCAAACTTCTTCATATATCTACGGATTTTGTATTCGATGGTGAGACTGATGGTGTTTATACTGAGTTTGATGTGACTAATCCACTTAGTGTATATGGTAAAAGTAAAAAAGCTGGTGAGGACTTCATAAAGAAGATGAGTTCTAAATACTTTATAATTAGAACTGCATGGCTTTATGGCAAGAACGGAAATAACTTTGTAAAGACTATGCTAAGACTAGCGGAAACTAATGATACATTAAAGATAGTAGACGATCAAGTTGGAACGCCTACATTTACTGAGGATCTTGTTGAAGTTATAGCCATGGTTATAAAGACTGAAAAATACGGAACATACCATGTGTCTAATGATGGAAAATGCAGTTGGTATGATTTTGCAAAGAAGATATTTGAAATAGCTAATGTAGATATTAAGGTATTACCTATAACAACAGAAGAACTAGCAAGACCAGCGAAACGTCCTAAATATTCAGTTATGAGAAACTATATGCTAGAACTTGAATTTGATTATAATATAAGAAGCTGGGAAGAGGGACTTAAAGAATATTTTGGGGATAATAGATAATATGATAGAGGAGGGTACCATGAATTATTTAGAAATATATGAAGAATGGCTTAATAATCCTTACTTTGAAGATGTTAAAGATGAGCTTTTAAATATAAAAGATGATACAGAAGAGATGGAAGATAGATTTTATAAGAACTTAGAGTTTGGAACAGCAGGTCTTAGAGGTGTAATAGGTGCTGGTACTAATAGGATGAATAAGTATACTGTAAGACGTGCTACTGTTGCACTCAGCAATAAGATAATAGCTGAAGGGGATAATGCTAAGGATAGAGGTGTTGTAATAGCACATGATAATAGACATAAGTCTAGAGAGTTTTGTATAGAAGCTGCTAAAACTTTAGCTGCCTGTGGTATAAAGGCTTACATATTTGATGATTTAAGAACAACACCAGAGCTTTCTTTTGCAGTTAGACATTTAAATGCTATATCTGGTATTGTTATAACTGCAAGTCATAATCCGCCTGAATACAATGGATACAAGGTATATTGGCAGGATGGAGCTCAAATACTTCCTGATGTTGCAAAAGAGATAATATGTGAGGTTGAGAAGATACAAGATTACAGTGCTATACCTAGTATAGATTATGATGAAGCTGTAGATCGCAAGCTTATAATAGAGTTATCTGATGAATTAGATACAGAGTTTATAGAAGCTGTTAAAAAGCAATCTTTGAGATCTGATATTATAGATAAAGTTTCTGATGAATTTAAGATAGTGTTCACGCCTCTTCATGGAACCGGAAATAAGCCTGTTAGAAGAGCTTTAAAGGAGATAGGATTTAAGAATGTAATGGTTGTTAAAGAACAGGAGATGCCAGATCCTGACTTTAGTACGGTTAAGTATCCAAATCCTGAGGAAAAAGAGGCTTTGAAGCTTGGAATAGAACTTGCTAAAAAAGAAAATGCCAACCTAGTCATAGGAACAGATCCTGACTGCGATAGAGTGGGGATAGCAGTTAAAAATAATGATGAATACGTATGTCTTAGTGGAAATGAAGTTGGAGCATTGCTTACTAAGTACATTCTAGATAATTTGAGTAAAGATAACAAAATTCCTGATAACAGTGTAATTATAAATACTATAGTTACATCTGAACTTGGAGAAAAGATAGCTAAATCTTATAATGTCGAGACGTTAAAGACTTTAACTGGATTTAAATTTATAGGAGAAAAGATAAAAGAGTTTGAGCAAAACAAAGATAAAAATTTTGTACTAGGATATGAGGAGAGCTATGGATACTTAGTTGGAACGCATGCAAGAGATAAGGATGCGGTTGTAGCATCTATGCTTATATGTGAAATGGCAGCTTATTATTATTCTAAAGGCTTGAATTTATGTGATGAACTAAAAGAGATATACAAGGAATATGGATATTATAAAGAAGGCTTAAAATCGATAACTTTAAAAGGCAAATCTGGAAATGATAAAATACAAAATATAATAAAGTTCTTTAGAGAAAACAGAATGGACAGTATAGGAAGCTTTAAAATATCTGAGATAAAAGATTATCAAAATGGAATAGATAATCTACCAAAGTCTAATGTATTAAAATATATACTAGATGATAATTCATGGTTTACAATAAGACCTTCTGGAACTGAGCCTAAGATCAAATTCTATTTCTCTGTTAATTCAAATTCACAAAAAGAATCAGATGAAAAGTTAAATAATTTAATAAAAATTATAATGGAAAAAATAGAAGAAATATAATATTGTTATATGGAAATAATAATCCTAAGTGAGTTTGCTTAGGATTATTTACTTACGAGGAAATTCTAAAACTTTCAATTTAAAGATAACTTTGATTGAATTACTAAATTTGCAACTATTTTGAGCAACGGAGACCGTAGGGATTGTTGGCGACATGAGTCAGTGCGTAAGCAACTAGACGAATTTTTGTTTAAAAATAGATATTAATGGCAAAATAATGAATAATAAACTTTTAAAGTTGAAAAATTAATGATAAAATGGAATTTGTGAAACAATAATGTATAGAAGCTACTAGGAGGAAAAGATATGAAAGATTTTTTAGGCGGTTTAATAAATCCTCATGATAGAAAAATGAATCAAATCAAAAAAAGAGTAGATAAAATATTATCAATGGAAGATAGTATTGCTAGTTTAAGTGATGAAGAATTAAAAAATAAAACTGAAGAGTTTAAAAATAGATTACAAAATGAAGAAACACTAGATATTATATTAGAAGAGGCTTTTGCGGTAGTTAGAGAAGCATCTCACAGGGTGCTTGGAATGAAGCATTTCCCTGTTCAATTAATTGGAGGAATTGCTCTTCACGAGGGAAACATATCAGAAATGAAAACAGGTGAGGGAAAAACACTTGTTGCAACTCTTCCAACATATCTGAATGCTCTAACAGAAAAAGGAGTATTCGTTATAACTGTCAATGAATATCTTGCTCAAAGAGATAAAGAAGAAATGGGAAAAATTCATGAATTTTTAGGTTTATCTGTAGGCTTTATAAAAAGACAAATGGATTTTAAGCAAAAAAAACAGGCTTATGAGTGTGACATAGTATATGGAACTAACTCAGAGTTTGGATTTGACTATTTAAGGGACAACATGGCTATACTTAAGGAACAAATAGTTCAAACAGAATTAAACTACGCTATAATAGATGAAATTGACTCTATACTTATAGATGAAGCTAGAACTCCTCTTATAATGACAGATGAAGCGGCTAGACCATCTCAATATTATGTAACAGTAGACAAATTTGCAAAATCATTAAATAAAGAAGATTACGAAAAAGATAATGAAAAAGGAACCATAAACCTTACTGAGTCAGGAATGGACAAAGCAGAGAGCATATTCTCGCTTGAAAATATAGTTGATTCAAAAAATGCAGAATTACTTCATCATATAAGACAGGCGCTTAGTGCGAACTATATAATTGAAAAGGATAAGGATTATGTGGTTGATAATGGAGAAGTAGTGATAGTAGATAAATTTACAGGAAGATTGATGCAGGGAAGAAGATTTAGTAATGGTCTTCATCAAGCTCTCGAAGCAAAAGAAAATCTTGAAATAAAAAAAGAATCTAAAACAGTAGCTATGATTACATATCAAAACTATTTTAGAATGTTTAAAAAAATATGTGGTATGACTGGAACGGCTCATACTGAAAAGGCAGAGTTTAAAGAAATATATGGAATGGATGTTATATGCATACCTACAAATAAACCTGTTCAAAGAATTAATAAGGATGACTTAGTATTTAAAACTAAAGAAGCTAAATTTGAAGCTTTAGTAGACGAAGTGAAGACAAGACATGATAAAGGACAACCGGTTTTAATAGGGACTATATTTATAGATGAGTCAGAAGAAATAGCAGAGTTACTTGATAAGAACGGTGTGAAATACAACATATTAAATGCAAAGCAAGATCAAAACGAAGCTCAAATTATAGAGAATGCTGGACAAATAGGAGCTATAACTATAGCTACTAATATGGCTGGTCGTGGAACTGACATTAAATTAAATGATGAAGTACAAGAACTTGGAGGTCTTTGTGTAATAGGTACTGAAAGACATGATTCAAGAAGGATAGATAATCAGTTAAGAGGCCGTTCTGGAAGACAAGGAGACCCTGGAATATCTCAATTTTATGTATCTTTAGAGGATTCTATATTTAAAAAAGTAAAGCCTGAAGTTATGACTACAGTAAAAAAACTTGTAGACAAAATGGGAATTAAAGAGGATGAGGCAATACAGGATAAGATGGTATCTCAATCTATACAAGGAGTTCAAAAAAATGTAGAAATAGCTAATTACAATGCTAGAAAATCTACACTTGAATTCGACCAAATACTTAATAAGCAAAGAGAGACTATATATGCCGAAAGAAACAAGATATTAAACGGTGAAGATATGAGCGACTTTATAAAGGATATAATAGCTGACTTTATAAATGAAAATGTAGATGAGTACACTAGTATGAGTGAATACCCTGAAGAGTGGGAGCTTGAAAAACTTAAAATATATATAAAAGATACTATGCATCTTGATATAGATGAGTTAGTTCCTGAAGGAGAAGAAGAACTTCATGATTTAGATAAGGATGATTTGAAGGAAAGTATAGTAACTAAATCTCTTGAAATCTATTCTCAAAAAGAAGAAGAATTAGGATTAGAACAATTAAGATATCTTGAAAGACTAACACTTATGAAGTCGATAGATGAAAAATGGACTGATCATTTAGATATAGTAGACCAACTAAGACAAGGTATAGGATTTCAGCATATAGGAGGTCAAAATCCTATAAGAGTATTTAATAAAGAAGCATTTGAACTATTTGAAGCTATGATGAGTCAAGTAAAAGAGTTGACTATAAAATCTTTATTTTTATTGGCAAATATCAATTCAAATATGAATAATGAAAAGAAGAATTTAGTTCAATTGGAAGATAAGTATAATATTAATAGAAAAAATATGACAACTATACCGGCTAATACTCCTACTATTAAGTTTAATATAGATATAAATGCTACTGAAGAAGTATCAGCGAATATAGGTATGTATTATATGGAAGATGGAAATGAAGAGAATATAGAGTCATATAATAAAAGTGTTCAGGTAAAAGGAATATTTTCTATAGAATTTGAAAAACCTAAAGACAGAGACTGGAAAATGGGATGGCATCAAGTTAAGGTTTTAGTATCAGGCCAAGAGGCTACTGTTATAAATTTTTTAGTTACAGAAGCTGAACAAATGCCTAATAATGTTCAAGAGATTAAGTTTTTCTCTGAGTTATCAGATGAAGTATCGTTTTCATTATCTTTAAGAGGATACAAAAAAGAAAGTATAAATGCAGGTCTTATGGTTAATGGAAATAAAGAAAATATAATACCATTAGAGTTTCCAGTAAAAGACGAAAAGGTAAAAGTAGCCATATCTACACCTGATAAAGGGTGGGGAAATTCTATATATGAACTTATATTGTTGTTTGAGAATAATAATATAATACTTCCTTTTATGATGGTTCAAGAGTTTAGCCAAGATGACGAAGAACTGAGAATTAAAGTAGACTTAAATATAAAAACTGAAGAAAATATAGAAATGATAGCTCAGTTGATATATTTAGAAGAGAATGAAGTTATAAAAGAATTGCCGGTTACAATAAGTAAGTCAGGAAGCTATTTAATAGGTCTTAAAAAAGATAAAATATGGAAACAAGGAAAATATGAATTTAGAATGAATGCATTTAATCAAGTTGCGTTTAGAAAATATTTACTAATAAGCTAAGCATAAGAAGGGAGATTCTTTAATGAATAAAGGAATAAATATTACAAAATTAATGCAAGAATATATGTGGTTTAGATATTTACCGGAGACAACTTATAAAACTTATATTATGATAGGTCGTTTGCAAAATGAAGATTTAAGAGGAGAAGAGGCTAGCAAAGCTTTGATAACAAAACAATTTGATATAGAACATGAAGTAGGTCCTCTAAAAGAAGAAAAAGTAAAGGTATTAGAAAAGTTAGGACATAAATACCCTGCAAATAGGTTAGAGGATTTAGAGCTGCTTTTAAGTTATAAACTTGTAAAAATAGTTAAAGATAAGAATGAAAACTTAGTATATTTATATAATATACCTATGCCAAAACCAGAAGAGGTTATAGGTTTTGATGAAGAAGAAAAAGAAATTTTAAATAATATAAAGTTTGAAATCAAATATCAAAATGAATTTAACAATATTTTGACTGTGATTATAAATAGCAATGGGAATTTATTAACTACATTAGATGGTATTAATAGTGTAACAAAAGTAAAACATTCAGATATAAAATTGGTTTTAGATTATCTAGCAAAAGAAGGATCTATAAAAATAAAATCTGATAAAAATATAGATCAACTTAGAAAAAATGATAAAGTTTATATAAATATTAACAAAGAAATATTTGAACAAAAAAGATTTGTTATAGATTAGGAAAAGACCTAAATTTTAGGTCTTTTTTTATTGCAATCGATTTGTAATGGATAATTAAAGTATTTGTAACACAATTGTAATTGAAATTTCGTCAAAAAATGTGTATAATTAATGTTGTCGAAAAAGTTTAGAAAATGTCACATTTTAATACAAAAAAAGGAAAAAAGACATTTTGTTAAATTCAAACCATTTTTATAAAATGGAAATTGTTATTTAATTTTAAGGAGGAGTACATAATGAAAAATACTAAAAAAGTTCTTTCTTTAGCATTAGCTGGAGTAGTTGTATTCGGATCAATGGGTGCATCTTTTGCAGCAATGCCAGAAATGGGACAAGATACAGATAAAAAAGTAGTAGAGGCTGTAGAAAGATTATCAGCTTTCGGAATAGTAAATGGTATGGATGATGGAAAATACCACGAAGAAATGAAAGTTACAAGAGAGCAATTCGCTAAAATATTAGTTGAAGCTTTAGGTCTTGGAAATGCAGCTGCTGCAGCTAACGGATCTACTAACTTCAACGATGTTGAATCTTCAAGATGGTCTTCAGGATACATAAACGTAGCTGTAGGACAAGGACTAATCAAAGGATATCCAGATGGAACTTTCAAACCAGCTGCAGAAGTATCTTATGCAGAAGCTGTAACAATGTTAGTTAGAGGATTAGGATACAAAGATGAGTTCTTAACAGGATCTTGGCCAGGAAACTACGTAGCAAAAGCTGCTGACGTAAAGATAACTGATGATGTTAAGTTTGCAAGTGCAACAGGAAAAGCTGATAGAGGAGCTGTAGCTTTATTAGTAGATAACACTTTAGATGCTAAAGTAGTTAAAGTTTCTAGCTATGAAGACGGAAATGTTAAGTACTATGAGTCTGATGAGACTTTATTAGCAGATAAGTTAGAGATAACAGAAAAGAAAGATTTAAGATTAGTAGGAAACCAAACTTTAGATTCAAACATAGATTCTGATGAATTAAGATTCGTAGAAACTAAAGGCGATCTTGATGCTGTAGATTTAGATATGGTTAAAGGTGTTAATTCAGATGAGTTAATGGGACTTAAGGTTAAGGTATATGTAAATGATGACAACGAAGTTATGTTCATGCAAAGAGATGGAAATGAAGATGTTGTTGTTGATGCTATAAAAACTGTAACTGTTACTGGTAGTGGATCATCAGCTACTACTGATGTTGAATTACTTGAAAAAGATGATACATATAAAGCAACTGGAGCTACTACTTACGTTGTAGGTGATTCTGCAAATACATTAGCTAACAACTTAGTAGGTAAATTCGTAATCGAAGGAGACGAAGTTGTATTCGCTAACTTAATAAAGGCAGAAACTACAATGGTAGTTAAGTCTATAGATGCTGATACAAAAGAAATTAAAGGATCTGTAGAAACATCTGAAGATGAAACTGTAAACTTAAAAGATGATTTCGATAAGTTCCAAATCAAAAATGTTGATGGAAAAGAATTAACAATAGAAGATATAAAAGCTAACGATGTTGTTTATGTAGCTAAGACTACAATAGAAGGTGACGATGTAGCTGTTGTAACTGTTGTTCAAAACAACACTGTTGAAGGAAAATTAACTAAAGTTAAGTCTGATAAAATAGAAATAGATGACAAAGAGTACGATTTAGCTACAGGATATGCTACTGCTACTTTCTCTGTAGATAAAGGAGAAGAAATAAAGGTTTATAACACAAATGATACAGCATTAGAAGATGCAGATGATGCTACAATAACAGCTGTTAAAGATATGATAGGAAGAGTATTATACTTCTCAACTGATGTTAAATCAACTTCAGATGATGTATATGCTGTAGTAACTAGAGTTTATACAGATAAAGATAGAGTAAAAGTTTACATCCCAGCAACAGATGAAGAAGTAACTTATACTCCAGAGACAGAATCAGATATAGCAGCTTTAGCTAATGGAGACTTCATTAAGTTCTCATTAAATAAAGATGGAGAAATAGCAGACGGTGAAGTAACAGCACTTAAAGCAGCTGATAATGTAACGCTTAAAGCTGAAGATTTAGGAAAGAGTTCTATTAAATTATCTGACGATACTGTATTATCAGTATCAAGTGACTCTATATTAATAGCTGATGAAGATACTACAGCTGGAATATCTACTGACACAGATGATATATCTTTAGTTAAATGGGAAGATATTAAAGAAGATACAGTAGTAGCAAATACAGAAGCTAGATTATTCAAAAATGATAAAGATGAAATAGAAGCTATAATATTCTTAGATAACAAAATAGCATCAGCTACTGATTCTACAGAAGCAGCTTATATAATAGAGACTTGGAAAAAAGGTGCAGATACTTACGTTAAAGTAGCTTTAACAAATGGAGAAGTTAAAGAGTATGAATTAGATTCAAATAGCACTGTAACAGAAGAAAACGGATACGTTGTAGAAGTTAAATCAAATGGTGATTTAGCAGCAGCATCAGCATCAGCAGATGCAACTGATGAATTTACTACTGTAACTGGAACTGTATATGATAAAGATGGAGACTATATCCAATTAGTATCAAATGGAACTTACTACAGAGTTAACGACGACACTGTAATCTACGATGGTACAGATAAGAAGAGATTATCTAACATAACTAAGAATTCTAGTATCGAAATGATAGTAGAAGACGGAAAAGAAGTTAAAGTTATAGAAATAAACTAATTATATAAATTATTAAAACCGATGGATTAATCCATCGGTTTTTTATTTTTTGTACGTAATACATTTGTAACGATAGTGTAAACCCTGTGTAATTGTAATTAAGGCTATAGGGCTATATAATGGTTAATGTAGACAAGGCAAAACAAAATAACTTATGAAAAACAAAAACTCTGAATCATAAAATAAAAACGACAACTAAGGTTGAGGAGGAATATATATATGAAAAATAATAAAAAAGTATTATCAGTAGCTTTAGCAGGAGCGTTAGCTTTTGGATCAATGGGTGCGGCTTTCGCTGCAATGCCAGAGATGAAAGAAGATACAGATAAAAAGGTAGTAGAAGCTGTAGAGAGATTATCAGCTTTTGGAATAGTAAATGGTATGGACGACGGAGAATATCATGAAGAAATGAAAGTAACAAGAGAACAATTTGCTAAGTTATTAGTAGAGACATTAGGTCTTGGAAATGCAGCAAATGCAGCTAATGGTTCAACTCAATTTGGAGATGTTGAATCTTCAAGATGGTCATCGGGATATATAAATGTAGCAGTAGGGCAAGGATTAATTAAAGGATATCCAGATGGAACATTCAAACCAGCTCAAGAAGTATCTTATGCAGAAGCTACAACAATGTTAGTTAGAGCATTAGGATATAAAGATGAATTTTTATCAGGAAGCTGGCCAGGAAATTATGTAGCTAAAGCTGCTCAAGTAAAAATAACTGATGATGTTAAATTTTCAAATGTATCAGGAACAGCTGATAGAGGAGAAGTAGCTTTACTAGTAGATAACACTTTAGATGCTAAAGTAATAAAGGTTTCAAGCTACGAAAATGGAGTAGCTAAATACTATGAATCAGATGAAACTTTATTAAATGATAAATTAGATATAACTGAAAAAACAGACTTAAGATTAGTTGGAGATCAACTATTAGATTCAAGTATAGATGAAGATGAATTAAGATTTAAAGATACAGAAGATAATTCAACAGAAGAATTAGATGTAGCTGAAGGTGTTAATGCAGATGCATTAATGGGTCTTAAAGTTAAAGTATATGTAAATGATGACAACGAAGTAATATTTATGCAAAGAGATGGAAATGAAGATGTAGTTGTTGATGCGGTAGCTAGTGCTAACGCTGATGATGTTACATTAGTAGATAAAGATGACACTTATGATACTGATGATGCAACTGTATATACATTAGGAGATAGCTCAAATGAGTTGAAATCAGACATGTTAGGTAGATTCATAATCGAAGGAGACGAAGTTGTATTTGCAAATGTAATAAAGCCAGAAATAAATGCAATGGTAGTTAAATCAGTAGATACAGAGACTAAAGAGATAACAGGATCTATAGAGACATCTGAGAAAGAAACAGTAAGTCTTGGAGATGATTATGACAAGTTTGAAGTAAAAGATATGAATGGAAAAGAATTAAGCTTAGAAGATATAAAAGCTAACAATGTAGTATACGTAACTAAAACTACAATAGATGGAGACAGCGTAGCTGTTGTAACAGTAGTTCAAAACAATACTATTGAAGGAAAATTAGAAAAAATTAAATCTGATAAAGTAGAAATCGGAAATACGGAGTATGATTTAGCAGATGGATATGCAAATGCTACATTCTCAGTAGACAATGGAGACGAAATAAAGGATTATTCAGATGCATATACTAATGGAGATACAGCATTAGAAGATGCAGACAATACTGATATAGTAGCAGTTAAAGATATGATTGGAAGAGTAATATACTTCTCAACAGATACAGAATCTACATCAGATGATATATACGGAGTAGTAACAAGAACTTATGCTGACAATGATAGAGTTAAGATATACGTTCCAGCTACTGGAGAAGAAGTAACATACAATGCAGAAACAGAAGCAGAGATAGCTACATTAGCAGCAGGAGAATTCGTTAAGTTCTCATTAAACAAAGATGGAGAAATAGCAGATGGAACTATAGATAAATCAGCTGAAGATGTAACTCTTGCAACAGGTGACTTAGGATCAAATTCTATTAAGTTAGATGATGCAACAGTGTTATCAGTATCAGATTCATCATTATTAATATCAGAAGAAGATGTAACAGCAGGAATCTCAACAGACACAGATGATATATCTGTAATCAAGTGGGATGATATTAAAGGTGATTCAGTTGGAGCAGTAGATGCAAAAGTATTCAAGAATGATAAAGGTGAAATAGAAGCAATTATATTCTTAAACAATGGAATATCAACAGCATCTGATTCAAAAGAAGTTGCATATATAATAGATTCTTGGAAAAAAGGTTCAGACACTTATGTTAAAGTAGCTTTAACAAATGGAGAAATCAAAGAATATAAATTAGATGGAAGTTCTATAGTTGACGAAAAGGGATACGTAATAGAATTCAAATCAAACGGTGAAATAGCAGTATCAAGTGATAGTGCGTATACAAGTGTAACAGGAAAAGTATATGAGAAAGATGGAGATTACATCAGACTATACACAGATGCAAATGACAACGGAGTTTACGATAGTGGAGATACTTTAGGAAGTACTTACTACAGAGTAAACAACGATACTTTAATATACGATGGTACAGATAAGAAGAGAATATCTAATGTAACTAAGAACACAGATGTAGAAATAATAGTTGAAGACGGAAAAGAAATAAAAGTATTAGATATGAACTAATTAAATAAAAGTTTAGAGGATAAGGGGTTATGTATTTTACATAACCCCTTAATCTTTTATCTGTTGGCCAATCGTATAATCATATAACTATATAAAATTAAATATGTAGATAACATTGATGAGTGAACAGAAGTAACAACTATTTCTAAGGAATGAAGTCTATGAAAACTTATTAGTACCATGAATGTATGTGAATTTTAGGTAATGGAATCTCTTATAATTGGTTGGAAACATCGGATATCCGATAGTATGAAGGCGATTGCTTATGTTGATTTTTCATGTAATACATTTGTAACGATAGTGTAAACCCTGTGTAATTGTAATTAAGGCTATAGGGCTATATAATGGTTAATGTAGACAAGGCAAAACAAAATAACTTATAAAAAACAAAAACTCTGAATCATAAAATAAAAACGACAACTAAGGTTGAGGAGGAATATATATATGAAAAATAATAAAAAAGTATTATCAGTAGCTTTAGCAGGAGCGTTAGCTTTTGGATCAATGGGTGCGGCTTTCGCTGCAATGCCAGAGATGAAAGAAGATACAGATAAAAAGGTAGTAGAAGCTGTAGAGAGATTATCAGCTTTTGGAATAGTAAATGGTATGGACGACGGAGAATATCATGAAGAAATGAAAGTAACAAGAGAACAATTTGCTAAGTTATTAGTAGAGACATTAGGTCTTGGAAATGCAGCAAATGCAGCTAATGGTTCAACTCAATTTGGAGATGTTGAATCTTCAAGATGGTCATCGGGATATATAAATGTAGCAGTAGGGCAAGGATTAA
This sequence comes from uncultured Peptostreptococcaceae bacterium, assembly GCA_942492135.1. GTDB lineage: Bacteria > Bacillota > Clostridia > Peptostreptococcales > Peptostreptococcaceae > Tepidibacter_A. The sequence goes on from CALODI010000007.1 coordinate 143,857, forward strand.
TTAAAGGATATCCAGATGGAACATTCAAACCTACCAAGAAGTATCTTATGCAGAAGCTACAACAATGTTAGTTAGAGCATTAGGATATAAAGATGAATTTTTATCAGGAAGCTGGCCAGGAAATTATGTAGCTAAAGCTGCTCAAGTAAAAATAACTGATGATGTTAAATTTTCAAATGTATCAGGAACAGCTGATAGAGGAGAAGTAGCTTTACTAGTAGATAACACTTTAGATGCTAAAGTAATTAAGGTATTAAACTATGAAAATGGAGTAGCTAAATACTATGAATCAGATGAAACTTTATTAAATGATAAATTAGATATAACTGAAAAAACAGACTTAAGATTAGTTGGAGATCAACTATTAGATTCAAGTATAGATGAAGATGAATTAAGGTTTAAAGATACAGAAGATAATTCAACAGAAGAATTAGATGTAGCTGAAGGTGTTAATGCAGATGCATTAATGGGTCTTAAAGTTAAAGTATATGTAAATGATGACAACGAAGTAATATTTATGCAAAGAGATGGAAATGAAGATGTAGTTGTTGATGCGGTAGCTAGTGCTAACGCTGATGATGTTACATTAGTAGATAAAGATGACACTTATGATACTGATGATGCAACTGTATATACATTAGGAGATATTCAAATGAGTTGAAATCAGACATGTTAGGTAGATTCATAATCGAAGGAGACGAAGTTGTATTTGCAAATGTAATAAAGCCAGAAATAAATGCAATGGTAGTTAAATCAGTAGATACAGAGACTAAAGAGATAACAGGATCTATAGAGACATCTGAGAAAGAAACAGTAAGTCTTGGAGATGATTATGACAAGTTTGAAGTAAAAGATATGAATGGAAAAGAATTAAGCTTAGAAGATATAAAAGCTAACAATGTAGTATACGTAACTAAAACTACAATAGATGGAGACAGCGTAGCTGTTGTAACAGTAGTTCAAAACAATACTATTGAAGGAAAATTAGAGAAAATTAAATCTGATAAAGTAGAAATCGGAAATACGGAGTATGATTTAGCAGATGGATATGCAAATGCTACATTCTCAGTAGACAATGGAGACGAAATAAAGGATTATTCAGATGCATATACTAATGGAGATACAGCATTAGAAGATGCAGACAATACTGATATAGTAGCAGTTAAAGATATGATTGGAAGAGTAATATACTTCTCAACAGATACAGAATCTACATCAGATGATATATACGGAGTAGTAACAAGAACTTATGCTGACAATGATAGAGTTAAGATATATGTACCAGCTACTGGAGAAGAAGTAACATACAATGCAGAAACAGAAGCAGATATAGCTACATTAGCAGCAGGAGAATTCGTTAAGTTCTCATTAAACAAAGATGGAGAAATAGCAGATGGAACTATAGATAAATCAGCTGAAGATGTAACTCTTGCAACAGGTGACTTAGGATCAAATTCTATTAAGTTAGATGATGCAACAGTGTTATCAGTATCAGATTCATCATTATTAATATCAGAAGAAGATGTAACAGCAGGAATCTCAACAGACACAGATGATATATCTGTAATCAAGTGGGATGATATTAAAGGTGATTCAGTTGGAGCAGTAGATGCAAAAGTATTCAAGAATGATAAAGGTGAAATAGAAGCAATTATATTCTTAAACAATGGAATATCAACAGCATCTGATTCAAAAGAAGTTGCATATATAATAGATTCTTGGAAAAAAGGTTCAGACACTTATGTTAAAGTAGCTTTAACAAATGGAGAAATCAAAGAATATAAATTAGATGGAAGTTCTATAGTTGACGAAAAGGGATACGTAATAGAATTCAAATCAAACGGTGAAATAGCAGTATCAAGTGATAGTGCGTATACAAGTGTAACAGGAAAAGTATATGAGAAAGATGGAGATTACATCAGACTATACACAGATGCAAATGACAACGGAGTTTACGATAGTGGAGATACTTTAGGAAGTACTTACTACAGAGTAAACAACGATACTTTAATATACGATGGTACAGATAAGAAGAGAATATCTAATGTAACTAAGAACACAGATGTAGAAATAATAGTTGAAGACGGAAAAGAAATAAAAGTATTAGATATGAACTAATTAAATAAAAGTTTAGAGGATAAGGGGTTATGTATTTTACATAACCCCTTAATCTTTTATCTGTTGGTCAATCGTATAATCGTACAACTATATAAAATTAAATATGTAGATAACATTGATGAGTGAACAGAAGTAACAACTATTTCTAAGGAATGAAGTCTATGAAAACTTATTAGTACCATAAATGTATGTGAATTTTAGGTAATGGAATCTCTTATAATTGGTTGGAAACATCGGATATCCGATAGTATGAAGGCGATTGCTTATGTTGATTTTTCATGTAATACATTTGTAACGATAGTGTAAACCCTGTGTAATTGTAATTAAGGCTATAGGGCTATATAATGGTTAATGTAGACAAGGCAAAACAAAACAACTTATGAAAAACAAAAACTCTGAATCATAAAATAAAAACGACAACTAAGGTTGAGGAGGAATATATATATGAAAAATAATAAAAAAGTATTATCAGTAGCTTTAGCAGGAGCGTTAGCTTTTGGATCAATGGGTGCGGCTTTCGCTGCAATGCCAGAGATGAAAGAAGATACAGATAAAAAGGTAGTAGAAGCTGTAGAGAGATTATCAGCTTTTGGAATAGTAAATGGTATGGACGACGGAGAATATCATGAAGAAATGAAAGTAACAAGAGAACAATTTGCTAAGTTATTAGTAGAGACATTAGGTCTTGGAAATGCAGCAAATGCAGCTAATGGTTCAACTCAATTTGGAGATGTTGAATCTTCAAGATGGTCATCAGGATATATAAATGTAGCAGTAGGGCAAGGATTAATTAAAGGATATCCAGATGGAACATTCAAACCAAGCTCAAGAAGTATCTTATGCAGAAGCTACAACAATGTTAGTTAGAGCATTAGGATATAAAGATGAATTTTTATCAGGAAGCTGGCCAGGAAATTATGTAGCTAAAGCTGCTCAAGTAAAAATAACTGATGATGTTAAATTTTCAAATGTATCAGGAACAGCTGATAGAGGAGAAGTAGCTTTACTAGTAGATAACACTTTAGATGCTAAAGTAATTAAGGTATTAAACTATGAAAATGGAGTAGCTAAATACTATGAATCAGATGAAACTTTATTAAATGATAAATTAGATATAACTGAAAAAACAGACTTAAGATTAGTTGGAGATCAACTATTAGATTCAAGTATAGATGAAGATGAATTAAGATTTAAAGATACAGAAGATAATTCAACAGAAGAATTAGATGTAGCTGAAGGTGTTAATGCAGATGCTTTAATGGGACTTAAAGTTAAAGTATATGTAAATGATGACAACGAAGTAATATTTATGCAAAGAGATGGAAATGAAGATGTAGTTGTTGATGCGGTAGCTAGTGCTAACGCTGATGATGTTACATTAGTAGATAAAGATGACACTTATGATACTGATGATGCAACTGTATATACATTAGGAGATAGCTCAAATGAGTTAAAATCAAACATGTTAGGTAGATTCATAATCGAAGGAGACGAAGTTGTATTTGCAAATGTAATAAAGCCAGAAATAAATGCAATGGTAGTTAAATCAGTAGATACAGAGACTAAAGAGATAACAGGATCTATAGATACATCTGAGAAAGAAACAGTAAGTCTTGGAGATGATTATGACAAGTTTGAAGTAAAAGATATGAATGGAAAAGAATTAAGCTTAGAAGATATAAAAGCTAACAATGTAGTATACGTAACTAAAACTACAATAGATGGAGACAGCGTAGCTGTTGTAACAGTAGTTCAAAACAATACTATTGAAGGAAAATTAGAAAAAATTAAATCTGATAAAGTAGAAATCGGAAATACGGAGTATGATTTAGCAGATGGATATGCAAATGCTACATTCTCAGTAGACAATGGAGACGAAATAAAGGATTATTCAGATGCATATACTAATGGAGATACAGCATTAGAAGATGCAGACAATACTGATATAGTAGCAGTTAAAGATATGATTGGAAGAGTAATATACTTCTCAACAGATACAGAATCTACATCAGATGATATATACGGAGTAGTAACAAGAACTTATGCTGACAATGATAGAGTTAAGATATATGTACCAGCTACTGGAGAAGAAGTAACATACAATGCAGAAACAGAAGCAGATATAGCTACATTAGCAGCAGGAGAATTCGTTAAGTTCTCATTAAACAAAGATGGAGAAATAGCAGATGGAACTATAGATAAATCAGCTGAAGATGTAACTCTTGCAACAGGTGACTTAGGATCAAATTCTATTAAGTTAGATGATGCAACAGTGTTATCAGTATCAGATTCATCATTATTAATATCAGAAGAAGATGTAACAGCAGGAATCTCAACAGACACAGATGATATATCTGTAATCAAGTGGGATGATATTAAAGGTGATTCAGTTGGAGCAGTAGATGCAAAAGTATTCAAGAATGATAAAGGTGAAATAGAAGCAATTATATTCTTAAACAATGGAATATCAACAGCATCTGATTCAAAAGAAGTTGCATATATAATAGATTCTTGGAAAAAAGGTTCAGACACTTATGTTAAAGTAGCTTTAACAAATGGAGAAATCAAAGAATATAAATTAGATGGAAGTTCTATAGTTGACGAAAAGGGATACGTAATAGAATTCAAATCAAACGGTGAAATAGCAGTATCAAGTGATAGTGCGTATACAAGTGTAACAGGAAAAGTATATGAGAAAGATGGAGATTACATCAGACTATACACAGATGCAAATGACAACGGAGTTTACGATAGTGGAGATACTTTAGGAAGTACTTACTACAGAGTAAACAACGATACTTTAATATACGATGGTACAGATAAGAAGAGAATATCTAATGTAACTAAGAACACAGATGTAGAAATAATAGTTGAAGACGGAAAAGAAATAAAAGTATTAGATATGAACTAATTAAATAAAAGTTTAGAGGATAAGGGGTTATGTATTTTACATAACCCCTTAATCTTTTATCTGTTGGCCAATCGTATAATCATATAACTATATAAAATTAAATATGTAGATAACATTGATGAGTGAACAGAAGTAACAACTATTTCTAAGGAATGAAGTCTATGAAAACTTATTAGTACCATGAATGTATGTGAATTTTAGGTAATGGAATCTCTTATAATTGGTTGGAAACATCGGATATCCGATAGTATGAAGGCGATTGCTTATGTTGATTTTTCATGTAATACATTTGTAACGATAGTGTAAACCCTGTGTAATTGTAATTAAGGCTATAGGGCTATATAATGGTTAATGTAGACAAGGCAAAACAAAACAACTTATGAAAAACAAAAACTCTGAATCATAAAATAAAAACGACAACTAAGGTTGAGGAGGAATATATATATGAAAAATAATAAAAAAGTATTATCAGTAGCTTTAGCAGGAGCGTTAGCTTTTGGATCAATGGGTGCGGCTTTCGCTGCAATGCCAGAGATGAAAGAAGATACAGATAAAAAGGTAGTAGAAGCTGTAGAGAGATTATCAGCTTTTGGAATAGTAAATGGTATGGACGACGGAGAATATCATGAAGAAATGAAAGTAACAAGAGAACAATTTGCTAAGTTATTAGTAGAGACATTAGGTCTTGGAAATGCAGCAAATGCAGCTAATGGTTCAACTCAATTTGGAGATGTTGAATCTTCAAGATGGTCATCAGGATATATAAATGTAGCAGTAGGGCAAGGATTAATTAAAGGATATCCAGATGGAACATTCAAACCAGCTCAAGAAGTATCTTATGCAGAAGCTACAACAATGTTAGTTAGAGCATTAGGATATAAAGATGAATTTTTATCAGGAAGCTGGCCAGGAAATTATGTAGCTAAAGCTGCTCAAGTAAAAATAACTGATGATGTTAAATTTTCAAATGTATCAGGAACAGCTGATAGAGGAGAAGTAGCTTTACTAGTAGATAACACTTTAGATGCTAAAGTAATAAAGGTTTCAAGCTACGAAAATGGAGTGGCTAAATACTATGAGTCAGATGAAACTTTATTAAATGATAAATTAGATATAACTGAAAAAACAGACTTAAGATTAGTTGGAGATCAACTATTAGATTCAAGTATAGATGAAGATGAATTAAGATTTAAAGATACAGAAGATAATTCAACAGAAGAATTAGATGTAGCTGAAGGTGTTAATGCAGATGCTTTAATGGGACTTAAAGTTAAAGTATATGTAAATGATGACAACGAAGTAATATTTATGCAAAGAGATGGAAATGAAGATGTAGTTGTTGATGCGGTAGCTAGTGCTAACGCTGATGATGTTACATTAGTAGATAAAGATGACACTTATGATACTGATAGTGCAACTATATATACAGTTGGAGATAGCTCAAATGAGTTAAGTTCAAACATGTTAGGTAGATTCATAATCGAAGGAGACGAAGTTGTATTTGCAAATGTAATAAAGCCAGAAATAAATGCAATGGTAGTTAAATCAGTAGATACAGAGACTAAAGAGATAACAGGATCTATAGAGACATCTGAGAAAGAAACAGTAAGTCTTGGAGATGATTATGACAAGTTTGAAGTAAAAGATATGAATGGAAAAGAATTAAGCTTAGAAGATATAAAAGCTAACAATGTAGTATACGTAACTAAAACTACAATAGATGGAGACAGCGTAGCTGTTGTAACAGTAGTTCAAAACAATACTATTGAAGGAAAATTAGAAAAAATTAAATCTGATAAAGTAGAAATCGGAAATACGGAGTATGATTTAGCAGATGGATATGCAAATGCTACATTCTCAGTAGACAATGGAGACGAAATAAAGGATTATTCAGATGCATATACTAATGGAGATACAGCATTAGAAGATGCAGACAATACTGATATAGTAGCAGTTAAAGATATGATTGGAAGAGTAATATACTTCTCAACAGATACAGAATCTACATCAGATGATATATACGGAGTAGTAACAAGAACTTATGCTGACAATGATAGAGTTAAGATATACGTTCCAGCTACTGGAGAAGAAGTAACATACAATGCAGAAACAGAAGCAGATATAGCTACATTAGCAGCAGGAGAATTTGTTAAGTTCTCATTAAACAAAGATGGAGAAATAGCAGATGGAACTATAGATAAATCAGCTGAAGATGTAACTCTTGCAACAGGTGACTTAGGATCAAATTCTATTAAGTTAGATGATGCAACAGTGTTATCAGTATCAGATTCATCATTATTAATATCAGAAGAAGATGTAACAGCAGGAATCTCAACAGACACAGATGATATATCTATAATCAAGTGGGATGATATTAAAGGTGATTCAGTTGGAGCAGTAGATGCAAAAGTATTCAAGAATGATAAAGGTGAAATAGAAGCAATTATATTCTTAAACAATGGAATATCAACAGCATCTGATTCAAAAGAAGTTGCATATATAATAGATTCTTGGAAAAAAGGTTCAGACACTTATGTTAAAGTAGCTTTAACAAATGGAGAAATCAAAGAATATAAATTAGATGGAAGTTCTATAGTTGACGAAAAGGGATACGTAATAGAATTCAAATCAAACGGTGAAATAGCAGTATCAAGTGATAGTGCGTATACAAGTGTAACAGGAAAAGTATATGAGAAAGATGGAGATTACATCAGACTATACACAGATGCAAATGACAACGGAGTTTACGATAGTGGAGATACTTTAGGAAGTACTTACTACAGAGTAAACAACGATACTTTAATATACGATGGTACAGATAAGAAGAGAATATCTAATGTAACTAAGAACACAGATATAGAAATAATAGTTGAAGACGGAAAAGAAATAAAAGTATTAGATATGAACTAATTAAATAAAGATTTAAAAAGTAAGGGCTTGTGTATTTTACACAGGCCCTTATTTTCTATGCGTAATATATTTGTAAATATAGTGTAAAGTCTATGTAATTGTAATTTGGATTATGGTACTATACAATAATTGACTTAGGCTAGCCAGTACAAAAACTATTTAAAATAATAAAAACTCTTAATCATAAAAATAAAAATGACAACTAAGCTTTAGGAGGAATAAATATATGAATAATAGTAAAAAACTTATATCAGTAGCTCTGTTAATAGCTTTATCATTAGCGTTAGCTTTTGGATCAATAGGTGCGGCATTTGCAGCTATGCCAGAGATGAACGAAGATACAGATAAAAAGGTAGTAGAAGCTGTAGAAAGATTATCCGCTTTTGGAATAGTAAATGGTATGGACGATGGAAAATATCATGAAGAAATGAAAACTACAAGAGAGCAATTTACGAAGTTACTAGTAGAGACATTAGGTCTTGAAAATGCAGCAAATGCAGCTAATGGTTCAACTCAATTTGGAGATGTTGAATCTTCAAGATGGTCATCAGGATATATAAATGTAGCTGTAGGACAAGGACTAATTAAAGGATATCCAGATGGAACATTCAAACCAGCTCAAGAAGTATCTTATGCAGAAGCTACAACAATGTTAGTTAGAGCATTAGGATATAAAGATGAATTTTTACAAGGAAGCTGGCCAGGAAATTATGTAGCAAAAGCTGCTCAAGTGAAAATAACTGATGATGTTAAATTTTCAAATGTATCAGGAACAGCTGATAGAGGAGAAGTAGCTTTACTAGTAGATAATACTTTAGATGCTAAAGTAATAAAGGTATTAAGCTATGAAAATGGAGTGGATAAATACTATGAGTCAGATGAAACTTTATTAAATGATAAATTAGATATAACTGAAAAAACAGACTTAAGATTAGTTGGAGATCAACTATTAGATTCAAGTATAGATGAAGATGAATTAAGATTTAAAGATGCAGAAGATAATTCAACAGAAGAATTAGATGTAGCTGAAGGTGTTAATGCAGATGCATTAATGGGTCTTAAAGTTAAAGTATATGTAAATGATGACAACGAAGTAATATTTATGCAAAGAGATGGAAATGAAGATGTAGTTGTTGATGCGGTAGCTAGTGCTAACGCT
>CALODI010000008.1:0-3209 GCA_942492135.1 uncultured Peptostreptococcaceae bacterium
TATGTGTCAGTGCTCACACTTCGATGATAGAGCCGCGTCTACACTCCTGATATGAAGTGGCGCACTTACAATGTAAAAAGCTGCTTCTTCTATTGTAATGTAATATAATATGGTAGTTCGTTTCACCGCTTTGCAGCAGCATCAGGAACAAATTTATTGGAAGTGAAATGAAGTTTATTCCAGATTTGTCCTATTCTTCCTACATGTTATGCTGCGAAGAAATTGGTGAGCCCTATAACCTCGCCTTTAGCATAACTCAGACGCTAGCCTTTCGAGAGACAGGAAAGCTCAATAACTATTATTGAAGATAAAATATTGTACAATAAATATAATTATAATTATTAGCATTTTTAAGAGCAATATTTTTTTATAAAAAAATAGGAAAGTTATGTTCTTAGTGTAAATAAAAAAGTACGATCCCACCAAAAAGTGATTTGCAACTATGTGATGGATGATATGTCTCGACGGCGGTGAGTCACATCATCCATGTGATGGATGATGTGATACGACGAGATAGTTTCTTTATTAGATCAATTGACACACGCAATCAATTTACAAAATACACAAAAAATCAATACTAGCAATAATAACAGTAGACTAATACTAAAAAGAGCTACCAAAAGTAAAATAATAAAAAATTAAAATTTCAAAATGTCCAAAATGAAACTTAGGCTCTATTGTACGATTTCGTTATCTTAAAATGTCAAACTACAGTATTTATTAGTAATAACTTATTTAATATACTATAACTATAAACAGGTAACTTAATTTAATATTGATTATGCATTATCTACGAGAAAGAAATAATTTTATATACATTTGACATATACTAATATAGAGGCTAAGTTGCTAACAATAATTATTTATTAATGAATGATGCTATCAACTTAAAAATATCTTTAAATAACTAAAGATAAATATTACGAATTTACTCGCTTAGAACTGTTTAATTTAAATAAGACTTTTGTGTGTAAAATGTTCTTGACTTGCAAGTAACACGTCCCGATTTTTTTACTCAATCTGGTATCAATGATTTGTATAGGAATGTTGTGCATGTTTTGATAAATTCTTCGCTTAAGTCAATTGCTACTAAAAATACTAAAGAGTTTAAAAAACATTGGTGGGATGCCCCTTTGAAACAAGAAAAACTTGATTCTTTGTTTCATTTTAATAATTGGAAGGACGCCGGTAAACCAAAGGAAGGTTTTTTATTTGAGGCCAAACAAGCGTCACATTCTAAATACAAAAAAGCAATCTATAACAACAAAAGTAATTCCAAAATCAAGCTAAATAAAAAATTGGAATCTAATTTACTTAATGTCAGCAACAATAAATTTTGGAGATATTGGAAAAGCATTTTTAAAAGTAAAGGTAAAAATGATACTGGCATAACAATAAATGGATTTAAAAATGATTATGAAATAGTAAATAGCTTAGCAACAGATTTTCAAGAAACTTGTACTCCAAATAGTCAAGCCAAGCAACAACATTGGAAAAGTAAATACATGTCGTATAAAACTAATTGCTTGCGTTCTGGTTCAAAGGTTGAATACTCTATTAATGTCGAAACTATTTGCAATGCTATTGATAACATGTCTATTAACAAAGCTGCCGGTTTTGATAACCTAACAATTGAACATGTAATGTTTGCTCATCCTTCTGTAATTGTGATTCTTTCTATGTTGTTCAATATTATGTTACATACTGGATTTGTACCTGATGATTTTGGAGTAGGTGTTACGACACCTATTCCTAAATTTAAAGGAAATAAAACGTCTGCAACGTCGGATGATTTTAGAGGTATAACTATTTGTCCGGTTATATCTAAAATATTTGAACATTGTATATTGGTTAACTTTTCACATATTAATACTTCAGAGCGACAGTTTGGATTCAAAAAATTTGTTGGTTGCAATAACTCAATTCATTCTGTTCGTAAAGTTATTAATTACTTCAACAATAAGAAAACTACAGTTAACATAGGCATGATTGATTTACGAAAAGCATTTGATAAAGTTAACTATTTTGGTCTTTTATGCATGATGCATGATAAAAACATTAACATTAATGTTATAAATGTATTAGAAAATTGGTTCAGTAAAAATGTCACTTCTTTTAAATATTGTAATTACATGTCACCTGAAGTTCATCTTGAATCCGGAGTGAAACAAGGTGGTATTTTATCTCCTGTGCTATTTTCTTTATTTGTTGACTCTGTATTAATTAAACTAAATAAGTCTGGATTAGGTTGTTTCATTAATTTTAACTGTTACAACAGTTACATGTACGCTGATGATTTAATATTATTAAGCATAACTGTAACTGATTTGCAATTAATGTTCAATATGTGTGCAAATATATTTTCTGATCTTGATTTGCCTATAAATGTATTAAAATGTAATGCTTTGCGGATTGGTCCCAGGTGGGATGCCTTATGCAGCCCAATAACAATTAATAACGCTATTGTCCCATGGGTTAAGAGAGCGAAATACCTAGGTGTCACTTTGTGCTCATCAAAAGTTTTTAAATGTGACTGGAGTGAGTCTAAAAGGAAATTCTATGCCTCTACAAATACAATTATAGGCCGCCTTGGAACAACTACGTCAATCCCAGTACTGCTTAAACTTTTCAAAACACAGGCTGTACCTAAACTTCAATATGGCATAGCGACAATGGCTCTATCAAAAGAAGAGAAGAAGAGCTTCTCATTTGCTTACAATAGTACATTCAGTAAAATTTTTAATACTTTTGATAATAATGTAATCATGTGTTGTCAATATTACAGTAATTTCTTAACCTTTGAACTACTTTATGATTATCATCGTTACTCTTTTTTATTAAATTTAATAAGGCGAAATGTAATTTCACACAAATCTGAGCTTGATAGATTAGATTACAATGACTATTTAAAGTTAAAACTAAAATATAATTTTAATGAAAATGATTCAACTATTCAATTAAAAAATAAAGTGTGGTTGGCCATGTCGGAACTTGTATAAATGTAATATATAACTGTATAACTATTTAATTATAACTTAACTGGTATTACAATGTATTGTGACTCCTATTAAATAGTAATAATAGTAAACCACGTTTTATTTAATGTTTGATTGAAGTTACTATGATTTACTTTAGTATTGTGTCAAGTTTGTATTTTGAATAATAAAAATGTATATTATTGTATATTTTCAATGTCCTACCAAGCAATT
>CALODI010000009.1:0-280024 GCA_942492135.1 uncultured Peptostreptococcaceae bacterium
GGCATCAATAGCCTCAGCGACAGCATTCCACAGGTCCTCAAGTTTTCTTGCACCAGCTTTTTTCAAGAGTGCTTTCACCTTGCTAAAGGCCATCTCAATCGGGTTAAAGTCGGGACTGTATGGTGGCAAAAACAGGAGCTTTGCGCCGGTTCTTTCTATTGCTTCTCGAATACTCGAAAGCTTGTGGGCGGGTAGATTATCCATTACCACCACATCGCCGGGCTGGAGTGTCGGGGCCAGACATTGTTCCGCATAAGCCTGGAAGGCAACGCCTGTCATCGCGCCGTCCAATGTCATGGGAGCCGTCATTCCTGATAGTCTGAGTGCGCCAACGAACGTGGTTGTTTTCCAATGCCCATGGGGAACGGCCGCGCGACACCTTTCCCCGCGTTTTGAACGCCCTTGAAGGCGGGTCATCTTTGTTGAAACGCCCGTTTCATCAATAAAGACCAAACGCTCTGGATCAAGGTCCGGCTGGGCGTCAAACCAGCTTTCACGCTTTACCTTTACGTCCGGACGGTCTTGCTCACTGGCGTGCGCTGTCTTTTTTTGAACGTCACGTTTTGACGGGCGAAAAAGCGATCAACAGAGCTTTTGGATGTCTTGAGACCAAAGGCTTCCTGCAAATAAATAACGATTTCCTCAAGCGTAATATCGGCCTTTTCATCGACCAGAGCCAGAATCTCGTCTGTATATTTATCCAACGGACTCCCTCCTTTGGCCTTGCCTCGCTTTTGAGCAGACCAGCTCCCTGTGCGCCGATAACGCTCAACCCATCGGATTGCGGTTGTCACACCAATATTAAATTGATCGGCTGTTGCACGTCGAGACTGACCGCCTTCAACAGCTTCAACAACACGTTTGCGAAGATCATCAGAAAGGGTTTTGCCGACCAGGCCATACCGGCAATATCAATATGCGCCCATGTGGTATCCTTGACAAAACGTTGCAGGAATTTTGCCGCTGTGATGGAACCACCATAACGCCCGCCAACATTTTTCATATCGGCAATTTGTGAATTAATCAACTCGTCATAAGCGCTATCCATCGGGAACGGCCAGACTTTTTCCCCGGTTTCATCGCCGGCTTTTTTCAATTTTTCTGCCAGATCGTCATCATTGGCAAACACACCGGCGCGTTCCTGCCCCAACGACACCAAAATCGCCCCGGTTAAGGTCGCAAGGTTGATCATGGTTTTGGGTTCAAATTCACGTTGGGTATAGGTCAAGGCATCCGCCAGCACAAGGCGGCCTTCTGCATCGGTATTAATGACTTCAATCGTTTGACCATCCATTGACGTCACCACATCACCCGGGCGTTGTGCGTTGCCATCAGGCATATTTTCCACGAGACCGATCACCCCGACCACATTGACGTTGGCTTTGCGCCCTGCCAAGGCTTTCATCGCACCGGTGACAGCACCTGCACCGCCCATGTCCCATTTCATATCTTCCATACCGGCAGCGGGTTTAATGCTGATCCCGCCAGTATCAAACGTCACGCCCTTACCCACCAAGGCAAGTTGTACAGATTTGGCTTTGCGTCCACCATTTTGCAGCCCGTTCCAGCGCATGGTGACCAAACGGGATTCGCGGCGACTGCCTTGACCGACACCCAACAGGGCATTCATACCCAGCTTGGCCATTTCCGCTTCGCCCAGCACATTGACCTCGACGCCCAATTCTACCAATTCGCGGCAGATATCGGCAAAGCTATCGGGGTATAAAATATTGGCCGGTTCCGACACCAGATCACGGGTCAGGAAAATTCCTTCGGCAATTTTTTCAAGTTCTTCAAAAGCATTACGCGCGCGCCCGCCACTTGGTGTCATGATCTTCAAGGCGCGGATTGACGGTTTTTTATCGTCTTCTTCCTTGGTGCGATATTTATCAAAACGATAAGAACGCAACAACGCCCCATAGGCGATATGGGCCGCATGTTCCCAAACGCGGGCATCGGCCTCTTCAACCGCATCAAAGGCAATGCTGACGGTGCGCGGTTGTTGTGCGCCCAACACACGGTAAATCGTTCCACCCAATTTTTCAGCTTCCAGCAAATCCAGTGCTTTTGGTTTGCCTGCGCCGATCAAAAGAATGCGTTCCAGCTTTGTCCCGCCAGGGGCCAAGACAGAAACCACTTCGCCCAATTTTCCTTTGAATTTTGCAATTTTCGCTGCACGGGAAAGCGCACCATCGATCTGTTTATCAATCGCTGTGGCACTTTCCGACAGATCCCCGCCATCAAAGCCAATAACCACAAGAACACCCGTCTCCGGCAAGCCCGGTTTCGTGAACGAAATTTTCATAAAATCCTCACTTCATTGCATTTGTTTTGCACAGGTTAGCCGGAAGTTTGCCCAAGGAAAACCATAAAAAATATAAGTTTATATATTTTTAAAAAAGAAATACGGAAAAATAGAGTGAAACGAAACCTATTTAAACCGTAAAGGGACACGTTTTCGCCCCCATGCTCCGGCTGACCCCTCAAAGCGCCCTGCACATTTTGTCCCACACGACAGGCAATGCCCATCGTGATCCAATCGCCATTCAGACAATTCATACCAATCACGCTTGATCAAAACCTCGCCACAGTTATGGCAATAGGTCGTATCGCCTTCTTCATGGTGAACATTGCCCGTATAGGCATACCGCACCCCGTTGGCAAGGGCAATTTCACGCGCACGTATCAGGGTTTGGGCCGGGGTACGCGGCTTATTCTGCATTTTCCAGTCCGGGTGAAAGGCGCTGAAATGCATGGGCACATCCACCCCCAGTTCACGCACTACCCACTTGGTCATGTCATCAATTTCATCTGCACCGTCATTTTCACCGGGGATCAAAAGATCGGTGATTTCAAACCAGACATTCGTTTGATGTTTCAGATAGACCAAGGTTTCCAGAACATCATCCAAATGGGCACTGCATAATCTATGATAAAAATCTTCACGAAACGATTTTAAATCCACATTTGCCGCATCCATATGGGCGAAGAATTCCTTGCGGGCCTCTGCATGAATATAACCGGCAGTCACCGCCACCGTCTTGATACCCTGTGCGCGGCACGCCTTTGCCACATCGACAGCATATTCTAAAAAAATCACCGGGTCATTATAGGTAAATGCCACCGATTTGCATTTGGCCTGCACACAGGCGCGTGCAATCATTTCCGGTGTTGCCTGTGCCTGTAACTTGTCAAATTCACGCGATTTGGAAATATCCCAATTCTGGCTAAAACTGCACCCTATAACTTGTTGTTTTTGTTTATTTTTTTCTTGTGCATATTGATCGTGTAGTGTGCGTGTAAAACTCAATACACCGTCTAATGCCTTTTCGTTAGCCTTGCTAATCGAATGATTTTGACAGAAAGAACAAGTTAAATTACATCCAGTTTGACCAAAAGAAAGCACTGGCGTTCCTGGGTAGAAATGATTAAGGGGTTTCTTTTCAATGGGGTCTATGCAGAAGCCAGAAGCCTGCCCATAGGACAATAGAGCAATGCCTCCACCGTAGTTCCCACGAACACTACACAAGCCCCGCTGCCCCACTCTTAGCTTACAAAAGCGAGGACACACATCGCATTGAATGCGACCATCATCAAGCTCGTGCCAATATTTTGTGGGATAAAAAGTCATACCCATAATTTAACACACATGAAACAAGTCAACAATCAACACCAATAGCAACAGCATATTTTAAGGCTTTTAAAAAAGTATCTGAGCACTTAATCTAGAACCACCTCAAAATGAGCACTGTATACACATCGCACTTAAAGGAAGAATTCAAATGGTTAACGATAATAAAAAGTTGGTTGGTTTTCTTGATGTGCTTGGTTTTTCAGAGTTAGTCAAACGCTCAGACTTCAGTGCATATTTCAGCAAATATACCCAGATAATAAAAGAGTGCGTTAAGGTCGTTCACAATCAATCCATAGACTATGTAGTATTTTCAGACACCATAGTTATTGTTAGCCAGGAAACTAAAAGTTACACCGACTTACGAGACATCATAGAAATTGTTTCATTATTCTCATATAGAGCACTGACTGAACTTGGTCTTCCTATCAAAGGCTGTGTTAGTTATGGTCGCGTCACCTACGACCGAGATGAAAAAGACATAGTTATTGCTGGCCCAGCTATTGTTGAAGCTTATCATTTTGAGCAAAAACAAGATTGGGTAGGATTAATGCTTTCCCCAAACCTTGTTCGAGAATTCAACTTACTACCACAGCATTTAGTTTATCGTATGAGCTTCAATGGACAAGAAAAAATTGATTGTTTGAAGGACAATTTCACATTCAACGCAAGCGTCCAACGAACAACAAGTATAGCTTTTAAAGATGGAAAATGTTTTGAAGGTTTTGCCATAACTCCTCACCATAAATCCTCTTACACTGCTGAACATTTAATTGAAGATTTAGAGCATTATGGACCTGTACGGAAAAAGTGGAGTGTGTCTCCTGAGTTAATTATGCTGACTACAGGAGAAAATAATGAGCCGCAAACGTACCCCAGAATTTAGAGAAGAAGCAGTCCGCGTTGCTTTAAGCAGTAACCAGCCCCGCAAAGTTGTTGCCGCCGATTTCGGCGTCAGCCTTAACAGTCTTAATCGCTGGATTGCCCAGTCTCGCGATAAAGAAGCTACTGAGCCATCTGATGACGTTCACAGGGAATTAGCCCGTCTTCGCCGTGAGGTCAGAGAGCTTCGGGAGGAGAGGGATATCTTAAAAAGGCGGCTCGCTACTTTGCGAGCCAAAAGTCGTGAAGTTTCAATTTGTTCATCAGCACCGTGACAACCACAGCATTGCAGGACTGTGTCGTGCTATGAGCGTTTCTGAAAGCGGTTATTTTGCTTGGCGTAATCGCCCTGCCAGCAAACGTCAGCGTGAAGATATGGTGCTGCTGGCCCACATCAAGTCCATTCATTACGCCAATTATCAATCTTACGGTCGGGGCCGTATGACAGATGAGTTGCAAGAAGAAGGAATTTGCGTCGGCGAACACCGCGTTGCCCGCATCATGAAGCAAAACAATTTGCGGATTGTACGAAGCCAGAGATTTAAACGGACAACCGCCAGCAATCACACGTACAATATCTCGCCCAATCTTCTGGATGGTGACTTTGAGGCGACGTCACCAGATCAAAAGTGGGCAGGAGATATTACTTATCTGTGGACAGGTGAAGGCTGGCTTTATTTAGCGGTTGTCATTGACCTTTATTCCCGTCGTGTCATTGGCTGGTCTGCAAGCCGACGAATGAAAAAGGATTTGGTCATTGATGCCCTGAACAAAGCTATTGCTCTGCGTTACCCACCAAAAGGCGTGATCTTTCATTCAGATCGTGGGAGCCAATATTGCTCACACAAGTTCCGCAAATTGCTGGAAAAATACAAGTTCGAACAATCTATGTCCGGCAAGGGAAATTGCTATGATAATGCCGCTGTCGAGACGTTCTTCAAAACCTTGAAAGCTGAAATGGTCTGGAAAATTGCCTTCCAGACGCGCGATCATGCCAAAAAGGAATTGTTCAAATACATAAACGGGTTCTACAATGCTCGTCGTCGTCATTCATACCTGAATGGCCTCAGCCCCATCAAGTTTGAAAGACGGGCTGCCTAAATGAGTGAGGCACACTCCACTTTTTCCGTACAGGTCCATTATCAACAAGCGTTGATGCAGCAAAAAATGTTTGCTACGGGCACAGATGTTCAATTAAAATATGACAACACTTTAAAATTCATTTACGAAATAATAAAATACTGGAAAGAAACAGAAAAAGAACACCACTACACAAAAGAATTTGGCCTTAATATAGAGAAATACAACAATGAATGTAAATTAGTCTCCACAACCCAAGCCAAACGCAAAAGAAAACCATGTGTTTCATTTCTAGGAGCGTCTCCATTTGCTAAATAACTAGTAGCATAACAAGGAGAACTGATCATGAAACATCAAACAAATTACACCGATATAAACACCGATTTCCCATTACCATCATTGCCAGGCAATGATGAGTATTGCTCAGAACAAATCGGACTGAGGTTCAAAGCATTGGGCTTGTTGCCCAAAGATTACGACTTGGATTTCACACCACCTAAAGACCTTGAATAAACTTGATGCCACAGGCGGTCTGAGAGTTGAGATAAATCATCTGCAAGACCGCCAGCATTACCAATATTACTTTCCTTCAAAGCATTCGCCGTTTGATGTAGACGACTTGAAAGCGTGGCGATTGCAGACAGGCTGTTACGCCCAGTCGAACGAACCATGCGAAAATAGCTTGGGGACCGCATCATAAAGCGGGTGCTGAAATCTTCACTATTCCTAACCAATCCTGCTCGTTTAAGCACCTCAAAAACCGACTCAATATCACTCATAAAAAAATCTCCAAAACCATAAAATAAATCGCTAATTTTTTAACGGGATTGATAAATACCGTTACAGCGAACAAAGGTATTTATGCTGCCATAACTATCCATCAGGAATATTATGTAACCTGAACATAAAAACGGTGAAGAACGACTGGGACTACTGACCAGCGCCATGAGTGGGGATAGCACGACGGAGTATCATTCAAGGTTTGTAGTTTACAATCCGCCACAGGGTTCCTTGTTTGGTTGTCACCTTAAAGACGCACATGCAGTGCTGCTGCATGAAAAACATTCTCAATGCTTTTATAAAACTATAAGGACGGCTCTGAGGACTACTCTCATCCGTCAGGGCTGATGTAGGTGTAGAAGCTTACCGCATTGGCTTTCCGAGTTCAGTTACCACATATGTTGTAACTGAGGGCGGGGTAGATTTGGAATGGTTCGGACTCCACCATTCATCATGTCCCCCAAGTTCTTAGGCTCATCTCAACTGATGAATACTTATATCCCTCCTTTGATGATTTATTATCAGGGGGGGGAAGTAGATCTATCTAACTGATGAAGCCGCTTCGCGACCAAGCCTTCGGCTTGAATAGAAAATCATAAATCACATATTTTAGGAATGGCAAGCGGTATTAACCGCGAAGGCATTTCTAAAATAACGACGAACGCGAATAGCGTTTGGCGGGTAGACATTTCGAGAGGTAAACGCTGTTAATAATATTAACAGGAATAATGACCTCATTGATTTCGTTTGATATGGGACAGTGCCATCTGGTCAAGTCGATCCTCACGGGCATCGATATCATATCTCTTACCACGGCTTTCATTGGAATACATAAGCTGACGCAAACCACTGGTGTAATTATCAACCTTTTCCTGTTTACGCCTTAAATATTTTATTCGGCGTAAAACCTTCAGAGTGAACTTCGGCTTTCTCCCTGTGATTTTAAGTTTTTTAGCAGCGGGATCATAACTGATTTCTGGTGTTACTGGCTTGGCAATAATTTCATACAAACGCATTTCATATCTCCACTTGGTTAAAGGTATTTAGTCGTCAATTTCATTGAGAACATATTTCTTCATTTAAGCTTGATGCCCTTCACCCCTTATGCGAGTTTAAACCATAGGAAGCGTAGAGGATTAATGATGCAATATATTATCGAAAATAAAGAATGGATATTCAGCGGCGTTGGCGTGGCAGTAATCATGCTCATTGCAAAATTCATATTCAAATCTTCAAATACCCAAAGAAATAAAAAATCACAAAAATCAGGAAGCAACTCGGTAAACATCCAAGCTGATGGAAATGTTAACATTGGGAATTCATCCAATGATAAATGACGATGTAAAAAAACAAGCTGGCGGTGATGGCTCCTCCAATACTCAAGCAAATGAAATTACAATACATAATGGCATTACCTATCGTGATGCTAAGGAAATAGCACTTGATGTATACAAAGCCAACTTCTTGGAACTGCAAAAGTCTGCTGCTCATATAGCCAAACAAAGAGCAGAAGAAATTACCGATGCCTTTCTAAATAAGTTACAAGAAAACAACGCTGAAGCAATCTCACAAATGAATGAGCCAGGAATGCAGATGGCATTATTCGAAGCTCAAAAAAGTTATGCCAAATCTGGTGATGAAGAATTAGAATCTCTATTGGTTGACATATTAGTTGAACGTGCAGAAACAACAGAAAGAAATTTAAAACAAATTACATTGGATGAAGCACTTCAAATTGCCCCAAAGTTGACTGAAGAGCACTTGGCTGTCTTAACATTAAATTTCTTCATCTCAAAGAGCACCCAATTAGAAATCAATAATTATGATAGTTTCAAAGAAAAGACTCTTGGCACACTCAAAACACTTTCAAAACAAATATCTGAAAACCGCTCCTCAATTAGTTACTTAAAATATACTGGTTGCATAACCCCATTAACCAACACCAAATTCAAAAGTATTGAAGAATTGATTCGAAATAGTTATCAGGGTTTATTCTTGAAAGGCTTCTCACTAGAGGAACTTCAGGAAATAACAGTTACAACCGAGATAAGACCGAAATGGTTGTGTCAATGTCAACATAACAAGAGCAAACAACAATTATCTTATATGACCCAAAAATTCATGCAACAGTCTCTATTAGGTCCTGTTGACAAAGTGGGTTCACAAATTGCTTAGAATGTGATTCAAGACTTCTTTTTATGAGGAGAAGTCTATGCGGAATTTGATGAGCGACGATGAATGGTTATTCTTCGAGCCATTCCTTCATGCCCAAGGGCCAAAATCTGGCCGTCCTCCCTCAAATCACCGCCTCACTCTTGATGGTATTTTTTGGATTGCCCGGACAGGAGCACCTTGGCGTGACCTCCCCAATTACTTCGGTAAATGGTCCTCTGTTTATCGTCAATTCCGCCGCTGGACATTGCTCGGCGTTTGGGATGTTCTACTGGATGCCTTGAACGATGCCAAAGCCGTTCCAGATACAGTGCAAATGATAGATAGCACAATCATCAGAGCCCATCATCAGGCTGCTGGGGCAAAAGGGGGACTCAAAAAGAGGGTCTCGGCCGTTCAAAAGGTGGCTTTACGTCCAAAATACACCTTCGAACAAATGCCGAAGGCTTGCCAATAGCTCTGGAAATCAGCGAAGGCCAAACATCAGATTACAAAGGGTATGCTCCATTGATGGAATGGGGTGGTCCAGATGCCAAGGTTCTATTAGCAGACAAAGGCTACGATGCAAACTCCATTCGGGACGATATGGAGAAACGCGGTGGATACGCCATGATCCCAATGCGGAAAAACCGAAAGGAAATTACTCCCGTTGATGATTTCGTATATGGCTTGAGAAATCAGGTTGAACGCTGCTTCAACAAACTCAAAAATGCTCGCCGGGTTGCAACTCGGTATGACAAGACGATGCTCAGTTTCCTTGGCTTCGTGCAGGTCACATCAATTCGGGTATGGGTAAAATACTTTGTCAACAGGGCCTAGAAGACGGAGTTGAACAGGGACATATAAATAGGCTGACTAGTCTTTTTGAAAAAAACTTACTCAGTGCTTCAGAAGTCCGAGATAAAATCTTAGAAGCTTCACCCGAACTTGAAAGGGTTTTTCAATATTGGGAAAATGAACTGAACACTTTTGACTTAACGTCTGTAGGGATTGCAATCGCAATCTCAAATTTCAATAGATTATCTAACAGCACTGTAAAAATTGATGAATGGATTGCCAACTAAAATATCCCAAACAACTTCTCACCATATTTCTTAGTCTTTTATAGCTACACCTTCATAAGACATCCCTTGAGCTTCTATAAATCGTCTTATTTGAGTTGATTTTAACTTATAAGACATGTTACATTTTAACTCTAGAGTCTAAAAATACACTTTATGAGGTTCATCATGGCCATTTATGGATATGCAAGAGTTAGCACCACCGACCAAGACCTGACCATTCAGGAAGAAGCTTTAAAAGCCGCTGGCTGTGAAATCATTCGTTCAGAAAAGGCATCTGGCACCAGTGTAAAAGGTAGAGATGAACTCAGTAATCTTCTCGATTTTTCCCGTGAGGGGGATACCATCACCGTGACAAGGGTTGATAGGTTAGCAAGAAGCGTATGCGACCTTCAAAACATTGTACGAAAACTCAAAGCCAAAGGCGTTGCCCTAAAAGCAACAGAGCAACCCATCGATACTTCTACAGCTGCTGGAAAATGTTTTTTCGATATGCTTGGCGTTTTCGCCGAATTCGAAACCGCTATCCGTCGTGACCGTCAAGCCGAAGGTATTGCAAAAGCGAAAGCCAAAGGAGTATACAAAGGACGCAAGCCAACCATTGACCGAAAGACGGTATTAGAACTTAAATCTCAAGGTTTGGGTGCTTCAAAGATTGCTAAAGAACTGGGCATCAGTCGAGCAAGTGTATATCGGATGTTAGATTAGATACTCAGGGTATTCAGAAGCAATATATTTACGAGCACCTAAAGCTAAAATATAAACCATCCAAACAAAGATAATATACAGCAAAACTCTAATGGCTGCGACATCTCCAATAATCTCATTTGTAAAAATAAAACCATGCCCCATTGGCAAAGTCAGTTCCACGCCATTTTTGACAAGATGTGTTTCATACGGGGGGAACAGAATAATCAAAATGGTCGGTAGTGTCCGACCAAATTTTACTTCCTTGGAGGCTGGTCGTTCTCTGAAAAAAACACCCTGTTAATATTATTAACAGGGGAAAAAAGGGCGGTCATAGCCGCCCTTTTAAACTTAAAGCAATGTCTATCAAGCATGATGCAAGGATTTAATGAATGCATCAACATTCGCTTTAAGGAAAAGCACTTCATCGTTATCCAACTTCGATTTAATCCCTTTAATCGTCGGTTTGCCAAAAACAAACTGTGATGGCATTCCATCTTTAAAGTGAATTAGTTCCGATCTGATCTGACAGCCAACCTTGAAAAAGGAAGGGTTACCCGTTTTGATGGAGGTGCGAACCTTTAATCATCAAAACACAAAGAGGTAACCCTATGCTTCAGAGTAACGAAAGAATCATTAAACATAAAGTCGGACTTCTCAATCTGGCAGAAGAACTTGGTAACGTGTCCAAAGCCTGCAAGGTGATGGGATTATCCAGAGACACTTTTTACCGCTATAAGGCGGCCGTTGATGAAGGGGGTGTTTCGGCTCTTTTCGAAAAGAGCCGAAACACCCCTAATCTCAAAAATCGCATCGACATGGCAACCGAAGAAGCCGTTGTCGCCTATGCCATTGAATACCCCGCTCACGGGCAACAACGCACCAGCAATGAACTTCGCAAACGCGGCGTGTTCATCTCTCCCAGCGGTGTGCGATGCTGTTGGCTTCGTCACGATCTGGGCAACTTCAAATCCCGCCTGAAAGCCTTGGAAGCAAAAGTTGCTGAAGACGGTATTATTCTGACTGAAGCTCAAGTCCAGGCTTTGGAAAAGAAGAAGCTGGATGACCAAGCCAGTGGCGAAATTGATACGGCTCATCCCGGTTATTTGGGGTCACAGGACACCTTCTATGTCGGCACGTTGAAAGGTGTAGGACGGGTCTATCAGCAGACCTATGTGGATACCTATTCCAAGGTTGCCTTTGCCAAGCTTTACAGCACCAAAACACCGATTACGGCGGCTGATACCCTGAATGACCGCGTGCTGCCTTTCCATGAAGAAAACGACTTGCCTGTCTTGCGTATCTTAACGGATCGCGGCACCGAATTTTGCGGGAAAGCAGATCGCCATGATTATCAACTCTTTCTGGCAATTAATGACATTGAACATACCAAAACCAAAGTCAAACACCCGCAGACAAACGGGATTTGTGAGCGGTTCCATAAGACCATTTTGCAGGAGTTTTATCAGGTGACTTTCCGCAAGAAAATCTATGAAACCATCGAGCAATTGCAAAATGATCTGGACGAATGGCTGGATTACTATAACAATGAACGCACCCATCAAGGCAAAATCTGCTGTGGACGCACACCCATGGAGACCTTGTTGGATGGAAAACAAATCTGGCAGGAAAAGTTTGTAGACTAAACTCGACCTGACAGTCACCCCGTCAAAACGGGTATGTGTCAGATCAAGTCGCGACTACTACATTTAAATCCACACGATTTTTTTCCAAACAACGCTGTTGCCTTTAATCACACAAGCTGAAATGGATGGTAAATCTTTCTCCATCATCACTTTTTGAATTTCAACATCTATGTCATGGCTGGGGACTTCCTTTTCACAACTTAAAAGAAGAATTGCTGCAGCAAATATGAATAATGCCCGGTTTTTTCTTTCTTTAAAATTCATAACCAAGCGTTAAATTAATACCCGTAATCTTTGTCTTCTGAGTTTCAAAGTACAATTTTGGCTGATCTTCAGGCATATAAAAAATATTGCTCAACCCCTGAAAAGCCCGAATATCGAGCAGGAAAAACTTTTCGAATAGTTTATATTTGAAATTTAATCCAAAGTGTATCCCACCATCAAAACTTTCAACACTGTTTAATTCTGTGGACTCGGTTAAGGAATTGTGAACAGCCACTTTCTTCACAGCATTCATTTTAAAAGCAAAATATCCTCCCAGGTAAAGTTCACTCACAAATTTATCCTTTTTAATAAATTTATATCCTACTGACAGAGGGATTTCCAGATAACTGATTTTTACTTTATATATTACCTTCTCATATTCTGACTGACTGAAACTTACACCTTTTTGGGTAAAACATAATTCTGGCCGGAATCCAAATCCTTTCGAAAATTGTAAATTATAGTAGATACCAACATAGGGATAAAAAACAGGATTTTGATCTCCCAACTGAGCCGCTTCGATATCATATCCGAGATATGGCCTTAAATCAATGTCGTATGCCAGGTAAGGATTCATCATCTCTTTATCGGTGTAGTAAAAGCTTGAAACTGTTCCCCCTATCTTTTATTCCTGGTTGTGCCTGCAAATTTCCCTGAATAAAGATTACAATAAAAATTATAACAATTTGTGCAAAATTTATTTCCAATAAGCTTATTAAACGCTTCATTACGTATAAAATGCAAAGTTTAGGATGTCAAGTACAAGAAGTAATAGGAGATAATTATACTATTTTAGGTTTAGTTGGAGATACAAGTAAAATTGATCCAAATCATATTCAATCAAATAGAAATGTAGATAAACTGATACATGTACAGGAGCCATATAAAAAGGCAAATAGACTTTTTCATCCAGAAGATACTATAGTTTCAGTTGATGGAAACAGAATTGGAGGAAATAAATTTGCTGTTATTGCAGGTCCGTGTTCTGTAGAAAGTCAAGAACAAATTGTAAGTATTGCTGAGGATATTAAACAAGCAGGTGCTACATTTTTAAGAGGAGGAGCTTTTAAACCTAGAACATCGCCATACAGTTTTCAAGGATTAAAAGGAGAAGGACTTGAACTTTTAAAATTAGCAAGAGAAAAAACAGGGCTTCCTATAGTTACAGAACTTATGTCTGCTGATGTTATAGAAAAATTTGTAGAAGATGTAGATGTTATACAAATAGGTGCAAGAAATATGCAAAATTTTGATTTGTTAAAAGAAGTAGGAAAAACGAAGAAACCTATTTTATTGAAAAGGGGTATGTCTGCTACCATTGAAGAATTTTTAATGTCAGCTGAATATATAATGTCAGAAGGGAATGAAAATGTAATACTTTGTGAGAGAGGGGTAAGAACTTTCGAACAATACACAAGAAATACTTTAGATTTAAGCGCTATACCTATAATAAAAAGACATAGTCATTTGCCAATAATTGTAGATCCTAGTCATGCAGGTGGATTGTGGTGGTTAGTGGAACCATTATCTAAAGCAGCTATGGCAGTTGGTGCAGATGGATTAATGATAGAAGTTCATAATGATCCTGCTAATGCTAAGTGTGATGGGCAACAATCTATTAAACCTGAAAAATTTAAATCTTTAATGAGTTCATTAAAAAAAATAGCGGATATAGAAAATAAAGAAATATAAATGGGGTGGTGGATTTGGATGAATTTGATTTTAATATTACTATTGTAGGGTTAGGACTTATTGGTGGATCTTTTGCAATGGCATTAAATAAATTAAAACCTAAGAATGTATGGGCCGTTGATATAGATGAAGATTCTATTAAAATCGCAAAGAGTCTAGGGATAATTGACGAGGGATACCTGCAGCCTGAAATTCCACTTGAAGATTCTGATATTGTAATTATGTGTTTATACCCAGAATTAACAATAAAATTTATAGATGATAATATCAATTATTTTAAATCGGGAGCTATAATAACAGATACTGCAGGTATTAAAAGTAAAATAATAGAAAGAATAAATTCATTTTTACGTAAAGATTTGGATTTTATTGGTGGTCATCCAATGGCAGGAAGAGAAAGTAAGGGAATTAAGTTTGCATCAAAGGATATATTTAATCATGCAAATTATATAATTACTCCTACAGATAGAAATAAAAAAGAAAATATTGAAGTTTTAGAAAATATTATTAGAAATATAGGTTGTAAAAACATAGTTAAAGTTAGTTCGAAAAAGCATGATGAAATTATTGCTTTTACAAGCCAACTACCTCATATAATAGCATCAGCACTTGTAAATAGTGATATTGAGGAAAATACAAATTTATTTATTGGAGGAAGCTTTAAAGATGCTACAAGGGTAGCAAACATGAATACTCAGCTTTGGTTAGAGATATTGATGGATAATAGTAAGAACATAGTAGAAAAGATAAATATTTTTGAGGAAAATTTATCTAATATTAAAAATGCAATAATAAATAAAGATATTGATTCATTAGAATTTATATTCGAAAAAGGTAAATTTAAGAGAAAGGAGATAATGTAATTGTGCATACTTTAAATATAAATCTTACTCAGAAAAATTATCCTATATATATTAAAAAAGGGCTGATAAAGAACATTGGAGAAGAGTTGAAAAAAATATACAAAAACAAGAAAATAGCTGTAATTACAGATAAAAATGTTGAAAAAATATATGGACAAAAAATAAGAGATAATCTTAAAAATGATTTTGAAGTTAAAATAATTGTTTTGGAACCTGGTGAAAAAAGTAAATCAATAGATGTTCTTCAAAATGTCTATAATGAGCTTTTAGATTTTGAAATAACTAGAGGAGATTTAATAATAGCATTTGGAGGAGGGGTTGTTGGGGATTTAACAGGTTTTGTATCTTCTACATTACTTAGAGGAATACCATTTGTGCAGATTCCAACATCACTACTTGCACAAGTTGACAGCAGTATAGGTGGAAAGGTAGCTGTCAACTTATCTAAAGGTAAAAATCTTATAGGTAGTTTTTATCATCCAGAAGCAGTATATATAGATCCAGATTTATTAAAGACTCTTGATAAAAGATTCCTATATGACGGAATGGCTGAGGTAATAAAGTATGGTTGTATAAGGGATGAAAACTTATTTCAAAATCTACTCAAATATAATGGTGATAAAGAGTTATTTGATAATATAGAAGAAATAATATATAGATGTTGCAAAATAAAGAAGGATATCGTAGAAAGTGATGAAAAAGACATAGGAGAGAGGATGCTCCTAAATTTTGGGCATACTATAGGTCATATTATAGAAAAATATTTTAAATATGAAAAGTATACTCATGGAGAAGCTGTAGCAATAGGAATGTATCATATATCTAAAAAAAGTGAGAATATGGGCATAACTCAAAAAGGAACAGCAAACAAAATAAAGAAAATATTAATTAAATATAAACTGACACATGAATTACCGGATATGAACAAAAAAGAAGTTATTGAAACTATTGCTTTAGATAAGAAAAATAAAGGAGATGATATTAATCTTATTTTATTAAAAAGAATAGGAGATAGTTTTTTAAAGAAGGTAGATAGAAAAGATGTGAATATGTATGTATAAATTTAGATGTCGAAAGGAGTTTTTAGATTGAAAAGTGTAAAAATAACACCATCAGTAATTGAAGGAGAAATTAGAATACCACCATCTAAAAGTATTAGCCATAGAGCTATAATTTGTGGAGGACTTAGTGATGGAATAAGTAACATAGAAAATATTGCATTTTCTGATGATATTATTGCCACATTAGAAAGCATGAAATCACTAGGAATAAAAGTCAAAAATACTGAAATAGACTCAGATAGTGGAACCAATAAAATTTCAATAAAAGGAAATAGAGCATTAAAGCTAATAAATAATCAAATTGATTGTAAAGAATCTGGTTCAACATTAAGATTTTTTATACCAATGGCTTGCTTGATTGGAGAAAGTATAACTTTTACTGGTAAAGGAAAACTTGTAGAGCGTCCTTTGGATACATATTATGAAATATTTAAAGAACATAGTATACAGTATTCAAATGATAATAAAAAATTACATTTAAGCATTAAGGGAATATTAAAACCAGGAACTTTTGAAATAAAAGGAAATGTAAGTTCTCAATTTATTACTGGGCTTATGTTTGTATTACCAATACTTAATGGAGATTCTAAAATAGAAATAACAACTGATCTTGAATCAAAGGGGTATGTCGATTTAACAATTGATGTTTTAGATAAGTTTTCTATAAAAGTAGAAAATAATAACTATAAAGAGTTTTATATAAAGGGAAATCAAAAATACGAAGCTAATGATTATAGAGTAGAAGGAGATTTTTCTCAGGCAGCCTTTTGGACTGTAGCAGGCATACTAGGAGATAATATTAAATGCATTGATTTGAATGTTAATTCTCTTCAAGGAGATAAAGTTATTTTAGATATAGTAAAAAATATGGGTGCAGATATAGTTATAAATAATGAATTTATTGAAGTTAAAAATTCAAAAACAAAAGGAATAGTAATTGATGCTTCTCAGTGTCCAGACCTTGTTCCAATACTTGCAACTTTAGGAGCTTTAAGTATGGGGACTACAAAAATAATTAATGCTGCTAGACTTAGGATAAAAGAATCAGATAGATTAAAGGCAATAGCTACAGAGTTAAATAAATTAGGTGCAGATATTAAAGAATTAGAAGACGGGTTATTAATTAATGGAAAAGAAAGCTTAAAAGGTGGAACTGTTGATAGTTGGAATGATCATCGTATAGCTATGGCTTTAGCAATTGCTTCAATAAGATGTAGTGAACCTGTTATTATACAAAACAGCGATGCTGTAAAAAAATCGTATCCAACATTTTGGAGTGATTTTAAAAAGCTAGGAGGAAAAATAGATGAGTGGAGTATGGGGGAATAATATAAAACTTTCAATCTTTGGGCAATCTCATGGAAAAGCTATAGGAATAGTTATAGATGGTCTTCCAGCAGGTATAGAATTAGATTTTGATTATATAAATAATGAGATGCAAAGAAGAGCACCAGGTAAGAATAAAATATCCACACCAAGAAAAGAAAGAGATGAGTTTGACATATTAAGTGGATACTTTAATAGTAAAACAACAGGAACACCACTATGTGCTGTTATATATAACACGAATCAAAATTCGAAAGATTATCAATCTATAAAAAATATTATGAGACCAAGTCATGCTGATTATACAGGATATATAAAATACTCAGGTTTTAATGATTATAGAGGGGGAGGACATTTTTCAGGAAGATTAACTGCACCATTAGTTTTTGCAGGAGCAATAGCAAAGCAAATCTTAGAAAAAAAAGATATAATAATCGGAAGCCATATAAAAAGCATAGGTAATATAAATGAAGATTATTTTGACTGGGTAAATATCAAAGGTGACTTTTTAAAAGAGATAGCAAAAAAGGATTTTCCTGTTATTGATGATGAAATAGGTATAAAAATGAAAGAATTAATTTTAAAAGAAAAAGAAGAAGAGGACTCTGTAGGAGGAATAGTAGAAACAGCAGTAATAAACTTTCCAGTAGGAATAGGTTCACCATTTTTTAATTCAGTTGAAAGTAAACTTGCTCATATACTATTTTCTATTCCAGCAGTAAAAGGAGTTGAATTTGGAGCGGGATTTGATATTACTAAAATGAAAGGTTCTGAGGCTAATGATGAATTTTTTATAGATGAAGATAAAGTAAGAACATACACCAATAATAATGGTGGAATATTAGGTGGAATTACAAGTGGTATGCCTATTATATTTAGAACTGCATTTAAACCTACTCCTTCAATAGGAAAAGTACAGAAAACAGTTGATATATCTAAAAGAGAAAATATACAAATAAATGTAACAGGACGCCATGATCCATGTATTGTACAAAGAGCAGTGCCAGTTGTTGAAGCGGCTTGTGCTATATCTTTATTAGATTTAGTTATAGAAAGGGAGGGGGTAAAATGGATAATTTAAGGAATGATATTGATTGTATAGATAAAGAACTTATTAAGTTGTTTGAAAAAAGGATGGAAAAAGTATTAGAGATAGCTAAATACAAATATGAAAATGATTTTCCCATATTGAATAGATACAGAGAAGAACAAGTTTTAAGTAAAAGTACTAATTATCTTAAAAATAAATATTTTCAAAAATCAGCACAAAAATTTTTAAGCAGTATTATGGATATTAGCAGATCAATTCAAGAAGATCAATTAAGAAATTATATTAATAAAAATGATAAAAAAAAACATGAATATATAGTAGGCTTTCAAGGAGTATCAGGATCCTTTAGTGAACAGGCTCTTATAGAGTATTTTGGAGAGGATGCTAAAACTAAAAATCTAAATAAATTTGAAGATGTTTTTAAAGCACTCAAAAATAATGATATAGATTATGGAGTACTTCCTATTGAAAATTCGTCTACTGGTGGAATATCAGATATATATGATTTGTTACGTAAATATGGACTTTATATAATAGGCGAGAAATGCTTAAAAGTAGAGCATAATTTACTAGTTATTAAAGGTACTAAAATAGAAGATATCCAAGAGGTATATTCACATTCTCAAGCTTTTCAGCAGAGCAGTGAATTTTTCAAAGAATATCCTGATTGGAAATTGATTCCTTATAGTAATACAGCTATTAGTGCAAAGTTTATTAAAAATGAAAATTCAAAAACGAAAGCCGCTGTATCTAGTAAAAAAGCAGCACAATTATACAATTTAGATATACTTGAATCTAACATAAATTTTAATCAAAGTAATTATACAAGATTTATTGTAATAGGTAAAAATCTTGAAATAAGTAAAGCTTGCAATAAAATTAGCATATTGTTTTCTATTTCACATAAACCAGGTACTCTTTTTAATATTTTAAAGTACTTTGCTGAAAATAATTTGAACATGACAAAAATAGAATCAAGGCCTATTATTGATAAATCATGGGAATATTTTTTTTATATTGATTTTGAAGGTTGTCTGAGGGATGAAGTGGTAAAAGAAACAATTAAATTAATTGAGAATGAAAGCATATATTTTAAATTACTTGGAAATTACAAATCGCATAAAGTATAAAAAGTTTAAAAGGGGGATTTTTTTGAGTAGTTTATAATGTTAAGAATAAAACTGCATTGCAAGGTGGTAATAATGAATGAGAAAGATAAATAAAAATATAGTTCTTATAGGAATGCCTGGATGCGGCAAAACAACTATAGGAAATCTTTTAGTTCAAAGATTAAATATGGAGTTTATTGACATAGATAAATATATTGAAGAAAAAGAAAAAAGAAGCATTACAGATATATTTAATTATGGAGAAGATTATTTCAGAAAAATTGAAAGTAAGGCAGTAGAAGAAGTTAGTAATAAGTTTTCTATGGTTATATCTACTGGAGGAGGGGTAGTGAAGTTATATTCAAATATAGAAAGACTTAATAAAAATGGAATAATAATATTTATTAACAGGTCTATAGAAGACATAATTTCTGATGTTGATATAAGTTCACGCCCTTTATTAAAAGATGGAAAAGACAAAATCTATAAACTATTTAAACAAAGATATTATCTTTATAAGAAATATTGTGACTATGAGATCATGAACGATACAGAATTAAATGAAGTTGTAGATAGAATAATTAAATGTGTAGATTAAATAAAATAAGGAGATGAAATCCTTGAAAGTACTAATAATAAATGGGCCTAATATTAATTTTTTAGGTATTAGAGAAAAAGATATATATGGTGAAAAAACATATGAAAAAATATGTTCATATCTATATGAAAAAGCAAGAGAGTTATTGCTAAAAATAGATATAGTTCAGAGTAATATAGAAGGTGAAATTATAAATTATATACAAAATGCTTATGGTATATATGATGCTATTATAATAAATCCTGCAGCATATACTCATTATAGCATAGCAATATATGATGCTTTAAAAGCAGTACAAATACCAACTATTGAAGTTCATATAAGCAATGTTCATGCAAGGGAAGAATATAGAAAAAAATCTGTAACTGCTCCGGCATGTATTGGGCAAATTTGTGGATTTGGAATTTATGGATACGTTATGGCTATGATGGGATTTGTAAATATGAATATTTAAATTTATCCGAAAGCTAAGAGTTCTAAGACTCCATCCTTTTAAGGCTGGAGATAAGAACTCTACAGCTTCTGAATTAAGTTTCACTTTATATATAATTTAAAAATAAGGGGTTGAGATTATGAGTGAAAACCTGTTTAGAAAAGAAGTAGCTTCTATAAAGCCGTATATACCTGGAAAGTCTGTAGATGAACTGAAGAAGGAATTAGGTATAGAAAATATTGAAAAACTTGCATCTAATGAAAGTCCATTAGGTCCATCTCCAAAGGCTATTGATGAAATCAAAAAAGAATTAGATATTATACATATATATCCAGACCCTAACTGCACGAAGTTAAAAGATGGATTATGCAAAAAATACAATCTAAAGCATGAAAATATAGTTGTAGGTAATGGAGGGGAAGAACTTTTAAAGATAATAGCTCAAACTTTTATAAATGAAGGTGATGAGGCTATAATGGCTAACCCTACATTCGAGAAATATGCGAGTGAAGTTCTTTTTATGGGTGGAGTTGCTCATCAAATAGATCTTAAAGACTATAAGCATGATTTTGAAAAATTTGTTCAAAAAATAAATGATAAAACAAAATTAATTTATGTATGTAATCCAAATAATCCAACTGGAAATATAATGACTAAAAATGATATTGATTACTTAGTAAATAATACGCCAGAAGATGTAGTTTTAGTATTTGATGAAGCTTATTATGAGTATGCTGTAAAAAATGATAAGTATCCAGATTGTTTAGCTATATTAAGAAAAAGACCAAATACTATTATACTTAGAACATTCTCAAAGGTTGCAGGAATTGCATCAGTAAGAGTTGGATACTTACTTACATCAAGTGAAATAACTAGTGCTATGAATAAGATGAAGATGGTATTCCATGTTAACAGGTTAGCTCAAGCTGCAGGAATTGGAGCTTTAAATGATGATGAACATATAGATAAAACTGTAAAGCTTAACTATAAATGTATGGGAATGATGGAAAAATATTTTGAAAAAAATGATATAGAGTATATAAAGTCTAATTCAAACTTTGTATTTGTAAATGTTGGAGTTGATTCAAAGCTAGTATTTGAAGAGTTACTCAAAAAAGGAATCATAGTAAGACCGGGATATTTTTGGAACTGGAAAAACTGGTTAAGAGTTAGTACAGGAACTAAATATCAAACTCAAAAATTTATAGATGCATTGCAAGAAGTATTAAAAGAAAATTAGAAATAATTGCTAGACAAATACGATGAATAATGTTAAAATAATAAAAATTAAGAATATTAAAAATTCAACGATTGGAAAAAGTAAGTAATACATGAAGTTATAGCGAGTTGGGGATGGTGGAAGCCTGATATGAATTGGTTACTGAATGGTTCTATGAGAAGCGGTGTGAAATCTTAGGAGAGTATCACTTGTCGTGGGTCTCACGTTATAGGGACAGAGTATCGAAATAGATATGTCTATTTCTGTATTTGAAAGAGAGAGATGGTAGTAATACTATTTTAAATTAGGTGGCAACGCGGAATATAAACATTTCGTCCTATATATTAGGATGAAGTGTTTTTTTTATTTTCTGTATAATTTTGTTACTTTTTATAAAAGGGAGTATTATATCTAATCAGGGTGGCAACGCGGAATATAAAGTATTTCGTCCCTAATTATAGGGATGGAATGCTTTTTTTTGTTATAAAAAAGAGAGGTGATAATATGATTTATCCAGATTATGAGAAATTTAAGAGTTTGAGTGAAAATTCAAAGATGATTCCTATCTGTATTGAAATAGAAGGAGATATGGATACACCAATTACTTTATATAGAAAGCTTTGTAAAAGTAAAAACAGCTTTCTTTTAGAAAGTGTAGAAAATGGTGAAAAATGGGGAAAGTTTTCTTTTATTGGGAGGAATCCATTTATTATTGTAAAATGCAATGGCAATGAGGTAATTATTAATAAAGAAGACAAAATTATTAATAAAAAAGGAAATCCAATAGAAATTATTAAAGAATTAATTAATGATTATAGAGCTCCTAAAATTGACAATATGCCTGATTTTACAGGTGGAGCAGTAGGATATATGGGATATGACATTATAAGAAATTATGAAAAATTACCTAATGTAAATAAAGATGATATAAAAATGCCAGATGTACACCTTTTAATTACAAAAGAGGTAATTGCTTATGATCATAAAAAACAGAAGATAAAAATCATTGTGAATACATTAATAAAAGATGATATAAAAAAATGTTATGAACAAGGGACAAACAGATTAAAAGAAATAAAAAAAGAAATATTAGAAAATAATTTTTATCTTGAAGAACAACAAGAAAATTCAGAAGAAATAAAATGCTTAAGCAATGAAACGAAAGAAAAATTTATGGAAAAAGTCTTAAAAGCAAAAGAATATATAAGAAATGGAGATATATTTCAAGTTGTATTATCACAAAGATTTGAGGTTAAAGCAAGTATTAATCCATTTAAAGCATATAGAACGTTAAGAATTTTTAATCCATCACCATATATGTATTATATAAATTTTGGAGATTATCAAATAGTTGGTTCATCACCAGAGTTATTAGTAAAGGCAAATAAAGGTATAGTAGAAACGTGTCCTATAGCAGGGACAAGACCTAGAGGAAAAGATATAAAAGAAGATGATAAGTATTCTAAAGAATTATTAGAAGATGAAAAAGAAAGAGCAGAACATTTGATGCTTGTAGACCTTGCAAGAAATGATATTGGGAAAATATCAGAATTTGGAACAGTAAAATTAAATCAATATATGGAAATACAGAAGTATTCTCATGTTATGCATATTGTATCAAATGTAATTGGAAAAATGAAAAAAGAATATGATATGTATGATGCTTTAGTAGCTTGTCAGCCTGCTGGAACAGTATCTGGAGCACCAAAAGTAAGAGCAATGGAAATAATTGATGAGCTAGAAAATAACAAAAGAGGTGTATATGCAGGTGCCATTGGATATCTGGGTTTTAATGGCAATATGGATACCTGCATAGCTATAAGAACTGTTGTATTTAAAGATAATACTGCTTATATACAGGCAGGAGCTGGAATTGTTGCTGATTCTAATCCAGAAAGTGAGTATAATGAAACATTAAGAAAGGCGAAAGCTCTTGTGGAGACAATAAAAAAAGTAGGGGAGGGAGAATATTGATTGTAATAATAGATAATTATGATTCGTTTACATATAACCTATATCAGTATATAGGAGAAATAAATCCAGATGTTAGAGTATTTAGAAATGATGCTATTACAATAGAAGAATTAATGATAATGGATATTAAACATATAATAATTTCTCCGGGGCCAGGTTTTCCAAGTGATTCTGGAATATCAAAAGATGTTATTAAAAAATTAGGGAAAGACATTCCTGTACTTGGAGTATGTTTAGGGCATCAAGCAATAGGCGAAGTATTTGGAGGAAAAATAGTTCATGCTAATAAAATGATTCATGGGAAAACTTCTATGATTAAACATAATGAAACAGATTTATTTAAAGATGTTCAAAATCTATTAGAAGTAACAAGATATCACTCTTTAGTTGTAGAAAAAAATTCTATTTCAGATGAACTTATTATAACTGCTCAAAGTTCAGATGGAGAAATTATGGGTTTAAAACATAAAAAGGACCCTATATATGGATTGCAATTTCATCCAGAATCCATTTCAACTAAGGGTGGAAAAAAAATATTAAAAAATTTTTTAGAATTATAAGTATTGGGGGTTATATATGTGATAAAACAAGCAATTAATAAGTTAGTACAGAATGAAAATTTAAGTGAATCTGAAATGATCCATGTTATGAATGTGATTATGGAAGGAAAAGCAACATCAGCACAAATAGGATCTTTTTTAACAGCACTTAGAGTAAAAGGGGAAACGATAGAAGAAATTACAGGAAGTGCTAAAGTAATGAGAGATAAATCATTACATGTAAAAATAAATAAAGAGTATTCTATTGATACTTGCGGAACAGGTGGAGATGGGGCAAACACATTTAATATTTCTACTATAGTAGCATTTATTGCATCAGCTTGTGGAGTTGCAGTTGTAAAGCATGGAAATAGATCTATTTCAAGTAAATGTGGAAGTGCAGATGTATTAGAATTACTAGGAGTAAATATAGATTTAAATTCTTGTGAAGTAGAAACGTGTATTGAAGAGATTGGTGTAGGATTTATGTTTGCTCCTAATTTTCATAAATTAATGAAGAACGTAATAACTCCAAGAAGTGAATTGGGGATAAGAACCATATTTAATATACTTGGTCCATTAACAAATCCGGCTAGGGTGAATGGACAGGTGCTTGGGGTATTTAATGAAAAGCTTACAGAGGTTTTAGCAAAGGTTTTAAAGGAATTGGGTGTTGAAAGAGCCATGGTTGTACACGGATTAGATGGGTTAGATGAAATTACGACTACTGCAAAAACAAAGGTAACAGAGCTAAAAAATAATAATATAAGTACTTACTATATTGATCCTATGGATTTTAATATACCTATAGCAAATAAAGAGGATATACTAGGAGGAAAAATAAAAGATAATGCAGATATTATGTTAAGAATATTAAATGGAGAAAAAGGTGCAAGAAGAAATATAGTTTTACTAAATGCTGGGGCTGCTATATATGTTGGAAAACAGGCAGATTCTTTAGAAGATGGAATTAATAAGGCAAAAGAAGTACTAGATAATGGCTTTGCATTAAAGAAGTTGAATCAACTTATTGAACTAAGTCAGGAGATGAAAAAATGATTTTAGATGAAATCGTAGATTACAAAATAAAAAAGATAGAAGAAGAAAAGAAAATCACTAGTATTGATGAAATTCTTTCTAAGTTAGACAACTGTAGTAAAACAAGAAATTTTGAGAAAGCCATGGCTGATAATAAAGAATTAAATATTATAGCAGAGGTAAAAAAAGCATCTCCATCAAAGGGCATTATAAAAGAAGCTTTTGATCACATTCACATAGCAAAAGAATATGAAAAAAACAATGTAAGTGCTGTATCTGTATTAACAGAAGATAAGTTTTTTCAAGGAAACAATGAGTATTTAGCTGAAATAAAAAAAATAACGTCTGTTCCTATTTTAAGAAAAGATTTTATCATCGATCCATATCAAATTTATCAATCTAAGTTATTAGGGGCGGATGCAATACTTTTAATTGCAGCTATTTTATCTAAAGATAAACTGATTAAATTTCAAAATATAGCAAAAGAAATAGAACTTGACTGCCTAGTAGAAATACATAATGAAACTGAATTAGACATGGTGTTAAATACAGAAACAAAAATAATTGGAATTAACAATAGAGATTTAAAGACATTTAAAACAGATATTAAAACAACAGAGAAATTAATAAAACTAATACCAAAAGATAAGATTATAGTAAGTGAAAGTGGGATAAATACAAGAAATGATATGAAATTTCTTGAAGGTTTAGAAGTGAATGGAGTGCTTATAGGAGAAAGTTTAATGAGGTCAAAATGTATAAATGAAAAATTAGATGAGCTCAGGGGGAGATAGGTTGACGAAAGTAAAAATATGTGGACTCAAAAGAGAAGAAGATATTTTATATGTAAATGAGTTACAACCAGATTATGTTGGATTTGTATTCACAAAAAGCACTAGACAGATAGATAAATACAAAGCAAAAGAACTAATAGATATTTTAGATAAAAATATAAAAAAAGTAGGAGTTTTTTTAAACAACTCTTTTGAAGAAGTAAATGAAATAGCAAGATATTGTGATTTAGATATACTTCAATTTCATGGAGATGAAAGTCCTATATATTGTAATAGGTTTGATTATGAAATATGGAAAGCATTTAGAATAAGGGATGAAACTAGTTTAAAAAAATTAGAATCATATCCTGTAAAAGGTTTTTTACTAGACACTTTTGTAAAAGGGCAGTATGGAGGAACAGGAAAAATCTTCAATTGGGATATAGTATCAGATATAAATAAAGATAAATTCATCATTTTGGCAGGAGGTCTTAAATGTGAAAATATAAAAAAAGCAATAAAAACTGTAAAGCCACATGTTGTAGATTTAAGTAGTGGTGTTGAAGTAAATGGAGTAAAAAATTTTGAAAAAATAAAAAAAATCATAGAAAGTGTGAGGGGATAAAATGAGCAAATTAGATATGCCAAAAAGATTTGGTAAATTTGGAGGACAATTTGTACCAGAGACTTTGATGAATGCATTAATAGAGCTAGAAAGAGAGTATATAAGGGATAAGGAAGATGAAGATTTTCAAAATGAATATAAATATTATGTTAAGGAGTATTCAGGAAGACCTACACCATTATATTTTGCAAAAAACCTAACAGAAAAGCTAGGAGGGGGGAAAATATACTTAAAAAGAGAGGATTTAAATCATACAGGTGCGCATAAAATTAACAATGTTATTGGTCAAGTTTTATTAGCAAGAAGAATGGGAAAAAAACGTATTATAGCAGAAACAGGAGCCGGTCAGCATGGAGTTGCAACTGCTACAATATGTGCCATGTTTGGATTAGAATGTGAAGTTTATATGGGAGAAGAAGATGTAGAGAGACAATCGTTAAATGTATTTAAAATGAGATTATTAGGTGCAAAAGTAAATTCTGTAGCCTCGGGTACAGGAACTTTAAAGGATGCTACAAATGAAGCTATTAGAGATTGGGTTACTAATGTTGAAAATACATTTTATGTGATTGGTTCTGTAGTAGGACCTCATCCTTATCCAACGATGGTAAGAGATTTTCAAAGGATTATTGGTGATGAGGTAAAAGAACAAATATTCCAAAAAGAAGGAAGAAATCCAGATTATTTAATTGCTTGTGTAGGTGGAGGAAGTAATGCCATGGGGTTATTTTACCCATTTGCCGAGGAAAAAGATATAAAAATATATGGTGTAGAAGCAGGAGGGCTTGGAGTTGATACAGATAAACATGCAGCCACTATTAGCAAGGGTTCTATTGGTGTGATACATGGAATGATGACATATTTACTTCAAGACGAATATGGTCAAATTACACCAGTACACTCTATATCAGCTGGGCTTGATTATCCAGGAATAGGTCCAGAACATGCATATTATCATTCTATAGGTAGAGTGAAATATGAAGCGATAAATGATGATGAAGCAGTAAATGCATTTCAATATCTAACAAAAGTAGAAGGTATTATTCCAGCACTTGAAAGTTCTCATGCATTGGCTTATTTAATGAAGTTAGCACCAAACACAAAAAAAGATGACATAATTGTACTGAATTTATCAGGTAGAGGAGATAAAGATATAAATACAATATTAAATGTTATAGGGGGAACAAAATATGAAAAGTAGAATAAGCGAAAAATTTGATACATTAAGAGAAAAAAATGAAAAAGCACTAATTACTTATATAACAAGTGGAGATCCTGATTTAGATACTACCTTAAAGCTAGTACTTGAAATGGAAAAGGCAGGAGCTGATATTGTTGAGCTAGGCATACCTTATTCTGATCCTTTGGCCGATGGGCCAGTGATACAAAGAGCAACGCAAAGAGCTTTGAAAGCAGGAACAAATATTGATTCTATTTTTGATATAGTTTTAAAAATAAGAGAGAAGACAGAAATACCTCTTGTGTTTTTAGTGTATTTTAATACTATTCATAGCTATGGAATAAAAATGTTTTTAGATAAGTGTCAAAATAGTGGAGTTGATGGATTAATTATACCAGACTTACCATTAGAAGAGAGAAGAGAATTAAATGATATTATGAAGGAGTACCCTATTGACTTAATTGCTTTAGTTGCACCTACATCTGAAGATAGAATAAGAAAAATTGTTTTAGATGCTGAAGGATTTGTTTATTGTATCTCATCAAATGGAGTAACTGGAACAAGAGATCGTTTTGAAGTAGATTTATCAAATTTTATAAATAAAGTAAAGAAATATACTACGACACCGTTAGCTATTGGATTTGGTATATCTAATAAAGAATCTATAAAAAACTTAAAGGAATTATGCGATGGACTAATTGTTGGAAGTGCGATTGTTGAGAAAATTGAAAAAGGAATAGAAGATGAAGCTGTTGAAGATCAAGTTTTTGATTTTGTAAGTGAACTGCATGAAGCTATTGATTAAATAACGCTAGATACAGTTAAACTTCATATTTGATTATATACTCCAATCTTCACACATACGTCCTGAACCTATGAAATTAACTGGATAGAATAGATTTGAATCTGCATATTTTTTGTTTGATTGTTTCTCAAAATTACTGTTGCAAGTCTTAATGTCATTATTAACCTTTTCAAATTTTGTAACTCCTGCTTTTTTTTCGTCATTAAATATTAATTGTTTGTTCATGTTTTTACCTCCTTTATTTTTATAAAAATATTATTTTTCTTATAGAATAAAAAAAGAAAGCTCTTTACGAGCTTTCTTTATTATGCTTAAAAAATAGAAACTAACATCGCATAAATATATATGAAGAAATAATTGCAGACATATAATATCATAGATATACGCCATACAACAATTTATTCTTCTTCACAAGAACTGAGCTCATATTAAAAAGATATATTAAATTTTTATTGAAGAACAAGATAGCTTTAACAATGATATT
The DNA here is from genome assembly GCA_942492135.1 of uncultured Peptostreptococcaceae bacterium. Lineage (GTDB taxonomy): Bacteria > Bacillota > Clostridia > Peptostreptococcales > Peptostreptococcaceae > Tepidibacter_A. Next base: position 28,974 of record CALODI010000009.1, read on the forward strand.
AATAATGACATCATTAATGCCTTTAATAATGACATTATTAAGTATAATTCTAATAATAATTAATTGTTCTAAGAATCTTTTTAGTATGAGTATTGTCATGATTAAATCTCCTCCTTCTATAATTTGATTACTAACCTTCCTTTATACTATGAAAGTCCTATGGTTAACATAAGTTATCTTAATATCTAATTTAAATTGTGAATAATTTCAAATGTCGAGTTTGGTTTTGGAAAATTCACATTTTTCAGAAAATTACCTTAATGTATAATAACATTCGATTTCCGACATGTCAATAGTTTTTGTGAGAAAAATGTTTTTTGGGAAGAATTGGAAACTGATGAAGAACTTACTGATATTATGCAAATACAATTTATAGAAATACCAAAGATTAAAGACAATAGTAATGAAAAAGATATGCTAGTTGCGTGGACTGAATTTTAAAAAAATCCTAAAAGTGAAAAGGTAAGAAGACTAGAAATGAGTATAGAAAAAATAAAAGAAGCTAAGGATGAACTAGTAAGGCTTAGTAATGATGATGAGCAGAGAATGATTTATGAAATGAGAGCTAAAATATTAAAGGATAAGATTAGTTCACTTAATAAGGCTAAAAATGAAGGGGTACAATAAGGATTATCTCTTGTCCATGTTAACATATGTGATATAGTATAATTATAGTTGGCAAAATATAAACGGAAGTGGGTATTCCCACTTCCATTTATATTTATTTTTCTTATAGTAGCCACAGGGCTGATAATTTTTTTGATTGATTTAGTTATGGCATTCATGTTCATGGCAGGAATCACCAGAATCGGAAATAAGTCCTTCAAGCCATTTGAGAGCAACAGTCTTAAGATCGCCTGAACATCCGCGTATTACTTCAATGCCAGCATTGTTTAAAACACGTACGGCACCATCACCCATATTACCTGCAAGCATGATTGATACACCTATACCTGATAAAGTTTGCGCGATATTTGATTTGCAACCACAGCCTTCTGGTGATGAAATAGTTTCTTGAGAAATTATGTCCTTGTTATCGTTGTCAACTGTAAAAATAGTAAAGTATTCGCAGTGACCAAAATGATCGTCTATAAGATTCTGTCGAGATGGTAAGGCAATTTTCATATAATTATTCCCCCTATAAAATAGTTAAAATAGCATGACACACCTGTGGAATTATTGGCATATGCTCTTTTATAAAATAATATAGAAGTATAAGATATATGTCAAGAGTTAAACAACCAATTTTTGTAATTGAATATCAACAGATAATAATGGATAAGTCTACTTGAATGTATTAGCATAATAAAACTAATATTATTACATATAATAAACCTAATAACTAAAAATTATATAGGAGTGATATTCATGGCAAATAAGAAAGTTGTTCCAGAAGCAAAGGCTGCACTTAATCAAATGAAACTCGAAGTAGCTAATGAATTAGGCTTGTCTAATTCTAACAATGTAGATAATAGAAACTTAAGTGGTTATGTTGGTGGACATATGACTAAAAAGTTAGTTGAAATGGCAGAAAAACAAATGATTGGAAAATAATATATTTATATAAAAAACCATGGTTAAACGGTATACCTTTAGCCATGGCTTTCTATACTTCTAAAAATTTTTTAACTTTTTCGTATACTTCTGTTGGATTTTTAATATTTACAAGTTTAATGTTTCCATTATTATTTGATAAATTATTAGAATTATAGTTGCTACTAGCAGTATATAAAACAATAGTTCCTAATCCAAACTGTTTTTGAATAACATTTTCAGTCATATTAATTCCAGTAACTTTTTTGTATTGTATACTCGAACAATTAACATTAAAAAAACCTTCATGATATTCTATCCTATTGTTATAAAAGTGATATTCAGTTTTTTCATAAGTATTTCTGTAGCAGATATATATAACTATAGGATTTATTAAAATAAAGTAAAACCCTGCTATAAAGAAAGAGAGCTTTCCAAGAATAAAGCTACCAAATCCACCAAAAAATCCAGTTCCCCATAATGCTAGAAATAAAGCTATAGGCCCTACACGAAGAAGTATCAAAAACCTATTATTTGAAGGATGTAAAGAGAATAATACTTCATCATTATCTAATTTTGAATCTTGATTGATGTGGTTAGATTGATCGGATAATCTATCGCTTATCATTTGACCACAATTAGAACAAAATTTATCATTTTTACTTATTTTTTGTCCACAATTAGAACAATACATTTCTTTCACCTACCTTTAAATACGTATTTTACTTCCTAATTTTCCTTTCTCTTATTATTAAGTATACTTATATATGCATAATGAATCAATAAATTTTATACCATTCATTGTAAATATATCCTTGTTTAGATAATGCATGTTTTATACAGTAATATTAACAATGCAATTAAACTAGATTTTATCAATAAAAAACGGTAAAAATACTCAAAAAGATATACTCTATCAAACAATATGAAATAATGAATTTGATTAAAATATATCTAATGTAAGGATTGAGTATATGAAAATAACAGTATTTAACGGTAGGCGTAGTGTTGGACAAAGCAATACAAATGTTATTGTTGAAGCATTTTTAGCGGGAGTTTCTGTAAAATAAAGGTTATAAAAGGATGTTTGTATAAATAAAAATAAAATTAATTGACAAAATAAGCTTTTTTAAATTGAGGTAATAGGATAAAGTATTTTTAGCAACAAAGTTTTAATATAGAAACCGATCCTTATCTATGATAAAATGTATTGATTATATAGTTAGAAAAAGGAGAACTTAAATGCAAAATTATAAAATGAGCATAGCATATGATGGTAGAAAGTATAAAGGATATAGTAAATCAAAAGGTGACACAGAAAAGAGTATTCAAGGTAAGTTAGAATCAATATTGTCAAAAATGTATGAAGAAGAAGTAGAAGTTATTAGTGCAGTGAACACTGATGCAGGTGTACATGCTAAAGGTCAAATTGTCAATTTTATAGCACCCCATAGTCGTTTAGATGAAAAAGAGATTTTTGATTATTTTGAAAAGTATTTAACAGATGATATCATTATTCTGTCGGTAGAAACTGTGGATGAAAGATTTCATAGTAGATATTTAGCAAAAAGTTTAACTTATGAGTATCGCTTGTGGAAAAAAGATGCTCCAAATCGTCCTTTGTTTGAGAGACAATATGTTAATCTAATGAATCAAACAGTGGATATAACTAAGATTAAGAAAGTTGCAAAAGCCCTTGTAGGTGAACATGATTTCTTAGCTTTTTCAACTAATAAGAAAACAAAAAAACCAATTAAAGAAATAATTTCTGTTGATATAAGAGAAACTAGAAATGAAATTATTATTACTATGACAGCAAATGGATTTTTATTAAATATGGAAAGAGTAGTAGTAGGAACACTTATTCAAGTTGGTCTTGGTCAACTACCTATTAATACAATTGACAAAGCTTTTGAATCTAAGGATATGAAATATGTAGGGCATAAAGCTAGCGCAGGAGCACTTTGCTTATTAAGTGTTGAATATTAGTTAGTACAAAAATTATATGAAACATAAAAATTAGAAATTGACATAATCCGGTTCTGAAGAAACTTGATACAGTCAATAAAACTTAATGAAAATTACCTCAATCTAAAGTTAAACTTTTAGATTGAGGTGATTTTTTATGCCAAGAATGACAAGAACAAAGTCTCATATCAATAACCGTAGTGAATTTGGGTACTGGGAAATTGACACAGTGATTAGAATTAAAGATAAATCAACTCAATTGATGCCATTGCTAAAGTTCAAAATTGGTGTAACACTTTTCCAAGAAAGATACTAAATTATCTGACACCAGACGAAGAATTTGAAGATGAACTTAGAAACGTACTATATACTTAAAAACTATAATATTACAGTAGTATTTCATTTGAATTATTAGTTCAATTTGCTATTGTAATTTAGCAATTGAAAATTATATATTAAGGTATTATAAAAAATGACATTGTGGGTAATTAGTGTATAATGGCAAAAAATAATCACAAAAAAGAAAATTAAAAGGAGTGTTAGAAATGTATACATCAGATTATTTTATTGAAAAACTAAATATGAATTCTCATCCAGAAGGTGGATTCTACAAAGAAACATTCGTTTCTGAACAAACTATTACAGATAATGACCTAGATGTGAACTTTAAAGATACTAGAAAATTATGGTCAAGTATTTACTTTTTATTAAGAGATGGAGAAGTTTCAAATTTCCATAGACTTAAATCTGATGAAATGTGGTATTACCAAGCAGGTTCTCCATTAACAATATATATGATTTCTCCTGAAGGTGAACTTACAGAAGAAAAGCTTGGACTAGATATTGAAAATGGAGAAAAGCCTCAAGTTCTAGTTCGTAAAAACTATATATTTGGCTCTGCAATGAATAATCTTGGATATGCTCTTGTTGGATGCATGGTTTCCCCTGGATTTCAATTTGAAGATTTTGAGTTATTTGAAAGAAAATACCTTTTGAATAAATATCCTCAACATAAAGATATTGTCATTAAATTAACAAGGGTTTAATTAACAGTATCTTTATTAATACTATCATGATATATTTTATTATGAAACGAAAAAATTAAGTATAGACACTTAAGGGGTGAAAAAATGTTTGAAATTTCTAAAATCAAGAAAATGCTAAAAAGGATTATACCCTTATTAATACTTTTGATGAATTTTTCAGTGGTTAATGCTCAAGAAATAGCAGATATTAATTATAGCTCTGATTATGCAATACAATCAATACAAAATTTATCACAGCTTGGTATAGTAAGTGGGGATGAAAAAGGAAATTTTAATCCTAAAAAAGCAGTAACAAGATCAGAAATGATTAAGATGATTGTAAAAGCTTTAGATATTGATACGAATAATGTAAATAATAATGCAGTTTTTAAAGATGTTCCAAAAGAGGATTGGGCATTTGAGTATGTTCAAGTAGCATATGAAGCAGGTATAGTAAAAGGAATTTCAGAAGACGAATTCGGTAAAAATCAAAAATGTACTCGTGAGCAAATGGCAGTAATGTTTGTTAGAGCATTAAATATGAATAATGGTAATGATGTATTAAAAAATATCAATGGGATGCATGATATGAATAATATATCGGACTGGGCTAAAAAAGAAGTAGATATTGCTATTGAATTAGGTCTTATGAATGGAATTGATAATAATACATTCGATCCAAAAGGTGATGCAAAAAGAGAGCAAGTATCAGTAGTAATAGATAGATTTATAAAAAATAAAGAAGAATTAACTGAAAAATATGTCAACCCTTATAAATATTCAGAGTTTTCTAGGGATGTAGTTGCTAAGATTAACGACAAAGTAATAACTGTTATTGAATATGAAAAAACTTTAGCCATGTACAAAAAGAATTTTGAAGCTATATATGGGCAGGAAATATGGACAACAAAAGTTGAAAATGGAAAGACAGTAATAGATGTTATAAAAGAGCAAGTTCTTAATAATATGATTAATAATGAGGTGATTTATCAAAAAGCTCAAAATGAGAATATAACTGCAGAAGACAAGGACGTAGAAGAACAATTTAAACAGTTTAAAACTCAACTTGAATTAAACCAAGAATTTAATAAGTTCTTAAAAGAAAATGATATAGATGATCAATTCGTAAAGAATCAACTTAAAAAAGATATGTTAACATCTAAATACAAAGAAACCTATATAGCATCTTTAGAATTAAATGATGAAAAACTGAAAGAGTACTACGAAAAAAATAAAGATGAATACAAAAAAGAAGAAGTACAAGCTTCTCATATATTATTTAAAACTGTTGACGATAATATGAATCCTGTATCTGATGAAGATAAAAAGGTAGCAAAGAAAAAAGCAGAGGATATATTAGAAAGAGCTAAGAATGGAGAAGACTTTGCATCTTTAGCCAAAGAATACTCTGAAGATACTGCCTCAGGAAATTATGGAGGAGATCTTGGATACTTCGGAAAAGGTGTGATGGTTTCAGAATTTGAAAATGGGGCCTTTGCACTTAATTCTGGAGAAATATCTAATTTAGTAGAGACTCAATTTGGATACCATATAATAAAGGTTATTGATAAAGTAAATGAAATTATACCTTTTGAAGATGTTAAGAATCAAATAAAGTTGGATATAGAAGGTAACTCATACGAAGAAAAAATTGATCAGCTTAAAAAAGATAATAAGATTATAAAATTTGAAGAGAATATAAAGTAAATAATAAAAAAACACCCTAAGCAGCATGATGTCGATATTTAATCGGATTCATGCTGCTTTTTAACTATGACTATCTCTAGATATATGTTCCCCTTTAATACGATTTTCGTATATTTTAACAGCATAACAATAAATGTAAAATGATGTATAATAAATACAAGTTGGTTCATTATAGGATTTTAAGAAAGTATATATATTAATGGGGGATTAATATGCTAAGATTTATGAAAAAAGCAAAATGGATAATTGTATTTACAGTAATAGATTTAATGTAAAGTAAGATATAGGATTAATAGCAATAAATTCTATTGGTTATATAATGGTTATGCCTAAATAAGTATAATATCTGAATGTATTCTCTTCAAAGAAAAAAGTTGTTGTTGACTGAGGGAGGTTAATCAAAAATATATTTATAATCTTCATATCAGAATATATAACGGTTTTACGATTATACAGTATTATTTTACATTATGACAATAAATATAAAATGTTATATAATATATCTATAAATTTTATTATACAAAGGAGAATTTCAATGGAGAGTATTATAAAGATTATTGCTAGTATTATCAATGAGTTACATGATAAATTAATTATATTATTCAAATTATTTGGACTTCATTTTACTGATAAGGAGCTTCATTTTTGGGTTTTTGGAATATCTGGGATACTCTTTTTTATTTTTATAGATATAATATTTAAGTGGATATCAAAATGGTCAATAACAGCTATTTCATTTATATATACCATAACATTTTTAATAATAATGGTTTTAGCAATTGAGATACAGCAGAAAATAACTGGTAGAGGCAACATGGAATTTAATGATGCTTTAGCAAGTATTTTAGGTTTCTTAGCATTTTTTGGAGCATATTTAATAATAAAGGGTCTAGCTCTGCTGGTGATAAAATCATACAAAAAGAATGACAGTAGATAATAAAGAAACTTAAAAAAATGCAGATAGAAAGATAGTATTAAAATATGAGAGGTGGGAGTAAAACTATGGAATCGAATAGTTTATTATGCGAAATGAGGACATATACAGAAAAATCTTATACACATCATCATTCTTATAGTCAGTTAATACTTCCACTACAGGAAGAGTTTATCTATAAAAACAGATAATCATGAACTGAACTTAGAGGAGAAACATTTATTTTTTAAGTAAACAAGGTACTGTGGAATATACTACATTTCGTATACGGGTTCCTGCTTTCAAGGTGGGAGATAGAATGTTTGGATTGTTACTATCAATACAATCTATGGAAAATATTGTATAATTAAATGAGTTGCTTAATTAAAGGTATAATAAAAACACTATGGAGGTATTAGAATGAAAACTATACATAAGCCTTGGATTAAACTTAAGGAGACTATCGACTATGAGGAGTATGATTTGATCAATAAGCTTCAAGAACAATGTATCAATGAAGATCAAACAGCCTTAAAACTGGAGCTTGATTATAAAATCGGAATCACTCCTAAAAATGGTAAGGTCTCCAGTATTCAAAACATAAATGAGTTTATGTATTTTGACGGACAACAGATTATTGGTTATATTGGGGTTTGTAGCTTTGGGGGGGGAGGGTCGCCGATAGAAGTGAATGGCATGGTGCATCCTGAATACAGACGACAAGGTGTTTTTAAGACATTAAGTAAACTGGTTATAGAAGAGTGGAAGCGAAGAGATTCAGGTAGTATTCTTCTATTAAGTGACAGAAAGTCAAACTATGGACAGAAATTTATCAAAGGAACTGGAGCACAGTACAAACATTCAGAATATGAAATGTATCTAAAAGAAGATAATTTAGAACCACTTCAAAGGGGATTATGTGGGATCACTTTTAGAAAAGCGACCAATGCAGATGCTCCTGAGATTGATAGACAAAATGAGATTTATTTTAACGATGAATTTCAAGATTTTGGAAATATTCCTAATGATAATGAATCGGATATCATTTCAGCAGAGGTAGAAACAACAATAACAAATGAAGACATGATACTGCCCGAAGAGGAAGAAAAAAATGGGATGACAATCTATTTTGCAGAAAAAGATCAGCAGATCATTGGAAAAGTTAATCTTCAATTGATTTCTGGAATTGGTGGCATTTATGGACTAGGCGTATTACCTGAGCATCGTGGAAAAGGGTTTGGAAGAGTAATTCTAATAATGGCTATAGAAAAGCTAAAAGAATCCAATGCGAGTGAGGTTATGCTTCAAGTGGCAGTTAAAAATTCTAAAGCCCTTAATCTTTATAAGTCATGTGGCTTCATGGAGACATCCACGATGGATTATTATGAAATTAAAGAATGATATGCAAATAGCAGTAAATTAACTATAGAAAGAATGTGAAAAAGAGAATAGTATAAATATATAAGAAGGGGTGAGAAAACTTGAATAAAAAAACAAATGAAAATATTATAATCTTTCTTTTAATATTTATATTGATACCTATTTTTTCTTTTGCTCAAAGTTATGAAAACTTTATTTTTAAAGATGTACCAGAAGATTATTGGGCAAAGGAGTATATTTATAATTTAAAGGATAAAGGCATTACAAATGGAATAGGGGATAATGAGTTTGGTATAAATGACACAGTGAAAAGAAGTGAATTTATTGCTTTTCTAGTTAGAATAATGAATTGGGAGTTAGTATCTAAAAATGTAGAAAGTTCTAATTGGTATGATTCTTATATAGAAACAGCAGTAGGCCATGGCGTAATAATGGAATCTGATAAAAACTCTGATTTTAATAAAGCAATAACAAGAGAAGAAATGGCTATAATGATTGTAAGAAGCTTAGGATATGATATTCTTGCAAAAGATATAGAGGTTGATTTAAAAGGTGTTAAACCTTTTGACGATGTAAATAAAAATAGTGGACATATTCTTATTGCTAAAGATATGGATATAATAAATGGAATGGGAAATAAAAAATTTGAGCCACAAAGTAGTGCAACAAGATCTCAAGCAGCAGCAATGCTGACTAGACTAGAAGAAAAAGTAAATAGTAAAATAAATGAGCTACATGGATTTTATGCTATAAGCTCTTATGGCCAATTTAAAGAAATAAAAGATAATAATGATTTAAAAAGATTTGATTCTATGAGTTTTGGATGGAGTAGATTAGAATATGATTCTAACGAAAAAAAGATTATTCTAAATACAACAAATAAGAATAATAATGACTTTAAGCTTCCAGCTGATTTTTCTAATGTAGTAAATGAAGCAAAAGAAAATAATGTTTCTGTACAGCTTAATGTATTTGCAAGCAATGAAATGAAAGTAGGTAATGTTGGATTAGTAGAATATATTATAAATAGTTCTGAAAATAAAAAAGCAGTGATTAAAGAAATTATAAGCAAAATACTTTTTACAGAAAAAGAAGGAGAAAAAGTTTCATTTGATGGAGTTGTTATTGATTTTGAAAATTTAAGAAATCAATCTTCTCAAAAACCACTTAATGAATTTTTAAGAGAGTTAAAAAATGAACTAAATAAAGAAAATAAGAAATTATATGTAGCAGTGCATTCAAAAGCAAACTTTAAAGGCTATGATTACAAAACAATTGGTGAAATTGCGGATAAGGTAATATTAATGGCTCACGATTATGGAGCAAAAACTTTAACAAAAGAAGAAATGGATAGAGGTTATACAGAGACTCCGCCTGCTCCTATTAAAGACATTTATTATGCGTTAAGTGAAATTACCAATAAAGATAATGGAGTATCTAATTTAGATAAGATTTGGCTTCAAATTTCTTTTGATTCTATTCAGTGGAAAACTTTAAATAATATAGTTATTAATGAAAAAGCATATACCCCCGATTATAATAAAATTGTTGATAGAATAAAAATCGAAAGAGATAGTGAAAAAAATATTCAAATACAGTATGGAAATAAATCAAAAAATCCATATATAACTTATTATAACTCAGATGATAATACGACTAATAAAATATGGTATGAAGATGAAAGAAGTATCGGGTTAAAGATGGATTTAGCTAGATTAATGGGTGTAAAGGGAATTTCTATTTGGAGGATAGGAAATATTCCAAACTTTGGAGAAGATGAAGATAATTTAAAAGTATGGGATATGATTAAAAATAATGTAGAATAGTAAAATCAGTGTAAGGCAATAGCAATTCGAACCTCAAATGAGGATTGAGTTGCTATTTTTAATTGTTTCCATGTTACATTTTTATAAATTGGACCATCTTTGTGTGGAAAAGGTATAACAAATTTGCAGAAGTAGATACTAATAGGATACAAAAATATAGAAGAAGGAAAGGAAATACGATGATAGAGAGAGAATCAATAATAGAAACAGGATGGAATTTAGACAACAGTTACACTCGTCTGCCTAAATCATTTTTTACCAGCCTCAACCCAACCCCTGTACGCTCACCGAAGTTGATCATTCTCAACCATCCATTGGCAGCATCTTTGGGGTTGAATGTTCAGGGGTTGCAAAGCAATAATGGCGTAGCGGTGTTTGCTGGCAACCAGATTCCCGAAGGAGCTTTGCCTCTTGCTCAAGCTTACGCAGGGCATCAATTTGGGCATTTTACCTTGTTAGGCGACGGCCGAGCTCTGTTGTTTGGCGAACAGATCACTCCAATAGGTGAGCGGGTGGATATACAGCTCAAAGGTTCAGGTAAAACACCATACTCTAGAGGGGGGGATGGTAGAGCAGGACTTGGACCGATGCTGCGTGAATATATCATAAGCGAAGCAATGCATGCACTGGGTATTGCTACCACACGTAGTTTAGCGGTGGTGACAACTGGTGAGTCAATAATTAGGGAAACCGAGCAAGCTGGTGCGATTCTAACCCGAGTGGCTGCTAGTCATCTGCGCGTCGGAACCTTTCAATATGTTTCAAAATGGGGTACTGTTGAGGATCTTAGGGCCCTGGCTGATTACACAATACAAAGACATTTTCCAAACGTTGATGCTGATGAGAACAAATATCTTTTCCTACTTCAGGAAGTAATCAAGCGTCAGGCTAAGTTGATTGCCAAATGGCAACTGGTTGGCTTTATTCACGGGGTGATGAACACTGACAACATGACCCTTAGTGGAGAAACCATTGATTATGGTCCTTGTGCCTTCATGGATGCCTATGACCCAACAACGGTATTCAGTTCCATTGATATTCATGGCCGCTATGCCTATGGAAATCAGCCGCATATTGCTGCATGGAATCTCTCAAGATTTGCTGAAACCCTATTGCCGCTATTGCATGTCAATCAGGAGAAGGCTGTCAAACTGGCTCAGGATTCGATTTCAGATTTTACTGAGTTGTATAACTGTAATTGGCTCGCGGGAATGAGAGCTAAACTTGGAATGTTTGAAGAAGAGCTACAGGATGAATCCCTTATTGAAGGCCTCTTGAGTATGATGGAGAAGTATGGTGCGGATTATACAAATACCTTCCGCGCATTAACTTTTGATAAACCGGAAGATACGGTCCTGTTTGGCACCAAAGAATTTACTCAGTGGCATAAGCTGTGGCAGGTGAGACTAGGCAGACAACACGAACCAAAAGCCTCCTCGCATCAGTTGATGCGGAACTGCAATCCCGCACTAATCCCTCGGAACCACCGGGTAGAAGAAGCACTAGAAGCTGCGGTGAAAAAAGGAGATTACAGCGTTATGGAGCGGTTTCTTGATGCTCTTTCGAGCCCTTATGAGCACTCCCCCGAACAGGTTGATTATTCCACACTGCCTGCACCATCAACCTGTCCTTACCGAACCTTTTGTGGGACTTAATATAAAAGTATTGCATCAGCTAACTGGTATCAAGTAAAAATTAAAAATAACCGTTATATCAAAAAGGGCATAATTTAAAAATGGTACTTATATAGAATACACACTAAAAAAGTGTTTATTCTATAGGTGCTTTTTTTATATAATCAAATATGGGAATCAGAGGAGATGTAATGAGTAAAATAACCTTTTCGCAAAAAGATATTGGAACACTTCAAAAAAATCCAAATTCTAAAAGAGTTAGTGCTTTAGATATATGGTGCAGAGCATTCGGGACAATGTGAGAACAACAGTAACCACAACTGGAGTATTGCTAGGAAAAAATTTATATGGTTAACATAAGTGAATTGTCGCAAGAATCGTCAGTCGTGAATAGGTGAAAATGTTGACGATCCATGTGTGAGAAATTTCAGGAGACGGATACGGCAAACGTAAGTCCGGTTTTGTGAGAGCAAAGAAAATATAAATAATTATTCTGTTTTCTAGCTATGCGATAGGATTATTTATAGAAATATGCAAAGGCAGATTTGCTTAGAAGATAAAAAATAATCACTTATATGGGTGCTAATTTTATGGGAGATATTGTATAATAAAAAGGTTATTAGATTTCTATTATACAATATTTAAATATACACGCAAGGAGAACTCAGTTATGATGTATAAACCAAATGAGCGAAAAACATCAATTAAAGAAGTTATGTCAAAAATAGAAGATATACATAAGCTAGGTTCATTAACATTAGTTGTAGAAGAAAATGATAAACTAATAGGATTTCTATCTGCAAATAGAGGATTTGCTAAGAGAATAAAACATAGTGATTATATAGTATTTTAAATATAATAGACTATAGAGTAGTTTTGCATATTAGGATGAAAAATAGATTATAATAGAAACTTAGCAAGGAGGAGGAAAAATATGAAGATTAAACCAGTAGGTAAAAGAGGAATTCTGTTTACTTTTTTTGAACTTACAGGTTGTTAGTATTTATAATGCTGCAATAAGAGGTGAGCCTATCAATAAAATTTTTGAAACTCTGAAAATTGCATAGGAATCCCTTTGGTTACTTAGCTGTAAAAAATTTCAAGCAAAACTGCACGATTATAGTATTCTCAATAAATATGGAATTATATTGAAGATAGAAGCTCAAAATAAAATGTACATATAAGATAGGGGATTATCATGAAAAGATTGGTGAGAAATATTTTATTTACTTTTTTGGTGTTCAGTTTATGTTTAATTACTGCTTGTGCAAATAATACTGAGGAAAAAGAAAAAGTTTATTCAAAAAAACAGGTTAAAGAAGATATTGAATTTATGATAAAAACAATGGAAGATGTGCACCCTAATTTATATTTTAAAGTTTCTAAGGAATATATAAAAAAAGAGATAGATGAACAGCTAAAACAAATAGATAAACCTATAAATAGTATAGGTGTTTATAGAAAGTTTGCACCTATTATAAGTAAGGTTCAAGATGGACACACTAGTATACAGATTCCTCAGGATTACATAGAAAAAATTACAGTATCTGATAAGATATTGTATATGGATGTAGAGATAGAAAACGGTAAAATATATATAAAAAATACGTATAAAAAAGAGTATCAAAAATATAAAGGTTGGGTGATTGAATCAATAAACGATAAAAATTCTTCAAAAATATATAATGAAATATCAAAATATATAAGTGGTTCGCTTAAACCTTTTAAAGAATGTTGTATGGAAAATAATTTTATATTGAATTATTATATAGATAATGAATTAAAGGATGAATACAATATCAAAATTAAAAAAGATACAGAAAAAGAAATTATAAAACTAAAAGGTATTAGTAAGGACGAAGCGGATAAGATTAATCCTAAGAATAAAAATAATACAGAGCATTACAGTTATGAGAAATTGAATGATAATACAGGACTAATTACTTTTAATGTGTTTGCAGATTTAGATAAGTTTAAAGGATTTTTAGATAAAACATTTAAAGAAATAAATAAGGACAATATAAATAATCTTATAGTTGATCTAAGGAAAAATGGAGGAGGAAATTCTCAGCTAGGAGATTTATTAATAGAATATATTTATGATGGTAATTATACTCAGGCAAATAGATGCGATATAAAGATAAGTAATGAAATAATAAAATACTATTCCGATTTAGCTAAAGAAGAAGGAGCAAGAGAAGAAGAAATAAAAGAGCTAAAAGATGAATATTCTAAAATGATTGGACAAATATATATGCAAAAACCAGTAGTTTCAAGAGATTATTTAGAGGAACCTAAATTTAAAGGAGATGTATATTTTTTAATAGGAAGAAATACTTTTTCAAGCGCAGTTATGTTATCTTCAACTGTCAAGGATTATAAAATGGGATATTTAATAGGGGAAGAAACTGGTGGACTTGCTACAAATTATGGGGATATATATGGATTTAAACTTCCTAATACAGGATTAAATGCCTTTGTATCGCATAAATATTTTGTAAGACCTAGTGGACTTGATACAGGAAGAGGGGTTATTCCTGATTATGATATTAAGGATTTGGGAGGAATGGATGCTTTAGATGTAGCACTAGAGATAATAAAAAATAAATTAGGCAGATAGTACTTAGATATTTAGGAATACATATAATTTAGTGAAAATCTTATTTTATATAAAAATATTGTTGTTATTACCTTTGTAAAATAATTATTTGAAATTCATCGCATCTTTAAATATTGTTCAGTTAATTATAGAAATAAGGATTGTTATTTTAAGTTATTATAGAAAGTTACTAGTTTACAAGAGAGGGATGCTTTGCATCTCTTTTTTTATTGTAATAAAACGTTATATATTCAAGTATTTATTAATAGATATTGTATTTATTAAAGTATATATTTTGCAACAAAAAACATGAGGTGAATAAAGTGAAAAATAGCTTGAAAATTAAATTTAAAATTCAAAAAATCATGTATTTAAAACAAATGGTTTACTTTGCAAAATTTCCATCTCAAAAATTATATTATAAAAAACTATTAAAAAACGAAATGAAAAAATTAAGAAATCTAACTAACAATAGAGATGGGAAAAAGGTGAATTCTGATAATCAAAGAGAATTTACAGTTGAAGAGTTATCAGAGTACGATGGATCAAATGGGAAACCAGCTTATGTAGCAGTAAATGGAATTGTTTATGATCTAAGTAATGAGATTACATGGGGTGGAGGTACTCATTTTGGTTTATATTCAGGAAAAGATTTAACAAATGAGTTTGTGAAATGCCATGGCAAAGAAGAGATATTAAACAATCTATCTAAGGTTGGAGTCTTAAAAAATAGATAAGGGGGATTTATGTTGCCTAATAAAAAGTGTCCCATAATAGACAGCAAGAATAAAATTCCAAGACAAATAATAGACTTAGCTATAGAAAATATAACCCAAGATAAAAATAAAAAAATAAATCTTATTTGGCTTGAGGCATGTGGTTGTTCTGGAAATATAATATCTTTATTAAATGCAGAAGATCCAGATGTAATATATTTTCTTAATAAAATGGTAAACATGAAATATGACAACAGTATTATGGCTGAAGAAGGAGAAAAAGCATTTGAAAAATTCTTAGAGACTCTAGATACGGAGTTTATTCTTGTAGTAGAAGGTGCAGTATCTACTAAAGATAAGGGACTGTATAATGTAATAGCTAGATACAAAGGAAAATTAATAACTGGAATGGAAGCTGTAACTATGGCAGGCAAAAAAGCTAAATATGTTATAGCTTTAGGTTCATGTGCATCATATGGAGGACCTTCAGCAGCAAGTCCTAATCCATCATTAAGTAAGAGTGTATACGACTTTTTAGATAGAGAAGTTATAAGAGTTCCAGGCTGTCCATCACACCCACAATGGGTAATTGGTACAATTGCTCATATTATATCTTTTGGAAAACCAGAACTAGATAAAGAAAATAGACCTATACTTTTTTATGGTGTAACAATTCATGATAGGTGTGAAAGAAGATCATATTTTGATAAAGGAATATTTGCTAAAAAACTAGGAGATAAGGAGTGTATGTTTAAGCTGGGATGCAGAGGACCTATTACTAAAACAGATTGCCCAATAAAAAGGTGGAATGATAGTGTCAATTGGCCTATCGGTAATAATACACCATGTATAGGTTGTGCCAGAAATGGATTCCCAGATTCTATGGAACCATTTGTAAGATATTAGGGAAGGAGGAAGGCATGGGAGAAAAGATTGTAATAAATCCACTTACTAGGATAAGTGGATTCTTAGAAATAGAAGTAAACATAGAAAAAAACATAGTAGTAGATGCAAAAAGTAGCGGTATGCTATTTAGAGGATTTGAAAAAATGCTAGAAGGAAGACCTCCTTTAGATGCAATATATTTTACTCAAAGAATATGTGGTATTTGTTCAACTGCTCATTCAATATCATCAGCTCTAGCGCTTGAAGATGCTTTAAACGTAGTACCTAATGAAAATGATAGCATGATTAGAGATATAATACATGGGTGTGAATTTTTACAAAATCATCTAAGACATTTTTATCAATATACTTTTCCTGATTATGTTAATGGACCTAAAATAAATCCAGTATATAAAGAATCTTATGGGGATTATAGACTGCCAAAAAAACTAAATGAAAAACTAAGTAACCACTATGTAGAGTCTATACAATATAGTAGGTTATCTCATAAAATGTTAGCTATTCTTGGGGGGAAAGCACCACATAATCACGGTGTATTTGTAGGTGGAGTTACAGTAAATATGAACTCATCAATATTTATAGAGTTAAAATCAATATTATCGTCTATAAAGGATTTTATAGAAAATATAATGATAGAAGATATTTATATTATATCTAAATATTATAGTGATTATTTTGAAAATGGTAAGGGCTATGGTAATTTTATGAGCTATGGAGTATTTGATAGTGATTACAATAAACCTTTAATATATGTTAAACCAGGAGTATTAATAAATAATAAAAGAAAACCTCTTGATGATAATAAAATTACTGAAAACGTACATTATGCTTGGTATAAATCAGCTAAAAATAATATAAAACCTGAAGAAGGATATATTGAGCCAGATATTAATAAAAAAAATGCATATAGTTTTGTTAAGGCACCTAGATATGATGGATATGCAGTTGAAGTAGGACCTTTAGCAAGAATGTGGTTAAGTAATGATTATACTAGAGGAGTATCTACTATGGATAGAACTATTGCAAGAGGACTTGAAGCTAAGAAAATATGTAATATAATTGATAATCTTTTAAGCAAGATAAAAATGGAACCTACTCAACAAGAAAAATATGAAATTCCTAATAAAGCAAATGGAATAGGACTTAAGGGAACTACAAGGGGTGCTTTAGGGCATTGGTTATCTATAGATGATAAAAAAATTGAAAAATATACTATTATAACTCCTACAGCTTGGAATGTATCTCCAACTGATTCAAATGGTGTAAAAGGAGTTATAGAAAAAGCTTTAATTGGAACCTATGTTAAAGATGTACAAAATCCTGTAGAGATTGGAAGAATAGTTAGATCATTTGATCC
This sequence comes from uncultured Peptostreptococcaceae bacterium, assembly GCA_942492135.1. Classification (GTDB taxonomy): domain Bacteria; phylum Bacillota; class Clostridia; order Peptostreptococcales; family Peptostreptococcaceae; genus Tepidibacter_A. The sequence continues at coordinate 46,538 of CALODI010000009.1, forward strand.
ATGTGTTTCTTGTGCTACTCATATTATAAGTGATAAACATTCTAGTATGAATATAAGGGTTGTTTAATTATGATAAAAGTCATTGGTATAGGGAATAGAGTTATGGGTGATGATGGGGTAGCTGTATATATTTTAGAAAAAATTGAAGATGAAATTAAGAAGCTTAACTTAAAAATAGAAGTGATTATTGGAGAAACAGATTTTTTATATTGTTTAAATGAGATTGATGATAATGATTTTGTAATTATACTAGACAGCATGTATTTAGGCTTAGAATGTGGAACGGTATCATTATTATCATTTGAAGAATCAAGAAGATATTTAAATAATCCAGAAACTCAACATGATATTAGGCTTGTAGATATGATAATAAATTATAAAAGCTATGTAAGAGGATATATTATTGGAATTGAAGTTTTTGATGTTGATTTTAGATTAAATATTTCTGATCCTTTAAATGAAATATTTGAAAATATATGTAATGATGTTTTAAACAAAATAAAGATAGTCTTAAATACTATTGAGGGAGGTAAGTAAAATGCATGAAGTATCTGCAATGTCTGAGATATTTGAGATAATAAATCAAAATATTGAGAGCTATAGTTTAAAAAAGGTAAATAAAGTAGTAGTTAAAATAGGAGAGTCTAGTTGTATAGATGAAAGTTCTATTAAATTTTCATTTGAAACAATGGCTAAAGGAACTATATGTGAAAACGCACAGATAATAATAGAAAAAGTAAAAGGACATGAGTTGTTACTAGATAGTATAGAGGGGGAATAAATAATACAAATAAATATAGTTAGAAAATATATAATGGTTAAGGGAATAGTGCAAGGGGTTGGATTTAGACCTTTTGTATATAAAATAGCTTCATATAACGATTTAAATGGATGGGTAAAAAACACTTCAAAAGGAGTATATATAGATATTGAAGGAAAAGAGAGTAATATTAATAAATTTATATATAACTTAAAGCATAAACCACCTACTGTATCTAAGATAGATGAAATAATTATAGAAGATAAAAAAATAATAAATTACAAAAAGTTTGAAATAAAACATAGTGATAAAGAAGATAATGCTATAACATTAATATCTCCTGATATAGGAATATGCGATGAGTGTCTAAATGATATAACAGATATTAAAAACAGAAGATATAAATATCCTTTTACAAACTGTACAAATTGTGGACCTAGATTTTCAATAATAAAAAAGTTGCCTTATGACAGAGACTCAACAACTATGAATGCATTTGAAATGTGCGATAAATGTAATTATGAATATATGAATCCATTAGATAGAAGATTTCATTCACAACCTAATGCGTGTCAAAACTGTGGTCCAAAGTTAGATCTTGTAGATGATTTTGGAAATAAAATATTATGCAATGATCCTATAAAGCAAACTGTTAAATTAATTAAACAAGGTAAGATAGTTGCAGTAAAAGGATTAGGAGGGTTTCATCTAGTTTGTGATGCTAAAAATAAAAAAGCTATAGAGACACTTAGAAATAGAAAGTATAGACCTACGAAGCCTTTTGCTTTAATGATGAAAGATATTAATACTGTAAAAAAATACTGTAATTTAAATAAGAAAGAAGAGAATGTAATTTTAAGTAATAAAAGACCTATATTACTTCTAAATAAAAAAGGACAAAAGCTATCATATAATATAGCGCCTAATAGTAATAAATTAGGGATTATGCTTCCATATACACCTCTTCATTATCTATTATTTGAAGATGGTATAGAAGTTTTAGTTATGACTAGTGCGAATTTAAGAAAACTTCCAATAGTATATAAAAATGAAGATGCTTTAAAAAAGTTAAATAATATTGTAGATTACTTTCTTATTCACAATAGAGAGATATATATACCAGTAGATGACTCTGTAAGTAGAGTTATTCTAGATGAGGAAAGAGTGATAAGAAGTTCTAGAGGATATTCTCCAATATATATGAATATTGAAAATAAAAAAGATATTTTAGCTTGTGGATCACATTTAAAAAATACATTCGCTTTATCTAAAGATAAAAATGTATTTATAAGTCAGTATATAGGAGATATGGAGAACTTAGAAACATATGATAGGTTTGAAAATAATGTATCTCACTATAAAAAAATATATAATATAAATCCAAAAATAATAGCTTATGACATGCATCCAAATTATTGGTCATCAGAATATGTAAATAAACAAAGTATAGAAAAAATATCTGTACAGCACCATCATGCACATGTAGTAAGCTGTATGGTTGAAAATAAGGTAAAAGATAAAGTTATAGGAATAGCTTATGATGGAATTGGATATGGAACTGATGGACAAATATGGGGTTCGGAGTTTTTGATATGTGATTATAAAGATTTTGAAAGAGTTGGGCATTTAAATTATGTAAGTATGCCTGGGGGAGATGCAGCAACTAAAGAGCCATGGAAAATGGCTGTAAGTTATATATATAAAACATATAAAGATAATGTATATGAAAATATACCTAATACTTTAAAAGATAGAAATATAAAACCTATATTATCTATAATAAAAAATAACATAAATTCTCCGAAGTGCTCGAGTATGGGAAGGCTATTTGATGCTGTATCAGCTATAACTAGATATTTTGGTAAAGTAACGTTTGAAGGTGAAGCTGCTATTTTATTAGAAAATATAGCAGATAAAAATGAGTGTAGTAAATATGATTATAATATAGAGTGTATAAATCAAAAACATATTATCAATACAAATAAGATAATAAAAGGAATAGTAGAAGATGTAAATCAAGGTATACATTATAGTGTTATATCTAAAAAATTTCATAATACAGTAATAGATTTTTCAGTAAATATGTGTAATATTATAGCTCGAAACTATAATATACATAAGGTTGCATTAAGTGGAGGAGTATTTCAAAATGAAATATTATTAAAGGGAATATATGAAAAGTTAGTTTCAGAAGGTTTTAAAGTCTATACTCATAACTTAATACCTTGTAATGATAGTGGTATATGTCTTGGGCAAGTAGTTATAGCTAATGAAAATTCTAAGGAGTGATAATATGTGTATAGCAGTTCCCGCTGAAGTTATAGAAGTTTATGAAGATGAAGCTTTAGTAAATTTTGGAGGAGTTAAAACTAAAGTAAATACGTGTTTATTAGATAATTTAAATGTAGGAGATTATGTTTTAATACATGTAGGATGTGCTATACAAAAGATAGATAAAAAAGAGGCAGAAAATACCTTGAAATTATTTGAAAGTATATTAAAAGATTAAATAAAGGAAGTATATATGAGATATATAAAAGAATTTAGAAATCCTAAATTAGCAAAGAATATGTTAGATAGTATTTCAGATAAATTAGAACGAGATATATCAATTATGGAAGTGTGTGGAACGCATACAATGTCTATATTAAAAAATGGAATAAGGAATTTACTACCTCAAAATATAAACTTAATATCAGGCCCAGGTTGCCCTGTATGTGTAACGCCACAAAGTTATATAGATACCGCTATAGAGCTTTGTAAAAGAGACGATGTTATAATAACTACATTCGGTGATATGATAAAAGTTCCTGGTACATATAGTTCGCTTAAAATAGAGAAGGCTTTAGGAAGAGATATTAGGTTAGTTATGTCTCCTCTTAATTGTCATGAAATTGCAAAACAAAATCCAAAAAAAGAAGTAGTGTTTTTAGGAATTGGTTTTGAAACAACAGCTCCAATTATAGCACTTAGTATTTACAAAGCTAAAAATGAAAATATAAATAACTTTAGTGTATTACAATCTATAAAAACAATGCCAAACGCTATAAAAAAGATAGTAATAGATAAACAAGTTAATATAGATGGATTTTTATGTCCAGGACATGTAGGCTCTATTATAGGAGTTAAGCCTTTTGAGTTTTTGGCTAAAGAATATGGGTTACCAGCTGTTATAGCAGGATTTGAATATTGCGATATAATATCAGCTGTATATTTTTTAGTAGAAATGATAAATAAAGAAAAACATGAAGTTAAAAATATATATAACAGGATAGTTAAATATGAAGGAAATAAAAAGGCAGTATCTATTATTGATGAAGTATTTACTAATTCTGATAGCATATGGAGGGGTCTTGGAAATATAAAAAATACAGGGGTTGAGTTAAAAGAAAAATATAAAATATATGATGCAAAGTCTAAATTAAATATTAAAACAGTACATAATGATATTCATAAAGATTGTTTATGTGGTCAAATATTAAAAGGAATAAAAAAACCAACACAATGTAAATTATTTTCTAAAGTATGTAACCCATCAAATCCAATAGGAGCCTGTATGATATCACAGGAGGGAACGTGCAATGCATATTACAAGTACGTCATAAGATAAGGAGTGTTAATATGGATGTAATTACTCTATCTCATGGAAGTGGGGGAAAGGTAACTCATAATCTCATAAAAGATATATTTTATAAACATTTTGAAAATGATATATTATTACAGCAAAATGATTCTAGCATTTTACAAAAATTAAATGGAAGAATAGCTATAACAACAGATTCTTTTGTTGTAAAACCAATATTTTTTCCAGGAGGAGATATTGGAAAATTATCTATATGTGGAACAATAAATGATTTAGCAGTAAGTGGTGCTGAACCAATGTACATCACAGTGGGATTTATAATAGAAGAAGGTTTAGAGATAAATATTTTAGAAAAAATAGTTATTTCAATGGCCAAGACAGCAAAACAAGCTAATGTAAAAATAGTTGCTGGGGATACCAAAGTTGTTGAAAAAGGAAATGTAGATAGAATATATATAAATACAACAGGTATAGGTTTAATAGAGGATGAGAAATTAACTATAAGTCCAAACAATATACAAGAAGGAGATCAGGTGATAATAAGTGGAACAATAGCAGATCATGGAATGTGTATAATAAGTCAAAGAGAAGATTTATATCTTGATGCAGATATAAAAAGTGATTGCAATTTACTAAATACATTGACTAAAGATATACTAAATGTAACTAAAAACGTAAGAGTAATGAGAGATCCAACAAGAGGGGGGTTAGCTACAACATTAAATGAAATAACAAATCATAGTAGTATGAGTATAGTTTTATATGAAGAAGATATATTAGTTAAAGATGAAGTAATGAGTATGTGTGAAATGTTAGGATTTGATCCTTTATATATGGCAAATGAAGGAAAACTCGTGGTTATAGTATCAAATAATGATGCTAATAGGGTACTTGAAGCTATGAGAAAAAATTCTTTAGGAAGAGATTCTATGATAATAGGTACAGTTATAAATGATAATAAAAATTGTGTATATTTGAAGACAGAAATAGGAGGAACTAGGATATTGAATATGCATGAAGGAGAATTGCTACCTAGGATATGTTAATAATATATTTTTTATATGTTAAGATAATGATAAATATATTATTTTGTATCGTATATGTTATTTAGATTATGATAATAGAAGTACAGAAATTAATAATTAAATATTGAGGGAAAATAAAAGGCTATGATTTTATCAGAGCCTTTTATTTATCTTATTTATTAAGTTTATCTTTAATAGTTGTCCAATAATCAGAATTTTCAAGTCCAAGTCTCCAGATGGCTATACCAGATAAGTCATAGCTGTTAACTAGGTCTAATTTATAACTAATACTTTTATCATTTTCAAACCATACAGTATGACCTATGTCATTAGAATCTGTATAAGTAAAGTATGGACATTGAGAATTAGAATCCCAAAGAATAGAACTTCCGTATGTAGATGCCAAGTTGTAAATACCTGAAATACTATAAGCTTTAGTTCCAATTGAGGACCAATCATATCCATAAGCTGCAGTTCCAAGAAGAATTTTTTCTTTTGGAATAACGCTAGTTGCATATTTTATTACATTTTCTACCCAATTAATTGAAGCTATAGATCCTGGGCTTCCCCCTGGATAATGTTCATCGTAAGTCATTAATACTACTTTATCTGCATATTTACCAATTTCAGCATAATCATAAGCTCCACTCCAAGGGTTAGTAGGACTATCACTTGTTTTAGCTGGTACAGAAACTGTTATAGTAAAGCCTTGAGAATTAAGTGCATTATAAAGTTCTATTATAAATGTAGTATAATAGTTTCTATCATAATAAAAAACTCCTTCAAGATCGATATTAATCCCTTTATAATTATTAGCTTTTAATTGTGAGAGTATATTGTTAATTAAAGTTTGCCTATTAGTTGGATTTTCTAATAAAGTTTTTGCTATGTTACCATCAAAATTATTAGCTATCATGGCAAGTGTTGTTATTCCATTATCATTTGCATAAGTTATTTGATTATTTGGAATTAATCCTACAATATTTCCGTTACCATCTGTTGTATAATTATGAGTTGCAATTGTATCTATCATTGAAGAATTAGAAACCATAGAATTATAAGATGAAGTATCCCCTTCGTAATAGTAAGTTGTAAATCCTAAAACAGTTTTTGTAGGATTAACCGGTTCTGGATCTACAGGGGTAGGATCAATTGGTGTTGGTTCTTCAATTATTTCTTCATCTTGTGTTGTTATTTTTATATGTGTTGAATCTTGAGATAACCCATATCGGTTATAGGCTTTTATAAAGTACCAATAATCAGTTGAAGGATTTAAATTGTCATCTTTGTATGTTATAGATGAAGTTGTTGATACTAATGCATAATTTGAATCATTTAAATCTGATCTATAAACCTTATATCCTGAAGCATTTGATACATAAGACCAATTTAAAGTAACATTAGTTGAGTTAATACTTGTTGTTGATAACTGAGTTGGTGCATTAGGTGGAATTTTTTTGTTATTAGGCCTAGCCATTCCCTCGTTAGTGCTTAATATAAAAACACATAAAATTAGTAATAGTGCTAAAATATTCTTTGAATATTTCATTTTATTCATCCCCCTCCTTATTGTCTTAAATTATTTATCGGAGACGAATTTCGACAATGTTACATGTAATATATAGTAATTTTAATATTAATAAATAAAATTCTTTAGCTAAGGGAAGAGAATAAGGAACTTTCTAAAGTGGAATTAATATTATAAAAAGAGTAATTTGCATGATTTTTTATTATAATATCATAAGGTAAAGTATTTTGGGATCAAAACCACTTTGCATTATGATATTAATACTCATTGTATATATATTATTGTTATGATATAATTTTTTAAAATATTTTAATGAATATCAGAATATTCGGCAGATAATATCCATATTTTTTCCATAAATACTATTGAAAGGAGGATTTACTGTATTATTACAGTGAAATCAAAAATGAAATTAAAAAAAGAATCAAACTTAAAAAATGTTAAGAGAATAGTTGTGAAAATAGGAACATCTACTTTAACACATTCAACAGGATTATTAAATTTAAATACAATGGAAAATATAGTAAGACAATTAGTAAATATCCACAATCAGTGGTATTGAAGTAGTTTTAGTAACATCAGGAGCTATAGGCGCAGGTATGGGGAAATTAGGACTTAAGTCAAAGCCAAAAACTATTCCAGAAAAACAAGCTGCTGCTGCTGTTGGACAAGGTATATTAATGCATATGTATGAAAAACTATTTTCTGAATATGGAAAAACAGCTGCTCAGATACTTTTAACTTCAGAAGATATGTCAGACCGAAAAAGATTTTTAAATGCACGTAATACATTTTTTTCCTTATTCAATCAAAATGTTATTCCTATTGTAAATGAAAATGATGCTATAGCTATAGATGAAATTAAGTTTGGTGATAATGATACTTTATCAGCGATGGTAACAACTCTTGTAGATGGAGATTTGCTGTTAATACTTTCAGATATTGATGGATTATATAATGTTAATCCTAAAGCAAATATAAATGCTAAACTTATTAGCTATGTAGAAGAGATAACAGAAAAAATTAAATGTGCTGCAGGCGATGCAGGTAGTAATTTAGGAACAGGTGGAATGATAACGAAATTAAAAGCAGCAGAAATTGCTGTATCATCAGGATCTTCTATGATTATTGCAAATGGTTCTATTCCAAATATTATTAATAGGATATTCCAAGGTGAGAATCTAGGTACATTTTTTCAAGCAACTGAAAATCCTCTTCAAAGTAAAAAATGCTGGATAGCATATAATACTACTGCTAAAGGAAAAATAATCATTGATGATGGTGCTAAAAAAGCCATTCTAGAGAAACGTAAAAGTCTACTGCCTCCTGGAGTAAAATCTGTTAATGGAAAATTTAATAAAGGAGATGTTGTTTACATTGTAGATTCAGAATATAATGAAATAGCTCGTGGTATTACAAATTATAATTCATTAGATATAGATTTAATAAAAGGAATTCAAACATCAGATATAACTGATCAACTAGGCTATAAAAATTATGACGAGATAATACATGTTAATAACTTAGTAATACTGAATAATGACTAAAAATTTTTATAAAGTGAAACTTAATTCAGATGGAGTTTTTATTCCAACTGAATTTCTAGTTGCGTAAGTGCCCTGTGGGTAAACTAATCCAGAAACTGTTAACTTCTTATCTTCATCCTTAAGAGGGTGGAGTTTTAGAACTTTTAGCTTTCGGATAAATTAATATTATTTAAAGAGGTGAAAATTATGGATATAAAACAATATTTAATAGAAAAAGGTAAGCTAGCAAAAACGGCTTCTAGAAAAATGTCTACCTTAGATACAAATATAAAAAATAATGCATTAAAAGCAATGGCTGAAGCTCTTATAATAAATAAAAATCTAATTCTTGAGGCTAATGCTAAAGATATTGAAAATGGTAAGCAAAAAGGATTTTCACAAGCTTTACTAGATAGACTTTTATTAAACGATAACAGAATAATTGAAATAGCTAATGGACTTAGAATGGTATCTTCACTTAAAGATCCTGTTGGAGAAGTAGTGAAAATGTGGAAAACAGAAAACAATCTTCAAATTGGCCAAATACAAGTTCCTCTTGGAGTTATAGGAATGATTTATGAAGCTAGACCTAATGTAACGGTAGATGCTGCAGCTTTATGTATAAAATCAGGAAACTGTGCAATTTTAAGAGGTGGTTCTGAAGCTATAAACTCAAATATAGCATTAGCAAATATTATCACGAAAGCAGCTATTGAAAATGGTCTTCCTGAAGGTTGTATACAGCTTCTAGAAACTACAGATAGACAAGCTGCTACTCTACTAATGCAGCTAAATGAATATATAGATGTACTTATACCAAGAGGTGGAGCAGGTTTGATTAAAGCTGTAGTAAAAAATGCTACAGTACCTGTTATTGAAACAGGTACTGGAAATTGCCATATGTTTATTGACGAAAATGCAGACTTAAAAATAGCTGAAGAAATAATTGTAAATGCAAAAACTCAAAGACCTGCTGTATGCAATGCTCTAGAAACATTACTTATTCACAAAAATACAGCATTAGAATTTTTACCAAAGTTAGAATCTCGTCTTACTTCTACTGGAGTAGAATTAAGAGGGTGTCCTTTTACTCAAAATGTAATATCTAATGTAAAACCTGCAACAGAAGACGACTGGTCTACTGAATATTTAGATTTAATATTAGCAATCAAAGTAGTGGACTCATTAACTGAAGCTATAGATCATATTTTTAAATACAGCACAAAACATTCAGAAGCAATAATAACAAATAGTTACTCCAATGCACAAAGATTTTTAAAAGAAGTTGATGCAGCTGCAGTATATGTAAATGCGTCTACAAGATTTACAGATGGAAGTCAATTTGGATTTGGAGCTGAAATAGGTATTAGTACACAAAAACTTCATGCTCGAGGACCTATGGGTCTTAATGAACTTACAACTATTAAATCTATAATATATGGAGAAGGACAAATTAGAGAATAATAAGGCTGGCTATTTACACCTGCCTTTTCTTATTCTAATCTGAAATTAGAGTATGAGTTGACAGGGGGTGATGGACTTAAATTGGAATGTAAGGGTGGCGAAAGCTGTCCTTTTTTTAATCAATGTCCATATATGAACTATTATATTGATTTACAATCTAAAATTGCAAAGGAACAAGGATATATATATGAAAAAGTGATTATATACTCAACACTACCTCTGCCATCAACCTGTATGTCAAGCGTTAAACAACCTTATTTTATAATATCCGTCTTTTTTATACGCAGAGCTATCTAATGCTGCATTAATCAAAATGACAAAATTAGAATACGGTTTAATAACAACTAATTATTCTTGACTATGCGTTTGGTGATAATGAAGCAGAATTTGGATATTCTCATCAACAAGTCAAACACGATGAAGAAGAATTGTACTCGTTACTATTTATCCAATCAATTGGGAAAGATAGAAGTAAAGTAGAAGTTAAAAAAAGCAGTTGGTATATAGATGGGTTAACAAGTAGATAAATATAAACGGTGATCTTTATAGACTGCCGTTTTTTTATGAAAAGCGGAGGATTACAAAGTACCGAATTATAGAATAGTACAATATTTTTTAAAGTAAGTGTATATTCAAGTTTACTGGATAAGTTATGTTTGTACTGTACATACATAAGAATACGTTTACACATTTCAAAAATAATTACCTGCTTAGGAAATAAGAGCGGATGTTAAATTAATAAAATTAAAATAAAAAGTCAAACGATTAACTTAATTACAACTTAGATGGAGTAAAACTCCATCTAAATTAGTTTTTTTATCTTACGATTATGAAACTCTTTATTTTAAGTAAAAATTTATCCCATACAAGACTAATTACAATAAATTGAACAGGTATCATAATTAGAGTTTTAATTATGCGAGTAGGAAGTAATACTACATATCCTTTACCTATAAGTATCGATAGCCACAAAGTATCTAGACCTAAGTTAAGGAAAATACATACGATTAAAACTGATAGGAGTACTCTTTTCTGTGACTTGGGCTTGTTGTGAAACAAAAGGCCATAAGTAAATCCTGTAAGAAATGCAGTTAATGTAAAACCAGGAAAATAAGTTCCGGTTGGGAATAAAGCAAATCCAATAAGGTCTGCTATAGCAGCTGTAATTCCTCCTACCCAAGGTCCGTACAATATTGAAGTTAGGGCTAATGGTAAAAAACCAAAACCTATTCGAACTATTGGTGTATGAATAGACATAAATCTTGTTAATATAACTTGTAAGGCTATTAAAAGTCCAAGCTCAGTGGTTATTTTTGCATTAAGTTTTTTATTTTCTTGATTACTCATAAAATCACCCTATTCATTAGTAATTGTGTACATGTATACATAAATATAATGGAACAATTAAATAAATATGTAAAATATTTGTATTAAAATAATAACATAACTATATTGGTTTGTCAAAAAAATATCAAGTTAACATTGTAAACTAATCTTGAAATTAGAGCTAGTTAATAGCAGCTTGTATTATTATAAAAAATATATCATTAATAAAGATTATTTCTGAAGTTGATGATGATAGTAAAATAATAGAGTTTTAAAGTAGTTATGTAGGTATTGACTGTTATTAAAAATTTGCTGTTAGTTTAGATATGTATCATTAACATATATAAAAGAGAATATTGTTTTTGATTCTTGAGTGTAGATACAGGTGAGGCTATGGACAACTTAATTGGTATTATTAATTATTCTTTTTTGTATGAGGTGGTACTTAAAATATGCATTAAGCTATAGAGCGTTAACAGAAATTATAGAAGAAAAAGGGGGTATCAATATCACATACAACAATAATGAGATGGGTGCATGAATATTCTCCAATTATTGATGAGAGAATAAGAAAGCATTTAAAAGAAACAAATGATTTATGTAGAGTAGATGAAACATATATTAAAGTTAAGGGAGAATGGAAATATTTATATACAGTAGTTGATTCAAAAGGAAATACAATTGATTTCTATCTTAGTGAAAAAAGAGATAAAAAAGCTGCAAAGAGATTTCTCAATAAAGCTTTAGGATGTAGTCATAATCAACAACCAAGGGTAATAACAGTAGATAAAAATCAAGCATATGAGGTAGGTATACCAGAACTTATATATGAAGGATATATATATTGTAGAACAAGCATAAGGCAAGTTAAGTATTTAAATAATATTATAGAGCAAGACCATAGGTTTATAAAACGGAAAACAAATAATATGTTAGGATCTCATAGTTTTGAGACAGCAGAAAAAACTATTTGTGGAATCGAAGCAATGAATATGATTAGGAAAGGACAGGTCGAAGAAATTCAATCCATCATACATCTCTTTTTTAAGATAGATAAAAATTACCTAATTAACCCGTTATGCTAGTATAATTTTAAAATAATAAAACTCCAACAAATGTAAAAACCTAAAGTTAATCCAAAACTTTTATAAAGGAGGTTTTCATATGTTGGATCTTACTAACTATTCTATCCAAAATATTGAGAATTTAACGGATTTATTTACAACTATTTTTGTAGTCATTGATGATATATACAATGAAATTACACCTATATCAATTAGAAATAGACGAAATATCAAAGAGAGCGAACTCTCAGATAGTGAAATTATTACTATAAGCATCGTTGGGGAATTGCTAACAATAGATTCAGAAAAATCATTTTTTAGTCTTTTGAAAAGAGAATTCTCTATGCTGTTTCCTAATTTAGGTGATAGAAGCAGATTTAATAGAACAAAAAGAAATTTATGCTCTGTAATAGATAATATTAGAGATTATCTATCTAGCTTTATGTCTAGGTATTCAAGTAATATAAGGATTGTAGATAGTATGCCTATACCTGTTTGTAAATTTGGGAGTGTTTACTTTAGCAAATGTTTCAAAGGCGTAGCCTCTTATGAATATTGCCCCTCTAAAAAGAGACCTACTTTTGGTTTAAGTTAAGTGCATTAACTACAACTGAAGGATTCTTAACTGATGTCATTATAACTCCAGGTGACGTCGATGATAGAGATTCTGTATTCGAGTTAAGTGAAAAGTATAATTCTAGTTATATAATTGGTGATAAAGGATATGCAAATAAAATGTTAACGCCTGATTTGAAAAAAGAAAAGAATATAGATTTGATTTTCTCGAAAGGTGATAACAGTAAAGAACAGTACCCTAAAGACATAAGACAATTAATATTTAAAATCAGAAGAAGAATAGAAACTAGCTTCTCCCAATTGTCCGAGTAATTAAATATAATAGGGTAAAACTAAGTCATACTGGGGTTTTATTATTAGAACTAAGATGAAAATTATTTCTCATAATATATCATTTTTTATAAATAAACTTCTTGGGAATGATGAAGATATAGCAAAGATTAAGTCTTGAGTATTTGGATAAAATATCCATGATTTTAGATTTGAGAGGATGTTTCTTGTTGAAACTAATTTACCATATTAAGTAAATTGTTTTCAACTAGCACAATATATTAAATTATATGAGTATATTTAAATGGAAAGGACTTTTTTCTATATAAGAAATTTGAAGATTGGATTTCAAATTTAGAATATTTTATTAGTTGTAAGGTTAACATTTATATAGATAGGAATATTATTGTATGATGGAATTCTACATATTTAAACAATAATCATTATAGAAAATATTTAAAATTATAAATTATAGGGAAGGAAAGTATGAGGAATGATGAGAGGTATAAGGGTTTTTAGTAATGATATCAAAAAGGAACTTCGAAAATCTTTATCAAATATATTTGCATTTAATAAATATAAATATCTTGATGAACGTGACATTATTAAGTATTGGAATGAAAAAGGCGAAATTGGATATCAAAAGCCTTATTTGTTTTGGGACGAAGCTTATAAGTGCATAGTCGCGGTTATTTATTCCTATGAAAACAAAGAACAACTATTAGGTGGAGTTTTGTTAGATGTTATTCAAAGACGCGAGCAGCTAGATATAGATTTTGGAAATTGTTTTTGTAGGGTTTTTAATGAGGATATACGAACTATTTCAAATACTCAGACACATTCTGACCTTTGGTTTGCACTTAGACCAACACAGTTTCAAAGAGCAATTGCTAAATTTTCCACATTCATAACTACACCTATGGTAAAGTGGATGCAAATAGTTGAAAGTAGTACAGCTCTTAGGTATGAAGGAAATCCATTTACGTATTGTTTATTTATGATTAATGAAGAAAAATGGATAGAAAAAGCTTTGAGCGATAGATTTGTAAAATTTGCAGAACCTATTAAGTTGGAAAAAGGACTACTATCAGAAAAATGGGTAAGGTCTGCTGTGGATGTAAATAGGGTTGGTTTGGTTGGTTTAGGCCATGAAGGAGATTTGATTGGAATATTTAATATACCATCAGAAACTGAAGGTAGAGAAAGTTTGAGTTTTGCACCACATGAAAGCATGAGAGCAATACGTCATTTTTTAGTACCTTGTAGTGCACTGTTTATTACTACAGCTAATGGAGAAATATATATAATGCTCCCAAATGGTGCTATTTTTCATAAAACACAAGGTAGGTGGCATTATTTAAATTACATACATGTATATAATATATTATCAACACTATTTGATGAAGAATTTGCATATTCACTACTTAGATTATCTCTTGATTTAAGTTTTGAGAGGCATGGTGCATTAATTGTTATACCTGATAAAAATCAATTTATAGAAAAAATGGTTCCAGATCATGTAAATAAAGAAAAAGTTAATAAAGATTTACGTAATTCAGTTAAAGGATTAAATGTTAACATATTAATGCATAGGCAAATAATCATGGCTGCAGCAAAAAGTGATGGAGCACTTGTGCTTTCAAAAGAAGGAATAGTTTTAGATGTAGCATGTATGATTACTGAGCCTAGTCAAAAGGATATGAGTTTATTTGGTATAAATAATTTAAAGCGTTTTTGTGGTGCTAGAAGTACAGCAGCATGGAATTCAAGTATATATGGAACTTCAATTGAAATTTCAGAAGATGGACCTATAACCATATATAATAAAGGAAAATTACTAGTCAAAATTGGTTAAATAACATAACTAATGTTTTTAGTTATAAACTTGTAAGAACAATAAATAAAAGCATATAATGTCATACACCTAAAGGTATAGGATAGTTTGATTTGTAAGATGAATTGGACAAGTTATGATTGTACAATCAATGGGGCACACCCCGTACCATTTTAGAACTAGTTAGGGGCTTTTTTTATTTTTTTATTGTAAATTGGTAACGGATTTATGGTAAATTCATTGTAAAAATAGAAAAAACATAGTAAATTTATTGTAAATAGAATTATAAAGAAATAAATGTTATTGAGATAGTCATGGAATATATTGTATGTTACAATGTGTAAAAAGATTATGGGGTATATTTTTATGAAGGAAATAAACATAAAGAATGGCAAAATTATAATTAGAAAGGTTGTTAAATCAGAGGCTCCAGCATTAATAGGGTTAGGGTCAGCAAAATGCAGATTTACAACGTTAAGCAAATCTTTTCTAGTATTTCCAATGTATTTATAATATGTCAACAACGCTAGGAATTTTTTAATACAAATTCTATACTCTATATCTAACTTTAATTTATATTTTGAAACAAGTTATATAATATACTTTAAAGTATTGATTTTATTAGATTTAATAAGTATATCAATAAAGTAGACTTTATTGATACACAACAAAGTTTTTTCTTAGCGTTGTAAATTTTGGTTTTGCTGACGATACCCCATGCCCATCAAGCTAAGGAATTGAAATGACTAAGCATGGACTAAATTAATCATATGTTTGAAAAAAAATAAAAGTTAAAGCTTTAATATGTATATTTTTGAAATATATAGTTATTTTTTCTCATGACAAAAAAGCCTATTAGAAATTAAAAAATTTTAAAGACATAGACATTAATCTATAATATAATTAAATTGCTTTATGCGGCGAATCTACACACTTTTTCTTGGTAGTGGTAGGAAACTCCAAGAATATCAAAAAAGGTCTTTTCGCCTTTCCGGTGTGATTTTCGTCCGTTTTTCTTTATGCATTTAGATATACTTATCAGTAGATTGCAAACCTTTGAAGGGGTCTTTATAAAGCTTAAATATAGTTTTTCAATATACTGTTTTATAATCTCTGCACTCTTTATTTCACTTGCTTCTATATGTTCTTTATCTAGAAGTTCATTTCTTATTTTGAACATAATTACCGAACTTAGTATAAGTAAAATAAGCTTTCCATAGAGCTGACATTTGAATCTCTCTATTTTCACAGGTTTTACATTCGAAATTGCAAATATAGATTTCCAAATTTTAAATATAATTTCCACTTGCCATCTTAGGGAATAGATCTCATAGATTTTATTGTTAGGAATCACAGAACCATCAGTGTTTGTAATGTAAATGGTTACGCCAAGAAGTTTCATTGTATTTTCACTCTTCTTAATACCTTTCTTTTTTGCTGTTTTTTCAACTTTCAACTTGCGTTCTTTTAACTGTTCATTCGTTAGTTTATATAGGACCAATCGTTCTTTTCTTTTTTCAAGTCTCCCTATAAAAACTTCCTTCAATTCTAATATTTCACCTCCAGCCATATCATTTGCTATATCTGATAAATCAATTCTTTTGTACATAGTAGATTTTTTCATCTGTCCGTTCTTATAGTATTGAACATCTTCATTTTCTATATATACAGCTACATTGGGTTTTAATCTTGAAACATAGGAAGCTTTTTTGTCATCTAAGTCTTTAAAATCCCTCAAACTAAAATAACCCAAATCTCTTAAGGAAAGATCTTTCGGCCTAAAAGTATCTGCTATTTTACTTCCAAATGTATTATCATTGCCTTTTCCTGGACCTACATCAATATGCATAAACCTTCCAGTTTTTAGCTCGTATTCCAGTTGTATTTTCACACCAGCAGGCTGTGAACTTCCACCAGAGCCTTTATACTCATCTTTATAGATTTTAGGAACTTGAAATGCCGTAGAATCAACTATTCTAATTCTATCAAAGTGTTTATCCCATATGGAAGGAATCTTAGAGTCAGACAAAGCAACACTGTTTAAGAGTCTTGTAAATATTTCTTGTAAAAAAGCTACTGCTTTATCATTCAACCGCTCATGTATAGCCTGTGTAGATACTTCGGTAGTCATTTTTGAATTTAGGTGGGCAATAAATTTGATAACCAAAGTCTTAGCTTGATGGGCATGTGGTACTACCCCTACAACTATATCAACTATTTTTCAAAAAATCACTTATTCATCAAATTACTTATTCGTCTTTCATATAAAACATAAAATCCTGCATTTAAGGCCTTATTTGAGACTTAAAAATGCAGGATTTTTGTAAAATAAATACAAATATAGTATTTTCAATGTTTTAGATTTGCTGAATACTTCTCTAAAATTACATTTAGGAAAATCTTGACTGAGTTTAACATTTTGAATCCTTTTATGTATTGATAAATACAATATAATAGTGCAAATAAAAATATATAGAAAGGAGAAAATTTATGACAATTAAAATACAAACAAAAGATGATACTTCTTCAAAAAAATTTCTAAAAATACTAAAGATAATATTAATGATATATTAAAAAAAATGCCACTTGCTTTTACTCTTAATGCTGGACAAATAGATTCAAAAGTTAACTATTATGTTAAAGGAGGAAGTTTTGGATTCTACTTTACTACAGAAGAAGTAGTATTGACATTCATCCAAAGAACATCTAATATAGATTCATTTGAAGATTTTACTAGGGACTCTTCAAGTAAAATTGATACTTCTCAAGATATTGGAGTAACTCTTGCTTTACAGTTTATTGGAGCTAACCCAAATGTAAAAATAGAAGGTGAATGTAAGTGTAGAGGAAAGGTGAATTACTTTAAGGGAAATGATCCATCAAAATGGTATACAGAATTACCTACCTATGAAAAATTAATCTATAGAGATTTATGGCCAGGTATAGATCTAGTATTTTACGGAGCAATGGGTCAACTTAAGTACGAGTTTATTGTGCATCCAGGATCATCTGTTCAGGATATTAAACTTAATTATAGAGGTTCAGATGGGATTGTTTTAGATGAAGAAGGTAATCTTATAATTAATAATCAGCTTGGTATACTAATTGATGAGAAACCTATAAGTTATCAAAAAATCCAAGATAGAAAAGTAATGATAGATAGTAGATTTGTAGTAACAGAGCAAGAATATGGTGAAAATATCTATGGTTTTGAAATTGAAGAAAATTATCATTCAGATTATTCCATTGTTATCGATCCAGGACTTGTTTACTCTACCTATTTAGGCGGTAGTAGTAGCGATGAAGGCTTTGATATATCTGTAGATGACGCTGGCAGCACTTATGTAACTGGGGAGACTTACTCAAATGATTTCCCAACTACTCCTGGTGCTTTTCAGACATCATCAGATAGATACGACGACGTATTTGTCACGAAATTAACTCCTGATGGGTCTGGACTTGTTTACTCTACCTATTTAGGCGGTAGTAGTAGTGATTATGGAAGGGGTATAGTTATAGATAACGCTGGCAGCGCCTATGTAACTGGAATGACTGGCTCAAATAATTTTCCAACTACTGCTGGTGCTTTTCAGACTTCACTCGCTGGAGATGGAGACGTATTTGTCACAAAATTAACTCCTGATGGGTCTGGACTTGTTTACTCTACCTATTTAGGCGGTAGGAGTAGGGAAATTGGCTTGGGTATAACTGTTGATAGCGCTGGTAGCACCTATATAACTGGATGGACTTACTCAAATGATTTTCCAACTACTCCTGGTGCTTTTCAGACTTCACTCGCTGGACCCGACGACGTATTTGTCACGAAATTAACTCCTGATGGGTCTTCCCTTGTTTACTCTACCTATTTAGGTGGTATTAATTATGATGAAGGCCGGGGTATAGCTGTAGATAACGCTGGCAGTGCCTATGTAACTGGATACACTAGCTCAAATGATTTTCCTACTACTACTGGTGTTTTTCAGACATCACTAGCTGGAGATGCAGACGCATTTGTTGCGAAATTAACTCCTGATGGGTCTGGACTTGTTTACTCTACTTATTTAGGCGGTAGCAGCAGTGATGATGGCCGGGGTATAGCTTTAGATAACGCTGGTAACGCCTATGTAACTGGAGTCACTAGCTCAAATGATTTTCCTATCACTACTGGTGCTTTTCAGACATCACTAGCTGGATCATCAGATGCATTTGTCACGAAATTAACTCCTGATGGGTCTGGACTTGTTTACTCTACTTATTTAGGCGGTAGTAGTAGTGATGATGGCCGGGGTATAGCTGTAGATAACGCTGGTAGCGCCTATGTAACTGGAGTCACTAGCTCAAATGATTTTCCTACTACTACTGGTGCTTTTCAGACTTCACTAGCTGGAGATGCAGACGCATTTGTTGCGAAATTAACTCCTGATGGGTTAGGACTTGTTTACTCTACCTACTTAGGAGGAAGTAGTTGGGATTATGGCTATGGTATAGCAGTAGACAATGCTGGTAATGCTTATGTAACAGGGTATACTTTCTCAGATGATTTTCCAACGACAACTGGAGCTTTTCAGACATCACGAGCTGGATCATATGATGTATTTGTAACAAAGATTGATACTAAACCTACTCGTAAACCTTCGAGAGGAATTCCATTCATAGATTTTAAAGAAATATTATAAGTCATTAATTAAATATCCATTTATATTTAGAGATTTATTAAAAAAGCCTCCTAATCCAGGAGGCTTTTACTTGGCATAATGTACGTTATCATATAAAACCTCAACTATACCTTAAACGAGTATTTAAAGGATTAGTATCTTCATATCATTTTTTTACTTTGCAACTATATTTACCTTTTCTCTTTAAATTCCCGTTTAATTACAATGCAATTGAATATGTGAAACAAATGAAGGAGGTTGAATTATGATAAATAAATTTTCTGGTGAATATAAACTTTTATCATAAATTTCTATTGAATAGGGTAAAACTAGACCATCGCAAGAAAGTAAAGCAAGTACAATTTGATGACCATAAACAGTTTTTTTCTTTAAGTGTGAGTTATGAAGGAAACACTTTTCAATTGGATTTATAGCCTTTGACGAGGGCTTAGTTTTTTCTGAAATTGTGTCATCAATAATCACATATATAGGTTTACCTGTTTGCTTTGATCTAGACCAAATTAAATCTATTGACTTGTTTTTTAAAGAATTAAATGTTAGGTTCTCATTCCATGAAGATTTAGATAAAAATCTTGTAATACTAGTTCTGTGTTTAGGTGATAAAGATTTAGATACATCATTCATTTTTCCTGTATATCCACTTACGAACATTGATTTAACTATGCTTTTCATATGAATTATCTGTGGTTTTGTAAGGTATAAATCAAATTTCAATTCTTTTAAAAATTTGTCTAATGTTAGTTCATTTGTTATAATTAAGTTCTGAAGCATTTATGCACACCACCCTGTTATGTTTTTGTGTAGGAACTTAATTATAACAAGGTTTTGCATAAATGTTTTTTTGTTTTATTCATATGGAAATTTATTGAAGTGTTTTTGCACTTTTATATAAATGGAATAAATATCCTATAATAATACTTTTGATGAAGTAAAAGGAATTGCAAACTATGTGACTCTTTAAAATGAAAAAGATGGTGTTGTACATGTTATTCAAAAAATTTATGCTAGATCACATTGTATAGCATTAATACTTATCAAAGAGAAGAAGGATAAGAGGATAGGTTTGTTGTTTCTTGTGTTGAAATATACTAAAATTGTGTAAATTTTAATAATAAATTTGATGGGTATTTTTTATAATTTATAATTTTGCACTATAACCTCTTATCTTCTCTGAAAAAGTAATTAGCTCAAGGTTGAACTACTTACTTTTTTATACATCTCAAGTATTTATTATCCTAAAAACTAATCTAATAAATACTCTTTATGTAATACCCAAGTATTATTAACCCATTTATAAATACAAATATTATCAAAATGACAATCAAAATCACAAGGTATTAAACAAACATAATCCCATAATTTATTAAATATATTTCTTATTTTTTTAGAACTTATGGTAATATGAAAAACTTTATCTTTACCATATTCTTTAGAAAAATCTAAATAATTAATTTTATTTAAATCATCAATTAATTTATCATGAATAGTTTTACCTTCATCACTCATTAAAACTTTCATAAATATAACTCTATCATCAAAATGGTCATACCCTTTAATTTTATATTCACTAGAATTATGAGATTTAGAAAAATTATCTAAAATATTTTCTAAGTCATTTATATTATCACTTTCAAAAGGAGCTTTTATAGTAAAATGAGCAGGAAGCTTTGAAGATCTAGCTTTAAACTTTTCAAAAACTTCTTTTCTTAAGTTATTATTAAAATTACCAGCATCGCCTTTTACAACACTTACAATTACATATCTCAAAATATACCTCCAAAATTAATTTAATAAATATTCTATATACTATTAAGTAGTATATCCTAAAAAAATTATTGTCATAATAGCTAAAAAATAAATTTAGAATAAGTACAAAAATAGAATAATATGAGCTAAGAATTATAGTGGTTATAATCATTAACACATCTAACTTTATATAATTTATTATAGGAAATTATTTCTTTTTTACAACATCATAATTAGCATTATACTCAAACTCTCTTTGATTAGAAAAAGCGATAAAAACTACAAATAAAAATTCGGATTTCAGTCTTAACTATACTAAAGAGTGACTAATTGACTTATGGAGATGGTATCTTGAAAATGTCGAGATTGTGACTGAGTTAAATGATGAATATAATAATGAACTATTAACTGCTAACGAAATGACAAGTCAGTTTATACACAAAGAGAAAATGGTTACTGGATTGATGGCAATTGCATTAGACAGGGCCATTTATTTTGCAGAATACTTGATAACAAATAATTAAGTACTGAGATGGGGAATAATTTTAAAACCAAGGTCTTTAGCATATATTAATAAATCTGTTATTGTTGGGTTTGATAATAATATGAAAATGGATTCAATAAACATTCTAATTGTATAAACTTGGAAATCATTAAAAGATATAAGAAAAGAAAATCTACGACAAAACAATAGTAAAATTGATTTAAGCATAGATTGATTAGAAAAGAATGGACAAACTATGCTTGTACTATTAATGGGAAACACCCCAAGAAGAATGCATTTTGCATTTTAAGAATAATTACCTGCTTATAAAGTGAAAGAGGATAATTAGCTCATTCTCTTTTTTGTATATAGGATTATTTATAAGAATATATGTAGATATAGAATTATCTAGAACACAAAGATTATCTAAGTTACAATGATTTTTTATATGCAGTATCAGAATATTTGATTTAAAATAGTATATGATAAACAACAGATTATTTATTTAGAAATATTGATACAATACTGTTAACTGGAGTTACTTAATAAAATATAAAACTTAAATATTAAGGAGATGAGTGATCTTAAGTGGGTTAGGTTGAAGAAATTCAACGTGACTTTTCTGAAATCGAATTCATAAATGAAATTATGAGAGTTAAGGCATAAGGAAATATTAAATTTGATGGGTATTTTTTATGATTTTGAACGAGAACCATTATAAACAGTATAGTCGTTTATCACTTATTTACTAACAATAAAACTATTTAAGAGGTGTAGTGTGAGAAAAAAGTATATGTTATTAGTAGTTATTGTATTTTTATGTACTAGCTTTGAAGTACACAATAAAAATATTGAAAATGGAATAGAAACTAAAGAAATCCTTAGTACAAAACCAATTGTAAATGATACAACTAAAGAAGATGTTTTAAAAGAACAGTGGGAAGGCGAATGGAATAGAAAGGAAACTAGTTCAAATAAAAGTGCTACCATTACAATAGCTAATGTTACATCTAGTGGGTTTAATTTTGATTTATTAGCTATTAGTAATTCTAATACTGGAGATATAACAGGTGTAGCAAATTTTATTGAGGGAAAAGCGATATTTAAAGGCGAAGAAGATGCAGAGATTATGTTTACATTAAAGGATTGCATTTTAATTATCGAGCAAAATGAGGAAGCAAGCTATTATGCTGGTATGGGTGTATATTTTTCTGGTGAATATATTAAAGGAAAATCTGAATGAATTTGGGAAAAATAATGCAAGAAAGAGAATTAAATATTAATCATACAATGATAATGAGATGGGTTCATCAATATGAACCAGAACCTTGCGGTTATTACCTATTATATAAAAAAATGACCTAGTTATAGGTCATTTTTTTACTTATTAGAGTATATTAAAATGTATATAACATTAATAATAAAATATTATCTTTGTACATGCTCTAAAAAATACTAAATAGTAGAAATATAAATATCTCTTATTAGCAAAGTTGTAGTAATTAAAGTCACTGTTTTTATTGCATATATAATTACACATAAATCAATTATTTGCATTTATATTGTGGTAATATATACCTATATATTAATTTTAAATTTATTACAAAATGTATATAATGCTAAACTGTAAAAAAAACACTTAATTAATAAGGGGAATACTATAGATACACACCATTATTGTATATTACCAAAGCTTAGCCAGGAGTATATAAGAAATTAATAATTAATTTAATCAAGCATGATATATCAGGGAGGAGAAAAATATGTCTATTTCAATCCATTTATTATCAAAATGCAATGCAGAAGAAATATTGGAGTTTGAAAAGAAAAATAGAGATTTTTTTGAAACTGTGGTCCCTCCAAGAGGAGACGGTTACTACAAGATGGAAAATCTTAAGCAAATTTTAGAAGAAATAGAAGAAGAGCAAAGAAGAGGGCTTTGTTACATGTATTTAATTAGAAATGAAAAAAAAGAATTAGTAGGAAGGGTAAATTTATTTTCAATCGTAAGAGGAGTATTTCAAAAAGCAGAGATTGGGTACCGAATTGGTAAAGAATATAGTGGGAAGAGATATGCAACTGAAGCTGTTAGATTAGCATGCAAAGAAGCATTTCAA
The DNA here is from genome assembly GCA_942492135.1 of uncultured Peptostreptococcaceae bacterium. Classification (GTDB taxonomy): domain Bacteria; phylum Bacillota; class Clostridia; order Peptostreptococcales; family Peptostreptococcaceae; genus Tepidibacter_A. The sequence goes on from CALODI010000009.1 coordinate 70,517, forward strand.
AAATATAAACTTAATAGGGTAGAGGCAGGAACTTCTAGTAAAAATATTGGTTCTCAAATAGTTCTAATTAAGAATGAGTTTGAGTTTATTGGAAGAACTAGGAAGGTTATCAATATTAATGGAAAGTGGGAAGATGGTATCTTATTTGAAAAATTAAATGAAAATTTGGGATAAGAATATAGGAAAAGAAATTACTGATAACGAAAATTTATTAGGTTCTTTGTTGGGGATTATGTGTCATGATGTTGTAGGTAAATGTAGACCACTTATGATTTTAGAAAATGTAATTGTAAAAAATAGGTCAATATTAGAGAGATTAGGTTTTAAGAATGAAGGAGTATTAAGAAAAGTAGAATGGCTATATGATAATTATGTAAGTTATGTTGTTTATGATATATTAAATATTGAATGGAATATTACCTTGTAATATTAATTTATTATTAAGTTAGTAAATAATAGTTATGTTGTAGTAAAATAAGATATAATCATTTCAACTATGTTTAATATTGTAAAATTAGGAAAAGTAGAGAATGGAGGTTTTATATTGAGTACAAAAGTAGTAGAATTATTAGAATCGGAAAGATTGTTTTTAAAACCTTTGTCTTTTAATGAACTACTCTATATTAAAAACAATATGATTGAAAATATTGAGACTTCAATTGAATTGGAAGCAATATCTGATGTTGTAAAATCGGCAATATCAAAGAAAATAGAGAAAATGCAAACGGTTAATGAAGATATTCATGACTGGTATACATATTGGTTAATTATCGATAAGAATAATCAAAACGGTATAGCGTTTATTGGTTTTAAAGGAATACCAGATGACAGTGGCTATTCAGAGGTGGGATATAGCATATCTTCTAATTACAGAAGAAAAGGGCTTATGACTGAAGCATTGTCAGCTCTAATAAATTGGGCTTCAAATTTTCCAAATTGTAAGGGTATTACAGCAACGAGGGTATTAAAATCAAATACAGGGTCAAATAGAGTCTTAAATAATTGCAATTTTAATTTAGTTGCTTCTTTGAGTGATGAAAATAAGTACGTTCTTACATTTTAACAGAAAAGATTTAATACATAATATTCTTATATTGCGTAAATTAGCAGTTTATATTAATACACAATATCTATAAATGTCGTAATAACTTTTAATGAAGTTGACTTAAGGAAAGTTTGATTTTTTATAAAAAAGGGACAAGTTATGCTTGTACTACTAATGGGGGGGGGCACACCCCAACAAGAATGCGTTTTATATTATAACTATCTGCGTATTAAATAGAAGAGGATGATAAATCATTCTCTTTTTTATTTGGAATTATTTATAAAAATATGCAAAGATAGATTTGATTATTGAATATAGAAAATAACAACTTATATTAACACTAACTTTATGGAAAATATTGTATAATAAAAAAGTTGCTAGATTTCTATTAAAAAGATTGAAATATAAACTCAAGAAGAATGCAATTATGATTATAAATAGTTTTGTATATTAGGATGAAAAATAGATTACATAGATAAACAAAATACTATATATATATTTAAACTGTAATAGAAATCTAGAAAGGATGAGGAATAATATGAAAATTATAAGAGTTGGTGAAAGAGGAATTCTTTTTACTTTTTTTGAACTTAAAAGTTCAGACTATGATTGTGTGACTAATGTATATGCTATTAATGGAGATAAACACTTTTTTATATGTGATACTTATCTGGGAACATACTATATAAAGAAAATTAAAAAATACCTTGAAGACAATTTTGGAAAAAAAGAATATATAATATTTAACTCTCACAGTCATTGGGATCATATATGGGGAAATAGTGTATTTAAAGATTTTAAAATAATATCTCATGAATTGTGTAGAAAGCATATAGCCAAATATGGAGAAGAAGACTTAATTAATCACGCACAACAATTTGCAAAAGATAAGATAGAAATTGTTTTACCCAATACTACATTTACAGAGAAAATTGCATTCAAAGAAGAAGGAGTTGAATTCTTTTATACACCTGGACATTCAGAAGATTCAGCATCTTGCTATGATCATAAAGATAATGTATTGTTTGTAGGAGATAATATTGATGATCCTATACCGTGTTTTATGTGCTGGAGTGAACTGGATAAATATAAAGAGACTTTAGAATTGTATTTGAAAATAAACGCAGATATTATCGTACAGAGCCATGGTGATATTACAAACAATGATTTAATAAAGAATAATATAAATTACATAACAAAACTAATAACAAAAGAAAAAATAGATTTGGAAAATAAAGATATTTTAAAAAAGCATTTGATAAATATAGAATGTTTAAAATTAAATTTTTAATAATAAAAGATTTTAAAAAATTTAGGAGGTATAATTTTAATGAACATAGTTTACTTATGTGACTACCCTCAATATACAGAAATAGTAGCAAAATGGATATTTGAGGAGTTTGTAAAAAGTATAAGACCTGAAGTGACATTTGATATGGTACTTGATAGGGTTAAGGAGAAAAATAAATATGATATTCCTGTAACTCTTATAGTTTTAGAGGGGGATTTGTGTTTAGGAACCGTTTCTTTATCTAATAATGATTTAAAAAATAGACCTGATTTAGAACCATGGTTAGCTTCTCTTATTGTTAACAAAGAATTTAGAAATAGAGAAATTGGAAAAATCCTTGTTGATGAAATAATAAAAATAGCAAAAAACAGAGGCTATAAACAATTATATTTAAGAACTGAAAAAGCTGTTGATTATTATAAGAAATTAGGATGGGGTTATATAGAAGAAACATTTGATGATAATATTGGACAAAACACTCATGTTTTTATGAAAAATATAATAGATTAAATGCATTATTCTGTATAGATATATTTCTATATTGTGTAACATTGCTATATGTTAGTAATATACAAGTTTTGGATAATAGTGCTATAAATATAAAATAAAGTAAATAAAAAACATATAAATAGGAGAGAAAAAAATGCGATTGTTTGGACCAAGGAAAGATGAAATATGGGAAGAATTTAGTAATGATATTAAAGCAAAGTTTATAAGCGGAGGCTTTCTGAAGAATTCAAAAGTTGAATTTAATATTGATAATTGGACTATAACATTAGATACATATGCTGTATCAAACGGAAAAACAAGTACCACATATACTAGAATACGAGCACCATTTGTTAATAAAAATAATTTCAAATTTAAGATTTATAGAGCTGGAATATTTAGTGAAATAGGTAAATGCTTTGGTATGCAAGATATTAACATAGGATATAAAGACTTTGATGAAGAGTTTATAATAAAAGGAAATGAAGAGAATAAAATAATTGAATTGTTTTCAAATGATAGAATTAGAAGTTTGATTAAGAGTCAGCCTAAAATACTATTAGAAATAAAAGATGATGAAGGTGTTTTTGGAACCTATTTTCCTCAAAATGTAGATGAGCTATATTTTAGCGTACCAGGAGTTATAAAAGACATTAATATGCTTAAAGGATTATTTGATTTGTTTGAAGTTGTATTAAATGAATTAAATGATATAGGAGTAACTGATAAATGTAAAGCAAATGTTGAATTATAATGATAGTTCGTATAACCTTGGTTTTTAGTTGTAAGTATTGAAAAATATATCAAACATATTAGGGCTTTTGTCTTAAACAGTTCATAAAATAAATTAAAGAAATTATAGTTATTGAATATAAAAGAATGGACAAACTATGCTTGCACTATTAATAGGGCACACCCCAACAAGAATGCTTTTTGTATTTAAAAATAATTACCTGCTAATTAAAGTATATGAATATGTTTTATGTGGAAGTTTAATAAGCATATTATAATTAACTCAGTTATAACCCAAATAGATATTTGGTTAATTTGAAGGTTATTGATATAGTCTTGTAGACGAGCGTACTTTTTTGGATTTTTATCTGACATCGTGACTTATGCGAAGTAATTTGGTGAAAGTTTTGATTTATAAAGGGTTTTATTTTTGTATTTTATTTATATCAAGTCCAAATAATAATTGTGTAATTTAGAATTCAAATGAGGAGAATTATTTATGGAAAATGAAAATAAGAGAAAAGATTTAAATGATAAAGGTCTTTGGAGCCCTAAGTCAATAATGATAATAGGATCATTAGTTTCTTTTTTTATTGCTGGAATAATGAGTGCAATTAATTATGGAAGACTCGGATATACGGATAAGAAAAAAAAGCTTATTTTAACTATGACTATATTATTTATTCTAACTATTGTTATAAGCGAAAAAGTTTCTTCAATGATACCTTGGGCTTCTATAAATATAGGAATTTCAGCAGCTTTAAAAAATGAACAAGAAAAATTATATAAAGAGCACATCAAAAATGGAGGAAAAAAAGCATCTTTAAAAATTCCCTTAATATTGTCAACAATTGTTCTTTTGCTTACTTTTGGAATAATGTATATTGATTATTATAATAAAACAATAGTATATTATGACGAGAATATCGGTAGTGGCTTTGCAAAATTATATCATAAAAACGGAAAGTTGCGATATGAAGGAAATTTTAAAGATGGATTTGCACATAAAAAAGGTAAATCGTATTATGAAAATGGCAATGTATTATATGAAGGAGATTTTAAAGATGGACTTTTTCATGGGAAAGGTAAATTCTATGATGAAAAAGGGAATTTATCATATGAAGGAGATTTTAAAGATGATTTAGCATATGGAGAAGGTAAATTTTATGATGAAGAAGGGAAGTTAAGATATGAAGGAAATGTTAAAGAGGGATTTTTTCATGGAAAAGGCAAATTGCATTACGAAAATGGGAATGTACTATGGGAATGTACTATATGAAGGAAATTTTAAAGATGATTTAGCATATGGAGAAGGTAAACTGTATTATGAAAATGGGAACTTAAAATATAAAGGAGGTTTTAAAGATGATTTAGCACATGGTAAAGGTACGTTGTATTATGAAAATGGGAACTTAAAATATACAGGAGATTTGAAGAACGACCATTTTGCTGGTCAAGGCAAATTATATAATGAAAATGGCAATTTGATTTTTGAAGGGGAATTAATAGATGGAAAACCTGTAAATGGTAAAGTATATGATGAAATAGGAAATTTAATTAAAGAAGGAAATGTAGAGGGAATGTTGGATTAAACAAATTCAAATCGCTGAAAATACTGTACTTGTATTTTTAAAACTAAAAGAGTGATTTTCTGGAAGTGATTATTTAAATAGACTATAGCTTAAATAAATAGAGTGTATTGTGATCTTTAAACATAATAATCAATTAAATATTATCCATATATATTTGTTGAATTAAGATATATTTTTATTTGTAATAGAATATAGAAAGTAGAGTTGAGCATGGATTTATTAGAAAAAAATGGATAACCTGTGCTTGTACAATTAATGGGGAATACCCCAAGAAGAATGCGTTTTATATTTCAAAAATAACTATCTGCGTATTAAATGAAAGAGGGTGATAAATCATTCTCTTTTTGTATTTAAGATTATTTATAAAAGTATATGTAGGTATAGAATTATCTAGAACACAAAAATTGTCTATGTTGCAATGGTTTTTTATATGGAGTATCAGAATAGTTGATGTAATATAGTATATGATAAACGATGGGTTATTTATTTAGAAATATTAATACAATACTGTTATTTGGAATTGCATACAAAAATATAAAGCTTAAATACTAAGGGGACGGGTTATCTTGATGATGTAGTAGACACAATGAATAAAAATAAATCTAAATACTTTAATAATAGAAATTATGATTGTTCAGAGATAGCGGAAGATTTATTTAATGCTTTTGGCGGAAAAGGGGAAATATTAGAGATAACTAGTAAAAATAGTTTTAAAGTAAAAGAGTATGATGAAATATTAGAATTTGATTATCATGAAGTATATAGTGATGGAGTTTATATTTATGACTCAAGATATAGTTATATTTCAATATTAAAAAATGACTATATTGATGCTATAAAGGAACTGAGTGGTAGAGGAATAAATATCAATAAAATTCAATAAGGAGAGAGGAGTATGTGATGAAAAATTTAAATGAAAATATAAAATCACTTAATAGTCATTTACCCCAATACGCTTTAAGGAGAAATTCTAGATATTATGAATATATTTGTTATATAAATAATATACACACTTTTTTTGTGTGCGGATTATATGAGGAAGTAGAATTGTTTATAGATAGAGCGTATAAATATCTTGAAAAAAATAAAAATACTATGGATTTAGATAATTAATATATACTAGAAAGCAAGAAATTATTAGAGTATATTAGTAGGTATTTGGATATTAACAATTTGTAAAAAATGAAATTTTAGTTAAAAAATATAAAGGTTTATTATTTTATGATAGTGAGCAGTGGAGAGAAAATTATACTTTGCATTGTTTTTTGTATGTTGGGGACTATCCACTGTCGAACAATTCCAATAATCATAATAAGTAATACTTAGCCTATGCAATCTATATACAATAAATGTTATATTTGTTAGAAAAGAGGATAAATTAGGTTTGTACCAAAAATGGGGCACATCTCAATAAGAATGCACTTTATATCTGAAAAATAACTATCTGCTTATTAGGGAAGGAGATTTGGAGTTAGTTTCTTTTTGATTTTAGTTTTAAACCACATGAGTATATTGAAATATAGAGAGCATCAATAAGTCAGTATTTAGGATTAACAGAGGTGAACCGTACCACAAGTAACGGCAGTTTTTGATATATGTTTCCGCATATCATGCATGTGGAGTGTGTGATAATGATAGGGGAATTTATAATAGAATACCTAATATAATAGAGTCAGATTGAAGTATAATGGATTGAATCATATAATAAAATTTGCCGTATAATCGGACAAGTTAGGTTTGTATCAAAAATGGGGAACATCCCAATAAGAATACAGTATAGATTTCAAAAATAATTACCTGCGTATTAATATGAAAGAAGATGTTAAAACGAGATCACTGAAAAAGTCCTTATTCAAAGCTTCAGATAACAAGTTAAAAAAAAGAGAGCCATTAGAATCGTAAAATGTACCCTTTGTCAAGGACATTATAAAAAAAGACTATGCAGCAAGTAGAAGATGATTTCTGAATGATACAGGAGTCATCTTCTTTAAATTCCATTGATATCTATAATTATTATAATAATCTATGTATTCATCTATTTCAGCTTTAAGCTCGTCCAGAGCTGTGCATGATTTTATATAAGCTTCATCCTTAAAATGTCCAAAAAATGATTCTTGGGGTGCATTATCCCAACAATTTCCTCGTCTAGACATTGATTGTCCTAATCCGAAACCTTTAACTAGTTTTTGAAAAGTAGGACTAGTGTAATGAGCACCTTGATCTGAATGAATAAATGCATTTGGGGCAAGAGTAATATCTTTATTATTCATTAATTTATGTATTGTATCAGTTGCTATATCTAGCGATAAGCTAGTAGATACATTATAAGCTAGTATCTCATTTGTAGAGCTATCTTTAATTGTAGATAGATATGCTCTCTTACTATTACCATATGATAGGTAAGTTATATCTGTAAGTAGTACTTTACCAGGTATATTTTGTTTAAATTCTCGATTCAATAAATTTGGAACTATTCTATGCTCTTGATTGGCTTTTGCCATTCTTCTATAAGGATTAGCCTTTCTTATAGGGCATACAATTTTGTATTTTTTCATTATTCTTCTGATACGCTTTAAATTGTATACAATACCAAACTGACCTTCTAATGTCAGTTTAATTTGACGTGCACCTTTTTTGCGATTCTTGAAATTGTATGCTTTTAAAATCAACTCTTTTGCTGCTTCATCATTAAGCTCTCGCTTATTTCTTGACTCTATAGCAGTCTTAGAAAAAAAATTATAATATCCTGACCTTGACACACCAACCAGAGTACATAGATAACTAATCATATTTTTCAATTTATATTTTTTTACTATATCTCGTATTATTATGAACTTGTCTTTAGGAAGCAATTTTATTTCTTTTGTATCATCATCCTTTCTATCATATCGATCTTTTTTAGAAGTTCGTTCTCAGCTTTCAATAAATTATTTTCTGCTTGAAGTCGTGCATACTTCTCCTCTAATGAAAGTTCTTTAGTTGTCGGTCTTCCAGAATTGGTTTTTCTTGTATCAGTTAAACCACACGCACCATTATTTATATAAGTAGCTCTCCACCTTTTCCCAGATCCTCTAACTCTATCAATCCCTATGATATCTACATCAAATCCACATTCTTCGAATATTTCTCTAGGAAATTTTCCGTTCTGATTCTCAGCTATAAAATTTTTCTTAAATTCATCCGTATACGTGATTGCTTTATTGGTAACATTTTTCACATATTTATTTTGTGCCAAAGTTTCTATTTGTTCTTCTGTAAATATCTTTTTACTCATTTTTTTCTCCCCCGAATTCTCATTTATTTAATTATACATAAAAATACCCTATAAAGTAGACTTTTTTATAGTGTCTACTCTATAGGGTACATTTTATCGATTCTAAGGTCTTTTTTTAGTATTGAATACATTTTTGACCATTAAAAAATATTCAAAATATGAAAAAAGCCACTTTTTCAGTGACTTCTGTTAAAACATTCTCCTTTTCTCTATCCTCGCCTAATAATTCATTATTCTAGATTTATGAATTTTCATAAGTAAGTAACCTGCCTTTTTGGGCAACAGCTTTTTTAAAATCATAGATCTCGGGCTTGCCAGTGAAATAATAATTTATTATACGTGTGTTTGCAGCATGAGTAACAATTAAGACGTTTTTACCCCTATATTTTTTATAACCATATCGCAGAAATCACAATTTCGTTTCATGAATTCTTTAAAACTTTCAACACCCTTATTTCTGCTATTGCACGCTTCCCAAAACAGGCTAATGGATTCCAACGTTTCCTCTGTGCCTTCAAACTCACCACAATCTATTTCAGTAAGTCTATCATCTAGAACGCTTATGCCATTATAGATGATCTCGCAAGCTTGACGTGCTCTTTTTGGGGGGCTGCTAAAACATACATCAAAGCAAACACTTCTCAAGTTTTCCGCCTGCAATTTTGCTTGCTCTATTCCTGTTTGATTTAACTTAGTCGCTGTACAACCGTTAAATTTCTTAAATAAGTTCCAATCAGTTTCACCATGACGCACAAGATATATCATAGTACTGTACCCTCCAATTGTATAAGTAATATTTTGTACATCTGCCAATTAATATCTAGTTATTATATAGATTTCTGAAATATAACATCACTTTGGCATAACGTTTTCTTTAAGAACCTAGTTCGTTATTTCTGCTCATGTAGCTGTATTCACGACATAGGTTCGGGAATATTAACTTATAGATAACATATTGAATGTACCATATTTTTCTAATTCCCAAAAACAGAGTTCAAGACATAAATAATTTTTAATTGTTCTCTAAGCCCTTTATTTTCTTCTTTTGATTTTTTATTCTTCTTTTTAAACTTGCATTTATTCGCCTATGAAGATTTGAAAGATCATATGTAATAGATTAAAGGGATTTATTGAATACTGAAGAATGATAAAAGCAGACTAGAAGAAATAGACAAGTTATGCTTGTACCAAAAATGGGGCACATCCCAGTAAGAATGCGTTTTATATTAAAAATAATTACCTGCTTGGTAGGGGTGGAGACTTAAAGTCATCTTTTTTCTAATGTATTTATCAAAGTATATGAGTATATTGAGATGCATATAACATTAACAAGTAAGTATATATTTAGAATTAATAGACGGCAACCGTATCACAAATGATATTATCTCTCCTAGATCACATTATACCTTTTTCTACTTACTTATGGATAATATCAAAATAAGTGTAGTTTTTAGATCGATTTCAATATTTATACATGTTAAGAGGGTTTGTTTTATAAAAGAGAGGAAATGCTCCTCTCTTTAAATTATTAGATGATACTAATAAAGCGAAATAAAAATGGAATACTAAGAAAAAGTTATATGGTTATAACACTAGACGGACATTTATTTATTATTAATGTGAGGGCCATCCATATTGTTGTGATAGAGCTGTTACAATTTCTCCAATTAGAGTCTTTGTTTGATGGATACCTAAATCTGAATTTGTCATGATAACTGCACCAGTACCTAAATGTGGATATGCAATCATTATGCATTGAAATCCAATGCCCCAACCGAGTGATGAAATTTCAAGCTTATCACCAGAGTAATCAAGAAATATTCCAAGGCCAGCCCACTTTGAACAACCTTGTGATGTTATCATTTCATTTATTGTTTTTTGCGAAATGCCAAGTTTGCTATTACCTTTTAATGAATTGATTATTTCAATAACCAAACTGCTTAAATCTGTTGGAGTTGACCAAAGACCAGCAGCAGTATAGGGATATATAGGGTACTTATCATCCACTAATTTCCCATCTTTATTGTGACCGCAAGCAAAACTATAATCTTTAACTTCAGGTATAGTATATTCTAGTGTACTATTCTTCATATTTAGAGGTTGAAATATCAACTCATTCATCAATTCTTTAAATGGTTTTTTAGAAGTGTCCTCTATAAGTTGTTCTATTATACAAAAACCTAAATCTGAATATAGAAAATTACTTCCAGGCTCATATTTAACTTCAGCAACTTCTGGATAATATGATGTTCTACCTTCTAGAAGATCAAGAATTGTTGGAATACCTTGAGTAATATTGTATTCACTAAAACTTTTATCAGGATCAATAAATCCAGCTTGATGACTCAGAAGCCTCCTTAGGGTAACTTTTTTATTTTGAGTGAACTTATTTTCTGGAACCTTCCAAGATATAAGTCTATCATTTACATTCTTGTCTAAGTTAAGTATACCGTCATCAACTAATTTTAATGCTAGTATAGTTGTAGCAAATTTACTTATTGAACACGCATTAAAAATAGAGTTACTGTTTATTTTATTATTTGTTTTTGCCTCAAGCACACCTAAAACTTCTGAAGATTCAATATCGTCATTATTAATTATAGTTATACTTAAGCCACGAACCTTATAATAAATCATTCTCTTATAAATATCTATATTCTTTAATTTCATGTGCATACCTCCATTTAATTTTGTAATTCAATTATATGACTTACTTAAGCAAGAGTTTTTATCATTCTTGCTAATTTGAAAAGATTGTGAGAAGATTTATTAAAGGGGTGAATTTAATGTATGTTCAAAGTATTCAAAGAGCGGTTGATTATATTGAATTAAACCTACATAAAACTTTACGACTGTCAGACATAGCTAAGGAAACTGGGTATTCAATGTTTCATTTTGATAGGGTGTTTAAGTACACGATAGGGGAATCGGTAATTGAGTATGTAAGAAAAAGGAAATTATCTGAAGCTGCTAATGAGTTGATAATAACAAATAATAGAATTATTGATATAGGGATAAAATACGGTTTTGATTCTCAGCAAGCTTTTACTACTGCTTTTACAAAATATTATAATATATCTCCAGGCAAGTATAGAAAAAATGGTAAAAATTTAATGTTGTTAGAAAAGAAGGTTCTGTCTATAGACACAATAAACCATGTAAAAAATGTAGCTAAAATAAAGCCAAGAGTCGTTGTAAAGGACGCATTTTTAGTTATGGGCATGGAATATTGTGGAGCGAATCTTAATGGTCAAATACCTGACCTATGGAGAATGTTTCTAAAGAATATGAAGGAAATTAAGCATATTAAAAACCCTGGCGTTACATTAGGAATTTGTGATCATGTTGATGAGTATGATCCAGAACTAAGCGAATTTTCTTATATATCATGTATTGAAATTGAAGAGTATTCAAAAATTCCAGAAAATATGATTGTAAAGCAAATTCCAAAACAGAAGTATGTTGTATTTACCCACAAAGGGAGTGTTGAAAACTTGGAAGAGACTTATAGATATATTTATGGTACATACTTTTTTAAGTCAGAATACGAGATATCAGATGCACCTGATTTCGAACTATATGATGAACGTTTTAATGTGAATGATTGTAATTCGGAAATGGATATATTTATCCCAGTCATCAGTAAGTAGAAGGGGATAAAGCATTCTTTAGAGTTGTTTAAGTGGTTACCTCGTATCGAAAACCGCCACTGCATTCTGTATTATAAATAGCGGGAATTTGAGTTAAATATTTGGACAAGGTATTAGTCCTTATATGAATAATATACGGTTAACTGCCTACTATCTATATTTGTTGAATTTTGCCATGGATTTTGCTTATGGTAGAATATAGAAAATTGACTGGAGTATAGATTTATTAGAAAAAATGGACAAGTTATGCTTGTATAATTAATGGGGCACACCCCAAGAAGAATGCTTTTTACATTTCAAAAATAACTACCTGCCTACGAAATAAAGAGAATGGTTGAGCCGTTCTCTTTTTTGATTTTCAATCATATTTATAAAAATATATGTAAATATAGATTTATCTAGAACATAAAAATTCCAATAGATTATAATACTTCCTCTATATTTAACGTTAAGATATTATATGGGAAATGTTGTATACATAAAAAATTTAGTTATATAGAAGTAATAATAGAATATTTATGAGAATTATTTTGATATTAAAATAAAAAGAGTGATAAAATGAAGGATATTTTCTAAGAGGTTATAAGAATAGATACACATAAAGAAGAACTCTAATATTACTCCGGTGTTATATGGCTCTCTCGGGTTACAAGTAATAACTAGTCATGACTTTGATCCTTAAGATATTGACATCTTCATTCCTAAAAAGTATATATTTGAAGAATTGGAACTCTTTCAAAAATCAATAGAGGAACTGGTATATAAGTTTGTTGACATACGTCTCTCTTGTTCTTAGGAATAACAACTGGTTTAAATTCTCCATTTCTATCTCTTGGAACATCCAATTCCATTTATGCGAATTGAGTTTTAACAGTTTTTTGAGTGTGTTTATTTCTATGATTAACCTTACCATAATAAGTAACTATGTTTTGGCTTTGAGTTGTATAAAGGTTTCTAATGATAGAATAAGGAAAAAACATAACAATACATTGTGTATAGGGTAATAAATATTTACATTGAAACTCTGCATACGTTCTTGTATAATGGGTATACAAATGCATACAAATGTATACAAAATTTAAAGGAGATGATTTTATGGCTGAAACATTTAGAATTTCAAAGGTGATGAAATTTATAGATAAACTTCGTGTATTGCGAAAAGTAGAGTCTGAACATACCTTAATGTTTGGTAATCATTTACAAGTACAATTAAAAGAAATATTTCCGAATAATGAATCAAGTAAACAGGGGGATATTTATGAGTTTGTAGATAATATCAATGAGTATAGTTACAAAAATGATGGGGTTTCTTTTTCACACTCACAATTTTCTTTCTTTCACGAGACAATGTTTCATTTAGGAGCTACTCATATGATTGATAATATAATTAAAGAAATAGCTGTTTTTTTTGATTTAGATATACCTGAACTAAATAAAACTAAAAGTGACTTAGAAAACTATAATATAAAATCAATTGATACTAAAGATTATAGCAATAATCCTCGAAAATTTTATATTATTATAGGTGGTATGGGTAAATCTTTTGCAGAACAAGTTCAAGAAGAGTGTACTCAACATTGCTTAACTGCACTTTTAAAAATTCTTGAAGAAAATGAAATTCATAGAGCAGAAAATGGATTTATTATTCAAACTTCATTACAAAATATTCCAAATATATCTAATGAATTAATAAACAATAATATTGCTATTTATGGAATAATCCCTATTGAAGAAAAATAATAAAATTTTAATACAAAGTGAAAAAAATAATTCTAACAATTGATAGGAAAATAGCAGTACGAGAAATTGTTATAGGAAAGACCGAGAGAAGGAATTGCCATGGCAAAGGAAGAAGGCAAATATAAAGGTAGAAAAAAATAGATATTGCTAGCAATGGGGAAGTTGTCTATAACAGATATAAGACAAGAGAGATTACAGGTACTAGGGTAATAGAGACATTAAAATGGAAATGTAATACATTATATAAGTTAAAAAAGTATTGATTGGAGGTGTTATTCCTGAAATTAGCAGAAATTAATCAATATTTAAGAAATATAGAATTGTCTAGGGAAAAAATAGATTCATTTTCAAATTATCCATTTTGTTTACCAGCTATTCGTAACTTATTTAATCTAAAACTTCATCCAAAAGTTACTTTTATTGTAGGTGAAAATGGAACTGGTAAGTCAACTATTTTAGAAGGGATTGCGGTTGCTTATGGATTTAATCCAGAAGGTGGAACAAAAAATTTTAACTTTTCATCTAGAGAAACTCATTCAGATTTATATAAATATCTTAAATTAATAAAAGGCATTAAAAAACCTAAAGATGGTTTTTTCTTACGAGCAGAAAGTTTTTATAATCTAGCTACGAATATTGAAGAACTTGATGAAGGTGGCATGGGTCCAAGAATTATATACTCATATGGAGGATGTTCACTACATGCACAGTCACATGGGGAATCATTTTTTGCAGCTTTTATGAATCGTTTTAGTGGTAATGGATTATATATTTTAGATGAGCCAGAAGCAGCATTATCTCCTTCAAGGCAAATGGCTATGATTTCTAGATTACATGATTTAGTGCAACAAGGATCACAATTTATTATTGCAACCCATTCACCCATTATAATGTCATATCCTGATTCAACTATTTTGCAATTAAAAGAAGGTTTTGAAGTAGTAGAGTACGAAGAAACAGATCATTATTTGATTATGAAAGAATTTATTAATAACTCTAAAAAAATGTTACATATACTTATGAAGTAATTCATAAATCACAATATTATACAGACGTGAATTATATGTAAGGGAGATTTAGTGAATCGTGGAAAATAAAAAAGTATTCAAGGATAAAAAATAAAGTTAATCATAGGCTTGTTATTAACAGTTATTATATGTACAGGATGCAATAGTGAAGTAGAGATTTCTAAAAATTCAACCCAAAAGTCACAAAAATCAGATAATAGAATTCTTTTAGAATAAAAAAGTATAGAAATATCAAGATTAATAATTGAGCATGATGAAGATGGAGATGGTATAAAAGATTTAGATGATATTTTAGAAGGTTCTAGAAAAGATGCACAAAAACAAACCAAGATATCATAGTGCGTATTATAGTGGTGGATATCCTCCAAATTATGAAGGGGATTGCACTGACACGATTTGGAGAGTATTTAAATCAGCAGGATATAATCTTAAAGAAATGGTAGATAAAGATATAAAAGAAAATACTAATACTTATCCTAGCATAAATGCACAGCCAGATCCTAATATTGACTTTAGAAGAGTTCTAAATCTTATTTCTTTTTTTAAAAGTTATGCAACTCTTTTAACTACAGAAATTAGTATAAATGATGCTAAAAATCTCAAAGAGTGGCAAGGTGGAGATATAGTTGTGTTTGAAAAACCTGTAGACCATATAGCAATAATTTCAAATATAAGGAGAAAATGATCCTATACCTTGTTTTTAGAAATAGAGGAATTGGAAAAATCCTTATTGATGAAATAATAAAAATAGCAAAAAACAGAGGCTATAAACAATTATATTTAAAAACTGAAAAAGCTGTTGATTATTATAAAAAATTAGGATGAGATTATATAGAAGAAACATTTGATGATAATATTGGACAAAGCACTCATGTTTTTATGAAAAATATAATAGACTGAATGCATTGAATTGTTTGCATGTATTTACAGTAAATGAAAATTAAAAAAAGGAGGAAAACAATGAAATTTAATAAATTACTGGCAATTACAATAATAATATTGATTTCATTTACACCGATTGGAAAAATGAGCTTTGCACAGTTGAAGGTGGAAGGCAGCTACTCTAAATCTGAAAGGGAAGTTCTTTTTAATCCGGGAAGGGGTAGCACATATTTAAGCACATATGAAGTGCAGGGCAAAGACGGTACGTTCATATGTATTGACGATTTGGAGGCACTCAATTTTACAAAAAAATGGAACTCCGAAAAGCGCCAAACAACTTTTGACCTTAAAGTTGACGAGTACTACTCAGATGAAATACTAAACTTTGAAATAGATGCTGGGATACTCCAAAAGAACAAAGACTATCTACAAAAAAATAAAAACCTTTACAAGAGCGATGTTAAGATATTCGTAAACGGAAAACCGGTTGAAAGTTATAACGCTGGCGGATATTCGCTTGTAAGTGTTGAAAGTCTTAAAAATATCGGTTTGGACAATTTTTTTATTTGGAACAATAGTATACATGTTAGGGGAAAGCTTTACCCCATGATAAGTGATTTTGGGGTGGGCTTTGTCGATATTTACGGCAATCTCATAGCTAAGCCAAGTTATGATTCTATAGAGTTCTTTGGAGGAAACGATGACAGATACTTTGTAAAAAAAGACGGCAGGTTTATGATAATAGACTCTAAAAATCAATTAATAGCAGATCTTTCATTATACAATTTTTCTCCAAGATCTTATGCGTATTCTACAGAAAGTGGATTAATGAGAATAAGTGATTATGAAAACAACAAGATGGAGCTTTTTAACTCAAATGGAGACAGCGTAATGTCTAACGACATGATGTCAGAAGTCAAATACAAGGATTCCTATTTCGTGGGCGATAAGTATGTAGTAGGGCAAAAATTTGATGGTTCAAGGCATATCTTCTTGATTGAAAATGAAAATTTAACTCCACTTGTAGTGCTTCAAAAACCAGAAAGAGAGTATTATAGAATTTCAGGCATATGTGAAGGCATGATATTTGAAGAGACTGACTACGGCTCTCCTATCAACATATATGACTTAAAAGGCAAAAATATTCAAAATCCTGGGTATTCATCTATATATCCATTCAATGGAAAATATTCAGTAGCATGGCTTCCAAGCAAAAGGTTTACATTCGTGGACAAGGAACTTAATAGAGTCACAGATATGGACTTTAAGGATGTTTCAAAAATAGAAAAAGGTATTTTCATATTTCTAAAAGATATGGATTATAATGAAGGACGTAGTAGCGCAACTGGGCTTAAAGGGGCGCTGTTTGGAATAGGAAGTCTAGATAATGGAACAATAGTTCCTGCAGAGTATAAAAAGCTTAAAATTTATGACAATCTAATAAGGTTTTCAAAAGAAGGAGAACTTTATGGAGTGATGGATAAATATAAAAATATAATATTGAAAGAAGAGTTTGACGCACTCCAGGTGATAGAAGATAAAATATACGCACGCAAAGGAGAATATCTGTTTACTTATTCGATTGAAGGAATACTTGAAAACCAAGAAAAGTTTTCTAGTCAGGTTGAACTTAGGGACTACGTGAAAAATTACGCTCAATTCGCATCTGATATAAATTATTATGATTATCCTAAAGATCTTCCTAAAAATGTATGGGACGACTATAGATATGGCCTTTTTACACAAGAAGATATAGACTATTTCGAGGAAAATAGCTACAATGATTCAGAAACCCACTATGGTTTTTCGACAGTGAAATACATAGTGACTAAAAAAGGCGTAAGAATTCCATACTGTATAACCACAAGGGGAATGCCAGTACCGCCTCCTGACAATTTTCTTCCAACTTATTTGGAAAAATAGAAACACAAAAAGCCCTAATCTTATGCAAAAGATTAGGGCTTTAAAAAAATAGACAAGTCATGCTTGTACTACTAATGGGGCATACCCCAAGAAGAATGCACTTCGCATTTCAAAAATAACTACCTGTATATTAAATGAAAGAGGATGTTAAATGATTCTCTTTTTTATGTTTAAAAATAAATTTAACATGATTTATAAAATGATATGTATATATTAGATAATTTAACCCGTTGTGCTAGTTAAATTTTAAAATAATAAAACTCCAACAAATATGAAAACCTAAAGTTAATCCAAAAACTTTTGTAAAGGAGGTTTTCATATGTTGGAGCTTAATAACTATTCTATCCAAAATATTGAGAATTTAACGGATTTATTCACAACTATTTTTGTAGTCATTGATGATATATACAATGAAATTACACCTATATCAATTAGAAATAGACGAAATATCAAAGAAAGCAAACTCTCAGATAGTGAAATTATTACTATAAGCATCGTTGGGGAATTGTTAACAATAGATTCAGAAAAATCATTTTTTAGTCTTTTAAAAAGAGAATTCTCTATGCTGTTTCCTAATTTAGGTGATAGAAGCAGATTTAATAGAACAAAGAGAAATTTATATTGTGTAATAGACAATATTAGAGAGTATCTATCTAGGTTTATGTCTAGATATTCAAGTAATATAAGAATTATAGATAGTATGCCTATACCTGTTTGTAAATTTGGTAGATTTCACTTTAGCAAATGTTTCAAAGGCGTAGCCTCTTATGGATATTGCCCATCTAAAAAAGAGACATACTTTGGATTTAAACTACATGCGTTAACTACAACTGAAGGTTTTTTAACTGATGTTGTTATAACTCCAGCTGACGTCGATGATAGAGATTCTGTATTTGAGTTAAGTGAAAAGTATAATTCTAGTTATATAATTGGTGATAAAGGATATGTAAATAAAATGTTAACACTCGACTTGAAAAAAGAAAAAAATATAGATTTGATTTTCTTGAAACGTGATAACAGTAAAGAACAGTATCCTAAAGACATAAGACAATTAATATTTAAAATCAGAAGAAGAATAGAAACTAGCTTTTCCCAATTGTCGGAGCAATTAAATATAAATAGGGTTAAAACTAAGTCATACTGGGGCTTTATTACTAGAACTAAGATAAAAATTCTTTCTCATAATATATCATTTTTTATAAATAAACTTCTTGGGAATGATGAAGATATAGCAAAGATCAAGTCTTTAGTGTTTGGATAAAATATCCATGATTTTAAATTTGAGAGTATATTTTTTTGTTGAAATCAATTTACCATATTAAGTAAATTGATTTCAACTAGCACAATAGATTAATTTAGAACATAAAAACTGTATTAAAATATTTTTTCCATCTTACAACATTTTCAATTTTAGAGATTAAGACAAAGTATGGGAAATATTGTATAATGAAGATTCGATTATTTATTAGAGATATTAACACAATGTGGCGCAAATAAAAAAGTTAGATGAAATCTTATTGGAAAAATACGGGGAACATGAATTTATTATAAAAAGATAGTCTACTATAGGGGTACAAGTTATGGAAATTAAATATGATTTAATGGAGAAAGAGATTTTTAATTTATTAGGCGATAAAAAGATAATGGTTTTAGCTACATCTTCTAATCAAAGAGTAACAGCTAGAAATATGAGTTGTATAGTGATGAACAAAAAAATCTATTTTCAAACAGATAAAACCTTTTTGAAATATCAACAAATAATTCAAAATCCTAATATTGCTCTATGTATAGAAAATATTCAAATTGAAGGAGTTGCTAATATAAAAAAACATCCTTTTGATGAAGAAAATAAAGAGTTTAAAACTAATTTTGAGAAACATTTTAAAAGTTCGTATAATACTTATTCAAGAATGAAAAATGAAATTGTGATTGAAGTTCAGCCGGTGTTTATAACACTTTGGAAATATGTAAAGGAACAACCGTCCAGAAATTTTTTAGATATAAAGAATAAGAAAGCATATAGAGAGAGTTACAATACTAAGTTGTAAAAGTTAAAGGATTTAAAAATATAGATATACTTTATGTGGGAAAAGTATTAAAGAAATTTAGGAAGGATAATTTTAATGGTTCTGGTGCGAAAAGTAGAATAGTGATATAATGATTTCAAAAATCATGAATTGGAGAAAAAATTATCTCACAAAATCTATTTAAATGGAAGCACTATGAATCAGAAATTATTCTTTTATGTGTGAGATAGTACTTAAAATATGCATTAAACTATAGAGAGTTAACAGAAATGATGGAAGAAAGAAGGTTATCAATATTACATACAACAATAATGAGATGGGTGCATGAATATTCTCCAATTATTGATGAGAAAATAAGAAAGCATTTAAAAGAAACAAATGATTCATGGAGAATAGATAAATCATATATTAAAGTTAAGGGAGAATGGAAATATTTATATAGAGCAGTTGATTCAAAAGGAAATACAATTGACTTTTATCTTAGTGAAAAAAGAGATAAAAAATCTGCAAAGAGATTTTTTAAGAAAGCTTTAGGATGTAGTCATAATCAACAACCAAGGGTGATAACAGTAGATAAAAATCAAGCATATGAGGTAGGTATACCAGAACTTATATATGAAGGAGATATAGATTGTAGAAAAAGCATAAGGCAAGTTAAGTAGTTAAATAATATTATAGAGCAAGACCATAGATTTATAAAACGGAAGATAAATAATATGTTAGGATTTCATAGTTTTGAAACAGCAGAAAAAACTATTTGTGGAATCGAAGCAATGAATATGATTAGGAAAGGGCAGGTTGAAGAAATTCAATGTGCCCTTTCTGAAATTGAATTCATAAACAAAATTATGAGAGTTAAGGCATAAGGAAATGTTAAATTTGATGGGTATTTTTTATAATTTATAATTTTGAATCAAAACCTTCAATTATTATTTTATCTATTTAACAAAGTTGTGTCTATAAAACTATACTAACATCAACCTAGAAGGTAAATATTAGAAAAGTATAGAATATTAAAATATTAAGTGAATTAATTACTAAATTAGTGCCATTATTTTCAAATTTACCTTTAACAAAAATTTTGATTATAATTGCAAGATTATCGAATTTACTATAATTGTTATTATTAAAAGTCGTGTCAATTGGTTTGTTACTATCATGATAATGTTTTGAAGTATTGTATATGAATGGAATATGACATTGGATGATCTTAAAATTATAAAAGGGTATTGAAGGAGAGATAAAAATGAAAACTATATTTGATCTAAGAGAGAAACAAGATGGTGAAATTTATGAGTCCATCCGAAATCTTTATGATGAACCTTTGAAGGTTGTTAGATTAGGATATCAATCCATAACTGCATGCATTGGCTGTTGGAACTGTTGGGTCAAGACCCCTGGTAGATGTGTAATGAAGGATCAAATGGCTGAATTCTATCCCGACTATGTAAACAGTGATACTGTAATTTTACTAATGAATACATCCCAAGGATTTATCAGCCATCAAGCTAAAGCATTTTTGGATAGGACAATTCCTCACTACCATCCATATATAGAAATTGTAGATGGTGAATGTCATCATGTTGCTAGATATAAGCGCTATCCTTATATAGTATTTTACTATGATACTGAAGGCTTAACAGATCAAGAAGAACAGGTTATTGAGGACTATTTGTATCGTACTGGCTACCATTTTCAATCTAAAGCCTACCGTATTATAAAAGATGGCAGTCTTCGATTGCGCCCACTAGAATCAAGAAAGGCTAAAAGACAGGTTGATGCTTTTGCGTCAATTGAACCCATGGAAGAACTAGTGATT
The DNA here is from genome assembly GCA_942492135.1 of uncultured Peptostreptococcaceae bacterium. Lineage (GTDB taxonomy): Bacteria > Bacillota > Clostridia > Peptostreptococcales > Peptostreptococcaceae > Tepidibacter_A. The sequence continues at coordinate 92,009 of CALODI010000009.1, forward strand.
TACAACGGTTCTCCTAGAAGGAGTGGCAGTAATTCGAAATTTATTCTGAAAAAAGTTGTTGAAGCCCTTTGTGATAGGGTTGAGATTCGTGATTTGAAGGAAGGAGATAAATGGGAGGTGTGGGCAGAGACTTTTAAAAGTGAGAAACATGTTATGTTCTTCATGCCCCTATATGTCCATGCAATGCCCTCACATGTCATGGAATTTATCGAGAAACTTCAAGCCTCTAAAGGAAGTATAAGCTTTTTTGTACAATCTGGTTTTCCTGAAAGTAGCCAATCTCACTATCTTGAGGCATATTTTGAACAATTGGCTCTCAGATTGGGAAGAACTTATATTGGTACAGCCATTAAGGGCGGGGTGGAAGGTTTGCAGGTGAGGCCGGTTAAGGCTCAAGAAAAAATTATTGAACCAATGGTAAAGGCCATTGTGAACTTAGTGTCGGAAGGGAACTTCAACCCAACAAATATTCGTCAATTGGCCACACCAATTCGATTGGGAAAGGGTATGAAAATTCTTTTTAAGTTACTTACCAAGATTGGACTAATAAACTTTTTCTGGGATCAACAGCTTAAAGAAAATGATGCATATGAAAAACGTTTTGATCGTCCTTACTTATCTTTAACTGAGGAGAGTCCAACGGTTTAACTGTGTCAACAGATTGTAAAGGAAAAAATGAATTTTGATTGCTGAATACAAGTTGAATGCTGAAGAGCATTCACTGAAAAAGATGGTTTTACAGATTACGAAAATAATTTTAACACACTCTTTACAATAACATATAAGAAAGATCTTTCTGAGTTATCTTCAGTAAAACATCTGGTGATATCTTATAGAATTAGAGGCGGTGGAAGTGGGGAATTAGATATTCAAGGTAATTCCATAACTGAAAAAACTTTTATACTTAGATCCAGTGTTAGGGTGCAAAAAATAGAGTAGTGATATAATGATTTCAAAAACCATGAATTGGAGAAAAAATTATGTCACAAAATCTATTTAAATGTAAACACTATGAATCAGAAATTATTCTTTTATGTGTGAGATGGTACTCAAAATATGCATTAAGCTACAGTGGACTGAACCAGCTTAAGTAGACACAATAAATAGTCTATTTCTGAAGGGGAAGTTTTTTTAATATATATAAGAAAAAATGGACAAGTCATGCTTGTACCATTAATGGGGCACACCCCAATAAGAATGAATAGTATATACTTAAAATAACTACCTGCTTGTTAAGATTAGAGAGGATGGTTTATACACAATGAATAACTGCATCTAACAAAATATATGGACATAAAAAAAAGAAGAGCTATGGAAATGCTATTGTAAATAGATTGTTATAGTAGAGTACATTCTATAATAAAGGGGTTGAGCAAGTATATATGGAAGTATGGTTTAGGGAAAATTTACGTTTACCACATCGTATTACCAAGAATAGTAGCTATAGATATGCCATGGTGTGTTAAACGCAAAATGTTACACAAAATGCATGATAACAGATGCATTTTTTTGATTTACTTTAGAAATATACAAAAACATAACACAATAATAGAAAGGGTAGATGATATGGAAGTAAGAATTATTCATAATCCGAGTGTAGTTTATAAGTTTTTAGAAAACAAAACAAAATATAATTACATATATCAATTAAATGATTTATCAATTAAGGAATGGGAAAATGTTGTTTGTTATGGACTATTTGATAATTCAAAACTTAAACAAATCGCTATATTAATTATTAATTATGAAATACCTGTTTTACTTGCAGCTAGTTTTGAAAATGAAAAATATAATACAGAGTTAATTAAAAGAATAAGAAAATTTTTACCAGCAAAATTTTATACTCATATTGATAGAGAAACTTTAGAAAGTGTATTTTTACAAAATAATATTTCTGAATTAGAAGAATATATGAATATGGGTTTATGTGAGTACAATATATTAGATAAAAAATATGAAAATGAATCTGTAAGGCTAGGTTTTAATGATCTAAATGATATAAAAGAATTAATTATGGAAAGTTATCCAGAAGCATGGCTAGATGATAATTTAGTTAAGTTGAATGAAAATTTTGGAATATATTATAATGGAAAGCTAATAAGTTTTGCAGGTATACATGCTTATTCTGAAGAATATCAAGTTGCTGCTATAGCACATGTAACAACTCATCCTGATTATAGAAAAAGGGGATACGGTGAAAAAGTAGTGTCCACATTATTAAAAAGTCTTAAAAATAAAATAAAGTTTATTGGACTAAATGTAAAAGTTAATAATTTCTCAGCAATTAATTGTTATAAAAAACTAGGTTTTAAGGAGTTTGGAAGATTTATAGCCTGTGAAGTAGAAAATAATATATAGCATTTAATAGATTAAAGGAATGAATAAACTATTACTAATGAAGTTGATTTAAGAAAAAAAGGACAAGTCATGCTTGTACTACTAATGGGGCACACCCCGACAAGAATGCGGTATGCATTTCAAAAATAATTACCTACTATATGAAGTGAGAGAGAATGTTAAAAGCATTCTCTTTTTTTAGATTTAAGAGTATTTATACAATTATATGGATGTGTAAGATTATTTAGAACATAGAATTCATTACATATTGTAAAATTGCTGCTCTAGAAACTAATACAATATATGGAAGATATTATATAATAAGAATAGACTATTTATAAGCTATATTTATGCAATACCATAGGTATTTTTCTAAACGATATATAAAATAATTTTGTGAGTTAGTGAAAATAGTTTAAAAAGCAGGAGGTAAAGTTCCTTATGAATTATTACTTTTGGAATATACTTCTAAAAGTGCTGTAGATGATTATATAGAGAGAGGATTATGTTACATATCGTTCATTAAGGGAGAAATTGTTGGAGTGTATGTTTTAATAAATACAAGGCCTCATACTATAGAACTTGTAAATATAGCTGTAAAGGAAGAAAAGCAAGGAATGGGAATAGGACGGTTTATGATTTTAGATGCAATAGAAAGGACTAAATTCTTAGGAGTAAAAACTTTGGAGGTTGGAACAGGAAATTCTAGTTTAGGACAACTTGTATTGTATCAAAAACTTGGATTTCGTATAGTTGGAATTGATAGAGACTTTTTTATAAAATATTATAAAGAGGAAATTATTGAAAATGGTATTATATGTATTGATATGATAAGGTTAAGTATTGATTTATAAATATTTAAGGTGAATATGTTTGTATAATCAATCACATAACAAGAATTTACCTATATTCTACTAAAAAACTGATTTAAGAAATTATAAGATGGAGTTAGTATTAAGTCTATAAATAATTCTAATTACAAAATAAAAGTGCAAATAGAGTATAATTGAAATTAAAGGGAGAAGTTATTTATGAATAATATTATTTGTATAAAAAATGAACATATAGTGGAATGCTCTGAACTATATATAAAGGTATTTAACAGTGAGCCATGGAATGATAAATGGACATTAGAAACTGCTTATAAACGACTATATGATATTTATATTTCTCCAAATTTTGAAGGGGTTCTATATGTAGAAAATGGAGAATTAAAGGGTGCTATTTTCGGAAACTGTGAACAGTTTTATGAAGGAGTTCATTATAATTTAAGAGAAATGTTTATTTCTAATGAGTTGCAGGGGAAAGGAATAGGTAGTAAACTGTTTAATAAATTGGAAGAACGATTAAGAGGATTTGGTGTGACTACTATTATTCTATTTACTTCAAAAGGAAATAAAACAAGTAAGTTTTACCTAAAAAATGATTTTTCTGAATGGGATAGCATGGTTATGATGGGTAAGGATCTATAAATCATACAATATTATTTACTTAACTGTATAACCGAGTAGTGAGATACAATTTTCCTATCTATCAATTAAATAGAATATTGCTAATTTAAATATTAATATGGAGGAAATTTTATGAGTGAAGAAAAAATCGGGGTAATAGAAGTAGTTCCACATAATCCTAAATGGAAAGAAGAATACAAAAAAGAAGCAGAAAAAATATTTAGAATAATGTATTATGAAATGGTTGAAATTTCTCATATTGGTAGTACCTCTATCTCCAAAATCTATGCAAAACCAATAATAGATATTTTAATTGAAGTAAAAGACATTAATAAAATTGATAAATATAATGATGAAATGGAGAAATTAGGATATATAGCAAAGGGCGAGTATGGAATAGAAGGTCGTAGATTTTTCATGAAAGGGTTATATAATAGAACACATCATATTCATATCTTTGAAACAGGAAGCTCCCAAATAAAAAGACATTTAAATTTTAGAGATTATATGATTGCTCATCCCGAGGAAGCAAAATGCTACGAAGAATTAAAAAAAGAATTGGCCAAAAAATTTAGGTATGACATTGAGGGTTATTGTGATGGAAAGGATACTTACATAAAAGATATAGATAAAAAGGCAGAAGAATGGTCAAGTAAAAAATAGTTTACGTCTAAGTATCTATAAAGTGAGTAATAACTTTTAAGGACATTAATTTAAGGATAAATTGATATAAGAGATAAAATGGACAAGTCATGCTTGTACTACTAATGGGGAACACCCAAAGAAGAATGCTTTTTATATTTTAAAAATAATTATCTGCTCATTAAGGAAGGAGGCTTAGAGTCCCCTTCCATTTTTAGTTTGCCCTGCATGGGCGTAATCTAATAGGTTAAAGTCCTTAGCGTGGCTTAGTAGTAGCAAACGCATAGTTGAACACCAAGCGTGTCCATCGTGAGGTGGAATCTGAAGGAAGGTGTAGGCAAATCTCTGGTCTGACGTACAGAAATCACATTTGAGGCATGATGCACTGGGTAAGGTTGCTAAACAAACTAAAGCCCCATACTACTCGAAAGTGTATTGTGTAAATGTGGCAGATATATGGAGTGAAAGATTACGTTCTTAACGGGGGAGGTCTGAATGATATGCTATGCATGAGGATGAACTTCTTCACTTAGTAACCTATGTCGAGAGGCTTAGCTGAACATTCAGAAGTCAGTTCAAGTCATAGTACTGATTGATTCTTTTTGAAAGTTAAGATTAGGGAAGGACTTGACGGTAGTTAAATGAGAGCTGTTAAGAGGGCAAGTTCATGTTTGAAAGCAGACAACCCTTAAAAGGGACTATCTAACTGAGAATAGAGTGGAACTCGAAGGTAAAAGTTAGAAGTGTTTAGTGAATCCTACGCTTAACACATGAATAATTCACTTGTTTAACTATTGAACCGCCGTATACCGAACGGTACGTACGGTGGTGTGAGAGGTCGGCGGTTAGTCACCGCCTCCTACTCGATTAGTTATTAGAGTAAAGATCACACCATTAAAAGATTAAGAATCTAGAGTATACCCGATATAGAGGTTAAAGGCGAGGGATTATTAATACATTCGTCACGTACATCTTAAACCTAATAACAGGGACTACTATCTGTGTGAGATGAGGAAGTAGAAAAATACACCTTATATTCGAATATTATAAAGACTAATACACATACTAAAAGAAAACATTAGAAGGTGATTTAATGGCACGTAGAGGAAGATTAGGTAATTTAGCACCATATTTATTTATAATTGTATTTGCAGGAGTTGTGGCTATACAAGTGTTCAATGGGATTGTAAGTTGGATTAAAAGTATAACATTAGATAATACTTTAAACTACATATATGAGAACTCAAGTGTGATTGCAGTGGCTATGGTGTTTACTTTACTATTGTTCGGATTAAGATATTTAATGAGTGATAAAATTAGAGAATGGGAGAATAAACAAAGGCAACAATGTTTAGCCAAGGATATAAATATAAATGATATATTAAATTCTTTTAATGGATTTCAGTTTGAACATTATGTTGCCAAGATATTTGAGTGTTTAGGTTATAAAGCTGAAGTCACGCAAGCCACTGGTGATTGTGGTAAGGATATAGTTATGTGGAAGAAGGATGAGAATAATATAAAGAAAAAATATGTTGTAGAAGTTAAAAGATATACAGATAAAAAAGTTAGTAGAGGTGAATTACAGAAACTGCATTCTGCTATGATGACTAATGGAGCAGACGAAGCGTATTTTGTTACCACATCAGAGTTTTCAAGTAAGGCTATCGAACATGCACCATTATGTAATATAAAATTAATTAATAAACAGAAACTAAAGGAGATGATAGCTGAGGTAATGTTAAATGAAAATACTGATTTAGATAGTCTAAATGAAATAACAAGCGTATTCAAACATCGAGAGATTATTTAATAATCTCTTTTTTTATTCAGTATTACTTATAAAAATGTTTGTTTCAAACTTACAAAATAGCCTTGTTTTAAGCTAAATATAGGATTTTTTTAATAGGCTAATCTGTCCATAAAACCATACTAACATCATATTACATTCCTGGCTAGTTGATGCATATAATTGTCTGAGCAAGAGCATAGGCTTTAAATCAAGAATAAAAGATTAATAATTTTATAAATTTATAAAAATTTTTTTAATTCTTTATAAATAAGTTATATAATTTGTTCTAGGTAATAAATTGATATTGTAGTATAGTTATTATTAATAAGTTAAAAAGAGGTATCGTAATGGGAATTTTTAATAAACTAAAATAATCTATATGTAAGAGTAACGACTAACTCTCCCATATAGATTATTTAAAACAAATATTTATTAAAAAATTTTACAATGTTTGTTATTGGGAGGTTAAAAATGTCTTATTTTAAGTATAAAAATATTAATATATATTATAGAGTATCTGGTGAAGGAAGACCTTTAGTTATTATACATGGAGATACAGCTTCCTCAAAAATGTTTATACCAGAATTAAAATTCTATTCTAAAAACTTTAAAGTGATTTTATTAGATTTGGTAGGTCAAGGAAAATCTCACAGAATAGATAAATTGCCATTAAATTATTGGGATTTTAATTCTACTTTAATTATTGAATTATGCAAGCACATTGGTATTACCGATGTTAATCTGTTAGGTACAAGTGGTGGGGCTATTGTTGCTTTAAACGCTGTATTGAAACAACCTAGTTTATTTAACAGAATAATTGTAGATAGTTTTATTGGAGAACATTTATCTTATGAGTTTGCTAAAAAAATTGTAGATGATAGAAAAATAGCAAAAGGCAAGTTATGTTCTAACTTATTTTGGTTTATAATGCATGGATTTGATTGGAAAAATGTAATTGACCAAAATACAAATTTAATTATAGATTTTTCACGAGACATAGGTGATTTTTTTAATTATGAACTTAGTAACATAGAAAATAATGTTTTAATTACAGGAAGCACAAAAGATGATTTAATACCTAATATTGAAAGCACATTAAAAGATATTAATTTAAAAATGAAAAATTCTAAATTAGTTATTTTTGAAAATGGAAATCACCCTGCTATGTTTAGTAATAAAAAAGAGTTTAGAAACTTAGTGCTGAAATTTTTAGCTTAAATTATAATAAAATATCGTATTATTTAGAATTGAATTTTACGGTATTTTTATAATAGAATATTGTTATGTAGCGTCATACTGTTTAGAAGTAGAATAAGAAAGCATTTAAAAGAAACAAATGATTCATGGGGAGTAGATGAAACATATATTAAAGTTAAGGTAAAATGGAAATATTTATATAGAGCAGTTGATTCAAAAGGAAATACAATTGACTTTTATCTTAGTGAAAAAAGAGATAAAAAATCTGCAAAGAGATTTTTCAAGAAAGCTTTAGGATGTAGTCATAATCAACAACCAAGGGTGATAACAGTAGATAAAAATCAAGCATATGAGGTAGGTATACCATAACTTATATATGAAGGGAATATAGATTGTAGAACAAGTATAAGGCAAGTTAAGTATTTAAATAATATTATAGAACAAGATCATAGGTTTATAAAACGGAAGATAAATAATATGTTAGGATTTCATAGTTTTAAAACAGCAGAAAAAACTATTTGTGGAATTGAAGCAATGAATATGATTAGGAAAGGGCAGGTTGAAGAAATTCAATGTGCTCCTTCTGAAATTGAATTCATAAATAAAATTATGAGAGTTAAGGCATAAGGAAATATTAAATTTGATAGGTATTTTTTATAATTTATAATTTTGCACCAGAACCGGATTAATAGCGATGAACCGTATCATAAGTGATGGCGGTTTTCAGGATGAGGGAGTAATCAAATATTAAGAAGCAAATTTTACCTACAAGATGAAGAAAATAGCACCAGCTGAATAGTTGGTGTTATTTTTATGCTGAATTTTATAAAATATTGAAATAACATAAAAGGTATAGTAAAATAATGGTGCTAACAAGGCGGTATAGGTCTATCATTTCCGCATGTTTTTACAAGATGACAACATTATATACTTGAAATAAACTATAAATATTAGCTAGAAACATATTTATATTTTGTAGAAGATAATAATAAGGGGGATTATAAAATGAAACTTATAAAAAGGGTGAGTGTATTATCAATACTAGTTATAATAAGCTTTTTATTTGTCTGCTGTAATAATAAAGACGAGGGGATGAGTGAGTTTAAAACTTATTCTAATGCTTATTATACTATACAATATCCATCAAATTGGCTAGAAGCTGAAGTAAAGGATGGAAATGCAGTAGCTTTTTCAAAGGAGGATAATCAATTTTCATTGAAAATAACGACAAATCGTATCGGTGAAAATTATATTGAAGAAATTTTGAAAAATATCGAAGAAGATATTGACGTTGAAGAATGTATTGTTGGTGGAAATAAAGGATATAAAATAAAACTTGAAGAGAATGATGACATAAGGACTGCATATATTGTTCAAGAAAAAGATATGTTTTTCGAAATGTATTTTGAATGTCAAGCTAATGACTACAATAATTATCAATCTTTAATAAACCAAATAAAAAACACCTTTGAATTTAATGACTTTGAGAAATTGGAATATAGTAGCAAATACGTTGATGGTGATAGAGATGCTAAATGGTTAGCTGATATTGAATTTATATCAAAACAATTGCCTAAAAATCATAAAAATTTATTCTTTAAAGTAGAAGAAGAAGAGTTTTTAGCTAATGTAAAAAGTATAAAAGAAAAAATACCAACACTAACAGATGATGAAATGATTGTTGAAATGAGTAAGTTAATAGCTTCCGTAGGTGATTCACATACATCATTTTTGTTTACTCCCAAAGCAGAATATCCATTTGTATTTTACTATTTTAATGATGGAATTTACCTAATAGATTCTGTACCTGGATATAGTGAATTCATTGGTTTTAAACTAAAGGGTATAAATGAAGAAAGTATTGAAGAAATTATAAAGTTATTTCGACCTATAATTCCTCATGAAAATGAATCTTGGTTTAAAAGAAAATTTGCACAAAAATTGGTTATTACAGAATTTTTAAATGGCTTAAACATTACAAATTCACAAACGGCAAAATTTAATTTTATAGACAAAAATGGAAATGAAAAAAGTGTAGAAGTTGAATCTAGCATAATTAATGAGATGGATTTACAAAATAGAAATAAGGATAAACCTGAAAGAATGTTGTATTTAAAAAATAGTGATAAAAACTACTGGTATGAATTTCTTGAAGAAGAAAAGTTGTTATATTTTCAATACAATGTTTGTTATAATATGAAGGGTAAATCTTTTTCGGATTTTAACAACGAGCTTTTTGACTTTATTGATAATAATTCTATAAATAAATTTGTAATTGATTTAAGGAATAACGGGGGCGGAAGTGCACCTATATTAGATCCATTTTTTGCTGAACTTAAAAAAAGAAAGAGTCTAGACCATCATGAAAAATTATTTGTAATAGTTGGAAGAAACACATTTTCATCTGCAATACAAAATGCTTTAAAATTTGAAAATGAAACTAATGCTACTTTTATTGGTGAACCTACAGGTGGCAAACCAAACCATTATGGAGAAATTCAGCGTTTGAAATTAAGCAACACTAATACCGAAATAAGTTATTCAACCCAATATTTCAAACCCGTAAGTGAAGACTTAGACTCATTTATTCCAGATATAATTGTTGAACAAAATGCAGATGATTATTTTAACAATATAGATTCAGTAATGGTAAGAATATTAGAAATTAATTAGTATATAGAGAAATTATATGATAGAAATAGGGGGAATCTAAATAGAAGATATGCTGACGTAATGAGGTTATTAGAGGATGGTTAAGTCTCTATCTTCACGTTTCCTAAAAACCGCTGTTGCAAACTGTACGGTGAACCCTACCATAAATACCCGCGGTTTTTAAAGCTCATATTCTCTAAACTGTTATATAGGAAACATTTAAAGTTTATTAAGGAATTAAGTTATCCTATAACATTTTAGGGGAATTCTAATTGGTTAACGGTTTATCTCCGAGGGGCTTTGCCCCCTTTTAAGCAACTATATTATAATCTATTCTTCTTTTTTTAAAATATATGTTGCAATAGATATTAAATTAGAATCATTATTTTCAGGACTCAGAATTCTTTGAAATGAAAAATTATTGTGGGATAAAGCCAACTCTAAGATGAATAGAAAAATTCCCATATCTATTGAATTATAAAAAGGCACTTTTTCTTTTGGCATAATTGATTTTACTTGTGTTGTTCGATATATTTTCAAGGTATTATTTTCACAAATAACTCGCCACGGTTGAGTATTGCAAGCACTTGGAGCATATTTAACAAAATCGGCTATTTCAACACTCAAATCTCCATTCCATATATCGCTTGTTTCTTTTCGTTTGCTTTTTCTATAGTCTCTTCTAAATTCTATTTCTTTGGCCTTTCCTAGAGCCATCATTATTACATATTTTAAGTTGTTGTATTGAGGCTCTTTTACTTTTCCCATGCCATACCAACATATGCCTATATTTTTTGATGATAAATATAAATCCAATTGTTCAAACATATAACCAATGTTTAACAAGTAATGTTCTTTTTCTTCGCTATAAATAAGCAAACAATATTCTCCACGTTTAGATGTAGTTTTTTCTCTTGGAACAATCTTGCATGTTATTTCTATACCATTTACAATAGAAGTTAAGTTTTTTATTTTTTGATTTATATCCTTCAATTCTTCTTCTGAAAGGCTTAAAGTGTCATTAAATCTTCTAAAGGACTTTCTTTTAAAAATCATATCATATAATTCTTCCAAATTTAAAATCACCCTCCCATCTTTACTCAACTCAAATGATATTCGATTATAAAATTTTTTTCAACACCAATTTTAAAATCATATAATTTCTATTTAATAATAACTAGGATGAGAGTTTACTTTTGAAGACGATATCCATAAGCCTAGTGCTATTAGATATATATATACAATATTTTATACAGTTATTAAAAAATGGTAATCGTTTGTGATTTTGGACAAGTCATGCTTGTATAATTGATGGGACACACCCCAAGAAGAATGCATTATATTTAAAATAACTATCTGCTTATTTAGTAAGGAGACTTACAGTCACCTTCTTTTTTATTTATTAAAGTATATGAGTATATTGAAATGTATAGAACATTAATAAGGAAGTATTTAGAATTAATAGAGTAAACCGTATACATGGAGAAGCCAAAAATCAAGATGTGAAATTATGAGTTAATGTTTCCTCATACAATACACGTTGAATCAATCGCAGTACTAAAAAAGTTGAAAGTAAGTAATATCAATATATTTAGATGAAAAACTAAAATATTTAAATATTATAATAGCCTATTGTATAGTGTAAAAGTTACTATAAGTAGGTTTGTTTTTATTTCCAAATATAAGTGGATCGTATGCTGAAACATAGTAATGTGAGATTTTTCACTTTACGTGTCCAAAATATTGAAGTAAATCCGAAATTATAAATAGTGTAGATCTAAGTGTGTTTTTTAAAGAGGATAGACCCGATTGTATAAAGGAGGTAATTACCACAAACAGAGAGAACACGCGGCCACAAATAATTTATTTATCCATCCAATAATCTTTTGTAGATTATTACGGTAATTATAGATATATTGATTTTATTTTAGAAAATGAGGAGTGCAGAATTGCTATAGAAATAGATGGGGAAGCTATGGCATAATTCTTCTAAAATATTATGTTGATTTATTAATACAAAACAGTTTGATTCATTAATATTGTTGTCAAAATAGAAAAGAAAAATAGTATCATTGAAAAATTATCAAAATCAAGCTACTGCTACATATGTAGGTGAAAATAAAGAGAAGAGTTAGCTTGAATAAAATAAAAGAGAATACCGTTCCTAATAGAAAATATGACAAAATATTACTAAATGGTATAAAAAACCACAAAAATACACTTGTTTCTTGAAAATATTGTATGAGCTGATATAATATACTATGCTTGAATATAAACTATAATACAAACTAACAAGGGAAGAGGTCGTTTTATGCTACGAAACGAAAAAAAAGAAAAGAAAAAATCTATGACAAAATCATTTATGAATTTTAGGAAGATAAGTACTAAAATATCAGTATCAATTACATTAATGATAATTATTGCTACTTTATCATTATCATTCATAAATGTACGACATACTGCAGATATATTAGAAAGTGATGCTGTAGAACAACTTGCACTACTTTCTGAAAGTAAATCTAATGAATTTGATGTTTTACTTGAGAGTGCTGAAAGTTCACTTAAAAGCTTGAATTCATTAATAAATGCTACATTTGACTTGGAAAAGTTTAAAAGTGACCCTAACTATGTAGCTACATATGATGAAATGCTTTCTAAGGTTGTAAGGGAAAATCTCAAAAATAATAATGTTATAAGTATGTATATTGTTTTCAATCCTGATTTAATAGGATTTACTCATGATGTTGATTATTCAATAAAGGATGGGGAATTAGTAAGAGCAAAAATGTTTACTATGGAAGATTTTGAACCAAATTCTGGAATGACAGATTGGTACTATGCTGCTAAAAATGCGAAAAAACCTTTATGGTTAAAGCCATATTTTTGGGAAGATTTTAATAGAGATATAATTTCTTATGAGATACCTATATATGAAAATGGTGAACTACTAGCAGTACTAGGGACAAGCTTTGATTTCAATATCTTTAGAAATGAGATAAATAATATGAAAGTATATGAAAAAGGATATGCTTGCTTATTAAGTGAGAACTATGATGTTTTAGTGCATCCTACTATTGCTATGGGAGAGGACTTTAGAAAAGTATCAAATGGATATTTTAAAAATATAATTGATAAAATGATTGAAAAAGAAACAGATACAATGGAATATAAATATAATGGTGAAGAGAAAATACTGAGTTTTACACGAGTAGCTAATGGTAATATTATATTTCTTACAGTTACAAAAGATGAGATATTTAAAGAGATGAATTCTGCTAAATTATTTACAATGTTAATATCCTTAGTAATTATATTAATATCAATAGCTGTGAGTTTATTTTTAGGCAGAAGCATTTCTAAACCTATAATAAGAGTAACAGAATTAATAACTAAAACAGAAAAATTAGATTTAGCTTATTCATCAAGTTATGAATCATTATTAAACTATAATGACGAGATAGGTATAATGTCTAGGGCATTGTTTAATACTAGAAAAGCTCTGAGGACAATTGTAGGTTCTATAAAAGAAAATGCTAATACTATTGATAATGAAGCTAGTAATCTAACTGCTTTATCAGAAGAAATGGCATCTTTATCTGAAAATGTATCAAATGTAATAGAGGAAGGAGCAAAAGGTTCTCAATCACAAGCAGAAGATTTATCTAATATTAATCAACTATTAAATGAATTTGGTGAAGAATTAGATAATATTGTACAAAATGTAGATAATGTTGATTCAAATGCTAAAGATGTCTCAACTCTAGCTAATGAAAATAATAAGAATATGCAAATTGTTATAATGTCTGTTAGTAAGGTTAGTGACACTTTTGTAGATTTACTTTCTAAAATTTCAGCACTTAATTCAAATGTAAGTAAGATTAATGAAATAACAAATTTAATAAATAGTATAGCAGAACAAACAAATTTATTAGCATTAAATGCAGCAATTGAGGCGGCAAGAGCTGGCGAAGCAGGCAAGGGATTTTCTGTTGTAGCTGATGAAATTAGAAAATTGGCTGAACAGTCAAAAGTTTCATCTCAAAATATTAATATATTAATTGATGAAATATCAAATGATACAAATGTAATGGTAAATACTACAAACACTGTTAATGATGAATTAACCAATCAAAAAACAGATATAAATGTGGCAATAGACTCATTTGAAAAAATAGTGAAAGCATTAAATGTAATAATACCTAAAATAGAACTTATAAATGGTTCTACAATACATTTAAATAAAAATAAAAATATAATTTTAGAAAAAATAGAAAATACATCTTCTATTGCAGAAGAAATTTCAGCAGCAAACCAAGAAATATCAGCCTCAACTGAAGAAGTTAAAATTTCTACAGAAGAAGTAACTAAAACAGCACAAAAATTAAATAATATGACTGATGAAATGACAAAGGAAATAAGTAATTTTAAATTATAATTATAGCTATTAATTGTATATTTGAAAATATTAGCAAGTTCGTGCAAAAACACTGTACTCACAAAGACCTTGCACCTAAGTTGTGATTTGTAAAAAAAGTAAATGAGGTAAAGATGGAGGATTGGTTTTATTTGAAATAAGATCAGTTCTTTTTCTATACCTACAACTATTCCTAAATATATGTTTAATCAATAGTTATAGATAAAATCTGTTATGCTAGCAGAAGGATATTCATTACAGTTATTTATATTATTAAGAGTTAGTAGTACAACCACGAGAAATTTTTAATAATATATGGTCAGAAGTTAATAGGTTTTGGTGCAAAAAAATATGATGTGATATCATAGTAAGAAAAACAAGATCAGGAGTTGGTATCATGGCACCAAATTCTTTCAAATGGAAACATTATCAATTAGAAATAATTTTATTATGAGTTTGACGGTATCTAAAATATCCTTTGAGCTATAGAAATTTGGAAGAAATGATGCAAGAAAGAGGATTACATATCAATCATACAACAATAATGAGATGGGTTTATCAATATGAACCAGAAATAGAAAAGAAAATACGAAAACATCTAAAGACAACTAATGATTCTTGGCGAGTCGATGAGACATATATTAAGGTTAAAGGAACATGGATGTATTTATATAGAGCAGTTGATTCTAATGGTGATACGGTAGAGTTTATGCTAAGTTTAAAAAGAGATGCAAAAGCTGGTAAACGCTTTTTTATAAAAGTTTTAAGATCTGAACATAATAAAAAACCTAGAGTAGTTACTACTGATAAAAATGCTGCTTACCCTAAGGCTATTAAGGAATTAAAGAATAATGTAGACTTAAATATAAACACAGAGTTTAGGCAAATCAGGTATCTCTATAATATTGTAGAGCAAGACCATCGGTTTATTAAAAAAATTATTAAGCTAGGATTAGGATTTAAATCCTTTAAGACAGCAAGAAAAATGTTAAAAGGAATTGAAGCTTTTCATATGATAAGAAAAGGGCAGATCGAGGGTATAAATCGATGTGCCCTTGTTGAAATTGAATTTATCAATAAGTTATTTGCTTTAGTGGCATAAAATAAAATTGAAAAAGAAATTGCTCTAGAATCTAATATTTTTTGCACCAGAACCAAGAATGTATTTAATATGTTGTAAGTAGGATATCGAATGAGAGGGTGAATAATGAGTGAATCATAAGCAACAATACAAAAAGTAAGTTTTGTATATTAAAATTTATTATTTTACTGTAGAGTGTATTGAAAGAAGGTTTTATTATGAAAAAGAGAGGAATTAGGTTTTTAGTTCCTAATGAATATAACAATTTTATATCAAGAGGATTAAATCCTATTGATATTGGAAAATACAATTGGTACATAGATTCAGATGAAATTTATTTGGTGAAAGATAATAATATGTTGGAAGATAGCTTGTTTCAGCATCCCTCTGTAGAACCATTTATTCTATCTGGTAAAGAATTTAGGAAAGTAATTCAACATAATATGTATTATACAATATTTGGCGAGTTTAAAGCCTTTTCTAAACATATAGAGCCATTAGAAATAGGAACGTATGAAGAAATTTTAAGTAGTAAATGTGAAATTGTATTGTTAATAGAAGATAGTTGTTATTATGCTATATAGTGTAAGGATAAAAAATTAATTGATATATTATTTGAAAATGCTCAAAAGAATGGCTTTAAGAATTTGGAATACATTGATGAGAATGACGCAAGAACAAGATTATATGTACGGTAGTAAGCGTAATTATATCATAGTACGATATTTTTATTAAAGTAAGTGTATATTCAAATTTATTGGACAAGTTATGCTTGTACTACTAATGGGGCACACCCCGATAAGAATGGAGGCCACTGAAAAACCTATTATTTTTCAATGAAATTAAACAAATATAAAAAAAGATAGCTCAAATTTGTTCTTTGAATTTTTGAGTTATCTTTTTTTATGGAATAAATCCTTTTTCACCCCTATTTTTTAACCTAATAGTTTCAATATTCGCTTTAAGTTCACCGTAAATATAGCCATTGCTCCTTGTATTTCCATGCCAATAAGACCCGAAGATGATGAAATATCATACCCGTGTCTGTGTTTTAATTCACTGTTTTTAGCTTCTATTTTATATCTTTCTTTTGATTTTTCTTTGAAATAATCACTTTCTTGGAATTTGGCTTGCTCTGTGTGTTCAGCTGATTTAATACTTACACAATAACTCTTGCTTTTAGCCCCTTCCTTATAGCATCCTTTTTTATAAGAACAGTGTTTACATTTTTCTATATCAAAATAATAGGTGGTAGCTTGATTTGCAGCGACGTTTTTTTTACCTTGTCTAGCTTTTCTCATAGCCATATGTCCTGCCTTGCAAACATACATTCCAGCATCTTTATTAAATTCAAATTCATCTTCCTTTTTTCTAAAACCCTGTGTAACAGAAGGGTTTAATTTTGCTACTAATTTAAGTCCATTTGTATTTGCATATTCTATATTTCCTTTTTCTGAATATGCTGAATCGCCAATTATATTTTCAACTTCAATACCAGCTTGCATACTTTTAGAAATTAGATATTTCAATTGTTTTCCATCATTCTTTTCGCCTGTCGTAATTGTTGCTGTAGTAATAATTCTTTCTTCACTCATCGCAATATGTGTTTTGTAACCAAAAAATGAAGAATCTGAGGTTTTATGACCAATCTTTGCGTCTTCATCTTCTGATATTTGTAAGTGCTCTATATCATCTGCTAATGTTTCCTTCAAAAGGTTTAAATTTTCTTTGACTTTAGGGTAGTTTGATATATAATCTTCTTTTTCTATAACATCAATAAGTTTTTGGCAATATTCTATTTCATCTTCTAAAACGTTTGTTGTTGTTTTAGTTGGAAATTTTGATTTAATATTTTCATCTATTTTATATACTGATTTTCTAAGTTTTTTAGATCTATCCATTAAGATTTCTTTAGGCGATTTCTGATTATAACGTGCTTTAGTATGAGTAGCATCTACAATTATAGATTTGCTCTTTATAATACCTTTTTCTATGGAAATCTCAACAGTTTTATTTATAAGCATATCTAAAAGATTCATATCTTTTAAGCGTAGCTTTCTAAATTTAGTCAATGAACTAGGATTAATAACTGTTTCGTCTGGGGTCATATCTAAAAAATATTTAAATAACATATCATACCTAGAACGTTCTATAACATCTACATCTGATATATCAAATATTATTTTTAATAATAAGTATTTAAACATTCTAATCGGATCAATCGCTACTCGACCATTATCAATACAATACTTCGAAGTTAGCTCATCATATATAAATGAAAAATCTATCATTTCTTTTATTTTTCTTATAAAATTATCTTTAGGAATTACTAAATCATATATAGTATCATATTTACTAGATACATAGTTTTGTTTTACTAATATAAAAATCACCTTCTTTAATTTTTTATATTAGGATTATGCACAATAAAAAGGAACAACATTCACATATTGAAGTGAATGTTGTTCCTTTTTTTAATTAAGAACACTTTTTCAGTGGCCTCATAAGAATGCGGTATGCATTTCAAAAATAATTACCTGCTTATGAGAAGAAAGAGGATGGTTAGAGCCTTCTCTTTTTTAGTATGACTATTTATAAAAACATATGTGCATATTAAAATGTATAGAACTTTAATAAAATATTATTTAGAATTATTAGAGGTGAACCATACCATAAGTAAATGCGGTTTTGGTTTTGATCATTAATTAACAATAGTTAGGACTACTTTTATATAGAAACATGATATAATTATATAAAAAAAGAAAGAGAGAGAAAAAATATGGAACAGTTTTTTAAAGCAATAGAAGAAAAGATAAGAAAATCAGGATATTATGGAGAAGTTAGTGGCGAAAAAATCTACGATGAAATAAGTGATGAGGCCGAAGAACAAGAAAAAGGAAGTTACTTATTCTTGAAGAAGCAAAATGACGACATCATGTTCGAATACAGAGTGGATATTTTAGAGGACAATATCAATTTGTCGACCCTTACGATACATACACCAGACAAAAAGTACTTTATTGATTTTGATGCAGAATAGATAGATTTCAGATTTAAGAAAAGCATTGGAGGAAAAACAATACAAAGAGCTTACATGAAATAATTGCTGAATCTTTAAGTTTCCCAAAATTTTACGGCATGAATTGGAACGCATTTTGGGATTCCATAACAGGGTTAGTGAATATGTCAAAGATGGTAACATTTAAAGGATGAAAAGTATTTGAAAAAATAACTCTAAAGATGCTTTAATTCTGAAAGAACTACTTGATGAATATAAAGATGAATATGATAATGATTTTAAAGTTACATATAGATAAATAAAAAAGACAAGTTATGCTTGTCCAATAAATTGATATGCTCCCCTTATAGTAGACAGTTAAAATAATATAACTGTGGACTGAACCCGCTTAAGTAGACACAATAAATAATCTATTTCTGCAGGTTCAGTTTTTTAAATTCTAATAGACATATATGAGTATCTTTGTTTTCTATTATAAAACAGCTAAATATTTTGGGTTGAAAAAAATATATAAGAAAAAATGGACAAGTTATGCTTGTACAAGTAATGGGGCACACCCCAACAAGAATGCGTTTTACATTTTGAAAATAACTACCTGTTTATTAAGAATAGAGAGGATATTTATGTAAACTGATACCTATGTCAAGGACAATAAAAAAGTGAATAAAATTTAAGATGCCAAAAGACCTATAAAATAATTTAAATAGGTCTTTCTGGCTTTTGTTAAATGTCTACTAAAGCTTTTTCTTAAGTCATTGCTTTTAAAGCACCATCCCTATATTCATTAGGAGATATAATGATAGGAACATTACCTAAATCTATATTTGATTTACCCCCTATATATCCAGAAGGCTCTTGGGGAAATAGCTGGTTATCATGTAGTGCTCCCTGTCCACCTATTTGCTTTATAATCACTACTTTTTTCTTATTAGGACTTATCTTATCAAAAAATTCATGAGTTTCATCAGCATTTCTGCCATTCATTTTTTTTAATTCTTCCCTTATATATTGAATAAATTCATCGCATACTTTATGAACTGCTGATGTTATTTTTCTGGTGAAAAATGTATCTGATTGTAGGATAACATCTATATGAATTATATAATCTTTTATAGAAGGAGTACCAGCTCTACCAAAAAAAATACGTTCACTTAATTGTCCCTCGCAAGCACCAAAAAATGCTACTTGTTTACCATCTTCAAAGGCTCCTGTAAGCATAACAGATACTCCGGTTAAAGTATGAGTTATTCCATCACCAATATTTCCAAGAACTTTTGTAGATATAGGTATTATGTCCATTATGTTAGTTATTTTTTTATCATAGTTACCTGGATTAATAATAGAAATATCAATAGATTTAAAAAAATCTTGACTTTCAATAAGTTCTTTTGATATAGATTTATTTAAAATCAAAGTTCCTTTTTCGTAGGAAGTTCTGTCTCCAAATATAACTTTATCTACATGAAAAGACTTTATTACTAATCTTCTCAATATCTTTTCTTTTTCCATATAAATCACCTTTCTTGTATATTAATACTAAAAAATATTAGTTTAACATCGAATTGTTTACGAACTACTAAGAATATTATTTGGTAAAAATTATATACTGCTTTGCCATATTTGCAAATCTTATAACAACTGAATTTGTAAACGCCGCAAGTATCATACCCCAGTCAAATAGTGTAGAAACCATGCCGCTAATAATTTATCTGTACCTTTTATTGCAAATTCTTTTGCCCATGTTTTCGTAAAAACGTAGACATTACATTTCGTAGATGAAAAGTTTGTCTGATAAACTTAATATGTTCGGTGAATGTGTTAATACAATAACATCTTTGTAACGTAATTGTCAAGAATATTAGAATTTTTTTGATGTATGCAATATTGTTAGAGTTTGATTTTTATTGACATTTGTCTTATGATTGAATTGATGTAAATTAAGAAGGGGAATATTTATATCTCACTTTTGTGTCTTAAGATATTGATTTAAGTCTATTGGAAATTAGTATTATTTATAATAAAAAAGTAAAAGATGTTCTGTACTCATGGGTTTGTTGAGTATAGCACATCTTTTATTATTGTTTATATTAATTAAGTTAACTACATTTAAATACATTTAGGTAAAGAGAGAGTTCTTTAATAGTAGTTTCTTCTAAATCATAGCTACCATCGTGAATTAACCAATCAAATATTATACCTCTTACAAATCTTAGAATTTTCCAAGTGATTTCTTTTGACGACATATCATCTCTTAATTTTTCATTGTTTTGTCCCTCTATGATCACCGTATTAAGATTTATAAAAAAGCTTCTTTTTTCAGAAAAGAAATATTCATTGTCGGAATGAATATGATACGTATATATTTGTTTTAAAATATCTATATTAAGATTTTTACCCATATTTGTTTGGATTTTAATTAGTTCTTTGATTTTTTCAAAGCTATTTAAATCTGTTCTAATTAAAATATCTGTTTCATCAAGAAGCATATCAGCATCTTGATACACTTTAAAAAGTATATCTTGTTTTGATTTAAAATACAGGTAGAATGTACCAGTTGATACATTTGCTTCTTTGCAAATTCTTCTTATTGTTACTTTATCAAAACCTATTTGAGTAATTAGATCAACAGTAATGTCAAAAAGCTTTTTTTTTGTTGCAACTGCCTGTTTTTGACGATTAGTCAAAGTTTGATCATTCATAATTTATATATGTCTCCTTTCTTTCTTTTACTTACTATCATAAATTATCTTGCAACTGATGTCAAAAATAAACAAAAATTATTAGAAATATTGTAAAAATTTCTTGACATTAAAAAAAACAGGTGATATTCTTTTAACAAGTTAGCTTAACACGTTCAGTGAATAAGCTAAGTGAAAAAGAAAAAGTTGATTAAGGAGGAAATAAGAATGAATAATAAATACAAAAATTTATTTGAACCGTTTAAAATTAAGAATCTAGAAATCAAAAACAGATTTGTTTTGTGTCCGATGGGGACTCCTGCAGCATGTACTGAGCGAGGAGTATATACACGTGATGCAATTGAATATTTTGTTAATATTGCAAGAGGTGGAACAGGCCTTCTTATTACTGGTGCTAACTGGGTAGAAAATGATATTGAGAAACATGCTCCACATTTTTTCCCATGTCCAACACAAGACCCAGCTGGATATATAAAAGCAGCTGGAGAAATGACAGATAGAATTCATGCTTTTGGGTCAAAGATATTTGTGCAATTAACTGCTGGACTTGGAAGATCAGCATTTCCAGGGAAAGTAGAGGAATGTGACTATGTGGCACCTTCAGCGACGACTAATAGATGGGATCATAAGGATTGTAGAGAATTGACTACTGAAGAAGTAGAAAGAATTGTTCAAAAGTTTGTGGAAGCTACAGTAATTGCTAAAAAGTCAGGTTTTGATGGTATCGAAGTTCATGCAGTACATGAAGGGTATTTATTGGACTGCTTTGCAATGGAACTGTTCAATAAGAGAACAGATAAATATGGTGGAAGTCTAGAAAATAGATTGAGATTTGCAACTGAAATTGTTCAGGGTATAAAGGCAGCTTGTGGAGAAGATTTTCCAGTAATATTAAGATATAGTATTAAAAGTTATATTAAAGAATTAAGACAAGGTGCACTTCCTGGGGAAGATTTTGAAGAATTAGGTCGTGATACTGAGGAAGGACTTGAGGCTGCTAAAATATTAGAAGAAGCTGGATATGATGGTTTTAATGCTGATGCAGGAACATATGATTCATGGTATTGGCCTCATCCACCTAATTATTTTGAAGATGGTATGTACTTACCACTAACTGAACAGCTTATGAAAGTAGTAAAAACTCCTGTTATTACTGCTGGTAGAATGGACGACCCTGAAATATCATCTAAAGCATTAGCAGATGGAAAGATAGATGCAGTAGGATTAGCTAGACCTTTATTAACTGACCCTGATTATGTTAATAAACTTAGAGCAGGTAAAGTAGAGGAGATAAGACCGTGTTTATCATGTCATGATGGATGTATTTCAAGAAAATTAGAAGGTAAAGGAGGTTCTTGTGCAGTAAATCCAGAGTGCGGTAGAGAGTTAATGACAGGAATAGTACCTGCTACTAAGATTAAAAATGTTATGGTTATTGGTGGAGGCCCTGGTGGCATGGAAGCTGCTAGAGTTAGTGCATTAAGAGGTCACAATGTTACATTGTATGAAGCAAGTAATGACCTAGGAGGAAATCTAAAACCAGCTGGAGCGCCTGATTTTAAACACCATGATAGAAAACTAGTAAAATGGTATGAGCATCAATTAAATATACTTAATGTTAAGGTGAATAAAAATACAAAGGTAACAAAAGAAATGGTATTAACAGAGAAGCCAGATACAGTCTTTGTTGCTACTGGGTCTACTCATATTGAGTTAAATCTTCCTGGATTAGATAGAGATAATGTTTCAAACGGAAGTGACGTATTACTTGGCAAAAAAGAAGTTAAAGATAAATGTGCTGTTATTGGTGGAGGATTAGTTGGATGTGAGATTGCTTTAATGCTTGCACAAAAAGGAAAAAAAGTTACTATTGTAGAAGGTTTAGATGACATTTTGAGTGCAGGAGCTCCTATTGCGATACCGAATGAGTGGATGCTTAGAGATTTATTAAAGTACAATAATGTTAATATAAAAACAAATTCTAGAATAGAAAGTGTAAATGATGAAGGTGCAGTTATAAATGTTAAAGGATCAAAAGAGACTATTCCAGCTGATAACGTTATAATGGCTGTTGGATTCAAAAAAGAAAGTGGAATTTTTGAAGAATTAAAATTTGATGTAGCTGAAATATATAACATAGGTGACTCTAGAGGCGTTAGAAATATTAGAGGAGCCGTTTGGGATGCTTATGAAGTAGCTAGATCAATATAGTTTTTATATGATATTAAAATCACCCCTTTGTATTATAAGGTAAAGGGGTGGTTATTTGCTATATTTTAATTATTCAAAAGGAGTGAACTAATTATGGATGAAATATTGAACCAACAAGTTATGGAAGGACGATGGAAGGTTATATTAGGGGTATTAATGGTACAAATAGCTGGTGGAGCATTATATATTTGGAGTAGATTTATAGGACCTCTTATGTCAGCGTACAATTATACGGCAAATCAAACACTTTGGATATATGTAATTACGATTACATGTTTTACGATTGGACTTATTTTTAGTGCCAAGTTGTTGTCGAAAGTTGGACCAAAATCTACAGCATCAATAGGGGCTGTTCTATTTGGAGGAGGTGTCATACTTGCATCGCTTACAACTTCAGTTATTCCACTGGCTTTAACTTATGGCGTTCTTAGTGGTCTGGGCTCAGGAGTTATGTACTTAGCACCACTTACTACACTAGTGCGTTGGTTTCCTCAAAATAAAGGATTGGCAAATGGTATTTGTATAATGGGATTTGCTCTTGCAACACTTATATTTGTTCCAATTGCAAATGCACTACTTGGTTCAAATGAAACAACACCGGTTGTCATGAAGCATACGTTCCTTATTATGGGGTTCATTTATTTATCTATGTCATTAATTGGTGCACGAATGTTGACATTTCCCAAAGGAACTTCTACTAAGGTTCTACCTGAAATTGATAGTGACATAAAACCTGCCCAAGCGATTAGGTCTGTACAATTTTGGCTAGTAGCTGGAACTGTTTTATTCGGTTGCATACCAGGCATATTTTTGATTGGCTCAGCAGCAAAACTTGGCCAAGCTATGGCGGGATTAACTCCAGCTCAGGCTTCACTATCAGTTATGGCACTTGGGATTTTCAATGCATGTGGTCGTCTTATGGCAGGTTGGATGGGTGATAAATTAGGTGCTCTTCGTGCTTACCGTATCGTGTTTGCTATTACAACTCTATCTGTTGCACTGCTTGCATTCATACCAGTTAATCTCTTTACTTTCGCCATTGCATTCATAGGAATCGTTATTGGGTTTGGCGCAACAGTAACTTTACTAGCAACAGTTATATTAGTGTTATTTGGACCAAAGTATTATGGAATTAACGTTGCATATGTTATGCTTGCTTATGGTGCATCTGCACTGACTGCTATAATGATTAAAATGTATGGTAACCTAGACTTGACACAAGTTTTCATGGCTTCATTTGTAGCTTCTGTTTTAGCACAAGTGTTAGTCGTGTTGATTAAGCCGTATGCTAAAAAAGAAAATGTAGTTATTCTTGAGAGTTAAGTATAAATATTATTGAAAAGCTATAATTTGACTATAAAAAGTTAAATGATAGCTTTTTATTTTATAAGTTTCGTTTCAAATTCAGTAACTTAAAAATAAGAACTTTAACATGGGGTTTAAAATGTTAATTTGAAAGTTTTGCGAAAAAGTGTGGAATACATAAATGACGAAAATGTTAACTCGAATTCAAAATAACTTTATAATTGAGGATGTTGAAAGAAGGCATATAAAAAATGGACAAGTTATGCTTGTACAAGTAATGGGGCATACCCCAAGAAGAATGCGCTTTACATTTCGTGCGTCCAGCTAAGCTGAGTTATGCTAGCTGGTGAAAGTCCAGCCTAGGTAATCGCCAAGGAGCCTAGTAGCCAATCACCATGCGTAGTAGAAATACTGGGTGTGAAGCGTGAGGGTAATGTAACTAGAGATAGTGCTAGCGAAGATGCAGGTCGTAACATAAAGTGAATTCTGCCATATCGTCATAGCGGGTTCCTAATAGGAAAGCAAAAGGAAGCTGAGCCTCGGAAATGTAGGCGAAAGCCACGGAAGATGTGAAGAACTTGGAATCCAACATCGAAGAATCCTTCGGTATATAGGAAGCGACATGTATCTAAAGTATAACTCGGAACTGGAGAGACCCTACCCAACACTGCGAAGCAGTAAATGGAAAGCATATAAACCAAAGGTGAAATTGTGGACTGTTGGAAGGGAGTCGGAGGAGTTCATAGTACCTGTGACGATATAGACAACAAAACTATATCTAGGAAAGGAACTCTACTTTATTCATGTTTTCTAAGGAGGTAAGAGTGAGTGAATGCGAAAGCTAACAACACCATAGATAAAGTTCGAGAACTTCAAAGAAAACTATACCTAAGTGCCAAAGTCAATAAAAGACGTAAATTTCATGCACTATACGATAAGATTTACAGAAAAGATATCTTATACAGGGCTTGGATACAAGTCAAATCAAATAATGGAACTGGTGGAATAGATAATATATTTATCAAAGATATAGTTGAATATGGAGAAGATAAATTTATTAAAGAGATAAAAGATGAACTAATAAACAATAACTACAATCCAAAACCAGTTAAAAGAGTATATATACCCAAGAAAGATGGCACAAATAGACCATTAGGAATTCCCATATTAAAAGATAGAGTAATACAGATGGCAACTAAAATTGTAATAGAACCTATATTTGAAGCTGATTTTAAAGATAATTCTTATGGATTTAGACCCAAAAGAAACGCACACCAAGCATTGGAATTAATAAGGAATAAGTGTAATAACAATGGATGGTGGGTATTAGATGCTGATATTAAATCTTACTTTGATAATATCAATCATGATAAATTAATGATATTAGTTGAGCAAAAGATTAATGATAGAAGGATACTAAAATTAATAAGAAAATGGCTGAAAGTAGGAATAATAGAACATGGAAAATATAAAAAGAGTGAACTTGGCTCACCACAAGGTGGAGTAATCAGTCCGCTTTTATCAAATATTTATCTAAACTATCTAGATACAGTATGGGAGAAATATTACTCACATTTAGGAACTTTAGTAAGATATTGTGATGATTTTATAGTTATTTCAAGAACTAAAAAAGAAATAAAACATGCTTACAATGCAATAAATCTAACGATGAAAAAGCTTGAATTGGAATTGCATTGTGAGAAAACAAAACTTGTTAATTTATGGGATGGAAAAGAAGGCTTTGATTTCCTGGGATTTCACCATAGAAGGACAACACAAGAGAGCAAAAGAGGCAAATTTTATCAAACTACTAGTCAATTTCCTAGTAAGAAAGCTATGAAGAGTATGAAAGAGAAAATAAAATTAATCTTGAGTAATGAAGTCTACGCTCAAAGAGTCGCTAGAAGAAATGGTTAAAAGAATAAATCGAAGATTAGTTGGATTTAAGAATTATTACACTCTTCAATATGCAAATAAACATCTTAGCAAAATAGATTGGTATGTAATAGAAAAGTTTACTATTTGGAATAACGATAAAAGACAAAGGAAACCTCGGAGAAGAGGTATGAAAGATATAAATAGAAATCTTAAAAGATATGGAATAGTGAAATTAGCAAGTTGAGACTGAATGCAATAGAAAGAAGAATATCGGAAAGCCGTGTGCGAGAAAACCGCATGCACGGTTTGATGAGGGGGAGATGAGATATCATCTCCCTACTCTACAAAATAACTATCTGCTTATTTAGGAAGAATACTTAGAGTTACCTTTTTTTATTTTACTCAATAAAGTATATGAGTATATTGAAATATATAGAATAGAATAATTGTTTTTTTTAATTAAAGGGAATTTAAGTGGTTATGTTGGTGGATATATGACTAAAAAGTTAGTTGAGATGGCAGAAAAACAAATGATTGGAAAATAATATATTTATATAAATTAAAGATCCATGGCTATAAGATTAATATCTGGAGCCATGGATCTTTCGTTAAAGTTAATTCGCAGTATATCTTTAATCTTAGTTTTCAATACATATTCTGTTAATAGTATAATTACAGAAGAATACTTTATTTCCAATAATTACATAAAAGAAGATTGGAATATGCGTGATATAATGAATCATAAACTTACAACAATAGGGTAAACACAAAAATAAATTTTATACCAATCTTTTAACCCTATTTCTTATATTCATATTGTTTAGGAGTTATATCTTATACTTTTATGAATTCTTTTTTTATTACAACAAAATCATACTAAACTCAAACCTTTAAACATATTCTCAAAATATCAAAATTATATACTATAGTCCTAGATTGTTAGTTAAATCAGCTTATTTAGTAGGATTCTGACTATTATATAAACTTTTAATATGTAATTCTGTATTTATTATGTTAGCACTAAAATTAAGTTTATTAGAAATTATTTTAAATATTAATTTTAAAAATATAATAAAAGGAGGAATTGCTTTGTCAAAAACTAAAAGCACTGATTTATTTATTTCTTTATCTATTATAATTACTTTATTATTTTCTAGCATTGTTCCATATGGCAATGTTTTTGCAGAAGGTTCATCAGAAGCGCCTTTTTATGAAATACCTAAAACGGCTGAATTAATTAGTAATGATGTTTCCTTTTCGGTATCGGATAATGAACCGAAGGAATTAACTGAATTTAGGACAGCTAAATCTAAACGTTATTTAAACCCAAATGGTTCTTTTACAGAAAAGATTTATACTCATCCTGTAAATTATAAGGATAAAACAACAGGTAAGTGGTTACCTATCGAATCTAATTTAGTAACTGAAAGCACGGAGACATATAAAAATAAGAAGAATAGATTTAATATTTCTATGCATAAAAATGCTAATGGCTTCGTGAGTTACTCTGAAGATGGTACTACTTTGTCTTTTCGTCCATCTTTTGCTAATCCTGTTAAAGGAACAGTAACAGATAATGTTATGGAGTATGTAGATGTAACAACAGATACGGATATGATCTATGCCATAACTCCTAATGGACTAAAAGAAACTCTTATATTAAAAAGTAAAGATGCACCAACTGTCTTTACCTATGAAATTAAATTAAAAAACTTATATTATGAAATGCAAGAAGATGGTTCTGTAGTCTTTTTTAAGGAAGATAGCAACCAACCTATATTTTCATTTGAAAAACCATTCTTAGTAGATGCTAACCTTCAAATGTCAACAAATGCATCATATCAATTTAGAAAAGAAGGTAAAAACAAGATATATCTTGATTTAGTAGCTGATGCTGAGTGGCTACAAGCTTCAGGCCGAGCTTTTCCTGTTGAATTTGATCCGACAATAACAAGTCAAGGTAGCTCTGTAAGAGATACTTTTGTGTCTAGTTTACATGTAGGAACAAATTATGACCTGTGGTCACATATGTATGTTGGAAACGGTGACTTAGGAATAACTCGTCCTTTACTTGAATTTGATTTAACTAATATTCCAAGTAGTTCTACTATTTCTAGTGCAAATATTACTGTATTAAATACTCAAGTTTGGTCTGCTCAAACTCCAGTGGTTGAGGCACATCGTATTACGCAAGACTGGGATGCTAGTACTGTCACTTGGACTACTAAGCCTGAAATAGGAGGTGTTGATGGTTCTATTACAGCTTCTAACTCAACAGGTCCATATAGCTGGAATATTCCTATTACAGATTTAGTACAAGATTGGTATGACGGAACACAAGATAACTATGGTGTTGCGTTAAAGTATGCTGATGAAAACCTAACTACTAGAGAAGTATTATCAACTAATGATATTTATGATCAAAGTAATCATCCACATTTAACTATAAATTATACTATTGATGCACTAGGTCACCAACCTTTCTGGACTTTTGATGGTCCTGTTAACATGGCTAATGGTAATTTAGTGTTTGGAGAAAGAGATATTGCATTGCCAGGTTTTGGGGTAGATCTAACTGTAGATAGAACATATAATAGTCGTTCAACTAGCAGTGGTGTTTTTGGTTATGGATGGAATTCACCTCTAGATATGAGCCTTACTGTTGCTGAACAAGGATCAACTAAACTTATAGATGGTAATGGAACAGCTCATTATTTTAAGAAAAATACAGATGGTAGCTATATTTCACCACCAGGACTATATTTGAAACTAAGTGAAGGTGAAAATACAGGTGAATATATTATTACTACAACAGATAAGACAGAATATAAATTTTTAAATAATAAATTGGAAGAGATTAAAGATGTTGGAGGAAATACTCTTACATTCTCTAACACAGGTAGTCAGATAACAATTAAAGATAAAAAGCAAAATACAATAACTTTAAGTTATGTTAATGGAAGGGTTGAAACTGCTACAGATCCTGCTAATCGAATCTGGCAGTACAATTATGATGGTAATGGAAATCTAATTAAAGTTATAACACCAGATAGTAAAATAATTGAGTACCGTTACGATAGTGATCATAATCTTATTGCCGTTGTATCACCTAATGGAGATACATCATATTTTTCTTATTCTTCAGATGACCGTGTGGTAGCAATTAATCCAATTAATGCTATTACTAATTCAAACTTTGAAGTAGATGCTGATGGTAATGGAGTACCAGACCATTTCTATATTTGGACAGGTCAGACAGGGCAAGATTCAATAGATTCAAATTCTGATTCACCTTATGATAAAGCATTTAAGATTAATACATCATCAAATACGTATAACTATACAGTATTTTTGTCTGATCCTATACTTGTTGATCCATCTAAGACTTATACACTTAGTGGATATCTAAAAGGGCAGCAAGATTCAGGAACTTTGACTACTGTATTATCACTTATTGCTTATGATAATAATGATAACAATCTAGGAGAGTTTGCAAGAAGTGCTCCTACAGGAACTTTGGCTTGGGAAAGATATAAAAATTCTTCAACCTTACCTGCTGAGACGGTTAAAGTACGTGTGAAAATTGCTGCGAGTGTAAGTTCAGGTTTAGGTAGTAGCTGGTGGGATGGAATTCAATTAGAAGAAGGTAATGAAGCTACAGAATTTGTATCAGGTACTCAATACACTTCTCATCCACCTACGAGCAAATCAGCTTCTTATGATGGAGAAGGACGAAAACATTTATACACTTATAATGAGTTTCATAATATTACTAAGTATCAGCAAGATCCACTAGGATTAAACTTAACAGATATTTATGAGTGGAATGAAGATGCAAATGAATTTAATAAGATCAATACACTTAAAAGTCATACTGACCCTAATGATAACACTTGGAGTTTTGTCAATGATCCTAATACAGGGTATATTACAGAAATAACGGATCCTAATTCTCAAAACCAAATATATGAGTGGGATAGTATTACTAACTTACTAAGCAAGTATACAGATGTTAAAAGTAATGAATACGACATGACTTATGATGAAAAGCATAATAACTTAACAATTCGTGATCCTTATAACACAAATATTAGTATAGTGCAGAATCTTGACGGTTACGGTAGGTTAGAAGAGTCAACAACACCTATCAGTTTAGCGGACAACTTGATTGATAATAGTAGTTTTGAAGGAAATAATACTAATGGAATGCCAGACCATTTTTCACGTCAGAGTGGTCAAGAAGATACTTGGAGTGTAGTTTCTGATGAGAGTAAATTTGGAAAAAATTCCTTTAAACTAACTGCTTCTTCTAGTAATCCTACAAATTATACGGTAGTTTATTCTGATCCTATTACTGTAGAGGCAGGATCTGATTATGTATTATCTGGATACCTAAAGGTTACTCAAACTTCAGGTACACAAAACGGAGTTCTTTCGGTTTATGCATATAATGGTGCAAATGAGTATTTAAAAGAAGTTGGACGTATCAACGTACAAGGAGATATCAGCAAGTGGCAACGTTGGTCAACTTCTATTAATAAATCAGATTTACCAACGGATACAAATACCATACGCGTAAAAATGGCTGCATCAAATAGTATAGGAACTGGAGAATCCTACTTTGATGCTATTCAAATTCAAAGTAATCCTATAGATACAGAATACAATCTAGTTGATAACTCGAGTTTTGAAAGAGGGACAAACTGGCCTAATAACTGGGAAGCACCTTCTGGTGGTGTAAGTAAATGGGAAACAACTAAAACTTATGCTGGAGATAGCTCTGTCTCTATTAGTAATGCTTCTGATTGGGAAGGTATTAGTACAGAAAATTATATTCCTTATGATGAAAGTAAAAGTTATAATCTATCAGTCTTTATTAAAACAGAAAATTTAGGAGCAGATGTAGCTCATATTAAACTTGAATATTATGATTCTAATAAGACTCGAATTGGCCAAGTAGCTTCTGACTTTATAGGTGGAGATAAAGGTTGGAACAGAATTGGTGTGGATATTGTTGAAAATGCAGGTCCTGATAATACTGCATATATTCGTCCAGTTCTTGTGACAGGGTCAGCAAGTGGTACTGTATATTTTGATAATGTTAGATTACAAGAAGGTAATTATACTGTTGAATATGAATATGTTGATTCAAAGGATTGGGTACAAAGCATTAAAGACCCTTTAGATAATCTTATAACATATAATTATGATGCTTCTGGTAATGTAAAGAGTGTTACTGATTTTTTAGGAAATATAATATCATTGGAATATTGGAATAACTCTAATAGGATTAAATCGATAGAGCCAACTTGGATAGATTCAAATTTAAATGACTTAAAGATCTCATATGATTATGATGAGAATGGGAGTCTAAAAAGTATTAAGAATACTAATGCTCAAGGGAATACTGATTATAACGAAACAAAATTTGAGTATAATAAATTAGGGCAAATTGCTTCAGTCACTGATCCTATGAATAAGAAGACATCCTATTCTTATTCACCGGCAGGGAAATTAGAGAAAGTTACCGATTTTGATAATAGTTCTGTTTCTTATAAATATGATAAAGCCCATCGTTTAACAGACGTATACTTTGATGGAACTCTTGTTTATCAATACGATTATGATGCTAATGGAAATTTAAAGACTATTAATGATGTAGTTCAATATCGTACTTTCGATGCAACGTATGACAATTTGAATAGATTAACAAGCTGGGATGATAAGAAAGGTAAAATTGATTATGCTATAGATACTATTGGAAATGTAAAACAAAACATACTTACAGTGGGGGCTCTAACAAAGACTCTAAATATAGATTATAATAATATCAATCAACCAATTACTTTAACAGATGCAGATGGAAAAGTAAGTAAGTTCTTATTTAATGAAATTGGTCAGCTTTCAACAATACAATCAGGTAATGGTGTTAATCAACGTTTAGACTATGATAGTGTAAGTCGTGTGACTGAAGTTTTGAATAAAACAGGTACAGGGCAAGTTTTATCTAGTTCTAAGTACGAATATACCGCTAATGATTATGTTGATATAATTACAGACCAAGACAATCAAACACTTAATTACACCTATACAGCAAATGGACAATTAGAAACAGAAAAGCTTCCATCGGAAAATACAGTAGAGTATGAGTATGATCCTCTTGGAAATATTAAAAAGCGAGTAGAGAAGCAATCCGATGGAACAGAAGTAAGCACTACTACTTTTGCTTATGATACAGCTAATCAATTAATAATGTACCTTTAGATGAACTTGGTGACAATAGTGATGCCAATGGTAACATGACATCTGACGGAACCTATGAATTTACATGGGATACAGCAGATAGATTAGTTCAGGTAAATCTTAAGTCAGATGATTCAGTAGTAGCAAATTATAAGTATGATAGCTTTGGACGTAGAGTATATGAAAATGTAAATGGTCAAGAAACTTATTTCACATATGATGGTAAAAGCAATAGAGTATTAGCAGAAATTGATAGTGCTGGAACTTTGAAAAAATATTACACATGGGGTCCTACAGGACAATTACTAAGCTTGACTGTAGATGGAACAACATACTATACTGTTTCTAATGGACATGGTGATATAATCCAGCTTACTGATGAGAATGGTGATGTGGTAGCATCATACACGTACGATGCTTGGGGTAATATTTTAAGTGAAACAGGATCAGCAGCATCATTAAACCCATACCGTTATGCTGGATATCGCTACGACGAGGCTACAGGTTTATATTATCTAAATGCAAGATACTATAATCCGTCTCTAGGTAGATTCTTGAGCAGAGATGCTATATTTAGTAATAACTTGTATGTTTATTGCTATAATAATCCTTTAAAATATGTTGACCCGAGTGGATATGATGCAGCAGATATTGGAAGATATAATAATACGCATATTAAGAATGAGAGAATCGACATTCATGAAGTGCTTGACGTCTTGGGAGCTATAGATATGGGTGCGCCCTCACCATTTGACGGCGCCGATGGCTTAAATTCTATAATATATACTTTCCAAGGTGATCCAAAAAATGCTTATATTTCGACTCTTGCAATGGCGAACGATGCTGCTGTAGGAGCAAGGTATGTTGGGGGAATGACTTCTTCAATAAAATGGAAAGGATTTAGCAAAGGTCAGTTAGGAATACATTTTAAAAAACATGGACATGAATTTGGTAAAGGTGTCACTCAAAGTCAGTATATGAAAATAGCAAAAGAGTTTGCTCTTGAAAAAGGTACAGCTTTTAAAGAAAAAGCCGTTGGTAATTTTATAGTTAAATATGACCCAGGTACAAGACGTATTCTGGTTGGTCATACAAAGTCAAGAGAGATTAGAACATTTTATAAGGCTGATTTTAGAGATGCAGACCCATTTGAAGCGGCTATAAATTTGGCAAAAGAACTTTCAGGAATAAAATAGAATGAAAGAGGTGTTATTTTGAATAGGAAAGATGCAATATCAATTCTTGTCAAAGATGAATTAATAAACTTAACAAGAGAAAAAAGAGAAGAGTTGCTTTTAGAATGGTGGAGTATTGATGATGATGATTTAGCATTTTTAATATTACCCAAGTCACTTCAATGTGAAATATTAAGTTCAGATGGACCTGTTAATGACGTAATGAGTTCAAACTATGAACCTCTTCTCATTGAAGCACTAAAATATAAATATATTGGTGTAAAGAATGAATATATATCAAAAATAGTAAGTAAGATTTTGCAACAAAATACTGAAGTTAAAGGTGTTATTGAAAATTTATGGCCATGTCCTTGTTGTGGTTATAAAACATTAAAAGAACGTGGGCAGTATGAAATATGTTCTGTGTGTTACTGGGAAGATGATGGGAACAATGATTTGTTAACGTATAGTTCCCCTAATCATATGACACTTCAAGAATATAGAATTAAAATAATGAAGTTAAGCGATAAAGAAAAGGATAAGTATATAAATTCAAATGCTGAATAATAAGCCAAAGGTTTCTAAATAAATAGTTTGAGTATTGTTAAATATATAATTCATTTTAGCGGTGGAGAGAGAACTCAGTCTTTCTACCGCTTTATTTTTTAGAAAAATTATGAAGACTATATGCATAGTGTAGAATAAATAACTTTACCTAATATAAATCAAACTAATCTTAGCAATCTCTATGCAATATATTTGTAAAATAAAATGTACGTACATAGATTACTATAAGCATCTTTGGTAGATTAATGATAGATATTTGAAAAAACGTGGGATTGATGCTTATGCACTAAAGCAGAAATTTGTTGGTAAAAAAAATATATCGAATTATAATCTTCATAGTGATAAAGATACTGCAATGTTATGGATATTTAGAAAAGGTGATATTGGTAAACCAATGGCTAATTATGAATAAATAAAATAAGATAAGAGGGGATATAAATGAGCACAAATGTAAATGTAGAATTTGTAATAACTGGTGAATTATTTAATTCTAAAGATATAACTAGATTATTAAGTATTTAGCTTACTGAACAATGGATAAGAGGATATAGTATTCCAAAGCTGCCGAATCCAAGGATAGATATTCTAAAAGAAATAAAGAAATATTATGATATTAAATATCTAGTTGTTAATTACAATTAAGATTGAAAATAAAATTAAATCTATAATATCACTAATTATTTAAATGCTTAGTGATATTGATGCAGAATTTGATATTGATTTATATATATTGAATTGATAAAGAGATTCTTGATTTGAGTGTATATGTATTAGAAAAAATGGACAGGTTGTGCTTGTACAATTAATGGGGCACACCCCAAGAAGAATACACAAGGCATTTCAAAAATAATTACCTGCTTATGAAATGAAGAGGATGGATAAACCATTCTCTTTTTAGTATTATATATATAAATATATGTAGATATAGAACTATTTAGAAGATGAGAATTTTAATATATTATAATCTTCATATATATTTGACGTCATACTAATGAGGGGAAAATGTTGTATAATAAATAATAAGTCATTTAAGATAGATTACTATAATACTAGAATGTATAGATATTCTAATATTTTATATTCTAGTATTACTATATAGTTTGGTAACCATATAGTAATGCCATGGTTAGTACACACAACCAATACATATTAAATGATAATAAGTAGTATTTTAAAAAGTAAGTAAATACTTATAGTGAACATATAAAATAAAGGAGTATAATTATGAGAGCCTGGGGAATAAGAAATTTTGAAAATGATTCTGATTTAGACTGGACTTATAAATTAATAGAGAGTAATGATTATAGTTTTATCTATTCTGTTAGACAGAAGTGAATTATATGTAAGGGAGATTTAGTAAATTATGAAAAATAAAAAAGTATTTAATCGTAAAAAAATAAGGTTAATTATACTCTTGTTATTAACCGTTATTATATTTACAGGATGTAATAGTGAAGTAGAAATCTCTAAAAATTCAACAAAAGAGTCACAAGAACTAGATAATAAGATTCTTTTAGAAGAAAAAAGTATAGAAATATCAAGATTAATAATTGAGCATGATGAAGATGGAGATGGCATAAAAGATTTAGATGATATTTTAGATGGTGCTAGAAAAGATGCACAAAACAAACCAAGATATCATAGTGCGTATTATAGAGGTGGATATCCTCCAGATTATGAAGGTGTTTGCACTGACACAATTTGGAGAGCATTTAAATCAGCAGGATATAATCTTAAACAAATGGTAGATAAAGATATAAAAGAAAATACTAATGCTTATCCTAGAGTAAATGGAGAGCCAGATCCTAATATTGATTTCAGAAGAGTTCCAAATCTTATTTCTTTTTTTAAAAGTCATGCAACTGTTTTAACTACAGAAATTATTACAAATGATGCCAAAAATCTTGAAGAGTGGCAAGGTGGAGATATAGTTGTGTTTGGAAAACCTGTAGACCATATAGCAATAATTTCAGATATAAGGAGAAAAGATGGGGTACCTTACATTATTCATAATGGAGGACCATATACAAAGGAGGAGGATGCTCTTCTTTATTGGCATGAGAATATTTCACCCATTATATATCATTTTAGATTTCCAGAAGTTGATTGATAAAATTAAATCAATTCGTAATATCTGTAAATTATGTAAAAAAATATGATGTAAAATATATACAGTAGATAACATTGAATTTCATAAAAATAAAATGGTTTAATAATATTAAAAACAATTGCATATGATTTACAAATGTGAATTTCGATAATTAAAGGAGAGATAAAGAAATGAATATTCATATTATTTTTCATAGTATTCATGGACATGGTTATGCTATGGCTAAAGAAATCAAAAAAGGTGCTGAGATGGTAGAAGGAGTTAAAGCTAATATTTTTAAAGTTCCTGAAACTATTTCAACTCAAACAATTAAAAAAATGGGAGCAGTAGAAAAAATAAAAACTTTTTCACATTTACCTTTAGCTACAATAGAAACTATGGTAGAAGCTGATGCTATAATTTTAGGAGCACCTACATATTTTGGATCTCCTAGTGGTCAGATGGTTGCTTACTTGAATCAATTTGGAGAGGAATGGGTTAAGGGTGCTTTAGTAGGAAAAGTTGGAAGTTCTTTTACAACTTCTTCAGAACAAAATGGTGGTGCAGAGACGTGTTTAAGTAATTTGAATACTTTTTTCTATCATCAAGGAATGATTATTGCAAGTGTACCTACAGCACTTACATATGAGGAGATGCATGTTGAGCATAAACCCGTAGGAGGATATTCTTATGGAGCATCTATGATAACTGGCGGTATGAATGATTATGAAATCTCAGAAGAAGAAAAAAAAATTGCTAGATTACAAGGAAAACATGTTGCCAAAATCACTAAAGCATTATGGCTAGGCATGAAAAGTATATAGTATTAAATATAAAATCCACAAGAAAGAGAACTCTATTTTGTTAGTGCACAGTATTCTTAATCTGTGTAATAAGGGAAGCCTAAAATGGCTTCCCTTATTGACTATATACACATATAACGAAATATATTTGTAGATTATATAGTTACTGTGAACCGGTGCGGCTGAGCAAGGTTATGTAATTTAAAGGGTGGGAATCCCTTCTGAAAAGATTAAGTCAAATCATTCAGTAGCGAGTCATGGAGCTAAACAGGTAACTGTTTAGTTTAAGCGTTGACAGTTAGGTAGTAGGCTTGAATGTGATTGAGCCTCGTAATAAGTACAAATTTGGGAAGGCTGACGGTGTCGGTTCTCTGGAAAGCAATATTATAGTAAACGATAATGACGAGTCTGCTATAACTTCCTCGGGGTCAAAGAGCCAAGCATGCTATACAATGATTACATAGCAACTCAGGAGACCCTATCAGCTCTCATAGAAGAGTATAATAAACAACCAATAATAAGGGAGAATATTAAAAGGTTGATAGGGAGTCGGATAATCTCATAGTACCAATGATAGTGGGTAATGCCAAAGTAGGGAAGGAGATTACATATTATTGTCTTAAATAAGGAAACATTAACTATGCACAGGAGTAGATAAATTAATGGAAACAAAATTAGTTAAGATAGCAGAAATTGCTAGACAAAAGCCAAAAGAGAAATTTACATCGTTGTATCATTACATTAATAAAGAAATGCTTTTGAAATGCCATAAGCAATTACTAGGTAATAAAGCAACTGGGATAGATGATGTAACAAAACAAGAATACTCTAAAGAACTAAATAATAATATAGAAAATTTAGTTGTAAGATTAAGAAACCATAGCTATAAACCACAAGCTGTAAAGCGAGTATATATACCGAAGGGAGATGGTAAAACTAGACCACTTGGGATACCATCTTACGAGGATAAATTAGTGCAAATGGCTTTAAATAAGATATTACAATCTATATACGAAGCTGACTTCAAGGATTTCTCATACGGATTTAGACCTAAAAGAAATTGTCACAGTGCTATAAAAGCACTAAATAAAACAATCGAAAATAGAAGAATAAGTTATGTGGTTGATGCTGATATCAAGGGATTTTTCAACAATGTAAATCATGAATGGATGATTAAATTCTTGGAAGTGAGAATTGGAGACCCTAACATAATAAAACTTGTTAAGAAGTTTCTTAAAGCGGGATTAATAGATAATGGTGTTCTAATGACAACAGAAATTGGTACGCCCCAAGGATCAATAGTATCCCCTACGTTAGCTAACATATATTTACATTACTCCTTAGATTTGTGGTTTGAAAAAGTAATTAAGAGGAATTCTAGAGGACAAGCTGAAATAACGAGATATGCTGATGACTTTGTATGCTGTTTTCAATACGAAAGCGAAGCTAGACAATTTTGTAGGTTACTAGTTAGCAGGTTAAATAAATTTAATCTTGAAATCGAAAGAACTAAATCAAAGTTAATATTATTTGGGAGATTTGCAACAGAAACAAGAAAAAGGAAAGGCTTTAAAAATGCAGAAACCTTTGACTTTCTAGGGTTTACGCATTATTGTGGAAAGAGCAAAAAAAGGATACTTTAGAGTAAAGAGAAAAACAAGTAAAAAGAAATTTAGAGCAAAGGTCAAGGACTTTAATCAATGGATTAAAACTGTTAGAAATAAACTTCATATAGGAGATATATTTGATTTAACAAAGCGAAAGCTTATGGGACATTATCAGTATTATGGAATTACAGACAACTCATATATGATAGGTCAATTCTGCTTAGAAATAAAGAAAGCACTTTTCAAGTGGTTAAACCGAAGAAGCCAAAGGCGAAGTTTTGATTTGGAAAAGTTCAAAATGTATATGAAGTACAACCCTTTACCAAAGCCTAAAATCTATGTAAGTGTTTATAGATAGCAATAGCTGTAAAATAATATGAAGAGCCGTATGCCTTAATTGGGCACGTACGGATCTGAGAGGGGGAAAGTTCGTGAGGGCTTTCTCTACTCGACTATGATAAATAATCCTTAACTTATTTAACGTCCAATTATTCGTATTTGGTGAATTATGCTATGAATTTTGCTATAGATTTTGTACATGGTGAGATATAGAAAAATTATTTAAGTATAGAGTTATTATAAAAAAATGGACAAGTTATGCTTGTACTATCAATGGGGCACACTCTAAGAAGAATACGCTTTAGATTTTAAAAATAATTACCTGCGTATTAATATGAAAGAGGATGTTAAAACATTCTCTTTTTGTATATAAGATTATTTATAAAAGTATATGTAGATGTAGAATTACCTAGAACACAAGAATTGCCTATGTTGCAATTATTTTTTATATTCAATATTAGAATAGTTGATGTAAAATAGTATATGATAAACAACGCGTTATTTATTTAGAAATATTGATACAAAATCACATATGAAAATATAAAGCTTAAACACTAAGGGGACGGGAAATCTTGCTGATGGTTTAGGAACTTATGTAAAACAAGGCGGGCATCACCCAATGGCGAAAAAAGCTTTTGAGGGTGTTGCTGGATATAATCCTAGGTCAGCATTAACAATCAGCCAATCTAAGTTAAGCCAGTTCGGTGTAAAACACTCAACAATTACTGGGCAACAGCATTCTCTATATAAAGCATTTTCAAAAACTGGAGATACACTTACAATAGATGCAATGAAACAAATTGAAATTAAGGCAATGACAAATTCAGGTGTGCCGATGGATTATGCAACAAATGCAGTTGAGAAAGCTATTCAAGGGTTGTTAGATTCTGGTGTGACACAGCCATCTAGAATACCTTGGGGTAAATAAAGAATAATGGAGGAGAAAAATGAGTGAGATTTCATATGAAAAGAAGCAAGAGTTATTAGACTGTTTTGGGGAGTTGTTGATAAATCATGTTAGAGATACTTCATTGAAAATTGCTATGGATATTGCTGAGTACAAAACAGTGAACCCAATAAAACAAAAACAATATGAAGTATTATCTAGTTTATCGCCTGACCAGAAAGAGGCAGTATGCGATTTACTATCTGAGACAGTTACAGATACTATATACAATTTCCTTGATATGTTCGAAGTCAATGAAGATAAAATGAAGTTGATAGTGTTAAAAGATGGAACTGAATACGACTTGAATGAAATAAGTGAAAAAATGGGTGGAGAAATTACCTTTTTGGACGAAGATGGATGGATTCAAAAGTTTTCAAAGAGATGAAACATATATTAAAGTTAAGGGAAAATGGAAATATTTATATAGAGCAGTTGATTCAAAAGGAAATACAATTGATTTTTATCTTAGTGAAAAAAGAGATAAAAAAGCTGCAAAGAAATTTTTCAAGAAAGCTTTAAGATGCAGTCATAATCAACAACCAAGGGTGATAACAGTAGATAAAAATCAAGCATATGAGGTAGGTATACCAGAACTCATATATGAAGGAGATATAGATTGTAGAACAAGCATAAGGCAAGTTAAGTATTTAAATAATATTATAGAACAAGACCATAGGTTTATAAAAAGAAAGGTAAATAATATGTTAGGATTTCATAGTTTTGAAACAGCAGAAAAAACTATTTGTGGAATTGAAGCAATGAATATGATTAGGAAAGGGCAGGTTGAAGAAATTCAATGTGTCCTTTGTGAAATTGAGTTCATAAATAAAATTATGAGAGTTAAGGCATAGGAAATATTAAATTTGATGGGTATTTTTTATAATTTATAATTTTGCACCAAAACCTAAAATAATATGAAGAGCCGTATGCCTTAATTGGGCACGTACGGATCTGAGAGGGGGAAAGTTCGTGAGGGCTTTCTCTACTCGACTATCATAAATAACGGTTTTTTTGGAAAATATGTTTCTAAATGCTATAGCAAGGAGACGAATGATTCGTCTCGATTTTCTTTCTCAATATTTAAGTTAGAAAAATATGTGGTATACTACAAGTAATGGTTTGATTGTTTAAACTTAAGAACTAGAAAGAAGGGTAACCATGATCGATGAAAAAATAGAACAAATTAAAGAAGATTTTAAAAAGAGTCAAAAAATTTTATTAGCCTTAGGTGATGAAACGAGGCAGTCAATCTTTATGGCATTGATGGAATCTACATGTTCAACAGGAATGAGAGTAGGAGAGATTACAAAGAGGACTCATTTATCAAGACCTGCTGTTTCACATCACTTAAAAATTCTTCGTGATGCCAATCTGATTTCTATGAGAAAAGAAGGAACAATGAATTTTTATTATATAGATATTGATTCACGAGTAGGTGGGCTTACTGATTTAGTAGGTCATATAAATGAGGTAATTGATTCTAATAAAAAACAAAAGTAGAAAAAAAATCATTGAAGAGATCATTGAAGCTGGAAGATATACTGCAACAGGTAAAAATAAACAGAAAGTAATGTGATTATGAAAATGTCCTTCAATTACCCCTACAAGGAGGTGGTGAATGTAGTAAAATCTAACAGTAAGGCACTGGATTCTTCATAAAATCAGTTTGTTTTTAGAAGAAAATTTATTGACGTGGAATTCAGAAATAAAATAATTATAAATGTTATGGATTGATATATCAAAAATATATGAGAACGTAAGGAGTAGATGATTAAATGATGAAAGTAGATGTTGAAAAGTGTATAGGATGTGGACAATGCGTTAAGGATTGTTCCCCAAATGATATAGAAATAGTTGATGGTAAAGCCAAAATTAATAATGTAACCTGTCTCAAGTGTGGACATTGTATTGCGATATGTCCTAAGGATGCAGTATCAATAGATGAATACAATATGGGAGATGTAAAAGATTATAATAAAGAAGATTTTTTAGTAGATGCTGATAATTTATTAAATTTTATAAAATTTAGAAGAAGCGTAAGACAATTTGAAAAGAAGCAAGTAGAAGAAGATAAAATCACTAAAATTATAGAAGCTGGAAGATTTACTCAAACAGGGGGGAATTTTCAGGAGGTATCTTATATAGTAGTAAGAGAAGGATTACAGGAATTAAAAGCGTTGGCATTAGAAACTTTAAATGAAATGGGAAAGAATATATTAGCTAATTTAACGCAAGAAACGATGGGATTTAAGAGGAGATATGCTGAAGCGTATATAAGACTATATGAATTCTATAAAGAAAATCCTAATGAAAATGATAAACTATTTTTTAATGCTCCAGCAGTAGTAATAGTAACAGCTGATTCGCAGGTAGATGGAGCTTTAGCTTCTTCTAATATGGAGCTTATGACCAATGCTTTAGGACTAGGAACATTATTTTGTGGATTTTTTGTAAAAGCAGCTCAGGAAAGTAAAAAAATTAAAGATTTCATTGGGCTTAAGGAAGGAAAACAAATTGTAACATGTATGGTAATAGGATACCCTAACGTTAAATATGTAAGAACAGTACCAAGAAAAGAATCAGATATATCTTGGAAATAAAAAATTTAGGGCAAGAATTTTTCTACGAATATAAAACAATAGATTTTTAAGTGTATATAGTAAAGATTACTATAGTTGTTATTGAGGAGAAGATTATAGGTTTAAAGGATCGTAAAGAACAATTAGGAAAAAAATCATTAGACAATCAGGATTACGTATTTAATTTAACGATTGATGAGTTACAAAAATTAATAATAGATTAATTTTTGTAGAGTAATATGAAAGAAGGTAAGTATATAAGTAGATAGTTAATAAATTGATGAGAGTAGAAGCAGTTTTATAAAAAACTTATAGAAATCCAAGGATAACATATCTAATATATGTCCTTGGATTATTTTTATACCATGAATTTGTCTGGTTTTTAGGAGAGCTTGACTAAATCGCTGATTTAGATAAAAGAATATTATTGTCAAATCGATTTTTGTGGAGGGAAAGAATGGACGAGAGAATTGAAAAAAATTGAGGTTGATTTATCGCAAGTAAAGAATGTTGTAGAACTTCATCAAGTACTTAAGGATAAGTTAGGATTCCCAGATTTTTATGGTATGAATTGGAATGCCTTTTGGGATGCTATTACAGGACTTGTAGAAATGCCAAACAAGCTTGTGTTATTAGGATGGGCAAATATTGAGGAACAAATTCCAAGTGATGCAAAAGTGGTGACTGAATTACTTCAGGATTATAATACTGAATTTAAGAATTGGAGATGTAAAGTGGAATATAGCTAATTACTAAGTTTTACAAAAGGTGGAGCAGAATTCTGCTCCTTTTAGTTTGTTGATTATATAGTTACGGTGAACGATATCATAAATAAAAATTTGAGCATAATACAATTTCGCATTAGCCAAAAAATATCTGCTATAGAAATCATATAGCAGATATTTTTTAAAATTAATTAAACATCATAGCCAATGGATTAGAGTTTACAGCAGACTGTAATTGATGTTCATCAATATGAGTATATATCTCAGTTGTAGCAACACTTTCATGACCTAAAATTTGTTAAAGAGAGCGAATATCAACTCTTCCATACTTATACATAAGCGTTGCTGCAGTATGACGAAGCTTGTGAGTAGATATGGATTTTGGATCAAGTCCAGAAGCGATAACATATTTTTTTACAATATTTTGGATAGCTCTTGTAGTAATACAGTTATTGTTTCTAGATATAAATAA
This sequence comes from uncultured Peptostreptococcaceae bacterium, assembly GCA_942492135.1. Lineage (GTDB taxonomy): Bacteria > Bacillota > Clostridia > Peptostreptococcales > Peptostreptococcaceae > Tepidibacter_A. The sequence goes on from CALODI010000009.1 coordinate 136,235, forward strand.
TGCATTAGTATTAACGTTAATTGAATTTCTAATTTTTAACCAATCATTTATAGATTTTTTGGCAGCAGGAGTTAGAAAGATTTTACGTTCTTTATTGCCTTTACCTACTACGGTTAAAATATCATTGTTTACCTGATTAATATTTAAACTAGCTAGTTCTGATAAGCGTAATGCACAATTAAGAAAAATAGTAATTATGCAATGATCTCTTGGAGATTTCTTACATTCAAGTAATAAGCGAACAGATTCTTCTAAGTTAAGATATTTAGGTATTCGCTTTGGTAATTTAGGAGTTTCTAATTCTTCTGCTATATTATTATTAATGAGATGAGCTTTAGTTTTGAGATATTTCCAAAATTGACGTATGGATACTATTTTTCTAGCTCTAGTTCCAGTTGAAGAATTTAATGTTTTTTGGCAATAAGAAATAAATGCATACATATCATTTAAAGTAATAGCTTTTATGAATTCTAAATCTGCTTTAGCAAAGTTTTCGTTAGGAATAGGAATATTATGTAAGTTCATGATATAATTGAAAAACATAAGTAAATCTGTACGATATTCTTTAATTGTATTATCAGAACGGCCTTTAATTACAATAAGATAATTTAGACATTGTTCAACTAAAGGACAAGTTGTGTTAGCTTGCATATAACCACCTCTTGTCTATAGTATTTACATATTTTATATATTATAAACGGATTGTCTAGTAGGTACAAGCTCTTAATGTCTAAAGTGGGAAGTTGAATAAATGAATACTTAATTCATGAGTGTTGAGAATATCGTAGTTATGTACAATAATTTACTAGGATATTAGTGACAATAATTTGTTGTTGAGATTTTATAATAGTAAGAAGGTGAATATAATAAAAAGCAATCTAACACAACTTAGAAATAGGGGATACATAGAGGAGAATGATTTATTAATTTATAAGGAGTGTACGAAAAAAGAGTTAATCCAATTATTGAAGTCTAAAGTTTCTATAGAGAGGACTATAGCTGCAAGATTGTTGGAAAATTATAAAGATGAAGAAACTATAACTTTTCTAATTGAATCTCTAATAATAGAAAAAAAGCTATATACAAAAATTGCTATTACAGAATCCATAAGTTTATCTGGTGAAAAAGCTAGTCCACCATTAATAAAATATTTAGGTAGAATTGGAAGTAATCAACACAAAGTACTTCCAGATAAACCATTTAATAAAAATAATTACCCCCTACCTAGAGATATAATTGCTAGAACCATATGTAAAATAGGTGTGCCTGCACTTAATCAGCTAAAAAAATGCTTACATAATGGAGAATATGGACAAATAATTGAAGCAATTGATGCTATAGGTTTTATATCTTATTATAACAATAATGATGAGTGTTTTAGTGATATCATGGAATTATTTATTAAGTATAAAAATGATGACTTAATGATTTGGAAGTTACTTCGAGCTTTACAAGCGTTTCCGAATGCGAAATCAATAGAATTATTAAGGGAATATTCTAATTCGAAGGTTAAACAGCTTCAATGGGAATCGAAAAGAAGTTTAAAACAAATACAGAGAGATTAAAGCGATTTATATTGTTGATTTATATGGATAAGTATCTTTAGTATAGTGGTTTATTTCGTAAATTACTGAACCTAACAAAATATTTGTGTTCGCTAAGCACATCCCCTTTACTGAGGTCAATTCCATAATCAAACTGCCCATTAGGGTAATTTGGGGAATTATGCTATGAATTTTGCTATAGATTTTGTCTGTGGTGAAATATAGAAAATTGATTTAAGTATAGAATTATTAGAAAAAATAGACAAGTTATGCTTGTACCAAAAATGGGTCACACCCCAATAAGAATGCGTTTTATAGTTTGAAAAATAATTACCTGCTTTGAAGAAAAAGAGGATGGCTAAGTCATTCTCTTTTTGAGTTTAGGTTATTTATAAAAATATATGTGTATATTGAAATATATAGAACACTAACAATAATATATTACAATTAGCAGTAATACGTCGCATTTCAAGCAACTGTGATTTATTAAGACGTTTTTAAGAAATATATTGGATAAATGAGTAGAAGTTATAGTATGTAAAGTTAGGAGTAGAGATGGAAATATTGCATAGTAAACATATATATTATTAAATGGGTTATATGATATAATATTTATATTGTGGAAAATAATGTTATATTATTCGTACATATTTTAAATGCCTACAAACAACAGGCAGAGCAACTGTTGATGATATGGAACGTTTATGTAGTGACAGAGATGTTTCGGAATTGTATGTGCCTACTTTCAAAAACAATTATTCACAGATGAAGATTGATGGTCCAAAGAGCCACGGCAAGGTATTCGAGGATGATGGCGAAACAGTAACGATTTGGCATGAGGCTGAAGATACACTCATGAGATATAAATCAAGTTTTTGTGATTAAGGGGTGAGATAATGAGCAGATTGATAGATAACAGCATAACAATATATGCGGCTTTACAAAACATCAAAGACGGAAAATATGTAATGCCTGCGTTTCAAAGACAATTCGTTTGGGGGATGGAGCAAATTGAAAAACTATGGGATTCCATTTTGTTGGATTACCCTATTGCTACATTTCTATTTTGGCACGTTGATGACTCCAATGTGACATGGGATACATATTTTTGCGGTTTTTTATCAGAGGTTACATTTAATAACAGAAAACAGGCGGACAGTGTTAATTATGAGTTGATGAGCATAAACGTTAAGAATACTGATACGGCGGTATTAGATGGACAGCAAAGGTTAACATCACTGTTTTTATCATTGTTCGGGGAAGCACACATACGTCCGAATTACGCCAGAAAAAAGACCGGGAGTAAGATAGTAACTAAACTGCTGATAGAACTGAACAAGAATAAGATATCTGTTGATAAGGAAGAGTATAATAGTAAGAAATTCGACATTAAGTTTAGTGAAAAAGTTGGAAGATTGAGTCCAACCCAGTTTGAGGTGAAGAACATCCTTGATAAGAGATTCCAGAATGAAACTACAAGAGAAAAAGCAATTGAAGAAGAACTCATTAATGTTCCGGCAGATAGCAAGGATTACGCACGAAACATTCTGAAAAAGTTGTATAATAAGATTTTTGTCGAAAAATTAGTAAGATATACGGAAATTATGGACATGAAACAAGATGATGCTCTTGAGATGTTTGTAAGGTTCAATAGTGGTGGGAAAGCACTGCGTAAATCCGAAATAACGATGTCGATTCTTGAGGCATACTGGCCAAGTGCAAAAACCGAGTTTGGTAAAATTCTTATTGACTCATATGAAGGATTTGGTACGGATTTTATCATCCGTTCTGCTTTAATGCTGTATGGTGACGTTGTAAAATCTAACATTAACAAAAAGATTGCAGAGGATTTGAAAAACGATTGGAACGGATTCAAGAAAGCACTTACAAATTTAGAAAGTCTACTTAAGGAAATGCAAATTGACGTAAGCCGTTTTTCAAGTAGCTGGAATGTATTGTTGCCGATTATCTATTATATTTACTATAATCCTGATTACGATAAAAACATCAAGGGTGTTCGTGCTTATTTACTTAGAGCGATATTCTTTACTTATTTCCAATCCGGTACTACAGGTAAGCTACAACAGATGAAGAGTAATATCAACAGCTTTGACTATGAAATTACAATTGAAATGCTCGACCAGATGAATGATCTTAGAGTTACAGATGGTAAAATTGAAGATGTACTCAACTCAGAAAAAGGTAGCAGAGTTGCCGGAGAGGTTCTTTACTACTTGAATCTTGAATGGACAAATAAAAACTTTAAATATGAGCAAGACCATCTTCACCCAGATAGCAGGTTCAATGAAAGCAAACCTGTAGCTGTTACTATAGAAGATTGGAAAAGATGGCGTGGAATGCGCAATCGAGTACCTAATTTACATTTGCTTGAAGGTAGAAGTAATGGTAGCAAAAGTGATATGCGACTCATTGATTATTACAATGATATGAACAATCAGCAAAGGGTGGAATTTTGTAAACAGGCTATGATTCCGCAGGATCTTTCGCTTGAATTAGAAGACTTCGAAAAGTTTTATGAGGCAAGAAAAGCAATACTTACAGAAAAGATACGTGAGTTGTTAGGGTAAAATTGAGAGATTGAGGGGGTACGATATGGGGTTGTTTGGTGGAGGCTTTGGAGGCGGTTTTGGTAGAAAGCCTTTTGGAGGTAGATTATTGGATAAAGGACCAAGCATCGTTGAAAAAGTTGATATGCTATTTAAAGATGTCGAAACAGAAGGAAAGAAACAGGGATATGAAAGAGCAGCCAAAGAATATGGAAAAGCGTTTAAGGCAATTGAAGATGAGTACAAGGCTACAAAAGAACTTATTGAAAACCAAAAGAAAAGCTACGATTCCAAATCAGAGGCTTTAATATCTAAGTTAGAAAATTTAGAGAAACAGAAAGAAGAACTGGAAAATCAAGTAAAGCGTAAAACCAAAGGTGTATCTACAAAATATAATATTCCTACCGGTGATGTTACCAAGTCATTGGCTGCCGGAACGTTGTTAGTTGGAGGCCCAGCTATAGTTGATATTCTTGGGCTGATATATAATCATAAGGAGAAGAAATTAAGAGAAGCAGAGCAAAGAGGATATGCTGAAGCTAGGAAACTTTATGAAAAGAAAATTGCAAGATTGAAAAAAAAATTGCTGGAATTAAAGAATAAGGGTTCGAAAGAAATTCAAAAACTTTTAGATATGATTAATGATTTATTTGATGCAATTTCAGAGGAACAGATGAAGATTGCAGAACTCAAAATATTACTGTAAATGAGGTGATGCTCATGGGAAGTGAGGATTTTCGTAATAGAAAAAATAGAATTATTTCTGCTTTAGATGATACAGTGAGTGGTCTTGAACAAGGATATACTGAAACTTGCCGTGTACGAAATGTAGTTGAAAACACAGGACAGATTCTCGATGATTTAGATGAACAATTTTGTAAGCAGACAGGTCTTACAAAGGTTGATATGGGATTTTTGTTTGTGGCAATTGGATTACAGATTGCTCGTCAGTATTTATTAACGAAATTTCCACAGAGACTTGATGACCAGACGGCAGCAAAGAATACTGCAGGACATTCAGAAGAACACTCGAATAGACAACATAGATATTACAATCCTTCACTTGAAGAAATTATATCCAACCCCGTTCCATTTGATGCCAACATTGGTGCAAATGGAGCATTGAGCGGTGGAGGGAAAATGGGACATCGTGTTACAGCAATTGGACATGACCCATTATTAGGTTTGGTTTTCGGAACAGCTAATATTGCAACAGCTACATTAACAACATCCTCATTTAAGTCATTTCATATTTATACAAATGATAATGGGAGAGATTTTTTCAAAAATCATGCCAGAACTGAATTGGTATTAAGTAATACTATGAATAAGATGCTGAACTGTGGTATGGAGGGAAAAACTATTGTTGGAGCATCATTGATGAAAGAGATAATACATCTTAAGTCAGATATTAATACAAAGCATAGTTTACCACTTCCTATTGTATCAGTTGTAAATCCTAAATTAGCGTCAGAATTAGCTGACTATGGATTAGATATGGCGAATGTTATAAATGTTGGAAAGCAGGCATCATATGCAATTCTTATCAACACTATGATAGCCATGGTTCATGGTTTGTTTTTTGATGGTGTAAGTACAATGGATAGGAAACTGTACGAAGTGAGAACTAGAAAGATACTTAGCTATTCTAATTTGGTAGCATCCTCATCCAACTTAGCTGTGGTAGCTGTGACAGGAGATTTAAAGCTACTCGATTTAGGTGGATTGGCAGTTACGGTATATCGTTTAATAACGGATGCTAAATTCATCTGTCAGGTAAAAGAAGAATTCATCTTCGGAAGTTATCGGGATATGATTATGGGAGATTATTAACAGCACACGCTTTCATTTTGGTGTGAATTAGACTAAACCCGATTAAGTAGACATAATAAATAGTCTATTTGAGCGGGTTTATTTTTTCAAATTCTAAAGGAGACAAATATACAAGAGAATAGTGTATTCTTTTTCTGTTATAAAATAGCTCAATATATTCAATTGAAAGAATATCTAAAAAAACAGACAAGTTATGCTTGTACCAAAAATGGGGCACACCCCAAGAAGAATACATTATATTTAAAATAACTATCTGCTTATTTAGGAAGGAGACGTACAGTGACCTTCTTTTTTTATTTATTAAAGTATATGAGTATATTGAAATTTATAGAACATTAATAAAAATATATTACCTAGGATTAGTGGTTGTGAAATGAATCGTAATTCAAGGATGATTGAAGTTGCAACAAATGTGCCTGACAATCAGAATATTGAGATCATAAGTTCTAGAAATAAGAGAAGAACTATATAGATATCAAGCTAAGTATATAGTATGAAATCAATGGAAATAAAGAGAATACATACAACAAAATCTAATAATTACATGAAGGGAAATGATATTATACATGGTACAATAGATTTATCATTTAAGATTTATCACTTAAAGTAAATATAGTACGCACCAAAAACTGAATTTAAACTTTTCTTTAAACCTTATCTACAGTTTAGGAGTTATATCTTATACTTGTATTAAACTTTCTATTATAACAAGTTAATATTCTAAACATTTCAAGTCTATTTTTAAAATTTCAAACTTATAAAAATTGTATATATAAACTCTAAATAAGTAAAAAAACTATTTAGTAAAACTGTAATCAAAATACAGATTTTTATTTAAGTAGTTTTTTTATATGTTTTTAGTGTTAAAAATTTTGAGAAGTCTCTTTTTAAAGTGTTTTCTCTTTTTTTGTGTTTATATTGACATTTAAAATTTAATCTTACTAGGGAGGTATAATATGAACCTAAAAAAGGTATATAACTTTCAAAAAATAACTTGTATTATATTAATTACGCTAATAGCTATATCATCAATTAATTTAACTGCATTTGCATCAGCTACAAGTAATATTAATAAGCTTGAAAATAAAGTAAATACAAAGGTTTTAACAAAGGAACAAGAATTTATATATAACGATTTGTTTGCACCAAATGTATTAGAAAATAATAAAGAAGAGATACTAGATGACTCCACACCAATCAAATTAACAAACGATATTATCTTAGATACTAAGTTTGAAAATTTAAATTCAATAATACTATCATACAATGAAGATGGTCTAAATGATAATATATCTGATATTCAACAAAACAATATATCTTTTGAATATAATGAAAATGGGGAAATATTAACTTCTACAATTAAAGATAAGAGTGGTAAGATTCAGTTAGTTAAAAAATATAAATACAATAAAGCAGGTAGTGTAGAAAGCTTATTAGTAGAAAACTCAAATGGCATAGCCTTAACACATTACACTTTCACTTATGATAAATTTGATAATATTATAATGAAAAAAGATAATGTCACAGGAAAATATGTTGAATATAAGTACCATAAAACAAAAAAGTTTTCACGCGAGAGATACCATCAAATGACAGATGAACTTTACTATAACTCAGAGGGTAAACTAATAACAAAAATTTCTTACAAATACGATAAAAGTGGAAATAGATTAAAAAAAGAAGTAAAATTAGGTAAAGATAAGGATAAACTCACTTATGAATATGATAATAATCAATTAATTGAATCAAGCGATAATAGTTCTTATATCTACGATGAAAATGGAAATATTAATGAAAATGGACAATTAATAAATAAATTTAATTCAAATAATCAACTAATTGAATCAAAAACAACTAATAATACTATTGTTTCATTTGGGTACAATGATAAGGATCATAGAACAAGCAAAACTGTAAATAATGAAAAAAACAACTACTACTATATGGCTGGAGATATTGCCGGAATCACAGATGAAAATAATAATTTAAAATACTTTTTTACAAGAGATGAAGACAATAAGCTTTTAAGCTTTGTGGACTATACAAGCGCAAATCCTAAAACATATTGGTATATTCTTGATAATCACCAAAGTGTAGTTGGGTTAGTTGATCAAAATGGAGAAAAAGTAGTTTCATATGAATACGATGGCTTTGGAAATATAACAAAAGAAGCAGGAACTGTTTTAACTGGTGATGGTAAGCTTTTAAAAGATGCCAACCCATTTAAATATTCTAGTTATATCTTTGATGATGAAACAGGATATTACTATTTAAATGCACGCTACTATGATCCTAAAATAGGAAGATTTATAAGTAAGGATAGCTTTAAAGATCATTTTGATACCCCTATACATCAAAATGTATACCTGTACTGTCTAAATAATCCAGTAAACTTTTATGATCCAAGTGGTTATATTTTATTAAATATAAATTCTACAGGTAATGATGTTGTAAATATACAGGCTAAACTAGTTATACTTGGTCACTTAGACATGACTAACACTGAGTATGGATTTTATGGTAGTCGTACCTACGAAGCAGTTAAAGAATTTCAAAAATCTAAAGACTTAGTGGAAGATGGAATTGTAGGGAATAATACTTGGAATGAACTTATTAAACAAGGTGAATTTTACCTTGCACTGGGCTCAAAAGGTGCAAAAGTAACTAAAATGCAAACTGAACTAAATAGAAGAGGGTACGAACTAGGAACTATAGATGGAGATTTTGGACAACAAACTTTAATAGCTGTAAATGCATTTAAAGATTCTACTTTACTTGGTGGGAATCAAAAAGAGTTGAGGGGACTAGTAGGAGCAACTACATGGTACGATTATCTATTTCCATTAGGTGTAGTTATCTTGCAAATTCCAAATAATATTAAAACTAATCAGAGTGTAGAAATAACTGTGTCTAGTAAAAATGCACACCACGTAGGGTTTGAGGTTACAGATCCAAGTGGAAATAAAACATGGTTTGGAAATACAGAAGGTGAAAGCTATAGTGCACAATTTACGCCTACAGAGTATGGCGTATATCAAATATTAGGTGCATCTAGAAATACAGCCACACAATATGATTTGAATACTAAGAAAAACGAGACTTTTGCTACACTAAAAGTTAATGGAATTGTCATTTTTCAGTCATCAAAAGGTCAAGGGGTTAATAAAGACGGAAGTATAGCAGCCGATATGATAACAAATGATTTCACAGAGGATGAAATAAGTAATATTTCATTATTATTCCAGGTTGAAATATCAAATTTAGATCACCCAGAAATTCTTTTTGAGAGTTTTGAAGTGATGGCAACGGACTTATTCTCAATGGGAGAAATGCAAGATGTTCTTATAAATCTAATTGATCATTTTAAAGCTGGTGGAGGAGCAGATTATAGTAATGAAATTTTAACAAATTATGCAAGAGAACATTCTACAACCCAAGACTATATTAACTTAGTTAAATCACAATTTATTAAAGAGTTAAAAGCTAATAATGGGAATATATCAGCTTTAGAGTATACCCAAGGAAATGCATTAGATCTATATATTCAAGATAATGCAACGTATCCAGTATTCAAATCACTTACAGATATTTTTGGAGGACTTACGATGAGTGTACATGATACATGGGGAAATACCATAGATGTGAGAGACTATTCAGTTGAGAATAATAAATTTAAAGGGACATTGCATTTTCGTATTTATGATCATTTTGGTTTAGATTTGCCAGATGTTGAAAAAAAATATGGTTATCTGGCTGGATTTAGAGCTTGGTTTGTATTGCAACATTATGATGGATATAACGGACAATACAAACCTTTTGTAACTATAATGGAATTTGATATTCCATTTGAAGGGGAGTTGAATTGATGAATACAATAATCTTTAAAAATAAATTTATGTTAATACTAGTTGTTCTCATATCATTTTTTCTATATGGACAAATAGAAGAATTTACAAAAAAACAAAGTGGAACACATATATTTGAAATTGAAAATACAGAAGAAAGCTATCATTCTCCTGATGGAGAAAACTATAATATAAGAAAGCATTATATGATTATTAATCCTCCTACAGATTTACATGAACTAAAAATAGTAGTTGAAAAATTTATCGAAGATAATCCTATAAATAAAGAAATAGTAGGAGCAGAAAATAAAAATAAACTTATAGGAGTATTTTTTTACAGAGAAAGCAAAAAGTTATCCAGAGATTGGCAGCCTAGTGAAGAACTATTTAATAGCGATAGGCTAGAGTTCCATAGAAATGATATAATCGCAAGTATATGGTCGTCAGATGTGGAGCCAATGAAAAAATATCATATAATGAAAAAAAGTAGTAATAAGAATGATTATGGAAAAGTAATTGAAAGAATAGAATATCTAGGAGATGAGCTTGTTAAGTAATGAATAGTAATATAATATGTATATCTATAAAAAATAGTGAAAGTAACTAATATAAAAAAATAAATTGCTTAGCTGTTTCGGATATATAAATCATGTGATGTTGTCTAATAATAAAGTTGAAGGAAGACATGTTCAAATTATATAATCTACTGGACAAGTAATGCTTGTACAATTAATGGGGCACAAACCAAAAAGAATGCATTATATATTTTTAAATAACTATCTGCTAATTAAGGAAGGAGACTTAAAATCACCTTCTTTTTTAGTGTGTTCAGTAGGGGAGATAACCTAGGGGTGAGGGTTAATAGTGAGAATCACATTTTTGTGTTGAAAAAATAGTTTCTTATTATAGAATATAGTATTATAAAAGTACACAATATGCTTGATAAAGATTTTATGATACGTTTACATACATTGTTTAATCTTAAATAAGAGGGGCTACTCTTCCTGGAAGATGAGGAAGTAGAAAAATACCTTCTATTATAAATGCTTTCTTGCGAATATTATAAAGAGTAATACACATACTAAAAGAAAACATTAGAAGGTGATTTAATGGCACGTAGAAGAAGTAGACTAGGAAATTTAGCACCATATTTATTTATGATAGTATTTGCAGGAGTTTTAGCTATACAAGTATTTAATGGTATTGTAAATTGGATTAAAAGTATAACCGTATACAATACTCTAAATTATATTTATAACAATTCAGGAGTTCTTGCAGTGGCTATGGTATTTACTTTACTACTGTTTGGATTAAGATATTTAATGAGTGATAAAATTAAGGAATGGGAAAACAAACAAAGGCAAGAATGTTTAGCTAAGGATATAAACATAGATGATATATTGAAAGCTTTTAATGGAATACAGTTTGAACATTATGTAGCTAAAATATTTAAATGCCTAGGATATAAAGCAGAGGTTACAAAGGCGTCAAATGACGGTGGTAAAGATATTATTCTATGGAAGAAAGATGAAAATAATATAAAGCGAAAATATGTGGTGGAAGTTAAGAGATTTTCAAGCGAAAAAATAGGTAGAGGATATTTACAGAAGTTACATTCAGCTATGATAACATCAGGTGCAGACGGAGCATTTTTTGTTACTACATCAGAATTTACATCAACGGCTATAAAACATGCTCCATTGTGTAATATTGAATTGATTGATAAACAAAAACTAAAAGAAATGATAGCTGAGGTTATGTTAAATGAAAATACAGATTTAGATAGTCTAAATGAAATAACAAGCATATTCAATCAAAGAGAGATTATTTAATAATCTCTTTTTTTATTCAGAGTTATTTATAAAAAAGTATATAGATATAGAATTATCTAAAAGATAGAAAATAGCTATATTAGAATGAGTTTTATATTCAATATTAGAATTGTTAATGTAAAATAGTATATGATAAACAACGTCCCATTTAAAAATATTTATATTAACATAATAGAAGAAACAGTACTTGGAATTTACCCCGTATCAGTTTTTGCATCAGATATTGTTTGAGGGGAGTTAAAAGCAGCTAGTATTGTTACACCATATAAGAATGAAGTTCATCGTATTGTGCCATGGAATGATCCAAGAGTGCTTGAAGCTAGGAATATACTAGATGACTATAGTATTGATTACAACTTTGCTTCAAATAGTGATTAGAAAAATGGACAAGTCATGCTTGTACAAGTAATGGGGCACACCCCAACAAGAATACATTTTATATTTTGAAAATGACTATCTGCTTATTAATTATAGAGATGCTGTTGATGCATCTTATTTTTTATATTTAAAGGATATTTATAAAAGTATATGAAGTTATCTTAGAACATAAAAATTGACTATGTTACAATAAATGTTTATATGTAATAATAGAATAGTTGATGTGAAAGCATTGTTTAATAAATAATGTATTGTCCATTAGGGATATTTACATAATGTTATCTCAAATTATAGGAGATGCAAAATTATTTTGGTAAAATCTAAAATTTCAAAAATAATTATACCTTATCCAGCAAATCAATAAGGAGGTAATTAAATGGTTGTATGTCCCAGATGTGACGGTAATGGAGTTGTACATAAAGCTATAATTAGAGAATTTAATATTATAGTTCAGATTTGTGATGAATGTGAAGCAATGTGGTTAGAACACGAGCCATTAATATTAGAAAATTTTAAGGATTTTTCAACTTATATGGAAGAACAAGGGTTTAATGGAGTTTGGTCTAAGATAGATATAGTTGATTTGTAATTAAAAAATTATTTCCATGAACTTGGAATTTTGATATGTAGATTTGAGCTTTGGGAACAAAAGAATGTTAGGACTATAGTACTTTTTAGGTACAAATATATTATCTTGATTATACGTTGTTATTTAAAAAAGTAACTATATATAGATAAGTTATAATTAGCAAAGGAGTAAACAATGATGGACTATAAATACTCAATAGTAGAAAATGAATTACGCTTTAAAACATTTAAATTTTATAATACTGATCTTGTTGGAATAGAATATGTTTTAGATGATATCATAACATTCGGAGAAGCTATTTTTCTTCCTTATATTGAAAAGGTATTGAACAGGGGATGTAATATAGAGGATATAGGAGGTAATATATGCAACTTAGAAATCTATAAGGATGTAACTAAAATTATATTGTATTTTACACCAAAGGGTGTTTCTAAAGAGTATGTAGTTCAAACTAAAAAGTTAAGACAAATCATCTATCAATGGATAGAGTTAAATAAAGATTTATTAAAATAAATTTTCAAAAACGAATGTAGTGTTTTGAAACATATAATAAAGATTATAAGATATTAATATATTCAGGTCGAAAAGAATTTTGTTATTAAAAAATGGACAAGTCATGCTTGTACTACTAATGGGGCACACCCCAACAAGAATGCTTTTTATACTTTAAAAATAATTACCTGCTAATTAAAAGGAAGGCGACTTGGAGTCACCTTCCTTTTAATTATATTTAATAAAGTATATGAATATATTTAAATGTATAGAACATGAATAAGGAAATATTCAGAAGTAATAATATGATACTTAAATCTTAATCTGTTTAAGCAAAGTTAAGATTTTATACAATAATGTGTGTTATATCAAGTAATTTAGTGAAACCTTTGATTTATCAAAGGTTTTATTTTTGTATTTTATTTATATTAAATCGGAATAATAATTATATAATTTAAACAAGGAGAATTATTTATGGGAAATGAAAATATGAGAAAAGATTTAAATGATAAAGGTCTTTGGAGTCCTAAGTCAATAATGATAATAGGATCATTAGTTTCTTTTTTTATTGCTGGAATAATGAGTGCGATTAACTATGGAAGACTCGGATACGCGGATAAGAAAAAAAAGCTTATTTTAACTATTACTATAGGGTATATTGCTTCCATATGCTTAAGTATTATCATAGGTGAAAAAATTGATTTAACCACATCTTGGGCCAGTGTAAATATAGGAGTTTCAGCTGTCTTAAAAAGTCAACAAGAAAAATTATATAAAGACTATATAAAAAATGGTGGCAAGAAAGCCTCTTTAAAAACTCCATTAATATGGTCAACTATTGTTCTTTTGCTTACATTTGGAATTGGACCTGCTGTTGATTATTATTACATTAAAACAGGACGATATGAAGGGAATATTGAGAATGGTTTTGCAAAATCATATTACAAAAATGGAAATATAGAATATGAAGGTTATTTTTTAGATTATTCACCAAATGGTAAAGGAAAATCTTACTATGGAAGTGGAAAGTTACAATATGAAGGGAATTTTAAAGATAGACTTCCTCATGGAAAAGGTAAAGGTTATTATGAAAATGAAAATGTAGCATATGAAGGAAATTTTAAAGATGGAATTTTTCATGGGAAAGGTAAGCTATATTATGAAAATGGGAATGTATTATACGAAGGAGATTTTAAGAATGATCTAGCACATGGTAATGGTAAATTATATTATAAAAATGGTAGCTTAGAATATGATGGTGATTTTAAGAACGATACTTTTGATGGTCAAGGAAAATTATATGATGAAAATGGTAATTTATTTTTTGAAGGAGAGTTAATAGATGGAGAACCTATAAATGGTAAAGCATATGATAAGACAGGAAATTTAATTAAAGAAGGAAATGTAAAGGGAATGTTTGATTAAACAAATGAATTTAGTCAAGAGTATCTTGTAAATAATCCAGGGTAGTTAAAAGGAGGGACTATGAAACGTAAACTTATTTATATTATTTTAACTGTATCTCTCTTTTTTAATGTAGTTCTAGTTGCAAGAAACTATGTAGGTATACCAGGACTATCTAAATCTGAGAACATTCAGCATGAATTTACTATTATAAAAGCAAATATCTCCTTTGTGAATACAAGCCTAAAAGAGATATCATCAACTAAAGATTCAACTGAAATTTATTCAAAATTATATGCAGCTAATGAACAGTTATTATCTGCTTATTATAGATCTAAAAATTTATCATATATTTTATATCATCGATACTTAATAGATATATCTCCCCTTGAATCTTACTTATTTGATTTGATAAATGATTTATCTAGTATTCAAGGATATATTGTATCTCAAGATACTGGTAAAACTATCACCAGTGATGTAAAAGAATTAGAAAATCTCTCAAGACAGGTTGCTAATTTAAATGATGAACTTCAAAGTGAAATTTTAAAACGTAAAGATTTAAATCAAATAATTGACTATATCAATTCACAAAATACAGTTAACTAAGCTTCATTTTTTAGTTATATTAACTATATTCAACAAACTAATTTCTAGAAATTAGTTTGTTGAATATACAAAATTTTAAATTATACATATAAGAGTATAATTCCACTTTAAATTTTTTATACTCAAACAGAAAAAGTAATTCTATGCCATTTTCAGAGTTTTAAATATTTTTATCAATATAATACTTATATTACGATTTAACTTTTTTTAAAACGATACGACTTTTTTATAAACAGTTTAACTTTTTTCAAAAACTACATTTTACAAAACCTAGGACTAGAATATGGTCTTATGTGTGAAGTTCCTTCTAATGCAAACTCATGGGATGATTTAAATAATGGCCAAAAGAAACAATTAGTGAATTCGTTTTATCCGAGAATTATTGATTTTGCTATTGAAACAAAACAATTGATTGAAGGTGGAATAATAAAGATTATTAGATATGATGAAAAAAATCTTAAATACATAATCACAAAAGAATGATTTATTGATGGTAATACTTAAAATCATTCAACACTATAAATAAGATAGCATCAAATGATGTTAAATTTGGTATATTTAATTTATAAATATATTAATAGCTTAGGAGTGATAATATGTCAAGGATACATGATAATGAAATAATATCATATGAAGTTGATTTTGAAAATAGAAAAATCATAATGCATACTCGCTATAATGGTTCTGATTTAATAGAAAACATTGATATAGTTTTTTCTGATGTGTTAGTTCACATGTTTGAGAATCAACTAGAAGGTAGTATTATTTTTAGCATTGAAAAACAGGAAATTTTTCAATTTATAAAAGATAATAGTGACTTATTAAAAAAACAAAAAAACTATTGTTGGCCCATGTGCTACGATACTATTGAAGAGTTAGAGGAAAGATTATTTAAAGAGCAATATTCTTATTATGTTATTAGTTCTTCATATGGATTAAGCGGATGGATTATAGCTAAAAATTATGAGACTATTCTCATCTAATAATTAGGATAGGGAACAGCTTGAAATGACTTCCAAATAAATTCGTTTGTGATTTTGGACAAGTTATGCTTGTACCACTAATGGGGCATTCCCCAATAAGAATGCGCTATGTATTTCAAAAATAATTACCTGCTATATGAAGTGAAAGAGAATGTTAAAAGCATTCTCTTTTTTAGATTTAAGAGTATTTATGCAATTATATGGATGTTTAAGATTATTTAGAACATAGAATTCATTAAATATTGTAAAATTGCTACGTTAGAAGCTAAGACAATATATGGAAAATATTATATAATAAAAAACAGACGATTTATAAGCTATATTTATGAAATACCGTAGGTATTTTCCCAAACGATATAAAAAATAATTTTGTGAGTTAGTGAAAATAGTTTAAAAAGCAGGAGGTAAAGTAAAATATGGATAGAGTCAAAGAAGATGTTATTATTCGAGAATTAGTAAAAGGAGAAAAAGTTCCTTATGAATTATTACTTTTGGCAGATCCTTCTAAAAGTGCTGTAGATGATTATATAGAGAGAGGATTATGTTACATATCGTTCATTAAGGGAGAAATTGTTGGAGTGTATGTTTTAATAAATACAAGGCCTCATACTATAGAACTTGCAAATATAGCTGTAAAGGAAGAAAAGCAAGGAATGGGAATAGGACGGTTTATGATTTTAGATGCAATAGAAAGGACTAAATTCTTAGGAGTAAAAACTTTGGAGGTCGGAACAGGAAATTCTAGTTTAGGACAACTTGCATTGTATCAAAAGTGTGGATTTCGTATAGTTGGAATTGATAGAGACTTTTTCATAAGATATTATCAAGAAGAAATTATTGAAAATGGTATTAGATGTACTGATATGATAAGGCTGAGTATGGATTTATAGATATTTTAGGTAAATATGTGTTGTGTAGTAAATTACATAACAATCATTTATCTATATTTTATTAAAAAATTGTGAGATAAAATTATTATTAAGTCTGAAAAATACATTTTTTCAGACTTAAGCAATATACTAGAGAGGTATTATTATGGAGCAAAAGAAAATGAAATGTCCTGAATGTGGTTGTATAAAAATTGGGAAAGGAAAATTTGAAGGGGCTGGTAAATTATATCCTATAGATAAATTCTTTTCTACGGGTTCGGAAGTTATTGTTGAAGTATGTACTAAATGTGGGAACATATTAAAAATGAAAGCATTAGAATTTGAATAAAATATATGTATTAAAATTATAAAGGGAGAGAAAAAATGAAAAAACAAACTAAATTATTATTGATTATTTCTTCTGTATTAGCTTTAGGATTGATTCATTGGAATTTATTAAGAAATTACGAAGTAAATTCTAAAGAAATTAGTGAGTATGATTTAATCATACAACCTCAATTTGAAAAAATAGGCTTATTTTCAGAGAATCTTGTTAATGTAAAGCTCCATAATAAGTGGGGGTATATGGATAAAAAAGGAAAGATGGTTATAAAACCTCAGTTCAATAGAGTATACCCTTTTAAAGAAGGATTGGCTTGTGTAAAGCTTGATGATAAATGGGGATATATAGATAAAACAGGTAAGATAGTCATAAAACCTCAATTTGATGATGCTTATCCTTTCTATAAAGGTATGACTATTGTAAAGATTGATGATAAGTGGGGTTACATAGACAAAACAGGTAAAATAGTTATAGAACCTCAATTTGATACAGCAGATTGGTTTATGGATGAAATATCAGGATTAGCTGTTGTGCAAATTGATGGGAAAAGAGGATATATAGATAAAACAGGTAAAATAGTTATAGAACCTCAATTTGGATATGCAACCTTTTTTTCAGAAGGATTAGCTTGTGTAGAAATTGATGGGAAAAGAGGATATATAGATAAAACAGGTAAGTTAGTTTTAGGCCCTAAGTTTGACCGTATACTTGAATTTGAAGAAGGATTAGCTGTAATAGAAATTGATGGGAAAAAAGGTTATGTAGATAGAACAGGTAAAATAGTTATAGAGCCCCAATTTGATTCGGCATATTTTTTTATTGAAGGGTTTGCTGAAGTAGAAATTGATGGGAAGTGGGGTTGTGTAGATAAAACAGGTAAGTTAATAGTAGAGCCTCAGTTTGATTCTATATCTTTTTTTTCAGAAGGATTAGCTGAAGTAGAAATTGATGGCAAGTTGGGATACATAGATAGAACAGGTGAGGTAGTTATAGAACCTCAATTTAAACGTGCAACCTCTTTTTCAGAAGGAGTTGCTGGCGTGAAAATTGATGATAAGTATGGTTATATAGATAAGAAAGGTAATATAGTAATAAAACCTCAATTTGATGATGTATATCCCTTTAAAGAAGGATTGGGCAGGGTGAGTATTAATGGTAAATTAGGATTTGTAGGTAAAAAGATTGATTAGTTTAGAAGCGCAAAACAATAACTACATTTTAAATTATTTAATTGGCATCATTTTACAATTAATTCATTAAAAATTAATTGTAAAAGAATATAGCTGAGCCTTAATTTGCTAATAGTCTTTAATGACAAAAACAACAAATAAAGAGCTTAGTTATATATATGAAAACAGATGTGGTTACTGGGTTCAAGTGATTCTAGTAATCATAATAGTCAATACTAAATCTATGTAGTCAAATAGATTTAGTATTGATTTTCACTTACCTATCATAAATACGAACCACAACCATGTTGAAGTTGGTTTAAGGATAGATTGATATAAGAGATGAAATGGACAAGTTATGCTTGTACCACTAATGGGGAACACCCCAAGAAGAATACATTATATTTAAAATAACTATCTGCTTAAAAAGGAAAATGATTTTGAAACACTTTTATTTAATATTATCTATAGAAATACATATACAGGTTAAGATATGTAGAACTGTTAACATTAATGATAAAATATTATTTAGAATTATTAGTGGTGAACCATAGCATAAATGACTGTGGTTTTCTTTGAATACAAGTATTCTCATCATATAATTTAAAAAGAAAGAAATTATCGTAGATTATATAAAATTAAATAAGAACTGTCTGAAACAATTAACTTATTTTAAAAAGTTGATGTGTATATAGTATGTGAATGTATGGATAAAGGAGAATATGGGAAGGAAATGGGTGTAGTAGTATGATTATTAGTGCTGAACAAATAAACCAGCCTTTATCAGGTGAGTTTGATGAAAAAATATATGATATCCAAAGTATATGGAATTCGCAAAAGTGGACGTGGATTAAATTTATTAACGATGATTACTCTGAATGGTGTGGTGAATTTAGAGGTGAGTATATAGGACATGCTCTTTCTAAGAAGTTTAAATCAATTTTAGTGTTAACTTCTGATTTTTTATATCAAATAAGTATGATAGATGGTAAGTTACAATGTTATGAAGATAATCCTAATTATATAAACTTAACAGTATCACCTGATGGCGATTACATAGTTTCAGACCATTATGGCATTTCCTTAATTGAAGAAACAATTAAGAAAGAGACTCCGATAGTATTACCTATACATTTAGATATGATTAAGTTTAAAGGTTGGAAGGGATCAAAACTAAGAATAATAGGTGATGAATTTATAAATTGGGATAATCATGTTGAACTAGAGTTAGATTATAAATCAATGAAATTTAGAATTGTTAGGCAATCAAAGATTGAGGGTGAGTAGACTATTGAATATTTTAGAAAAACAATACTTGTCTCTTAAACTTGGGGAACTATCGGTTGGTGAATTTGAAAAATGGGTTTATGGAGCAGAATATCTTGAAAAGCTGATTAAACATGATGATTATATTAATTTAATATCATTAGATTATAAGAGTAAATTTGTAAAAAATGAAATTGAAAAACTTATAGATAAGTATATTGACTATCCTAAATATTATAAGAATAAATTGATTGATATGTTAGATAAGGTCATAAATCAGCATGAGGCAACAGGTGAAATTCTTAGAAGATTTTATGATATGTATTGCCATGGTTGTGGATTTTTACAACACCTAGGACTAGAATATGGTCTTATGTGTGAAGTTCCTCCTAATGCAAACTCATGGGATGATTTAAATAATGACCAAAAGAAACAATTAGTGAATTCGTTTTATCCAAGAATTATTGGTTTTGCTATTGAAACAAAACAATTGATTGAAGATGGAATAATAAAGATTATTAGATATGATAAAAAAAATCTTAAATACATCATTATCAAAGAATGATTTATTGATGGTAATACTTAAAAGCATGCAATACTACAAATAAAATAGCATCAAGTAAAGTTGGTAATGTAGATAGATTTTTTTAATGAAAGGTGATACAACAGTTATTTACTGAAAATCAACAAATGACATTGTATTTAATCATAAAGATGCCATTATAGGAAGTATATTTAAGCCAAAGTTTATAAGTAGTAATTTTGATGTTGGTTGGAATTACCTTAATAACTTAAAATAGGAGTTGAATACAAATGTATATATGTGTAGTATGTGGTTATGATGGAATGGAATATCCACAATGGGATGAAAAAGGGTATCCAACTTACACTGTTTGTGACTGCTGTGGGTTTGAATCAGGATTTCATGATGACAATCTAGAAATGACACTTGAAGAGTATCGATGTGAGTGGATCGAAGAAGGTGTTAATTGGTTTAATAGAAGAGCGGAGAAACCAATGAATTGGAATTTAAGAGAACAGCTAAAAAGAATTAATGTTGAATTAACTTAGAAAAACGGCATTTTCTTCAGGGTTGGATACCCAATGGCAAGTGATTCTAATGATCATAATAAGTATACATAGCCAGTGTAATCTATATACAATAAATGTTATATTTGTTAGAAAGTAGACAAGTTATGCTTGTACTACTAATGGGGCATGTATAAGAATATATATATATTTAACAATATCAATATATTAGTTAGTTATGATAAAAAAAGGCAACCTTGTTAAATAAAATGAAGCTGTCTTTTTTATGTAGATATTGGGTAAGTAGAGTTACCTATAGCTACAGCATAGAATTAAAAATACTTATTGAAATATGAAGTATTTTTGTTGTAAAGGTAAATAAAAATAGCATCCAAGTAGCAATATATGAATACAACGAAGATGGAGTACCTTTATAAATATACAGAAAATAATCAAGTAAACTTTGTAGACCCAAAAGGGATGCTATCAGTAGTAGAAGTAGCTGATGAAATGCTTTGAGTTCCTAGTAGAAATATTGTTAATACAAAAAAGAAAAAGAAAAGAAATAAATTATGTAAATAATTCTTAAAATTAAATATGATTTTGCTTCAATTCTAGATACTCGTATAGTAGAGTACAAAAAACTAAATAATATGTCGATTGAAAACCCTCGAATTGCGGTAATTGTTCAACGCCAAATTGCCTCTGAAATCGCAGGTATTGAACATGGATTTGCCAGCTAATCCAACTAGTGCCATGGGTCATGCTATGTTAGATTTAGTATTTTTGGACAAAGTGCAAAAGACAGACTTGGCAGAAGTTTTTGTTGAAAAGTTAAAGAATAAGGTGTTTTCTGAATCCTTAAAATAATAATAAAAGATAAACAAAATACATAAATAACCATATAATAGTAAAGTAGTTTGATTATAGGGGGGATTCTTTTGTACAATTCATTTTCAGAATATCTAAAATTAGCATTTAAAAATATATCTAAAAATCCAATTTTGATATTTCCAAAAGTTATGATTTTATTGATATATTTGATATCAGGTATTATAGGGTATTTTCTTATAGACAATATAAATAATATGCAAGAAAAAAGCTTAATATTTATTATAGGAATACTTATATTAGTATCATTGGTTGAAATTCTTATAGAAGCAGGCGTTCTTAATATGATAAAAATTAGTATGAAAGAAAAACCTACTTTAAAAGATTTTATTTATGGAATTAAAAAATATTCAATAAGGATAATATTGGGAAATGTTTTAATAATAGCTATAGGTGCTTTAGTGTTATTTATGTTTTTACAAATAATTAATACTCAACAAAATCAAATTTTTTGGAATTCCTTGATGAACAAACAACCTTATGATGAAAGAAACACAATAATAGCAATTATAATATCGTTCATTATATTAGTACTTCCATTTTTAATATTTTGTTTTTCACTTACATTTTGGAAAGTTATACTAGTAAATGAAAATTGCGAAATACAAAAGGCTTTTGGGATGAGTATTAAGTTTGTAAGAAAAAATATAGGTCTAACAATAGTTATTTCTATATTAAATGCTATTTTTACGAACGATAAAAATTCAAAGGAATTTAAGCAAGACAATAATTTTATTCTAAAATACAATGATTTAATATCTCATGGATACTTTAATATCATATGGGTTTGCTTAGGGCTTATATTGAAAACATTGTTAAATGTATATTTTGATATAATATATTTCAATATATATGTGGATAGAAAAAATTGCTTAGAAGATATTGAAGAATAATTGAATATAAAAGATAAAAAAAGAATATATAATTTATATATTCTTTTTTTTAGCCATGCATTAGCATGAAGCGAATTTTTTGAAGGAGTTTTAAAATGAGTGAAAAAAAACAAAGAATGATACAGGAATACGTACCTGGAAAACAAGTTACTTTAGCTCATATCATAGCAAATCCAAATAAAGAATTATATAAAAAACTAGGTCTTAATGGAGAAAACATAAACGCTATAGGAATTTTAACAATAACACCTAGTGAAGCGGCTATAATAGCAGCTGATATAAGCATAAAATGTGCTGATATATCAATAGGATTTATGGATAGATTCAGTGGATCTTTAGTTATTACAGGAGATGTATCTTCAGTAGAATCTGCTATGAAAGAAATCATACATATATTGAGCAATTTGTTGGGAATAAGTGTACCTACTATTACAAAGTCTTAGCCATAGTGAAGATGGGAGATATATATGAAAAAAATGATGTTAATAGGAAAAACTTATTCAGGAAAGACTACTTTATGTCAAAATATTAATTCTTTGAATATTAGCTACAAAAAAACTCAATCAGTAGAGTTTTATGGCAATATAATAGATACTCCAGGTGAATATATAGAAAACAAAAGATATTATAAAGCTTTAATAGTTACATCTGTTGATGTTGATGTTATAGCATTAGTTCAAGATATCACGGATGAATCAAATTTGTTTCCACCAGAATTCGCTTCTATATTTTCAAAGCCTGTTATAGGTATTATTACAAAAATTGATTCAAAAGAATCGTATGAGAAAGAAAATGAATCAGTAGAAAAATTGAAGTTAGCAGGAGTTGATAGAATATTTAAGGTTTCATCTATAAAAAGTGAAGGTATCGAAGAACTTATAGATTATCTAAAATAATACTTATACATTATATTAAATTGTGCTATATGCACAATTTTTTTGTTTTAAAAAATTTATATGGAACCAATTCAAAAAATGAATACAAGCATTGTTATATCTACATAAGGTAGTACATATATATTAGTTAAGGTGACATATAGCGTTTATTAAATTATAAGGAGGTGATTTTTTGGGAGAGTTTGTAAAAGAAGAAATTTTAAGTGTTGGTATAGACATAGGAACTTCAACAACGCAATTAGTATTTTCTAAGATGTTAATTCAAAATGTAGCAAGTAGTTTTACGATACCTAGGGTGTCAATAGTCGATAAAAAAATAATCTATAGAAGTGATATATATTTTACACCTTTAATAGAGAACAAAATAATAAATATGAACGAGGTTATTAAAATAATAGATACGGAATACAGTATTGCTAATATAGATAAAAAAGATATCAATGTAGGTGCTGTAATAATAACCGGGGAAACAGCTAGAAAAGAAAATGCTAATGAAGTGTTACATAGACTGAGTGGGTATGCTGGAGATTTTGTTGTAGCAACAGCAGGTCCTGATCTTGAGAGTATAATTGCTGGAAAGGGAGCAGGAGCAGATAAATATTCAAAGATTAATAATAAAGTTGTTGTAAATATAGATGTGGGTGGTGGAACATCTAATTTAGCAGTATTTTCAAATGGAAAGACATATGATACTGGATGTCTTGATATTGGAGGACGTCTTATAAAGATAGATGAAAATAGTGGGAAAATAGATTATATTAACGAAAAAATTAAAAATTTGATAATCCATAAGAATCTTAATATAAAAATTGGAGAAAAAGCAGATGAAGGCGAAATATATACTCTTACAAAATATATGGCAAGCATTTTAGAGATGAGTGTTGGTATAACTGAAAAAGATCCTTTTTATAAAAAATTTATTACCAATAAGGGTTTGAAGTTGGATAAGAATATAGAGTGTATATCTTTTTCTGGTGGAGTTGCTGATTATATAAATGAACAAAATTATGAAGATGTTTTTAAATTTGGAGATATTGGAATAGTTTTAGCAAGAGCTATAAGAGAATCCAAGTTAATGCAAAATCTTGAAGTTATAAAGTCTCAAGAAACAATTAGAGCAACGGTTGTAGGTGCAGGATCTCACACGACCAAAATAAGTGGAGCTACTATAACTTATACGAGTAATTCATTTCCTATTAAAAATTTTCCTGTATTAAAGCTTGCTAAGGATGAGGAGAAAGATATTTACAAAATGGGAGATATTATAAGAAAAAAACTAGAGTGGTTTAAGATAAATGGAAAAATAGAGAATGTGGCTATTGCTTTTGAAGGAAAGAAAAGCCCATCGTTTGTAGAGGTTAATGAAATTGGAAAACAAATTGTTTTGGGGATAAAAGAGATAATAGATGAGGGGTTACCTATAATTATAATAGTTGAAAATGATATGGCAAAGGTATTAGGGCATACAATTCATAGGATATTAGATTATAAGGTGAATGTAACTTGCATAGATGCAATAAAGGTAGAAGATGGAGATTATATAGATATAGGAAGACCACTAGCTAATGGGATGGTGGTACCTGTTGTTGTTAAAACTTTAGTTTTTAATTAGATGATTATAACTATTTATTAAGGGGTGAAATTTATGAAGTTAAAGACAAAACTATTTGGACGTAGCTATCAGTTCAAAAATCTTATGGATGTTATGGCAAAAGCCAATGAAGAAAAATCAGGGGATGTGTTAGCTGGAATTGCAGCAAGAACACAGGAAGAAAGAATTGCAGCAAGAGTAGTATTATCTCATGTAACACTTGAGGATTTAAGAAATAATCCAGCTATTCCATATGAGATAGATGAGGTTACAAGAGTAATACAAGATCAGGTTAATGAAAGTATTTATAAAAAAATAAAGAATTGGACAGTTTCAGATTTGAGAGAATGGATACTAGCATATGGAACTACTGATGCAGATATAAAAAGGGTGTCAAGAGGTTTGACTGCTGAAATGGTTGCAGCTGTAACTAAGTTAATGACTCATCTTGACCTTATATATGCAGCTAAAAAGATAAATAATGAAGCTACATGTGTTACAACTATAGGAAAGCCTGGTATTATGGCTACAAGAGCTCTACCTAATCATCCAACTGATGATGTGGATGGTGTTATAGCTGCAACTTATGAAGCATTATCGTATGGTATAGGAGATGCAATGATAGGATTTAATCCTGTTGAGGATTCGGTTGAAGGAACTATACTTATGTTTAATAAGCTTGAAGAATTAAAACAAAAGTGGGAAATTCCTACACAAAATTGTGTTTTATCTCATATAACTACTCAAATGGCAGCTCTTAGAAAAGGAGCACCAGTTGATATGATTTTTCAATCTATTGCAGGATCTCAAAAGGGAAATGAATCATTTGGTATAAATACAGAATTACTAGATGAAGCATATGATCTTGGACTTAAGGAGTGTAATTCTGGGGGTCCTAATATAATGTATTTTGAAACGGGAGAAGGTGCAGAGCTTTCGGCTAATGCACATCATGGTATAGATGAGTTGACTTTAGAAGCTCGTTGTTATGGATATGCTAAAAGGTACGATCCTTTTGCGGTTATGTCAGTTGTAGGATTTATAGGACCTGAATATATATATGATTCAAGACAGGTAATAAGAGCAGGCCTGGAAGAACACTTTATGGGTAAATTATCCGGATTCCCTATGGGATGTGATGTATGTTATACAAATCATATGCCTGCAAGTCAAAATGATTCAGAAACTCTTGCTATGCTTTTAGCTAATGCAGGTATGCCTTATTTTGTTACAGCCCCTCATGGTGATGATGTAATGTTGAATTACCAGCTTTTAGCTAACCATGATACACAGACAATAATAGAATTATCTGGAATGAAACGTATTAAGGAATTTGATATGTGGTTAGAGAACATGGGAATAATTGAAGATGGTAAGTTCACTAAAAAAGCAGGGGATGCATCTATATTTCTTAAATAGGAGGGGGTTGTAATTATGTTAAACGAGAGTCAACTAAAAAAAATGGTTCAGGATATCATAGGTGAATTGTTAAAAGAGGAAAATGAAAAATTAGATAGTTGTGTTGAAGAAAATAAGAATGAGTGTGTAGAGACTATTGTGGAAGATGATTATATAGATGATATAACAGAGGTTTGCATAAAAGAAGAATTATGTGTTCCAAATCCAGCTAATAGAGAAGGGTATATGGAAATGAAACAGTACTGTCCAGCTAGACTTGGGATATGGAGAACTGGACCAAGACATAAAACTGCATCAACTTTAAGATTTTGGGCAGATCATGCAGCGGCTCAAGGGGCAGTATTTTCGGAGGTTGATGAAAATATTATAGATGAGTTAGGGTTATTAAAAGTAGAAACTATGTCGAAGGATAAGAGTGAGTTCTTAAAAATTCCACCTACTGGTACTAAGTTTTCTGATGAATACAAAGAAATTATAAAGAATAATACGATGAATAATTCAAAAGTACAAATAGTAGTAGGAGATGGATTAAGTTCATCTGCTATTACTGCAAATATAAAGGATGTATTGCCATCTATAGAACAAGGTTTAAAAGAATATGGTATAGACTTTGGAAAGCATATATTTGTTAAGAACTGTAGGGTAGGAGCTATGGATACAATAGCAGAGATAACAGGAACAGAGGTCATAGTTATGTTAATTGGAGAAAGACCTGGACTTGGAACAGCTGAATCTATGAGTTCTTATATTGCATATAAGCCAACTGTTGGAATGCAAGAGTCAAGAAGAACTGTAATATCTAATATACACAAAGGTGGAACTCCACCGGTAGAAGGTGGTGCTCGTATATCAGAACTTGTAAAGATTATGTTAAAAGAGAAAGCATCTGGTCAGGATCTAAAATTAATTAATGGATAAAGAGGAGGATTATAATATGAAAAATGATATAATCCGCGCTGAGGTTGTGAGTACAAAAATCATTTCAAACCTTAGTGATGATTTGATAAAAGAGCTTGGAATGAAGCCGGAGCATAGATGTATAGCATTAATAACAGGAAGTATAGATGATGTTACATTTATAGCACTAGATGAAGCTACAAAGTCGGCAGATGTAGAGGTAATTTATGCTGAGTGTACTTTTTCGGCTTTTGTTGGAAATTATACTAAATTTGCAGGTGAAGCTGTTGGTATACTTGCAGGACCTAGTCCATCAGAGGTAAATAGTGGATTGGAGGCTGCAATGAAGGCTATAGAAAACGGAGCTTATTTTAAGAGTGCTAATGATGAAGGAACAAGTATATATTTATCACATTGTATATCTAGAACAGGAAGCTATTTATCAAAAATAGCAGGAATTGAAGAAGGAGAAGCTATGTCATACCTAATTGCACCTCCTATTGAGGCTATGAATGGATTAGATGCTGCTTTAAAGGCAGCTGATGTCAAGTTGGTTTCATGTTATAAGCCACCTACCGCAACTAGTAACTTTGGAGGAGGATTGTTAACTGGAAGTCAATCTGCTTGCAAGGCTGCATGTGATGCTTTTGAGGAAGCAGTTCAATTTGTGGCTAATAATCCTATTACATTTTAATAATATAAAGTGAAAGGAGGGGAAAAATGAAAGAACTTGATAAAGACTTAAAATCCATACAAGAATCTAGAGATTTGATAGAAAAAGCTAGGAAGGCTCAAAAAACACTAGAACAGATGAGTCAAGATCAGATAAATAAAATCTGCGAGGCTATTTGTCAGTGTGGTATTAAAAATTCTAAAGATCTTGCTAAAATGGCTGTTGAAGAGACTGGTTTTGGAATATATGAAGACAAAATAATAAAAAATGTATTTGCATCAAAGAATGTATTTGAGTACATCAAGGATATGAAAACAGTAGGCATAATAAAGAAAGATGAGACTAATAAAATTGTTGAGGTTGCAGTACCAGTTGGTATCATCGCAGCTCTTATACCATCTACTAATCCGACTTCAACGGTTATATATAAAGCATTGATATCATTAAAGTCTGCTAATTGCATAATATTTTCTCCTCATCCAGGTGCAAAAGAATGTATTTTAGAGACTGTAAGAAGAATAAAGGAAGCTGCTATAGAGGCGGGTATGCCAAGCGATGCTATAAATGTTATGAGTACACCAACGTTTGAAGGTACTAATGAAATTATGAGACATAAAGATGTATCTTTGATACTTGCAACTGGTGGAGAAGCAATGGTAAAAGCCGCATATTCATCTGGAAATCCGGCAATAGGAGTAGGTCCTGGTAATGGACCGGCATTTATAGAAAAAAGTGCAGATATTAATCTTGCGGTAAAAAGAATTATATCTTCTAAGACATTTGATAATGGAACTATATGCGCATCAGAACAATCTATTATAGTCGAAAAGGAAATTGAAGAACGAACTATAAAAGAGTTGGAAAATCAGGGTGCATACTTCTTAGATGATAGTGAAAAGGAAAAGATAGAAGAATTTATATTAAGGCCAAATGGAACTATGAATCCTAAAATAGTAGGCAAAAGTGTTCAACATATAGCTGATATGGTTGGACTTGATATACCAAAAGAAACAAAGGTCATATTAGCTAGAGAAAGTAAGGTTGGAAAGAATATACCTTTATCAAGAGAAAAATTATGTCCAATACTTGCATTCTATATTGAAAAAGATTGGAAAAAAGCATGTGAGAGATGTATAGAAATATTAAATAACGAAGGTGTTGGGCATACACTTATGATTCATTCAAAAGATGAAAATATAATAAAAGAATTTGCACTTAAAAAACCTGTAAGTAGAATTCTTGTAAATACACCAGGTTCAATTGGAGGAATAGGAGGCAGTACGAACATAGCACCTTCACTTACATTAGGATGTGGAGCTGTTGGAGGCAGTTCTACATCGGATAATGTAACACCTAAAAACCTTATTAATATAAGACGGGTGTCTTATGGAGTAAGAGAATTAGAGGATATAAGAGAGTCTGTTAAGTTTGTGGATGAAAATAAGAAAAAAGATATATGTTTAGATGATAAAGAGTTTGAAAAGCTAAGTGAATATATTTCTAAAAAAGTACTTGAAAAATTAGGGATATAATAATAAATAAAAAACTTCTATATGAAGTATATAAAATTTAAGGGGGATTATATTATGGCGAACATGAATGCTTTGGGAATGATAGAAACAAAAGGATTAATAGGAGCAATTGAAGCTTCAGATGCAATGGTTAAAGCAGCTAATGTTACATTAATAGGTAAAGAAAAAGTAGGATCGGGTCTTGTAACTGTTATGATAAGAGGAGATGTAGGTGCAGTAAAGGCAGCAACTGATGCAGGAGCAGCTGCTGCTGAAAGAGTAGGAGAATTAGTATCAGTTCACGTAATACCAAGACCACATTCAGAAGTAGAAAATATACTTCCAAAATATGTAGAATAAATGTGGGATAGCATGATGCGAATTTTTTATAATATTGATCTAAGGAAGTGGCTTTTATGAGTATACTTACTGAGGGTGAACTAAAAAATAAGGTAAAAAATAAGAAATTAAAGCCGTTTGATGAATTTAAGATCAAGAAAGGGGTAATAATTACACCCCTTGCTATATCTTTTTTAAATGATAATAAGATAACACTTAAGTATGTTGATGATGAAAAATGCATTGATAGAGAAATGGGTGATGTAGAGGTAAATAAATATAAGTACATCACAGAGTATGGTGGATTTTTAGATGAAAAACCTGAATATATGACTCAGCTTTATAAAAATAAGCTTGTGTTTAAAGATAATAAGGTTATAAAGCTAAGAGGTAAATTAGATTCGCTTCAAAGTGAAATATTAAAGTCTCAGATACAATTAAATAAGATGAAATTAGATAAACTTGTAAACGATTTACAAGAAATATTAGATTTTGTTAGAAATATATTAAAATGTGAGATTATAGATGAGCCACTAGGGGAATTTAGCTTACTAAATATGAATGAAATTGAACTTAGGGACATTTCACACCATCCTAAAAAATATTTTGATATAGATCATTTATTTACTATAGATTATAAATTAGGTGAAGTTGTTATTGTACTAAATTCTTTAAGAAGTTTAGTTAGAGAAACGGAGCTTGTAGCATATAGTGCTTTTAAAAATGATGATGGTAGGGTAGTCCGTGAAGATATAATAAAAGCTTTAAATAGATTATCTTCTTTAATGTATGTTATGATTTTCAAATATTTAAAAGGAAACTATGATTAGGGATGATTTAATGAATGAAATTTTTATACAAAGAGTTTTAGAGAATGTTATTAGTAGAATAAATGTTTTGAATTGTATTAATGTAGAAGCATCGGGTAGACATATTCATCTAAACAAAGAATGTGTGGATATATTATTTGGAAAAGGATATATATTACAAAAGCAAAAAGACTTATCTCAACCGGGGCAGTATCTGTGTAAAGAGAAGGTTTCAATTGTTGGTCCAAAAGGAGATATAGAAAATGTAGCTATATTAGGTCCCCTAAGAGAAGATACACAAGTAGAGGTTTCAATTACAGATTCTAGAATATTGGGTATTAATGTTCCAATTAGAGAAAGTGGAGATTTAGAGAATACACCTGGCATAATAATTAAATCTGAAAAAGGCAGTGTTGAAATTGATAAAGGGGTAATCGTTGCTAAAAGGCATATACATATGACGCCTAAAGATGCAATAAATCTTAAGCTTAAAGACAAGGACATTGTAAAGGTTGAAATTATGTCTAAGAGAAAATTGATATTTGATGATGTTACTATACGAGTTTGTGATAAATACAACACCAATATGCACATAGATTATGATGAAGCAAATGCTTGTGGTTATAATAAAGGAGTTTTTGCAAAGATTATAAAAGATATTTGATAAAAAGGAGGATATCTATTCGTGGATATCAATTTAGATGTGCTAACAGAGACTGTTATAAAAGAGATATACAATAATTTAAAAAATGAAAAAAAACCTAAAATTCTTATATCTAAACAAAATTATTATAACGTAAGTGATTATGAAGTAGATTATATAGAAGATTTTAAAAATATTGATAAGATCTATGAATATGAGTTTATTATTTTAACTAATTTAAGTAATAATGATTTGGTGGATATATCGTTTGGAAAATATTCGAACGAAACAAGCAAATGTGTAATATATGCTCTTTTAAATGATAAAAGGATAATGATACTAAAAGAAGGTATTGAATTTAATAAATATAGGGATGTATGCAATGAAAAATTTTATGACATTATGAATGATTATGTAACCAAGATATCTAAGTTAGGTATAAATGTAGTTACCGACAAGTATATAACTAAAGTGTTAAGTATAAACAGTTATGTGGATTCTGAACTTGAAAATTTGTCTACTCATAAAAAATTGATAACATTTGAAATAGCTGAAAGTATATCTAAACTATCATCTGAAATAGTGCTAAAAAAAGGAAGTATTATAACACCTTTAGCAAAGGACGTATTTTTAGAGAAAAAAAATAAGCTTATATTTATATAAGCTTATTTTAATATAAGAGCACAGAAATTAAAAGTCGTATAGTGAAGGTGATATTATTGCTTATTTGTGAGGTTGTTGGAAGTGTATGGGCAACAAAAAAAGAGAGTAGTTTAAATGGATTGAAACTTATGATTGTAAAGAAGTTGTCTGAAAATATTCAAAATGATAATTCTATATTTGTTGCAGTTGATGTAATAGGTGCTGGAAATGGAGATCATGTACTTGTCGTAAATGGAAGCACTGCTAAAAAAGTTGGATTAAAAAATGATGTTTTAATTGATGCAGCAATTGTTGCCATAATAGACAATATAGAATTAAATAAAATGTATTGAAGTAGGGATGGCCATGGATATTATAAATAAAATATATAATTGTGGAGTAGTTGGATGTGGAGGTGCAGGATTTCCCACTCATATTAAGTTAAACTGTACGGTAGATGATTTCATAATAAATGCAGCAGAATGTGAACCGCTTTTAAAAACAGATAAATATATAATCAGAAATTATTCAGATGAAATTATAAAAACAATAGATACTATAGCCAATCATATAAATGCTAAAAATATAGTAATAGCTCTTAAAAGAATACATGAGGAAGAAATAAAAATTCTATCAGCTAGTATAAAAAAAATGAATTCATCTGTTAAATTACATTTTTTAGATAATTTTTATCCAGCAGGAGATGAACAAGTATTAGTTTTTGAAGTTACAGGCAAGATAATTCCTGAGAGTGGAATACCGTTGAATGTAGGGGCTGTAGTATCAAATGTAGGTACTATATTGAATATTAGTGATGCGGTTAAAGATATCCCAGTAACAGATAAATATATAACAGTTACCGGAGGTGTAAAAGAAGCTACAATACTTAAGGTTCCAATAGGAACAAGTTTTGGAGAGTGCATAAAAACAGCAGGAGGTAGTATAACAGAAAGTTATAGTATTATCTCAGGTGGACCTATGATGGGAAATGTATATGATAAATCAGAAATAGAGAAACTGTATGTTACTAAAACTACATCGGGAATAATTGTTATTGAAGAAAATAGTTGTATTTCTAATAAAGCTTCAATATCAATGACTCAAATTTTAAATAGAGCAAAATCTAGTTGCATACAGTGTTCGTATTGTACTGATATGTGTCCGAGAAATCAAATAGGTCATAAAATAAGACCTCATAAAATTATGAGGTATATGGCTTTTAGACCTGATGTAAAATCTCAAAATCAAATTCTAAAGGAAGCACTTATATGTAGTGAATGTGGAATATGTGAGACGTATGCATGCCCTATGGGATTATCACCAAAAAGAGTAAACTCATATATAAAAAAAGAATTAGTAAAAAATAAAATTAAATATGAGAAAAACGAAAAAATTTTAAAAGAGCATCCTTTTAGAGATTATAGAAAAGTTCCATCTGAAAATATTATAAATAGAATGGGATTGAAAAAATACTATAATAAAAAAGTTGAATTATATGATGAATTACAAATTGAAAAGGTAAGTATACCTCTTAAACAGCATATAGGAATGAGTGCAATACCTATAGTAAACTTACTCCAGTTTGTTGAAAAGGGACAACTAATAGCTACTTGTGAAATTGATAAAATGGGAGCTAATATACACGCGAGTATATCAGGTATTATAATTGAAATATCAGAACATATAGGGATACAAGCTAAACAGGCAGGTGATGAATAATGAAAACAATAGGGTTTTTAGAATTAAATAGTATAGCTAAGGGTATAGAAGTGGCAGATGCAATGATTAAAGCGGCTGAGTGTGAACTTGTTTTTGCTAAGAGTGGATGCCCAGGTAAATACTGTGTATTGATAACGGGTGATGTAGGTGCTGTAAAATCTTCTATAGAAGTGGGCGAAAGTGTAGGAGAACGGTTTGTTGTAGATAAACTCATAATACCTAGTGTTCATCCACAGGTTATAAAAACTATAAATATGGTGAATGAGTGTGCAGAATTAAATGCAATAGGAGTATTAGAATATTTTAGTATAACCGCATCTATAGTTGGAGCTGATACTGCAGTAAAGGCATCAACTGTAAGTTTACTTGATATAAGACTTGGAACTGGAATTGGTGGTAAATCATATGTAGTATTAACAGGAGATGTATCAGCTGTAACTGAAGCTGTTGAAGCTGGAGCTAAAAAAAGTATTGAAAGTGGTATGCTTATAAATAAAGTTGTAATACCTAATCCAAGACCTGAAATATTTGATGCATTGATATGAAATATAAACCTCTTAAGTTAGATAAGGCGATAAAACGCTGTTATAAAATCTAGTTTAGGAGGTTTTGTATTTATGATAAAATAAATAATAGACTTTTGGAAAATAACATATAAAAAGGAGTGTTTATGAAATTTATAGGGCATAGAACATTAAAAACAGCTATAGGTGCAGCTATTTCAATAATTATATCAAAGTATATAGGTCTTGAATATTCTGTATCTGCGGGAATAATAACTATTTTAAGCATTCAAAGCACTAAAAGAAAATCTGTTGAAATAGCTTTTCAAAGAGTTTGTGCATGTATATTAGCTTTGATCATAGCTTTTATAGTATTTAGTTCAGTTGAATATAGTGAAATAAGCTTTGGCATATTTTTAATACTATTTATACCGCTTGCGGTAAAATTTAATGTAGGTGAGGGAATAGTAGTTAGCTCAGTTTTGGTGACTCACTTACTTGTAGAACAATCCGTAGAAATGTTTTGGCTAAAAAATGAAATGAATCTTATGATTACAGGTGCATTGGTAGCATTGATATTGAATCTTTATATGCCTAGTATAGAAAATAAGATAAGGAAGGATAAAATATACATTGAAGAAAAGATGAAGGAAATATTACATAAAATGTCTATAACGTTAAAAAATCATACTATTTCATTCGAATATGATGATTTATTTGATGATTTAGAAAAAAGGCTACAAACAGCATTAAAGCTATCTTATGTAAATTTTAATAATTTTGTGTTTCAAAATGAAAGCTATTATGTTCATTATATGGAAATGAGAGTAAAGCAATATGAAACCATAAAACGTATGAAAGAACATTTTCAAAGGTTTTTTATGACTTACGATCAAACTATGATGATATCTAATTTTACACAACAAGTAGCTAATTTATTATATGAAGAAAATACTGCACAAGGAATGATAGATGAATTAAATAAATTAAGGTTGATTTTTAAAGAAATGCCACTTCCAAAAGACAGAGAGGAATTTGAAAATAGAGCAATGCTGTTTCAATTTTTAAATGATATGGAAAGTTTTTTAATTATAAAGAAAGAATTTAGAGAGAATATAGATAAATAAATCTATAAAATGCTTAATATTTAAAATGGAGGATTAATAATGAAATATCATGCAATTAGATTGAAACCTGGACAAGACTTAAAAGCAGAAATAGAAAATATTATTTTTCAAAAAAATATTAAATCAGGTATAATTATGACTTGTATAGGTAGTTTAAACTGTGCAAAAATCAGATTGGCAGATGAGAATATAATAAAAGAATACAAAGAAAAGTTTGAAATAATATCCTTAGCAGGTACGTTGTCAAAAAATGGATCTCATTTACATATATCTTTGGCTAATGATAAAGGTTTTTGCATAGGAGGTCATCTTATGGATGGATGTAATATATATACAACAGCTGAGATTGTTATATGTGAATTAGAAGAGTTTGTTTTTAAAAGAGAATACTGTGAAGATACAGGATTTAAAGAGCTGAAAATAATAAAATATACAAAGGAGAATATAAATGACAATAAATAAAGAAGAATTTTTAATTAAGCATCATC
Organism: uncultured Peptostreptococcaceae bacterium; assembly: GCA_942492135.1. Lineage (GTDB taxonomy): Bacteria > Bacillota > Clostridia > Peptostreptococcales > Peptostreptococcaceae > Tepidibacter_A. Next base: position 172,028 of record CALODI010000009.1, read on the forward strand.
TAACGGATAAAGTAAAAGAAAGTGAAATAGATTGGAACGTATTAAATGATATATATATTGATTTTAAGGAATATAAAAAAAATTATGAAAACCAAGCTGAGTTTATAGCTACAATTTTCAGAACACATAAAAACATACATTCTGTTAAATCTAGAATAAAAGATGCGGACCGACTTATAGAAAAAATAATAAGAAAAATTCCTAGTAGAAAAAACAAACATGGAGAAAATTTTTCTTTTTCTGTGGAAAATTATAAAGAAGAAATAACTGACTTAATAGGAATTAGAGCTATACATATATTTAAAGAGGACTGGGAAGAAATACATAAATTTATAACGAAAACATGGAAAGTAATAGAAATAAGTGCTAATGTTAGAGATGGAGATGATACTCAAAAGTTTAAAAAATTAGGAATCGAAATACATTCTAGAAAATCAGGATATCGTTCAGTTCATTATTTGATTGAATTTTTTCCAACAAATCAAAAAGTTATTGCAGAAATTCAAGTTAGAACTATATTCGAAGAAGGATACGGAGAGATAGATCATAAGCTTAGATATAGTCACAAAGAAATACCAGAAGTTTTAGCATTAAATTTATTGTTATTCAATAGAATAGCTGGAAGTTCTGATGAAATGGCATCTCTAATAAATCTATTAAATAAAAATTGGTCTCAAATGGAAAATGAATACGATGAGGTTTTACAAACTAAAAATAATCAAATAATAGAAATTAAAGACAAAATATTAAATAATATAAATATAGATGAAAAAGAAAAAAATGATTTGATATCGAATTTGGACAAAATATTAAAAGACGATACGTCTATAAATTTTGCCAAAAATATGATACAGACATAGTGGGAGTAATAAATGTTGAAAATAGATTATAATGGAGAAAAAATAGATATATTAATAGAATATAAAAAAAGAAAGAGTATTAGTATTAAAATAGATTATGATCTTAAGGTAAGAGTCTTGGCGCCAAAAGAAGCTAATCAAGAAAAAATTATGGATATTGTTGAATCAAATCTGGATTTGATCTCAAAAAAATTAAAGGAAATAAGAAATTCATCTCAAAAATTAGAAATTGAAGATTCAAGTAATCAGTATATATTGTATATGGGTAAAAAATACGCTATAAATGTAATTTGGGATCAAAATATAGAAAAAGATGAAATCTGTATACAAAATGATAGTATTATAATAAATAGTAAAAATGAAGAAGAGGAACAAATAAAAAAAAGTATACAAAGTTATTTAAAAAAAGAATGCTTAAAAAACATAAAAAAGAGAATATCATATCATCAACCAAATTTCAAATCAAAACCTAAATCAATAAAAGTTGTAGAATCAAATAAATTTTGGGGCCTATGTAATTCGAATAGAGATATACAGTTCAATTGGAAATTGATAATGGCCCCAATTGAGGTTATAGACTATGTTATAATTCATGAAATGAGCCATATGGCTCATATGAATCATTCTAAATCATTTTGGAAAATGGTTGCAAAAATAATGCCAGACTATAAAAAACAAGTTGAGTGGTTAGGTATAAATGGACGATACATGAATATATAATATTAAATATTTTAAAGGTAAATTTAACTTAAATTATGTGGGGGTAATAAATGATAAAAATTGTTATCTCCACATGAAATTTATGATTTTTAGGTTTTGGATAAATAATATTTACCTTGATAAGAATCTCTGATTAAAAGCTCTTTATCTATACCATTTAGTATACTTCTTTTATCAAGACTCCACCATGGCTCTACCAATGTATCTCTAGACCCATCTCCTGTTAACCTATGAATTGTTATATCTGGATTTAACCTTTCTAGAATATCACAAATTAAATGGATATACTCTTCTTTTTCGAATAAAGTAAATTTAGTTGAATTATAATATCTTTCAAGATCAGTTCCCTTTATTATATGAAGTAGATGCAACTTTACACCTTGAATATCCATTCTAGAAATTTTTGAAATTGATTCAAAAATCATCTCTTTTGTTTCATTTGGAATACCTAGTATTAAATGAGTTACAACATTTATATTATAAGACCTTAATTTTTTTACTTTTTCTTCGAACAAAGAAAAAGGATATCCCCTTCTTAGAAATCTAGCGCTTTCATCATGTATAGTTTGGAGTCCGAGTTCAATCCAAAGATATGTTTTTTTACTTAATTCACTTAAGAGTTCGATAACATTATCATCTAGGCAATCTGGTCTAGTTGCTATTGCAATACCAACTATATCATCACAATTAATAGCTGCTTCATATTTTGTTCTTAAAACAGAAACATCATCATAAGTATTTGTGAAATTTTGAAAATAGGCAATATATTTTCCGTTAGGCCATTTATTACTTAGTAGATTAATTTGATCTTCAATCTGTTGATCTATAGTTAAGACTCTATTTGAAGCATATTCACCAGAACCGCTATCGCTACAGAATATGCATCCATTAAAACCTATTTTTCCATCTCTATTAGGGCAAGTAAATCCTCCATCTAATGATAACTTGAAAGTTTTCTCATTAAATATTTTTCTAAGCTCAAAATTCAGAGAATGATATCTTTTGTCAAACCAACGCAAATTACTACACATCCTTTATACTTATATAGTAGAAATTCTATTTTACTATGTCAAATAGAATCTTTCAAGGAATAATAGTATAAGTGAATATATATAATTATATTTTGAAGGTATTTATTGGTTAAAGTTTAATTATATACAGTGTAAAGAAAGTAATAAGGGGGCAGGAATAATGAACAAACAATTAAAAGCAGATCTAGCTTTGTTATTTGTTACTATAGGGTGGGGGGCATCTTTTATATTAACAAAAAATTCTTTATCTGAATTACAAACATATAATTTTTTAGCAATAAGATTTTTAATCGCTTTTATAATATCTAGCTGTATATTTTTTAAAAACATGATTAAAACAGATAGAAAAACTATAAAATATGGACTTTTGTTAGGGATTATACTTTATGCACATTATGCATTTCAAACAGTTGGACTTAATTATACAACAGCTTCAAAATCTGCATTTATAACGGGTTCAAATGTTATAATGGTACCTATATTATCAGCTCTTATGATTAAGCAATTTCCTCAAAAAAAATCCCTATTAAGTGCAATACTTGCATTAATAGGGCTTGCTATGCTTACATTAAATGAAAACATCACAAGTATTAATATTGGTGATATATATACCTTGGCATGTGCTTTTGTATTTGCTATATACATAATATTTGTAGGAAAATATACTTGGGAATGTGAATCCATATCATTAGCTATTATACAATTTGGAGTTGTTGCCTTTTTAAGCATTATAACCTCAATTGTAATTGAAAGTCCTATAATACCATTTAGGAATGACGTTTGGCTTAATATAATTATATTAAGCATAGTATGTACTTCAGGTGCATATATAATACAAAGTGTGGCTCAAAAATTTACAACCTCTAACCATACAGCCTTAATTTATTCGGGAGAACCTGTATTTGCTGCTATGTTTGGATACTTTTTATATTCTGAAGTTATCACTGTGAAAACAGGAATAGGAGCATGTCTAATATTATTAGGAATGATAATATCTGAAGTTGATTTTAGTATGTTTTTGAAAGTAAAAGAAAAAGAAGACGATAATTTAATAAATAATGAATAAAAACATTTATTAAAAAAATTCATCTATATCTGATATAGATGAATTTTTTTTGTACATTTGGGAAAAACTTGTATTGTAAGAAAAGGTAGGTGAATATAATTGAATGAAATAAATATAAAAGATAATAATGCTTACATAAATTTTCCGAATATACTTAAAAACCATATTAAAGAAAATTATAAAGAAGAACACAAAGAAATAGTTATATTATGTATAGGAACAGATAGATGTACAGGGGATTCACTAGGACCATTAATTGGATATAAACTTCAAAACAAAATAAATAAATATAAAGAAATATATATACATGGTACATTAGAAGAGCCTGTCCATGCAAAAAATTTAAATGATACAATTGAATATATAAATATACATTATGAAAATCCATTTATAATAGCTATAGATGCATGTTTAGGAGCATCTGATAGAGTAGGATATGTTAAAGTATCAAATGGGGCATTAAGACCTGGAGCAGGAGTAAACAAAAAATTACCTTCTGTAGGAGATATAAATATATTGGGGATAGTAAATGTAGCTGGGTTTATGGAATTCATGGTTTTACAAAACACAAGATTACAATTAATAATGAAGATGTCTGATTTTATATCAAGAGGAATAGATAATGCATTATGGACGTGTACTCAGAGAAATCAAGTACAGAACAATATATTTTAAAAGAAGCCATTTGCTTTAAAGCAAATGGCTTCTTTTAAAATATATTGTTCCTAGTAGAAAATAAAAAGAAATATTTAAACTTCAGTGTAACAATATAAAAACATAAAACATAAAATAATATGTACTTAATAATAAGGAGGTATAATATGAGTCTATTTAAAGCTTTTAAGAAAAATAAGAAAAATCATAAAACTGATGAGCACCATAAGAAAGAAATGAAAGTTAGTAAAAAAGTAAAAAAATCAAAATGTAAAAACTGTGATGAAAAAAAACACCATGAAGTAAGAGAAGATGATGACAATATAGAATATCTTAATGAAGAAATCGATAATGAACAAAAAACAAGTAAAAAGAAAAAAACTAGAAACAAGAGAGATAGCAAAAATAATACTACTGAAATCATAGAATTAATCGACGATAGTGAAATTGAAAAATAATAGAACAACACATAATGTGTTGTTCTATTATTTTTTTGAAAGTAATACAAAATTTAAGATAATTTTAAGGAAATTTTAAGCAAAACAAAATATTAAAATGTTATAATCATAATATAAAGAAAAAATTCCAATTAATTCCATGGGATTGAACTAAGGTAGGAGGTAAATTAAATGATAAAAAAAAAGAAAATAATAGGGATATCAGTAAGTTTAGTTATTTTATTATTTGCAGTACTAAATTTTAAAACATCGGGATCAAGTGATGTTATGTCAGTAACAACAACTGATATAAAAAAAAGCACTATAAGTTCTAATATATATGTGACAGGAGAATTAAAAAGTATAGTAAATTCAGAAATATCTTCAGATTTCACATATATAGTAGATAATATATATGTAAAAGAAGGAGATAAAGTAAAAAAAGGGGATAAATTAGCAACATTTGATATGAAAGAATTAAATCAAAGTATTGAATCTGCAAAAATTGAGTTTGAGATACAAGAAGCTCAATATAGAGAAAAAAATAGCCAAGAAACTATATTATCATTACAAAAAGATGTAGAGAATCAAACTATGGATTTTGAAATTGCTAAAAATAAATATGAGAGTTCTAAATCATTATATGAAATGGGAAGCATTAGTAAGGATGAACTTGATTCTGATCATAATGCGTATAAAAAATCTCAAAATGACTTGGATAAAAGAAAATCCGATTTAAATAAAGCCATAAGAGAAAAAAACAATGATTCAGATGCAAAATCATTGGAACTTAAAAAATTGAATTTAAAACAAAAAATAGATGATCTAAATAAATCAACAGTAAAAAGTCCAATAGATGGAACTGTTACAGCAGTTAATGCAAAAATTGGGTCAATTCCTAAGGGTGCTGGAGGAATATTTGTTATAGAGGATTTGAAAAATCTAAAAGCAACATTTGATATAAATGAATTCGATATAAGTAAATTGCATAAAGGACAAGAAATAAATTTAACTACAGAATCTCTTTCTGATGCTACTTTTAAAGGAAAAATAACCAATATTTATCCAACAGCACGAATAAAAGAAGGATCTTCTTCAGGAAAACAAATAATAATCCCTGTAGAAGTGGATTTGTTTGGGAATATAGAAGGTTTAAGACCTGGACTTGTAATTGAATCTAAAATAGAAACAGAAAAACAGGAATCGGCATTAGTTCTTCCTTATGAGGCAATTTATGAAAAGCCAGATAAAAATAAATGTATATTTTTAGTAAAGAACGAATTATTAAAGGAGATTCCTGTTGAATTGGGAATTCAAAGTGAATTAGAGGTACAAGTTATTTCAAAGGGTATAAAATCTGGTGATAAAGTAGCTCTTAACCCTAATGAAACTTTTGTAGATGGGATGAAGGTTTCTAGTGTGAGGTAGTTAGAAAGAAGGTATAAAAATGATAGAAGTTAAAAATCTAGAAAAAGTATATCAGAATGGAGATATAAAAGTTCCAGCGCTAAAAAATGTGTCTCTTAATATAAAAGAAGGTGAATTTGTAGCCATAATGGGGTCTTCTGGATCTGGAAAATCTACTTTTATGAATATTTTAGGATGTCTTGATAAGCCAACATCTGGAGAGTATCTACTAGATGGAATCTCTATACAAGATAGAAATGAAGAAGAATTATCAGATATAAGGAATTTGAAAATAGGATTTGTATTTCAATCATTTAATCTTATTCCAAGAACATCTTCACTTAAAAATGTGGAATTACCACTGTTATATGCCAGAAAAAATCAGAATGATAGAAAGAAAAAAGCAACTGATATTCTGGAAAAAGTTGGGTTAAGAGACAGAATACATCATATGCCTAATGAGTTGTCTGGAGGACAAAGACAAAGAGTTGCAATAGCTAGAGCATTAGCTAATGAACCCCCTTTGATTTTAGCAGATGAGCCAACTGGAAATCTGGACTCAAAATCAGGAGATGAGGTAATGGAAATTTTTAAGAAGTTGAATGATGAAGGTGTAACAATAATACTTGTAACACATGAACCAGAGATTGCTCAACATTGTAAACGAATAGTAGCTTTTAAAGATGGTGTTTTAATAAAGGATGAACTTGTCAAGAACAGATTATAGATTTTAGATTGGAGGTTATTACTTTGTTTTTTTTAGAAAATTTCAAACTAGCTATATCCAGTCTAAGAGCAAATAAGATGAGGTCTTTTTTGACAATGCTAGGGATAATAATAGGGATTAGTTCTGTTATTACAATAATGACTCTAGGAGAGATTGGTAAAGCAAGTATAGGTAAAGAATTTGAGGGATTTGGAACTCATCGAATAAATATTCGTTTAAATTGGGGTGATGAGGTAAGAAATACTGATTTTTTAAACGATAATGAACTTGAAAAAATAAAGAATGCATTTTCAAAAGAAATTGAATATATATCTCCTATTACTTGGGGATCTGGGAAAGCCAAGAAAAATAAATCATTTGCCAATGTAGATATACAAGGAACAAATGAAGATTATAAAGCTATAGGAAAAGTAAATATTATAAATGGAAGATTTTTAAATAAAGAGGATATTAAAGGAAGACGATATGTAGCTGTTATAAATAAAAAACTTGCTCTTAAATTATTTAATAGAGAAAATGTAGTTGGAGAAACTATCAAGATAGAAAGTGGAGATTCTGGACAACGTTTTGTTATAGTAGGGGTATATGAGGATCCTCCTTCCGTATTTGATAAATTTAATAAAGAAGATCAAACTATACTATATGCTCCTGTAAGTATTGTACAAAATGATGGTTTATATTATTCAGCTCAAGCTCAATTATCTAAGAAAGTTGATATTGATTTAACATGTGATAAAATTTCAAAATATTTATCTAGAATAAAAATCAAAGAAAATTTATATGATGTAAAATCTGCAAAAAGTGAAATGAATATAGTTGATAATGTATTAAGTAAGATATCTCTAGGAATAGGAGCAGTGGCTGCTATATCTTTATTAGTTGGTGGAATAGGTGTTATGAATATAATGTTGGTTTCTGTAACTGAAAGAACTAGAGAAATAGGAATAAGAAAAGCTCTAGGTGCTAAAAGAAAAGATATATTGCTTCAATTTTTAGTAGAGTCAATGATAATATCAGGTCTAGGCGGATTAATAGGTGTTACATTGGGTCTTGGAGTATCTAATATAGCAGCATTAATCTTAAAAGTGAATCCTAGTGTGCCTATTAAATATATAATAATAAGTGTTTCGTTTTCTGCTATTGTTGGAATTTTCTTCGGATTATATCCTGCAAATAAAGCCGCTAAGCTTGATCCTATAGAAGCACTTAGATACGAGTAAAATATGAATTGATAGGAGGTTAATATGAAAAAAAATAGATATATATTTTTATTTATTATGGTTGCACTGTTTACGCTTTTAAATTCAATTATATCATTCAAATCATTTGCAGATGATATTAAAAACAACATATTGACTTTAGAAAAAGCTCAAAGTGAAGCTATATTAAATTCAAATATATTAAAAGAAGACAAGAGAAGTTTGGATTCATTATACGATGAACGTTCAAAAACAAAACGAGAAGAAAAACAAATAAAAAACAGAAAATCAGATTCGAATTGGAATTCTTCACTGGAAGATTATAAATACGAATCTGGTGGTAAAAGTAAAGAAGTAGATATAAAGATAAAAGGTAGTGAGTTAAAATTAAAAGAAGATGGAAAAGAAATAAAAAGAAAAGTATTGAGTTCATTTCAAGATATTTTAATTAAGCAAAAGGAAGTAGAAATATCAAAAATAAATATAGAATATGAATATAAGCAATTAGAAATACAAAAGTTGAAAAATAATCTTGGCAAAATTTCAGATATTGATTTAAAAAACAGTCAAAATAAATACGATGAACTTGTTACATCACTAAGTACTAAAAATATAGAATTAGAAAATCTATATAATAGCTTAAATCAATTAATAGGTTATAAAATTAATGAAAGATATGTTGTTATATTAAATGATATAGATAAGGAGTTTGATATTGAAAGTATAAAAAAACCTGAAAATATCATAGATATAGTCTTAAAAAATAGATATGATTATATAAGTTTAAAGAATAGCTATGAAATACAAAATTTAAATTTAGATAATGTCAAAATCAAATATACTTCAAATACATATATTTATCAAGAGGAAGAAAGAACTTTAAATAATTTAAAAGAATCCTATCAAGAGAAAGAACTTTTAATAAAAAATGAATTAGAAAATGAATATTCTCAACTTATTCTATCAAAAGAAAAATTAAATAATAATGAACAAATTTTAGAAAATTCTAAAACTATTTTTCAAAATAAATATAATTTTTTCAAATATGGTAGATTGAGCAAGATGGACATGGAAAATTCCAAAATAGATATGATTAATAAAGAACTTGATTATATGAGTAGTAAATTTGAATTTCAAAGAAATTTAGATAAATACATATCAAATTATGATTATATTAAATAAATATAATAAGAAAGCTTAGAATAAATTCTAAGCTTTCTTTTATATTAAACAAGAAGTTAATAATTAAACTACTATACATGAGTGCTTGAAATCATATAGATTCATACATCTCTGTAATTTATGTAGTTGTTTATTAATTTCTCGTTGTAATATTATAATAACCGATTCTAAGAAATATATTCTGGAATATTCAGTTAAAAAACTTATTTAAATCAATTATGGAAATCTTGGATTTGTTTGAAAACTATAAGACAATTATTTATAATTTTAGCTTTTGTATACTTTTGAATTACCTATTGAATTTACATTATAATTTTGGAACTTTACATAAAAATAAATATTATTATATTTGTATGGGATAATATTAATATTAAATGTTCCAATAAAAATGCATTTTATTATAAATGATATTATTTAAAAAATTAAATAAAAAATATATAAATAAAAGATATATTTTTTTAGGAGGTTTTTATGAATTATAAGTTGGAAATATTCAAAGAGTGGGATACACATCTACTAAAGGATAGTAAGCCTTCGATATATTTTAATGAAATTAAAAATAATAATATGTTAGATGAACATCCATTCTCAATGTTAAAAAAACTAGAAGATACTCCTCAATCTGAGAAGTATCATCCAGAAGGAAATGTATGGAATCACACTATGATGGTACTAGATATTGCTGCGGATAAAAAGAGGCTTAGTAAGAATCCTAGAGTATTTATGTGGGCAGCGTTACTTCATGATGTAGGTAAGCCATCTACAACTAAAGTAAGTAAAAAGAAAATAACATCATATAACCATGATTCTACAGGAGCTAAGTTAGCAAGAAAATTTTTAATTGAATTTACAGATGATAATAAATTTATAGATGAAGTATGTATTCTTGTAAAATGGCATATGCACTTATTGTTTGTAGTAAAAGATTTACCTTTTGCAAAAATAGATGCAATGTTATCCGAAACGACTGTTGAGGAATTGGCTTTATTTGGAACTTGCGATAGATTGGGTAGAGGAAATATGTGTGAAGAAAAAATAAAAGAGGAAGATAACAATATAGATATATTTATAAAAAAATGCAAGCAGTATTTACAAAATAATAAATAAAGCAAATCTTTAGTGGTTAATCACACTATACTTTTTGATACCATATATTATATCAAAAAGTAGGAGGAATTCTTAAATGAAAACATGCTCTAGATTTAAACACTGTGGATTCATAAAAAAATATAAAGATACAGGAGTATATAATAATTTAATAGAAATATACTGTAAAGGTAATAAAAAGAAAGAATGTAATCGTAGAGAATTCAATAAAGAAAAAGGATATTCTCCTAAGGATAATATGTTCATAATGGTAAATTTGGAAAGCTTAAATAAAATTATATAAAAACTAAAGTGCATATACTGTTTAACTTGACAGTATATGCACTTTTAATATACAGTTTTATAGTATGATTTTAAGCTATGACATCAATATAGGAGGTAAATAAATGACTATTGATTCAACTAATATACATTCCAATAATCTTAATAATAGTTCATACACTACTAAAGAAGCGGCTGAAATGATTAACATTTCTCAGTCTACACTTAGAAAATATGAAGAAAAATATAATGTCTATATTCAAAGAAATGAAAGAGGGCATAGAAGATACTCTATTGAAGAGATTAACAAGTTTAAAGAAATATTAAATTTAAAAAACACAAGAAAGAATAGAAATCATATTTTAGTAAATAACACTAATAAATACAATGAAAATTTTGAAACTCCAATAAGAAATTCTATAGCGAACGATAGCTATATTTCCTTAGAAAATCAAGCTGATATGAAGAAAAATTTTGAAAAGTATATAAGAAATTTCACAAAAGAATTATTCGAAAATAATAATGATACATTGTTAAATGGTTTTAACCATTGTTTAAGTGATAAAGTTGATGTCCAAATAAAAAAACTAATAAATTTAATAAAAGTTGAGAACAACCAATTAAGGTCAGAGAATAAGAGGATAATGAATATGATATATGAACTCAATTCTAAAATTGAAAATTTAATTCAAAAGGAAGAAGTTAAAAATAAATCAATAAGCTTCAATAATTTTTTTAGTAAAGATAAATAGTTTACATAATTATTTTGATGTAAACTAAAGTGTTTAATTAGATAGGTGGATTGGATTGTAATAATCAAATTAAAAATATGAAAATTCAAGAGCCATGGCTCTTGAATTTGTAAAAAAGCTAAAAAGTTTTAGTGATTCAAATATCTAAAATTTTTTAGCTTTTTTATGTCAATTGCTTATTTTGAAATCTATATATTTTAAAATAAACTGATTATATTCATTTTTATAGTATTTAAACTCCACATATTCATTTTCATTTAATATATTTTCCACAAAATATGGCTTTAACTGAGATGTTAATCTCAATACTAATATTTTATTATTTGAAGTAACCTCTATAGAGTTATCGTCGATCATTCCATTATAATAACCTGTAGATACATATTCTTGATTATTATTGAATGTAAATCCTACAAGGTTAAATAATAACATTGAAATAAATAAAGAAATAAATATCTTTTTCATATGTTTGTCCTCCTTTTTAATAAACAATACGAAATTATAATCCTTTGAATTAGGAATAAATATGACTGGATTTGTTTTAATATATGCAAGATTGTTTATAGATATTCCTAATAATTATGAAATTTATATATAAAAAAATATTATTATATTGACAATTCTAAACAATGATTATATAATACATTCTAAGATAAACATTTGATTTAAAGACTATGAAGAGAAGAGTAACTATAATAGTTTTATTTCAGCGAGTCGATGGTGGTGAGAGATCGATATAAAAGATATAGCGAAGAACATCTCTGAGTTTCTAACCGAAATCACACGAGAGTAGGCTTAGACGGATCTAAACCGTTATAATTAGAACAGTATCGAGTTTACTCCGTACTTGTTAAAGCGAGCTTACAGCTAATTAGAGTGGTACCGCGGAAGTCAACCTTTCGTCTCTATATTTATATAGAGATGAAGGGTTTTTTTTATTATAAAAAAGTCTTTATTCTAAAAAAATTAAATGTAGACTTTTTTGAAATTCATAACGGAAATTATATTTATTTAGAATTCAAAAGGATTATAATTTTCTATTCATTATAAAAAACATGGCCATGTTTAAATAAAGTAATGAATCATAGTCGTATAAATACTAAAAATCAAATTAACCAAAAACTAGGAGGAATAGACATTATGTTAGAAAGATTAATAATACCTACAGGATATGAGCCTAAATTAGGACTTAAAGAAACAGAGGTTGCTATAAAACAAATAAAGGATTTTTTTCAAATAAATCTATCAAACAAATTGAGCTTAACTAGAGTGTCCGCACCTCTATTTGTAAAGCCTGAATCAGGTCTTAATGATAACTTAAATGGTGTGGAAAGAGCTGTATCATTCGATGTTAAAGGAGATAATCATTCTAAAGCCGAAATAGTACATTCTTTAGCTAAATGGAAGAGAATGGCTTTAGCTAGATATAAATTCGATGTAAATGAAGGTTTATATACAGATATGAATGCTATAAGAAGAGATGAAGATTTAGATAACCTACACTCAATTTATGTAGATCAATGGGATTGGGAAAAAATTATAAGAAAAGAAGATAGAAGTGAAATGTATCTAAAAGATATAGTGAATACTATATACAGTGTTTTTAAAGAAACAGAAGATCGTATGTATGAATTATATAATATAGAAAAAATTCTTCCAGAAGAAATTTTCTTTATAACATCACAAGAATTAGAAGATAAGTACCCAGGATTTAATTCTAAAGAAAGAGAGAGTGCAATTGCAAAGGAAAAAGGCGCTGTATTTATAATGAAAATAGGTGATGTATTAGAATCAGGAGAAAAACATGATGGAAGAGCACCCGATTATGATGATTGGCAATTAAATGGAGATATAATATTTTGGAATCCTGTGTTAGAGAGAGAATTTGAACTTTCTTCAATGGGTATAAGAGTAGATAAGAAAGCTTTAGAAAAACAACTTTCTTTATCGGGATGTGAATCAAGAAAAGAATTTGAGTTTCATAAAATGCTACTAGAAGACAAGTTACCATTAACAATCGGTGGCGGAATAGGACAGTCTAGAATTTGTATGTTCTTCCTAAGAAAAGCTCATATAGGAGAAGTGCAAGCTTCTATTTGGCCAAAACAAATGATAGAGAAGTGTGAAGAAGAAAATATATTTTTACTATAAAAATTAGTTTAATGTTATTGGAATTCTGATGTAAAATAAAAACTTATATATGCTATATAATAAACGGATATAAAAAATGATTTAATCATTTTTTATATCCGTTTATTTATACTAAATATAGCTGATCTAATGTTATAATACATTTGTTAATGTTAGCTTTTCATTTTCGTTTACTATTTTAAAAAACTGCTTAAGAGACTGTATTTGATCATAAGATAAATATATGTTTTTTAATTGAATATTTTTAATAAGTTTTACCATTGCTATATCTATATTATCAATTTCGTGATGATCTAATAAAATACTCCATGTGTACCTAATATGGTTCCACTTACTATGGATCTTTAAAAATTCATTATTAGCATCTTCCCAATTTTCTTCATCTATACTATCAGATATAGAATTTAGAGAATTTATAAATTCAATACAATAATCATCTACATAATGACTGTATATGTAATTCCAAGAGAATATTAGTATAATAGTAGATATAATACATACAATAAAAGCTTTCATTTAAATATCTCCTTTATTTAACATTTTCTGTATGAAAACATCTTTACTTTCATCTATACTACAAAAAAACACATCTTCTGTATTATCTACGTTGTTTTGTTTTAATACTTCTTTCAACCAAGATTCATCCAGGTTTACATATTTCAGATTTCCATAATTTATTTTACCATCTATTATTAAAGCAGTAGGCAGACCTTCATATACAGGTGAAGCTTTAATATCTTCTACGGTAGGAGGCCTTTTATTTGATTTTGGAATTATGCTTAAATCACCGCTTGTTTCTAATATTGCGTAATCAACGTCTTTTATTATAGGGTAATCTTTTGTTCTCAATTGTTCTATTAGGTCATTCATATTAATTCTAAGACGTCTAAGTTCTTTCTCGTTTATAACACCTTTGTTTATTAGTATGCTAGGTTTTCCACATATAAAGCCTCTAGCTTTTTCACTTTTTAAATTTATAAAAGATATAGTTATTTGAACAAATAATATTGTTAATATAGCTATAATACCATTTATTAAAGGAAGTTTAGTATCCTCCATAGGGAGAGCTGCAAGTTCAGCTATCATCAATGTAACCACTAATTCAAAAGGTTGCATTTCTGATAATTCACCCTTACCCATAATACGTACACTTACAAGTACGAATATATATAGTATTAAAGTTCTAACTAGTATTATTATCATTTAAACATTCTCCTTAGTCATATATTATATTAGATATAATTTCCAATATATAAATATTTATACTTGATTTAAAATAAATACTTAAATGATAAATTATATTAAATTTGACTTTATAGAATTTCCTCTAACATCAATTATTTTTTCAACAGTATCATTTCTAAATCCAATTAGATAATTAGTCATATTAGCACAAGAGCATGAATGATTGGAAAAGGAAAATCATATGCCATGGCTTGAAGTAATAGAAGACGTTAGACAAGAACTGAAAATGAATAGAATATCAGAAATAAACGAGTTTAAATAAGATATTAGAAAAGTTAAAGGTACACAAGGATGATTTATCTTAAAAAAATCGTTTTTCGTGTCTTGAGAAGCGGGGATATTATATAATGTATATACTTAAAAAGGATATTAATGATAAAATGTAAATAGGTATATCATTTAAAAAATATGGGGTAGGTGGGAATGTGCTAAAGATTGAAAGGTTTGATGAATATTTAGACCAGCTTTCTGATGTGATAAAGGAATATCAACGTGACATATCTGTTGGAAGGGTTGTGCCAAAGGCTTCAAGGCATGATATGGAAGAACTTTTGTTTGAAACGCTTCCAATGGAAGGGTCTGATGTAAAAAACATAATAGATGAGTTTAAAGAAAAGGTTGTTCCGAATTCAACAAAAATTGGAAGTTCAAGATTTCTTTCGTGGATAATAACAAGCCCTTCGCAAGCTGGTATTTTGGGCGAAATTGCAAATATAGGAATAAGCCAGGCTCCATTTAATTTTAAAGCTGGTCCTGCAGCTACAGTAATAGAGGAGATGGTCATAGGCTGGATGGCACAGCTTTTCGGATATAAAAAAAAATCCGGAGGAATACTTGTAAGTGGTGGAAGCGTTTCAACTATTACGGCTCTTGGAGCTGCAAGAGAGGCCTTTTTACCTGGAAGCACTGAATATGGAATTCAAAATACTTTAAATCCACTTACGCTATATACTTCTAAAAAAGCTCATTCCTCAATAGACAAGGCTGTAGGACTTTTGGGATTTGGGAAAAATATGCTTAAAAAAGTGAATGCAGATGAGTTCTTCAAGATAGATATTAATAGTCTCGAAAAAGAGATAGAAAATGATATTAAACAGGGACTAAGACCATTTTGCATAATAGCCCAGGCGGGAACATCTCTTTCAGGAGCTGTTGACGACATAGACGCTCTTTCAGATGTAGCCAAGAAATATGGAATGTGGCTTCATGTGGACGGAGCTTATGGTGGAGGGGTAATACTCTCAAAAAGAGGGGGAGAGATTCTAAGGGGAATAGAAAAAGCGGATTCGATTTCAGTCGATCCCCACAAGTGGTTCTTTGTTCCCATAGAGGCTGGATGCGTGCTTGTAAAAGACAAAAGGCATTTATATAATGCATATAGTACAGGTGTGGCAGAATTTGATGAAAATACGCCTATAAATTATCTGGACTACGGAATACAGTCAACTAGGACTTCAAGGGCCATAAAGACATGGTTTGCCATTAAGACGTATGGAATTCAAAAGCTTTCACAGGTTGTGGATTCTAATATGGATATGGCAGCTTATTTTGCCGGGAAGATTGAAAAAATCGATGGCGTAAGGCTATTACACAACCCCCAAACAAGTGCCGTTTGCTTTTCATTTTACGGAGGAGTAACTGTAAATGAAGCTTTTTTAATGGAAATAGAAGAAGAATTTTTCTTGTCGCCGGCAAACCTTATGGGAGAACATTGCGTAAGAGCATGTTTTTCAAATTACAGAACGAGCATGCAGGAAGTTGACCTTCTGCTGTCTGAAATAAAAAGTTTTGTCTTAATGGAATAGAATTTTAAAAACAGTGTATCGAACATTGAATCCAGTAAGAGGAATACCCCTAGTAATGGGCAATATAAGTTTTATATTTTGATTCAAGACGAGAAAAAGCAGGTAGACGCTTAGGAATACTCAGAAAATTTACAATAATGAAATAAATATTTCTTGGGCAATAATGTATAACTTTAGAGATGAATTAAAATGAGAATAAGCTAGACTATATTAATATAGAAATAAATAAGCATAATGGTAACCTTTAAATATATTACACTTTAAGAAGTAGAAAGAAAGCATACTGGTTCTACTGTAGAATCAAAGGATGCCCTTAAGCCTAATATAGGTTAGGAGTGTCCTTTTTTTTATTTTAGATATGATAAGAAAAAGGACAAAACTCACGAACATATAATATTGTAAAGAATAAATTTTAAAAAGAGAATGCAACTTATTTTCTTCTTTTTTTTATATAAATTTGATATAATAAAATTTGAATCACAAAAAGACAAATATAACGAGCTTTGGAATGATTAAGGAGGAATTATTTTGGGTAAAAGAAAACAAGTACATGTTCCCATTGAAAAAATAAAAGAGCAAGATAAATATATAGAGATTATAGGATCTCAAAATGATAGATATTTCGAGATGGCTGGAAAGAGAAAAAAACATCTTACAGTAACGTATGGTTGTCAAATGAATGAACATGATTCGGAAAAACTAGATGCTATGTTAAATAGGATGGGATACGATAAGACGGATAAAACTGAAGAGGCAGACCTTATAATATACAATACTTGTGCGGTTAGAGAAAATGCCGAACTTAAGGTATACGGAAATTTAGGTCATTTAAAGGTTTTAAAAGAAAAAAATCCTAATCTTGTTATTGCTGTTTGCGGATGTATGATGCAACAACCTCACGTGGTTGAAGA
Source organism: uncultured Peptostreptococcaceae bacterium (assembly GCA_942492135.1). Lineage (GTDB taxonomy): Bacteria > Bacillota > Clostridia > Peptostreptococcales > Peptostreptococcaceae > Tepidibacter_A. The sequence goes on from CALODI010000009.1 coordinate 189,543, forward strand.
GATAAAGAAGAAATTTAAGCATGTAAATTTAGTATTTGGAACACATAATTTATATAAATTTGCACAACTTCTTTCTGAATCTTTAGAAAGCGACCAAATACTTGTAGATGTTTGGGATGTAGACGGAGAAGTTGTTGAAGGATTAAAAAGCGATAGAAAATATGAGTTGAAAGCATTTGTGAATATAGCATATGGATGCAATAATTTCTGTACTTACTGTATAGTACCATATACTAGAGGGAGAGAGAGAAGCAGAAATCCAGAAGATATAATAGAAGAAGTTAAGGACCTTGCAAAAAATAGAACTAAAGAAATAACTTTGTTAGGTCAAAATGTTAATTCTTATGGTAATACATTTGAAACTCCATTTTCTTTTTCAAATCTTTTAAGAGAACTTAATAAGATAGATGGGATAGAAAGAATAAGGTTCATGACATCTCACCCTAAAGACTTATCTGATGATTTAATATATGCTATGAAAGAGTGTGATAAGGTATGTGAATATTTACATCTACCTATACAATCTGGTAGTACTAAAGTTTTAAAAGAAATGAATAGAAAATATACTAAGGAAGATTATCTATCTTTGGTAAATAAGATAAAACAAGAAATACCGGGGATAACTTTATCTACTGATATAATGATAGGCTTTCCTGGGGAAACAGAGGAAGATTTCTTAGATACATTAGATATAGTTAAAAAAGTAGAATATGATTCTGCGTTTACATTTATATATTCAATTAGAAAAGGTACTCCAGCAGCTGACATGGAAAATCAAGTTCCTAACGATGTAAAACATGATCGTTTTGATAGATTGCTAGAAGCGGTTAATAACATAGCTAAAGAAAAAAATAGGAAGTATAAGGATGAGATTGTAGAAGTTTTAGTTGAGGGAGAGAGTAAAAATGATAGTTCAAAACTTTCTGGTAGAACTAGACATAATAAGCTTGTCAACTTTGAAGGGCCAAATGAACTTATAGGACAATTGGTTAATTTGAAAATAGCGGAAGTTAGAAGATTTTCATTAAATGGAATACTTATTAAAGAATAGCACTCAAATTATGAGTGCTTTTCTTCTAATGATTGGAGGGAGAATATTTGGATAAATTAACACCTATGATGAAACAATATTTTAAAATAAAGGAAAATTATAAAGATAGTATACTTTTCTTTAGACTTGGAGATTTTTATGAAATGTTTTTTGAGGATGCAATAATTGCATCTAGAGTATTAGAAATAGCCTTAACTGGGAAAAGTTGTGGTCTTGAAGAAAGAGCTCCTATGTGTGGGGTACCTTTTCATTCATCAAGTTCATATATATCAAAATTAATTGAAAATGGATATAAGGTAGCTATATGCGAACAGGTAGAAGATGTATCTGCTTCTAAAGGGCTAGTAAAAAGAGATGTTGTAAGGGTTGTAAGTCCAGGAACTGTAATGGAAGAAAATTTACTAGATAATAAAAAGAATAATTACTTATTGTCTGTATATAAGGAAGATAAGAAAATAGGTATATCTTACGTAGATATAACCACTGGTGATTTTTATGCAACTAGCATAGATGAATCGAATTTAATTGAAGAAGTTGCTAAAATTCAACCTAAAGAGGTTATCTATTTTAATGTGGAAAATGAACAATTTAAAACAATATGCACACTTAATAATTCTTATTTAAATGATGAATCCTCTATATACTACAATGATGATGAGAATATTTTAGAAAAATATTTCTCTAAAGATTATATAAATACTCTTGATTTAAATGAAAGTATTCATATGAAATTTAGTTTGATTGGTCTTTTGAATTATATATTTTCAACACAAAAACAAATATCTTCCAATATAAATAATATCACTATTTATAATTCCAATGATTTTATGTCTATTGATATGTTTACAAGACTTAATTTAGAACTTACGCAAACATTAAGAAGTAAACAAAAAAAAGGATCTTTACTGCACGTATTAGACAAAACTAATACTGCCATGGGAGGAAGATTGTTAAGAAAATGGATTGAACAACCGCTTATCAATAAAGAAAGAATACAAGAAAGACTTGATTTAATAGAAGAGATAAAAGATGATTTTTCTTTGAGAGAAGATCTGAATGAAGAATTAAAAAATATATATGATATAGAAAGATTGTGTGGAAAACTAGCTTTTGAGAAAATAAATCCTAAAGAACTTATAAATCTTAAAGAATCAATTAAAAAGATACCAGGTATAAAAGCGTTATTACAAGAATCTGATAATAAACATATGAAAAAGCTAATAGATGATATGGATAATTTATACGATGTATATAAATTAATAGATGAATCTATAATTGAGGAACCATCATTGACTTTAAAAGATGGTAATGTAATAAAATCGAGTTATGATGAAAATATAAACAAACTAAGAGGTTTAACTAAAAACGGTGCTGCTGTTATAAGCGAGATAGAAGATAAGGAAAAAAATAAGACGGGAATAAAATCCTTGAAAATAGGTTTTAACAAAGTATTCGGATATTATATAGAAATAACTAAAAACAACTTAAAACAGTTTGAAACACCTAATCATTATATAAGAAAACAGACACTGAGTAATGCGGAAAGATTCATAACGGAAGAATTAAAAACGATAGAAGAACAAATTTTAAATGCGAAAGAAAAGATAAAAGAACTTGAATATAATATATTTATACAAGTTAGGAATAGATTATATGAAAATATAAATAGAATTCAGAAAGTTGCTAAGACAATAGCTTTTATAGATGTTATAAATTCATTAGGTAAGATTGCTTATCAAAATAATTATTGTAAACCTAATATAACTTGTGAAGATGAACTTTATATAATAAATGGAAGACATCCTGTTGTAGAGAACATAATAGGAGAAGAAAATTTCGTTCCTAATGACACTATTTTAAATACTTCAGATGGTAAAATTGGAATAATTACAGGTCCTAATATGGCTGGAAAATCAACATATATGAGGCAAGTATCTTTAATAACATTACTAGCGCATATAGGATCTTTTGTACCTGCACAAAAAGCTGATGTACCTATTGTAGATAGAATATTCACAAGAGTTGGAGCAAGTGATGATTTATCACAAGGACAAAGTACTTTTATGGTAGAAATGACAGAAGTTTCTCATATATTAAAGAATGCTACAAAAAACAGTTTAGTAATACTTGATGAAATAGGTAGGGGAACTAGTACGTTTGATGGTCTTAGTTTGGCTTGGGCTATCGTAGAATATGTTAACGAAAAAATAGGTTGTAAAACGTTATTTGCTACTCACTATCATGAATTAACAGAACTTGAAGAAAAGTTATTTGGTATTAAAAATTATTGTGTAGCTGTAGAAGAACAAGGTGAGGATATAATTTTCTTAAGAAAAATAATAAAAGGTGGAGCAGATCAAAGTTACGGAATACATGTTGCAAAGCTTGCGGAATTACCTGACGAGGTTATAGATAGAGCGAATGAAATACTAGTGCAACTAGAAGGAAATGAAGAAAATGCAAAAAATTCTTCCGTTCAAGTTAGAGAAAGTGCTGTAACAAATGAAGAATATAATGTCAAACACAAAAAAGAAGATTCAAATGAACAAATGAGTTTTGTAATTTTAGAAAAGGAAACTATACTAAAAGAAATATTATCTTTAAATATAGTCGGCATGACACCTATCGATGCTATGAATGCTTTATATAATCTTCAAAATAAGCTTAAATTAATCGGAGATGATGTAAATTGATTAAAGAAATAAATCTTCTAGATGAATATACAATAAATAAGATAGCTGCGGGAGAGGTTGTTGAAAGACCGTCTTCCGTAGTTAAGGAATTAGTTGAAAATTCTATAGATGCAAAATCTTCTAAGATAACAATAGAAATATCAAATGGAGGAAAAGAACTAATAAGAATTACAGATAATGGACATGGAATATCTAAGGGTCAGGTTGAAAAATCATTCTTAAGACATGCTACAAGTAAAATATCCGAGATAGAGGATCTTTATTCTCTTGACTCATTAGGATTTAGAGGAGAAGCTTTGGCAAGTATTGCGTCGATTGCCAAAGTTGAACTTATAACTAGAACCGTAGAAGATGCAATTGGAGTTAAGGTATGTATAGAAGGTGGAGTTATAAAGAGTAAAGAACCCATAGGAACTTCTTTGGGAACCACTATTATAGTTAAGGACTTATTCTTTAATACTCCAGCTAGAAAAAAGTTCTTAAAATCATCTACAAGTGAAAATATAAGTATAACAGATATGATAAATAAGCTTTGTATAGGAAATCCTAATATTCAGTTCAAATATATTAACAATAATAAAATTATGTTAACTAGTCCAGGAGATGAGAATCTTAAAAATACTATAAGGGCTATTTATGGTAAAAAAATTTCTGATAATTTAAAAAATATAAATATTGAGACTGATTTCTTGAAACTAATTGGATATATAGGAAATAACACTATATACAGAAATAACAAAACTCTTCAGCATATTTATATAAATGGTCGTTATGTAAAAAGTAAATTAATATTAGCTGCTATCTATGAAGCTTATAAGGGAATACTTCCTATTAATAAGCATTCTGTATGTTTCTTGAATTTATCAATAGATGCAAAAAAGATAGATGTAAATGTTCATCCTAATAAACTTGAAATTAAATTTGAGGATGATCAAAGAATATTTAACTTGCTAAAAATTAAAGTTAATGAACTTTTACTTGGTACAAACTTAATACCTAAGTATGTTGCAAATAACCAAAATATTGAAAATGAAAAAAATAAAGAAAATATAATATCTATAGATAATTTGATAATAGATTTTAATAAAGAAAAAATACACTCAGATGAAGTTAAACAAAATGAAACTCAAATTAAAATAGATAGTGCTAAACAAAAAAGCATTGATAGTAGAGTAAATAATAAAAATATAGACAGTGGCTTAGATAAGTCATGTATAAATAATGTAGATAATAGTTTGGATAAGATAGATGTCAGTAATGATAGTATCTTTAAAGAGGATAACGTAAATTTTAAAACTAATTTACACGAAGTTAATTATAATAAAGGATCAATGGAAAAAGAACATGATGATTTTTTGGAATGTAATATAAAAGAAACTATAAACTTTGATGTAGATGAAGTTAAAGAATGTAATGAAGAAATATTGTATGAATATCAAGGTGAAAAACTTAAGAATTTAAATATAGTAGGAACTATCTTTAATACTTATATTATATGCCAATCTAAAGAATCTGTATTTTTAATTGATCAGCATGCTGCTCATGAGAGAGTTGTATATGAAGAATATATAATGAAATTTAATACTGAAAATATATCTAGTCAAATTTTATTAAAACCAATGATCATGGAGTTGTCTAATAAGGATATGCTTATTATAGAAGATAAATTAGATATATTTATGAAATTTGGTTTTGAAGTTGAATTATTTGGAGATAATTCTATTATAGTTAGATCTGTACCTAATATATTTGGAGTGCCCGAATCTGAAAATTTCATATTAGATATAGTAGACAATATAGACAAGTTATTTAATAATTATGATTTTAAAAAAGAACAAATAGCATCCATGGCTTGTAAAAGTGCTATTAAAGCGAATGATAGAATTGAAAATATAGAAATAGATACTCTTATAGAAAAACTTAAGAGGTGCAATAATTCGTATACTTGTCCTCATGGCAGACCTATTATAGTAGAGATGACAAAAAAAGAAATCGAGAAAATGTTTAAGCGAATTATTTGATATTAGAAAGGTGATTGAGATATGGGGAGAATACCTGTAGTATTTATAGCAGGACCTACTGCTGTTGGAAAAACTGATTTATCTATAAATTTAGCAAAGGAACTTAATGGAGAAATAATATCTGCTGATTCTATGCAGATATATATAAACATGGATATAGGAACTGCTAAGATAACAGAAGAAGAAATGTGTGGTATAAAACATTATTTGATAGATGAAGTTAAACCAGATGTTGAGTTTTCTGTAGTAGATTTTCAAGAAAAAGCTAAGACATACATTGATGAAATATATCAAAATGGAAAAATTCCTATAATAGCAGGTGGAACGGGACTTTATATAAATTCTTTAATATATGAAATGGATTTTACTAAATCTAAAGGAAATGCAAAACTTAGGAATGAACTTCAAATGGAAGCGGATGAATATGGAATTGAGTACCTTCATGATAAATTAAGAAAACTTGATGAAAAAAGCGCTGAAAGAATACACCCTAATAATATAAAAAGAGTTATTAGAGCTATTGAAGTTTGCTTAGAAGGAGAAGAAAAAATAGGGGACTTTAAGAATGACTTGAAGTTTAATAAAGATTATTATCCTATTCTTATAATTTTAAATAGAGATAGAGATAACCTTTATGAAAGAATAAATAGAAGAGTTGATATTATGATAAATCAAGGACTTTTAATAGAAGTCAATAAACTATTGGAAATGGGATATGATGAAAAACTGACTTCTATGCAGGCTATAGGATATAAAGAAATAATCAAAGCTATAAAAGGAGAGTATTCTATAGAAAATGCTATTGATTTCATAAAGAGGGATAGTAGAAGATATGCGAAAAGACAGATAACATGGTTTAAAAGATATGATTTTGCTGAATGGATAAATTTAGATGAGTTTTCAAATGTAAGCGAAGCAAAATCATTAATTTCATCTCATATAGAAGGTAATTTAATAAATTTATAGAATATTAGATTAATATACATAAATAGGAGGGGTAGCTTTGAAAAACAATACATTGAATCTACAGGATTTATTTTTGAATCAAGCCAGAAAAGAAAAAATAGGGTTAACAATATTTTTAGTAAATGGAGTTCAATTGAAGGGTCGTGTAAAGGGGTTTGATAGCTATATAATAATTTTAGAAAATGAAGGAAAACAACAAATGATTTACAAACACGCTGTATCTACGATAATACCAAATACGAATATAAATTTAATGAGTTCTAGTAATATCATTAAGAAGTAATATAACAAAAAACCACATCTAAACTCAGATGTGGTTTTTTGTTATATTAAAGAATTTAGATCTAGTTTGTATTCTTTTAATGTATCTTTTAAATCATCTATTTGTATGTGAGTGTAAATTTGTGTAGTGGATATAGATGAATGTCCAAGTAACTCTTGAACTTTTCTTATATCAGCACCATTTTTTATCAAGTGGGTAGCAAAAGTATGCCTCAACTTATGAGGGGTTACTATTTTATTTAAATCAATGTTCGTTGAATATTTTTTCATAAGCATTTGAACAGCTCTTGCTGTAAGTCTGGTTTTTTTAGTTGATACAAAAAGTGCATCTGTATCTATATCTAATTTCAACCTCTCATTGTAGTATTGGTATAGATAATTTAAGCTTCCACTTAACAGTTCGTCTTTTAATATCGGAATTTTTCTTTCTTTATTTCCTTTTCCTACAATTGATAAAATTTCATGATTAAGTGAATATTCGATGTCTTTTAAGTTTATACTTATAATTTCGGATACTCTAAGTCCGCTGTAAAGCATTAGTGATATTATGCTTAGATTTCTGAGTTTGTAAAATTTATTAGATCGTGAGTTTTTTATAAAATTGAATATTTTTTTTATCTCATATGTTTCGAGAAAAACGGGTGGTGACTTTTTATTTGAAACTTTACTTTTTATTACTTCTTCTTTTTTGATTGGATTTTGACGCTCGAGTATTACGCCTTGTTCTATTAGATATTTAAAAAAAACATTTAGCACCATCTTTTTTCTGATTATAGATTTGTATGAATTTTTCCTTTCAGTTTGCAAATATGTATAAAAACGGGTAAGTGCTAGAGGGCGTATATCGGCAAGAAATTCTATGTCATCATAGTTTATCATTAGAAACTCGAAAAACGTCTTTAAATCAAAGTAGTAGGCTTGTATGGTGTTTATAGATTTTTGGGCTGAAATCAAAGCATCTATAAACACTTCGAAAGCTTCCTTGAATTCCATTGGATAATTATCTATAGGGAATAATTGTCTTCTGAGTTTTAAACTGCTAATTAAATCATCTGTTGTGTATTTCATCATAACCCCCCTTAATAGTACATATAACTTCGCATAAGATATGTTATGCGAAGTTATATGTACTATTATATACTATTTTGCGAAAAAATTGAATATGTTATTTGTTTGTGATAAAATTCTAATGTCAAAAATAACTTAAGGAACGGGTGATACATAGTGCTTGAACAAACTAAAGATATGCTATTCGATTTTTATGGTATAGATGAATCGGTTATAAGATTAAGCGAAAACATAGAAGGTAAAATACAGCATAAGTTTAAAGAAATAAATGAGATCAGTGAATATAATCAATACAAGGTATTAAAAGCTATGCAAAAATCTAAGTTAAGTGATACTCATTTTAATTGGACTACCGGGTATGGATATAACGATATAGGAAGAGAAAAGGTAGAAGAAATTTATTCTTGTGTGTTCAGTACAGAAGATGCCATAGTTAGACCTATAATAGTTAACGGAACTCATGCGTTATCACTTTGCATAAGTGGTATAGTAAGGCCAGGAGATGAGATATTATCTGCAACAGGAAAACCGTATGATACATTAGAAGAGGTAATAGGTATTAGAGAATCAAAGGGATCTTTAAAAGAATTTGGTGTAACTTATGATCAAGTAGATTTATTGGATAACGGAGAACCGGATTATGTTAATATAAAAGACAAGATAAATGATAAAACTAAACTTGTTTTAATACAAAGATCAAAAGGGTATAGCTGGAGAAAGTCTCTGACTATAGATGATATAGAGGAAATAATAAAGAAGGTTAAATCTGTAAGAGAAGATATAATTGTAATGGTAGACAATTGCTATGGTGAATTTTTAGAAACGAGAGAGCCTACTGATGTTGGTGCTGATGTGATGGCTGGATCTTTAATAAAAAACCCAGGTGGAGGATTAGCTTTAACGGGAGGATACATAGTTGGTAAAAAAGAAATAGTAGAATTAATATCATATAGACTTACATCTCCTGGTATAGGAAAAGAATGTGGATTGACTTTTGGAACTACTAGAAGTGTGTTGCAAGGTTTATTTTTAGCACCTCATACCGTGGGGCAAGCTTTGATGGGTGCTATATTTTGTTCTAAATTATTTGAAGAATTAGGGTTTGAAATTTTACCTAAGCTAGATGATGTTAGGAGTGACATAATACAGATAATTAAATTTGACAATGCTGATCAGATAATATCTTTTTGCAAAGGAATTCAATATGCAGCTCCTGTTGATTCTTTTGTAACTCCAGAGCCATGGCCTATGCCTGGATATGATAGCGATGTAATAATGGCTGCTGGAGCTTTTATTCAAGGGTCGTCTATAGAACTCAGCGCCGATGCACCTATAAAAGAACCTTACAACGTATATTTTCAAGGTGGATTAACTTATACTCATTCTAAATTTGGATCTCTAAAAGCTTTAACTGAAATGATAAAAAACAAAACAGTAAAAATACCAACCTCTATATAGAAGTTGGTATTTTTACCGTTTTATAATTTTCTAAATTTTTATAATTTTACCAATTGCGCAACTTTGCAAAATGTAGAAAAACTAGGAGGGAGATGCTATTTCATGTCAAATAAATACATAAATAATTATTTTTACCTAAAGATTATTTATCAAATTTTAAGGAGGAGTGAATATGGATTTATTAGCATTAATAAAAGGTATTAATAGCATTTTATGGGGTAAATTATTGGTATTTGTTTTGTGTGGAGCAAGTATATTGTTTACGTTTTCATTTAGGTTTGTTCAAATAAGAATGTTTAAAAAAGCCTTTAAGTACACTTTTGGAGGAATATCATTTAAAGGAAATAAAGCAGATGAAGATGGAATGTCATCTTTTCAAGCTTTAGCAACAGCAATAGCAGGGCAAGTTGGAACTGGGAACTTAGCAGGAGCAGCAACTGCTATTGCTGCGGGAGGTCCTGGAGCTATATTTTGGATGTGGATAAGTGCATTTTTTGGGTTTGGAACTGGGTTTAGTGAAGCGGTTATTTCTCAAAGATATAAAACTAAAGTAGATGGTCAGATTTGTGGAGGTCCAGCATACTACATAGATAAAGGGCTTAATAATAGGTTCTTAGCATCATTTTTTGCAATATCAATGGTATTATCAGCTGGTTTAACTGGAGGTATGATTCAATCTAATTCAATAGCGGGAGCTTTTAAAATGGCATTTAATGTACCAGGTATAGTTGTAGGTGTTATAATTGCGGGTGTAACTTTCTTGGTTGTTTCTGGAGGAATAGGACGTATAGCATCTGTTACAGAAAAACTAGTTCCAGTAATGGCTTTGTTGTTTATAATAGGTAGTTTAATAATAATAGGAATAAATGCATCTAATATTATACCTGCATTTAAAATGATTTTTTTAGGAGCATTTAACCCAAAAGCGGCTACTGGAGGATTGATAGGTGTAGGCATGAAAGAAGCTATGAGGTATGGTGTTTCTAGAGGATTATTTTCAAACGAAGCTGGTATGGGATCATCTCCGCACGCACATGCCGTTGCAAAAGTTAATCATCCCGTAGAACAAGGATTAGTATCTATAGTAGGTATTTTTATAGATACGTTTGTAATATTAACTTTAACAGCTTTGGTTATACTTACAACTGGAGCTTTAGATGGAACTACAACTGGAATTGAATTGACTCAACAAGCTTTTGTAAATGGATTAGGAAGTTTCGGTGGTGTTTTTATAGCGATTTCTTTATTTTTCTTTGCATTTTCAACTATAATAGGATGGTATTTTTATGGAGAATTAAATATAAAGTATTTAGTTGGTATAAAAGGAGTTAAGTTCTATAAATTATTTATAGTTATAGTATTGGTACTTGGAACTTTACTTGAGGTACCTATTGTTTGGGAATTAGCAGATACTGTTAATGGACTTATGGTTATTCCTAATATAATTGCTCTTGTTTATTTATTGAATATCACAAAAGCAAGCTTAATAGACTTTGAAAAAAAGGAAAAAGAAAAAATAAAAGCTAGCGCTTAAGATGAATTAATAAAAAATAAACATTATCATTTTTAATGATAATGTTTATTTTATTTATTAATTTAAATATATAACATTTGATTCAGTTGGTTAAATTATAAAAAGTAAAAATATTTACAACATTAGTACATTTAAAAAAAACATTGAATTATTTACTTTACAAAGAATGAGATGTGTAATATAATTTCAATATTAATGAGAAAGTTTTATTAACAATATTCATAAAAATATAATTTTAATACGTAAGAATACGTACTTTATCAATGAATTATATTTTTATGTAGGTTAATAGAGATCCTTTTGCTATTAATTGCAAAAGGACATTTATAAGGAGGAGATTACTTATGTTGAAGGAATTAAAAAAAGATACTTTAAACAAGCTTGTATATTTCATACCGAAAGATAAGCATTCAGTAAAAGATGTTAAGGGGATTTTAGATAATCATCCAGAGATTCAATTTATATCATTAGTAGGGATAGATTTAAGAGGTAATGATACTGATGAAAAGATACCAAGTAGTGTTTTTTTAGAAGATATAGACAAATTTATCCAAACGGGAATTCAAACAGATGGATCAAGTGTTGTTCTTGATAATATAGCGACTTTAAATGATGCAAAAGTAGAAATAATTCCAGATAAAGATGTAGCTTGGTTTGTTGATTATAACTTTCAAAACTTAGATGATAAAACAGATCTTCCTGTTGGGACTCTTAGAATACCTTCGTTTTTAGTTCATAACGGAAACAAAGTATGCTCAAGATCTATACTAAAAAAATCTATAGAAAATTTCAAAAAAGAAATACTTAAATTGATTTCTATAAATAGTGAAGTGTTAACTTGTGTAGGAATTGAAAAATATGATGATATAAAAGAAATTGTATTAACATCAGCTACAGAACTTGAATTTTGGGTTAACACACTCTGATGATAAAGCGGATGAGGAAAAACTTTCTACATCACAAAACTTAAAAGAGCAATATTGGAAAAGAACTCAAGGCACAGTTAGAACTGCATTGGAAAAAAGTATATATTTAATGGAAAAATATGGAGTAGATCCTGAAATGGGTCACAAAGAAGTAGGCGGAATAACTTCAGCTATCAACTCAAGAGGAAAATCTAATCATGTTATGGAACAACTTGAAATAGATTGGAAATATAGTGATGCTATTCAAGCAGCAGATAATGAACTTATAATCAGAAATTTAGTAAATGATGTATTTAAAAATTATGGATTAGAAGTTACCTTTGCTGCAAAACCTATAGAAGGTGTAGCAGGAAGTGGAGAACATACACATTTAGGCGTAGCTGCAAAACTAAATAACGGAAAGATAGTAAATCTATTTTCTCCGTCTAACATGAAGGATGACTATGCAAGTCCTATTGGATTTGGTGCATTAATGGGAATTTTAAAGAATTATGAACTACTTAATCCTTTTGTAACTTCTTCAAACGATGCTTTAAACAGATTGAAACCTGGATTTGAAGCTCCCATTTGTATAGTGTCATCACTTGGGAAAAGTGTAGATAATCCATCGAGAAATAGATCTATATTGGTTGGCTTGATAAGGGATTTAGAAAATCCATTAGCTACAAGATTTGAATTAAGAGCTCCAAATCCTATGTCAAATACGTATATAATAATAGCAGCATCGTATCAAGTTATGCTCGATGGAATAAAATATGCAATAGAAAACAAAAAGACATCTAAAGAGCTCGAATGTGAATTTTCTAAAAAATCAGGTGAAAGAACTGGATATTTAGAAGAAAATAGAGAATATAGAAGTGAAGAAGATGTTTTTGAATTTTATACAGAACAAGAAAGAAATGATCTATTCGGTACACCTCCTAAAACAGTTTGGGAAAATGCGAAGAATTTCAATATACACGAAGACAAGAAAAAAGCATTAACATATAATGATGTTTTTACAGAACAAACAATAGACTCATTTAAAGAATCTATTATAAATCAATGGCTACGAGAATTAAAAGATAGAATAATATGTGACAATATGGAAATAGTAAGATCTTGTAAAAAAGCACATTTTGAAGATGTTACAGATTTGGATATAGTTAATTGGCAAAAGATAGACACATTAAGATGTTATTTAATGAAAGATAAGACTGACGAGAAATCTTTATTTGCTAGAGTAAGAGATGCTGTTGATGATCAAAATTATGATTTGGCATCTAATCTGCAAATAGAGATGAGCGAAAAAATAAAATTACTTAAAGAATTATATATAGTATATAAGAGGAATTTATTTTAGTTAAAAAGTAAAAATTAATAGATAGTAAAATAAATTAAAGGCCTATATTTTTCTATAGGCCTTTAATTTATTTTACAACTCTGAACACTCCTTTTAAAGTACCTAATATCTTAACATCGTTGAAATACATAGGTTCCATGTAGGGATTTTCGGGTTGAAGTCTAATTCTATTCTCTTCTTTAAAAAATCTTTTAACTGTAGATTCATTATCTTCTGTCAAAACAACTACTATTTCACCGTTTCTAGCTGTGTTTTGTTTATTTACTATAATATAATCTCCATCTAATATTCCTGCATTGATCATACTATCGCCCTTTACCCTTAACATAAAAGTATTATTAGCATCTATTAACGCAGAAGGTAGGGGGATAAATTCTTCTATGTTTTCTGTAGCTAAAATAGGAGCTCCAGCTGTAACACTCCCAACCAAAGGAATAGCAATGGTATTTTTTCTGTTGAAAATACTGTCATCATTATTAGAATCTAAAATTTCAATAGCCCTTGGCTTTGTTTTATCTTTTCGTATATATCCTTTTTCTTCTAATTTATTTAAGTGAGAGTGGACTGTGGATGTAGATTTTAAATCTACAGCACTACATATTTCTCTAACAGATGGTGGATAACCCTTTTTATTTATTTGTAATTTTAAAAAACTTAAAATTTCTATTTGCTTATCGGTTAAATTTGAATACATTTTTTATATCCTCCCATCTTGATTTTATAATTATATTATAACATTAAACCTAATAAAAAACAAACACTCGTTCTTTTTTGGGTTGACTCAGAACATTTGTTCTGATATACTTTAATAAGAACAAATGTTCTAAAAAAGAATCGGAGGGATTTGTTTATGAAAAAGAATTTAGTTTACATAACAATATTATTTTCAATTATAAGTATGATAAGTGGGTTTTCGAATTTAAAAGATAATAGAAATATATCGGAATATAGAACCGTTAATGTAATAGAGGGTGATACACTTTGGAATATAGCCAAAGAAAACATATCGGAAAAAGAGGATGTAAGAGATTACATATACATCATACGAAAAGTCAACAATTTGGAAAGTGCAAATATACATTCTGGAGACCAACTACTAATTCCAATATACGAAAAAGAGTAGGAGCTAAAAGTTTTAGCTCCTACTCTTTTTCGTCTAACCATTCGAAGTTTTTAACTATTTCCCGTTTTACATTTTTCTTATGCGCTGCATAAAGTTGAGTTGTAGTTACGTTATCGTGATCTAATAAATTTTGCACATCATATATCGAAAATCCATATTGTATTAAGGAAGTAGCGGAAGTAGCTCTTAATTTATGAGGACTATATCCACTACCACGAGGCATATCCATAGCTATAGATGTATATTTTACAACCAACTCTCTTATTGCTTTTAATGTCATTCTTTTATTTTGAAGAGATAAAAACATTGCATCTTTATACTGTTCATCTATATAATCAGAGTTTATTCTTTCATTTTTCATATAATCTAAAACTACCGATTCGCAGGTTTTGTTAAGTGGCATCAAAGCCTCTTTTCCTCTTTTTCTATAGATTTTAAATTCACCTCTGTTAAAGTTAAAAGAAGATATATTGAGCTCTCTGAGTTCACTAAGTCTTAATCCGTATGTAACAAACAATATCAATATAGCCTTGTCTCTAAGTTTTGTTTTTTTCCAATATATTTTTTCTCTTTCGGTTAAACCTTCTCCTGATTCAACTGTGTCTATCATTTTAGCCACTTCATCAATTTCGAGTCTTTTTATAGCATCAGGCTGGGGTTTGGGTAGTTTTATTGGATTGAAACCATCGGTTATATTATTATCTATTTGTTCATTTCTGTATAGAAATTTAAATAAAGAAGAGATAGAAGCTTTTTTTCTAGCTAAAGAGCGGTTATTATTTTCAAATATTTGTGTGTTTTTATCTGTTTTTTTATAATATCTAGAACAATAATCTCCTAAGAATAAATTAATATCTCTTGATTTGATTTTGTTGAATTCATTAACACTTATATTTTTGCAAATTTCAGCTTGAGTTAAATTTGATTCGTTTATTAAATATTTACAAAAAAATAAAATATCTTCTAAATAAGCAGACCTAGTTGATGAAACGACTGCGCTTTTAAGATAAACAGAGAAATCTTTTGTGAATTTAGGCAATTGATTCTCAATGTTAATGCAATGTTCTATTATTGAATTTTCTTTTAAAACTATATTATTAGGTTTATCTGATTTATTATGTATTTTCAAATTTTCATGCATTTAAAACACCCCTTAAGAATAAAAACATCATATTTATATGATATCAATTTTAATTATAAAAAACAAGTATCATGCAATAAATACGAACATTTTCATTACATTCGAAATTATAAACCCCGTACAATTCTATAAAAACACGAACTATTTCAAACCAACCATACAAAAAGCACGAATTTCTATTGAATAAATAAAATGAATATAAACTAAAATTTTAATTTAAGCAGATTGTAACCAAGATTGTTTTGAGTTATCTATTGTTTGAATAATACAATATAAATAACAATTATTATATATTTAATGCTATAATTAACAGGTGAATAAGTTATAAGAAAAGGAAGTGTTGTTATTGATTAAATGTAACTTTGACGGTGCGTGTAATGATAACGGAAGCAAAGAGGCTGATACTGGATTGGGATATGCTATTTATGATACAAAATATAATACATATTTAAAGGAAATCTCTTTATATGGAGGAAAAGGTACTAACAATACAGCTGAATATAAAGCATTAATAGAATGTATAAAGGATTTAATTAAATTAGATTTAGTTAAGGAAGACGTTCAAATATACGGGGATTCGGATCTTATCATAAAGCAAGTTACAGGAAAGTGGAAATGTAAAAAAGAACATTTAATACCTCTTAGAGATGAGGTTGTCTGTCTTATGAAAAAATTTGATGAGTTAAATATAAAATGGGTACCCAGAGATGAAAATGCCATGGCAGATAAATTATCAAAAGAAGGGCTAAATAAAAAAGATAACAAAGTAAATATATCATTTGATAAAGAAATAAGCAAAGATGAGATACAAATAACCGTATTTAATCTAGGGGATGGGATATACAAAGTTGTAGATAATGGATTTTTTTACGCCGTTGATATTAATAGAAAGGTTTGCTCTTGTTTAAGAAACCAAAAGAATAGAGAGAAATGTAATCATATAATGTATATCGAAAACATATAGACTAAGCTATATGCATGTTTATTAGATCAAAAGGGGGATTTTATGAAAGTTGTAGATTTAACACATGTAATTCATCCTATAATTCATCCTAATATGCCTGTTTTTCCTGGCACTGAGCCACCTGTTTTTGAAGCTGCAAATAGGATAGAACAAGATAGCTTTCGTGAAATGAAAATGACTATGTACTCTCATACAGGAACACATATGGACGCTCCCTCACATATGTTAAAAGATGGGGTTACGTTAGATAGAATAGACGTAGATTGCTTTGTAGGTAAGTCTATTATTTTAGAATTTAAGGATAAAAAGTATATACATTTACAAGATATCCTACAATATGAAGATAAAATAGCTAAATCTGATTTTGTGATAATTAAAACTGGGTGGAGTAAGTTTTGGGGTAAAAAAGAATATTTTGAAGAATTTCCGTCTATAAGTGTAGATGTAGCTAAGTGGTTAGTTGGATTTAACTTAAAAGGGGTAGGAATAGATGCTATATCTATAGATAATATGAAGTCTACTTCATTTGAAGTTCATAAAACATTAATGAAAAACAATTTAATCATAATGGAAAACCTTACCAATCTACAGAACGTAGAAAATGAGTTTTTCACACTGATAGTTTTACCTTTGAAAACACTTAATGCTGATAGATCGCCTATAAGAGCTATAGCTATTATGGAGTAGAGGGTTTCTTTATTGAGAATAAAAAAACATCATATCCAAAAATTACAATAAAAACAAACTAGATTGCATACATTCGTATAATATCTAGTTTATTTTTATAAAAAGGAAATCATATTGATTAGAATGCATAATAGAATTCTTAATAAAATTAACTTAAATAGAATCTATATCATTCATATTATAAACTTCATTATGTTCGCAGTGTTGTATTGTTTTAAAAACATTATTTGCAATGTCTTGAGATGTATCTTTACTAAAAAACAATATGCCTATAATTTTATATTTATCATATACAACATCTTTAGCAACTATTTTCCCTTCGTATCCAGCTAACACATCATTTATTTCTTTCCCTAGTTTAGAAAATATTTCGCCTTCTTTCCAAAAAATAAATCCTATAAATGATTTTGTTACACATTCATCAAAACCTTTAGTTATTAAAATTTCTTTCCAAGTTACATTTCTTATGTTCATAAATAAATCCTCCTATAATAAATAATATTAATTTTAGATTATCCTCATTTAAGTAGTATTATTCTAGTATTCCATGTCTATATAAAAATAAAAGGGTATAAAAGGTGAAATAATTCAGTTGATAAAAAATAATATAATTTCATGTATAAAAATTAGGAAAAAGTCTAAAATAAAATGTACAAAATTAAATATTGGAGGCACATTATGGATAATTTAAGTATTGCAGGGATAAGAATAGATCAAAGAACAGATTCTGCTACTAAAGTACAAGAAATATTAACACAAAATGGAGATATAATTTTAAATAGGTTTGGTATGCATGATCCTATAGAAGTAAATACCGGTCTAATAACATTGAATTTAAGAGCAGAAAAAAGTAAAATAAGTAATATGATAAATGAATTAGATAAACTAAGTGGAGTAAGAGTAAATCATATGGAAGTGTAAAATAAAACAGTTCAATCTATTTGGACTGTTTTATTAATGTATAGGAAAGGTAGATAGGCTTGGTGAAATCTCATTTGGTTTTTTATTGTTTGTATTAATATAGCCATGGCATATATTATAGTTAAAGAATTAATATTCGAAAGATTGAATTAGGATGATAAAGGTTATCAATGAAAATAACAAAAATTAAATCTGTACTTTAGATGAGAGATATGTATATAACGAATTATTTCATATCTAAGAATTGAGATTCTATATGAAATTTCAACAAAGTACAATTAATTTGAGCAATATCTATATGTAATTAATTCTTAAAATAAATACAATCTATAGTGATTGTATTATGAAAATATATTGTATGAAAAAATAGTATTTAATATAAAAAGTATTAGAGGACACCTCTAATAATAGAATTCAACTAGTCTTTAAATGTATATTTAGGGAATAGTTGAATAAGACTATACACATACATCCCATATATGACTTATTTCTTGTCTATTGACACAAATCTATGTGCACTTATAGTTTTTGTTATTTAAAAAAGCACAAAATTTTATTCTTTTCTTATCGGTTTTATCATTCGGATAATTCGCTATAAAATTAGGCATATTATAATCTATTTTTTCTTCCATATGATTTGATATTATGTTTTTTGTAATTATATTTTCTTTGATATGAATTCTCCAAAACTCTACCCAATTTTTATAGTGTTGCAAAATCATAAATGCCATGGCACTTTCCATAACATGTATAAAATCAAGAATATTAGTATATCTACAAACTTTATGAAAGTTATAACATTCTTGTTCTATATATAGGAATAGTTCACTACAAGTAGATCTATAATAAAATGCTTCTTTTGTATATGCATAATTACCATAGTAATTTTTAGTATGAACTTTTTCATATAAATCAAGACCTTCTATGTCCCTACGCCATAAAATATATGCATATAAAGATGCATAATTTTCTAATTCTTTTTCTAATTCTGTAGAACTTATTACTTTATTAAAACTATTATCTCTTTCAAGCTAGCTCCAACAACATGTAAAGCATATTTATTTTTTATAGTGTTATTTAAGTTTGCTTTTATATATCTATTTTTTTTTAATACATTTCTAGATATTGATTTAAATATAGCCTTATATGACTTATATAGCTGTTCTTTAATATCAAGGAATGATATGTCTACATCTTTTTTATAAGCAATACTTATTTCCTTATATGATAGTATTTTTAAATATGATTTTTTTATATCTATTGAATTGTTTGAATTACAAAAAAATATGTCGTATATTTGATTATAGTTTATATTTTTTCCATGGCTCCTCTCACCTTTTAAATTATAGGAATATAATATTATACATCTATTCTTATACTTATTATTTAAATATATCCATTTTGCATAATCGTTTTTTATATTTATTATTTTTTTATTCCACTTTTTGAAAAAAGTATAGTTGTATTCTAAGTACAAATTCCCACATTTTGAACATTGAAAACCATACTTATCATAATTATGACTAAATTCATATAGATTATTGCCATTACATACAGGGCAAAGTGTCAATAATTTTTGATTATGAATGAAACAATAGTCAAATAAAATGCATTGATGTAATGTTGAATGATAGCCCTCTTTTATGCATACTGGACAGATTTTGATATTCTTATCGAAGTATTTTTCAATATCTATATCTCTTATACTTTTATTTTTAAGTAACAATGATAAGATGTTTATTATATTATCACTGTTTGTTTCTTTTATGTTAACTCCTAGTATGTTTTTGAGTTTATCTTTATCAAATCCGTCTAACGTTATATACGATTTGTGACTTTCTATGATTTTTTTTCGCATAACACCTTTTTCATTAGGTGTCCCTAATAATTGATACAATTCGTTATTAGATATAGAGTTGGCATATTTAAATTTTTCTAATATTCCCCAAGGAGATTCATACTTATTAATCCATTCTTTTCTCCAAGTATACAAAATATCACAACCTTAAATCATATTTTGATACAGTTCAGATTCTATATAACCAGAATTTCTTATTGATGATTCCCAATTTATAAGTGATGGAAAGCCTACATCTTTGCCATCAACACCAAAAACACGTAAGCAATAATCTACGGTTAAGGTAATATATTGCATAGGTATTTCAATTGGCTTGGTAATTTTCAGTTCTTCTCTTAACTTTTTAAACTGATTAAACAATTCTTCAGCACAACTTTCTAGTCTTTTCCCTTCAGAAAAAGCATCTGGAAAATAATATCGAGTAAATGACCAACCACTGCCTTCTGGATAATCGGATATAGAATCATATCCTGATAAGCACATTTTGAGATCATTTACAGTTTTAATTCCTGAAAATTTATATTCATGAATCATAAATCTACCTACCAGTTGCATTTTACGTGATTGAATAAAAGCACTCCTTTGATGAACTAATTCTTCTTGACCTACTAAAATTACTGTTAAGCTTATATTATATCTATCTAATTCATTATATATGTCCATTAACCATGAATATTCTAATTCATGTAATCTTTGTTAATCGTCAATAAATAAAATAATTCTATGTTGTGCAGAAACTTCAGCTCGCTCTATCAAAAACTTTATAAGGCTATCTCTTTTTAATTCTATTTTTCCATTTAAGTATAAACTATGCCCTAAATCTTTCAATAAATCTGTAAAAAAACGATTTTCATTTGGGACTTTATATTTATTGCAGCACATTTGAAAAATAGGTAAGCTTTCTCCAAATTCTTCTTTAATAAAACTTTTTACAAATCTTATAGCACGAGTTTTTCCTAATCTGGGTCGACCATATACAATAGCTCCTGGAGATCTGTTATTTATCCACCTTGAGATTTCATCATACAAATTTAGTATCTCACAAGTAGGCAAATTATAATTACCAGTTTCGATAGGATGGCTTCCTTTAGGAATATATGGTCTTTGCCCTTGTATTATAATTTTTTCATGTTCGTTCATATATAGCACCCTTTTCTAGTAATTATGTGTTTTGAAAGATTTTAATTTTTTCAATCTTTCAATATTATCTAATTTGTCATTATCTAATCTATCTTTGGCTTGTTTAGCAGAATTTTGGCTAGTTGATGACTCATTAATTATATTTTCTTTACTATTTATAAGAGTCTCTGAATTACTCATTTTATTAGCGTCTAATACTGCTAATTTATTTCTATAAGTTTTATTATATTTTGCATTTTTTACTAAATAATTGTGATAAATTTCTATAGGGTCATCACTATTAATAAAATGTATACTTTTATTTCTCTTTAATTTATTGATTTGCTTTCTTAATTGTAGAGAATGAGCTTTAATTCCCCATTTTCCAGTTGCAGTAAGTAATCCAAATTCGCTACCATCAGGTAGAAAAGCTTTTATAACTCTTAGATCATCAATATTTATTAATAGATCAAGTTTTGTTCCTATCAAGTCTGGACTCCTTGATAGCACATCATTTCTATAGACTACACCTTCATAAAATATAAAAGGTCTTTTACCAGAACTCTTATTTCCTTTTTAATTTTGTTCCTATTCAAATATGAATTTATAATTTTTTCCTTTATATTTGGATATGTTTCAAGTAATAAAGAAAATGCTCCAGTGTATTTTCTTGAATTTTCTAAAGATGTTCTGCTATAATCTTTTACTCTTTTGTATGGAATTAAAGCTGTAAAACCATATATTTCTCCATTCTTATCAATCTGCAAACATTTATTATATAATCTAAGAATTTCATTTCGATGAAACCCTGTTATTTGAGATATTTCTTTAGTTGTCTTTTCTGCTTTTATATACAATTCAACAGCTGCTTTCCCGTTAATGAAAAGGTCTCTATCTTTTTTAGATAAACTATCTATTAATACTTGTTTCCATTTGCTTATATCTACATTTGTAGAGTTTATCACTTTATTTTCTATATTATCCATTTTTCCATACCTCAGTTTCATAGCTTAATGCATCATATAAACTAATAGAGAAAGAGTATCCAGATCACTCTAGTCGTTTGAAGACAATAAAGAACCAAATTAATGATTATTATGCTCATGGTAATATGATAACCTCATTGACTCCATCTTGAAGTTTCTTCAATAACTCTCTATTAGAATAGAAGTAATTCCTTAATTCATCTGGTATTGTAAATACTACATGCCTATGTGCTACCTTAAGCATATTTTCATATTGTTTTTCTGCCCACTTCAGGGCATATAGTCTGCCACACCTATTACAAAACTTGCTTTTACACATAAATCCAACTTTATGGCTATAGCCACATTTAAGACACATATATTCCCTAAAACCTTTATTTATATCTCCACAACTCAATGCCTTTCTTACTATACTATCTATATGATTTCTCATATTTTTAGGAACTCTATGCCACATCTCTTCTTTAAACTTATCATATTTATCTTCTAATATTTCTCTTATTGTTACTATTTTTTGTATATACTTTGATGTTTTCATATCTATATTATACAATACTTATCCACAATTCTACTTTTTTATAATCCCTTAGTATAAAAAAAATTGCACTACTTCCAGAAGTACAATCTATTGAAAATTCAACGATTTATTTATTTTACTGATTATTTATAAATTATTTAAAACTGCACATAGATTTGTGTCAATCTACATTTCTACTTATATTTGATTAATACTCAATATACAGTATATACTAAATTATATACTGATTTTATTTATTGTTTGCATTCGACAAATTTTAACTAGAATATATTAATTGTTTTTTAATGTGACTATTAATATATTGGAGCCTCTACTAATATAATGATTTGGATTTGTAAATATATCCTCGATTGTAATAACATATTTTACAATCAAGGATATTTTTTTTTCGTGCAGAACTAAAATTTAAGTTCTACGCAAAAAAATAACCTTGATTAATATTATGGTTACAAGTTACTATTCTTTATTTACCTTATTTACCTTCAAAATCATCTATCAACTCTATATAACCAACTTCGAAAGGTTTAGCAGTTATATTTTGCATAAGCCACACCTTTTACATTCTTCTCTCATTATATCTTCTCTTCAATATTCAGTCATTAATATGTGAACTAAATCATAACATTTAATGAAAAGGGTGTAAATATAGATCTGAAATAAAATGAATTCTATAATGATGAGTCCTATACGCACATATATTATTGTGAACTAGAGTAAAAAAATAATAAAGATCTAAGCTCTATTATTTGAAAAAAGGAATTGACTCAAAATATAGAATTTTCCAAAAATTTAAACCCATTCACGTTGTTTATCTGCTATAATAATATATAGTAGAAGTTAATATTTAAAAGGGGGTTAGAGTATGTCAAAGGTTATTGATTTTAATTTAGCTAAAAAAAAGATTAAACACAAACACCAAAGTAAGAATAATTATTTTACAAAAATAAAATCCCAAAATAATAAGGTTCTATTAATGGTATTTATAGTTATACTCAGTATCGTTGGCTTGTTTTCTCTACTGACTCCTGTAAAACAACCGGATAATATAATGAATATACAGACGAATAATAGTCCTGGGATAAATCACAATTTAAATTTAAACCTAATGCAAAATTATATCTCCTAAAAAATATAAAATTATATTTTAAATGTCATACAAGCATTTTTGCTCAAAATCTATTATTTAATAAATAATGATTAAACAACCTTAAAAAAAAGAAGAAACTCAAATCCTTTGTTTGTTTTTTGTGAATATTTTAAAAAAACAAACAAAAGATTGTCACCACTACTCTAACGCATGGTTTGAAGGTTTTAGTGGAATTATTCCCTTTTGAACCAAACAAAAGAAGCATACATTTTTTATGTATGCTTCTTTTGTTTGAATATACAACATTGAGTTATTTCTTTTTTTGAAATATACCAAATTTTTGAAAAATTCACCCGGGCTTTAATCTATTGATATTTACAATAAATGTTGTTATAATTACTTTAAATTAGCAAAGTTTTGGAATGAATTGTCACAACATTCACTCAAGACATTATATTCCATAAGTATATTAAAGACTATGATTCTTATTATAGTTTTTCATATAAATAATTATTTTCTAAGAAAAATCATTTACATGAAATTTAAGGAGGAAACAAAATGAGCAAAACATCTAAAGATGTAATCGTAGTAGGATTTGCACTATTTGCAATGTTTTTCGGTGCAGGAAACTTAATATTCCCACCCGCACTTGGATTAATGACAGGTGATGCGTGGGTACCCGGATTAATAGGATTTTTATTAACAGGTATAGGAATGCCTGTACTTGGTATTATAGCTGCTTCTAAAGCAGGTGGTAGTTTAAGTGATTTGGCTGATAAGGTTAATCCTACATTTAGTAAAATCATAGGAACAGTTATAATGTTAGCAATAGGACCACTTTTAGCTATACCTAGAACTGGTGCTACTACTTTTGAAATGGGATTTGCGCCTTTATTCCCATCTATAAGCCCTATATTAGTATCTATTATATTCTTTGGGGTAACGTTATTCTTAGTTATAAATCCATCAGGAATAGTTGATAAAATTGGAAAAGTACTTACACCTGTTTTATTAGTATCTTTACTTGTTATTATAATCAAAGGAATTATCAATCCAATAGGAACTCCTGTTGATACAGGGATGCAAAATGCATTTTCAAAAGGATTTACAGAGGGATACCAAACTATGGATGCTCTGGCTTCTATGGTTTTTGCTGGAATAGTAATTGGTTCTTTAGTTCAAAAAGGATATACTGATACTAAAGATCAAATTAAATTAACTGTGATGGCTGGTCTTGTAGCAGCAGCTGGACTTGCTATTGTATACGGCGGATTAATGTATTTAGGAGCTACATCAAGTGGTGTATTCCCTGCGGATATATCAAGAACGCAACTTACTATAAGTATTACAGAAAGTGTATTAGGTAATGCTGGAAAAGCTTTAATAGGAATATCAGTAGCATTAGCATGTTTAACTACTGCAGTTGGACTTACAGCAACTTGTGGAGAATATTTCTCTAAGCTTTCAAATGGTAAAATTGGTTATAGACCTATAGTTATTGGGATTACAGTGTTTAGTGCTGTAATGTCTAACTTCGGAGTTGAAGCTATAGTTAAAATAGCAGTTCCTCTACTTGTAACTGTTTACCCTGTAGGTATAATCTTAATCGTTATGAATATATTTGATGATTATATACCTAACAAAGCTGCATATACAGGTGCAGTATTTGGAGCGGTATGTATAAGTTTATTCGACGCTTTAGCTGCTATGGGTACTCCAGTAACATCTGTTAGCACATTAATTGCTAAGTTACCTTTAGCTAGTTCTGGATTTGGATGGATATTACCAGCGATACTAGGATCCATAGTAGCCATGGCTACTATGAAGAAAAAACAAAAAAATGCATAATGAATAAAAAAAATCCTTATCGCCCATACGGGCGGTAGGGATTTTTAAAAAATATATTTTTTTAATTTTAATTTTCCGAATTTTTCAATTAGATTAAATTTTTGGATTAAGTTCAAGATTCTTTAAAAGGGGTGTAAAGATATGAATAAACAGTCTAAAGATGTTATTGTAGTGGGATTTGCACTATTTGCAATGTTCTTTGGTGCAGGAAATTTAATATTCCCTCCTGCTCTTGGTATGCAAACAGGTACTTCTTGGATTATGGGTTTTGTGGGATTTTTATTAACAGGGATAGGAATGCCTGTGCTTGGGATTATAGCTGCATCTAAAGCTGGTGGTAGCTTGAGTGATTTAGCTGATAAAATTAGTCCGATGTTCAGTAAAATATTAGGTACTATCATAGTTTTAGCAATAGGACCACTTTTAGCTATACCTAGAACTGGTGCTACTACTTTTGAAATGGGAATTCAACCTTTATTTCCTCAAGCAAGTCCTATATTAATATCTATACTATTTTTTTCTATAACACTATACTTGGTTATGAATCCATCGAATATAGTTGATAATATTGGAAAAGTGCTTACACCTGTTTTGCTAATATCTCTACTTATAATAATTGTTAAAGGTATTATTAATCCAATAGGAGTACCTGTTGATACAGGAACTCAAAATGCATTTTCAAAAGGATTTACAGAAGGATATCAAACTATGGATGCTTTAGGATCAGTTATATTAGCTAGCATAGTAATTAACTCTTTAGTTCAAAAGGGATATACAGATATTAAAGATCAAGTTAAGTTATCAACATTAGCTGGTCTTATAGCAGCTAGTGGACTTGTAATTATATATGGAGGGTTAATGTATTTAGGAGCTACCTCTAATGCTGTATTCTCGGCTGATATCACTAAAACCCAGCTTACTATAAGCCTTACAGAAAGGATATTAGGCAATACAGGCAAGATTATAATAGGCTTAGCTGTATCTTTAGCTTGTCTTACTACATCGATAGGACTTACAGCAACGTGTGGTCAGTATTTCTCTAAATTATCAAAAGAAAAACTAAGCTATAAATCAATAGTAATTGCAGTTACTGTCTTTAGTGCGGTGGTTTCTAATTTCGGAGTTGAAACTATAGTTAAAGTTGCAGTTCCTCTACTAGTAACTGTTTATCCTGTTGTAATAATCCTAATAGTTATGAATATATTCGATGATTATATAATTAATAAATCTTCATATACAGGAGCCGTATACGGAGCTTTATGTATAAGTTTATTTGATGCTTTAAGTGCTATGGGCACTCCAGTAACATCTGTTAGTACATTAATAGCTAAATTACCTTTAGCTAGTTCGGGATTTGGATGGATACTACCAGCTATACTAGGATCTATGATTGCCATGGCTACTATGAAAAAACAGCATAAAATTGTTTGAATTAGTTATACATATAAAGATTTGTAAACGCTATAATTACTTATGGATAAAAAACATCAACTTCTACTTAAAAGTTGATGTTTTTTTATTTTATTTTGATAAATTTTGTTATATAATAAAATTGAGAATTTTTAGAAAAGTTAAACTTTTCAAATAAAATAGAAGGGAGTTTTATTATGAATGTTTCTGATTATGATTTCCCCTCACCTAAATTTATTATATTTCACTATTTTATAAAGTGGTTTATAGATAATTTTGGAATAATACCATATTTTGTATTTATAGTAGGATCTATATTACTGTTTTGTATGTATGCTCTTAGAAATAGTTTCAAGAAAAAAGAATTTGATAAAATAGTTATGATATCAATATTTACATTAATAATCATAGGCGGGTTAATAGGGCTTGGATATGATATTAATAATGGATATCCCATAACCTTTAGATAGTTGAATTAACATCTTTCAAACAAAAGCATATAGTATATAGAAGACATTTGAAAGGTGTTGAGATTATGATTCATAATTTTTTATATCCACATATACCGTATATTAGACAAGTGAAACCTTCACACATTAGGATACTACACGCTTCACCAGACGCCCCACCTGTAGATATATATGCAAATAATAATTTAATAGCTAAAAATATACCGTATAAAGGGTTTACCCCTTATATTAGTGTTGCTCCCGGAAACTATACAATATCTGTTTTTGCATCTGGAACTACACAAAATCCAGTTGTATTAAAAAATATTCAAATTCCAAATGATACTATAGCAACTATTGCTGCTACAGGTTATGTGTCAGATTTAGATTTATTACCTATATTAGAACCTATCGAACCTATACCTACTAATAAAGCGATGGTTAGGTTTGTGCACCTATCCCCCAATACACCAAATGTAGATATCGCTTTATCAAATGGAACTAGATTATTTGAAGATGTTGCTTATGAAGAAATCACAGAATATATACCTGTACCGCCAGGAACTTACACAGTTGAAGCAAAAGTTGCAGGAACTGACCAAACAGCTTTAATAGTTCCTAATATTAATCTTAAACCAAATAGATTTTATAGTATATATGCAGTTGGATTTTTAGATGAGAAACCTTCACTACAAGTTTTAATACCTTTAGATGGAAATAGCTATATAAAATAAAACTTACATTTAACAACTGAGCAGTACTATCTTTATTGGTTTCTATATTAGTCCCACTTATGTATAATTGGTTTGGATAAATGTATTTCAACAAAATTTTAATAGGGAAATGATAAAAAGTATTTTATTCCTTTTTATCATTTCCCCATTTTGATAATTCATTAGGTATTAATCCTAATTTTTGAAGTTCCATAAATACTTTTAATGTGTTTTTAAGATATCTTGATTTCGTTGTTATTTTTAATACACAGTTCATAAAAAGCCTCCCTTAGTTATCTTCTTCTATAAATAATATTCTTAAATATTAATAATTATTCTTAGAATTATAACTTAAGAAGGCTTTTTTAATTGTAATTGTATTTATACTAAAAAACTTTTCCTGGATTTAAAATATTTTTAGGGTCAAATGATAATTTTATATTTTTAAATAGATCCATCATCAATTGACCTTCGGATGATTTAAGATAAGGTCTCTTTGCATAACCTATTCCGTGTTCACCTGATACCTTACCTTCTAACTCTACAGCTTTTGAATACATTAGCTTAAATACTTCATCAAGTTTTTTCTTCCAAGTATTATCATCAAGCTCATCTTTCAATACATATATATGAAGATTTCCATCTCCAGCGTGTCCGAATCCCTTGATTCTTATGTTACATTTATGCTGGAGTTCATCTGCAAACTTAACAAATTCGGCTATTTTATTTCTAGGAACAACAACATCACATTCATCCATTTCAGTAGTCGACGCTTTAATAGCTTCTAAAAAAGCTCCTCTAGCCTTCCATATAGATTCTTGTCTTTCTTGTGTGTTTGATATAAGAACATCAAATGCCCCTGAAGCCAGACATATATGAGCAACTTTTTCATATGCTTTTTCTATTTCTTCAGTGGAATTGCCATCAAATGTAAGTAATAAGTATGCATCTGCAGAACTATCAGGAAATTTCATACCTAAAAATTCCTCAGAAGCTAAAATAACATCTTTAACCATATATTCTATAGCAGTAGGTATGATTTTGGATTTAATAATTTTAGGAACTGTTTCTATTGCAGTTTCTAAATCGGGAAATGGTATTAATAAGCTTATAGCTTTCTTCGGAAGAGGAAGTAGTTTTAAAGTAGCTTTAGTAACTATCCCTAGCGTTCCTTCTGAACCAACCATTAAATCTTTTAAGCTGTATCCCGAGCTATTTTTTACTACTTTTCCTCCTACATTTATCACTTCTCCATTTGAAAGAACAACTTCAAGAGCCCTAACATAATCTCTAGTAACTCCATATTTAACAGCTCTCATTCCCCCGGCATTAGTATTGATATTACCGGCAATAGTAGCACTTTTTTCACCAGGATCTGGTGGATAAAAAAGATCATGCTCCTCTACATACTTAGATATTTCCATTAATAAAACACCGGGTTCTACGTCTAAAGTTAAATTATCTTCGTCTAATTCTAATATTTTGTTCATTCTACTTAAATTTATCATTATTCCACCATATAAAGGAACTGCTCCTCCAACAAGACCTGTTCCTTGACCTCTAGGAGTTACAGGAATATTGTTTTCATATGCGTATTCCATAACCTTAGATATTTCTTCAGTTGATAAAACCTCCACTAAAACTTCAGGATATTTTTTTATACCCGCTAATTCATCATGACTAAAATCTTCATTAATTTCATTCTCACCTGTAAATACTCTGTCTCTTGTACAAATTGAAACTAAAAAATCTATATCAATTTTATCTATTTCTTTATAACTCATATTAACCCCTCCCTTAACCTTTACTAACTGCAACTAAATTATCTAATGATACTTCATTACTACTTAGTTTTTCTATTAATCCAGGAATAATTTCATAGATATCACCAATTATTCCATAATGAGCACAATTAAATATAGGTGCATTTTCATCAGAATTAATTGCTATTATACAGTCAGACTTGTTCATACCAGCTACAAATTGTATAGCACCAGATACACCACAAGTTATAATTAACTTAGGTTTTACTGTTCGTCCGCTTAATCCTATTTGTGTTTTTGCATCCGCCCATCCAGATTCAATTAAAGGTCTTGTAACTGCTACTTTACCATTTAGTATATCTGCTAATTTATAAATCATATCCATATCTTCTAATTTACGTATTGATCTTCCAGCTACTATAACAACTTCAGCTTCTTCAATTCCAACTACCTTTTCTTTGTTTTTCACATCTAAAACATTTATTCCAGATACGAGTTTGTCTTTTTCTATATTACAAGAAACGATTTCACCATGTGTATTTGAAGTTTTTTTAGGAGCTGAGAAAATCTTATATCTAACTGTTGCAAATTGAGGTCTGTGATTAGGTGTATATATATGAGCCATTATATTTCCGCCAAATGCAGGTCTTATTTGATCTAAATCTGTATTTTCTTGAACATCTAATATAGTACAATCAGCGGTTAATCCTGTTTTAAATCTAGCAGCTATTCTAGGTGCTAAAGATCTTCCTATTGTTGTTCCGCCTACTAATGCTATTGTAGGCTTTATTTTATTTATAAAATCTTCAAAAGCTGCAGTATAAGGTTCAATTCTAAAATGCTTAAGTTCTTCATTATCATACACAAAAACTTTATCTACTCCGTAAGGTAAAAGGTCTTTTGCTTTATTAGTAATGTTATGACCTATAAATAAGCAGTATACAGGATGATTAATTTTATCAGCCATCTCCTTTGCTTTTCCTATTAACTCGAATGTGACGGGATGAATATCTCCATCTACATGATCTACATAAACTAATATTCCTCTCCATTCACCTTTATTTATTTGAGATTTATTAGTTTCTATATATTCAAATATACCTTTAGGTCCTTTTTTTACACATATTTTGCACATCTTACAACCAGCATTTATATCTAACTTACCGTTTACATATTCAATAGCTCCAAACGGACATAGAGATATCAGTTCTTCTGGATTCCCTATTTTATCATTATTAATAAGTATTTTTGCCATAACATACCTCCCTATACGAATTTTAACTCTTTTAATTTTTTAGCTAATTTATCTACAATCTCACAACTTTCTTCTTTCCATATTTCATGATTCATATTTGATTCAGGTGGAAATATTCTTTTAACTTGCGTAGGTGAACCATTTAAACCATAATTGTTTTCATCTTGGTCTGTAAAATCATTAATACAAAAAAATGGTATTTTTCTATCTTGACTATCTAATTTCAGTTTAAAAGAAGGTAATCTAGGTTGAAAAATATCTTTTTCTACAGTTATTAGACAAGGGTAGTTTATCTCAACAACTTCTACTGTATTTGGCATATCCATTTCTACTACTAAGGATTTTTCTTTTACCTGTAAAATGTTTAGAACATTTGCAACGTGAGGAATATTTAAAAACTCAGCCATTTCAGGGCCTACTTGTGCAGTATCTCCATCTGTTGTCATTTTTCCGCAAATTATAAGATCTGGATTCCCTAGTTTTTTAATACCTTGAGCGATAGTGTAAGAAGTAGCTAAAACATCAGCACCAGCGAATTTTCTGTCTGTTAAAAGAGCGCCTTCATCAACTCCCATCATAAATGCCTCTTTTAATACATCTGTAGCTTGAGGTGGACCCATACTTATTGCAGTTATTTTTCCGCCTTTTTCTTCTTTGATTTTCACAGCTGTTTCTATTGCATATAAATCGTATGGATTCATTTTAGAATCTATACCATCTCTTTTTAAAACACCTGTTTTTTCATCTACTTGAACTTCACTAGTACCTGGTACTTGTTTAATACATACAAATATATTCATAACAATCCTCCTATTTTATATTAATGGGTAATATGGTAATACCAACGAAAACATTATTTTATTATAATAGAAACTCCATCTGGAATGACAACTATATTTAATCAGTCTCCTTTAGTTCAAATGCTTTATTTAAAGCTTATTCAAAAGTATAAGCATCTTTCATGCGCATATCCTTAATTATTTGAGGGTTGTACATATAAGTTACAATTAATACTTTACTTACTTGGGATTGCAAACGTTTTTCATGCAATCATAAAGTAATTGCAATCTCTGAACATAATCACAAACACAAAACACTGTGGTTAAGTGGTAATACCACTTATCAAATATCTTACCATAAGATTTTAAATTTTTCCATAAAAGTTTAATTCTTAACATGATAAGTTTATATAAATAAACTTACACCATAAATTAATATTCCTAAAATAACTACATAGGCAATACAAAATTTTAATGTCTTATTAAAGATTTCACCTTCATTTCCTATCATCCCTGTAGCAGAAGTTGCTATAGCAATACTTTGAGGTGATATCATTTTTCCCGCTGTAGCCCCGGATGTATTTGCAGCTGTAAGCCAATAAGCATTTACATGTATTGATTTAGCGACTTCATTCTGAAGTGATCCAAACAATACATTAGAAGATGTATCGCTTCCTGTTATAAATGTTCCTAAAGCTCCTATTATAGGTGAAATTAAAGGAAAAAACTTACCTGTAGTTTTGACTAATACTATAGCTAATGATGTAATCATTCCGCTATATCCCATAACCTTTGCTAAAGCAACTATCGATATGACTGTAATTGTAGATTTATAAAGTTGCTTTAATGTAGATAAAAATACTCCAACTATTTCTTTGATTTTAGCGCCTTGAATTAGTCCTCCTATAGATCCAGCTAAGATAATTAAAGTTCCTGGAGTCGAAATCCACTTAAATACAGTTTCTCCTTCGTATATAACTATACTAGTTTTAAAATGAGTTAAATATTCGTTAATACTTGGAAATAAAGGACTTGTGAAGATAACAAATATGAAAACAAGTATATACGGAATCCAGGCTATAACCCCTTCTTTAACTGTAATCTTATTTACAGTAATAATTGATTGACTTGTATTTACGCTATATTCATTTTCGGAAGCCTTATCTTTCATGAAAACCTTTACCCAAAGGATAATAGTTCCCAATGAGCAAACACTGCCTAATAAAGCTGGAAGTTCTGCCCCTAAATATTTTGCGCATAATAGCTGAGGTATTGCAAAACTAATTCCAGATGCTAAAGAAATTCCAAATACACCTTTTAAACCTTTTATACTTTTAGTTGTTATTATAACTAGAACTATTGGTATAATTATAATAAAAACAGTTAGCTGTAGACCTACATAATAACTTAGTAAATTAACATTAAGACCTGTTACATTAGCCAAAGTAGAAACAGGGATACCCACTGCTCCAAAAGCCGTAGGAACAGTATTTGCAATTAAGCATATTACTGCTGCAAAGATAGGATCAAATCCTAAAGAGATTAATATGCTTGCTGGAATAGCCACAGCAGTACCATATCCTGCAACCGCTTCTAAAAAACCACCAAATCCCCATGCTAATATTAGTACTTGAATTCTTTTATCTGTTGTGATACTTGAAAGCATTGATTTCATGACATCCATACTTTTGGTATAGAGTGCTAAATTATAAGTAAATATGGCGGCTATTATTACAATCATTATAGGCCATATTCCTAATGCTACTCCCTCTATTGCGGCTAAAATAGCTGATGTGAAATTCATATTCCATACAATGATTGATAAAAAAAGTGTTATTAAAAGACCTAAAGGACATGCTTTATGGGCTGGAATTTTTAAAACCCCTAAAGAAATCATTAACCATGCGACTGGCACTAAAGCAATTAAAAATAATAGATAAATATTCAATACTTTCCCTCCTTTTTCTTTATGGTAATATGGTAGTACCATATCTACTTTTAATTTATCCCAATCTTCAGAAAATTTCAAGAATAGTTTATTTTTTAACATTTCTAGTTCTTTAAAACGTACTTATTATCAAAAATATATACAAAATTCGCTACAAATGAAAAAACAACCCGTTTGAGTAAAACAGGTTGTTAATAGTTTAATTAATGCAATTCTCCCATATAAATTCCATATGCTTGGCCATGTAGATAGAAGCTTCTGAGGCATTTTTTTTAGATAATGCATTATAGATATCTTCATGGTGCTTTATAAGTAGTTGTTTATTATCCTTATTGGAAAGTATAATTTTTCTAGCATCTTTAATAAAAAAGTCCATTAAACTAGAAATAACGTTTAATATATTTAAAATGAGAGAATTTTTAGATATATTAGCTATTTTATAATGAAATTCCTTATCAAGCTTTACTCTCGTATCCTCATCTTCACATTCTTTTAACTGATTCATAATAAGTCCGAGTTCTTCAATTTCCTGATTTGTTATTTTACGTGCTGCAAGAGCTGCGGTTTCTATCTCAAGCATTTTTCTTAGCTCTAATATTTCTTCAGGTTTGCTTTCTTGAAGTTTAAAGATAACAGACAAAGGTTGAAATAAAATATCATCAAAGTTAGAGCGTATGAAATTACCTTCTCCTTGTTTACATTCTATAAGACCCATTACTTGCAATGCTCTTAATGCTTCTCGTATCGATGTTCTACTTACACCAAGCAATTCAGCTAATTCTCTTTCAGGAGGAAGTTTATCTCCTTTCTTTAACTTATCGTCCATAACCATTTCTTGTATTTGAATTATAACATGTTCATAAACTTTTGTACTTTTGACTGGAGTAAACACGGTATACTCTCCTTTTATTTTTTATATTCTACACTATGTAAGTATAGTCCCTGAGAATAAGCCGTAGGACCTGCTAAAGATCTATCCTTACTTTCTAATATTTGGTTTATATACTCAGGTTGCATCTTGTTAGATCCTATTTCTATTAATGTTCCAACTATAATCCTAACCATGTTATGTAAAAAACCATTTCCATTTATCTTAATATTGATAAAATCTTTATTTTCGGATATATTTATATGATTTATAGTTTTGATGTTAGATTTATTTTTTGATTTAGAAGATTTGAAACCAGAAAAATCATGTTCTCCTATAAGATATTCACATGCTTTCTCCATATTATCGATATTAAGTTTATTAGGTATATGGGTTGCATATTTTCTCGAGAAAGGATCATGCATTTTGTTATTATTTATTTTATACATATAAGTTTTTGAAATAGCATTATATCTTGAGTGAAATCTAGGCTCAACTTCTTCTATATCTGTTACTACGATATCTTCAGGTAAATATGTATATAGATATTCATGTATTTTAGAGATGCTTTTTTTAGAATTAATTTTAAAATTTGCTACTTGAGCAATTGCGTGAACACCAGCATCTGTTCTTCCAGAACCTATTATCTCTATATCCTCATTTTCCATTTTAGAAATAACACTTTCAACCTTAGATTGTATAGTCAAATCTGTATCTTTTAGTCTTTGCCAACCTCTATATTTACTTCCGTCATATTTAAGTGTGATTTTTATATTTCTCATTTTTTAGTCTTCCTCTCTATTGTATAATAATATTCATATTTTAATTATAACATTTTTTCACTATTATAATACTAAAAATAAAAAAATCGTATCATGCTATCGAATAGAATTGAAAAACTACCTGTTTTATAGGTAGCTTAGTTAGTTATTATATCTATAATTTCCATCATACTACTTCCTTTTTTTATATTTTTTTCTCCTACTCTAAGTTTTGAACTTAGGTCTAGACATCTAAGTAACGTTAAAAAATCATCTTTGTTCAAGATAAGTTCATTTTCATACAAAATATCAGCTACATTATTAGAAGTAAATCCGTTTTGTATTATTATATTTACGTACACTTCGTCATCTTTATTATTTTTTTTAAAAGGTTCTTCCTTTGAAACTTGATTATTATTAGAATTTGGATGTTGAGGTTCATTATTTATTTTTTGAGCAAATTCATTTTCTTTTTTATTTTCATATTGATTGTTATTCTTATTTACTAATACGTTTATAGAAGATCCTAACAACAATCCTATTGATATTCCGATTACTAATATTATTGTAAATACTTTACGCAATAGACTTCCCCCTGTTTTGAATTGTATATTATGTTAATATATTACAATAAATTGTGTTCTTTATCAAGTAATTCAAAATAAAATTGAGCTGTTTTATCAAGTTCTTCCCCGAATAAAGCTATAATTTTCTTCTGTCTACCTTGATAACAAAGAATTATTTTACCTATATGTCTATTTTTTCGTTTTAATTTTTCAATTTTGTATCCGTTATTCAAATGATATTTTATATAATCTAACTTACTATTCATAATTCACCTCTAATATAATTAATATGATTTATATAGTTATTATCAAAAATACTAATTATTATTAAGAATTATGAATAAAACTAAAAAAAATCTTTAAAATAAAGATTTTTTTAGTAAATGGAGAATTATAATCATTTTTAGATTTTTAATAAATATAGACATTCAATAAAATAAATATTAATATAGATTAATTATATACCTATATTCTTCATTTCTAAGTCGTATGTTTTTCATTGTATCACCATTGCCATGGCCTGGATAAACATGAATATTATCATCCCATTTGGAGACGATATTTTTAATAGTGATTATCATATCTTCTTCACTGCCTCCTGGTAAATCCAATCTACCTATTCCATCGTTAAATAAAGTATCTCCTGTGAAGATTACGTTTTGATGTTTAGCTTTTAAGCAAATACCACCTTTTGTATGACCAGGAGTATGGATTACTTCTAAAGATATATTTCCTATGTCTATAAGAGCTTTATCTGAAAGAATTTTATTTGCATCAATTGATATTGGTTTTCTATCCGATTGTTTGGATAAGTTTATACTTGGATTTTTAAGCCCCTTTAAATCTTTTTTATGGATAGATACATCACTGTTATATTCTTTTTTTAAATCTATAACAGCGCCTATATGGTCATAGTGGTGATGAGTAAGTATTATATGGTTTAATTTCAACTTATTTTTATTTATATAATCTATTAACACCTTTGAATTATCTCCAGGGTCTATAACTGCAGCATCAAGAGTGTGTTTATCGTGAATTACATATGCATTAGTGCTTATTTTACCTACAATAAATCTTTTTAATATCATATTATATCTCCTTTATTATATTGTACTGTGTTAAATATATTATAATATAAATTAAGATTTATCCCAAGCTTTTGTGTACCTATTTTTAATTATTTAAAACTTCTTTCATTTCATCATATGTCTTTTGTAAAAAGTCTTCTATCATATCTTGTGTGATCAGATTTTTAATAGATGAAGGTATTGTTTCATAAAACTTTTGAGCTACCCACTGGAATTTTTCAGAATCACTTTCAAAATTTTTCTCAGCATAAAGCATAAGTTTATAAGCTATTTCTTTTGCTTGCTTTAAAGCGATTTTTTCACCGGATGTTTTATAAATATAATATATATATCCACAATTAATTAAAAGAATAAATATTATCCATACATATATAGAATCAAGCATATTAATTTCTCCTTTACTTTTTTATATATTATATTTATAAATGTGTTTATAGGTGATTGATATTATTTAATGAAATATTTATATTATTTTTAGTACACTGTCAATATTATAGACATTTAATATTTCTTTCATTTTTTTCTTGCATTTAAAAACTTCATATACTTAATATCAAATATTGTAGAATCTCCATAAATTCTCCACACGTTTATTTTTGTAAGTTTTAATGAAGTATGTCCAATAAATCCTAGTACATCTTTTAGTGGATATCCTAAAAATATACCTATTTCATCTGAAATAGTTCCTTTTTTATCTTTTCTATTGTGAACTCAAGATATATATCAAAGTCGTAATCATAATGTCAAATGTTTTAGTATTTAAGGGGTATATTTCATACTAGAATATTTAAACTATATTAGAAGATAATAAGTATATAAAGTACAACTTAATTGAGATGGAGGTTTAAAAATGAAAGTATCTTCTAGCTTAAATGATAATATCAGAATATTAAAAAACACACTTCCTATCGACAAAAGCTTTGATCTTGTCAGTAGGGAGTGGACAATAGGAAACACCAAAGCGAATTTTGTATTTATAGATGGATTCACAAAAGATCAAATAATGTTATTTATTATGACTAAACTTCAATCTATAGATATAGATCATATTAATGTGGATGTAATAAAAACTCTTTTAAAAAACGATATTCCATATATAGAAGTTTCAACATTTTCTGATTTTGAAGATATGAAACCAGCTGTCCTTTCGGGAAATACAGCTTTATTTATAGATGGTCAATCAGAAGGGATACTTTTAGATGTAAGGGAATATCCTGTCAGAGGTCCTCAAGAGCCTGATTTAGAAAAGGTTACAAGAGGTTCTAGAGATGGACTAGTTGAAACTATAATATTTAACACAGCTTTAATTAGAAGAAGACTTAGAGATCCAGATTTAATATTTGAACTTACAACTATAGGTTCTCAATCTAAGACTGATGTTGCTATATCTTACATAGACAGTGTTGTTGACCACAATTTTTTAGAACA
The DNA here is from genome assembly GCA_942492135.1 of uncultured Peptostreptococcaceae bacterium. GTDB lineage: Bacteria > Bacillota > Clostridia > Peptostreptococcales > Peptostreptococcaceae > Tepidibacter_A. The sequence goes on from CALODI010000009.1 coordinate 228,184, forward strand.
ACTAAAAAGACAATTAGATGAGATCAAAATCAATTCTTTAATTATGGGTGAAAAAACACTTGAGGAATTGCTTATTAAGAAGAAATGGTTTAACCCACTACCCCAGGTACGCTTTACAGAAAGACCAGATGTTGTTGCTGCTCATTTATTAGAAGGACATATAGCTATAATAGTAGACAATTCACCAAGTGTTATGTTGCTTCCTGTAACAATTTTTCATTTCACTCAACATGCGGAAGATTATTATCAAAATCCAATGGTAGGTACTTATTTGAGATGGGTTAGATTTATAGCTATGATTTCTTCTATGATAATAAGTCCATTATGGTTATTTTTAGTTTATAATCCCGAAGTATTACCAGATGCGTTAAAATTTATAGGTCCATCTAAAGTTGGTCATATTCCTTTATTTGTACAATTTATTTTACTAGAAATAGGTATGGATATGCTAAGGCTTGCATCCATACATACACCTAATTCATTGTCTACATCACTAGGTATTATAGGAGGATTAATCCTGAGTGAGTTTGCAGTAAAAGTTGGTTGGTTTACTCCAGAGACTATACTTTATATGGCTATGGCTGCTATTGGAACATTTGCTACACCTAGTATAGAGTTTGCTATGGCAATAAGAATATTTAGATTGTTTATACTTATAATGACTGGTACATTTAAAAATGTAGGATTTTTCATATCTTTGATTATAGTTTGTACTATAATTTGTAGAACTAAGAGCTTTGCAAACCAATCATATTTATGGCCTTTAATCCCATTTAATAAAAATGCTCTTTCAAATATTCTATTTAGAAAGCCTATAGTAGAAATAAAAAACAGTAAAAAAGATTAATCTTTTTTACTGTTTTTTAGAATAACAATGTATATGCGGTTTACTTTATACTTCTAAGTTTATAGTTAATCCCAGTTTATCTTTAAATGTATCAATTATAGGGTTGACCTCAAGCTCGATGAACTCAATTACTTGTTCAGAAGCTCTACCTGTGAAGTTTATAGGATCCATTATAGATAAAATTTCATCTTTGCTCATTTTGAATTCAGAATCATTTATTATTTTTTCTATTAAGTCATTCTGTTTACCAAATTCTTTTACATTTCTAGCTGATTCCATTGAATAAATTCTTATTTTTTCATGAAGATGTTGTCTATCTGCACCTCTTTTAACTGCTTCCATTAGTATAGTTTCTGTAGCCATAAAAGGAAGTTCTTCTTCTATATGTTTTTTGATCATATTTTCATATACAACCAATCCATCTGTAACATTAATACCAATTTCTAGTATTGAATCTATAGCAAGAAATGACTGGGCTATGCTTAATCTTCTGTTTGCAGAGTCATCTAAAGTTCTTTCTAGCCATTGTGTAGAATGAACTAATGCAGGATTTAACGATTCTGATATTACATATTTGCATAATGAAGATATTCTTTCACTCCTCATAGGATTTCTTTTATATGCCATGGCAGAAGATCCTATTTGATTTTTAGCAAACGGTTCCTCCATTTCTTTTAAATTTTGAAGCAACCTTATGTCATTAGTCATTTTGTGCATACTTTGAGCTATAGAAGATAAAATTGATAAAATTTGGTGATCTAGTTTTCTAGTATATGTTTGTCCAGTTACTGCATATGATTTTTTAAATCCCAAATTAGATATAACAAGTTCATCTAATTTTTTTACTTTATCATGATCTCCTTCGAATAGACTTAAAAAACTTGCTTGAGTTCCAGTAGTACCTTTTACTCCTCTTAGTTTCAAGTTTTCAAACCTATTATTTAAATCCTCGAAATCGATTAATAAATCTTGCATCCAAAGACAAGCTCTTTTTCCAACAGTAGTTAATTGAGCAGCTTGAAAATGTGTAAATCCAAGCGTAGGTAGATTTTTATATTTAAAAGCAAACTTGTTTAAATTATTAATTAAATTCACAAGTTTAACTAGTAGTATTTCCATTGCTTCTTTCATAATGATAATATCTGTATTATCGCCTACATATGCACTTGTAGCTCCTAAATGTATAATACCTTTAGCGTTTGGACATGAAAGTCCATAAGCTTTAACATGAGACATAACGTCATGTCTTGTTTCTTTTTCAAATCTTTTTGCATCCTCAAAATTTATATTATCTATATTTGCTTTAAGTTCTTCGATTTGCTCATTAGTTATATTGATACCTAATTGCATCTCGCCTTCAGCAAGAGCAACCCATAGTTTTCTCCAAGTTCTAAATTTCTTTTCTGGAGAAAATATATAACTCATTTCTTTGCTTGCGTATCTTTGAATTAAAGGATTTTGATAACAATCGTGTTTTGGCATGATATCCTCCTTGAAATATTTATTTTTTTCATATCACAATAGTATTATACAATACAATGCGAACTTTAACAAACGTTTTTAGAAGAAACGTAAGGTAAAAAGCAAAATAAGCATAATACTATTTAAATAGTATTATGCTTATTTTACTTCTAACTGCTAAAAAATATTATTAATTTTTTATATTAGATAAAGCTTTTTTTATTCTATTTAATCCTTCACTTATATTTTCTTGAGAAGTTGCATATGATAATCTAATATAATTATCATTTCCAAATGCAATTCCAGGAATTACAGCTACATGAAAATGTTCTAGTAGATAATTTGCAAAATCCATAGAACTTTGTATGTTATGATTTCCTAGTTTTTCACCTATAACTTTTGATATATTAACCATTACATAGAATGCACCTTTAGGCATATTACACGAAATATAAGGTATAGAATTTATAAGTTCAACCATTGTTGTTCTTCTTGCATCAAATTCATTTCGCATATATTCAATTGCAGATTGATCTCCTTCTAAAGCTTCGATTGCAGCATATTGAGCTATAGTATTAGGATTTGATGTAGCATGACTTTGGATATTAGACATTATAGTAGCTATTTCTTCATTAGAGGCTGTATAACCTATTCTCCATCCCGTCATAGCACAGGATTTTGATAATCCATTTACAACTATAGTTAATTCCTTTATTTTTTCATTTAAAGAAGCTATACTTACATGCTTTTGATTATCATATATAAGTTTTTCGTAAATTTCATCAGAAATTACAATTATATTGTTTTCTACAGCTAACTTTGCGATTTCTTTTAATTCGTCCATCGTATACACCGAGCCTGTAGGGTTAGAGGGACTATTTAATATTATAGCTTTAGTTTTTTTAGTTATATTTTTCTTTAAGTCGTCAATATTGTACTTAAACTCATTGCTTTCATTACACTCAATTAATATAGGGGTAGCTCCCGCCATTTTAACTGATTCAGGATAACTTACCCAGTATGGACTAGATATTACAACCTCATCTTCAGGATTGCAAATAGCTTGGAATATATTATACAAAGAATGTTTTGCACCATTAGATACAATTATCTCTTTTTGATTATAGCTGATATTGTTATCTAATTTTAATTTCTTGCATATAGCCGCTTTAAGAGATGGCATGCCAGAAGCTGCTGTATATCCTATATTATTATTTTTAATTACGTCAATAGCTTTATCTCTTATGTTTTTAGGAGTATTAAAGTCAGGTTCTCCTACACTAAAACTTATAACCTCAATACCCTCTTGTTGCATTTTTTTAGCTTTAGCACTTATAGCCAAAGTCAATGATGATGAAATATTACTATGTTTAATTGAAAGTTCCATAATATCGCTCCTATCTAATCTATAACTGTATTTAAACTTAATTTTATTATATCAAAAGTTAGTAAAATTTAGATAATAAATTTAAATAATTCTTATAACATATTTTTTCTATGAAATCATTATTATAATTTCTTTTCAATAGTTCATTTATTATCAAGTACAAATGAGTGCAATCTTTCAAAGAACCTATAACTTTGCATCCATCAAAATCTGATCCAAACCCTACACATTCACTTCCACCTATATCTACTATTCTATCTATATGATCTACTAATGAGTTTATATCTTTATCTTTTCCAACAAATTCTTCATAAAAATTAATACCTATTATTCCTTTAAGCTTAGAAATATCTATTATTTGCGCATCTGTTAAATTTCTTTTATGTTCATTTATATATTTACTTAAAGAATGAGAAGCTATTATAGGTTGTTTAGTTAATTGTATAACGTCATAAAATGTTTTATAAGAAGCGTGTGAAACATCTATTATCATGTTTAGGTTATTCATATTATTCACAACTTTTTTACCGAAATCAGTTAATCCAAAATCTATATTTTCCATCGTTCCACAAGCGACTTTATTTTTATAATTCCATGTTAGTGTTAGTGATTTTACTCCTAAAATATCTAATGATTTTATTATTTCTATATTATCGTCTATTAAATGAGCGCCTTCTATAGAAATAATAATTCCTACTATATTATCATTATTCATAACATAATTTAAATCGTTTTTATTTTTTATTATTCTTATATGATTACTATTTTTCTCATATTCATATAGTTTATTTATGTATTTTAATGCTTTAAAATAGCATTCTGGAAAAGGAATATTATAATCTATATATACAGCCATAAATTGAATTTTAACATTAGATTTTAACAATTTATTTAAATTTATATGAGTAATACTATTATCATAAAAAGATAAGTTATTGTCTTCTATTCTTGTTATACTATCACAATGACTGTCTATTATTTTGTATTTCATTCACATCACCTCTCTCTATGATTAAGAAATTATAAAATCTATCATTTTTTTGATTTATATATATTTAATTCATCATTATCTATAACATAATCAATAGTATCACTATCTACGAAATTAACCACATATTTATATCTAGTTGCATAGTTTTTATCACTCCAGCCTAGTTTTTGTTTTAGATTTTCATCTTTCATTCCTGATTTCAAAGAAAATGTGGCATAAGAATGCCTAAAGTCTTTTGCTGAATAATTGCTAAGACCAGCCATTGATAAAGCCTTTTTTACGATAAGTCTTATATTTCTATCAGTAATAGTATTACTGTTTCTACTTGTGAAAACGAAATTATCAATATTATTTATATGTATAGATTCTTTATAATCCATAATCAAATTCCATGAATATGACGGTATCTCTACTATACGTTCTTTTTTTTGAGTACCTATTTTACATGAATAATTATTTTTATCATCAACTATTAGGTCTTTCCATCTTAAACTTATTAATTCATTTAACAAACATCCTGTGCTAATTAAAAAAGAAATTATAGATCTATCTCTTTTATTTAAATTAGGAAATATGGATATTAATTTATTTAATTCATCAAGACTTAAAACATCATTTTTGTTTTTAATTCTAGATACATAAGGCTTATTTATACTAGCAAAAGGATTATTTTGTATATAGTTTTCTTTTACTAAAAAATTATAGAAACTATGTACATAACTATATATTTTTTCGCAAGTTGATTTGGAATACATACTATTTATATATTCTATGAATTGTTTACTTTCATTAATGTTTATATTTAGTAAATTTTTATCGCTTAGAGTTGATTTAAATAGAATTATTTTATTTAAATAATCAGATTTGCTTAGGGGTTTAAGCTTTCTAGAAAATTCCTTGAATAGTGTATATTCGTATTCTGATAAACCCTCCATAAATACTACCTCCCTTTAATAATTTATAATCAATAGGAAATTATAATTCTTTCGAATTGTTTATAAATATAATTTACGCTATAAATTTCAAAAAAGTCTACATTGAAAATTTTTAGAATAAAGTTTTTTCATTACACTCATATTAATTATACTTCAAATATTAAAATATAGAAATTATTAAATATTAAATTAGAATAATTTAAATTTAATAGAGTTTGAAAAAATCTAATATTACTGATATACTTTATATGTTAATTTTATAGAATGTATTAAAGTACATAATTTGAAGGAGGCTTATTATGAGCGATATTTTAAAATCTATAATCCTTTCCATTGTAGAGGGTATTACAGAATTTTTACCTATTAGTAGCACTGGACATTTAATTCTTGTTAATCAATGGATAAATTTTGAAGGTAATTTTGGATTTTACTTTAATGTTATTATTCAGTTTGGTGCTATCTTATCTGTTGTAATGTTGTATTTTAAAAAATTAAACCCTTTTGACAAATCTAAAACACAAATACAAAAACAGCAAACTATTAATTTATGGTCAAAAGTAATAGTTGGATTTATTCCAGCTGCTATATTAGGATTTTTATTTGCAGATATAATAGAAAATTATTTAAACAATTCTATAGTAGTAGGTATAATGCTTTTTATTGGAGGTATTTTGATATTAGTTTTAGAAAATAACCCTAAAAAAATCAAAATAAATAGTTTTGATAAACTAACTTATAAAACAGCTTTTTCAATAGGTATGATTCAATGTTTAGCGATGATTCCAGGAACTTCAAGATCAGCTGCTACAATTATAGGCGCTATGATTTTAGGAACGTCAAGACTAATAGCTGCAGAATTTTCTTTCTTCTTAGCAATACCTACAATGGCAGGTGCTACAGCTTATTCTGTACTTAAGATGCTTAAAAGTGGTGTAACAATAACATCTTATCAGTGGGTTGTATTGTTAGTAGGTGTTATAGGCTCATTTATAGTAGCTACATGTGTTATATCTTTTTTTATGAATTATATAAAAAGAAAAGATTTTAAAGCATTTGGATACTATAGAATAGTTCTTTCTGTATTAATATTTTTTTATTATTGTGTTAAATAAAATAAGAATGTAGGAATTCCTACATTCTTATTTTATTTAACTCATATGCATAAGTATATTAATATCCAATTAAAAGCTTCTTTAGTAATTTTTTCAAGGTTCATATAGGTATTTTGTCCTATACATAGATATCATATACTATTTTAGTCTATTAATTTAGAGTGAATCCGTAATCATTTTTATTATATCACTATTTTCTTCCTTAAAGGTTGTAACTATTATAATCTTATCTAGGGCACATGTTAATGCTGTAGATATCATATTTAAGTTTTTTATAAAATTATTAATTTCATTGTTAGAACTAGAATCATTTAGATAATGTCCATACAACATTTCGATTTGACATAGTATAATTGATTTATATTCTAAATTATTTATAGAATATATATTCGATATTGTTACTCCATTTTTATTGCTTAAATTTGTTAATTCGTCATTTGAATATATATAAGGTATGTTACTTTCTTCTAATGCTTTTCTTAAAATATATTGAAAATATATCATATTTCCATTTTTTAGTTTTCTTTTATTGTAAGGGTATACAATTACTATATCTGAATAATTAAATCCTTTTTTTATTATTAAGTACTCTATCTCCCATATTATAGATTTGATTTTTTCTTCTATATCATCCACAAATATAATTTCTACATTTTCACCTTCACATCGTAAAGAATTTGTATTTAGGTAATAATCATTAGGTAGATTAATATCTAAATTTTCTATATACTTTTTTATATTGCTTCTGAAATTATTTATAAATGAAGATATTTTTTGTGTTTGCTTATAATTATATTCAAAAGTTATAACATCATCTAAAGTGATATTTTCCCAAAACCCTTTAAATGATTTAATATTATTTTGTATATCGGCAGATTTATCAACCGATATATTGAAAATATTTTTAGATTTAAATAATATACCCTGAATAAATTTTATTTCTTCCTCATCAAAATTTTCAGAACCATCTATGAAAATTCCTTTGTATATTTTTTTTTCTTTTAATGTATTTTGGACTTGTAAAAATACATTTCTGAAATATTTAGAAAAATCTAGTTTGAGTTTATTATAATCGATTACTAAATTCAAATCTCTAGCAAGCTTAAATATAAACCCATGATAATTATATATATCTAAATTTTCAGGTGATTTATATAGTAGATTAATTTGATTTTTAATATCATTCATCAATTGTTTATTATATGTTATAAATAAAAATCTTTCTTTTGGGTATAATTTAGCAAGTTTTATAGCTCTTGATATTAATATAGTTGTTTTAGAACTGCCGTTAGGGCCTATAAGTAAAGTATTACCGTATTTTATAGAGTTGATTTTTGCTATTTGAGAAGAACTTAAAAATAATGAGTTATATTTATATTCATCTTTAGAAAATAATATTTTTTTGAAAAATTTGTTTTTTGTGTTTTCTATATCATATTTCTTTATCACATGATATTCCGGCGATATATAGAATCTAAACAAGTTTAAAATAACATCATCATTTTTGCCTATTAAGTATTTATCTAATATGCTTATATCATTAATCAATTCATTATATTTACTATTATCAATAATATGATTATTTATAAAATCATTTTCGGTATTATCTATTTCAATATAGGGCATAATATATATTAAATTGTATGTAATATCTAAATTAAAACTTTTTATACCCTCTCTTAATGTACAGTATTCCTCCTCCATTACTTCTAACAATTCATCTTCTAGTATAGAATATATTTCTTCGGTAGTGTCCATGAACTTAATAAATAAAATATTATTATTTTTAATATACATCAAATCTATATTAATACCATTTACAGGAACTATTTTTGTTATTCCTATACCATTTAAAGAATCTATACAATTTTCATAAAAATGCATCTCACTATCTTTTGTTCTAAGAGAATCTAAATTAGAATGAATATTCTTTGAATATATTTTCAATTGTATCCCTCGTTTCTTTTAATATTATTATATCATTTAATTATTAATTTTCTAGTAATAATTAAATGATATAATATGTTCGGATTAAGGTATATTATCTATTACTTTTTTTAAATATGAAAAATGAATCTAATTCATTAGTTCTAAAAGCTGTATTTATTGACTGTATAAATTCTTTATCGATAGATTTATTTAAATATTCGCGCCTTTGGATATCTTTATTCTTTCTGAGTTTGTATAATAGTTCTTTGTGCATGTTCATAGATATACTATAAACTATATACATTTCCCAAATTTCAATATTATAGTCATTTAACACTTTAGTATTTTTAAAATTAATTATAAATTTTTTGAAATCAATCCATTTTTTTTGTTCTTTATAGCCTAATAGTGTTAATCTAGACATAACAAGGTGTATATTGTTAATAACGCCAGATATAATTAAAGATATAGATCCTATATATAGATATGGTGAACATTTATATATAAATAAAATTCCTAACGAAATTTTCATAAATGAATATAAATAAAATAAAAATTTAATAGGTTTATTTATTTTTAAATATCCATATTCTTCACATTCTTTATATACTTTTCTTTTCCAAGTATTATAAAACCTTTTAAATTCTAAAAATTTTTTTTCATCTTGATTATATTTTTTTATATTTTCTAAATAAATAATATTATTATTGCCAATAAAAGAAAATAGCCAATTTAATAAATATTTTTCGTGTTCTTTTAATTTTTTTACTTCTTTATTTGTTGAAACTAATTTATATTCATTGTTATTTTCATTATTCATTTCCAAAATATATCCTTTTCTTATTAAATCTAATATAGTAACAAAAAAATCTCTACTTTTAATTTTTCTATACTTTAATATACTCATCATAATTGCTGGAGTACAATCTTTTGGTAATTTTGCATTATAGTTTCTAGGTAAACTTCCTTTTTGGAAAATTGATATATTTAAAAAGAAAATCATTAAACAAACGCATTCTATAATTAATAAAGTTACGGATAATATGTTAATTTTTATTATTTTATTTATTTTATTTTTATACTTTGTTTCAATGTCAATTTCTTTATTTATTAGCCTTTCATAAGAGACATAGTTATTATTATTTTGAACATTGTATATGACCATATTTTGTAATAATAGTATTTCTAATTCCAATTCTACATTCGAAGGAAAATTTTCTACATTATAACTAACTTTATTTTTTTTGACTTTTATATCTTTATACAAATATCCATGTTGAAAAGCTTTAATAGTTTCTTTTAGTTCGCTCTTTGGAAAATGTATAGATATACTTAATTTTTTTATAGATTCTTTATTAGTAATATCAAAAATTTTAAATTTAAACTCATCAACACCTTTGTATTTGATTATAAAATCTTCTAAATCATATTCTATTTTATATATTTTAGTTTCAATATTTGATTTGTTATAAACTCTAAAATCCAAATTATAATCATTATTAAATAAATTTAATTGTAGTTGTTTTTTATTGGGATATATTTCATATACTTTCAAATTATCTAATTTAGAATTATCATCTAAATATAAACTTCTTGTTATTCCATCGGACTGAGAATGAAATTTATATGTTATATTTTCTATGACATGAGCATCACCTTTATCATCTACATTTATGTACATTCTTAGATGTTCAATAGAATAATCTTCTTGTGAAAATACAGGTCTTATAAAAAAAACAAATATTATTAATGTAATCAAATTAATTCTTTTTCTTATTTTAATCACCTCTAATATATATTATAAACTATATTTAATCCCTATTTTTAATAAAATTAAAAAGACTTAAAATCTTTTTAGATTTTAAGTCTTTTGTATTATATACTAATAGTTATTTACATATGTTTTTGCATTGATTCTTTAATTGCGCTTTCAATTAAATGAAATTTTTTTATTAAACAACATTCAGGTTCTTTGTATTCATGTATATATGAATCTAATAAAGTTTTTATTTGATTGAATTTTTTTTCATCATAAATATATACATAATCCAACTTGTTAGATATATTTTTGAACAATAAAAATCTTTTCTTTAAATATTTACTTTCCATTATACATATACACTCCTTAAATAAATTTCTTGAAATCTATATTTAGAGTGTTTGCTAAAAAATGAAATTTAAAACATTTATAATAAAATTTTATTTTTCAATATCAAATACTACAGTTAGTATCATCTTAAATTTTTCTATAGCTAATAAAGAATGGTTTATATTAGCTGGCATAACTATCGTTTGCCCTTTTTTAACATTAAAACTTTCTTCACCTATTGTAATTCTAGCTTCTCCATCTAAAATAGACACCATAGCATCCCCTTCAGATTTATGAGTACTGATTTCTTCATCTTTATCAAAAGCAAACATAGTTACATTTACATATTTATTTTGTGTCAAAGTTTTACTAATCACACTTCCTTTTTGGTATTCAACCAAAGATATTGTTTCTATAGGATTTGAAAAATCTATATTTTTTATAAAATTTTTATTCATATTTTTTCCCCTCTCTATTATAAAATTTGTTATACACAGTATAAAACAAAAATTGTATTTATTAAGTAACATATGTTACTTAGTTGTTTTGAATTTTTTTAATTTCAATACATTAGTTAAAACTGATACAGATAAACTTGTGAATAATATTTATAAGCAAACAAAAGCAAAATCTATTTTTAAAAAACAGAGTCTGTAAGACTTATTGGTGACATGAGCCATGTGGTAGTGTTAAACAAAAATTTTATTTATTTTTAAAATGAGCATCTATTATTTTTTCAGCAAGCCTTTTTTGAGCATTCGCTTGAGCAATTAACATTATTACAATTAAAAACAACTGAGCTAAATCTTGATTTTCTTTTTCTATTTCATTAGTCTTTTCTTTAATAGATCTTATATTTGAAGATATGAAATTCTCAAAATCCTCAGTTTCATTATCTTTTAATTCTAAAAAAATCGAATATATATCATCTAAAGATAATACATCATCTTCTATGTTTGACATATCTTTAAGTATAGGTTCAAACAATAGTTTGATATCATCTAGAGACAATACTTGTTTCAAATAATATACTAAAATCATTAATATTATGTGTTGTTGACTATATTTTTTATTATTAGATGGCATTAATAACCCTTGTTTTGTGTAATTATTAATCATTGTTTTAGTTAATATCTTATCATCATCATTTCTTTTTAAATTAGAAAGTCTTTCATCTATAAAATTTGTTACTTGATCCATATATAAATTCAAGTCAGGTATATCTTGCAGTTCAACTTTATCATTTAAGCACAATTCTTTTATAAGTTTAATTAATTCATTTTCATCTATCATTAAAATCACCTCTCTTATATAATATAGTATTCAAAACTATATATCAACATATGTATGTAAATTTCAAAAAGATTTATTATTATAAAAAAAATCTAATTGTAAATTAATAATTTAGAATTATTAATTTCAATTAGATTTTTTTATTTAATATTATACAACTTTTTTATTACTATGCTTCACATTCTTCTATTTCAATGCTATACTTTCCACATTTAATACATACTATAATGCTTATTATATAACTATTGTCTACGACACCTTTTTTTAACATTTTTTTAAATGATGTGTTTTTGTATTCTTCAGATATGTTACTTACTACATATACATCATTTTTAGTAAATGCATAAAAAGAATATTCAAGAAATTTGAAGTACTTTGTTTTTTCTGCTATCCCATTTAAACAATTCTGGCAAGCTTGGTCATAATAAGCTATATCAAAATCTGTATTTTCTAGATGCTTTAATAAATAGATTATATCTTTATGTGTAAGTCCATTTATTAAGTTAATCTCATTTTTTTCATCATTCATATAATTGGATATATCTATATCGTATGAATTGGTATCAAATTCAAATGTATATTTCTCCATAATTTAACTCCTTTAAATTAATAATATATGTTAAGTATCTCATATAAGCGACTGTTTATCAATATAGAACAATGTATTATTAATTATCATACTGCTATAGTAACTGTAGATTTACGCTAAGTTGTCTATAGCAATATGATATTTAGGATCTTCTATTATATTAACTTCTAGTATTTTTTCTGCATCCTTGATAAATTGATAGCATTCTACACTTAAATGTTTTAAATGCAATGTTTTTCCTTCGTATTTATATTTTTCTGTTAATGAATTTATACTCTCTATCCCCGAATGATCAAAGACCCTTGCATTTGCAAAATCTATAATAACATCTTCAGGATCATTTTTTATATCAAATGCATCAGAAAAATTTCTAGCTGAAGCAAAAAATACAGCTCCTCTTATTTTATATATTTTTGATCCACATGTATCTATATACGAATCAACATCTATTCTTTTACCTTTTTCCCATGCAAAGACAAGAGATGATACAATAACTCCTATTGCAACAGCAATAGCTAAATCAGTAAATACAGTAACTATAGATACTAATATTATAACAAAACCATCTGCTTTTGGAATGTTTCTCATTATTTCAAAGCTAGACCATTCAAATGTAGCTATAACTACTGTAAACATTACTCCTGTTAATGCAGCCATTGGAATTCTTTCAATCAGACTAGATCCAAATAGTATAAATCCTAATAAGAATAAAGAGGCTGACATTCCTGATAATCGGTTTCTACCGCCTGACTTTATATTTATCATACTTTGCCCTATCATGGCACAGCCACCCATTCCTCCAAAAAATCCAGTTACTATGTTGGCTATACCTTGTCCTATGCATTCTTTATTACCTCTACCTCTAGTTTGAGTAATTTCATCAATAAGAGTTAATGTCATAAGTGACTCTATTAGGCCTATAGATGCAAGTATGAGTGCATATGGTAATATTATTTGTATAGTGTTCATACTAAAAGGTACATTAGGTATATGGAATGTAGGTAAACCGCCTCCTACATTAGCTATGTCTCCTACTGTTTTAACATCTATTCCAAATATATTGACTATTAATGAAATTAACCCTATGCCTGCCAAGGGCGCCGGAATTGCTTTTGTAATTTTAGGAACCATATATATTATTGCCATAGTTAAAACTACTAATCCTACCATTAATAACAACTCTTTACCTTGCATCCAATGCATATTTCCACTTTCATCCATAAATTTAAATTGATTAAATTGAGCTATACCTATAACCATAGCTAATCCATTTACAAAACCTATCATTACCGTGTGAGGTATAAATCTTACAAATTTACCCAACTTAAACAAACCTACCATTATTTGTATAATTCCCATTAAAACTACTGTAATAAATAAATATTCTACTCCGTGTTCACTGACTAGATCAACCAAAACTACGGCTAATGCCCCTGTAGCTCCCGAAATCATTCCTGGTCTTCCTCCAAAAATAGAAGTTATAAAACCTACTATAAATGCTGCGTATAATCCAGTTAATGGCTCGACTCCAGCAACAAATGCAAATGCTACCGCTTCTGGTACAAGTGCTAATGCTACTGTAAGTCCCGATAGTACTTCGTCTTTTACATTGATTGTTTTATTATTTTCCATTTCACACCTTCCTTCTATTTTTTTTGTCACAAGAAGTAATAATAGCATGAATTTGAAATAAAAGCTACAACAAATCTTTAAATTCGATTTTTGCGAATATTCAAATTTAGGTGTTATTTTCTTGGAATTTAGATTTATACACTATACATTAATATATATTTGGAAATACATAAACTTTGTATTCACAAAAAACAAACTCTATTATATAATTTTAATTATGTTATTTTTAAAATTCTACTAAAGGAGATCATATAATGAGTATATTAACAGTAAGAAATTTAAGCCATGGTTTTGGAGATAGAGCTATATTTAACAATGTATCATTCAGACTTTTACCAGGAGAACACATCGCACTTATAGGTGCAAACGGAGAAGGAAAATCTACTTTCATGAATATAATAACAAGCAAAATAGATCCGGATTCAGGTAACATAGAATGGGCAAAACGTGTAAGAGTTGGTTATTTAGATCAACATACTTATTTGGAAAAAGGAAGAACCATACGAGATGTTTTAAAAGATGCATTTAAGTATCTTTTTGATTTAGAATTAGAAATTAATTCCACATATGAAAAAATGGGTGAGGCAACACCAGAAGAACTAGAAAATATGCTTGAAAACGTAGGAAATATTCAAGATATATTAACTAATAATGATTTTTATGTTATAGATGCAAAAATTGAAGAGGTTGCAAAAGGTCTAGGACTTACAGAAATAGGGCTTGATAAAGATGTAAATGATTTAAGCGGAGGTCAAAGAGCAAAGATATTACTAGCAAAGCTATTATTAGAAAAACCAGATATTTTATTATTAGATGAGCCTACAAATCATTTAGATGAACAACATATAGAGTGGTTAAAACGATATTTACAAAACTATGAAAACGCTTTTATACTTATATCTCATGATATTCCATTCTTAAATAGTGTTATAAATCTTATATATCATATGGAAAATCAAGAACTTAATCGTTATGTAGGAGATTACGACAATTTCATGCAAATATATGAGGTGAAAAAACGCCAGCTTGAGGCAGAATATAAAAGGCAACAACAAGAAATAGCTGAACTTGAAGATTTTGTAGCTAGAAATAAAGCTAGGATTTCAACAAGAAATATGGCTATGTCTAGACAGAAAAAATTAGACAAAATAGATAGAATTGAATTGCCACAAGAACGTGTAAAACCAGTATTTAATTTTAAACAAGCTAAAACTTCTGGTAGATTGATATTCGAAACCAAAGATTTTATAATTGGTTATGATGATGCATTGACAAGACCTTTAAATATTAAAATGGAAAGAGGCCAAAAAATAGCTTTAGTGGGAGCTAATGGAATTGGTAAAACAACTTTGTTAAAAAGTATATTAGGTCTAATAAAACCTTTATCTGGTAAAGTAGAGCTTGGCTATGAGCAGAGCATAGGTTATTTCGAACAAGAAATTAAAGACGATAAAAATAATACATGTATAGAAGAGGTTTGGGAAAGATTTCCAGTACTTACTCAGTATGAAGTTCGTGCAGCGCTTGCAAAATGCGGGTTAACTACAAAACATATAGAAAGTAAAGTTAAAGTTTTAAGTGGTGGCGAGCAATCAAAAGTAAGGCTTTGCAAGCTTATAAATACTGGTACTAATATACTATTATTAGATGAGCCTACAAATCATCTTGATGTTGAAGCTAAAGAAGAACTTAAAAGAGCATTAAAAGAATATAAAGGAAGCATACTGCTTATATGTCACGAACCTGATTTTTATAAAGATATAGTAACTGATGTATGGAATTGTGAAGATTGGACTACTAAGATAGTTTAATATTATATTATATATTTACCCTGTGATTATGAATATAAACATATAGTGGTTTTAATTTTTAAAATAAAATCTTATTAAAAAAGAAGAGCATATGCTCTTCTTTTTTAATAAGATTTTATTTCTGTCCAAACTCTATCGTATTCAGTTGTGAATTCTCCTAAATCAACAAATACTTCCCCATTTTCAAGAATATCACCTTTAGGGTATGCTAATTCATTTTCTATAACTTCTTGAGGTAAAAGTTTTATAGCTTCTGTATTAGGAGTCGAATATCCAACATATTCTGCACATTTAGCAGAAACATCAGGTCTCATCATATAATTTATAAATAATTCAGCTTCCTTTTTATGCTTACTGGTAACGGGTATAGCCATACCATCGAACCATAGATTAGTTCCTTCTTTTGGAATAGCATAGGATAAATCTGAATTTTCTTCTATTAACATCATTGCATCTCCAGACCAAGTAAGAGCCATGGCACCTTCACCTGCAATCATCATATCCTTATATGTATCAATTTCATAAGCTTTAACTAAGTTTTTTTGGTCCATTAAAGCTTTTTTAGCCTTTTCCAATTCATCCAAATTTCTTGTATTTAATGAGTATCCTAATTTTTTTAGAGTAATACCAATAGTATCTCTAGAACTATTAAGCATCAAAATATCTCCTTTATATTTAGGCTCCCACAGTGCATCCCAACTGTCTATCTTAGTATCAACCTTTTTAGTATTGTAAACTATACCCATAGTTCCCCAAAAATACGGAACAGAATACTTATTTCCTTTATCATAAGCTAAGTTTTTGAATTCTTCACCTATGTTTTTGAAGTTATCAAGATTATCCATATTTAATTCTTGTAGTAAGTTTTGATTTATCATAGCCTCTATCATATATTCAGATGGAAATATAACATCATACCCTGTTCCACCAGCTTGTATTTTAGCAAGCATCTCTTCGTTATTTCCGTATTCTTCGTAATTAACTTTAATTCCATACTCTTTTTCAAAATCTTTTAGAACTTGAGGATCTATATAATCGCCCCAATTGTACACATTTAATTTGCTATAATATCCATCTTTTGTTAATTCGTTTTTTTCTGAACAACCAACAATGGAAAAAATTAAGGTAAAGCATATTAAAAAGCTAAATATTTTTTTCAACAAAAACACTCCTTTTTATTTAGATTTTTTTGTTCTTTTTTCTATTATTAATAATAATATTAATACACCTAAAAACATTAATGTAGATAATGCGTTGATTTTTGGACTTACACCTCGTTTTGTCATAGAATATATTTTAATAGATAATGTACTTATTCCTGAGCCTGTTGTAAAAAAACTTACTATAAAGTCGTCTAGTGATAATGTAAATGCAAATAAAGCTCCAGTTACAATTCCAGGCATTATTTCAGGCAATACAACTTTAAAAAAAGCATACAATGGTGATGCTCCTAAATCAAGAGCGGCTTCCTCTAAATGTGGATTTAATTGACTTAATTTAGGCAACACAGATAAAACCACATAAGGTATTGTGAATGTTATATGTGCTATTATAATAGTAGTAAATCCTAGCATCATTTTAAACCATGTAAATAAGGCAAGCAGAGAAACTCCTATAACTATATCCGGATTAACAACCGGTATATAAGTTATGTTTAAAAAAGTAGATTTAACCTTAGGTCTCATTTTATTAATTGCTATAGCAGTAATTGTTCCTATTATAGTAGCTATAACTGAAGCTAATGCGGCAATTACAACTGTGTAATATAGCGATGTCATTATCGATGTATCATTAAATAATTCTTTATACCATCTTAATGTGAATCCATTCCAATTTCCTCTATATTTAGAATCATTAAAGGAATAAATTATAAGAAGAAGTATTGGTAAGTACAAAAATAAGTATATTAAAAAAGAATAAGATTTTTTAATAATATTCTTTACCATAATTTGCCTCCTTCTTCTCTGTCTTTGTTTCCTAAGATTTTCATACTTAAAATCATTATAAACATCATAATCATAGAAATAGCTGAACCAAATTGCCAATTTCTAGCTACTAGGAACTGATTTTGAATAAGGTTTCCCAGAAGTATAGATTGTCCGCCTCCCAATAGGTCAGAAATTACAAATGTGCTCACAGAAGGCATAAACACCATAGTTATTCCCGATATAACACCCGGAAGACTTAACGGAAAAATAACTTTTTTGAATGTATAAAAAGATGTAGCACCTAAATCTGACGATGCTTCTATCAAACTATAGTCAATTTTGGATAAAACTGAATATATAGGCAATACCATAAATGGTAAAAAATTATATACCATACCTAATAAAACTGCAGCATCTGTATATAATAACTTTAAAGGCTCATTTATTATATGTAGAAACATCAAAATTTGATTTATAACACCTTGTTCTCTTAATATTCCCATCCAAGCATAAGTTCTTAATAAAGTATTTGTCCAAAGTGGTAATACAAATAATAGCATCATCAAGTTTCTTTTTTTTATATCCGATCTAGATATTATATAAGCCATAGGATATCCCAGTATGAAGCATATAAGTGTACTTTTTAGTGCGAGCACTAAAGAATTTATAAGTACATTTATATATATAGGTTCCATAAATTTTATATAATTATCTAATGTAAAAATATAGACTATTTGACCGTAGGCAGACCTTGAGCAAAAACTATATAATGCAATTAATAGTAACGGAACAATTGTAAACACGATTGCCCAAATTCCATAAGGGATAGAAAGCCATTTTTTTTTCATGTCTATACCCTCCTTTTCATTACATGGATTGAATCTGGTTCTATAATAAGTCCCACATCATCTCCGATTTTTGACATATGTATGGTGTGAACCATCCAATCTATATTTTTTTCATCTTCTACTATTATTTCGTAATGTACTCCTTTAAATACAACAGTTTTTACTTTCCCTTTAATCATTCCATTATCAATATTGGTTATTTGTATATCTTCTGGTCTTACTACTACATCAACTTCTTCATTTTTATCAAAACCTTTATCTAAACAGTTAAATGCCTTCTCTTCTATCTGAACATTATAATCGCCAATCATAATAGCTTCTATAATGTTACTTTCTCCAATAAAATCTGCTACAAATCTATTTTTAGGTTCATTATATATATCTTCAGGTGATCCTATTTGTTGAATTTCACCTTCACTCATTACAACAATTCTATCTGACATAGTAAGCGCTTCTTCTTGATCATGTGTTACATATATAAAAGTTATGTCTAATTGTTGCTGCATATTTTTAAGCTCTAATTGCATTTCTTTTCTTAGTTTTAAATCAAGTGCTCCAAGTGGTTCATCTAAAAGAAGTACTTTTGGTTCACATACCAAAGCTCTAGCTATTGCTATTCTTTGTTGCTGACCTCCGCTTAGTGAATCGATGCTTCTATTTTGAAATCCCTGTAAATTTACAAGTTTGAGCATACGTTTCACTTTTTTCTCTATTTCATCTTTATTCATTTTTTTGATTTTTAATCCAAAAGCTATGTTTTCATAAATGTTCATATGTGGAAATAATGCATATTTTTGAAAAACTGTGTTTATTTGTCTTTTATAAGGAGGAATATTATTCATTTTCTCTCCTTCAAAATGAACTTCTCCACGAGTTTCTTTTTCAAATCCTCCTATTATTCTTAAAGTTGTTGTTTTACCACAACCACTAGGTCCTAATAAAGTCACAAATTCTTTAGGTTTTATACCTAGATTTATATCATGAAGAACTTCTTTATCTTCATATCTTTTATTTATATTCTTAAGTTCTACTATATTTTTTTTCAACGATAAACCCCTTCCTGATTTAAAGTAAATATCATTATTATTTATATATAGTTTTATATTTATTCATAGTAAACTTTTTGTTTCCTAAAACTAAACTCAAGTTATAATTTTAAAACTTTTGTTAAGTTTTGTCAACCTCAATTAGAAATACTTTTCAAATATTATAGTCAGAACTTATTTCTTAATTTAAACAACAATAGTTAAATGATCGTCAAAATGACTATAGTAATAAATACAATTTTCCTAAAAAACATCATAAAACGAAATTTTTATCAATAGTTATTTTTTGTAAAATTTGAAAATTCGAGGTTATTCTATTTATCCTATTTATTTTTCTTTAAAAAAATCAGAATTTTATTTCTTTTAGCTTTTTTATTCTATAGGAAAGTGTTTACATGTTATAATCATGTCTAAATATGAATAATTGTATTTATAATTTTTTTTGAAGCAGGTATATTAGCTGAAGCAAATACATTTGTTTTAATTAAGAATATGATTACAGCAACTAGAGTTCTAGGAGGAGCTGTTATGGCTGAGCTTGGTCTTTTAGACACTATGCTTGGATTTGATCAAACTTTATTATCTTTAATGATATCGTTATATCTTGCACCAGATAGTTTCGGAACTGCTTGTAATGTAACAGGTGATGGAGCTATAGCTATTATGGTTAATAAAATATCGGGTTATAAACTTGGTGAAGATAAGAAAAAAGACAATAAAGCAGCTTAAATAGACAAAAAAAGTAGTTATTAAATAACTACTTTTTTTGTCTATTTTTTAAAAGGTTTAGGTCCATAGTATTGATATAGATCACTCTTTAGCATACCATTATATAATTTTCTCTTTCTGTCAGCTTTTCTTCCGAATTCGGTCTCAAATTCATCATAAGCTGTTATTATATAAAACGACCATGTATTTAGCTTATTGAAAGGAATAGCTATATCTTTGTATAACTTTTGTACACTTTCCTTATCTTCCAATCTTTCGCCATAAGGAGGATTAGTCACTACAAATCCATATTCATATTCACTATTTAAATCTCTAGCATCTTGTTTTTTAAATTCGATATATTTATCTACATCTGCAAGTCTAGCATTTTCTTTAGCTATTTCAAGAACCTCTTCATCTATGTCATATCCGTATATTTTAAAATCTGCGTCAGTTTTCATCATATCAAAGGCTTCTTTTCGAGCTTTCCACCATAAATTTTTACCTAGTATGCTCCAATTTTCTGATAAAAATTCTCTATTAAGCCCTGGAGCCATATTAATTCCCCTCATTGCTGCCTCTATTAAAATAGTGCCTGAACCGCAAAATGGGTCTACTAATACTCTATCTTCTTTCCAAGGTGTCAATGAAATCATAGCAGCAGCTAGAGTTTCTCTAATAGGCGCTTTACTAGCATTTTCTCTATAACCTCTTTTATGAAGAGCTTGACCACTTGTATCTATTGATATAGTAACTTTATCTTTGTGTATAAATACGTATATAGGATACTTTTCATTGCTATTTTCATCAAACCAGTTAACTTTATATTCCTGTTTCAAATTTTCAACTACAGCTTTTTTCACTATAGATTGTATATCTGGAACACTGTATAATTTAGATTTTATGGAAGAAGCTTTTGCTACTGGGAAAACAGCATCTTTTTTTATATATTTATGCCAAGGCAATTTTTTAGTATTTTGAAATAATTCTTCAAAGCTTTTTGCTTCAAATTCCCCAATCTTTAATAATACTCTTTCAGCTGTTCTGAGCCATAAATTTGATTGACAAACTCCATATGCATCTGTTTTAAAAGTAACTCTTCCATCTTCTACTTTTTGTATTTCATAACCCAAATTTTCAATTTCTCTTTTTAGTATTTTTTCGACTCCAAAAAAACACGGTGCTACTAATGTGACATCTTTCATTATATTCCTCCTGCTATATATGTTATTATATATGATTACCAACTAATTTTATCATATACTTTATATTAATATCTACTTAATTTTATAAAACTTCATTCATACTACCTGTTCTATAGCCAAAAAGATCAATAGTTACATAATTAAACCCTAAAGATTTCAGATATTCATACACTTGATTTGACGATTCTGATTCTACAAACTTTAAAATCTCATTTTGAATCAATTCTATTCTTGCTATTTCACCATGATGTCTAACTCTAAATTGTTTAAATCCTAATTGAGAAATTAATTCTTCACTCTTTTCTATCATTTCAAGTTTTTTAGGAGTTATCTTGTGATTATAAGGAATTCTAGATGCAAGACAAGCAAAAGATGGTTTATTCCAAGTAGGTATATCTAACATTTTAGATAAATCTCTAATTTCCTGTTTAGTAAGACCAGCTTCTTTTAAAGGGCTTATTATTCCTAGTTCTTTTAAAGCCTTCATACCTGGTCTGAAATCGCTTAAATCGTCAATATTGCTTCCATCAGCTATATTAATTATGCTATTTTCATTAGATACTTTTATTATTTGTGTGAATATTTCTTTTTTGCAAAAATAGCATCTTTCTGGAACGTTATCTATAAATTCTTTAATGTTTATATCTTTTATATTTAGTACGATATGTTTAGTATCAATTTCATTTGTATATTCTATAGCTTCTTTAATTTCTTTGTTAGTATGAATAAATGCATTAACTGTCAAGGCTAACACATTGTCACCTAAAACGTCTTTTGCTACTTTTAATAGAAATGTACTATCCACTCCTCCTGAAAAAGCTACGGTTAGGTTGTTTAGTTTACTTAGGTTATTTTTTAAAATTTCTAATTTTTCAATACCTGTCAAAATTTTTCCTCCTTGTTTTTAAGATAGTTTAATATGTATTTTAAATTTTATCATATTAATATGTTTAGTAAAATATAAATTTATATTTTACTTCTACTAGGAATAAATATGCATTTATATTCTACTAAAGTAAAAAAGTGTAGATGCATTTAAGCGAGGCCACTGAAAAACTTATTATTCTTCAATGAACTTAAACAAATATAAAAAAAGATGGCTCAAATTTATTTTTTGAATTTCTGAGTCATCTTTTTTTATGAAATAAATTCTTTTTCAACCCTATTTTTTAACCTAATAGATTCAATATTCGTTTTAAGTTCACCGTAAATATAGCCATTGCTCCTTGCATTTCCATGCCAATAAGACCCGAAGACGATGCAACATCATACCCGTGTCTGTGTTTTAATTCACTGTTTTTGGCTTCTATTTTATATCTCTCTTTTGATTTTTCTTTAAAATACTCACTTTCTTGGAATTTGGCTTGTTCTGTGTGTTCAGCTGATTTAATACTTACACAATAACTCTTGCTTTTAGCCCCTTCCTTATAGCATCCTTTTTTATATGAACAGTGTTTGCACTTTTCTATATCGAAATAATAGGTGTTAGTTTGATTTGCAGCTACATTTTTTTTGCCTTGTCTAGCTTTTCTTATAGCCATATGTCCTGCCTTACAAACATACATTCCAACATCTTTATTAAATTCAAATTCATCTTCCTTTTTTCTACAACCCTGTGTAACAGAAGGATTTAATTTTGCTACTAACTTAAGTCCATTCGTATTTGCATATTCTATATTTCCTTTTTCTGAATATGCTGAATCACCAATTACATTTTCAACTTTAATACCTGCTTGCATACTCTTGGAAATTAGAGATTTCAATTGTTTTCCATCATTCTTTTCACCTGTCGTAATTGTTGCGGCAGTAATAATTCTTTCTTCACTCATAGCAATATGCGTTTTGTAACCAAAAAATGAAGAATCTGCAGTTTTATGACCAATTTTTGCGTCTTCGTCTTCTGATATTTGTAAGTGCTCTATATCATCTGCTAATGTCTCCTTTAAAAGGTTTAATTTCTCTTTGACTTTAGGATAATTTGATATAGTATCTTCTTTTTCTATAACATCAATAAGTTTTTGGCAATATTCTATTTCATCTTCCAAAATATTTGTTGTTGTTTTAGTTGGGAATTTTTCTTTAATATTTTCATCAATTGCATATACTGATTTTCTAAGTTTCTTAGACCTATCCATTAGGATTTCTTTAGGTGATTTTTGATTATAACGTGCTTTGGTATGAGTAGCATCTACAATAATGGATTTGCTTTTTATAATACCTTTTTCTATGGAAATCTCAACAGTTTTATTTATAAGCATATCTAAAAGACTCATATCTTTTAAGCGTAGCTTTCGAAATTTAGTCAAAGAACTTGATTCAATAACACTATCTTCTGGTGCCATATCTAAAAAATATTTAAACTACATATCGTATTTTGAACGTTCAACAACGTCAATATCAGATAAATCAAACATTGATTTTAGTAGTAGATATTTGAACATACGAATAGGGCTAATTGCATTTCGTCCGTTATCGAGACAATAATTATCAACTAACTCATCATAAATAAAAGAAAAATCTATTAATTCATTAATTTTTCTCAAAAGGTTATCTTTTGGAACAACTAAATTATAAATTTCCATGTATGGACTTAAAATCATGGTTTGTTGTTTCTGAATCATAGTATCACCCACCTAAATTGATACTATAATTATACCATGAAACTACTTGTGAAACTTGTAATTTCAGTACTTTCAGTGATTTTTATGCAATAAAAAAACGTAGGTTATTTGATTAACCTACGTTTTTTTTAATTACTCGTGGCACTTTTTCAGTGGCCTCATTTAAGCACATCTACACTTTTTTACTTTAGTATTTACCCTAACATTATCTTTCCTATAAATAATAACGAAATTACATATAATAAAGGTGTTATTTGCTTTTGTTTTCCATTTAATACTTTTAGTATTACATAACTTAATATTCCAAATACAATACCCTCAGATATGCTATAAGTAAGTGGCATCATTATTATAGTTAAAAAAGCCGGAATTGCTTCAGTTAAATCATCAAAGTCTATTTCTTTTATAGGAGACATCATAAATAGTCCAACAAGTATCAATGCGGGTGCTGTTGCAGCTGAAGGTATCATTATGAATAAAGGAGATAAGAATAGTGATGCTATAAACATAATGGCAGTAGATAAAGCTGTAAGACCCGTTCTTCCTCCATCAGCAACTCCAGCTGCACTTTCTACAAACGTTGATACAGTGCTCGTTCCAAATATAGCTCCTACCGTTGTACCTATAGCATCAGCTAATAATGCCTGTTTTGCATTAGGTACATTACCTTTTTCATCTAACAAATTTGCCTTTGTAGCAACCCCTACTAATGTACCAACAGTATCGAATAAATCTACAAATAAGAATGTAAGCAAAACAATAATCATATCAAAAGACAATATATTATTCCATTCAAATTTAAATAATATAGGAGATAAAGAAGGTGGTGCACTAAAAACTTTGAACCCTTCTGGTATAACAGTTATTCCCATAGGAATACCTATTATCGTAGTAACCACTATCCCAATTAACAAAGCTCCTTTAATATTTTTAGATAGTAAGAATCCCGTTATAATCAATCCTATTAAAGCAAGTAAAGCTGGTCCAGAAGATATATCCCCTATTGCTACTGGCAGTCCGTCTAACTGTCCTTGATTATTTATAAATTTACCACTCATAACTATACCTGAGTTCACAAGGCCTAAAAATGCTATAAATAATCCTATTCCTACAGCAATAGCTTTTTTTAATTGCATAGGTATGGAATTTAAAATTGCTTCTCTAATATTAAAAAATGTAAGTATCAAAAATATAATACCTTCTAAAAATACAGCAGTAAGTGCAAATTCCCATGAATAACCCATAGTTAAAACAACTGTAAAAGCAAAAAAAGCATTTGGCCCCATAGCAGGAGCTAAAGCGAATGGTAGATTCGCATGAAATGCCATTACAAGGGTTGCAACAATAGATGATAAAGCTGTTGCTGTAAATAAAGCTCCAAAATCCATTCCAGTAGCAGACAATATGCTCGGGTTTACTATCAATATATATGCCATTGTCATAAATGTGGTAATACCCGCTATTATTTCAGTTTTTATATTAGTATTATTTTCACTTAATTTAAATACCCTCTCAATATTTGATTTAGATACAACATCCGTTGTCTTTTGCATCTTTTTTCCTCCTCATTAGTCAAAACAGTCTTTTTTATTTCTTTAGCGAACTATATATTAATTTGATTTAATTTCGTTCGCTTATAGATAATAATGGATTTTCGAACTTTAGTCAATACTTTTTTCTAATTAAGTATTCATTTATGCAATTATCATATTCTTTAATTATTTCACTTATTATGGAGTTGCAATTAGAATTCAAATTGCATTTTTCTATACTTTTAATGGGCAAAACATTGACAGACGTACCTGTCATAAATGCTCCATCTAAAGAATATATATCATTCTCATTAATGCAAATTTCTTTTATTTTTATATTTAGATTTTGGCATATATCAACTACTATATTTCTAGTAACTCCTAATAATACATTTTTAGGTGGCGCGGTGTATAAGAGATCCTGTTTAACAAAAAACATATTTGATCTACTTCCCTCTGTTATTAAACCTTCTTTATTAACAAGCAAAGCTTCAAAAGCATTTTTGAATTTAAGTTCATTGTTTATTTTTTGTCTCAATTTGTTATTTCCTACTTTAGCATTTGGCTTTTCTCTTTCCGAATGGTATACTATTGTACTTACACCATCTTCATACATTCGCTTATCTGGATAATAACTTTTTATACAAAAAATTATTAACTTCTGTTCTTCTTTATCTAAGTCAGTAAATATTAATTTTATGTTAATATTTTTACAATTATTTTTGTCTACTAACACATTTATATGTTTCACTATTCTTTCTTTAGATGTATTGATTTTAAATCCAAGTATTTTAGCAGATTTAAGTAGTCTTTCAAGATGTTGTTCTAAAAATAAAATTTTCCCATTTATTACCCTTACCACTTCATATATACTACTATTAATACCTTCTGAAAAATCCATTTTTTCGTCTTTATTATGTATTATCCCATTTAAAATATAATAATTCCCTTCAATTTGTATCATTTTAAACACCTCTTACCTCTTTATAATAATTTATTAAAATCCAAGCTTCTAAATAGATATTTTTATTATACACTAATTATTATAATTTAAGTTTTCATTTTTAAGAATACCGATTACATTAATTTCCTTCGACTTTTTTCGACATTTATATTATATTTATATTATGCCTAATTATATAAAGTTCAAGGAGGAAAAATATGAAAAAAATAATAATATCTAGTGTCTTAAGTTTAGGAATTGCATTTAGCCCCTTACACACTAATATAGGTAATGCCTATACTCAAATCAATAGTTCCTTACTACTTAAAACCGGGATGAAAAATCAAAATATTATAACTTTACAAAATAACTTAAAAGAATTAGGATATTTTAATGCTATTTCTACAGGTTATTACGGGAGTATAACTAAAAAGTCAGTTTCGAATTTTCAAAAAAATAACAACTTACTATCAGATGGTATCGCAGGAAAAAATACAATTCAAAAACTAAACTCATTAGATAGTAAAACTATCACTTCTGTAACAAGAGGAAGTTCAACATCAAAATCTGATTGGACATGGTTTTCAAAAATTCAGTATGCAGTACCTCGAGAGTCTACATTTGAAGTGTTAGACATATATTCCGGAAAATCTTTTAAAGCAAAGAGAACATATGGTACCAATCATATAGATGCAGAAACTACAAGTGAATATGATACATCTATATTTAAAGATATATTTGGCGGAAATTGGTCTTGGAATAAGCGTCCAATTATAGTTACATATAACGGAATATCGCTTCCAGCATCTATGGCTGGCATGCCCCATGCTGGAAATGATCGTGCACCTGCAACAGCTTATACTACTTGGCGAAGTGGTGATTATGGTGCCGGAACTAACTTAGATGCAATCAAAAACAATGGCATGAATGGAGTGTTTGATATACATTTTTTAGGTAGCAAAACACATAGTAGTAACAGAATAGATAATGTACATCAAAATAATATAAAGGTTTCTAGAGACTATATAGGTAAATAAATAAAATCCGGTATCATTTCGATATCGGATTTTATTTATTAAAATAAAAATTGTGCTATTTTACCACCAATTATAACTCCTAAAATTCCCATTACTCCTGCAAATACAGGAGGTGCTGGCAAAGGTAATTTTAATTTTTGACACATAGCTCCTAATACTACTCCTGCCGAAGTTGCTTTCAATGTTAATATCAAATCTTCCATTACTTTAACCTCCTACTTACAATCTTCAAATTTTCTTATTATAAATGCACCTAACCAAACACCAAATATTCCCATGAAAGCTTGTATATTAGGTGGAGCTGGTAGTGGGAATTTTAAAATTGTAAATATAATCCCCGTTATAATTCCTGTCAATAAAGATAATATTACTATTTTAATATCATTCATTTATATCATCCTTTCATGAATCAGTTTTAATATTGATACTATAATTCACTATTTATAATATTTGTATGAATTTAATATCTAAAACGAAACTTAATCTTATTACTTTATGTTACCGATTCCATATTAATTATATATTTTTTTATAAAATTTTTCAATATTAAATAATTTTTATTTAATATTTATAATATAAAAAACACGTTATAGAATAGACTTTTTTATCTATTATTCTACAACGTGTTTTTTATATATTAAGTTTATATATATTTTTAAATTTAATTACTTATGTATTTTTTATTCGGGTAACAATATGAATCTTAATATAAATAACATAGATAATATATACATTATAGGATGAACTTCCTTATGCTTTCCTGTTCCTATTTTCATTATAGGATAAAATATTATTCCTGCTGCAATTCCATTTGCTATACTATACGTAAATGGCATTATAACTATTGTAAAAAAAGCAGGTATTGCTTCAGTTAAATCTGAAAAATCAACTGCTTTTATAGATTCTATCATTAGTACACCTATTATTATTAATGCAGGAGATGTTGCCTGTGATGGTACTATACCTACAATACCACCTAAAAATAATGAAAATATAAATAAAATTCCTACAACCATAGATGTTAATCCCGTTCTTCCACCTTCTGCTATTCCAGCAGTCGATTCTATATATGTTGCTGTAGTGGTACCACCAAACATAGCACTAATAGTTGTTGCTATTGCATCTGCTAAAAGTGCCTTCTTCATATTTTTAATACTTCCATCAGTTTGAATCATATCAGCTTTTTGAGCCGTTCCGACTAAAGTACCTATTGTATCAAATAAATCTACCAAACTAAAAGTTAATACAACCATTATTATACTAGTAATAGTTCCTATAAGTCCTGCTTCACCACTATTTAATAATCCTTTAAAATCCATAGCCATAAATGTAGGCGACACAGATGGAGGCGTTGTTATTATCTTTAATCCATCTATGTTTGTAATTCCCATAGGTATACCTATTATAGTTGTAAGTATTATAGAAATCAACATAGCTCCTTTTATATTTTTAGCCATTAGTATTCCCATTACTATTATTCCTATTAGAGCCAGTATTACTCCTTTATCTGTAAAATTGCCAAATTTAATCAAAGTTCCTGGGTCTGATACTACAATACCTGCACCTTTTAATCCGATTAATGTTATAAAAAGGCCTATTCCTGATGTTATGGCAGTTTTTATATTGTTAGGAAGACATTCTACGATTTTTTCTCTAATAGATGTTGCTGTTATTATTATAAATAGTATTCCAGATATCATAACCGCTGCCAGTCCTTGTTGCCATGTATATCCTAAGTTTAAGCATACGCTAAACGAAAAAAATGCTGTCAATCCTATACCTGGGGCTACTGCAAATGGTAGATTGGCATATAAAGCCATTATCAGAGTTCCAATTGCTGATACTATACATGTTCCTGTAAAAGCAGATGCTATTACAGGGTCATTTAATATAGAAAGGGCAGCCGCTTCATCTCCTCTTACTCCTAATGCATTCATACCTGAAAACTTTAAGAGATTAGGAATTACTAAAAGAGCATAAGCCATAGTCATAAAAGTAGTAAATCCCGCTAGGATTTCCGTTTTAATATTTGTCTTATTTTCTCTTAGTTCAAAGAACCTATATATTATATTAGTATTTTCTTGAACCGTTGATTTCATACATTGTCATCTCCTTTTAATATACCATCACAAAAAAAACCACAATTGGATTATGAGATAATCCAATTGTGGTTTTTGATAACATTAAAGCTGATAATTTGTAATCTTAATATAGCTTTTTATTAGGATCACCCATAGAGAGAAAATTTTTACGGTATCTCGTAGAAACTTCTGAACCATATTATCAGAATTATACGGACGGCATATTTTTTAATTTTTATATTTCAAAATAATAACACTATATTTTTATAAAGTCAATTATAATTTTGAAATAATAAAATTGTTTATTTTTTGAATATTCCAAAAGGTTTCCCAACCGGAAGGAATATTCTTCCGAAATGAGGATTCAATACAGAAGCTGCAGAACCATAGAAAGATAATAAAGCAATAAATAGTTCTGAAATAGCAGCAACTTTATGAGCAAGTTCAGGCATTATTCCAAATGTACTTAAAGTCAATCCTATAAATAAGAAATCTATCAATACAAATATAGCGAATAAAACTTTATGTGTTTCCATAGCTCCTATAGTCATAAACAAAGTGAATATTAAATATCCTAAAAAAGCAAATCCAAGTTGTTTAACATCTACACCAGCTGCTAGTTTTTCTCCAAATACTCCATTTTGAATAAGCCACGAAGATCCCACTCCAAACCAAAAAAATGCATATCCTCCAAAAGCAGTTGTTCCAAAAACATTTCCTTTTTGTGAATCATTAATGCAAGCAAACAATTGAGCAAATGCTCCTAAAAATATTGCCCAAGGTATTATAAATGATACTCCCTGAGTAAGACCTAGCTTTTGAGATGATGCTACAAGAGTTACCATAGCTAATCCAAATAATCCTAAAGCTGACGGGTCTGCATTACTAATTTTTACAACTTTTGTTTCATTAGTATTCATAAAAACCTCCTAAAAATAATGAAATATATTATAAATTCTGCAATATAATATATATATTATCACAAAATTCTATTTTTTAAAACAGTTTTATTATTTTTTTCACAATTTTACACAAAAAATAATAATTGGTATATAATATAATACATACTAATTATTATAGAGGTGATTTCGTTGAATAAACTATCGAAGCTTTTAGAATACAATAATCATATATCTATCGAAATTGTTCATGCACAAAAAAAATTAAATATTTTTGATAAAAAAAAAATTATTAAAAGTATAGACTTTCCATTTAATAACTTAAATGTACATATAGATTATATATATAATATAATCATTTCAATAAACAATATCAATCTATATATACCTAAAATTTATATTGAAAAATCCAATCATTATATCTCATGTATTAATGTAACAAAGGAGTCCTAATGGACTCCTTTGTTAGAAAATATTTATTACTTTTCTTGACTTCTAAATATTATATTATTATTTATACATCAATCTCCCACAGTTTTCACATTCAATAATTTCATTATGATCTAACTTACTGATTTTATTCATAAAAAGTTCTACATTACAGCCCCCACAGATATTATTCTCAACTTTCACCAAAGCATTTTTATGTTTACTTTTAATATCATCATATTTGATTAAATCTTCGTTATTTATTTCACTCCTCAATCTTTCTATCTGATCCAAATTAATAGACAATTCATTTGTATACTCCTCTATTTTTTGACTGATTTTTTTTTCTAAGTTTTCAATACTTTTTTTTAATTCTATAGATTTAGTCTTACATTTTTGTATTTTAGTATTAAAACTTTCTATCAAATCCATATTATCAATTAAACTTTGTTCGATTTTTTCTTTTAATTCTTCTAAATTCATTTCTTTATTTTTCATACTTTCGAGCAACTTTATATCTTTTATTAATCCACTATATAAATCTTTGTTTATCTTTTTCAATTCATTTTCCTTATTTTTTAAATCATTTTCTAATAATATATTTTTTTCTTTTAAAATTTTTGGTTCTTTTATATATATTTCCTCAGCTTTGTTTATTTTATGTAATTTTGTTCTCAGTTCTGATAATTTTGGGTAGTTTTGAATATATATTATTTTATTTTTTATTTTATCTATTAAATTGTATTTTTGATCTAATTTTATAATTTCATTCATAATGATACCTCCATCTAACTCTAATTATTTTTTATCCGAAAGCTAAGAGTTCTAAATCTCCATTTTCTTAAGGCTGGAGATAAGAACTCTACAGCTTCTGGCTTGGTTTACCCAAAGGGCACTTACGCAACTAGAAATTCAGTGGAGTACAAACTCCATCTAAATTGAGTTTCACTTTATATTAAAATAAGGAATAGATAAAACTATTCCTTATATTGTAACAAATGGATTTATATTAGATTTTGATTTTAATATTTCTATATTTTCAAACTTATTTTGTAAATATTGCACAACTATATCCGAAAATATATTTTCACTTCCAAAATGACCAGCATCAATAAGCTTTATACCTAGTTCTAAAGCATTTTGAGCATCATGATATTTTACATCTCCAGTAATTAAAACATCTGCTCCCATTCTATGAGCTTTATTTATAAATTCCGATCCTGATCCACTTACTATGGCTATTTTATTTACATAATCTTCTAAATCGCCTGTAACCTTTAAGCTTTCTATATCTAGTGATTTTTTTACAATTTTTGATAATTCTTTAAATTTTATAGAATTATTCAATTGCCCAATTCGTCCAAGTCCATATTTTTTGCCTGTATTTTTCAATTCATATATATCATACGCAACTTCTTCATATGGATGTGATTTTATTATATTATTTATAGCCTGGTTTAAGTTATTTTCTTCACATATGCTTTCTATTTTAACCTCTTCTACAGCCTCTATTTCGTTTTTCATTCCTATATAAGGATTAGAATGGTTTAAGGGTTTAAATCTCCCTAGACCATTAAAAGTAAATGAGCAATCACTATAATTTCCTATGTTACCACATCCCATATCTGCCATAGCTTTTCTTATACCTTCTTGATGAGATACGGGAGCATATACAGCTATTTTATATAGTTTCTGATCATATGTAGTATCTAAAACAAGAACATCCTTTAGATCTAGTCTTTTAACTATTTCATCATTTATTCCATCATAAGCTATATCAAAATTAGTATGTGCTGAATACACACTGATATTGTTTTTTATTAATTTATATATATCGTTTCCTTTTGTTGTAGATGTATTTATTTTTTTTAATCCTTTAAATATAAACGGATGATGAGTTATTATTAAATCCACTTTATTTTCCACAGCTTCATCTATAACAGCTTGAGTAGCTTCTAATGTTACAAGAATTTTTGTTACACTAGACATTTCATTGCCTACAATTAAGCCTACATTATCCCAATTATAAGCTAATGATCTAGGATATTTATTCTCAATTTTTTTTATTATATCTTTAATGTACATAACGTTTCAACTCCTCAAGCCTTTGAATTTTAGATCTACATTCATATATTTTAGATTCTATTTTTCCACCTTCTTTTCCTTCTATTTTTTTTATTATCTTTGAATATTCCCTTATTTTTTTATCTATAAATTCTAAAATCAAACAATCTTTATTTTTTAAAAGTACATTTCCAATCTCATAATAAATTTCATCTTCTTGAAATATTTCTCCTCCAATATACTTAACTACCATTATTTCGTAAATTCTAAAATCTTCTTTCACTAGAATCTCTTCTTCAATAATAAACCCATTTTTGTATAAATATTTTCTAAGCTCAGATGATGCCTGCATTGGTTGTAATATCATCTTATCTAATTTTTTTGCTATCTCAAGTTCACTTTCTATTAATTCGCTTATTAAAACACCTCCCATTCCTGCTATTACTACTTCATCTACTTCACCTATCTTTAATACACTAAGTCCGCTTCCTAATCTCAATTCTATTTTATTTTCTAGATTATTTGAATTAATTTCTTTTTTTGCATTATTTAAAGGTCCCTTATTTACATCAGCTGCTATTGCACATTTTATTTTATTTTTTTTCATTAAATATACAGGTATATAACCATGATCTGTTCCTATATCTGCTATCTTTGTATTATCACTAACCAAATTAGCCACCGCTTCTAGTCTTGGAGTTAATTTCATTTTTTTTACACTTCCTTTCTTGAATTAAAATAAATATTTTTAAAATAATAATAATGAGGTGATTTAATATGAAAAAAAAAATAATTCCACCAAAAAAATTATTAAAATACAAATGGGGTGGTACTACCTTTGAATGGGCTGAAGAAACTAAAGAAATAAATGCTCAAATACAAGATGCTCAAGAAGAAAATATATCTAAAGACAAATTAAAAAAAGAAATAGAATACGGAAATATGACGCAATATTGGAATTAGAAAAAAATTCGCCTTATAGGCGAATTTTTTAATCTAAATAATCCTTTAATTTTTTAGATCTGCTTGGGTGTCTTAGTTTTCTTAATGCTTTTGCTTCTATTTGTCTAATTCTTTCTCTAGTTACATCAAACTCTCTACCTACTTCTTCTAGAGTTCTAGCTCTTCCATCTGATAAGCCAAATCTTAATTTTAAAACTTTTTGTTCTCTCTCATTCAATGATCCTAATACTTCTTCGATTTGCTCTTTTAAAAGAGAATACGCTGCTGCCTCTGCAGGTGCAGGTGCATCTTCATCTGGTATAAAATCACCCAGATGACTATCTTCTTCTTCTCCAATAGGAGTTTCTAAAGATACTGGTTCCTGTGCTATTTTTAATATTTCTCTTATTTTATCTTCCGGTATATCCATTTCTTTTGCAATTTCTTCAGGTTTTGGCTCTCTACCTAACTCTTGAAGTAATTGTCTTGATACCCTTATAAGTTTATTTATAGTTTCAACCATATGAACAGGTATTCTTATAGTTCTAGCCTGGTCTGCTATAGCACGAGTTATTGCTTGTCGTATCCACCATGTAGCATAAGTACTAAACTTATAACCCTTAGTGTAATCAAATTTTTCAACTGCCTTAATTAAACCTAAGTTTCCTTCTTGAATCAAATCAAGAAATAACATCCCTCTTCCTACATATCTTTTAGCTATACTTACAACTAATCTAAGATTTGCTTCAACTAATCTCTTTTTAGCTATTTCATCACCTTGTTCCATTCTTTTAGCAAGTTCTATTTCTTCTTGTGCTGAAAGAAGAGGTATTTTTCCAATTTCTTTTAAATACATTCTAACCGGGTCATCTATATTTATTCCTTTAGGCAAAGATAAATCTATGCTTTCAAAATCGAATTCTTCATCCTCACTATCATCTTCATCTTTTTCAACTTTGATGCTTTCTTTTTTATTTTTTTCTTCTAGTACTTCAATTCCCAGTTGTCCTAATGTCTCGTATAAATTTTCAACTTGGTCCTTGTCTAACTGCACTTCTCCCAAAACTTCCATTATTTCACTATATGTTAAAGATCCTTGTTTTTTTCCTTTGTCCATTAATTCTTTTACAGATTGTCTTTGTTCTTTGCTTACTTTTTTCGCCATCTTAAGTTCCTCCTTTCTATAAAATATTCTTCATCTCTTTTTCTAATTGTATTATTTCCATTGCAATATCTAACAATTCTCTATCAACCTCACTTGCTTCTATATTTTTATCATTCTCTTTCTTTCTCTGTAATTCATTCTGCCTTTTAAGTAAATAATCTCTTTTTTTCTTCAAACTATTTTTTTGCAAAGTTTTTATAATATAATTTAAGTTAATATTTGAATTTATATTAATATTCGATATATCTTCTATATATCCTTCTGATATGCCTAAACTTTTCAATTTGTCAATAGTTATTATATCCAATTCATTACTTTTAATTATATAATTTAATATTTGTCTACTTTCTTCAAATGAAAAATCATCTATATCTAAATTCATTAAAATATCATTTCTATATTTTTTGTCATTTAGAAATATATGAATAATTTGTTTTTCTGCAATTTCAATGCCATTTTTATTGATTTTTATTTCTTCTATTTTTTTCTTGAATTCTTTTTTGAACTTACTTTTCTTGTAATATTTACCATGAATTTCACTGTTTATGGCATCTACAGATATATTTGTTTCTTTAGAAATTTTATTAACATAATATTCAACTTCAATAGGACTTTTTATGTTTTTAATAACATTAGCTATATTTTTTGTAAACAATAATCTATCTTGATCATTGCTTAGATTATATTTTTCTTTTAATATATCAATTTTAAATTGAATTAAAGGTATAGAATTTTCTAATAATATATTAAATCTATCTAATCCTTCTGTTCGTATATATTCATCTGGATCTTTAGATTTCCCTAAGTTTAATACTTTTATATTTAGTTTAACTTCATTAAATATTTCAATAGCTTTTAAAGTAGCATTAATACCCGCTTCATCATTGTCATAAGCCACTATAACTTTATTAACATATTTCTTTATTAGTTTTGCTTGTTCAATAGTTAAGGCAGTTCCTAATGACGCAACTACATTTTTTATGCCATATTGAAAAAGACTTATAACATCCATGTAACCTTCTACTATAATTAATGTATCATTTTTTATATTTTTTTTAGCAAAATTCAGACCATATAAATTCTTTCTTTTGTTAAACAGAATAGTTTCTGATGAATTTAAATATTTCGGAAGAGAATCATCTAATACTCTGCCTCCAAACGCTATAACCTTACCTCCTTGATCAAATATAGGAAACATGACTCTGTTTTTAAACCTATTTATATGATTTTTTTTATTCTTAGTTTGAATAGCTATTCCACTGTCTATTAAACTTTGTTGCTCATATCCTTTTTGCAATAAATAATTGTTTAAATCATTCCAGTCATTTTTTGCAAAACCTAGACCAAAATATTTAATTGTTTTATCGTCAAGCCCTCTATTTTTTAGGTATTTATACCCATTATTATTTGAACCCGACATAGACTTAAAAAAGTATCTAGCTGCATCTAAATTAATTTGATACAATTTCTGCTTTTTGTTTAAATTTTGTTTAGATTCCTCACTTATTTTTCCTTTTTTGATTTCAATACCCGATCTTCGAGCTAAAATTTCTAAGGCCTCCATGAAATCTACATTTTCCATTTTCATTACAAAATTTATAACATCTCCACCTTCTCCACATCCAAAGCATTTATACATTTGCTTTTGAGTGCTTATTGAAAATGATGGTGTCTTCTCTGAATGAAAAGGGCATAATGCTTTATAATTTACTCCAGCAGACTTTACATGTATATAACTAGATATTATATCAACAATATCGTTTCTTAACTTTATTTCTTCTATTATCTCATGCATATCATTCATACAATCACCTTCTATTTAGGTGTAATATTTATTAATTCTTGATAAAATTTATATTTCCTTCATCTGAAAATTCTTAAATTTTATCAAGAATTAATAGTTGAGTGTTATTTTTTAATAAATACAATTTACTATAATTCGACTTTTTTAAATAAATTCCTTCTTTATTTTTGAAAAACATTTTTAAAAAAATAAACAGGGCTAATATAAGCCCTATTTATTTAAAGATTTTATAACATCTTCGAATTCATCAAATGTTAACGATTGTGGTCCATCTGAAAGTGCTTTTTCAGGTTCTGGATGAACTTCTATCATTATACCATCTGCACCTGCAGCAAAAGATGCTAAACTCATTGGTTTAACTAATTCTTTTATTCCTGTTCCATGACTTGGATCAACTATAACCGGAAGTCCTGTTTCTTTTTTCAATATAGGAACAGCAGCTAAGTCTAATGTATTCCTAGTATAATCATCATACGTTCTGATTCCTCTTTCACACATTATTATGTTTGTATTCCCTCCAACAGCTATATACTCAGCAGCATTTATCCATTCTTTAATTGTAGCCGACATACCTCTTTTTAAAAGTACAGGCTTATCTTGCTTTCCTACCTCTGTTAATAAAGAAAAATTATGCATATTTCTAGAGCCAATTTGTATAATATCTGCTACATCATATATTTTATCAATATCTCTTGCATCCATTAATTCTGTGACAATTGGGATACCAACTTCTTTTTTAACTGATTTAAGTATCTCCAAACCTTCTTCTTTCATGCCTTGAAAAGAATAAGGAGAAGTTCTAGGCTTATACGCCCCACCTCTTAATACGTTTGCTCCTTTGCTTTTCACAAATTTAGCAATCATTAAAAGTTGCTCATGATCTTCTATTGCACAGGGTCCAGCAATTATAAGTCTATCCTTAGGGATAGTTGTCCCATTTTTCAACTTTATAGTAATATCCATATTCTTTAGTATGATTTTACTCATCCCCTATGTACTCCTTTACTTCTTCCGCATCTAGTTCTTTTAACCACTCTTTTAATAACATACCTTTTATTATTAATTCTTCGTTTAAATCAATCAAAGGTATCAATACAAAAGCTCTTTCTTGTATTCTCGGATGAGGAAGAGTTAATTTTTCACCATTACAAATTATATCATCATATGCTAAAATGTCAACATCTATAGTTCTAGGTCCCCACTTAATAGTTCGCTCTCTTTTAAGCTTACATTCTGCTTCTAAGCACTTTTGTAATAATTCTTCAGGCTTTAAATTTGTATCTATAGACACACAAAGATTTAAAAAATCATTTTGATTAGTATACCCCCACGGTCTTGTTTCGTATACCTTGGATATTTTGACTATTTCTGTATTTTTAAATTGCTTTATGTTATCTATAGTTTGATTTAAATTATTTAATCTATCTCCCATATTAGTCCCAATGCCTAGATAAGCTCTACTCATATTTTTTTCTCCTTATTTCTACACCGAAATAATCAAATATAGCATTTACCGGAGCTTCTGGTTTTTTTACTCTAACTATAATTTCTTGAACCATATCAAAATTATCAAATACTTGATTTGATATATTTTCTGCCAAAGCCTCTAATAAGTTATATTTTTCACCTTCAACTACTTTCTTTACAACCTCATATACTTCCCCATAATGAACAGAATCATGTACATCATCACTTTTGCCAGCTTTTTTGAAATCTAAATAAATCTCTATATCGATAAAAAACTTTTGTCCTAGTATATTTTCTTCTTTTAATGCACCATGATATCCGTAAAATGATAAATTATTTAATATAATTTTGTCCATTATTCATCCCTACTTTCTGTATATAGCATCTGTAACCTTCGCAGCTCGTATATTTTCTTTTATATCATGTACCCTTACTATATCAACGCCCTGAATTATTCCCATCACAGTGGTAGCTATTGTTCCTTCTACTCTTTCTTTAGCAGGAAGGTCTAAAATTTTTCCGATCATAGACTTTCTAGATGTTCCCAGCAAAATCGGATATCCTAACTCTTTCAATTCATCAATACGTTTCATAATATGAATATTTTGATCTGGAGTTTTACCAAATCCGATTCCTGGGTCAAGTATTATCTTATCATCTTTTATACCAGCTTTTTTTGCTATTTCTATACTTTTATTCAAAAACTTTTTTATAGATAACATAATATCTTCCTGGTATTCCGTGCCATCTTGGTTGTGCATAATTACTATATATGCATCATACTTAGAAACCACCTCAGCCATTAATTCATCCTTTTGTAGTCCCCATATATCATTTATCATAGGTACTCCAAGCTTTAGCACTTCACTAGCTACAGATGATTTATAAGTATCAACGGAAATAGGAACTTTAATTGCATTTACTAATTTTTTAACAATAGGAACCACCCTTGTTATCTCTTCCTTTTCATCAACAATCGCTGACCCAGGTCTTGTAGATTCTCCTCCTATATCTATAATATCTG
This sequence comes from uncultured Peptostreptococcaceae bacterium, assembly GCA_942492135.1. Classification (GTDB taxonomy): domain Bacteria; phylum Bacillota; class Clostridia; order Peptostreptococcales; family Peptostreptococcaceae; genus Tepidibacter_A. The sequence continues at coordinate 268,003 of CALODI010000009.1, forward strand.
CTCCTTGCTTTATCATTTCTTTAGAATGTTTTATAGCAAGTTCTACATTATTATACTCTCCTCCATCTGAAAAACTATCAGGAGTTACATTTAAAATCCCCATTATATATGTCTTTTCCCCAAAATTAAACAATTTTAATTTCCTCCTATTTGTAGTTTATCAAACTTATAACTTCAGCTCTTGCGGCTACATCTTTTTCAAATATGCCTCTTACTGCTGAAGTTATAGTTTTTGAACCAGGTTTTTTTACTCCCCTCATAGTCATGCACATATGTTCAGCTTCAACAACGACGATAACTCCATACGGATTTAGAACATCAACAATAGCATCAGCTACGGTCTTCGTTATTCTCTCTTGTAGCTGAGGTCTTTTAGCCGCCGTTTCAACTACTCTAGCAAGCTTAGACAACCCTGTAAGCTTTCCTCCTCTTGGAATATAACCCACATGCGCTTTCCCATGAAATGGCACCAAATGATGTTCACACGTAGAATAAAAGGGGATATCCTTTACAAGAACTAATTCCTCATGCTTCTCATCTTGAAAAAATAATTCTAAATGTTTTTTAGGGTCTTCATTTAATCCACTATATATTTCCTCATACATTCTAGCTATTCTATCAGGAGTATCAATTAAACCTTCTCTATTAGGATCTTCTCCTATTGCTTCTAATATATCTCTTACAGCTTTTTTGATTTTTTCTTTATCCATTTTTCCCAACTCCCTTTTTATTTTATATTTTTAAATACGTATTCAACCATAGTATTTAAAACATTAAAATCATAACTTGTATATAACTTTTGAGAAATATTATATAGATCATAGTCTATTTCTTTTATTTTTTCAAATAATTTTTTATCTTTTGGAACCCATTTATTATTTATTATAAAATAAGATATTAGTATATCTTTTAGACATAAATTTGACATAAAATAAACATAAATTAAATCTTGACTAGTTTTAATTCTTTTAATATTATCTATAACATCAAGTTTTAATTCCCTTATCTCATCTAAGCTATACTTTAAAGGTCCGTCATTATATTCAATTTCAGCATATTTTTTCATATCATTTAATATATTTTTTTCGTCATATATATTATTTCCTTTAATAATTCCTTCTATAAAGAAAAGTTCTTTTTTCTTTATTAATCCATATGCTAAATTTTTAGAAAAATAATTTATGTCAAACTCAATATTTTGTATATTATATCTTTTTCTTATTTGTTCATCTCCATGTTGAGTTATAATAAACAAATCAATATCATTTATATTTTTATTAAAATTTAAATCCACACTAGAGCCAACTACTATTATAGCTATATTATTTTGATCTTTTTTAAGTTTTAATATTAGTTCTTCATAGACTTCTTTAATATCCATAATACATTTCCTTTAAATTGCAATTTATTTTTCTAAATATATTATTTTCTTTTTGATAATTTATATTATTTATCGTTATTACCTTCATTAAATCCATAAGGCTATTTGTTATAAAGCAAAATTCGAATTCTTTAATTTCATCCAATTTTATTATTTTTTCAATCAATTCTATATTCATTTTTTTACAAATATCAATTACTTTGAATCTTATTATACCAGGTAGAGCGGATTCATCTATAACAGGGGTATATACTTTATTTTCTTTTATAAAAAATATATTAGTCATAGATCCCTCTAAAACTTCATCATTTAAGCTAACCATTAATGCTTCATTAAAATTTCTAGATAAAGCATATTTTTTAGAGTACATATTTTCAAAATAATTTGTAGTCTTATGATTATATAATATACTTTTCCCTCTTTTAATGGGAGATATATTTAATTTAAATCCTTCTTTGTAATCATCGCAAGTGTAGCCTATATCCCTTAATTGAATGTTAAAACCTTCATCATGTACGCTTACTCTTAAAGCTTTATACTCCACTTTTTCTGTATAATAATGTATTCTTTCTTCTAATTCACTTTTTCTAATACCTATATTTAAATTGAGTTTTTCAATGGAATTATACATTCTACTCAAATGTTCATCTAAAAATATTACCTTTCCATTGATCACCTTCATAGTTTCAAATATTCCTATTCCAAATTTAGTTAGTTCGCTATTAAAAGATACTTTATTCTTCATAATATCCTCTTATAGCGTTCATAATCGATTTTGCTTTATGAAGAGTTTCTTCATACTCATCCTCTGGATTAGAATCCCAAGTTATTCCTCCTCCAACTTGAAAAAACACATCATCATTTTTTTTAATTATAGTTCTAATAGCTATATTGAAATCTGCATTAGAATCAAACCCTATATACCCAACGGAACCTGTATATACATTTCTAGCTGTAGGCTCCAATTCATCTATAATCTCCATAGCCCTTATTTTAGGAGCTCCAGTTATTGAACCTCCTGGAAAAGTAGAACTTATAACATCTACTATATCTTTATCTTTTTTGATTTCTCCAACAACAGTTGATACTAAATGATGAACATTTGCGTATTCTTCAAGTTTAAAAAGTTCAGGTACTTTTACTGTGCCCGTTTTAGAGACCCTACCTATATCATTTCTTTCTAAATCTACAATCATCAACAATTCAGCTTTATCTTTCTTGCTATTCAAAAGTTCATTTTTTAATAGCAAATCTTCTTCTTCGTTCTTTCCTCTAGGCCTAGTTCCTTTTATAGGTCTTGTCTGTATAAAATTATCACTAACTTTTATAAACCGTTCCGGAGAGTTTGACAATATATGAACATCTTCAAAATTTAAAAAAGCTCCAAAAGGTGCAGGTGATATTTTTCTAAGGTCTCTGTACAGTTCAAAACTCGACATACTAACTTTACCATGAAATCTTTGCGTCATATTTGCTTGATATATATCCCCATTTTTTATATATTCTCTTATTTTTTCAATTGTATCTATGTAATCTTTCTTTTTGAAATTAGACTCTACCTTTACTTTTGGGAATGTCTTTTGTTCATAGCACAATTTATCTATGCCATTATTTTGAGCATCCTTGATTAAATTACATACGTGATCAACTATTTGTTTTTCATCTCTAACATTTATATCAGGAGTTGCTATAAGTGTTTTATTCATCAAATGATCAATTATAATCACCCAGTCATACAATCCGAAATATAAATCCGGAGAGTTTATATCATCCACTACACTTTTAGATAGTTTTTCTATGTAATTGCATAGATCATATGCCAAATATCCAACTGCTCCACCTATAAATGGCAGTTCTGTATCGTTTTTTATATTATATTTATCAAGCTCTATTCTCAATTCTTCTAGAGGGTTCACATTACTATCCTTATATTTTAAAACTTTGAAAGGATTCGAACCTATAAATGAATATCTCCCTAAATTGTTTTTATCCATAGCACTATCCAGTATAAAACTGTATTTATCATCTTTAAACAACGTATATATTTCAAATGAATTCAAACTTGTTGATATTTCTCTTATCATATTAATCCTCCCCTCTAGCTTGTTTCAAAAAGTTTTTTAATATCTCATGTCCTTGTTCAGTAAGTATTGCTTCCGGATGAAACTGTACGCCCTCTATAAGATAATTTTTATGTCTAATACCCATTATTTCGCCTTCATCAGTAATTGCTGTTATTTCAATATCATCACTCAGCGTTTCTTTGTCTATAACTAAAGAGTGATACCTAGTAACATTTAACGGATTATTTAGTTCTTTAAATACCCCTTTATTAAGGTGTTTTATAGCATGAACCTTTCCATGTACAGGTCTTATTCCTCTTTTTATTGTAGCTCCAAATACTTGTGCTATAGTTTGATGTCCTAAGCATATACCAAGTATAGGCTTTTTTTCTTTAAAACAATTCACAACATCTATACTAATACCTGCTTCATTAGGAGAACACGGTCCCGGAGACAATACTATAATTTCCGGATCTAATTTTTCTATTTCAAGCAGTGTTATTTCATCATTTCTTTTGACTATTATTTCTTCTCCCAGTTCTCCTAGGAACTGCACTAAGTTATAAGTAAAAGAATCATAATTATCTATCATTAAGATCAATTTTTTTCCCCCTTTTTTGGCAAAAATATTGTAAATATCATATATATTATATCATTAAACATGTCTATTTTTATAAATTTATTATCTACATATACATGTAGATTTTCCACATTATTCTTAGTATTTAAATATTTTTTTGAGAAATTATAATAGTATATAAAGCAAAACTTAAATCAATATCATTATTTTAACAAAAAATTAAATTAAGGAGGCTTTTATGGAGAGATATGTAATAATACGATCTGACAATAAATCTATTTCAAAACCTATGGATAGAGAAAAAGCTATATGCACAGTGAAAGATTATGATAAACAAGGCATCTCCAGTTATATAGTTTCAGAAGACGAAGGAAATAGAATAGCCAAAGACGGAAATTTTTATACTCCTAAATGGGAATAAGAAGTAAAATATACATTATTTTTAGTATTTAAATATATTTTCGAGAAATTTTAATAGTATATCAAACAACACTTAAATCAATATGATTTTTTAATGAATAATTAGATTAAGGAGGATTTTATGCAAAAATATATAATAATCCGTTCTGATAATAATTCTATTTCACAGCCTATGAATATAGAAGAAGCTGTATCCAAAGTTGAAAATTATGATAAACAAGGTATATTTAGCTATATAGTGTCAGAGAGTGAAGGACATAGATTATCTCAAATCGAGAACTTTAATAACACTAAATTGGAATAAAAATCAAAATACACATTCAATTAAGAATGTGTATTTTAATTTTCTATAATTTTTATTTCATCTTCATAATTTTTATTTTCTATAAGCTGAGATACTGTTACAAATTTATAGCCTCTAAGTTTAAGTTCTGGCAATATTATTTTTAAAGCTTCATATGTTTGACTTGTAGTATTCACATAATCATGAAGTAATATAATATCTCCATTTTCTACATTATTAATAACTGTATTTGCTATTTTTTCAACTCCAGGATTGCTCCAGTCTTTGCAATCTTGACTAGATGACCATAATATTATTTTAACATTATGTTTTTTAGCTAAATCTTTAAGATATTTATTATATGATCCAAACGGTGGTCTAAATATATTTGGTTTTTCTTTTATTACATCATATATTTTTTCTTGTGTTTTATTAAATTCTTCTTCTATTTTTCTACTAGGTATCTTTTTAACGTCAACATGAGAATATGTGTGGTTTCCTATTTCATGACCTTCAGCTTTTATTCTCTTTAATGGTTCTGGATAGAACTCAACATGTTTGCCTAATACAAAAAATGTAGCTTTTACATCATATTTCTTTAACAAATCTAATATCTTTGGTGTGTATCTTGGATGAGGTCCATCATCAAATGTAATAGCTATAACTTTTTTATCTCTAGGACCATTCCAAACAAGTTCTGTATTGTCCGAGAATTTATTAAGTAAACTCCCATTAGTTTTTATAGAATCCACAATAATCATTCCAGATTCATATCCAATTATAATAACTATAAAAACTATTAATATAATCTTTATATTCTTCATATAATACTATCCCCTTACTAAAAATTGTATACATTAATAGATATTATATGAAGAGTATATTTATTCTCTTGTTTTTTCTTAATTATTATGTCTTACACAACTATAAGCATTTTTATCATTAAAATTAAATCGAATAGATAATATAGAAGTAGAAACCATTTTAGAATAAAATAAAAGAGCAATTTTTGTGCTCTCATTTAGATAAAGTCAGTGTTTTAAGTTACTTTAATTCTTCTAGTTTCATTTTACTGACAACAGCTTCTTTAATTTTATTGAAACTAATCGGAGTATAATTAATGCATTCAACACTTACATTGAAATATTGTTTACTCTCGTATTTTAGATTATGTATGTGTCCATGTATATTTATATATGGCATATTCTCATTTAAATACATCGGTTCATGTGCTAATATATAGAAATCATTATAAATTATAGGATATTTAATTACTTCATCAAATCCGACATTTTTCCACCAATTCAATGATCTTTCATTATCATGATTACCTAAAATTAATACTTTATATCCATTTAAGGAACATGTTATCTCTGCAGTTTTTTCTTTATTATAGAAAGAAACATCTCCTAAAACAAAAACTTTATCCTTCCTTTTTACAACATAATTCCAGTTGTTAATAATAGTTGTATCCATTTCTTTTATGTTTTTAAATGGTCTATTTTCATACTTAATAATATTACTATGTCCAAAATGCATATCAGAAATAAAATAGATATTTTGCATTTACATAACACATCCTAACAATAATTTTAGATTTATAGAAATATTTCTAACTGTTGCAATGGATTTTTTTATAATTATATTTTAAAATATCTACCTTTTTCTTTGGTGAATATAGAATGAAATAACTTGCTTTCTTCTTTATTGTTAGATACCACAATAGAAAACAAACTTGTTGACTTGTGGTAATAACCCTCCAGTGTGTATACTTCTAGTTCGCTATTTCTCAACAAATCAGCTATCTCTTTTCCATATAATCTGTTTTTAGCAATAACCAAATATATCCATTTATCATCTTGTTTAAGCCTATGCAATATATATTCAAACAATTTTACTGCTATTTTACTTCCGATATACCCACTTACCATCACAACTAATATCCTGGTAAACAATTCGATATATCCATTATAATCAGATATTGCTATTCCAGTGATTAATATGGTTAAGCCATCCATAAAGGCACCTAATATATTAGCTAGTTCATCTAGTTCATATATACGTAGCTTGGCTATAAATGTTTTCATCGACACCTTGATCAATGTTAGTATTGATAATATGACATATTGCATCATAAGTCCTCCATGTAAATTATCTTTTGATTTTAAATTGTAATATATATTTTTTATTGTATATTGTTGAATAATAAAAAATAAACCTTGAAAAATAATAAATATTAATAATCTTCACATTGTAAGCATTTTCTCTATGTCTAAGTGTTAATATTATTCCCAATAAACATATAATATAACATATAGTATATGCTTTCATAAATTAAGCCTTTGATTTATGTTATTTTATCGGATAACAATTCTACATTTTTTAATAAATTAATAGCTTCCTTCTTTGAAGGATATTTTTTAACTTCTTCAACTATCAATTCTCCTTCTTCATCTACTCCATAAACTATTTTGATAGGGTTATATTTTTTTAAATTGAATAAAAAAGCTTTATTTAATTCATCTATTATAGACTGTTTAGCTAATTTATCACAATGCTCATTGCCTAAAATATTTGAATGGGAAGGTATATAAAATAAAGCAATATGAATATCTTTAGATATTTTTGTTGTTATTTCTTTGAATCTCTTTAAAGTTTTATTTTTCTCTTTTTTATATTTTTTCCCAAAATTTCTTATAGCATTCTGAGAATCTGTTAAAATAATTAATTCAGATACATCATTTAATTTAGCTATTTTTATAATTTGAATAATAGCTTCCATTTCCGCAACATCAGAATACATTTCATCATATTTTTCGTTATTTAATTTTGCAAAGCCAGATGTATATTCTATATAATCATTTTCTATTTTATAAAGATAAGCAATTCCAGCTTTTTCATCTTTGTAAGAACCATCAGTAAAAGCTATCATTCTTTTAGGGAGTACACGTTTTAATGTAGATTTTGAAAATATACTTGATAATTCTGTTTTTTCTTCCATTGTAAATATTATAATTACCCCCTTTAATAATTAAAATGATACTTCTATAATAATTCTAATATTTTTGTTTTCAAATAACTTGTCTACCACATCCCATAGATTCATCTCTATTTAAGTATGTCCTTTTTATTTCTTTTCCTTTTACTATATGCACCTTTCTTCTTTAATATATTTAATATATTTACCCAAACTAACTTTATACGTTTTTACTGTTCTCTTAGACAACGATCTTAATTGACAATCCATAATGAAATCTTTAAATTCTAATATAAAAAACCTCTTTTAAGCAATTTTTTACTTTTCTTAAAAGAGGTTTAAGTTTATTACTGTTCAATTGAAAATTACTGATACTTTTATATAGTTCACAAGATTTCAATTCATTTCATTTATTCTCCTGTTTTTACTTCATTATCATCATAGCTTATCCAATCACTCCATGAGCCTAGATAAAGTTTTGATCTTATTCCTATCTCATCAAGAGCTACATAGTTTACACAACCAGTTATTCCTGACCCACAATGAACGATTATATTCTTATAACTTGATAGTTCATTAAAATGAGTTTTTAATTTTTCATTATCCTTCATTTTATCATTTTCTAGAACATCCATCCAAAAATAATTTTTAGCACTAGGAATATGACCAGCTGTTTTATCAATAGGCTCTACTTCTCCTTTATATCTTTCAAACGATCTAGAATCAATTATAAGCGATTCTTCTTTAGATATATGTCCTTTAACTTCACCTACTGTTGCTATTATAGATTCATTTATATTCATATCTAAATGCTTCTTTTCTTTCTTAGGAATATCAGATGACAAAGAATAGCCTGACTTTATCCAATCCTTTATACCTCCATCTAAAATATATACTTTATCATGACCAATATATTTTAACATCCACCAAAATCTAGAAGAACCCGCCACTTCTCCATCATCATAAGCGACAACTGTTATATCTCTTCCTATTCCACAACTTTCTAATTTAGATCTAAATTCATTTAAATCAGGTAAAGGGTGTCTTCCCCCATGTTCTTTTACATCTCCTGCTAAATCTTTATTCATATCCATGTATATTGCGTCTGGAATATGATTTTTCAAATAACTATCCTTACCATACGAAGGAGTTTGTAAATCAAATCTACAGTCCACTACAACCATATCATCATTATTATTTTCTTTTAACCATTTTGCACTAACTAAATTTTTCAAAATATCACTTCCTAACTTTAAAATAATAATTTATATGTTTATTCTATCAATTAATTCATAATAGTTCTATATAAAACAAGAAAATATAACTTACTAAATCCTCTATATTGATTTTTTTAATTTAATCTATTATCTTTTATTCTAGATCTACCTCGTTTTCCCTTAGGAGCTAACTTTAAGTCATATAAAACAGTATCACTACATACAGCTCCAATGATCTCTAAGTTTTTATACTCTTTTGTGATTTCTAGAAATGTTTTTTTAGTGTACCACCTATCACACAAACCCAATTCCATTTCACATTGGAGTTGGTATTCGTTATACAAAAAAAACTAGTCAAGACCTTTTAAGTCTTGACTAGGGATATATTAAATTCTAATAATATCATCTATTATTATCTTTGTGCTTCATACTCTCTAAGTAATTTTACAAATAGATCAGGAATTTTATCCATCTTTTCAGGTGTTTCAACAAAGGAAATTCTAAACTGTGTGCTGCCTGGGTTAGCCTCACTATCTTTAATATCATAGAATCCATTCATAGGAGCTACTAATAGTGTTGTTTCAACACCATCAATATTAACTGAACCTTCTCCTGCACAATATAATACAAAATCAATTGCATCAAAACCAGGTTTAACAACATTTCTAACATCTATAACTGTGTAAATAGATGCATCCGGACTCGAAACAATAAGATTAGGCTCTTGCTCCTTTAATCCTTTATATACTTTTAAAATTTGTTCTCTATAATATTCTCTAATTTCTTGACACCATCCTATGATTCCTTCTTTACTCTCTTGAGCTAATGCTCCAAATATGTACTGACCAATAGCATTTGCGCAAAGATTAGCTGTATATTCAGCTACTGAACGATTATTGAATTCAGCATTATCTGTAATTAATGCACCAATTCTTAAACCACATGCATTCCATACTTTAGAAGCAGTTTCAATACTAATTCTTCTGCCTTCAATTCCAGGAACATCTGCATCAGTTAGCCCCCAAATACTTACAAGCGGCTTATCTGTATCATAATAAAGTTCACGATATGCTTCATCACTTACCATCCACATATTGTACTTCACACAAAGCTCTGCTAATGCTTTCATAGAATCATAGTCAAACAGCTGACCAGTAGGATTATCATATGGTATTACTAGTAATGCTCCTGGATTATTCGCTTTAATTACTTCTTCGACTTTGTCAATTTCTGGAAGGTCGAAATTTCCATTTTCATTTAATTGACGCTTCACAGTAACTGTTTTTCTTCCAGTTCTTTCCGCAAATGAAATATAATTTGTATATGCTGGGTCAATCATCAACAAAGGTCTTTCATCTGTTCCAGCTGGCCCACATGTACCAATTAGTAGTAATTCCATTGCTGTTGATCCACCATCTGTAACTTGAAAGTGAAGCTTACTTGTGTCAAAACCTTCACAATTTAAAATATTCTTGAAAGCATCTTGACATTCCTGAGTTCCAGCAGTTGTTGTGTATCTAATAACGCCGCTAGCAAACGGACTGTTCTTTGCATCTAATGCAAACATTCTCTTTTGCATTGCAGGGTTTGCCGGAAGAGAAACGTTTCCAATGCCCACATTAATAACAGCTTCTGGTTTTACTTTTCGTTCTTCATACTTCATTTGTGCAAGACGAACTGCTGATGGTTTTCTTGATTCAAAGTGAGCAGATAATATAGGTTTGTTCATGTCAAATACCCCTTTTCATTAGAATTTTTTCTTACATTGTAATTTTAACATGAAATTGTATAATTTTCACTATTTTTTTAATATTATGTTTTATTAAGCAAATTTGTTCAACTGAAGATATTGGTAGAGACGAAGCTAGAGTAGCTTACATATTAAATGAATCGGATTTAACTAAGGCTATGAGAATTTTAAAAGTAGGTCTTGAAAAATATTCAAAAATCTCAAATAAATAAGATTACAATGAAAGATAATATAAAATCAGTTCACAATGGCTACTTTTATGTTATTATAATATTTGTAGCATTTGCAAAAAACTATTTTTTTTGTATAATAGTAATTGAATAAACGCACTTTAATAATAAGGAGGATTTTAAATATGAATGAACTTACTTCAAATTTTAACAACCTATCAGAAAAAGAACAAATAGAATTTATAAAATCTATTGTTCCTCAAATTGAATCATTGGTTAAAAACAATAAAAATGATTTAATGAGAGAATTTTCACCTGTAATCGATAAGTTTCTAGAACAATATGGTATGACAATGGACCAAATTATGATGATGCTTCAAATGTTCAACCCTCAAAATTAAAAGAACCTCTTAAGAGGTTCTTTTATTATCTAGGTTCTACTATAAGTTTTATAGCTGTTCTTTCTTCTCCATCAATCTCAACATCAGTAAACGCCGGTACACATATAAGATCCATTCCACTTGGTGCAACAAACCCTCTTGCTATAGCTACTGCCTTAACCCCTTGATTTAAAGCACCTGCTCCTATAGCTTGTATTTCCGCCGAACCTCTTTCTCTTAAAACGCCAGCTAGAGCCCCTGCTACAGAATTTGGATTAGATTTTGATGACACTTTTAATACTTCCATTTCAAATATGCCCCCCTTAATATTATTAGGTTTCCTTCTGCATTTAAATTGGATTTCCTATTTATATTATTCTACATCTAAAATCTAAATCCTTTTTTATTTATAAATTATATCCGATTTTTCTAAATTTACTGTATCTTTCAAAAACTATTTCTTCTTCAGTTCTTTCAACATACTCATTCAACTGTTCAACTATATAGCATTTCATTTTATCTGATGTAAACTCAATATTTTTCTGTGCTCCACCTAATGGTTCTTTTATTATTTTATCAATAATATTTAAATTATTTAGATCAGAACTTGTAAGCTTCATTATTTCAGATGCCTCATTTGCTTTAGAAGCATCTTTCCATAATATACTCGAAAGTCCTTCTGGAGATATAACAGAGTATACAGAGTGTTCAAGCATAGCAACTTTATTAGATACACCAAGTCCTAATGCTCCTCCACTTCCTCCTTCTCCTATAACTATAGAGATTACAGGAACTTTTAAA
>CALODI010000010.1:0-959269 GCA_942492135.1 uncultured Peptostreptococcaceae bacterium
AGATATTATAAAAAATAATTTTTACAGATATGTAAGAACTAAGCGACTAATTAATAGATTATATAAAACATATAAAGAAGGATTTTATGTAAATGCAGAAAGAGATTTAACAAATATAAAAAAAGCATCAAAATATATAGGAAGATATTTAGCAAGACCAGCTATCGCTGAATATAGGATAACTGATTATGATGGTAAAAATGTTACGTTTTGGTATGAAAATAAGAAACCTAAAAAGAAAATGACAGTAAGTATAGATGTTCTAGAATTTATAGGTAAGTTAACACAACATATACACCTGAAGGGTTTTAGAGTTGTAAGAAGATATGGATTATATGCGAGAGTAAAAAATAAACTAAGTATAGAAATTATAAAGTTATACAATTTTATTAAACAAAGAAATATATATGAAATAATAAAAAAACAAAATACTAAAAAAATGAGTTTCAAAGAAAGATTAGTAGAAACATTCGGTGTTAATCCATTTAAATGTACTAAATGTAATAGTGATATGATTTTATGGAAGTTTGGCATTATAAGTATGAACTATATATAATGCACTAGATAGAAAGAATTATAGAAATATTGTAGATGATGATTGTAAAGATAAAACTAAAGATAGTAGTTGCATAATTGAGCAATCATGTTTATTTTAGAAAGGCTATTTAATACCAAGCGATAGCCTAGTTTTGCTATGTTCAAATATAAAAATAGTGTATAATTATAAATTATAAAAAGTATTTAAGGAGAGTGAATGATGCTAAAAGAACTAGATGAATTAAGTATAGGACAAAAGCTTTATAATTATGAATGTAAATCTTGTGGTTTTACAAAAGGAGTACTAGAATTTATTATAGAAGAGTTTGGATAAGATTCGATGTTTGAAATTAGAGCGATAGCTCCACTAGAAGAGGCAGGTATGCCAGAGTTAATTTGTCCAAATTGTAGAGCGAAGTTTGAATACAAAAAAACTGACAACCGTTAGGTGTCAGTTTAAGGTGACCTAGTTATAGGTCATTTTTTTATACTATAGGAAATTATATAGTTTTGAATCTGTGGATAACATTGATTAAAGAACTATACTTACAACTATTTTTGAGCAACGGAGCCTGTAAGGATCGTTGGCGACATGAGTCACCGCGTTAGCGAGTAGACGAATTTTTTATTTTAATTTTTTATTTAACTCATTAATACAATATTTTTCATAAGCAAAATGAATAAGTATAAGAATTACATATATTATAAAGAATGTTGAAAACAAAGATAATAAGTTAAGAGAATCAGCTACCACAAATATTTTTTTTAGCATAAACCAAGTTGAACTTAATGCTACTAATGCTGTTAGTATAAAATGGATTGCCAGCTGATAAAGTTTATTATTAATATATATTAGAGAAATAACCCCGAATATAGCTCCTGCTATCATCCATAGGAAGTAGACCTGAATAACCTCTATGCCTTTTGCATCTGTTGCAAATATAAGCATCATAATATTTGTTACAATAAAAGAAATCCCTATACCTTTTATAATACTATCAATTATTTTTTTCATACTACATTTCCTCCTTAATGTATTTTTTTACTTTTCCTACATATCTTCTTGATATTGTCATACTTTTGTTACTTTTTGTAACTACCGTATAATTACCACTAAACTCAAGTTCTAAGTATTTAATATAGTTACAATTTAAAATAATACTTTTTGAAATACGAATAAACCCATAACTTGCATAATTATTTTCGATTTCAAAAAGTTTAAGGTTAGTTTTGTATTCATTATTTTTTAAAATAGCTGTTGTAGCGTTATCAATGGATTGAAAAGATTCTATATCAGTTATAGGAATTACATACTCCTTTTCTTGATTTTTACATATCAACATTTTAGAAGGTTTTGATTCATCTATACTACCAATCAAATCAATCAAATCTTTAACTTCATTGCTTGTAATATCTCCTTTAATAACAATTTCAATTTCTGAGTTTACTTGATTTTCAACCGTTATTTTCATTTTTACACCTCCTATGACTTGGATAAAGTGAAACTTAATTCAGATGGAGTTTTTACTCCAACTGAATTTTTAGTTAAACCAATCCAGAAGTTATAGAGTTCTTATCTCCAACCTTAAGAGGGTGGAGTCTTAGAACTCTTAGCTTTCGGATAAATACAGTATATTACAATTAATATTGATATAACAAGTGGATCTGTTTAAGTAGTTGTTTTTTTACGGCAAGTGGTAAAAAACTATATTTTGAATAGATAAGGAATAATTTTAGAGATAATGAAGGCGGGTTATTGTGGTATAATTTAACATATGATATTTTTTATGAAGGAGTATAAACTATGTTAAATTATAAAAATGAAAACTGGTGGGTATATAACTGGGGTGTAATAATATGTGGAGTAAGTGGATTTATAGTGGGAATTATATATCATATGAATAAAAAAAGCTTAGATAGTTCATCCATATGCATATTAATGAATATTCAACAGATAATGATTATAATATTACTGGGTTTAATTGGAAGTACAGAAGTGTTTGCTAAAAACTCTAGAAAAGGATATGTATATTATTTAATCGGATTTTTAATATTTATAACTCTGATATTAAGAACTTTTTAAGATTAAAATATATATTGAAAGGAGAGTATATTAATGAAAAATTTTATTGCCCCTATAATATGTGGTATTCTAGGAATTGTAGCTATTTGTTTATATTTTTTACTTATCGCATATGGGATAAACACTATGGTATCTAGTATAGTTATTGGAATCATTGTTATAGCTTTGGTTAGTGCAATGATATTTACGATAAATGAGAGAATTAAAGAAATTAAGGAGGAAGAAAAGGATGATATTAGTAAATACTGATTTTATAATGGGAAAAGAAATTGAAACTTTACAGATTGTTAAAGGTTCAACTGTAAGATCTAAGCATGTAGGAAAGGATATTTTAAGTAGCTTAAAGACGATTGTTGGAGGAGAACTTACAGCATATAAGGAGATGTTGGATGAGGCACGTAGTATTGCTGTTAAAAGAATGGTTGATGAAGCACAAGCTCTTGGTGCAGATGGAATTATAAATATTAGATATGCAACAAGTAACATTATGCAGGGAGCAGCTGAGATTTTAGTGTATGGAACAGCAGTGAAATTTAAATAAAGTTAATGGGAAGATAAGTAATGCATTAGCTATTATATGTATAGGCGAAAAAGATGGTTATTTAAATACCGTGAATTCATTAAATAGATTAAAAAAACTAAGTATTGTATCTTATTAAATATACTAAAATTTCTTAAACTCGCTAAGGCTCAGACATAAGAAATTTTTTAACGTATATTTAAACGATACAACACAAGTTTTATCCGAAAGCTAAAAGTTCTAAAACTCCATCCTGGAGTTAAGAACTTAACAGCTTCTGGATTAGCTCAACTAAAAATTCAGTTGGAGTAAAAACTCCATCTGAATTAAGTTTCGCTTTATTAAAATCTATTTAAAAGATTCACTAACATTTAAATAACCATCTTTTTTAGTATGTGGATCTATGTCAATATTTTAGATACAAAAAAGTTAATTTTTTAAGATGCAATACTAGCTTCATCTTCTATTTCCTGAGGCGTTTTGTAATCTAATGCTCCGTGAATACGCTTTCGATTATACCAACCCTCTATATATTTAAATAAAGCTAGTTTAGCAGTTTTAAAATCTAGATATTTTACATGGTGAACTTCTTCTTTTTTTAATATAGAATGAAAAGATTCTATAGTCGCATTGTCATAAGGACAGCCCTTTTGACTAAAAGAATGTTCTATATTTTTTGAATGAAGGTAGTCTGCAAAGTCATTACTAGTATATTGAGACCCTAAATCTGAATGTAAGATAACCTGTTTTTTAGGTTTTTGAGTAGCATAAGCATTTTTAACAGCTTGTAAAGCTAAATCCACAGTCATTGAAGTATCAAAAGAATAACCTATAATTTTACGAGAATGCAAATCCATAACAGAAGCTAAATAGGACCAACCATTTTTAATAGTATGTATATATGTAATATCTGTTACCCATTTTTCGTTTATAGATGTTGATGTAAAGTCGCGATTAATAATGTTTTCTCGATTTTCACATATCTGTTTTTTAGAATAAGGTCTATACTTCTTGACTGTTATAGCACGAATACCAAGCTTTCTCATAATTCTTTGCACTCTTTTTAGACTCACTGTGTATCCTTTTTTAGAGAGTATATAGTGAATCTTAGGTGCACCATATCTAGATTTAGAATCAATGTATATATCATAAATAGCACTCTCTAATTCTTTATTTTCTAGTGCTCTTTTAGAAAGACTAGTTGATAAAGAATCATAATATGAGCTGCGAGGAATTTCAAATACGTCGCACATAGTTTTTACAGAGTGTTCATTAGAGTTTTGAGTAATAACTTCAAATATCTGGTCTTTACTTATTCTTTTGCGAATATGGTTATAGCCTTTTTTAATATTGTATTTTCCTCCTGAAGACGTGCTATTTGTTTTTTTAGTTTTTCTAGATCATCTAATGAGGTAATTTCATCATTAGAATTTTTTATAGGAGAGAATTTTTTGATCCATTTATAAACAGCAACATCTGAAATACCATATTCACTACTTATTTCTTTTACAGAATGACCAGAATTATATAAATCTACTATAGTTTTTTTGAAATCTTCAGAGTATCTTTTGTTAGTGCTCATTTAGGACACATCCTTTCAATTATTATTTTATCTATTTAACAAAGTTGTGTCCATAAAACTATACTAACATCAATGTTAATATACCAATAAAGCTAACGCTTAAAGAAAAAAAGATTACGTAACTACTCGAAGAGTTAAAATAAGAAAAAACATTTAAATGTTAATAAAGCTATGGATTGTAATAAAAGTTGATGCTTGTGGTATAATTTAACATATAATATTTGTATGAAGGGGTATGAAATATGTTAGATTATAAAAATGAGAATTGGTGGGTATATAACTGTAGTTTTTAATAATAAATTATGTTTGTATTTACAGGGAGGGGTTATGGTAGATTTAAAAAATAGAAACTGTAAGGTTTATGATTTAGGGAAAAAACTTTGTTTGATACTTGGATTCATTGTAGCTATTACATATTTTGTGAACAGAAATACTGGCAATAGTGAATTTGTTTTTATGCTGAATAATACACAACAAGTAATTTTTATAATATTTTCTGCATTGATTGGAACAGAGACAGTGTTTGCTAAAAAGGATAAAAGTGGATATTGGTATTATTTCACTATGTTTATTATACTTATTATTTTGATTGACAGAAATCTTTCTATAATAGAAAAATTTTTATTTTAAATTAATAAAAAATTCAGAATAAGTGTATAAAAAATATAAATACTGGCTATTATATAATTAAGCTTGTAAAACAAGTTAACTCAATCTCCCCCAAAAAAGACTTCTACCCCCCATGGAAGTCTTTTTTTTTATTCAATTTTACGATGATTAAATTAAGAATATCTAGGTATATTAATATATAGTATTGAATTAAAAAAATTTTAAATGTATAATTTAAATAAGATGAGAGAACTAATGTTCGAAAAGAGGTGGTTTGGTGGAATTTAAGATAGAATCTAAGTTTAAGCCGACGGGGGATCAGCCACAGGCTATAGAAGCAATTATAAAATCAATAAATGAAAAAAATAAATGTACAACTTTACTAGGAGTTACAGGATCGGGTAAAACTTTTACTATGGCAAATGTTATAGAGAATGTTCAAAAGCCAACACTTATTATAGCTCATAATAAGACGTTAGCTGCTCAATTATACAGTGAGTTCAAAGATTTCTTTCCAAATAATGCAGTTGAATATTTTGTGAGTTATTACAATTACTATCAACCAGAAGCTTATGTAATGCAAACTGATACATATATAGAAAAGGATGCATCTATTAATGAAGAAATAGATAAATTAAGACACTCGGCAACTGCAGCTATACTTGAAAGAAACGATGTAATAATAGTATCATCTGTATCTTGTATTTATGGACTTGGAGATCCTCAGGATTACAAAGAGCTTATGATATCTTTAAGACCTGGAATGGAGATAGATAGAGATTTAGCCATAAAACAACTTATTAGCATACAATACGAAAGAAATGATATTAACTTTGAAAGAGGAACATTTAGAGTAAGAGGAGATATTATAGAGATAATGCCTGCTAATTCAGATGATACAGCAATTAGAATAGAGTTCTTTGGAGATGAAATAGAGAGAATAACAGAAATTAATCATATAACTGGAGAAATAATAGGAACGAGAAACCATATTGCTATATTTCCAGCATCTCACTATGTAACTAGTCCAGAAAGATTAGAAAAATCTTTACACAAGATAGAGGCAGAGTTAGATTCTAGGGTAAAATACTTCAAAGAAAATGATAAATTAATAGAAGCTCAAAGAATTGAACAAAGAACTAACTACGATATAGAGATGTTAAAAGAGATAGGGTTTTGCCAAGGAATAGAAAATTATTCAAGACATATAACCGGAAGAAGAAAAGGAGAAAAGCCTTATACGTTGATGGACTTTTTTCCAGACGATTACCTTATAATAGTTGATGAATCACACGTTACAGTACCACAGGTAAGAGGTATGTATGGAGGGGATAGATCTAGAAAAGAATCGTTAATAGAAAATGGATTTAGGTTGCCATCCGCTTATGACAATAGACCTTTAAATTTTCCTGAATTTGAGGAAAATATAAATCAAATCTTATTTGTATCGGCAACACCAGGACCTTACGAAATTCAAAACTCCAGTGAATTTGCAGAACAAATTATAAGACCTACAGGACTTCTAGACCCTGAAATAGAGATAAGACCTATAACTAATCAAATAGACAATTTATTAAGTGAGATAAATAATACAGTATCTAAAAAAGAGAGAGTATTGGTTACAACACTTACAAAGAGGATGTCAGAAGATTTGACTGATTACTTAAAAAATGCTGGAATTAAAGTTAAATACTTACATTCAGATATAGAGACCCTTGAGCGAATAGAGATAATAAGAGATTTGAGATTGGGTAAGTTTGACGTACTAGTAGGTATAAATCTGCTAAGAGAGGGACTAGATATTCCAGAAGTATCATTGGTTGCAATACTTGATGCTGACAAAGAAGGTTTTTTAAGATCAGAAACGGCACTTATACAAACAGTAGGAAGAGCTGCAAGGAATAAAGAGGGTAGAGTTATAATGTATGCAGATAAAATAACTAGATCTATGGAAAGTTGTATAAATGAGACCAATAGAAGAAGAGAGATACAACAAACATATAATGAGGAAAACAATATAATTCCTCAAAGTATAAATAAAGAAATAAAGAACATAATAGAGGCTACTAAGGTGGCTGATGATGAAGTAGCATATGGAATAAGTAGTAATATAGACAAAGACGAACTTATAGAAAGTATAAATAGGCTTAAAGAGGAAATGATAGAAGCTGCAAAAAATCTTCAGTTTGAAAGAGCTGCACAAATAAGAGACAAGATATCTGAACTTGACGAAAGGATTGGAAAATAATATGGAAAATAAGAATATAGTTATAAAAGGAGCAAAAGAACATAACTTAAAAAATATAGATATAATTATTCCGAGAAACAAGTTTATAGTATTTACAGGGCTTTCTGGTTCTGGAAAATCGTCTCTTGCATTTGATACTATATATGCAGAGGGGCAAAGAAGGTATGTAGAGAGTCTATCGGCTTATGCTAGACAGTTTTTAGGACAAATGGAAAAACCTAATGTTGATTATATAGAGGGCTTATCACCAGCTATATCAATAGACCAAAAAACAACTTCAAAAAATCCTAGATCTACAGTTGGAACTGTAACTGAAATATACGATTATTTAAGATTGCTATTTGCAAGAGTGGGAGAACCGCATTGTCCTATATGTAATCAAAAAATAAGTCAGATGACCGTTCAAGAGATAGTGGACAAGGTATTAGAACTTCCAGATAGAACTAAAATACAAATATTATCTCCCATTATTAGAGGTAAAAAGGGAAAGCATGAAAAGGTAATTGAAAGAATAAAAAAAGAAGGTTTTGTAAGAATTAAAGTAGATGGTGAAAGTTATGAGGTTACAGATGAAATAGATTTGGAAAAAAATAAAAAGCACAATATAGAGGTTATAGTAGATAGAATAGTAATAAAGGAAGATATAAAAAATAGACTTAGTGACTCGATAGAAACTGCTATTAAGCTTTCAGAAGGTCTTGTTATTATAGACCTTATAGGAGATAAAGAAATGATGTTTTCTACCAAATTCACATGTCCGGAACATGGAATCGGAATAGAAGAACTCTCTCCTAGAATGTTTTCTTTTAATAGTCCATTTGGAGCTTGTACAAGTTGTAATGGACTTGGAAATATGAAAAAGATTGATATGGAGTTAGTTATACCTAATAAGGATATATCTATAAAAAAAGGTGCTATAGCTCCGTGGTTTTCAGTTGGAGGAGCTGGAAGTGAGGATACATACTACTACAAAATGGTAGAAAGTCTTGCATCTAAATTTAAAGTATCCTTAGAAGTTCCATTTAAAGAGCTTCCGGATGATTTTGTAGAAGAATTATTATATGGAAACAATAATGTTTTAGTTGAATTCGAATATGAATCAAAATTTGGAGGATATAGAACTTATCAATCAAATTTTGAAGGAGTTATAAATAATTTAGAAAGAAGATATAAAGAGACAACTTCAGAATATATGAGAGAAAAGATAGAAGGGTTTATGATAGAGAGTCCTTGTCGTACATGTAATGGCGCAAGGCTAAAAAAGGAAAGCTTATCGGTTACTATAAATAATAAAAATATAACTGATATAACAAATATGTCTATAAATGAACTTTTAGATTTTATAAAAAATATAGATTTGACTAAAAAGCAACAGATAATAGCATCGGAAATATTAAAAGAGATAAATAATAGAACATCGTTTTTACAAAATGTAGGTCTTAATTATCTGAATTTATCGAGACAAGCTGGTTCGTTATCAGGAGGAGAAGCTCAAAGAATAAGGCTTGCAACTCAAATAGGATCAGCCTTAGTTGGTGTACTTTATGTACTAGATGAGCCAAGCATTGGTCTTCATCAAAGAGACAATGATAGACTTATAAAGACTTTGAGACATTTAACTGATATAGGGAATACACTTATAGTAGTTGAACACGATGAGGATACTATGTTTGCAGCAGATCATGTAGTCGATATAGGTCCTGGTGCTGGAGTACATGGAGGAGAAATAGTTGCACAAGGAACTGTTGATGAAATAAAAGAGTGCGAAGAATCGATAACAGGCCAGTATCTTAGTGGAAAACAAGAAATATCTATTCCAGAAAAACTTAGAGAATCAGATGATAGATATATAGAAATTAAAAAAGCGAGTGAAAATAATCTTAGAAATATAGATGTTAAGATACCTCTTGGATTGTTCACTTGTATAACAGGAGTATCTGGATCTGGTAAGAGTTCGTTAATAAACGAAATTTTATATAAGGGAGTTGCAGCGAAGACTCAAAATCTAAGAATAAAGCCTGGAAAACACAAAGAAATACTGGGGATAGAGCATGTAGACAAGGTAATAGATATAGATCAATCTCCAATAGGAAGAACTCCAAGATCAAATCCTGCTACATATACTGGTGTATTTGATATGATAAGAGATATGTTTGCACTGACTAATGAAGCAAAAGCTAGAGGATACAAAAAAGGTAGATTTAGTTTTAATGTAAAAGGTGGAAGATGTGAAGCTTGTAAAGGTGATGGAATTATAAAAATAGAAATGCATTTTTTACCAGATGTATATGTACAATGTGAGGTATGCAAGGGAGAAAGATATAATAGAGAAACTCTAGATGTTAAGTATAAAGATAAGACAATATCAGAAGTTCTAGATATGAATGTTGAAGAAGCTTTGGAATTCTTTGAGAATATACCTAAGATAAAAAGAAAGCTTGAGACTCTTATGGATGTAGGACTTTCTTATATAAAACTTGGACAGCCATCTACTCAATTATCAGGAGGAGAAGCACAAAGGATAAAGCTAGCAACAGAGCTCAGTAAGAGATCTACTGGAAAGACATTGTATATACTAGATGAACCAACTACTGGGCTTCATATAGCAGATGTAGATAAACTTATTAAGGTTCTTCAGAAATTAGTAGATGTAGGAAATACTGTTGTAGTAATAGAGCATAATTTAGAAGTCATAAAGACATCAGATTATATAATAGATTTAGGCCCTGAAGGTGGAGATGGTGGAGGTATGATAGTAGCCACAGGTACACCTAAGGAAGTTGCAAATAATGAAAAGTCCTATACTGGAATGTTTTTAAAGAAATATTTTTAACTTGAAATTCTAAGAAAAAATTTCTTGACAAATCCACAATATGGCTGTATTATTAATTAATAAGAAAATTAAATAAATTTTTACTTCTTATCAAGAGAGACGGAGGGAATGGCCCTATGAAGTCTCGGCAACCATCAAACACGGTTTGAAAAGGTGCCAAGTCCAACAAAGCTTATAGCTTTGAAAGATGAGAAGATGATGATAGTTTGAGTTTTGCTATTAGAGTCTTCTCGATTTAGGGAAGACTTTTTTTATGCATAAAAAAGTAATAACTAAATCGCTTTAGTAATGTACCATACTAATTTAGCGAAGGAGTGTATACTATGAACAAAAAGTTAGGAAATCCTTGGGGGTTATTGCCTTTGGCAGTGTTTTTAATTATTTTTATAGGATCGGGAATTATAACTAATGATTTTTATAAGATGCCTGTTATAGTAGCTTTTTTAATATCGGCAGCGGTTGCTTTATTTATGAATCCAAAAGAGAGTATATCTACTAAGATAGATGTATTTTGTAAAGGTGCGGGAGAAAGTAATATTATACTTATGGCTATTATATTCATATTAGCTGGAGCGTTCGGAAATGTAGCAAAAGAAATGGGAGGAGTAGATGCTACTGTAAATTTAAGCTTATCTATTCTACCTGAAAATTTATTGATAGTTGGATTATTTGTTATTGCATGTTTTATATCTTTTTCAATGGGAACATCTGTAGGAACTATAGTAGCACTTGCACCAATTGCTATAGGAGTTGCTGGAAAGATATCAATACCAGTTGGATTGGCTCTTGGTGCAGTAGTTGGTGGAGGAATGTTTGGAGATAATTTATCTATGATTTCGGATACTACTATTGCAGCTATTAGAACTCAGGGTTGTGAAATGAGAGATAAATTTAAAGTTAACTTTATTATAACTTTACCAGCAGCTATTATAACTGCAATAATTTTAGGGGTTATAACATCTGGAAATCAACTTAGTTTAGATTCTGAATATACTTATGAAATAATTAAGGTGTTACCGTACTTAGCAGTATTAGTAGCAGCATTATTTGGAGTCAATGTATTTATAATACTAGGCGGAGGAATTTTATTTGCAGGAGCTGTAGGACTTTGTTATAAATCGTTTGGAATATTTGGATTTATACAGGCCATAGCTACTGGAATTTCTGGAATGGAAGATTTAGCCATGATAGCGATAGTAGTAGGTGGGACAGTTGAACTTATAAAGTTCAATGGAGGAATACAGTTTATATTAGAATTTATAAGAAGTAGAATAAAGACAAAGAAGGGTGCAGAATTTGGAATAGCGGCTATTGTAAGTATTGTAGATATATGCACTGCTAATAATACTATAGCAATAGTAATGGCAGGACCTATAGCAAAGGATATAGCACTAGAATATGATATAGATCCAAGAAGAAGTGCCAGTATATTAGATATATTTGCAGCAGCGTGCCAAGGTATAATTCCATATGGAGCTCAGATATTGATAGCAGCAGGTCTTGCATCTATATCACCTTTAGCTATAATAAAGTATTTACATTATCCTATATTGATATTTATATTTGGAATATTAGCGATATCGTTTGGATACCCAAATCTTGAAGGCAAAGCTGAGAAAGTAAATAAAGTTGCAAGTTAGCAAATAAAAAAATCTACCTTTAGATATCTAAAGGTAGATTTTTTTTAAAATATTCCGATTAAAAAACTAGAAATAAAATACATTATTAATAGTATTGATAAACATGCTGAATAGTCTTTGACTCGGGTTGGAACAGACCTGTCACCGTTGGACATGTCAGAAATCACACTCCTTAATTGTAGTTACTATTATTATATCATAAACTTAGATTTTGGGAACTATCAAATTTTGTAATATATGTATATTGAAAATATATTTTATCTCTAAGAAAAATATATATTTCTTAAACTACGAATGACATTGATGAAAGAACTGAATTTTCAACTATTTTTGAGCAACGGAGCCCGTAGGACTCGTTGGCGACATGAGCTATGCGATAGCATAAAGCGAATTTTTTGTTTTAATATTTGCAAAAATTAATTATAATAAGTTATAAGGGGTGAATGATATGTTTGATATAAAAGAACAGTTAAAGAATTTACCTAGTTCACCAGGTGTTTATATAATGAAGGATAAATATAAAAATGTTATATATGTAGGAAAGGCTATATCTTTGAAAAACAGAGTAAGACAGTATTTTGTATCAAAGAATCATATTCCAAAAGTAAAATCTATGGTCAGAAACATTACTGAATTTGAATATATAATTACAGATTCAGAAGTTGAGGCATTAATACTGGAATGTAATTTAATAAAGGAATACAGACCTAAATACAATGTCTTATTAAGGGATGATAAGACGTATCCCTATATAAAGATAACATTAAATGAAGATTATCCTAGAGTTTTAAAGGTTAGGAAAATAAAGAAGGACAAGGCTAAATACTTTGGACCTTATACTAATATAACTGCTCTTAATGAAACTTTACAGCTTATAAAAAATATGTATCCAATAAGAACTTGCAGTATAGATATAAATAGAGCTATACAAAAGAAACAAAGACCTTGCCTTAATTATCACATAAAAAAATGTATAGGTCCATGTACTGGAAATGTGAGTAAGCAAGAATATATGCAAATGATAGATGAGACAATAATGATTCTATCTGGTAAAATAGAAAATCTCAAAAAAAATTTACAGATGAATATGGAATTATGCTCAAATAATTTTGAATATGAAAAAGCTGCAAAATACAGAGATAAGATAATAAGTATTGAAAATATAATACAAACACAAAAGATAGTATCTACTAATGATATAAATCAAGATGTAATAGCTATGTCAAAAGTAGATGATGAAGCTTGTGTTCAAATATTTTTTATTAGGAATGGAAAAATAGTAGGTAGAGAACATTATATATTAAAGGGCATAATTGATAATGAAAGAGAAGAAATAATGGCTTCTTTTATAAAACAGTTTTATTCGTCTGGAGTATTTATACCTCAAGATTTAATAATAGAAAATGAAATAGAGGATATGGAGATAATAAAGAAGTGGCTAAGCGGTATTAAAAATAAAAAGGTAGATATTAAAATACCTAAAAGAGGAGAAAAGAAGGACCTTCTAAATATGGTTAGAAAAAATGCCTTAGAATCATTAGAGAAGTTCACCAATTTAGAAAAAATCAAGTTTGAAAAGACTACTGGTGTTTTAGATCAGATAAAAGAATTACTTAACTTAGATAAAAAACCAAACAGGATAGAAGCATATGATATATCCAATATACAGGGAGTGGATTCAGTAGGAAGTATGGTTGTATTTACAGATGGAAAGAAAGATAAAAAAGAGTATAGAAGATATAAGATTCAATCTGTGATAGGGCCAAATGATTACGCATCTATGCAAGAAATAGTCAGCAGAAGATTACAAAGTGATAATTATCCAGATTTAATATTACTCGATGGAGCATTGGGTCAAGTAAATGCTATTGATAAAATTCTAAAGCATAAAAATTTAAATATACCTTTATGGGGAATGTATAAAGATGATAAGCACAGAACAAAAGGTCTTATATCAACTGATAGAGTAATTGAACTAGATAAAAGCTCTAATATATACAAATTTATATCTCTGATACAAGAAGAGGTACATAGATTTGCAATAACTTACCATAGATCTTTAAAACTTAAGAATATGACTAAATCTATATTAGATGATATACCGGATATAGGTAGTAAAAGAAAGATGAATTTGTTATCTTACTATAAAAATGTAGATAATATAAAAAAAGCATCTTTAGATGAACTTGAAAGTATAGAAGGTATGAACAAAAAATCAGCAAAAAGTGTTTACGAATTTTTTGCGACGAAGGGATGATGACATGGAAAAGGTATCAGTAAAAGAAATGATAGAAGATTTAAATTTAGAAGTAGTATATATGCCAGAAAATGTAGAACAGTATATAACATCGTCTGATGTTAACAGACCAGGTCTTCAGTATGCGGGATTTTTTGATTATTTTGCATATGATAGAATTCAGATTGTAGGAAGAGGAGAATATGAATACTTTCAACATCTAGATGAAAAAACGAGGTGGGAGAGACTAGATAAGTTGTTTTCTTATGATATTCCAGCTCTTTTATTAACTAGAGGACTTGATCCTAGTAAAGATGCAATAGATGCTTGCAAAAAGCATAATAAGATTTTTTTAAGAACACACATGAATACTACTAGATTTATAAATAAAATTTCAAATTACTTGGATTCAAAATTGGCTCCAACTACAACATTACATGGTGTATTAGTAGATGTTTATGGAATTGGGGTTTTAATAACTGGTGAAAGTGGTGTAGGAAAATCAGAAACAGCTCTAGAACTTATAAAAAGAGGACATAGACTTGTAGCAGATGATGCTGTTGAGATAAAAAAGACAGAGGAAGATTTATTAACAGGACAAGCTCCTGATATTATAAAGTATCTTATGGAAATAAGAGGTGTTGGAATACTTGATATAAAGAGTCTTTATGGAGTAGGAGCTATAAAGCCTAGTAAATTAATAGATATGGTAGTTTATCTTGAATCTTGGAAGGATGGAAAGTACTATGACAGACTTGGTATAGATGAAGAATATATGGATATACTAGGAATTCCTGTTGAAAAGATAATGATACCAGTAAAGCCTGGAAGAAATTTGGCTATGATAATAGAGGTTGCATCTAGAAACTTTAGACAAAAGGCCATGGGATATAACGCTGCTAAAGTTTTTAACGATAAATTGATGAAAAAATTAGATGATGATAAGTAAAACTTATAAAGTCTCATATTTAAATATGGGACTTTTCATTTTTTTAATTAAATTTAAATATACTAAAAAGATTAAAAAATAAGCAAAAAATTAAAGGAAAATGAAGAACTTTATAGTGGACTTTACTATAATAACTATTTACCTATATTTATAATAAATACTCATAATAATATTGTAGATGTAAATAAAGAAGCTTGTTGTTTTTATGGGTATAGTAAAGAGGAATTTATTAAACTAAAGATAACTGATCTGAATATATTGCCGTCTAAAGAAGTATTTGAAAAAATAGAAAATGCAAAATATAAAAAAGAAAACCACTTTTATTTTAAACATAAATTATGTAATGGAGAGATAAGAGATGTAGAAGTTTATAGTGGACCTATTGATATCGAGCAAAGAAAATATTTATATTCTATTGTAAATGATATTACAGAGAAAAAGAAAGTAGAAGAAAGATTAAAATTATTTGAAAAGCTTCTTGAAAATAATACAGAAGGAGTAATAATAACAGACACAAAAGGGGTTATTAAGTGGATAAATTCAGCTTTTACATCTATAACTGGATATGATAAAGAAGAGTCATTAGAAAAAACTCCTAGTGTGTTGAAATATGGAAAATCCGACAATGCCTTTTATAAAAATATATTGGAAAGTATTAAAAGTAAAGGAGAATGGAATGGAGAAGTTTGGGATAAAAGTAAGTGTGGAAATGTTTATCTTCAACAGTTAAATATATTTGCAATTAGAGATAGTAAAAATGAAGTTACTCATTTGGGAGCAATAATAAAAGATATTACAGAAAATAAATATAAAGAAGAAAAGATTAACTACCTTGCATATAACGATTATCTTACAGGACTATATAATAGAACATTTTTTATGGAAAAACTAGAGATGTGTCTAAAAAATGAAATGGATAACAATGAAATTGTAGGAATTATATTTATGGACCTTGATGGGTTCAAGAAGGTTAATGACAACTTGGGGCATTGTGTGGGTGATGAGTTACTAAGACAGGTAGATAAAAGGTTAAAAACATGTGTAAGAGTTGATGATATAGTTTCGAGATTAGGTGGAACAATCCAAAGTTTGGGATTATACCGCCGGATAAATTCATACCTATACCTGAAAAAAATGGATTCATAAATGAAATTGGAGAATGGGTTTTGAGAAATTTGTGCAATGAAATAAAGGTATGGCATGATAAAGGATTTAAAGATGTATTTTTATCAGTTAATGTATCTATTGTTCAGTTAAAAGAAAAGAATTTTGTTAATGAAGTTTCTAAAATATTAGAGGAAACTAAAGTTAATCCTAAATACTTAGATTTAGAAATTACAGAAAGCATTATTAAAAAAATGCTTGAGAATCAAGATTAAAACTATGCAATTATTTGCATAGTTTTTTTAATATAAAAGTATATTGTATTCTTTTGGGCATAATGTTAAAAAATTACTTATTATTCTTAGATAATATATTTGTAGTTTTATATTAATAGTTATGAAATGATAATTATCAAAATGCGTATTTTTCAAAATTCTACATATAAAAAATGTATATAGTAAAAAAAATATAATATTACGATGTTAGATCTTATATTATTTAAAATTAAATAAAAATGTATAAGAAAATAATTTATTTTTCAAAAAAAATAGAAAAAGTATGTTATTTAAAGGATTAGTATAATTATGATTTCGTTATTAAGTTATCAAGTGATATTTAAAAATATATTTACAAAAACTGAAAATATATGTACAATAAAAATTAATATTCGAAAGAGAAAGAAAATTCTAAAAAAAGTATTTATACGTAAGAATTGAGAAGGGGGCGTTAAAAAAATAACGTAAAACACATAAATACTCATGAAAAATACAAAAATAAAGTTTATAAAAATGAATAAATGAATTTTTATACATAAAAATGAATAAAAAATAGTGGATGAAAATTACATTTATATAATTCTGATTTTGATCGCGATTACTAAATAATGATATTCAATATCAAATTGATGCATTAAAATACAGTTAAATCAATAAATATACATAATGCGTATATATGAAAACGTTATCAATATATAGATAATCAAGAAATGTTGAAATTGTTGAAAATAAAAGGTTTGCAGAAAAAATTGAATTCATGTTATAATATTTTTAATAAAACTGAACGACAAGAAATTAACAATGTTTTCGAAAAAATTGTTTTTTTGTCATAATATAATAAATTAATATTTTATAAGATATGGGGAGGTACATGATGGCAAAAGATGTCTTCACTAAAGAGAACTTTGAAAAACTAGACTATGTTATAGAAAAATATAAAGGTAAACCAGGACCGTTAATGCCTGTGCTTACAGAAGCTCAAAAAATATTTGGATGTGTTGCAATCGAAATTCAAAAGAAAATATCACAAGAGCTTAATATTCCACTTGCTGAGATTTATGGAGTTGCAACTTTCTACTCTCAATTCTCACTTCAACCAAAAGGAGAATACGTAATAGGAGTATGTCTTGGAACAGCATGTTATGTTAAAGGAGCTCAAGATATCATAAATAAAATATCAAAAGAAATTAATGTAGAAGTAGGGAAAACAAGTGAGGATGGAAAATTCACATTAGTAGCTACAAGATGTATAGGAGCTTGTGGACTTGCACCTGTATTGACTGTTAATGAAGATGTTTATGGAAAGCTTGCAGCTGACGACGTTGAAGAAATACTTAGCAAATATAAATAAAAAAATTTATAGTATAGAAGAAATTATTCAAGGAGGTACTATTTAATGGCTTATAAAAACCAGGTATTAGTTTGTGGGGGTACTGGTTGTACTTCATCTAGTGCTCTTAAAATATTAGAGAAAATGGAAAATTTACTTGAACAAAGAGGAATAAAACAAGATGTTAAAATGATAAAAACAGGATGTTTCGGACTTTGTGCAGCAGGACCTATAGTTATTGTTTATCCAGAAGGAGCTTTTTATGCACATGTTAAGCTTGATGATGTAGATAAAATAGTTGATGAACATATAATAGGCAAGAAAATAATAAAAGACCTTTTATATAAAGAAGCGGTTACTGAAGATGGAGAAGTTAAATCTTTTGAAGAAGTACCTTTTTATAAAAAGCAAATGAGAATAGCTCTTGAGCATTGTGGAGTTATAGGTGCTGAAGATTTAGATGATTATGTGGAAGTGAATGGATATAAAGCGCTTAAAAAAGCATTAACTGAAATGACTCCTGAGAATGTTATAGATGAAATTAAAAAATCAGGGCTTCGTGGACGTGGAGGCGGAGGATTCCCAACTGGACTTAAATGGGAGTTTACGTATAAGACAGAGAGTGATCAAAAGTATGTTGCATGTAATGCAGATGAGGGGGATCCAGGAGCGTTTATGGATAGATCTATTCTTGAGGGAGATCCACATTCTGTTATAGAGGCTATGGCTATAGCTGGATATGCAGTTGGAGCAAATCAAGGATATGTATATGTAAGAGCTGAGTATCCAGTTGCAATTGAAAGACTTCAAATAGCAATAGATAAGGCTAGAGAAGCGGGATATATAGGCAAAAACATATTCGGAACTGATTTTGAATACGATATGGAAATAAGACTTGGAGCTGGAGCTTTTGTTTGTGGAGAAGAAACAGCACTTATAAATTCTATAGAGGGTAAAAGGGGTATGCCAAGACCAAGACCTCCATTCCCAGCAGTTAAAGGTTTATGGAATAAGCCAACTTTACTTAATAATGTTGAAACTTATGCTAATATACCAAAGATAATATTAAAGGGATCAGACTGGTTCTCTTCAATTGGAACAGAAAAATCTAAGGGAACAAAAGTATTTGCTCTGGGAGGTAAGGTAGAGAATACTGGTCTTGTAGAAATACCTATGGGAACTACTTTAAGAGAGATAATATTTGAAATAGGTGGAGGAATTCCTAATGGGAAGAAGTTTAAGGCAGTTCAAACTGGAGGACCATCTGGTGGATGCTTAACAGATGAATATTTAGATACTCCAATAGATTATGATTCATTAACAGCACTAGGATCTATGATGGGATCTGGTGGAATGATTATACTTGATGAAGATAACTGTATGGTTGATATAGCTAAATTCTTCTTAGAATTCACAGTTGAAGAATCATGTGGAAAATGTCCACCTTGTAGAATAGGAACAAAGAGAATGCTTGAAATATTAGAGAAAATAACAGAGGGTAAAGGTGAAAGAAGTGATATAGAAAAGCTTGAGAAGCTTGCTGAAAATATTAAGACTTCTGCACTTTGTGGACTTGGACAAACTGCTCCAAACCCAGTACTTTCAACTATAAAGAGATTTAGACATGAATATGAAGCTCATGTAAATGAAAAGAGATGTCCATCAGGAGTATGTCAAGCACTACTTGAGTACAAGGTTACTGAGGATAAATGTAAGGGATGTACATTATGTGCTAAGGCATGTCCAGTAGATGCTATAAAAGGTAAGGTTAAGGAAGTTCATATAATAGATACTAATGCTTGTATAAAGTGTGGAGCATGTGTCGCTAAATGTCCATTTGGAGCGATATCTAAACAATAATCATGAAAAGAGAGGTGTTCACGGTGCAAAAAGTTACTTTAACTATAGATAATGTAAAAATAGAAGTTCCTAAAGAGTATACTATACTTCAAGCTGCTAGAGAGATAGGAATAGATATACCTACTCTTTGCTATTTAAAGGATATAAATGAAATCGGAGCATGTAGAATGTGCCTAGTTGAAATAGAAGGAGCTAGAAATCTTCAAGCTTCATGTGTTCATCCGGTATCTGAGGGAATGACTATAAAGACTAATACAAGAAAGATAAGAGATGCTAGAAAGGCTAATCTTGAGTTAATACTTTCAGATCACAATAGAGACTGTTTAGCATGTTTTAGAAATGGAAACTGTGAATTACAAAAGCTATCAGAAGATTTAAATATTAAGAATGTTGAGTTTGAAGGAGAAAGAAAAGAAAAACCAATAGATGATTTATCAAGTTCAATAGTAAGAGATCCTAATAAGTGTATACTTTGCGGAAGATGTGTTGCTGTATGTTCAAAGGTTCAAAATATAGGAGCATTAGCATTTACTAACAGAGGTATAGATACAGAGGTTGCACCTGCGTTCGATAAGAGTATGGCAGAGGCACCATGTGTGTACTGTGGACAATGTATAAATGTGTGTCCAGTTGCAGCGCTTAGAGAAAAATCTGATATAGAAAAAGTATGGGATGCTATAGAAGATAATACTAAGCATGTATTAGTTCAAACTGCACCAGCAGTAAGAGCAGCTTTAGGAGAAGAATTCGGAATGCCAATAGGAACAAGAGTTACTGGAAAAATGGTAACATCTCTTAAGAGACTTGGATTTAATAAGGTATTTGATACTAACTTTGCAGCAGACCTTACTATAATGGAAGAAGGACATGAACTTTTAAATAGAATTCAAAATGGTGGAACACTTCCAATGATAACTTCATGTTCGCCAGGATGGGTAAGATACTGTGAATTCTATTATCCAGAACTTTTAGATAATTTATCAAGCTGTAAGTCACCTCATCAAATGATGGGAGCTATACTTAAGTCTTACTATGCTAAGATAAATAATATAGATCCTAAGGATATATATGTAGTATCTATAATGCCATGTACATCTAAAAAGACTGAGTCTGCAAGAGAAGAAATGCAAGTTAACGGATTAAAAGATGTAGATGCAGTATTAACTACTAGAGAACTTGGAAAGATGATAAAAGAAGCTAGAATAGAGTTTAATAAATTAGAAGATGGAGTATTCGATGAATTCTTCGGAGATTACTCAGGAGCAGCAGTTATATTCGGAGCTACAGGTGGAGTTATGGAAGCAGCTGTTAGAACAGTAGCTGATGTACTTTCTGGTGAGGATTTAGAAGAAATAGAATACAACGTTGTTAGAGGAATAGAAAACTTAAAAGAGGCTGAAGTTAAAATAGGAGATCTTACTGTTAAGATTGCTGTAGTTCATGGAACAGGAGCTGCATCTGAACTGCTTGACTTAATAAAAGAAGGAAAAGCTGATTATCATTTCATAGAGGTTATGGGATGTTCAGGAGGATGTGTAACTGGTGGAGGACAACCACAAGTTTCAGCGAAGATAAGAGAAGAAGTTGACTTAAGAGTAGAAAGAGCTAAGGCTTTATATGAAGAAGATACTCTTATGGCTGTTAGAAAATCTCATAAGAATGAATCTATTCAAAAGCTATATTCTGATTTCTTAGGAAAGCCAAATGGACATATGGCTCATGAGTTACTTCACACTCATTATGCAAAGAAAGAAGTATATCCAATTGAAGAAGAAGCTTGTACTGGAAAATGTAGTGCATGTGAGTCTTGCTAAAAGCATAGTATATAAAGAGGTCAATTAATATTGACCTCTTTTAATAACAAGGAATAGTATTCTGAAAATAGTGACAAAATTATTTGTAATTATTTTGACAATATTATTAACATAATAATTAAAATCTGATTGATGGATTTATTCATCAAGAGGAGACTATGAAAATTCTAATTACAAGGATATTTATCCGAAAGCTAAGAGTTCTAAGACTCCACCCTCTTAAGGTTGGAGATAAGAACTCTACAGCTTCTGGATTAGTTCAACTAAAAATTCAGTTGGAGTAAAAACTCCATCTGAATTAAGTTTCACTTTATCTGAGTAAAAGGTGAGAGGGTGATATGAAAATTATTGGCTTTCCTTATCTTTTTAAGGAGGGCTTTTTTGTATTATAAGGAAAGTATAAGCTTGAGCGAAAAATGGAACTCATTAAAATAACGATACTTAGCCAACTTTTTTATAGAACTAAAGATTATTACTTATTTAAATATATTAAAACTTCATAAACTCGCTATGCTCAGACAATGAAATTTCTTAACATATATTTAAACGTAACAATCTAAGTTCTATTGAAAAAAGTTAACAAAAAGTATCTAACATTTTAATGAGCCCCATTTTTAAAATTTAGTTATACAGATAGTGAGATGGGTAAAGAAAAACATAAAAGCAAATAAAAATCAAACAAAAGAATAAATTGGAACTTAATTCAGATGGAGTTTTTAGAAATTTTAGCTTTGGGATGAATTTTAATACTTAGACTGGAAAAGGTGATTTATATGAATAAAAGAATTGGAGTAGTTGGTATTTTAGTTGAGGATAGGGATAGTATTGAAAGTGTAAATAAATTGCTTAGCACACATGCTGAGATTGTAGTAGGAAGAATGGGAATACCTTATAAAGAAAAGAACTTGAGTGTTATATCTATAATAGTAGATGGTACTAATGATGAGATAGGAGCTTTAACGGGAAGGCTTGGAAGGCTTCAAGGGGTTATTGTAAAGAGTGCTTTAACACAAAAATAATGGGGAGGTTTTCACTATGAATACTTTAAATATAATTAATGAGGAAAAAATAAATAATATTCTTGAGGATGCAAAGAATGTATCTAAGCAAGAAATTTTAGATATAATAGAAAAATCTAAGGATTGTTTCGGACTTACATCTGATGAGGCTGCTGCTTTAATTCAAGTGGATGATGAAGAAGTTTTAAATAAAATGTTCGAGACTGCTAAATATATAAAAGAAAAAATATATGGAAATAGAATAGTGATGTTTGCACCACTTTATACTAGTAATGAGTGTACTAACAATTGTCTTTACTGTGGATTTAGAGTAAATAACAAAGAATTACATAGAAGAACTTTATGTCCAAATGAGGTTGTTGAAGAAGCAAGTGCAATAGAGAAACAAGGTCACAAAAGAATACTTATGGTATGCGGTGAGGACAAAAGGGTTACTCATATAGACCATATAGTAGAATCTGTTCAAGCTGTATATGACAATGTAGATATAAGAAGAATAAATGTAAACTGTGCACCTCTTGAAGTTGATGAATTCAGAAAGCTTAAGGATGTTGGAATAGGAACTTATCAAATATTCCAAGAGACTTATCATAGACCTACTTATAAGAAGATGCATGTAAGTGGATCAAAGACAGATTATGATTATAGACTGACTGCTATTGAAAGAGCTTTTGAAGCAGGTATTGATGATGTAGGAGTAGGGGTATTACTTGGTCTTTATGATTATAAGTTTGATGTTTTAGCAACTCTTATACATTCTGAATATCTAGACCATAAGTATAATGTAGGACCTCATACAATATCTGTTCCAAGACTTAGACCAGCAATTGGCTCAGCTATTGAGGAAACACCATATCCGGTAAGTGATAGTGACTTTAAAAAGATAGTTGCTGTATATAGATTGGCTGTTCCTTACACAGGAATAATAATGTCCACAAGAGAAAGTGCTAATTTAAGGGATGAACTACTTGAACTTGGAGTATCTCAAATGTCAGCAGGATCTAAGACTAATCCAGGTGGATATGAGGAAGACGATAGTGAAGCTAAGCAATTCGTAGGAAATGATGAGAGAAGTTTAGATGAGGTTTTAAGGGTTGTATGTAAACAAGGTCATCTTCCAAGTTTCTGTACTGCATGTTATAGAAACAACAGAACAGGAGAAGCATTTATGGAACTTGCAAAGGATGCTCATATACATGAATTCTGTCAACCTAATGCAATACTTACATTTAAAGAAAATTTAGTTAACGTAGCAACAGATGAAACTAAAAAAATGGGTGAAGATTTGCTTAAGGTTGAGATAGAGAAGATAGATGATGAGAAGGTTAAGGCGGAGACACTTAAGAGACTTGAGAGAATAGAGGCAGGAGAAAAGGATCTTTATTTCTAAAACAGTAGATTAATTTACTATATTGGGTATATCCAAAAATATTCATATAAAAATAACGCTCTGCAAATATATTTTGATAAAACTAAGGGTTTTGCCTTATTAATAATACTAAAGTTTCTAAACTCCCTACGGTCAGATAACGAAACTTTTTAACGAATTATTAAACGTCAAAACCCAAGTTTTATAGCAAAATATCTAAAAAGCAACCGCTTATATTTTTATATGAATATTTTAAAATTATCGTAGATTTAGATTTAAATATAATAGAACTAAAGACATTTAAAAACTTGAAAATATATATAAAACGTCTAATATTTTTAGCAATGCGATAGCATAGAGCGAATTTTAATAAGCTTGATTTTTAAATGCAGTGTTATATACCGTATTGTAATAGATGAGAATTTTAGAAATAAAGATCTAAAGAAAAAGAGATAAAAGAAAAACATGTAAGAGTATAGGGATAATTTGATGAACATCTTAAAATAAAGATCGTTGGAGGAATAGTATGAGTAAAGACGTAAAACACTTCCTTATAATGGCTGGGTCTACTAATCATATGTTAAGGGGAGATAAGTTATTAAAAGATATGGGAATTGAGACTTCTTTAGTTCCTGCTCCTGCTGAGTATGGTTCTGTTTGTGCTATAGCGATAAAGGTTGAGGGTAAGGATAGGGATATAAGTGAGAAGTATTTAATAGAAAACGATATAACTATAATAGGTATATATGAGGAAAAGCCTGAAAGACTAACAGGGCTTATAGATAGACTTAAAAACAGTATAATAAGGGATGAGTTTTTAGATGTTCTTAAAAAGATAGAGGACGGTCAAGATCTTACTCATTCTGATATAGTTATTCTTCTTAAAACGGATAGAAAGGCTGAGAAGGAAGCTCTTTTTAAGGCTGCTGATGAGATGAGAAAGAAGATAATTGGAGATGTTGTAGATATAAGAGGGGCTATTGAGTTCTCTAATTACTGCAAAAAGGACTGTAAGTATTGTGGAGTTAGAAGAAATCTTGACGGTCTTCAAAGGTATAGAATGACTGAGGATGAGATAATGGAGGTTGTCCATTCTCTTCACGATATAGGAATAAAGACTGTAATACTTCAATCTGGAGAAGATGCTTGGTGGACTAAGGACAGGATAGCTAGTTTAATAATTAGAGTTAAAAAAGAAACTGGAATGAAGATAACTTTAAGCTTAGGTGAAAGACCAAGAACAGAGTATGAATACTTTAAAGAACTTGGTGCTAATAATTATCTTCTTAAAATAGAGACTACAAATGAAGAAATATTTAATTTTATTCATCCTGATGATGATATAAATGATAGAAAAGAATGCTCTAAATGGTTAAAAGAACTTGGATATTTAAATGGATCAGGCTGTATAATAGGGCTTCCCGGTCAAAGAGAAGAGGATATTGCAAATGATATACTCTACTTTAAAGACATGGGCATCAATATGATAGGAATAGGACCGTTTATACCTGCAAAGGGAACTCCTCTTGAAAATTATCCAACTGGAGATGTAGATATGACTTTGAAGGCGGTTGCAGTTACAAGACTTGTATGTAAGAGAGTATTCTTGCCAGCTACTACTGCGCTTGCGTCTGTAGATTCAAATCTTCAAGCAGAGGCTTTAAAAGCGGGTGCTAATACTATAATGCTTATAAACACTCCAGCTAAGTATAGATATAATTATCAAATATATTCAGATAAAAATATGGTTGATTTAAAATCTGCATATGATGCAGTTACGGGAGCTAATAGAGAGTTTCCATCTTATTTAAAAATAGACATGGAGGTGTATAAGGATGCAGGGAACACCGAGAAGTAATAGACTTCATATATCTATATTCGGAAAAAGAAATGCAGGTAAGTCAAGCCTTATAAATGCACTTACTAATCAAGATATAGCTCTAGTTTCAAATGTAGCTGGAACTACTACTGATCCTGTTTATAAAGCCATGGAAATACTTCCAATAGGTCCTGTTGTTTTAATAGATACAGCAGGTATTGATGATGAGGGAGATTTAGGTAAGCTTAGGGTTAAAAAGACTCTTCAAGTATTAAATAAAACTGAGCTTGCAGTACTTGTTATAAGTGCAGTTGATGGTGTAACTGATTTTGACAAAGAGACATTAGATAGAATAAATAATAAGAAGATACCAGTAGTTGGAGTTATAAATAAGTCTGATAAAAAAAATTTATCAGATGAAGAGATAAATAATATACAAGATGAGATTGGAATTGAATTTGTAAAGGTAAGTTCAAAAACTAGAGAAGGAGTAGTTGAACTTAAAAATTTAATTATAAAGCATTCTCCAAATACTGATATTGAAAAGAAAATAGTTGGAGATTTAATAGATCCACATGATTACGTAGTTTTAGTTACGCCTATAGATAAAGCAGCACCTAAAGGAAGGTTAATACTTCCTCAACAACAGACTACAAGAGATATAATAGACCATGGCGCAATAGCCATAATAACAAGAGAAACAGAGCTTGAAGCAACACTTAAAGGACTTAACAAAAAGCCAAAGCTAGTTATAACAGATTCACAGGCTTTTGAAAAGGTAGACAAGTTGACTCCAAAGGATATACCTATGACGTCATTTTCAATACTATATGCAAGATACAAGGCAGACATAGAAGAGCTTGTTCTTGGTGTTAAGCAAATAGAGAAATTAAAACAAAATGATAATGTTTTAATATGTGAGGGATGTACTCATCATAGACAAGAAGGAGATATAGGAAAAGATAAAATTCCTAAATGGATAGAGGGTATGTGTGGAAAAAATCTAAACTTTGAATGGACTTCTGGAGTTAACTATCCAGAGCCAGATGAAATGAAAAAGTACAGCTTGATAGTTCACTGTGGTGGATGTATGTTAAATCCTAAAGAGATGGAATTTAGGGTTATGCAGGCTAGAAATAATAAGAACTCCTATTGTAAATTACGGAATACTTATAGGTCATATAACTGGAGTTTTAGAAAGAGCACTAGAGCCATTTCCGATTGCTAAAGAGCTTTATATTGGAGAGTAAATAGAAATATAAAAAAATAGAAACCTAGATTTCATACAAATGAGATCTAGGTTTTTTATAATGAGTAGGAATTTCAAAAAAGTCTACATCTAAAATCTTTCAAAGAAAGACTTTTTTATATACAAGCACAAATTTTATTACGACCTGTTTGTTTTGCTTTATAAAGAGCTTCATCAGCTTTTATAACCAATTCATCTAAGTTTTCTACAGTATCTGAATAAGTTGCTAGTCCAATTGAAACGGTAATATTAATACTTGTATTATTTGATAATACAAATTTATGGTTTTCTATATCTCTTCTTATTATTTCTGCAACTTCTAATGCTTGCTCATAAGCACAATTTGGCAATAAAATAGCAAATTCTTCTCCACCTATTCTAGATGCAATATCCTCTGTTCTACAAGAAGAAGCTAAAATTTTACCCAATTCTTGTAAAACTAAATCTCCAGTATTGTGCCCATAAGTATCATTCACTTTCTTAAAATGATCAATGTCTATAATTAGAATAGACAGTTTTTCTTTGTATTCTTTAACTCTATTAATTAGCCTATTTAATACTAAATCAAATTCACGAACATTATTTAATCCTGTAAGAAAATCTTTAAGAGATTCTTCTTTAAGTCTTATAAACATCTCATTTGACGTTTTAACATACCATACTAAATAATATACAAACCCACTTGCAAATATTGATATAGTACAGTAATTTGCAAGTATATAAATAAGATCTTTTCTATTTTCAAGTAAAAAAACTAAAGATATGCTAATTGCAATTAAAGCATACAAATTCATAAAAACCCATTTTTTCCATCCTAATAATTTGGATTTTAGTATAATACTACATACAATCGCAATATTTAGCATGTTAATCGACGCCGTTACCGAAGATGTATTTATCCCAAAATATGCTACCCTAAATATACTTATAATAATACTACTAATTATAGTAGGTATTATTCCTCCATAGATTCCGGATAAAATAATAGCAACATGTCTAAGATCTAATATAGTATTATCCCCTACATGAATACTGAAAATCATTAATATACATCCTAAAATTCCTCCTAGTATTCCCGATAAATATATCATAATTAAAGAAGAATCATCATTTAGAGGTTCATTTCTATATATCTGTCCCCATATAAATATAAAGGTAATTAATATAGTCATATTAACAAATAAATCTTTTAACATCGAATTCACTACTTTCTTAATTAAATTACAATTAATAGAACCTTTATACTGTATATTATATATTATAATTTGAATTTTAGTTGACATTTAATCAAAAATAATAAAAAATAACTTAACTTATTAAAAAAAGTGGGAATGATTGAAATAAAAGAAGATGATGAATTAATATACTTTGAATGGAGTGTATAATATATTACTAAATTTAGCGTAGGATTTGAATTATAAGAGAGAAATTAAAATGATAAATTCAAAATGAATGTAGGATTTAGTTATATTAACGCGAACGATTGATTAGCATTTTTTTTTATAAAATGCTATAATAAATGTGATATTTAAAAAAATTGTCTTGGTTCAGGGAAAAAGGTGAGAGTCCTTTGCTGTAACTCCAACTGTAAGTGGGGATGAGAGCTGCAATTTGCCACTAGATTTTTAATCTGGGAAGGCGCAGTTTGAATATGATCCACAAGCCAGAATATCTGCCATGGCATTCTTCAAATTCCTTACGACTTAAATGGGGTTGAAGATATATGTATAATTTGGACACGTTTATTTGTTATACATATATACTATAACCCTATCTTTTTAGATAGGGTTATTATTTTTTTTGAGGGAGGTATATTATGAAAAAAGTACTTATATTTTGTATATCTATAATTTTAACTTTTTCATTAATAGGTTGTAGTGATACAGATGTTTCACAAAATGAAAAGGTTAATATGA
Organism: uncultured Peptostreptococcaceae bacterium; assembly: GCA_942492135.1. Classification (GTDB taxonomy): domain Bacteria; phylum Bacillota; class Clostridia; order Peptostreptococcales; family Peptostreptococcaceae; genus Tepidibacter_A. The sequence goes on from CALODI010000010.1 coordinate 28,993, forward strand.
TTATATCTAAAGATTTTGGAAATGAAGAAGTATATAGTAAAGAATTAGATTTTACAAAAGATACAAGCGTTATGGAAGTTATGGAGGAAAACTTAGAAATAGAAACTGCACATGGTGGAGGGTTTATAAGCTCTATAAATGGTCTTAAATCAGGATTTATAGGTTCTAAAGATAAAAAGAAATTAGATTGGTTTTACTATATAAATGGAAATTTAGCACAAGTTGGTGCAGATGATTATTACTTAAATCCAGAAGATAATATTATATGGGATTATCATGACTGGAGTAATGAAATGTATATATCAAGTATAATAGGTGCTTATCCTAACAACTTTACAAAAGGGTATGATGGAAATGTATTAGAAACAGAAATAAGATACTCAAAGAATTATGAAGAAGACAGTAATAATTTAACTAAGTTTTTAAAAGAAAAAGGACTGGAAAGTATAGAAGAGAAGGCCTTAGATGATAAAGATATAGAAAATGATGAAATAAATACTGTGGTTATTGGAAACTTGGATGAAGTTTCAAATATAAAATACATAAATGATATTTATAATGATGAAAAAAATGGGCTGTTTTTTAATATAGACGATAATGTTATAAAAGCTTTAGATTATAATAAAAAGGCTTCAAAGGAATATGAAAAAGGAGCAGTTATTGCAGCCATACCTAAGGGATATGGAGGTGGTTGTAATTTATGGATTATAACAGGTAATGATGAGAAGAGTATAAAAAATGCAGCAAAAATACTTTATGAAAACCCAGAAAAAATTAAAGGAATGTTTTCTGCTGTTGTAAGTGATAATGAAATAATAAATATTCCAACGAAGAATTAGGTGATTTTATGTTAAGTATGCATCCCTTTACTATAATACTTTATACAACTATTCTGTTTTTTTTAACATTAGTATATTCAAATCCTATTTACATATTTTCAATATTGATTATTTTGATTTTTAATATACTTTTATTAGACGGAAAAGAGAAACTTATAAGAACAGTTAAATACAGCTTGTATACTACACTTTGGATTATGATTATTAATCCTTTAGTTTCACATTCAGGAAGAACTATACTTTATAAAAGTCCTAGACTTCCTGTTATTGGGAAGATAAGAATAACTTTAGAATCTATAGTATTTGGAGCTAATATGGGACTTAAGCTTATTTGTATAATTTTAATATTTTTACTTTACAGTGTTATGATTGATTCAGATGACTCATTTAGCTTTTTTTCAAAATTTGCTCACAAAATCACATTAACTTTATCTATGACTACTAATATAATTCATAGGCTAAGACTTGAAATAACTAGAGTAAGAAATGTAATGATTTTAAGAGGAGTAGATTTTGAACAGAAAAATATATTCAAAAAAGTTAAAGCATATTATCCGTTTCTAAAAGTTATTTTAATATCTACGTTAGAAGGGTCTTTAGATAGAGCAGAAGCTCTTTATTCTAAAGGTTATGGTATTGGAAAACGAACTTCTTATTCTCAAGTTAAAATTAAAAGAGTAGATTATATATTTAATTTTATCACTTTAATTTTACTTAGTATTTTTACATATGGATTATTTTCACATATGGGATATTATGATCCTTATAGTGAATTAGAATTTCTAAAATATAAGGACATGGTTTTTCTAATTTATATAAATTTGACTTTACTTGTTCATGTTTTCTTAGTTTGGGGGTGTAAGAAGTGGAAGCTTTTAAAATACATGATTTAACTTATTATTATCCTAGGAAAGAAGAGGCTGCTCTAAATGATATTAATTTAGATATAAAAGAGGGAGAATTTGTATTACTTCTTGGAAACTCAGGTTCTGGCAAATCTACTTTAGGAAGAGTATTTAATAAAATAGTTCCTAATTTTTATGGTGGCAAAATAAAAGGCAAAGTAGAAGGAACTAATGAAGTTGGAATGGTTTTTCAAGATCCAGAAAAGCAGTTGGTTATGGATAAGGTTGAAAGAGAACTTGCTTTTGGACTTGAAAATATAGGTGTTTCTTATGGAACTATGAGGAAAAAAGTAATGGAGGCATTAAGTTTTCTTAATATATATGATATAAAAGATAAAAAAACTTATGAATTATCAGGTGGTCAAAAGCAAAAGGTTGCTTTAGGAGCTACTATTTCTATGGGATATAAGTTTTTAGTTTTGGATGAGCCAACATCTCAGCTTGATCCCGTATCAGCTGAGGAAATACTTCATATTCTAAAAAGATTAAATGAGGAACTTGGATACACGATAATTTTGATTGAGCAAAGATTAGATAGATGTTTTCATTTAGCGGATAGAGTATTATTTATGGAAAATGGAAGCTTAATATTTGATGGAGATCGTGAAGAATTTGTATTTTGGAGTAATAAAAAAGATAAAAACTTTTTGCCATCAGTCTCAGAATATTTTGTTAAAATAGGATACGAAAATATACCGTGTACAGTAAAAGAGGGAAGAAAAAATCTAAAGAAATTGTTTATTGAAGATAACTTACATAAGAAAGAGATCCATATAAATGAAAATAAAAAAGAAGATGTAATAACTGCTAAAAATATTGATTTTATTTATGAAAATGGGAAACATGCTTTAAAAAAAATAGATTTAACTGTACATAAGGGAGAAGTACTAGGAATACTTGGAGAAAATGGTGGAGGAAAATCTACATTACTAAAAAATATATCTGGGTTATTAAAGCCAACGAAAGGTAAATTATCTGTTGAAGGAGTAGTAGGCTATCTTTCTCAAAACCCAAATGATTATTTGTTTAATGATTCTGTTTATGAAGAGCTAAAATATACACTTGATAATAAGAATATTAATGACTATGGGATAATTGATAAGACACTTAAAGATCTAGATATTTATAAATATAAGGATAAGAATCCTAGAGATTTGAGTGGGGGGGAAAGACAAAGGGTGGCTATTGCATCTATACTTGTTATGGATCCTGATATATTAATACTTGATGAACCAACTCGTGGACTTGATAAGGATTTGAAAGATAAATTAGGTAGTATAATACTTGATTTGAAGGATAAAGGAAAAACAATAATACTTGTAACTCATGATGTTGAATTTACAAGTAAGTTTTGTGATAGAGCGTGTCTTATATTTGATGGAAGTATAGCACAGATGGGATCAAAATATGATGTTTTGACTTCTGGCATATATTATAGTACACAGATTAATAAGCTTTTTGGTGGATATGTGGATAATATTTTAACATTACAAGATGCACTTGATATAACTAATATAGAACTCCAAGCCAGAAATTAAAATTATTCATTTTTTTCTCTTAAGTTAAATAGCTATTTTTATTAAAAACAATATAGGATAAATAGCTATTTAAAAGTCGTTCAAAAAACGAATAATTTCAATTTCTTAGTATGAAGTTTAATATGTATATTAAACTTTAGACCCTATAGTAGGAGAGATATTTGGTAAAAAGGGGATATTTGATATGAATTATAGTGTGTTATCTGTAGTCGTTTTGGTTGTTTCTTTTGTGTTTGTCTTTGTTTCTTATGAGAGAAGAAAGGGTAGTGTTAAGGAGATTGCTTTAATAGCGAGCTTATCAGGACTAGCAGGAGTTGGAAGAGTTCCATTTGCTGCTCTTCCTAATGTTCAGCCTACTACTTTTTTGGTTATTATAAGTGGATATGTATTTGGGCCTTCATTTGGGTTTATGGTAGGGGCAATAGCTACTCTTGTGTCAAATAGTTTTTTGGGGCAGGGGCCTTGGACGCCATGGCAAATGTTAGCTTGGGGACTTGCAGGAGCAAGTGCAGGAATTCTAAAGAAATTCATTAAAAATCCTTCAAGATTATTTTTAAGTATATTTGCTTTTGTATGGGGCTTTTTATTTGACTATATAATGAATATATGGCACTGGTTATTTTTTGTAAAGCCTCTTAGTTTACAGAGCTTTATTGCAGTTTATATATCATCATTCTATTTTGATTTGATGCATAGTATAGGAAATTTTGCATTTGCTTATTTACTTGGAACAGATTTTATAAATATATTATCTAGATTTAAAGACAGGATAAGCTACAGCGAAATTCCTGTTGAAGAAATAGAATAAAAATTTAGGGGTGAGATTATGAAAAGAATTATATCATTAACAATTGCTATTATGATGATTTTCACTAGTTTTTCTTTTGCACTAGATGTAAGTTCTACATCAAAGTATTTAGAAAAGCAAAAATTAGATGAATGGGGAATTTTAGCACTTTATTCAAGTGGTAAAGATGTATCAAAAAAGAGTTTATCAAGTGTTGACTCTAAAAAAGTGATAACAGATTATGAAAAGTATATTTTAGGGTCAAGAGCTATTGGAAAAGATGTTTCATCTTATGTTCAAAAAATCATAAAGGCTCAGAATAGTAATGGTAGATTTGGAGATTACATAGATGGAGCTGGTGAAGATCTTTTAAATGGACATATATGGGCTGTTATATCTTTATATGCAGCTAATAATGAAAACTATAATAAATCTAAAGCACTAACATATCTTAAGTCAAATCAAAATAGTGATGGAGGATTTCCAATATTTATAGGAGATAATAATTCGGATTTAGATATGACTGCTATGGGGTTAGTTGCCTACAATATATTAGGTCTTAATTCAAATTCATCAGAAGTAAAGAAAGGTTTTGAATTTATAGAGAAAAATATGGATAAAAGAGAAAGCTGTGAAACTATAGCTTGGTATATACTTGCAAGAGTTAAGTTTGGTTTAAATGTAAATCAAAAATATATTGATAAGCTTTCATCATATAAACTTAGTGATGGCTCATTTAAACATTTGAAATCTACATCTAAGGGAAATTATATGGCAACTTATCATGGACTATTAGCTTTTAGCGATTATAACAATAAAACTTCAGTTTTTACAAAACTACATAATTTAAAAACTAAAGGATTCAAAGATTTAAAATCAACAGATTATGCATATAAAGAAATAATGTATTTAGTAGATAAAGGTGTTGTATCAGGATATTCAGATGGAACATTTAAGCCCAATAATAGTGTTAAGAGAGGAGAATTTGCTAAGTTTTTAGTTTATGGAAAAGGTCTTCAAAGTCAGGCTACATCAACAACTAATGCATTCACAGATCTTAAGAATCACTGGTCAAATAAGGTTGTTAATGTTGCAGTTAAAAAAGGATATATAAATGGAGTTGGAAATAAAAAGTTTGCACCAGAAAATAATATATCGGGTGCACAGGTTGCTGCCATGGTTGTTAGAGTTAAAGGTCTTGAAAGTAAGGCAAAAGCTGTCAAAGGTAAGAATTGGTATGATGGATATGTGAAAGTAGCAAAGGATAATAACTTACTTTATAAAAACTTTGATGCAAATAAAAATGCTACAAGAGCACAGTGTGCTGAGATTATATATAAATTGACAAAATAGGAGGGGAAAGACATATGAATTTATTTACAAAGAATAATTTTAAACGATCGATTTCTAGTATTTTATTAACTGTTTTTTTTATAACATTTTTAATGCCTATACTTCCAGGTTTATTTAATGGTGAAGATAATAGGGTTGTAGCTGAAGAGGTTTACAGTACATCAGATTTAGCAACAAAAGCAGCACAGAATAATATTGACTCATTTTTAAGTGGGAAAGAACTAGGAGCATATGATATATACATATTAAGTGAAGAAGCAGACATAGATGTAGCATCATGGGTATATGGAGATAAAACTTTAAAGGATAAAGCAATAGACTTAGCTGTTGAAACACTAGATAAAAATAATATAAAAAAAGCAAGTGCAAAAGAAATAGCATATGAATATGCAGCAATGATAAATCTAAAAGAAGATGCAAAAGCACAAGACTTATTAAAAGAATTAGTTGCAAGGCAAAATCAAGATGGAGGATTTGCATCAGGAGGTTATTCAGCATTTACTAGTATGCCTGTATTAGATATATTAGGTAGATTAGGAGAGATAGATAAGATAGATGAGCAAAAAGCTATAGATTATATATTAAGTCAGAAAAATGATCAAGGAGCTATGCCTTCAATAATGCCAGATTTTATGGCAACAGCTCAAGGAATAAGAGCTCTAGAATATTTAAAAGAATATGCAAGTGATGAAGATAAAAATAAAATTGATGATGTAATTACTGATAGTAAAAATTGGATTCAAGGATGTCAACAAGAAGATGGAAGTTTTAAAAATGGAGCATGGGATGATGCAGTTGTAGATACAGCAGAGGCAATAGTTACATTAAAAGTTTTAAATGAAGATTTAAACAAATGGACTAAAAATGGTAAAGGTCCAGTAGATTATATGAAGAGTAGAGCATTAAATAGTGATGGAACATTTGGAGACGGTAAAAATATATCAGATAATACATATGCTTTAGATGCATATATAAAGATGGGTGCTAAAGTTGATATTACTACTAGAGATGGATTATCGTATTTAGCAACAAAAGCAGCTCAGAATAACATAGACTTATTTTTAAAAGGAAAAGAACTAGGAGCATATGATATATACATATTAAGTGAAGAAGCAGATGTAGATGTGGCATCATATGTATATGGAGATAAAAGTTTAAAGGATAAAGTAATAAACTTAGCTGATAAAACACTACATGAAAATAATATAAAAAAAGCAAGTGCAAAAGAAATAGCATATGAATATGCAGCAATGATAAATCTAAAAGAAGATGCAAAAGCACAAGACTTATTAAAAGAATTAGTTGCAAGGCAAAATCAAGATGGAGGATTTGCATCAGGAGGTTATTCAGCATTCACTAGTATGCCTGTATTAGATATATTAGGTAGATTAGGAGAGATAGATAAGATAGATGAGCAAAAAGCTATAGATTATATATTAAGTCAGAAAAATGATCAAGGAGCTATGCCTTCAATAATGCCAGATTTTATGGCAACAGCTCAAGGAATAAGAGCTCTAGAATATCTAAAAGAATATGTAAGTGATGAAGATAAAAATAAAATTGATGATGTAATTACTGATAGTAAAAATTGGATTCAAGGATGTCAACAAGAAGATGGAAGTTTTAAAAATGGAGCATGGGATGATGCAGTTGTAGATACAGCAGAAGCAATACTTACATTAAAAGTTTTAAATAAAGATTTAAACACATGGATTACAAATGGTAAAGGGCCAGTAGATTATATGAAGAGTAAAGCGTTAAATAGTGATGGAACATTTGGAGACGGTAAAAATATATCAGATAATACATATGCATTAGATGCATACATAAAGATGGGAGCTACGGTTGGAAAGTTAAGAAAGGTAGTAATAGAAGATCCAGATGATGGAGATACAAATATACCAGAAGGTGAAACGGCTTGTATATCTGTAGACGGACGAGATGGATATATTTTAAGAAAAACTGAAGTAGAAATAAGAAAAAATGATACAGTAATGAGTCTAACTAAGAGAATATTAGATAAAGAAGATATAGATTATGAGATATATGGAGAAATTATAGTTAATATAGAGGGACAAGTAAATGGTGGCAAAAGTGGATGGATGTTTAATGTAAATGGAGAAACATCACGTGTGGCTGCAGGATCTGTAGATGTAGATGAAGATGATTATATTGAGTGGTACTATACACTTGATTATACAAATGATGATAGAAATAATAGTATGAATAAGGAAGAGGCTGAAGAAGTTGAAGATGCAGATGATGCAATTTCAAATGATGAATATAAAGATGATTATAACAAAGTAATAGATAAAGACTCAAGTGAAAAAGAAATTGCAGAAGCAGTAGAAGATGCAGCTGATAAATTAAATAAAAAAGTGAATGATATAGAATCAGAAAAAGATGCTAAAAAAGCAGTAGATGATGTAAAAGATGTTTCAAAAATAATAGGTGAAGCATTAAAAAGAGTAGAATCTCAAGAGAAAATTAAAGATATAGCTAAGAAAAGTAATGTACTAACAAAATCTCTTATAAAATGTGCAGAAAAAGTAACAGATGTAGATGCTAAAAAAGAAATACATGATATTGCAGTAGAAAATATAGATTTAACAGTAAAGTTAATAGATAAAATCCAAAATGAAAATGATGTAGATACTATTGCGAATAGTATGATAGAATCTGCTGGAGGTTTAGTTCAGAAATTAGGAAAAGAAAATACAAAAGGGTTGAATCAAAAAATAGTTAAATTAGCACAACAAGTAATAGATAAAGCAGTTACTAAAAAAGTTGAAAATAATAAAGTAACAGCAGATATAGTAGATGCTATAGCAGAAAAGTTAGAAAATAAAGTTAAGAAAATGGAACAAAAATTAGTACAAAACAATATAGAAATTAATAAAGCTTTTGAAAAAAAATTAACTTTAGATGTTATATCTAAAGACAAAGAAAAAGCACAAATGACTTTAGAATCACAAGTTATAGATAAAGTTTTAGAAAAAGGATTACATAAAGTAGATATAAAAACAAATATAGCATCATTTAGTATAACACCAAATACTTTTGGAGATAAAGCAAAAGGAAAAGATATAACACTAGATGCTAAAAAGGTAAACACTTCAGATATAACAAAAGATGCAAGACAAGAAATACCAAATGGAAGTGTAGTTGTAGATTTTGAAGCAAAAGCTGGAAAAGAGAATATAAGTAAATTCAAGAACCCAATTGAAGTAAGTATTCCTTATGAAGGCAATGTTAAAAATAAAGAAAATATTACAGTATTCTATATAAATGATAATGGGAGCTTAGAACCTATGGGTGGAGTATATAATGAAGAAACTAAGACTGTAAAGTTTATTACAAACCACTTTAGTAAATACTTTGCTAAGGAATACACTAAAGAATTTAGTGATTTAGATAGTACTAAATGGGCAAAGGATTCAGTTGAAATTATGGCATCTAAGGGAATAATAAATGGAAAAGAAAACAATAAATTTAGTCCAAATGATAATATAACTAGAGCAGAATTTGCAGCGTTAATTAGCAGAATGTTAAAATACCAAGCAAGTGATAATGAGCTTTCATTTAAAGATGTAAATAAGCAAGATTGGTATTATGATTCAATAAACATTGCTTATCAAAATAAAACTATAAATGGTAAGAGTGAAACTGTATTTGATCCAAATGGAAATATAACAAGACAAGAAATAGCTAAAATAATATCGAATGTACTTGAAGAAAAAGGATACAAAAAAGGAAATACTGAGGATTTAAATATATTTAAAGATAAAGAAAATATAGCATCTTGGGCAGTCGATAGTGTAGGCTTATCAGTAAAAGAAGGGTTAATTACTGGAATGGATAATGGAACTTTTGCACCAAATGAAAAAGCAACACGTGCACAAGCTGCAGTAATGCTACATAGGTTATATAATTTAATAATGGATTAGTTAAATTAAAAGGTCTCATATTATGTAAATAATGTGGGGCTTTTTTGTATATGGAATAAAATATATATAATATAGTTCTAAATTTAATTAGGAATTTGAATTATAATAAGGAAATAAAAATGGTAAATTAGAAATAAATGTAATATTTAGCTATGTTGAGACGAATGATTTATTCCCATTTTTTGGTGGTTAAATGTTATAATTAATATAATATTGATAAAATTTGTCTTGGTTCAGGGAAAAAGGTGAGAATCCTTTGCTGTAACTCCAACTGTAAGTGGGGATGAGAACTGCTCTATGCCACTAGATTTTTAATCTGGGAAGGCGCAGTTTTAATATGATCCACAAGCCAGAATATCTGACATGACATTCTTCAAATTCCTTACGACTTAAATGGGGTTGAAGATATATGTGTAATTGAAAATATGCAGTTATGCATGTTTATTTATTATGTATATACTTTAACCCTATCTTTTTAGATAGGGTTATTATTTTTTAGAGGTGTTTAATGTAAATTATATAGGAGAATTTATAAATGAAAAATCATTAAATGATTTAGGTTACAAGAGCCAATGTACTGAAATTATATATAAATTAGTAAAATAAGAGGGGGAAAATGTATTTATGGAAAAACATAAAGGGACAAGGTTAAGAAGGATTGTAAAAATGAATAAACGGGTAACTAGTATTTTCTTGGTATTGATTTTATTGTTTAGTTGTTTTTCACAGTTTTCTTTAGGGTATGCAGAGGAAAAGTATGAAAAACACGTAGCATTTAGAAATGAGCCAGTAAAAAAAGAAATAAAGGTAGGAGAAACATTAGATGTATATGCCATGGTAGTGGATGATGAAGGAACCGAAGATACATATTATGACTTTATAGATGGAGATGTAGCAACATATACAGAGTATAAATGGAGTAGTGACGATGAAGATATAGCAACAGTAACTCCAGATGATTGGAGTGAAGATATAGGAAATATAACAGGAATATCAGAAGGAAAAGTAAAAATAACAGTAGATAGTACTGATTGTGATAATTGTGAACCAAAGGAAATAGAGATAACAGTAATAGATGATAAACCTAAGTATGAAAGACATGTAGCATTTAATAATGAGCCAGTAAAGAAAGAAATAAAGGTAGGAGAAACATTAGATATATATGCCATTGTAGTAGATGATGATGGAATAGAAGATACATATTATGACTTTATAGATGGAGAGGTAGCAACATATACAGAGTATAAATGGAGAAGTGATGATGAAGATATAGCAACAGTAACTCCAGATGATTGGAGTGAAGATATAGGAAATATAACAGGAATATCAGAAGGAAAAGTAAAAATAACAGTAGATAGTACTGATTGTGATAATTGTGAACCAAAAGAAATAGAGATAACAGTAATAGATGATAAGCCTAAGTATGAAAGACATGTAGAATTTAGAAATGAGCCAGTAAAGACAGAGATAAAGGTAGGAGAAATACTAGATATATATGTAATGGTAGTGGATGATGATGGAACTGAAGATACATATTGGGATGATTTTGAATACGAAGATGTTCCTTTATATACAGAGTATAAGTGGAGCAGCGAAGATGAAAATATAGCAACAGTAACTCCAGATGATTGGAGTGAAGATATAGGAAATATAACAGGAATATCAGCAGGAAAAGTAAAGATAACAGTAGAGAGTAAAGATTGCAATAACTGTGAACCAAAAGAAATAGAGATAACAGTAATAGGGGACGAGCCTGTTGTTGAAAAAGGAGAAATAGATAATATAAATATTTCTTTAGATAAAGATATTGAAGAAATAGAATTAGGAAAAAAGATTAAGTTAAATATTATAGCTGAGGATAGCATTGGTAAAGAAATAAATAATCCAGAGATTAAATGGACTATAGAACCTAAAGATAGTGCAGTAATAGATAATAATATACTTAGTGCACTAAAAGAAGGAAATATAACTATAAAAGCTGTAGCAGAAAAATCAGATGAAAGTATTGTAGAAAGTAACAGTGTTTCATTAAAAGTTGTAAAGTCAAAATCAAGAGAAGAAAAGATAGAAGAAGCAATAGATAGTCTTACATTAAGATATAAAGATCAAACATTTTACGGGCCAGGATATTTATCGGATAAATATCAAGATAAATTAGCATTAGCACTTAGATATTCAGGTATGGATATAGATGAAATTAATAAGACAAAAAAGATATTTTCAACTGAACCAGGTGCTTATTCTGTGTTAAATTCTTCAAAAAACATAATGACTCTTATTGCAGTAAATGAAGATCCAAAAGAAGAAGTAGAAAAGATATTAGATAGTTCATTCACTTTTTATGAAGATGCAGATGCTGAAAAACTTGTTTATGCAATAATAGCACTTGATATGGCAGGTGCTGATTATAATAAAGAAGATGTTATAAAAACTTTAATTAATAAGACTGTTAAAAATGGGGATAATGTGTATTTTGAAAGTTATGATGAAGCAGATGCTCAGTTAACATCTAAAGCAATAATTTCTCTTTCAAAACATAAGGATATAGATGGAGTAACTGATACTATCAATGGAATAAAGAAATATTTAAAAAGCATACAAAGTGAATCAGGATTAATAAAAGAAATTACATCTTGGTCAAGTGAAGAAAGCAGCAGTATAACATGTGAATTGATTCAAGGAATAATAGCACTTGGAGAAGATCCGTTAGATGAATTTTGGACAATAGAAGATAAATATGGAAATAAAAATAACTTAGTAGATGCAATTCTTAAGTGTAGAGATGGAGAAAGGTTCAAAAATTCATCAACAGGAAGTTGTGCAAACATACAAACTGATGCAGCCATGGCAGCACTTACAGACTTAAAAAATAGAAAATCTATGTATGATGAACTTAAATACATAAAAGTAGGAGAGCCTTCAAGAATAAAGATAAATAATGAAGATCCTATATCAATAGTTGAAGGAGATAAAATAGAAATAAAAGCAACTGTATATGATAAGGATAATAAGCAAATAAAAAATCCAGATATCATATGGGAAAGCTTAGATAAGTCAAAAGCCATTATAGAAAATGGGATAATAACTGCTTTGAATGAAGGAAGTATAAATATAAAAGTAAGCTTAAAAGATAAACCAGAAATATATGATGAAATTAGTATAAATATAAAATCAGGGATATCTGATGAAGTTCTAAAAGAAAAATTAAAAAAAGAAATAGAGTTTTTAAAGAAGCATTACAAAGGTTATAATCAATATGAGTTTGTAGCATCTCCAGCAGCAATAATTTCAGGTATTGATAAAAATAAAGTTCAAAATAAAATACAAAAATATAGTAGATATACTAGCTCTTATCAATATGCAAAACTAATAATATCAGCTTTAGGAGCAGACCTTGATCCAAGAAATATTGAACTTGAAGGAAAAATAAAAAACAGTGTTAGTATATTAAGTGCATCTCAAGTTAAAGATGGAACGGACAAAGGTCAATTTATAATAAATAATTATATGGATGCTAATTCTATTGAAACTTTAGGATATTCTATAATAGCTCTTGATATGGCTGATGCAGATTATGATAAAGAAGAAGCAGTACAAGCTTTGATAAATTTACTTGAAGATCCTAATATTAAAACAAAATTAGGACAGGACGAAGTAAAGGTAAAGGCTGTAGCATTAACTGCTTTTGCAAACCATAAGAATATTGAAGGGGTTAGTGAACAAATAGAAAGTATTATAAAATTATTAAAAGAAAAGCAAAATGAAGATGCTGGATTTGGATCAAAACAAGGAAATAACTGTCCAGTTGCTACAGCTAGAGTTGTTCAAGCACTTTTAGCTAACGATATAAATCCGTTATATTCAAAAGAGTGGATGAAAAATAAAAAAACAATGTTAGATAGTATATTAAAAAATAAATATGAACATCAAACAGATATAAGTAAGTCAGGTTTTTCTAAATTTGAAGGCGGAAGTAGAAATTATGAAGCTACTTACTATGCATTCGCAGCTTTAGCTGATATGTATCAGAATCAATCTATATTTAAGAAGTTCTCAATTAAATATAATGGAAGCTCTAATGTTGGAGATATATCTAAAATTTCAATATTAAAACCAGAGAATAATAAAATCTTGATAGGGAAAACATTAAAATTGTATGCTAATGCATGGGATGATAAATATAATTTAGTAGAATATGCTAACATTATATGGAAGGTTTCTGATGATAAAGCAAGTATTGATGAAAATGGGATACTTACAGCTAAAGAATTAGGGTTAGTAACTGTAACAGCATATATTAAAGATAAAAATATACAAGATACTATAGATATTAGCATAGAACTTACAGGTATAAATGAAATAAAAATACAAGGTAATAAAAATAAAATTAGAGTAGAAGAAGAAATAATATTAAATGATAATATTGATGGATATGTACAATTGGGAGCAAAAGCTTATGATAGAGTAGGTAATGAAATTGAAGATGCACAAATTGTATGGACAAGCTCTGATGAGAGTATTGCTAGCGTATATATAAAAGGTGGAGATATTTATATACAAGGATTTAAGAAAGGTAGCGTAGATTTAAAAGCTTCACTTAAAGATGATACAAATATAAATGATACTATCAAATTAGAAGTATTAGAAACAACTAAAGCTAAAGTAAAGATAAGGGTAGAAGGGCCTATTGAGACTATAGTACCTGAAACTGAAATAGAAGTAGATAATTTTGATTTAGGTTGGTATGGAGATAAAAGCTGTATGTTAAAAGAGTATCCAACAGCTATGAATGTACTTATTGATGCTCTTAGAGATAATGGGATAGATTGCGATAATAAAGAAAAATTTGATGCAGGAAGCAAATTAACAAGAGTAATAAATATAAATGGAATAGAGGAAACTGAATATGGACCAAACAGTGGGTGGATGTATTTTGTAAATAATAAGTATGTAGACAAAAATTTAATTGATAAAGACATTAAAGATAATGATAATATGGCTATTATTTACTTTGAAGATTATAAAGAACAAAAATATTCATATTTTGATAAAAGTGAAATAGTTGTTAAGCCTAATCAAACCTTTACTATAAATTACAAGGTTAATATAAAAAATGATATCGGAAACTACATAGAATCTAATATAGAAAATGCACAGATATTAGTTAATGAAAAAAGTTATATATTAGATGGAAAAGATATATTAACAGATAGTAATGGAAATACAACTTTAAGATTTGAAGAAGAAGGGGAATATATATTAAAAGGGGCAAGTACAGATAATTATATTGGTTCATACTGCAAGGTTATAGTTACAAATGATATAGAGGAAGAAAAATTTAAAGTAAGTGTAGATGACACTAAAATCTCACATGGAGAAGAAGCTAGGTTGAGTATCAATATAAACAATAAATCTAATGATGAAAGCATGTTAATCTGCATTATAGCATTAGATGATGAAAATGGTAAAACACTAAAATGTAGTTGTGTTATAGAAGATATAGAGGGTAATGGAGAAAAAACTATATCTCCTCAGTTTGCAATACCTAATAGTGGAAAGTATAAAATAAAAGTATTTGTATCGGATAATGAAAAAAATATAGATAAACTTAATCCAGTTAAAATTATAGATATAAATTAGAGGGGAGAACACTATGAGAATAAACAATAGGAATAGGATTATAGGGGTTATATGTTGCTTAATTTTCAATTTAGTATTTTTAAGTGACTTTTCATATGCAGATAGTTTACCAACAAAGTATGATTTAAGAGAAAATAATGGAGTAACTCCTGTTAAAGATCAAGGAGAGATAAATAGCTGCTGGGCTTTTGCAGCTTTATCTTCTCTTGAATCTAATATTAAATTTAAGGAAAATAAGGAATATAATTTTTCGGAGAATAATATGATCAATTGCCATGGCTTTGAGTTAGAACCAAAAGCTGGAGGAAATATATATATGGCAACAGCTTATCTTACAAGCTGGAAAGGAGCTGTATTAGAAGAAAAAGATCCATATTCAAAAGATATAGATCCTATAAATAGAGGAATAAAAAAATCAGATTATCATGTTCAAAATGTAATATATATACCAAAGAGAAAAGCATTTAATGATAATAACAATATAAAAAATGCCATAATGGATTACGGTGCAGTATATACAGCTTTAGAGTGGGATGAATCTTGTTATAATCAAAACAACAATTCATATATGTGCAGTAGTGTAGGTAAAGGAAATCATGCTGTCGGTGTTGTAGGATGGGATGATGATTATTCAAAAGATAATTTCAAAGGTAAAGTTGATGGTGATGGAGCTTTCATATGTAAAAATAGTGCAGGACCTAATTGGGGAGATGATGGGTATTTCTATGTTTCATATTATGATTTTAATATAGGTAAAAAGGAAAATGCTGTTTTCTTAGCTTCTGATGAAGATTACGATAATATTTATCAGTATGATGAACTTGGACAAACTTATGAATATGGATGTTCAAATGATACAGCATGGTTTTCTAATGTTTTTATAGCTAAAGAAAATGAAAATTTAAGTGCTTTAGGCTTTTATACAACTGGAGAAGATTCTGATTATGAAATATGGGTGTGCAGAGACTTTGAAGATATAAATTCATTCAAAAATATGGAAAACATAAAAGAAGGAAAAATAAATAGTATTGGATATCACACAATTTCAATTGATGAGATTAATTTAAATAAAAATGAAAAATTTGCTGTTATCATAAAATTAACAACAAAAGAAAAGAAATATCCAGTTGCTATAGAAAGTCCAAAAGGAACATTTTCAAGTAAAGCAAAAGCAAACAAAAATGAAAGTTTTGTAAGCTTTAATGGGCATAATTGGGATGATTTAACTGATAGGGAACCAAACGCAAATGTTTGCTTAAAAGCTATTACGAATGATAGATATATCATACCTAATGAAGGAAATTTAGAGATAGAATTAATAAAAAATGATTCTGTTACTGATAAACAAGAATGTATAACTGTAAGAATAAAAAATAATGAAGATAAACTTCAAAATGTAGCTTTAATGGTAGGCTTATATGATGAAAATAATAAAATGGTTGATCATAGTTGCATTAACAAAGAAATAAAACCAAATGAAGAAGTATTTTTAATAGCTGGAGTTTTAATACCTAATGAAGGAAAGTTTACATTAAAAGGATTTGTTTGGGATGACTCTGATAATGGAATTTCTCTTATGAAAAATCCTATAAAGATAAATATAAAATAGAGAGGATAGCGAAAATATGAAGAGGATAAATAGCATATTACTATCATTAATATTAATAATATCACTTACCATTACTTCATTTGCACAAATTGATGTAAATATAAATACTAATGAAAATGGTGTAATAATACAAGGAACAACAGATTATAATAATGAATCTATTACCATACAAATAAATGATGGAAAGAAAAAAGTTTATTTTGACGAAGAGTGTACAGATAGTAGTGGGAATTTCGATTTTAAGACTCAGTTAGATAATGATAAAGAATATAAGGGTTATGTTATTTTAGGACAAGAAAAAAAGGATTTTGAATTT
Source organism: uncultured Peptostreptococcaceae bacterium (assembly GCA_942492135.1). GTDB lineage: Bacteria > Bacillota > Clostridia > Peptostreptococcales > Peptostreptococcaceae > Tepidibacter_A. The sequence continues at coordinate 45,927 of CALODI010000010.1, forward strand.
AAAACTTCACAATCTGAAGAGAATAAAGAAAATGAAAAAACAAACCAACAAGTAATAAAAGAAACTTTAGATAAACTAAAAGAACATTATAAAAATAAAGATGAATTTACATTTAGAGAAGCTATTGGTTATTATGCAGTAAGTGATAATAAAGAAAGAGATATATTTATTATAAAATCAAAATTTAAAGAAAAAGAAGATTTAATGCTTGCAACTGATTATGCAGGAAATATTATAGGCTTAATAGCAAGCCGCCAAGACCCCAAAAAATATGTTGAAAAATTAGTTAATTCACAAGAAAAAGGAATATTTAACATAGGTGGTATGGGAGAAGAAGTTAACCAAATTGGTTGGAGTGTTATTGCACTTGATATGGCAAATGCTAACTATGATAAAGAAGGAGCTGTTAGTAAGTTAATTAATAAGCAGCATGAAAATGGAAACTTTGAGGATGCAGATACTACAGCAATGTGTATTATGGCACTTTCTAAACATACTGATATTGAAGGAGTTAATAATAGTATTAATAAAGCTAAAGAATTTTTATTAAAAAACAAAGAATATATAGTTAAAGACGCTAATGAATGTACAATAGCTGCTGTTATACAAGGGCTTGTTTCAATAGGAGAAAATCCTTTATCTAGTAAATGGACTGTTGATAATAAGAATATGTTTAGCTCACTTTTAAAATATAAAAAAGAAGATACTTTTAAAAATGAAATGTCAACAGAACAAGCTTTTATGGCAATTGCAGATTTATATAAAAAAGAGTCTATGTTCACTAAAGCACAAATAAATAATGAAGGATTTAATGATTTATTTAAAAAACAAGAAAGTGAAGAAAACTCTGAAGAAAGTAAAAATGAAGAAATAAAAGAAGAAAATATATATATTACAATAAAAGGACATAATAGAACAATAATTTCAAGAACAAAAGTAGAAATTGAAAAAGGAGATACAGTTCTTGATATTTTAAAAAGAATCTTACAAAAAGAAGGTATTGAGTATTCTACAGATGGTGAATTTGTAACAGCTATAGATGGAATAGAACAAAAAGACATAGGACTAAAAAGTGGTTGGATGTTTAATATTGATGGCAAAACTGCAGATGTAGGTGCTGATTCAATTAAAGTAAAAGATGGACAAGATATTGAGTGGTTTTACACATTAGATTATACAAAGGATTCAAGAAACACTAATAAAAATGTAGAAAAAGAGAATGTAGATGATATCATATCTAATAAAGAATACAAAGATATATATTCTAAAATAGTTGATAAAAATTCAAGCGAGAAAGAAATAATAAAAGCAGTAGATGATGTATCAAACAAAATAAATAAAAAAATAGATAATATAAAAACAGAAAAAGAAGCTAAAGAGATTATTGATGATATAAAAGATATATCTAAAATAATACAAAAAGCTTCTCAAAAAATAGATTCACAAGAAGGAAATAAAGATATAGCTGAAAAAAGCGTTAAACTAATAAACAATACTGTAAAAGTATATGAAAAAGTAAATGATAAAGAAGCAGTATATAAGATTTTAGCTCAAAATATAGGAACAACATTAAATATAATAAATAATATTACAGATGAAACAACTGCAAATACAGCTATAGAGGATATAATAGAAGCTTCATTAAAAATAGAAAATAAAATACCAATATGTGTTCAAGGAAGTAAAGAAGTAGAAGCTAAACTACCATCAGTATTTATAAATAAAGCAGTAGAAAAAAATATAGATAAAATAGAGATAAAAACAGATATAGCATCATTTAATATAAATCCAAATTCTTTAGATAAAGGTAAAAATATAAATTTAAAAGCTAAAAAAATAGACACTTCAGATTTATCTAAAAATCAAAACAATGTAGTACCAGATAATAGTATTGTAATAGATGTTCAGATGAATGATGGAAAAGAAAATATAACTAAATTTAAACATCCAATAGAAGTAACTATTCCTTATGAAAAGAGTGCAAAAAATAAAGATAAAGTGAATGTATTTTATTTAAAGGATGATGGAACTCTAGAAAATATGGGTGGAGTATATAATGAAAAAACTAAGACTGTAAAATTTATTACAAATCACTTCAGTAAATACTTTGCTAAGGAATACACTAAAGAATTTAGTGATTTAGATAGTACTAAATGGGCAAAGGATTCAGTTGAAATTATGGCATGTAAGGGAATAATAAATGGAAAAGAAAACAATAAATTTAGTCCAAACGATAATATAACTAGAGCTGAATTTGCAGCTTTAATTACAAGAATGTTAAAGTATCAAGAAAGTGATAATGAACTTTTATTTAAAGATGTAAATAAAGGTGAGTGGTATTATGATTCAGTAAATACAGCTTATCAAAATAAAATTATAAATGGTAAGAATGAAACTGTATTTGATCCAAATGGAAATATAACAAGACAGGAAATGGCTAAAATAATATCTAATGTACTTGAAAGTAAAGGATACAAAAAAGGAAATTCAGAGGATTTAAATGCATTTAAAGATAGAAATGATATAGCATCTTGGGCAGAAGAAAGTGTAGGATTATCAGTAAAAGAGAGATTAATTACTGGAATGGATAATGGAACTTTTGCACCAAATGAAAAAGCAACACGTGCACAAGCTGCAGTAATGCTTTATAGATTATATAATTTAATAATGAATTAGTTAAATTAAAAAAAGTCGCACATTGTTAAAAACAATGTGCGTTTTTTTTAGATTAATAAATCTATCTGCCTAGATTTTGACTGAATTAAAGAAAAAATAAAACGAATATCAGATGATTTTGATATTATTTGAGAGTGTTTATGCTAAAATAATATAAGGAATATTTTAGCACATATATTTTAAAATACGACATACTCTTTAGGAGGACTTTTTAATGAAATTACAAAAGATACCCCAAGTACAGGTTATTGTATTTAGCTTGATTAATTGTTTGGTTATATTATTAGGTTTGATTGTTCACATTTATGAAATTAAGATAAATTATACTATTGTTATAGGTATAGCTATTTTGTTATTAATTTTAAATATAATATCACTAATAACAAGTGTAAAAGTAAAAGCTTATATTACAGAAATGGATGACAAGCTTCAATTGTTTGAAGCGATTATTGAATTAGGACCTGATTCTATTTCTGTACATGAAAACTTAAAATTTAAATATTTAAATAAAAAAGGGTTAGAGATGTTGGGACTTCAAAAGCCAGAAGATGCAGTTGGAAAACCCGTAGAAAAATTTGTAAAATTTGATATGGAAATAATAGGACAAGAAAGATATGATGCTGCTAAAGAAGGAAGATATTTTGAACCACTTTTAGAAGAAATGGTTTTGATGGAAAATGGAGATATTGTTAAAATGGAAATGGTAACAAAATCGATAGAAGCAAAAGGCAAAAACTATGCATTAGTTTTATGTAAAAATGTAACTGAAAAGAAGAAAATCTTAGAGCTAGAAGAAAAAGTTTATCAAGAAGAAAAAAAATTAAAAGAAAAAATAGAGCATGATAAAATTAAGGACGAATTCTTCGCTAATTTATCTCATGAATTAAGAACTCCACTAACAATAATTTTAGGGGCAATACAACTTCTTGAAAATGGATCTGAATTACTTGTACCTAAAAAAAATAGAAGCTTCAAAACATTAAAAAAGAATGGCTATAGATTGTTAAGATTAATAAATAATTTGCTTGATATTACTAAAATAGATGCCGGATATTTTGAGATGAAAATGGACAAATATAATATAGTATCTGTAGTTGAAGATATTACATTATCAGTTGTAGATTATGTGGAGAATAAGGGGTTATACATAGAATTTGATACAGAAGTTGAGGAAAAAATAGTGAGTTGTCATATAGATAGTATCGACAGAATTATACTTAATTTAATATCAAATGCCGTAAAATTCACGCCAGAAGGTGGAAGTATATTTGTTAATATTTTTGATGAAATAGATAATGTGAAGATTATAATAAGGGATACAGGTATAGGCATAAAAGAGGATAATATTGACCTGGTTTTTGATAGATTTAGACAGGCAGATAAATCATTCACAAGAAACCATGAGGGTAGTGGGATAGGATTATCTATAGTTAAATCTTTAGTAGAGATGCAAGGAGGATCAATATCATTAAGTAGTGAATATGGTAAGGGCAGTGAATTTATTATAAAACTACCTGTGGAGGATGTATCTATAAGTGAAAGTTTAAATACGACAATGGAAAAAGAAGATTATATAGATCAAAAAATTAGTATTGAATTTTCGGATATATAGAACTTATAAAATAAACGACCATATTGGAGAAATCCAGTATGGTTATTTTACTTACTAGGGATTATAAAATTTTCAATATGAGGATAACATGGTTTAAATCACTAAATTTGCAACTATTTTTGAGCAACGGAGCCCGTAGGAATCGTTGGCGACATCAGTCAGTGCGTAGCGACTAGACGAATTATATATATAAAGAAAGTGTAAATACTATTATATATAGTATATAGTTATATAGATAGAAAGGATGTGAAGTTATGGAAGAAAAAATATTAGTAGTAGATGATGAAAAAAGTATTGCTGATTTAATTACATATGCTTTTAAAAGAGAAGGTTACAGTGTTGAGACGGCTTATAATGGAGAAGAAGCATTAAATAAAATACAAAACTTTAAACCGCATATATTGATTATAGATGTTATGATGCCTAAAATGAATGGATTTGAAGTGTGTAGGAAATTAGATAACAGAGAAAATTTAGGTATCGTTATGCTGACTGCAAAAAGTGATATTGTAGATAAAGTATTAGGATTAGAGTTAGGAGCAGATGATTATATAACGAAGCCCTTTGATATAAGAGAAGTAATAGCAAGGGTTAAATCACTAATGAGAAGATTGAATAAAAGTTCTAATGAATCTGAAGGTGAAGAGATAAAAATCAAAGATTTGCAAGTATTGTTAAAACAGAGAAAAGTTATTGTAAAAGGAGAACCATTGGAATTAACACCTAAGGAGTTTGATCTTCTAGTTCTTCTATTATCAAATTTAGATAGAGTATATACAAGAGAGCAACTTTTAGATTTGATTTGGGGAATGGAGTATATTGGAGGAACTCGTACTGTGGATATTCACATTCAAAGACTCAGAAAAAAATTACATAAACCTTATGAGGATATAATACAGACTGTATATAGAGTAGGATATAAAGCTGTAGGTGAAATCTATGAAGGTTAGTATAAAGATAAAATCCAGTGTATTCTTAGCTTTTATTCTACTTTTGACAGTGAGTATACTCAGTACACTAGTATTGAGAGGAATACGAAACAATCAAAAGTATGATTATGAAACGTATTTAAAACAACAGACTAAAATTGCAAATACATATATCAGACAGATAGATCGTACAGAATCAGTAGAAGATACAGAGCATTTTTTACAACAAAATGCACAACAAATTATATTACAGTTAAATTCAATAAATGGAATGCATACTGTGATTTATGATATGAATGGAAAAGAAATAGTCAATTCTATGCCGTATAATTATATTATAGATATTAAAGACATACTTTCACATGCTCTTAAGGATGAAATAGCGTATAAAATTGTAGGAGATTATATAGAATATATGGCTCCTCTTTATAATGTTAATCAAATAGGAGTCATTAAATTTCATTATTCTCTTAAAAAAAGTAGTGATTTTTATAGTGATATAAAATCGCTTTTTATCAAAATAGGATCTGTTGTATTTGTATTTAGCTTTATTTGTTCATATTTTTATTTTAGTAGAGTTTCTAAAAGCATTGTTAAAATCAAAAAAGATACATTGGATATTAAAAGGGGAGTATATAATAATATTGTTCCTATTAGAAGAAATGATGAACTTGGGGAATTGAGTGAAGACATTTATTATATGAGTAGTCAGATTGAAAAAAATATAGAAAAAATGGAAGAAGAACAGAAAAAGCTTAAATTGGCAGTACAAAAACTAAAAAAATTAGAAAATCAGCAGAAGACTTTTATTGGAAATATAACACATGAATTTAAAACACCTCTTACAGTTATAAAAACTTATATGGATATGCTTGATATCTATCCAGATGATCCTAAGTTACTGCAAGATGCAAAAGTAAATATAGTAAAAGAGACACAAAGACTGTATGAGATGGTGGAGAAAACTTTACATTTATCTTCATTGGAAAAATATGATTTTGAAGTTCAATGTGAAAAAATAGATGTGAAAGAGGTATTAGAAGAAATTTGTAGTCGAATGCAGGGAAAAGCTAAGAAGTTTAATATTAGCATAATAAAAAGCTTGCAATCAAACTTTATTCTAGGAGATAAAGAAAATTTAATGCATATTTTTATTAATTTAATAGACAATGCAATAAAATATAATGAGGTTAAAGGTGAAATATTTATTAATACATATAATAAAGATAAAAAAGTATTTATAGAAGTAGCAGATACAGGAATTGGAATACCAAAAGAATCAAGACAGAAAATATTTGAACCTTTTTATACAGTCAATAAAAATAGCTCAAAATATCATGGAGGAACAGGGTTAGGACTTCCTCTTGTAAAAAGTTTAATAGAAAAACAAAAAGGAACCATTTCATTATTAGATACAAAACAAAAAGGAACTACATTTTTAATTTCTTTTCCACCTTTCATATAAAAGTTTACAGTTTTGAAACATTTAGATATTCTTTTGAAAAATGAATTAGGTATAGTATATTTATAGAAAATAAGGAGGAATTGAAAAATGATAAAAAGAAAATTATTAGTAGGTATTTTAGTTATTAGTGCTTTGGGAGGAACTCTTGGATGTGCACAATATAAAGCAGAAGGACAAGACGGTGATAAAGCTATAACTATCATAAATGATACAAAAGATATTTTAGCAACTGAGATTGTTGCATCTAAAATTGATACTTATGAAGGTGTAATAGGATCTGATTGGTTAGATGAAAATAAGGTAGTGGTCACAAAAGAAAATAAAGAATTAGAGTCAATAGAAATTGATAATGAAAAACTAAAGGGTAATTTTGAAGTGAAAAATATTTATTCATATAATTTAGATTCTAAAGAAGAAAAAAGTATTGGAGATCAATCAAAATTCCAAGATGGAGCAATTGTTTCTCCAAATAATAAATATATGTTTTATAGAAATGAATATGAAGAAATAGCTACAGGATATATTTCAGATTTAAAAGGAGATACAAAAGTTAAAATTTCAGATAAATATATAGATGAGTATGATTTGAGCGAAGCTCAATGGATTAATGATGAAGAGTTAATTATGCCGTGTAGCAGTATTAGAGGTTTTGCTATTATAAATGTTAATGGAACTATAAATAAAATAAAGGATGTAGAAAGTGGAGTTATGGGAAACAAAGATCCATTAAATGGACTTAGTATCACAAACCCAATAAAAGTTGGAGATAAAATATATTATGTAACAATACATCGTGGAGCAGACGATGACGATAAAATAAAAGTTTATGATATTAATAAAAAAGAAAAGAGAGAATTAGTTAAAGATGATGTTCAAGAGTTTAGTTTATCTCCTGATAAAAAACAATTACTTATGCTTACATCAAACCTTGATAAAAATGTAAATGAATTGTTAGTGACAGATTTACAAGGAAAACAAAGACAGATTTTAGCTGAAGGATATATATTTGGTGCAAGATGGTCTTCTGATGGAACAAAGGTAGCTTATATATCAAATGAAGAAGGACATGAAGGCCTTTATGTAGTAGATGTAAAAACAAAGAAAGAATCATTGATTTCTGTAGGAGCATATTATATACCTATGGAATGGAGTCCATCTGGTGAAAAGATAATGATTCATAGTGCAAAGTCTAAAAATAATGGAAGACCATTTGATGAAATAGATGTTACGAATGTAATTACTTTAAAATAATTACAATTAGATTACAAATACCTATCTATGTCTGAAAATGTAGAATCATTATTACAAATTATATAGTAGTATGTTACAATAAAAAAAAAGATATTTAAAATCTCATATTGATATTTTATCCGAAAGCTAAGAGTTCTACTACTCCATCCTCTTAAGGTTGGAGATAAGAACTCTATAGCTTCTGGATTGGTTCACCCAAAAGGGCACTTACGCAACTAGAAATTCATATGTAGTAAAAACTCCATATGAATTAAGTTTCACTGTATTCGTATGATTTATTATATTTTTGTAATTAAAATGAATTCTTGGGGTGTTTCAATGATGAAAAAAGAAAAATTAATATTAAGAGAAAACGCTATTAATATGATTAATATACGGGAACATTCAATGGATTTAAAGAGTACAGCTGAAATGGTACAATCTTTGAACAGTGAAGGAACTATAATAGATGTAAGTCCAGGGTGGCTTTTTATGACTGGTTATGCACGAGAAGAAGTCATAGGTCATTTTTTTGGAGAATTTCTTGTAGATGAAAGTCTTTCAAAGGTAAAAAGAGAATTTCCTCATCTTAAAGACTATGGCTTTGTTGATAATGTAGCTTTAAAGATAAAACGTAAAGATGGAGTAGTTATGGAAGCTGCTTTAAATGGTACATCAAAATATAGTGATGATGGTGAATTTCAACGAACATTTTGTGAATTGAGGACTTTAGATTATTACATGAACTCAGTTGATGCAATAAATCAAATTTTAATTTATGAAAAATTTTTAAAAATGATTATGTATATTAAAGCAAATATTATGGCTCTTCTTCTTAAAGACGAAAATTATGAGTATTATAGTGCTTTGACTGAAATATTAAATGAACCTCCTGAAATAATAGAAGCTGTCCTTGAACGTAATCCTGTCAGACTTGATAACCTTGATGAAAATAAAAAATCTATTATCAAATATGCTAAAGAATATATTCAAAAAAATACTATTCTAGAAGAAAATGAAATATTTATAATTGAAAAAAGAGGTTATATTGATTTGCCTATTTCAACAGAAAATGAAGATTACACAATGATAATTAAAATTAATGATAACTCAATGCCTAATAAAGAAAGACTTTTGGTAATTGATTTTAAAAGTTCAAAACAATTATTGAAAGAATGGAAAAAAAGCTTTATTTGCATATCTAAAATTATTGAATCTGTAATTAAATGCATTAAAGTCAATTTAGAAAATAAAAATCTTATAATAGAATTAAAAAGATTATCTGAGATAGATAGACTTACTGATATTTATAATAGAATGATGCTTGATAAAATACTATTAAAACGAAAAAAATCTTATGATCAATATAAAGAAAAGTGTTCTATAATAATAGTAGATATTGATCATTTTAAAAGAGTAAATGATACTTATGGACATAATGTTGGAGATAAGGTGCTTTATGAAATAGCAACTATATTAAAAACATATATTGGTAAGATAGATGTTGTTGGTAGATGGGGTGGCGAAGAGTTCTTAATTATATGTGAACATACTGATTTGTGTAATGCAATGATTTTAGCCGAATCTCTACGTAAAGAAATAGAAAGTTATTCCTTTACAGGGGCTGGTAACTTAACAGCTAGTTTTGGTGTAAGTGAATTTCGCGATGAAATCACTATAGAACAGGTAATTGGAAAAGCAGATGAAGCTCTATACAAAGCGAAAGCAGATGGGCGCAATAGGGTAGTGATCTCCAGATCCTAATTATAGATATAAATATTCATTTAAATAAAGTGAAACTTAATTTAGATGAAGTTTTAGAAATTTTGGCTTTCAAATAAAAAGTAGAGTAGGATAGTGAAATGATGGGGATAGGCTTGAAATCAAGTCTATCTTTTTTTATATACTAAGGAATGTATAATTTTGAATATGTGGATAACGTTGATTAAAGAACTAAGTTTGCAACTATTTTGAGCAACGGAGTCCGTTAGGACTCGTTGGCGACATGAGCCATGGGGAGCAGGAAGCGAATTTTTTATCTACAATAAATTTTAAAACTTATAGAATCACCTGTAAGTGAGAAACTATATAGAAACAGAATTAAAAAGGATTATAATGTCCTATTCATTATAAAAAAGGGGAATTTTATGTTAAAAAAAATAAATTTCATTATACTCGGAATAATTATACTTTTTTCATTATCAGGATGTGGAGTTTATAAGTCTCCATCAGATTTAATAAAAAGACCTAAAATCTTAGACAATGCAAATGATATAAAAAATATAATGTTTCATTTTTTATCAGAACAAGATACATTAACGCTAGCTGTAAATCAAAAAAATAAAGGGGCAATTAGAAAAGTAGATATAGATGGAGATAAAATTGATGAAATACTTTTATTATATAAGAGCTATAGAAATAGTTATAAAGATGAAGGTGAGTATGGAGTTATTATACTCAAAAAAAAGAATAATAAATGGAATGAAATAAACAGGATAGAAGGATTAGGAGATAGTATCGATTTAGTAGAATACAAAGATATAACAGGAGATAATCTTCCAGAGATATGTATAGGATATAACATTCAATATAGTTCTAATAAAAGTTTACATGTATATTCTTATCATGGTGGATATTTTGATACAATTTATGAAATTGAATATAGAGATTTTGGATTAGATGATTTAAATAATGATGGCAAAAACGAATTGATAATTTCAAATAGATTAGAAAATAATTCTACTAATATAAAAGTCTTAAATTATTTCGATGGACAAATAAATTCTATTGATGATCTGTTAATAGATAATAATAGCTACTACAGCACAATGAATGTAGGAAACGCATCTAAATATAAAAAAGCAATATTTATTGATTTTGATATGGGAACATATGATTCATATACTGATTTATATATTATGGAAAATGATAAATTAGTTGAAGTTTTAAGAGGGAAAGATAAAGCATCTAGAATGGATATGATTGAATCTCAAGATATAAATAATGATAATATAATAGAATTTGGTCTTATATCTAAATCAAACAATAGGTATAATCCAAATCCAATTAATATGTGGTATCAGTGGGATGATAAAGAAAATATTAAATTAGTTTTACGAGAATATTATAACTATAATTATGGATATAAAATACAAATTCCAATTAATTGGGAAGATAAGTTCATTGTTATTGAAGAATATGATAAAAATATTGAAAACAAAATAAGTTTTTATCCTTTATATACCAATAAATATTATGGTGAAATTATTTTTTCTATTGAAACTTATGATAAAGATAAATGGAATCCAGATTTATTAAAAGAACAAAAATATACTATTTTAAAAGAAAATGAAAAAAACATAGTGATTGGTATATTATATGACACTAATAAAGAATCTAAGTATTTTGTAAATGAAGAAATTATTAAAACTATATTTAAAAATATTATTGAGTAGGTGAACTTTTGTGAAAAATAAAATTTTAGTATTGGAAGATGAAAATTCAATAAGAGCATTTATAAAAATAAAACTAAAATCTTTAGGATATGATGTTATAGAGGCTAAAAGTGGTGCTGAGGCATTAAAGAAAGTTGATAATACTATTGATGTTGCATTACTTGATGTAATGCTGCCAGATATAAATGGGCTTAAGATTTGTAAAATAATTAGAAAAAATTATCCGAGTATTGGGATTATAATGATTACAGCAAAAGGACAAGAAGATGATAAAGTTGTAGGACTTAAAAGTGGAGCAGATGATTATATTGTAAAACCGTTTAGTCCTAAAGAACTTGCAGCTAGGATTGAGTCGTTACTTAGAAGAATTAATATAAACTCAAATAAAGAAAATACAAATATTATTGAGTATAAGCCTTTTAAACTTGATTTAGATAAGAAATCTTTAATTAAAAATAATGAAGTGATAGCACTTACTCCAACAGAATATGCAATTATAGAACTTCTAATAACTAATAAAGATAAAGTTATAAGTAGAGATGAAATATTGGATGAAGTTTGGGGAAAAAATTATTTTGGAGATATAAAAACTGTAGATGTTAATGTAAGAAGAATACGACAAAAAATAGAAGATAACCCTTCAAAACCAGATTATATAAAAACAGTTAGAGGATACGGGTATATATGGAGTGTTGATGAATGAAAAGCATAAAAAACCGTATATATAGGCAAAATGGAATTATTATTATAAGCATTGTTTTAGTTTTGGAAATAATATTTTTGATAAATGTAAGAAGCTATTATTTTGAAAGTGTTAAAAATGAATTAACAAATAAAGCAAATATATCTAGTTCGTTTTATAATAAACTTCTAATAAGCGAAAAAATAGATAGAAAGGCAAGATATATATTAGAAGATAATTCTAAAGATAAAGTTTTTTATATGCAAGTAATTAATTCAAATAAAACAATGATTATAGATTCATATGGATTAAATTCTATTGATATTTTAGAATCAGAAGATATAAAAGAGGCATTGAAAGGAAATAAAAAAGTTATAAAGAAAGTTGATGAAAAAACTAATGAAAAGATTATGGTTGTATCTGTTCCTCTTTATTACTTAGATAAAATATCAGGAGTTTTAAGGTATACGGTTTCTATAGATGATATTGATAAGACTTTTTTTAGAATTTTTATAATTTCATTATTAGTAGGTATTATTGTAATTGTTATAACATTTTTATTTAGCTCATTTTTAGCAAGAGAAATAGTATATCCTATTGAGGAATTAACTGATATTGCTCAAATAATAGCTTTAGGAGATTTTTCGAAAAAAGCTATTAAAAGAAATAAGGATGAAATAGGGAGATTAGCAGATACATTAAATTATATGTCAGAGGAAATTCAAAAAAGCAATTTAATAAAAAATGAATTTATATCTTCTGTATCACATGAACTAAGAACTCCACTTACTTCAATACAAGGTTGGAGTGAAATTATGCTAACAGGTGATGTTGATAATGAAGAAGAAGCCAAAGAAGGATTACAAATTATATATGATGAATCTAAAAGATTAACTGGATTAGTAGAAGAACTTCTTGATTTTTCAAAATTTGAATCTGGGAAAATAACTCTTGATTTAGGAAATATAGATATAAATAAATCAATGATATCTGTCTATAATTATTTTAAGAAAAGATTTAAAAAAGAAAATATTAAAGTGATTTTAGATATTGATGAAAATCCATGTTATATAAAAGGAGATATAAATAGACTTAAACAAGTATTTATAAATATTATAGATAATTCAATAAAATTCTCAAATGAAAATAAAGTAATATCTATTAAAACTATATGTAGTGATGAATTTATTTTAATAGAGATACAAGATAAGGGAACGGGAATATCAAAAGAAGATTTAGATAAAGTAACAGATAAGTTTTATAAGGGAAATTCTAAAGAAGCAGGTAGCGGAATTGGATTAGCAATATGTAAAGAAATAGTAAGTATGCATAAAGGTGAGTTAAATATTGGTAGCTTTGAAGGAGAAGGCACAAAAGTAAGTATTAAAATACCTAAATTGTAAACTAGCTGTAACTACAAAATGAAATATATGTACTAAAATATAAAGTGAAACTTAATTCAGATGGAGTTTTTACTCCAGTTTAATTTTTAGCTTTCGGATAACTATCAAGTAATTAGTATTGAAAAGGAGAGATTTGAATGAAACTAATAAAAAAAATACTTTGTTTAACATTAATATTATTAATGGCTGCTGTTGGCGTTGGATGTATGAAAGCTGATAATGAAGTTAAAGAAGATTCAAATGAAAAAGGATATAGCAATGAGCTTTTAAGTTATTTTCCTTCAGTGGAAGGAAGTGTTTTTAACTACTCTGGAACAGCTGAATATGGTCAAACATTAACACTTAATAAAGTTGCAGATAATGAAGAATTATTAACATTAAATTTTAAAGGAGAAATATTAGATGTATCTGAAGGTGAAGGGCCTTCAAAAGAAGACAGAGTTATAGAAACAGAATATACAATAAATAAAAACTCTGTTACAGAGGTACAAAAGAATTTAACAAGAAGATTCTCTCAATCTATAATTAAAGATCAAGTTGTTTTAAAATTACCTATTAAAGTAGGAAATACTTGGGATCAAAATGTTAGTATAGATGGAAAAGAATATACTATGAAAACAAAAATCACAGATGTATCTAAAGATGATAAAAACAAAAATATAGTAAAAACTGAAACTACGATTAACGGAATAGAAAATTATCCTGAAAATACTTATAAGGAAATAAAAATATTTAAAGAAGGAAACGGGCTTGTAGAATTTAAAAATACAATTCTTTTAGGAGAAACTAAAGATCCTTTTGAGTTTGGATATATGTTATTTGAATTAGAAAAATAATAAAAGCTTTAATAAAGAATTATGAGAAAACTAAAAGTTTTAAAATTCCATCTAAATTGAGTTTTGCTTTATAAGCTAATGTGACTTAATAATAGGAAAGGGAAAAAACTAAGTACTATATCAAGTATTTAGTTTTTTATTTTAAAACACTCTGATTTATGGTGATTTTATGTTATGAAAAAAAGTATTGAAACATAATAATAAAAATGTCGAAAGAATAATTCCCTAAAAACTACAAATTTTGATATAATTTGATATAACAAAACAAAAAAGTTATTTACAGGATAATACAATCTTTTAACAGTAATAATTTATTAATTATAAAATTGCCTTTGTTTTTTAAAATAAAATTTGATAGAATTTCGCGGGATTATTTTTATATTCGTAAAGACTTAGCAAAATCAATACTTAAAAAATCATGATATGTATTTAATTAGAAAGGAGTAAAAAATGTTTGGAAAAACCAAAGAATTATTGAAGGAGAATATGAGACTGAAGGAAGAATTGGCTGAATTTAAAAAGAAAAGTAGCTTATTAGAAGCATTAAAATCAGCAATGCCAGACCCATATTATATTCGAGACATGGATTATAATGTGATTGAATGGCCAGATGCAATTGCAAAGCTAACTGGTTATTCAGCAGAAGAAGCAAAGAAAATGAAATGTGGTGATATTTTTAAGGCAGAGGTTTGTAAAGATTGTCCTACGCAAAAATGTGTTAAAAATAGACAATTTTTAAGAGATGCGGAAGTTGCTGTTTATTCTAAGAGTGGAAAAAAAATAGTATCGTTAGTTTCAAATGCAGGGGTTTATGATGAAAATGGAAATGCAATAGCAGCCATAGAAATAATAAAAGATCATACGAAATATCAGTCGATGATAGATTTTATTGATAGCAACACCCAGCATTTAAGTTCTGTATCTGAAGAAATGGCTGCATCTGCCCAGGAAGTTGCTTCTATGGCGAGTATTGTAGGGAAGAATTCAGAAAATGTTGCAGACATGGTTAAGAACAGTGGGGATTCCACCCTACATGTTAAGGAAAAATCTGAAGAGTGTACTAATTTTGCAAATAAAGTAAAACAAATGATGTGTAAAATAACGGATTCAATGAAACAATCCGTAGATAAAACCGATGAACTAAAAATAAAATCAGAGTCAATTAAATCGATTATTGAGACTATAAAAAATATTGCAGATCAAACAAACCTTCTTGCACTTAATGCTTCCATTGAAGCAGCAAGAGCAGGGGAACATGGAAGAGGGTTCGCTGTAGTAGCGGAAGAAATAAGAAAGCTAGCTGAAAATTCTGGTGGATCAACAATACAAATTCAAAATAATATTGATGAAATTCAGAGTCTAGTTTCGGATACTGCTGGTAAAATATTGGAAACAAATAAAGATGTGGAAAATGGAGACACACTGTTGGATCAGTTAATTGAGTTAATTCAAGAAATAAATAATCAATCTGAAGTCGTTTTTTCAATGTCAAAAGAGGTTGAAAAATACGCAGAGAATCTCCAAAAAATTAGTATGCAGCAAGATGAATCTATGGAACAGGTAAACGTTGTAAGCGAAGAGGTAGCACAGATTGCCCAATCTTTACAAAACCAATTCCAAGCGGATTCAGATGATTTTAAAAATATGAAGATGTAGAAAATGAATATATATTTATATTACTAAAGGTGATTTATTAAATCACCTTTTTAATTTTTTCGGATTTAAGAACAGCTTATTGTATATAAATAAAATAGTATTACGAGAAAAACTTAAGTTTGAAAAAATATAGAATCGATTTAAAAACTTTCATAAATAAAATCAATATGGTAAAATATTACATAAAAGGAGTGGGTGTAATGGGTATTTTATCTAGTGTAGTATTGAGAAATGCAAAAGTGAATTTGATACTCAATTCAAATGATTTAACACCGGGTTCTAAAATTAGTGCCACTTTATATATAGAAGGTGTAAATAGTGAACAATATATAGAAAATATATTTATAGATGTTATTACAAAGCATAGTCAGATAAAGTCTGATACGCAGCATATAACAAGTAATATATCGACGAAGGTAAAACATATTATTCAAAAAATCACGATTCCTATTAACCAAACGATAAAAGTAAATCAGGGTATAGAAAAAAGCATTGAGTTTATACTAGATTCTGAAACTCCGATGACTATAAGCAAATCGGAAGTATGGATAGAGGTATCTATTGATAATATAATTTTCAAGAAAAAATATGATGTAAATGTAAAGCCACATCCGTTTTCATCTAAGATATTAGACTCGATTGAAGAAATTGGATTTTCTCTAGATAAAGTATATAATGATTATTTTTATGGAGTTAAAGAAGGAGTTCCTTTTGCGCAATGGTTTGTATATACACCTAGCGAAGAAATAAGAGAAAAATTTGAGCAAATAAGAATAGCTTATTTAATAGAGTATGAAGGAGTAATAGTATTAATTGAGTTGGATAATATGGCTAAAGGGATTAAAGGAGCAGTAAAAACATTATTGAATGTAGATTCTGAAGAAGAAAGAACGAATATTTATTTTACTAAAGAAGAAATAAATATGGGTACACAATATATTAAGGATAAACTGATTGAAAGCATTTCATCTCAAACTCGTATATAAAAAGTACCTCGCAAAACTTTGAAGATCAAGTTATTTCAACGTTTTGTGAGGTATGATCATTTTTTAAACTTTACTTTGCTACATCTTCTTCTGTCATATTATGACTTGCACTTGCATCATAATCCATTTCATAAATCTTTTTTAATTCTTCAATTTTTCCCAATGTTTTATTACTAAATGGAGCTTTTCCTTCAAAAGAATGAAGTACAATTCCTTCAAGTAAATCCCCTAAAGATATATCAAGATACTCTGCTAATCCTTTTAACGTTTTTACCATTCTTTTTTCCATACGAACGCCCGTTTGAACACGCTCAACTTTCATTTTACTCATGCTATCACTCCTTTTGCTATAATATTACCGCGGTAACAATATAGCATATATTTTTACATTTGTAAACATTTTACTACCGAAGCAAAGAATATGTTATTACTTTAATGCAAATAATATAATTGGTCAGAGTATATAAGGAGGTATTTATTATGAATGAAAAACGTGCTAAAGAGATAGCTTCTTCTCCAGTTATGGCTAATGTAACTTATAATGGATCACAAATTTATATCGAATCAGTAAATGAAAGTAATCATTCCGCTACCATACACTTACTGAATCAACCAGAAAATAGAGAAGAAGTGCTTTTGAGTGGTTTAACAGAACAAGAATATTGGAAAAAATAATTACAGTGAATATAAATCTACTAAGCCTCCTTTAATAGGGGGTATTAGTTTGGAGTTATATAAGATACAATTAATATTGATAATTATTATTATTTACATAAAAGGGGGAATAGATAAAAAGACTCCAGATATGTTTGATTTTATAGGTGGAGTTGTATGCTTAGTAGGAGTAGGTATAATTCTTTGGGCTCCAAGACATTAAAAAAAGAGATGTTAATTTTAATTAATTAACATCTCTTTTTTGTTCATAATCATAAATGGTAAAGTATTAATAATTAAACGGGCTGACAATGATGAATTTGGAGAAGATTTAGCAACTGCCCTTGTAAGAAAATCTAAGGAAGAAGTAGGATTAGATATAACAGTTAAAAATATTTTATATGCAACTACTGTTAAAACTGACCCTACAAGGCAAGTTGTTATTATTACATATTTATGCAGAAGTAATAAAAATGAAGTTGTTTTATCATCAGAATGTATAGAGTACAAATGGGCTACAAAAGATCAATTAAGACAACTTCTATTTCTAGACATAATTAAAGATTGCAAAAAGGTAACACAATTTTTATCAAATAAGGATAGTTAGTAAAGTTTTTTCGAGTCCATATAAAAGATGGGTTGATACAATAAAGGATTTTGCAGAAAGTGTAGATTTAAAAATTGATATTATAGATGATTTTAGAGAAAGAAAAATAGATAATGAATGGATAGAAGATTTTAGTACGTTTGCAAAAGAACAATGGAATGATTTTGATTACAAATTAGCTTATGGAGAAAGTTTAAACGAGGTCAAAAAAAGGAATATTACAGCTCTTCAATATATACTAAATGAAAATGCAGATCAAAATATTGCTATAGGTACACATGGAACTGCATTGAGTACAATTATAAACTATTTCAATGAAAAATTTGATTATACTGAATTTGAAAGAATAAAAAATTGTATGCCTTTTATTGTTTGTATTACTTTTGATGGAGAAAATGCTATTAAAATCGAAGAGTTTACATTCGAATAATACTATAGATTACAACTATTTTTTATAGTTGTATTTACGGTATTTTCATAGATAGTTTAGATAACCCACAAAATCTAGGGAACTAAAATATTGCAAATAAAAAAGAGTGCATATGCACTCTTTAATTTATATATTATTTTCCAAAGTATCTCTTTAATAAACCATTGAAAGCTGAACCGTGTCTAGCTTCGTCTTTACACATTTCATGAACTGTATCATGGATTGCATCTAAGTTTAATTGCTTAGCTTTAGTAGCTAATTCTTTTTTACCAATGCAAGCACCGTGCTCAGCATCTACTCTCATTTGTAAGTTCTTTTCAGTGCTATCAGTTACAACTTCTCCTAATAACTCTGCGAATTTTGCAGCATGCTCTGCTTCTTCCCAAGCTATTCTCTTGTAAGCTTCAGCTACTTCTGGGAATCCTTCTCTATCAGCTTGACGGCTCATAGCAAGATACATACCTACTTCTGTACATTCTCCTAAGAAGTTTTGACGAAGACCTTCCATTATTTCTGGATCTACATCTTTAGCAACTCCAACGAAATGCTCATCAGCCCAAGCTAATTTTTCAGTACTGTGCTCTATAAATTGATCTTTAGGAGCTTTACATTGTGGACATAAATCTGGTGCATTTTCCCCCTCGTGAGTGTAACCGCATACTTTACATATAAATTTTTTCATAATTAAATACCTCCCCAATTAAATTAAATGTTTTTCTAATTCATATATACCTAGAAAAAAACATCTTAAACATAAAAATTTAAAAAATCTCAAAAAAATTATATCATGGATAGAAAGTGACTTGAATTTTTGAGTTGAAAATGAACTATATATAGGAAAGTACTTTACAAAAGAGTAAAAATATCTTAAAATATTAGTTAGCGTTAAAAAAAATTAGTTAGCATTAACTAACTAATTTCGGAAAAATGTAATGTTTTAGGAGGAATTGATGAAGCTAGAAGTAAGTTTGTTGGAAATGGAAGAATATATTCATAAGGTGTACAAACAGTATATAGAAAAAATTATGAGTAAACAGGAATTTTCAAGATTCAGTATAAATCATATGTATTATTTGGAATATATATATACACTTAATAATCCAACTTTTAGCCAATTAGCTGAGGCTTTAAATGTTAGTAAGCCTTCTGTTACTGGTATGATAAAAAGATTATCAGATCAAGGATATGTAAAAAGGATGAATTCAGAACATGATAAAAGAGAATTCCATATATACTTAACTGATAGAGGAAAAGAGATTTTAAATGCAGAACTTGAGGTTTACAAACATTTTACTAAGAAAATATCTACGCATTTATCTGAAGATGAAGTAGAATTATTCTCAAAATTAGTATCAAAAATTATATCAAGCATAAAAGAGGAAAAAACTATGGAGGTTATAGAATGCAATTAGACAGTACTCATATAGCAAAGGCATCTATTAAGATAGCTATATCATCGTCAAGAGAGGATGAGCAAATGGCAATAAGAGAATTAGAAAAAGAAGGTATAAAAGGAGCTGCAGTTGATATAGGGGGAAATTTGATACAAACTATACCTAAGATTATAGAAAGAGCACTTGTAGCATCTAGAAGATGTGGAGTTATAAAAGAGTGTCATGTACACGATGGAGCAGTAGCAGGAGCCGCTAGAGAAGCAATAATGCAAGTAGCTGCAAAGGCTAATGGAATGAATGTAGGTGGAAAAATAGGTATTACAAGACACAAGGAACATTTGAGTGTTTGCATATTTATGAGCATAGGGCTGTTGCATCTAAATGAAGTTGTGATTGGTCTATCGCATAGATCAATACCAGATATATATTAATCACAGATAATGCCAAGGGATATCATATTCCTTGGTTTAAAATTTGCAGAAAAAAGAATAGAAGGAGATTGTTAATAATGGGTGATTTTATCAGTTTAGCATTGGCACTTATTTTTGGAGTTTTACTTGGTAAGGCTATGAATAAAATGAACATGCCTGCAGTTGGTGGATATATAATAGCAGGTCTTATAATTGGGGTATCTGGACTTAATATTGTGAATGAACAGGTAATAGAGGAATTATCGTTTATAAGTGATGTAGCACTTGGAATAATAGCTTTTAATATTGGTAGTGAGTTTAAGATACAAGAGATGAAAAAATTAGGGAAAAATATATTTATAATAGCGTTTTGTGAGGCTATGGGAGCATTCGTTCTTGTTACTGGAATAATGATTGCATTAGGTCAAGATATACCAACAGCACTTATATTAGGATCTATATCATCAGCTACTGCACCAGCAGCTACTGTTATGGTTCTCAAAGAGTATAAGGCTAAGGGGCCTTTAACTAGCACACTACTTGGAGTTGTTGCAGTTGATGATGCAATATCTCTTATGATATATGCAGTTTCTGCATCTATCGCAAAGGTGTTTTTGAAGCATGAAGCTTTGACGGTATCAAAGGTTATTATCCATCCTTTAACAGAAATAGTTTTATCTATAGGTGTAGGAGGATTAATAGGGAT
Organism: uncultured Peptostreptococcaceae bacterium; assembly: GCA_942492135.1. Taxonomy (GTDB): domain Bacteria; phylum Bacillota; class Clostridia; order Peptostreptococcales; family Peptostreptococcaceae; genus Tepidibacter_A. Next base: position 67,058 of record CALODI010000010.1, read on the forward strand.
ATTATTGTGTTATTTACTTAAAAATGCTAAGAATGAATCTGAAGTTCTAACTTTTGTGATTGGATGTATTGTTTTAATTGTAGGAGTAGCTCTTCAATTTGATTTATCTCCACTTCTTTGTGCTATGGCAAGTGGAATAATGGTAACAAATGTATCAAGTAAGGCTAATAAAGCATTCAATATACTTGAAAAATGGTCACCTCCAGTAACAGCAGCATTCTTCACATTAGCAGGTTCGAGACTTGATGTTTCTTTAATTCCTAAGATTGGTCTTCTAGGAGTTATGTATTTATTATTTAGAATAGTTGGAAAAGTAGGAGGAGCATCTATTGGAGGAACAATTTCAAAGGCACCAACTATAGTTAAAAAATATATAGGTCTTGGTCTTTTATCACAAGTAGGGGTCGCGATAGGTCTTGCAATAACTGTAGGTAGAGAGTTCCCAGGAACGGCTCTTGGAGAGGTTGTAATTACTATACTTATGGCTACAACTATAATCACAGAAATAATAGGACCTATTGCAACTAAGATGGCAATTAAAAAAGCAGATGAAAGTTCTGTTTTAAGAGAAGTTACAAAAAATGCAAATTAAGTAAAAAAATAATTGTGGTTTTACATTGACATTGTATGTTAAGTTTAATATAATAAACTTTAAATTCAGAATAAAGTGTAGATTAGGAAGTTCGTAGAAGATTAGTAGAAAAGTAGTTTTGTAGTATAGTAGATATGTAGAATGGTAGGTATGTAGGGTAGGTTTATTAACTTTGGTTAAAAACTCTCATACGAGAGTTTTTTTTATATACAAGGTAATTATACAATTTTCAATTTATGTGATTAGCGAGCTATGAGATAGCATAAAGCGAATTTTTGTTACAATTAAAAATTAGGAGGATGGTAGCATGGTAGGAAAAAAGAATTTTAAAATGGTTGTTTTACTTATCTTATTAGTTGTATCTTTAGTAGGATGCAAGTCAGTGGACACTTCAAAGGATGACAAAATCAAAATTGGAATAACTCAAATAACAGAGCATCCAGCTCTTGACCTAGCGAGAGCAGGATTTGTTGAAGCTCTCAAAGATAATGGATTTGAGGATGGGAATAATATGGAAATAGATTTCCAAAGTGCTCAAGGTGATATACCTACATCTCAGACAATAGCACAAAATTTTGTATCTCAAAATAAGGATATGATATTTGCAATATCTACCCCATCAGCTCAAAGTACATTCAATTCTACAAATGAAATCCCTATACTAATAACAGCAGTAACAGATCCTGTAGAGGCAGGATTAGTAAAATCTATTGAAAAAACACAGACAAATGTAACAGGAACTAGTGATATGACACCTGTTGATAAGCAGTTTGAACTTATAAAAAAGTTAGTTCCAAATGCTAAAAAAATAGGAATAATATACAATACCAGTGAAATAAATTCTAAAATTCAAGTTGATATGGCTAAAGAAGAAGCTAAGAAAAATGGATTTGATATAGAGGAAGTTGGAGTAAGTAGTGTTAATGAGGTATCTCAGGCCATGGATAAATTGCTTCAAAATGTGGATGCTGTATATACACCAGCAGATAATTTAGTTGCATCATCAATGAGCTTAATATCAAATAAATGTAATGAAAAGAAGATACCTATAATAGGAGCGGAAGCATCACACGTACAACTAGGTGCTTTAGCTACTGAAGGAATAGATTACAAACAATTAGGATACGAAACAGGCCTTATGGCTGTTGAAATATTAAATGGTAAAAAACCTCATGATATGAGTATTGAATACATCAAAAATACTACTCTTGTTGTAAATGAAGAAGTAGCTAAACAGTTAAATATTCGAATACCAGATGACTTGAAATCAAAGGCACAACTTATCGAGGGGGAAAAGTAAATGGACTTAATTATAAATATACTCGAACAAGGCTTAATATTTTCTTTGATGGCATTAGGAGTATATATAACATATAAGATACTAGACTTTCCCGATTTATCAGTAGATGGAACATTTGCACTTGGAGCATCTGTTACAGCAGCTCTTTTGGTTAAAGATATAAATCCAGTAGTTGCAACCTCGGTATCTATCATAGCTGGATGCATAGCAGGAATTGCAACTGGAATACTTCATGTTAAATTTAAAATAACTAACTTACTATCAGGTATATTAGTTATGACTGCTTTATACTCTGTAAATCTTCGAATAATGGGAAAGTCAAACATCCCATTATTCAATCAAAATACAGTATTTAATATAAATATAGAAAGTATATTTATAATAGCTATAATAGCTTTTTTAGCAAAAACTTCATTAGATGTTTTCCTTAGAACGAAATTAGGATTTACTTTAAGAGCGTGTGGAGATAATGAAAAACTTATAACATCTCTTGGTATAGATATAGGAAATATAAAAATAATAGGGCTTATGATATCAAATGGTTTAGTTGCATTTTCAGGATCATTACTAGCTCAATATCAAGGTTTTTCAGATGTGACAATGGGAAGTGGAATTATAGTTATGGGTCTTGCATCAGTAATATTTGGAGAGGCTGTTTTAAAGAAATTCTCATTCATCAAGACTACTACAATGGCTGTAATAGGATCTATTTTATATAAATTAAGTACTGCTCTTGCATTAAAAATTGGATTTAATCCAAGCGATTTAAAATTAATAACAGCATTAATAGTAATAGTTGCGATAGCTTCTAACAATTCTAGATTTAAACTAAATATAAACTTTATAAAAAGAGGTGATAGAAATGATTCAAATAAGAAATTTATACAAAACATTCAATAAAAACACTATAAATGAAAAGCAGGTATTTGATAATTTATCACTTAATATAAAAGAAGGGGATTTTATAACTATAATAGGAAGTAATGGAGCTGGAAAATCAACTCTTTTAAATATGATATCTGGAAGTTTAGATAAAGATAGCGGAATCATAAACTTGGATGATAAAGATATATCAGAACTTAAAGAATATAAAAGATCAAAATTTATAGCCAGAGTATATCAAGACCCAAGCTTTGGAACATCACCATCAATGACTATACTAGAAAATTTATCTATGGCTATTAATAAAGGAAATAAATTCGGATTATCTATGGGGGTTTCAAAAAAGAATACAAATTATTTTAAAGAAATATTATCAGAATTGTCTTTAGGTCTTGAAGATCAACTTCATACTAAGGTATCACTTTTGTCAGGAGGTCAAAGGCAGGCACTATCACTTATAATGGCGACTTTAAAAAATCCAGATATACTACTGCTTGATGAACATACAGCAGCACTGGATCCTAAAACCTCTCAAAGAATAATAGAGCTTACTGAGAAGATAGTAGAAAATAAAAAAATTACAACTCTTATGATAACTCATAATCTAAACCACGCTATATCTATGGGTAACAGACTTTTAATGATGCATGGTGGAGAGGTAGTTTTAGACATTAAAGAAGATGAAAAGAAAGATTTGAATATAGATAAGCTTTTATCATATTTTGAAAAAATACAATCTAAGGATGGATTAAGTGATAGAGTAGTATTTTCCTAAAAATAAGGGCTTTGCCTTGTTGATAACCATATTAATGAGTTATTACACGGTAAAGCCTTATTTTTTTTTAACACAAACTATTATCCATTATTTCATATTGAATCATATATTGACGTTAATCTGTTTTTTAGATATAATTAAATTAATTATAAACAACTTAATACAAAAGTAAAAAATAAAAGAAATTTATTTATATAAATGAAAATATACTATTATAGTATAGTGATAAAGAACAACTTTAAAATAAAGGAAATTTATTCTATGATTGAGAGATTGGCAAAAACAACGTGTTTATTCTCTAAAATACTAAAAAGGCATCTATGTTCAATGGATGCCTTTTTTTAGTAAACAATGATTAAGAAGATAATTATAAATTACTAATATAATAGAGTAAGTAAAGGATCAATTTTACAGCTAATAGAGTGGAAATTATAAAGGGAGAGATAAAGAGATGAATAAAACAATAAATACATATGATCAAGATGAGAATAACTTACTATATTCAATTGTTTATGATGTAAGTAAAATGAGACTTCAAAAAACATTGTTTAATCAACTATTTGAAAACTCTCCTTTGGCTATAGCAATTATAGATAATAATCATAAAATAATAGATATTAATGAAAATTTCACCGAATTATTTCAGTACGATTTTAATGAGATTAAAAATAAAAGGATTGAAGAAATTATATATAATGATGATACTTACGATAGTGATTCAGACGATATAATAAATCAAGGTCTATTAATAAGAAGAATAGCTAAAAGAAAGAGAAAGGATAATAAACTTATAGATGTAGATATATTAGCTTATCCAATAATCATCCATGATAATCAAATTGGGATATCTATAATATACACAGATATAACAGAGAAAATTCAATATGAAAACCAACTAAAATTATTTGAAAAAGCATTAGATAATAATACGGAAGGAATTTTTATTACTGATAAAGATGGGAATATAGAATGGGTAAATAATGCATTTACTCAGATAACAGGTTATAAATTTAGGGAAGTTATAGGTGAAAATCTTAGAAGACTAAGATCAGATAAACATGAAAATGAATTTTATAAAGAAATATGTGAACGTATATTAAATAAAGGTAAATGGGCAGGTGAAATATTAAATAAGAATAAGAGTGGAAAAATTTATAATCAGTTGGTAACTATATATTCTATTAAAGATGATAACAATAATATCACTCATTTTACAGGAATAATTAAAGATATTACTGAAAAAAAAGAAACGGAAAAACAAATTCAGTATATGTCATTTAGAGATAGTCTTACAGGTCTTTATAATAGAGCTTTTTTTATAGATAAGCTTGATAGTGAAATAACAAAAGATACTAATGAAAATTTGGCAGTGCTATTTTTAGATCTAGATGACTTCAAGAAGATAAATGATACCTTAGGTCATTCTGTTGGAGATAAGGTTTTAAAGGAATTTTCAGTAAGAATTCAAAAGTGTGTTAGAGATATAGATACAGTTGCTAGAATAGGTGGAGATGAATTTATTATATTAATGCCTCAATTGAAAAGTAAGATGATATATATAAATATAGCAAATAATATTGTTAATTCTTTAAGGGAACCGATCATAGTAAATGAAAAAAAATTAGAGGGTTCAGTTAGTATAGGAATATCAGAGTACCCTAATGATGGCAAAGATGCTGAAACATTAATAAAAAATGCCGATATAGCCATGTATAAAGCGAAAGAAAATAAAAATATTGATGAAGAACGGATTACCTTATTTCATTATGATATGGATAATCAAATAAAAGAAGATTTTGTATTATCAAACCATGCAAGGTATGCAATAGAGAAAAAAGAATTATTAATATACTACCAACCAATAATAGATATTAACACAGAAAAAATAGTTGCAGCAGAAGCTTTACTTAGGTGGAAACATCCAAAACTTGGATTCATATCTCCTGAAAAATTCATACCTATAATTGAAAAAAATGGACTTATAGATAAAATAGGTAGTTGGGTACTTAAAAATGCATGTATACAAAATAAAGAATGGCATGACAAAGGGTATTCTCCTCTAAAGATTGCTGTTAATATATCAATAAACCAATTAAAACAAAAAAAATTTACTGAATTAGTAGCTAATATTTTAAAAGAAACAAATCTTGAATCAAAGTACCTAGAATTAGAAATAACAGAAAGTATTTCTGCTGAGAATATATACAATATTGAGAATATATTACTTAATTTAGAAAAACTAGGCATAACGCTTTCTATTGATGATTTTGGCACTGGTTATTCCTCTTTAGGTCAGCTTAAAAAACTACCTATTTCTACATTAAAAATTGATAAAAGCTTTATTAATGATATTGATAATGAGCATAAAAATACAGAAATACCATTAGCAATTATTACAATGGCTAAAAGTTTAAATATAAAAGTTATAGCAGAAGGTATTGAGACAAAGACACAATCAGAGTTTTTAAAAGATCATAAATGTGAATTTGGACAAGGCTATTTGTTTAGTCGTCCGATTGATAGCGAATCATTTGAAAAGCTATTATCAATGCAAAATTTAAAAAAAATTAAAGAGAGTTGCTTTAGCTAGGATTTTTATTCTAAAAAAATGATGCTAATTAAAATATGGCTACTTAAGCTAATATTTTAACGAGCATCATTGTTTATTCTATAGGAAACTATAAAATTTTCAATCTGTGGATAACATTGATTGAAGAACTACACTTGCAACTATTTTGAGCAACGGAGCCCGTTAGGGATCGTTGGCGACATGAGTCAGTGCGTAGCGACTAGACGAATTTTTTATTTATAAGCGAATTTTTAGTAATTTTCAAGTGTTTTAGAATCTATTATTTCAGATTCCTTAGGGATATCTATTTTAATAGAATCACTATTTACATCACTTAAAGTTGAGTTTAATTTAAATCCTAAATTGAACTTTCCTTGATCGTCAGAGTCAATATCAAGGTTCATATCAATAGTTTCATCTGTAACATAATCATTCTTTACATTTATTTTCAAATCATAATTAAATTTCATACTGTCTTTTAACTTAGAAAAATCAGCGTCTTGAGATAAATCTTCATCTGAATACTTTGAAGACATATCCATTATTAAATTCATAAAATCATCTGAATCAATTTTTAAAGTATAAGTTTTAGTATTTCCTGATTTAGATAGCTTAAAGTTATTATCGCTTAAAAGTTTTGGCATAATATCAGTAATCATAATAGTGCTATCATAAGTATTAACATTTAACTTAGCAGTAGGGTTTTTAATTGATTGATACATAGCATCAATAGGTTTAGTATCATCAGCTTTAATCATTTCTATCATCTGATTAAAAGATATCATATCTTCTTCAGACATATCAAATTTTATCCACTTATTACCTACATTTAAACTTTTTAAATTTTCAACTTTATTAAATATATCTGATTGTATGTACATAGATTGTTCATTGAATAATAATTTTACATTAATATCGTCTAGATCTTTAAATCCTAAAGCTTCGTTGTTTAAGAATTCTTTTATCATTCCCTTAGCTTTTAAATTCATATTTATTAATATACTATCATCATTTATTGAAGATGTAGATGTAACGTCAAATCCTCCTTGAAGTGCACCGAACATCATTAATGCTGAATAATTGTCCATAGAATCCATGTTTGGAGTAGATTTAAAATCTATGCTGAAGTTAGATTTTGAAGTTGCTGTGTTAGGTTGCTTATACCCAGTATTTAAAAACTCATAAAAAGCTGGTGTTTTAGATTTTAAAGTCTTATCTAAAGATTTAACTATCTCATTATAATCTATTACAACTACAGTTCTTTCAAATTCATCCCAACCAACTTTTGTATCAAATGCTTCTGATAAGAATCTAACAGGTATTAAAGTTCTACCGTTTATAATCTTAGGTGATTCATTTAACGTTATCTCTTTTACTTCTCCGTTTTTTTCTACCTTAGCTGATGTATTATCAACTTGAAGAGTAACAATGGTGTCATCTTTTTTAGCTATAACAGTTTTAGTATCTGCTATATATTCAATAGATCCACCCAGTTTTTCTACTATATTTCTTGCTGGAAGAAAAGTTGTTCCGTTTATGACTTGAGGAGCTACGTCGAAAGATACAGTGTCGCCGTTTAACTGAACCTTTATTTCATTAGTTTCAGCAAAACCTGTTAGTGTTAAACTCAATATCATAATAAAAGTTAAAAGTATACTAATTCTTTTTTTCATAATGACCTCCTTAAATGTAATTGGAAACATTTTATCAAATAATAGATAAAATGTAAATGAGACAATAGATGGAGAATACGAGTGAGATAAAGAAATTTTGGTGTATTTTTATATAATGATTGAAAATATAATTATATAATTTTACATTAAAGTTTAAATACTTTAACCGATTCTGACAATATATTTGCCATATTACTTAATCCTTGTATTGATGATGCAACCTCTTCCATACATGCAGTTTGCTCTTGAGAAGATGCACTAATTTGTTCTGTAGAGGCTGAGGATTCTTCTGCTATTGCTGATATGTTTTTTATTGAATGTAATACATTATTTTTATCTTTTTCAATATAATTAATATCATCAGTTAGTAATGTTATTTGTCTTGAAACATTATCTGCTGATATTTTAATTTCATTAAATACATCTTTAGTTTGTTTGAAATGATTGTTTGTACTATTAACTACATTTTTAGAATTATTCATAACAGTGTTTGTATTAATTACTACTTGCATTATTTTATCTATAATATTTTGAACTTCTTTAGTTGAATTTGAAGATTCATCTGCTAATTTTCTTATCTCCTCAGCCACAACTGAAAATCCTTTACCGTGTTCTCCAGCTCTTGCAGCTTCAATAGCAGCGTTTAAAGCCAATAAGTTAGTCTGTTGTGATATTGATTTAATTGTTTCTATTATAATACCTATAGATTTTGACTTTTCTGCTAATTCATCTATGCTCTTTCCAACTATAATTGTAGATTGAGTAGTTTCTTTAAAACTATTATCAAGTTCTTCAATAGAGCTTATACCTAATTCATTTTTTTCTTTCATATTTTCAGTATAAATAACTGTTGATTTTAATTTTTCACTCATATCTTCTATTTTTTTAGCTAAACCATTAGTTATTTTTACGCAACTATTAGTTTCTACAGCTTGATCATTTGCACCAGAAGCAATTTCTTGAACTGTTTTTGAAATTTCTTCACTTGATATACTTACTTCTTCAGTAGATAACGCTATTGATTCAGAGGTACTATCTAACTTTATAGTTGTATCCTTAATATTATGTACTAAAGTTTTAATGTTTTCAGTCATTTTATTGAAACTATTTGTTAATAAACCGATTTCACCTTTATTTGTAATATCAATATTATTAATGCTAAAATCATAGTTAGCAATTTTGTTAGTTGCTTGAGCTAAATTTATTAGTGGTTTTGATATACTTCTTGAAAATATAAATCCAAATATTATTGCTAATATTGATAATCCTATAGATAGTATAAAAATAGTGGTTCTAAATTTTTGAAACTCTTTATATTCATCTTCTACATTATAGTCTACGCCTACAAAACCTACTACATTATTATTTGTATCTTTCAAAGGATAATATGCAGATAAAAGTGCACCATAGTGATCAACTTGTATTTTATTATCTATATATATTTTTCCTTGCATAACAGCTTCAAAACCTGGATAATAAGTGTCTTCTACTTCTCCAATTTCTGTTGATTCTTCACTATCATAATCATAACTTTCTATTATATAAACATATTCACCATTTTCATTTTTTCTCATTGCATACAAATATTTTGCTCCAGCTATATTTCTAATATAATTTAGTTGTTCTCCCATTTGGTTAAAATATGGTTTATCCATATCTTCTGTCGTTTTTAAATATTTAAGTTCTTTAACATCAATAGTTTGAGCAGCTGATTCTACAATTTTAGAAGCTTTTTTACCTACATTATTTACTAACATATCATAGCTTTTAAAATATATTATGCTAGATAATGTAGAAACAATTAATAAAATACTTATTAAAAATGACAAACAAATTTTAGTTTGTAATTTTTCTTTATATGGTATTTTCAACAGTATAATCTCCTCCTTTTTTAATTTCTAAATTTTAATATCACATTCCGCTATCTTATTTTTTAGTTGTCTTAAAAGATAAAAAGACTTATAACTATATAGTTTTTTACATAAAAAAACTAACTATAATTTTATCCGAAAGCTAAAAGTTCAGTTGGGGTAAAATTCCATCTGAATTAAGTTTCGCTTTATTATAATTAGGAGGTTACGCCACTACATCAGTATGGTATAAGGCGTCCAAATTTGACCATACATCACTTGTTCTAACAAAAATTCAATTTAGTTGATTTTCTGAAAATTGAATTAACCATTTCCTTATATAATACCACAAAAATTTACATTATATCACTATAAGTCACAAAAAAATAAGAATTAGATATTAAATTCTAATTCTTATTTTAATCTAAAATATTGGGTTTCTAATCATGACTATTTATTGTATTGATAGCAGTATTATTTTTAAGAAAGTGAGTCTGTAACGAATCCTTGATTCCGTGAGCTATAATATATAATGAAGTGAATTTTGTAGTTTAGGTATTAGATACTTCAACTACATAATTAAACTTATCTATCTTAGTATAATGGATATACTTATTATATTTTTCAAATTCACTTTTAAGAAATTCGATATTTGAATAATACTCATCTTCAATTTCATTTATTTGATGTTTTAATAGAGTCTTTAAGATCTCGCTTTTAATTGATTCATTTTCAAACATCAAATCTCCAATAACTATTTTCCCATCTTCTTTAAGAACTCTCAACATTTCTTGGATCGCAATGATTTTTTCTTCGTTATTTAAATGGTGAAAGGCATAAGTCGATACAATTGAATCGAATGTATTGCTCTCAAAAGGTATTTTTAGAAATTCTCCTAGTCTTAGTTTTAGTTTTGGGAATTTTTGTTTAGCTACATTTAGCATTTCTCTTGATTGGTCTATTCCAATTATATCGTAATTTTTATCTAAGAATATTTTAGATAGATTTCCTGTCCCAACTCCTATTTCAAGTATTTTAGAACTGTTTTTTAAATTTTTTGTACTTTTAACAAAAACTTTATTTAGTATTTTATTGTAGTTTTTATATATTTGAATGGTTGTATTATCTTTTTTTACAAATTCATCATATGATTTAGACCAATCGTCGAAATTCCATTTATCACTCCAATTGTTTTTTAGGTTATTAATATGATTGAGTTTTTTAACAGATTCTATTATATAATCTGTATAATTATTTTTATCTGATTCGTATATACAGTCCATTATATTTTCTAGAGATGTTTTTATTGTTCTCATTTTTTGCATTTCATCATTGAGGATTTCACATTGATTGTAAAGATGATTCAAAATATTATCTTTGGAACAGTTTTTCATTAAATTTTGAATATCTTCTATGGATATGTTTAAATTTCTATATGTAAGTATCAACTGTAGTTTAGCTAAATCTTCCTCAGTATAAACCCTATAGTTATTATCATTTCTAATGGGATTTAACAATTTTTTTTCTTCGTAAAATCTTATTTTATTACTGGATATATTTAAAACATTAGACATTTCTTTTATAGTATATTTTTTACCCATAGTATCACCCCTTATGATTAAAAGTATAAACCTTAGCCTTAGGTAAAGGTCAACAAAAAATTAAGAAAATTAACAATTTAAAGTCAATAATTAAAGAGGAATTTGATATATTTTTATCGAAGTTATATATATCGAATTTAGCATGGTTGTGGTAGTATTATGGAAATAAATGTAGTTAAGGGGGGAATTCTAGTGTTTAATGTAGGTATAATTACTGCTAGTGATAAGGGATATATAGGAGAAAGAGAAGATGAAAGTGGAAAATTAATAGAGGATATAGTTACTAAAAATGGATATATAGTTGAAAAGTATGTTATTCTTCCTGATAAAGAAGATACTCTTTTTAACGAAATGATACATATGAGTGATGATCTTAATATCGATTTGATTCTTACAACTGGTGGAACTGGATTTAGTGAAAGAGATGTTACTCCAGAAGCTACACGTAAGGCTGTAGATAGATTAGCTCCTGGGATATCTGAGGCTATGAGGTATTATAGTCTTTCAATAACTAAAAGAGCAATGTTATCAAGAGGGGTAAGTGGCATAAGAAATGAGACTCTTATAATAAATTTACCAGGAAGCCCTAAGGCTGTTAAGGAATCTCTTGAATACATTATAGAGAGCATTCATCATGGACTTGAAATACTTAAAGGTAAAACAACTGAATGTGCTAGAAAATAGGTGAAATTATGAACAAATTCAAGAGTGCAGTAATACTAGCAGGGGGAAAAAGCTCTAGGATGAAATTTGACAAGCAGTTTTTAAAAATAGATGGGATAAGGTTAATAGATATTTTAATAGATAATCTAAAGACAGAATTTGAAGAGATAATAATAGTAACTAATAAAAAAGAGTTTTATAAAGATTATAAAGTTAACATAGTGAGTGATGAAATAAAAGATAAAGGGCCTTTAGGTGGAATACATGTAGGTCTAAAAGAAGCTTCTAGTGAATATGTATATTTTATAGCGTGTGATATGCCTATTGTTAATATAGATTATATAAATTATATGAAAAGTATGATAAAAGATGTTGATGCATGTGTAACAAAATCTCAAAATTATATAGAACCATTAAATTCTTTTTATAATAAGAGAATAATAAATAAAATTGAGGAATATCTTTGTAATAATAAAAGGTCTTTATTTTCATTTATAAATAATATAAATACTATGTATATTGAGGAAGATAAAGCTAGAGAATTTAGTTCAACTTGGGACATGTTTAGAAATTTGAATACACAAGAAGATTTAATGACTGATAACAATTTGAGCCTATAAGTTAAAAATATCTTATAGGCTCTTTTTAAAAATAAAGTTATAAGGGGGATATTGTATGGAAGAGAAAATATTAACTGTATGTCCTTATTGTGGGGCAGGATGCAAACTGTATCTTGTAGTTAAAGAGGGGGAAATAGTAAGAGCTGAACCTGCAAATGGAAGAACTAATGAAGGAAATCTATGCCTCAAAGGTCATTATGGATGGGATTTTTTAAGAGATCCTCAGTATCTTACAGCTAGAATTAAAAAGCCTATGATTAGAAAAAATGGGGAATTAGAGGAAGTTGAGTGGAATGAGGCAATTGATTATGTAGCAACAAGACTTAATAAGATTAAAAAAGAGTATGGGCCAGATTCTATAATGGGTACAGGCTGTGCAAGAGGGCCTGGAAATGAAGCAAACTATATAATGCAAAAGTTTATGAGAGCAGTTATAGGTACTAATAATATAGATCACTGCGCTCGAATCTGACATGCTCCATCAGTAGCCGGTCTGGCTTACAGTTTAGGTAGTGGTGCAATGTCTAATTCAATAAATGAAATAGAAAATTCAAATTTATTATTTATATTCGGATATAATGGAGCAGATTCGCATCCTATTGTTGCAAGAAGAATAATAAAAGCTAAGGAAAATGGAGCAAAGATAATAGTTACAGATCCTAGAATTACTGAATCAGCGAGAATTGCAGATATGTGGCTTCCTATTAAAGGTGGAACTAACATGGCATTGGTTAATGCGTTTGGAAATGTTTTAATCAATGAAAATCTTTATGATAAAGATTATGTAAAAAATCATGTTGAAGGATTTGAAGATTATAAAGCTTTAGTTGAGAAATACACTCCAGAATACACTGAAAAGATAACAGGGGTTAAGGCAGATGATATAAGAAAGGCTATGAGAGAATATGCTAAGGCAAATGACAGTATGATACTTTATGGAATGGGAGTATGTCAGTTTTCTCAAGCTGTTGATGTTGTTAAGGGACTTGCATCATTAGCTCTTTTAACAGGAAATTTTGGTCGTGAAAATGTTGGTATAGGTCCTGTTCGTGGTCAAAATAACGTTCAAGGAGCTTGTGATATGGGAGTTCTTCCAAATGTATATCCAGGATATCAAAAGGTAACTGATGATAAGGTTAGAGAAAAGTTTGAAAAAGCTTGGAATGTTAAGCTTTCTAATAAGAATGGATATGTTTTAACAGAGGTTCCACATTTAGCTCTAAAAGAAGATAAAATCAAAGCATATTATATATTTGGAGAAGATCCAGTTCAAAGTGATCCTAATTCTTCAGAGGTTAGAGAAGCACTAGATAAGATAGATTTTGTTATAGTTCAGGATATATTCATGAACAAAACTGCTCTTCATGCAGATGTTATACTTCCTGCTACTTCTTGGGGAGAGCATGAAGGGGTATATACTTGTGCTGATAGAGGATTCCAAAAGTTTAATAAGGCTATAGAGGCTAAAGGAGATGTTAAGCCTGACTGGCAGATAATTTCGGAAATAGCTACTGCCATGGGATATCCTATGGAGTACAAAAATACAAAGGAAATATGGGATGAACTTAGAAGTTTATGTCCAGGTTTTGCTGGTGCAAGTTATGAAAAGATGGATGAGTTAGGTGGGGTTCAGTGGCCTTGTCCAAGTGAGGATCATAAAGGAACTAAGTATTTATATAAAGGAAATAAATTCTCAACTCCTAGTGGAAAAGGTAATTTATTTGCAAGTGAGTGGAGAGCACCTAAGGAACTTCCAGATGAAGAATATCCACTTAGTCTTTCAACTGTTAGAGAGGTCGGTCATTATTCTGCTAGAACTATGTCTGGTAACTGTAGAGCGTTAAAAGAGCTTGCTGATGAGCCAGGGTACATCCAAATGAGTATTGAGGATAGCGAAAAGTTAGGTATAGAGGATGAAGAATTAGTAAGAGTAAGCTCAAGAAGAGGAAGTGTTATGACTAGAGCTAGTGTTACTGATAGAGTGAAAAAAGGTTCTACTTTTATGACTTATCAGTGGTGGATTGGATCTTGTAACGAACTTACTATAGATAGCTTAGATCCTATTTCAAAGACTCCTGAATTCAAATACTGTGCTATAAAGGTTGAAAAAATACATGACCAAGAAAAAGCCGAGCAATATATAAAAGATGAATACACTAAAATAAGAAAGAATATGAGGGTTGTAAAAATTTAAGTATGAAAGGTTGGGGGGAGAATGAAAGGGAATTGTAATACTTTTGTTATAGCAGATCCAAGCAAATGCATAGGATGCAAATCTTGTGAAGTGGCTTGTTCTAGCGTACACAATGAAGAAAATAATATAGGTTACACAGTAGGAACGATGACTACTCCCGTTATTCCTAGATTATATCTTGTAAAGAATGAAAAATTTTGTGCACCTATACAGTGTAGACATTGTGAAGATGCACCTTGTGCAAATTCATGTCCTAATAAAGCTATAAAGCAAGAAGATAATACTATTTATGTAGATGAAAATTGCATAGGTTGCAAGACTTGTCTTATGGCATGTCCGATAGGTGCGATAGAATTACTACCACATTATAAAAATGAAGAGAAAGTGATTCAATTAGGGCTTGAAGAGGAAAAAATGATAGCATATAAATGTGATTTATGTAAAGGAAAAGAGACTAAGGCGTGTATAGAAGCATGTCCTGAAAATGCATTAAAGCTTGTAAATATTAAAGAAGATAAAAAGAATAAAAATATAAAAGCTGCACTAGGACTTATGAATCTTTAATTTAGGGGGGATAGGAGATGATAGTCAATATAGATAAAGAAATATGTACAGGATGCAGAAGATGTGCAAGCATATGTCCTGTTGATGCTATAGAGGGAAAACAAGGAGAAGCTCAAAGTATAAACGAAGATAAATGTGTTGTATGTGGGCAATGTGTACAAATATGTAGTGCTTATTCAAGTGAGTTTGAAGGAAATACTACTCCTGTAGATATAAAGTTAAAAGAAAGAGGCATGCTTGAAACGGTTAAAGAACCTCTATTTGCAGCTTATAATATGTGCGATGTAGAAAAAGTGAAAAATAGTTTAAGTAATGAAAAATTACATAAGGTTGTTCAGTGTGCACCGGCAGTAAGGGTTGCTTTAGCAGAAGATTTTGGTCTAGATTTAGGATTGTTAACAGATAAAAAGCTTGCAGCTGTTCTTAGAAAAATGGGATTTGACAGAGTATATGACACTAACTTTTCAGCCGATTTAACGATAATGGAAGAAGGTAGTGAGCTTATTAAGAGGGTTAGTGAAAATAGTAATTTACCTATGTTCACTTCATGTTGTCCGGCATGGGTTAAATTTATGGAACAAGAATATCCTGAACTTTTAAACCATCTTTCAAGCTGTAAGTCTCCTCAGCAAATGGCTGGTACTATATTTAAAACCTACGGAGCTGATATAGATAATGTAGATTCTAAAAATGTATTTAGTGTATCCGTAATGCCTTGTACTTGCAAAAAATATGAATGTGATAGAGAAGAGATGTATAGCAGTGGATATAAGGATGTGGATGTTGTTATAACTACTAGAGAGTTAGCTTATTTGATAAAGGATATGGGAATTGACTTTAAAAATATAGAAGAAGAAGGATTTGATAATCCTTTAGGAGATTATACAGGAGCTGGAACGATATTTGGAACTACTGGTGGAGTTATGGAAGCTGCTATTAGAACTGGATATGAACTTATTACAAATGAAAGTATACCAAATATAGATATACACTGTGTAAGAGGACGAAATGGAGTAACTAAAGCTAGTATTGATGTAGGAAATATGAAATTAAATGTAGCGGTAGTATCAGGACTTGAAAATGCGAGACCTATACTTGAAGATATCAAAAATAATAAATCTAAGCTACATTTTGTAGAAGTTATGACATGTCCAGAAGGTTGCATAAGTGGTGGAGGTCAACCTAAGGTTATTTTAGATAAATATAAAGAAACTGCATATGACAATAGAAAAAAATCACTGTACACTCATGATGGTGAGTGTACAGTAAGAAAATCTCATGAAAATAGTAGTATAAAAAAATTGTATGAGGAGTTTTTAGGTGAACCACTTGGAGAACAATCACATCATCTTCTACATACAAAATATGGATCGAGAAAGGAGAAATGTTAATGAATACTTTTGTTATAGCAGATCCTAATAAGTGTATAGGGTGTAAAACATGTCAAATAGCTTGTGTTATTGCACATTCTGATGAAGACATCTTCAATCCAGAGTGTAAAAATATATCGTTTAATCCAAGACTTAGTGTTGTAAAAACAGCCGCTGTTAGTGCACCTATTCAATGTAGACATTGTGAAGATGCGCCATGTGCAAATGTATGTCCAAATGGGTCTATAGTAAATATAGATGGAAGTATACAAATAAATGAAGAAACTTGTATAGGTTGTAAAACATGTTTGATTGCATGTCCATTAGGAGCTATTGAATTAGTAGATTATTATAAAAATGGAGAGAAGGTAGTTCAACCAAATTTAATTGATATGGATTCTAAAAAATTGTGTTTTAAGGAAAGAATAATAGCTAATAAATGTGATCTTTGTATAAATAGAGATAAGGGTCCAGCATGTGTTGAAGTATGCCCTACAGATGCATTTAAGATAGTTAAAGACGAAGATATAAAGCAGTCATTAAAAGATAAGAGAAATAAGAGTGCAGCTTTATTATAAAGTGAAATTTAATTAGATAGTTGAAATTCTAGTGGTTTAAAGAAAAATGATGCTTATTAAAATAACGCTACTGTATTAAATATTTTAATAAGCGTCATTTTTTTATAATGAGTAGGAAATTATATTCCTATCTAAGTTATGGATAAGTATAATTTCCGTTACGAATTTCAAAAAAGTCTACATTTAAAATCTTTCAAAGAAAGACTTTTTTATTTTGCTAACTAGATTGAAATTAGACTAATTAAAATATGATACACATAAAATATTTTAAGATAAAAAAATGATATAATATGTATTAAGGATAAAGGAATGTCGTAATTGCGGGGGATTTTATATGATAGATTCATACAATAGAAGAATAAACTATTTGAGAATTTCAGTTACGGATTTATGTAATTTAAGATGCAGATATTGTATGCCAAATAAAGGGATAGATAAGATTCGTCACAGTGATGTATTGACACTTGAAGAGATTGAAACTATAGCAAAGGTTTTTGTAGAGTTGGGAGTAGATAAGATAAGAATAACTGGAGGAGAGCCCTTGGTTAGAAGAGGGATACTTGGTTTGATTGAGAATATAGGAAAACTTGAAGGGGTAAAAGATTTTGCTATAACTACTAATGCTATAATGCTTAAAAAATATGCAAAAATGTTAAAAGATGCTGGAGTAAATAGAGTAAATATAAGCCTTGATACATTGGATGAAAAAAAATATGAGTATATAACTAGAGGTGGAAAACTTAAAGATACTTTAGATGGTATAACAGAAGCTCAAGAAGTAGGACTAAGTCCTATTAAGTTAAATACTGTTTTAATAAGAGGTTTTAATGATGATGAAATTCGGGATTTAGTTAATATTACTAATAGAGGTATTGATGTAAGATTTATAGAGCTTATGCCAATGGGTGAGGCTAGGAATTGGGCTATTGATAATTTTATTTCTAATGATTATGTATTAAAAAAGGTAGAGAATTTAAAAGAGATAAAAAGAGATGATATAAACTCACCTGCAAGCTACTATAAACTACCTAATGCAAAAGGAAAGGTTGGATTTATAAACCCTATATCATGTAAATTCTGTTCTAACTGCAATAGAGTAAGACTTACTAGTGATGGTAAGTTAAAACTATGTCTTCACTCTGATTATGAAATAGATTTGAAGACACCGCTTAGAAATAAAGAAGATATAAAACATATAATAATAGATGCAATTTCTAAAAAGCCTAAAGAACATCATCTAGAACATGGTGAATATATAACTAGAAATATGATAGCAATAGGGGGTTAGTTATGGAGTTTACACATTTTAATGAAAGTGGAAGAGCTAAAATGGTGGATGTAGGGGGAAAGAATGATACTGAAAGAGTTGCTATAGCAACTGGAATAATACATATGAAAAAAGAAACTGTAGATAGAATAAAAGATGGCCTTATTAAAAAAGGAGATGTTTTATCTGTTGCTCAGATTGGTGGTATTATGGGAGCTAAAAAAACGTCTGATTTGATACCGATGTGCCATAATATATTCTTAACTGGTGCAAATATAGAATTTAATGTATTAGATGAAAGAATAGAAATACAAGCAACTGTTAAAACATATGGGAAAACAGGTGTTGAAATGGAAGCTTTAACTGCTGTATCTATGACTGCTTTAACTATTTACGATATGTGTAAAGCAATTGGTAAGGATATGGTTATAGGGGACATAAAGCTTATTAAAAAGACTGGTGGAAAATCTGATTATAATATAAAGTGAAACTTAATTCAGATGGAGTTTTAGAACTTTTAGCTTTGGGAGAAAATAAATTGTTCAAGGGGGAGAAAATTATTATGAATAAGTTTGGGAAGGTTATAGATATAAATATAAGTGAGAAAAAAGGTGTCATAAAGCATCCGATACCACAAGGGGAGTTTAGAGAAAACCATGGACTTGTTGGAGATGCTCATGCAGGAGACTGGCATAGACAAGTAAGTTTACTTGGTCAAGAGAGTATAGATAAAATGAAATCATCTGGAGTAGAGGGACTTGTAAGTGGTAAGTTTGCAGAAAATATTACTACTGAAGGAATTATACTATATGAATTACCAGTTGGAACTAAGCTAAAGGTTGGAGAGACTATTCAAGAGGTAACTCAAATCGGTAAGGAATGCCACGGTGGGTGTGAGATAAAAAAATTGGTTGGAGATTGTGTAATGCCAAGAGAAGGGATATTCACAAGAATTATTGAAGGTGGAGTTATTAAGGCTGGGGATGATATAGAAATTTTATAAAAAAAGATGGATGTGGAAATATTTCCATATCCATCTTTTCTTAATTCTAAGTGAATAAATTTAAGTAAAAAATACCTTTAAAAACATCATTTTGAGCAGATGTATATAAGGTATAAATTTTGTGAAAAATAATACTTACGAATAATTAATAAAATAAGTATAGTATAGAAGGTGATTATATGAAAATAACTCAAGAAGCAGATTATGCATTAAGAATAATATTGTTTCTTTGTAACATATCATCTGGAGAAAGAGTAGAGGCGAGAGTGATTTCAGAGAATGAGAATATAACTTT
Source organism: uncultured Peptostreptococcaceae bacterium (assembly GCA_942492135.1). Lineage (GTDB taxonomy): Bacteria > Bacillota > Clostridia > Peptostreptococcales > Peptostreptococcaceae > Tepidibacter_A. The sequence continues at coordinate 86,854 of CALODI010000010.1, forward strand.
GAGGTTTTCATTGAAAATTCTTAGAAAGCTGGCAAAACAGGGCTTAGTTAAATCTTTTAGAGGTATAAAAGGTGGATATATGTTAAATAAAGATCCTAAAGATATAACTTTAAGAGAAGTAGTTGAAGCTATAGATGGTCCTATATATATTAACAGATGCTTGGGTGATGAAGAATATTGTAATATGAAAAGAACTAATACATGCAAAATTCATAAAGCTTTAGTAAATATTCAAAAGATCTTACTTGAAGAACTTGAAAAGGTAACTTTTGAAGATTTGTTAAAAGAGTAGATATAGAAGACAAATAAATATCTATCAAAAACTTTAAAAATAATGTAACACTTTTTATTATTCAAGCATATAAGTAATATTGGAATTTAAAAATTATTTCAAAGGAGAAATACAATATGAGTGAAAATAAAAAAATAATTATTAAAGTTTTAAATGGAATCATGCAAAATCAGAATATCAATACAACATTTGATGGTAGAGATATACAACTTGTGGATAAAACAAATGGAATCAACATGAGTGTTTTTGAAGTGAAGGAATCGATTGAAATAAGTTTAAAAGATTTGGATTATATGGATGAAGACAAAGAATTAATTATTAAAGTTTTAAATGGAATCATGCAAAATCAAAATATCAATACAACTTTGACTGGTAGTGATATAAAATTCATTGATAAAATAAATGGAATCGACATGAGCGTTGTTGAAATTATGGAATCTATCCAAATGAGTTTGAAAGATTTAGTTTAAAATAAGGGTATATTTAGTTTAAGATGCATCTAAAATACTTATATTATAATGAGTAGGAAATTATATTCTTATTTAAATTGTATATAAATATAAATTCCATTACGAATTTCAAAACAGTCTACATGTAGAATCTTAATAGGAAGACTTTTTATAGAACTAATTAATAAATTAAGTATAAAAGTATTTTTGTAAGAAGATAATATATATTGATGAATAATAAAATAGGAGGTAACAAATGATTAAGATTGGTTCACCTGCACCTGATTTTACATTACCAAGTACACAGGATAAAGATATTGCGTTAAAAGATTTAAGAGGTAAATACGTTGTTCTGTTTTTCTATCCACTAGACTTTACACCTGTTTGAGGCACTGAAGTACCTGAGTTTAATCGTATGTTAAAGAAATTTGAAGGATTAAACTCTACTGTATTAGGAGTTAATACAGACAGTATACCTAGCCATAAAGCTTGGATCGATAGTTTAGGCGGAATTGATTATCCACTTCTATCTGATTATGATAAACAATTATCTAAAGAATACGGAGTATTTTTAGATGTAGCTGGTGGAATTGCATTAAGAGGGACTTTTATAATAGATCCTGATGGTATTTTACAATATTATTCTATAAATAATACTTCAGTTGGACGAAATGTTATGGAATTTCTTAGAGTTCTTAAAGCATTACAGACTAAGGCTGCTTGCCCAGCAAACTGGGATGAAGGAAAAGATACTTTATAGTTAAATATTAAAGTCCATAGGGATTAAATATTTAATATAGTATAATAAATATCGGATAATAAGTATAATATGTATGCTTAAATCCGATATTTTTTTAAGTCATAGAATCTTGGTAATTAGTGAATTATTTTAAAATACATAAGCTTTAATATGAAACAAATTAAGGGTATGAATATTGCTGGTAGCATATTTCCTACCTTTATTTTTTTTATGTCTAGTACATTAAGACCTATTGCTATGATAAGAACTCCCCCAACTGATGATATATCGCTTACAACGCTGTCTACTAAAAACATCTTTACAGAAGATGCTGCAATTGTTATAAATCCTTCGTATAAGAAAACAGAGATTGATGAGAACAAAACTCCTATTCCAAATGTTGATGCAAATATTATAGATAGTATTCCATCAACTATCGATTTGGCGAAAAGAGTTTGATGGTTTCCGTTTAAACCGCTTTCTAGAGCGCCTATGATTGCCATGGAACCTATACAAAATACTAATGTAGATGTTACAAATCCTTTTGCAATACTTCCCTTTTTCTTTACTAATTTACTCTCTATAAAATCGCCTAACTTGTCCAAATTTTCTTCGATTTTCAGATACTCGCCAATAACACTACCTATTGCCAAGCTAACTATAAGAAGTAGTATATTTTGAGCTTTTGTAGCACCCATAATTCCTATTAAGAATATGCACAATCCCATAGAGTCCATCAGTATTTTCTTATAATTTTCACCGATACCTTTTTTGAATAAAAGGCCGATTAAACTTCCTATAAATACTGCCAATCCATTTGCTAAACTCCCCAACATATAAAAAACCTCCTAAAATTCGTCTAGTTTCTACGCACTGACTCATGTCGCCAACGATCCCTTACGGGCTCCGTTGCTTAAAATAGTTGAAAGTGTAGTTCTTACATTAATGTTATCCGCAGAACGAAAACTTTATAATTCTTTATTATTATAAAAAACATAATTTCATTGTATAATTATGTGGAAATTTATTCAAGCAAATAGTATAATTGTAGAAAATAAGTCGAAAGTATTATTGGGGGGATATTATGCAAAATGTTGTTTCGGTAGATTATAATTTGATATTTCAGTTACTTCTTATTTTAGGGATAATAATATTTGGTGTGATAAAGTTGATTGAGATATATACATGAGAGGTTGTTTATATAACTAAGAACATAGATGATTATGCAATTATTAAAAATAAATTTAGAGATTCTAATATGGAAGTTAAGAGTAAATTTACAAATGAAACTAGAGGTAGAAATGGATTTAGGATAAGAGATACAACTTATAAAATACTTGTGAAACGTAGTGAGGCTAATATAGCTCGTGAAATGATAGAAAAAAGAGTATAGCCTACAACATAGTCTTCGGCGTAGCCATTACAATGAATAAGTTTATGAATCCTATATATTCATCTTATATTTATAGACTTTGGTTTTAAATCATTTCAAAATGTTATTTTTTTACTTTCATATGTAAAGTATACTTTACAAAAGGAGGTTTTCAGATTTTGAAAAACAGATTAGCAGAGCTAAGGAAAAATAAAGATCTTTCTCAAGAAGGTCTAGGAAGGCTTCTTCAAGTATCTAGGCAGACAATAATTTCCCTTGAAAAAGGTAAATATAACCCGTCTTTAATTTTGGCGTTCAAGGTTGCGAAAGTATTTAATTGTAATATAGAAGATGTATTTATATATGAGCAGGAATAATAATAAAAAATTTAAAAATAAGTTAATCTACTATGTAATAACATTTTTATTACTTGCATCTATATCATTAAAATTTAATACTATAGACGATACCTTTACAATGGGATCATTTGTAATATTTTGTGTCCTTATTTTCAAACATTATAAAGAAATGTAAGTATACCATAATTAAATCTCACTTGGTAATATATGTATCAATGAATGAATTCTAAATATTCAAAAAAGTTATACACAGTTTGTGAACAAAAATATATTGCAATTTATAAATATACACATAAATAATACACATATACCTAGTGGTAATACACATAATGTGGATACATAGTGAATATCTTATGAGAATATACTTTCCATAGGGAATATACTGCAAAATTAAAATTTAGATAAAAGGTTAATTAAAGATTGTATGAATTTATTCTTATCTATATTCAAATAAATGTCCTCTCAAATGATCTTGCATAGATATTATATCAATAATATTGAGTTGTTAACTTAATAAATATTAGCATAGAAAATATTGGGTATAAATATTTAAGGTAGATTTAAAAGATGTTTAAGAAATATAGTATATGATATAATATAAGGATTAATGCTAAAATAAGAGGTGTTAAAATGCTAAAGTCAGACAATACTAGCATAAAAAAATATTTATTTAAAAGTATGGTTGTTTTTGTTATTATAATTACAGTTATAGTACAAGTCAACAATATGATTAGAGAATATAGAAATTTTTCAAGGGAAACTGAAGCTTTGAAATCAGAGTATATAGAGAATCAAAAAGAATTGCTAAAAAATCAAATGAATAGAGTATTTGAATACATAGAATTTGAAAAAAATAATACATATGAAATGCTAAGAGAAAATACGGAATATACAGATGCAGAAATAGAAGAAGTAATAAAGCAACGAGTTACAAAATTTGTATCAAGCATCCACTTTGGTGATAACGATGAACAATATATGTTCATAATTACTTATGATGGAGTTGAACTTGCAAATGGTAGATATCCAGAGTTAATAGGTAAGAATATGTGGAATATTAAGGATGTCGATGGAGTTAAAGTAAGCCAAAAAATTATAAAGATGGCTAAAAAAAGTGAATATGGAGCATATCTAATCCAAAAATGGATAAAGGATACTAATAATTTAGACAATAACAAACTATATTTTGCAAAGCCTGTTCCTGAATGGGGCTGGGTTATAGGTTCTGGTATATACGTAGATGATATCGAGAAAAACATAAAAAAGAATGAATTTATATTAAAGGAAGCGTTCAAAAAAGAAATTAAAATAGTTACAATACTTATGATTGTAATGATGTTAATGGTAAGTATATATATCAAAAGAATAAATGATAAAATAAACAAAAAGATAGAATTTGTAGTATCATTTTTCGAAAGAGCTTCAAAAGAAAGGACATACATAGATATAGAAGAATTAAAATATACAGAACTAAAAAGAATGGCCATATCTGTGAACAGTATGATAAAGGACAGATATGATATAGAAAATAGAATAAATCATATGAATATACAACTTAAAGAGATGAGTATAACAGATGGACTAACAGGTCTTTACAACCATAAACATATATATAAGATATTAAAGAAAGAAATAGAAAAAGCGTGTGTCTTAAAAAGTGACTTATCCATAATAATGTTTGACATAGACCATTTCAAAAAAGTAAATGATAACTATGGTCATCAGTTTGGAGATGATGTTCTAGTTGAAATATCTAATTATATTAAGCAATATGTTGGTAAAAATGGATTTGTAGGAAGATATGGTGGAGAAGAATTTTTAATAGTGTTACCGAATGTAGATATAGAAAATGCATATAAAAATGCAGAAGATATAAGAAATGGAATAAAGAATATTGAATTTAAAAATGAAAAAGCTATAGTTACAATAAGTGGAGGAACGGTTCAATTTCAACAAGAATCTTGTAAAGATATAGTAAATAGAGCAGATCAACTCCTATATAAAGCAAAAGAAAATGGAAGAGATAGAATAGAAAGAGGGACATAATATGAGAAGAAGAAAAGTAAAAGGTGCAGATGAAAAGTTATTATCATACGATAAGCAAGTGATAAAAAATCCAGATAATTTCAAAGGAGAATGGTCGCAAAAATTTAATAATGACAATCCTATATACATAGAAGTTGGAACTGGAAGAGGAAAATTTTTGACTACTTTGGCAAAGCAAAATCCAAATATAAACTTTATAGCAATGGAAATAAAAGAAGAAGTCTTAATAAAGGCTGTTCAAAAAGCTGATGAAGGTGAATTAGAGAATATACTTTTTATATGGGGAAATGTACAGAACATACTAGAATACTTTGAAGAGAAAGAGATAAGCAGACTATTTATCAACTTCTGTGATCCGTGGCCTAAAAAGAGATGGGCTAAAAGAAGACTTACACATAGTGGATTTTTAGATATGTATAATAAGGTGTTATCTGATGATGGTGAGATTCATTTTAAAACTGATAATGAGAAGTTATTTGAATTCTCGCTTAATGAAATATCTCAATATGGTCTTAAGCTACAGAATGTTTCTCTTGATTTAGCAAATAGTGAATTTGAAGGAAATGTTACAACTGAGTATGAAGATAAATTTATGAATCAAGGTATGAAGATATATAGATGTGAAGGGAAAAAGAGGTAGATGGTTTATCTACCTCTTTTTTGTCCATAATCATAAATAGTAAGTTAATTCATTATACTAGTTAAACCTTAATTTCTTAAAAAGGTACTTAAGCGAAAATGAGGATAATTGAAATACCGCTACTTAATCAATCTTTTAATAAAACTAGAGATTGTATCTTATTAAATATGCTAAAACTTCTTAAACTCCCTTACGGTCAAACAACGAAGTTTCTTAACGGATATTTAAACGATACAATCTAAGTTTTATAGTAAAAGATTAATCAAAAGTAGCTAACATTTAAATTATCCTTATTTTAAATTAGCTGATATAGAGATTTTATATATGATTTAGATGAAAGTTGTGCATAGCAAGGGTAATAAATTAGAACACACGCTCCTTCATATTATCACCCCATTCTATGTCACTTACACACCATTTAGTATTTCTTTTTGTGATAGTAATGGTACTTTCTGTTGAATTCTTTGGTCCAATAGAAGTAGCCCAATCAAAAGTTATAGTGAATTTATAGGTTAAAGGGTTTACTTTTTCTTTATCAACAATATCATAATTTGATACCCAAGGACTTGAATACCCAGTTACCCAAGAAGTACGTTGCGCTTTGGATAGTTCTTTTTTGAATTCATTTTTCATTTCCTCGCAAGATACATAATATTGCAAATAACCATTTCTTGTTTGTATACCTTTAGCCCAAAGATTTGCAGCATGCTCTGATGTCGTAGCACCCAATTCATTTAATGCGTCTGTAAGTAGTGAAATTCTCCCTTCGAGTACTTTAATATGACGTTTAAGCTGAATGTTTTCCTCTTTTAAATCGTTGCTTGAGGAGGGTTCTAAGTTAGAGATTGCTGTATTCTTGAGTGATTGAATAGGACTAAATCCTAATAACATTATAGTTATTAATATTAAAAAAGTATAAACACATATCTTTTTAAACATACTGTATCCTCTCCAATTAAATGATAAAATAATTTGATTTTAACTTATACAAATATATTTCCACATCATTATATCTATATACATTTATTTAGAAACTACATCAATGCTTTAGATTTGAACGAGGTAAGATTAAATTTTATAATATAGAGATTAATACTAAAAACTGTCTATGAAAATGTTAGTGAATGCTTTTAGATATTTTGACTAATACAACTTAGTTTTTAGCGTTTAATAATTCGTTAAGAAATTTGGGTGTTTGACCGTAGCGAGTTCACAAATTTTAGGATTATTAATAAGATAAAAGCTTAGTTGTATTCAAAATATCGTTGCATTTACGGTATTTTCATAGACAGTTTCTGATAACCCACAGAACTTAATAAAAAAGCATATATTGAAAATCTCTAAAATAAAGACTTTTTAATATAACTACCTTATAATGTAATAAAGGCAAATATTTCAATTGAGATAACCTAAAATACTAAGAAAAGGTGATTTGAATGAAAAAAATCAGCATAATAAGCTATACCTTATCAGAAATCAATACTTACTATGAACAGATAAAAAGCTTGTTTTCACAAAATATAGAAATTGAAAAGTTTTGTGTTGATGAAATAAATGGTGATATAAATTCAGATGTAGTTCTAGTACCTTCTTACAATGTATTTGAAACTATAAAAAAGCATATAAAGAATAAAGCTGAATTAGTTATATTAAATAGAACTATATCAAAGGATGCATTTGAAAGAATTATGAATATAAAAGCAGGAAGCAAGGTATATTTATTAGATCATAATTATCAAATGGCACTTCAAATGACCTGTGTAATGTATCAACTTGGTATTAGACACATAGAACTTATAGCAATATGCGAAAGTATAAAAAAAAATATAGGAAAAAGTGAGGTTATAGTATTTAAAGAGTATGAAAATGAAAATTATAATACTATAAACATAGGAAATACTCTATTAGATATTAGTACAATTATAGATATAGGAGTAAAGTTAAACTTAGTAGATATATTACAAAGACAGGATATCAAAAGAAGCTATAAAGAAATAGTGACTAAGGATGTTGGTCTTTCTAATGTTATGGGAAGAACAAACCAATTTGAAAGTCAGCTTGATATATTACTTCAAGTTGCAGATGATGGAATAATAGCAGTTGATTCATATGGTGAAATATATTCTTGCAATAACAATGCACAAAGCATTATAGGTTATAAAAGGGAAGAAATAGTAGGAAAATATATAACTGAAACTTTATCGACTATACCATTTGAGGATGCAATAAAAAGATTAAAACCTATAAAAGAAAAGCTTATAAAGGTAAATGGATATGATGTAGTAGTGTCTATTCATCCTATAATACATTCGAACAAGCAATATGGAGCAATAGCTATACTGAAAAAATTTAGTGATACAGAAATAAAGCAACATAAATTAAGAGCACAATTAATAGGGAAGGGCCATAAGGCTAAGTATAGGTTTGAAGATATAATTGGTAGTAGTGATACTATAACTAAGACAAAGGATATAGCAATTAGAATGTCTAAATCAGATTCATCAATACTTATAAGCGGAGAAAGTGGAACTGGTAAAGAACTATTTGCACAAGCTATACACAATAATTCTTCAAGAAAGAACTATCAGTTTGTAGCTATTAACTGTGGAGCATTCCCAGAGAGTTTGCTAGAGAGTGAACTATTTGGATATGAAGAAGGTGCTTTTACAGGAGCTAGAAAAGGTGGAAAGCCAGGGCTTTTTGAACTTGCGCATAATGGAACCTTATTTTTAGATGAAATAGGTGAAATGCCTATAAACTTGCAGAAAAGATTACTTAGGGTATTACAAGAAAGAGAAGTTATGAGAATCGGTGGAGATAGGCTTATAAAAGTAAATATAAGGCTTATAGCTGCAACTAATAGAAATTTAAAGGAAATGGTTAAAAAAGGAGATTTTAGAGAGGATTTATACTATAGACTTAATGTACTTCCTTTGAAAATTCCACCTCTTAGAAATAGGAAAGAAGATATACTGATTATAATGAATGAAATGAAAAAAAAATCAGGATATAATTTTAATTTAACTCAAACAGCTAAAGAAAAGCTTATAGATCATACATGGAGAGGAAATATAAGAGAACTGAAAAACTATATAGAATATTTTTCTAATATAGGTGCTGATTTTATAGATATAAATGATTTGCCATTTAAAGAAGAACATGAAAATTCTATAGTATTTAATGTTCATGAAAAAAAATTGTTAGATAAATTTAGAGAAGATGTGGGAAAAGACGAATACAAGTATATATTTATATTAAAAGAACTTGAAGAAGGCTACAAAAATGAAAAAAGACTGGGCAGAAGAACTTTATATGATAAAGCAAAAAACAATGGTATATTCATAAGCGAACAAGAAATAAGACTCATACTAATAAATCTTGAGAAATTTATGATGGTAGATATAAATAAGGGTAGACGTGGAACTAATATAACCAAATATGGAATTAAAGTTGCTCAAAGTTTATAAACGGGTTAAATGGTATTTAGAATAATACCATTTAACCCGTTTATATATATTATCAATAATGAAATTATATGAATTTGAATCTATGGATAACATTGATTAAAAAACTAAAATTGCAACTATTTTTGAGCAACGGAGCCCGTAGGACTCGTTGGCGATATGAGCGATGCGTTAGCATGAAGCAAATTTTATTTACAAAAACAGACACTTTCACAGTGGAATTAAGTTGGCATGAAATTTGCTTAATATAAAGATAATTCTTAATATTCTACAAACATTTTTAAAGACATCTTGGTAGGCAATTTTGATTAAAGTTAATATACTTTATCCGAAAGCTAAAAGTTCTAAAATTCGATCTGTAGGAAGAATGGAATTAAGAACTTAACAGCTTCTGGATTAGTGCAACTATAAATTCAGTTGGAATAAAAACTCCATCTGAATTAAGTTTTACTTCATAAATATAGAGGGGTTGAAATTATGAGTGAAAATCTGTTTAGAAAAGAAGTAGCTTCTATAAAACCGTATATACCTGGAAAGTCTGTAGATGAATTAAAGAAGGAATTAGGTCTTGAAGATATTGAAAAGCTCGCATCTAATGAAAATCCATTAGGTCCATCGCCTAAGGCTATCGAGGAAATAAAAAAAGAATTAGATAGTATACATATATACCCAGATCCTAACTGTACTAAGTTAAAAGATGGATTATGTGAAAAGTATAATCTAGAACATGAAAATATAGTTGTAGGTAATGGGGGAGAAGAACTTTTAAAGATAATAGCTCAAACTTTTATAAATGAAGGGGATGAGGCTATAATGGCTAATCCTACATTTGGAAAATATGCGAGTGAAGTTCTTTTTATGGGTGGAGTTGCTCACCAAATAGAGCTTAAAGACTATAAACATGATTTTGAGAAATTCGTTCAAAAAATAAATGATAAAACAAAATTAATTTATGTATGTAATCCAAACAATCCAACTGGAAATATAATGACAAAAGATGATATTGAATATTTAGTAAAGAATACTCCAAAAGATGTAGTTTTAGTATTTGATGAAGCTTATTATGAGTATGCTATAAAGAATGATACGTATCCAGATTCTTTATCTATATTAAGAACAAGACCAAATACTATTATACTTAGAACATTCTCAAAGGTTGCAGGAATTGCATCTGTAAGAGTTGGGTATTTACTTACATCAAGTGAAATAGCAAGTGCTATGAATAAGATGAAGATGGTATTTCATGTTAATAGATTAGCTCAAGCTGCAGGAATAGGAGCTTTAGATGATTCTGAGCATATAGACAAAACTGTAAAGCTTAACTATGAATGTATAGATATGATGGAAAAATACTTTGAAGAGAATGAAATGGAATATATAAAGTCTAATTCAAACTTTGTATTTGTAAATGTTGGACTTGATTCAAAGTTAGTATTTGAAGAATTACTTAAAAAAGGAATAATAGTAAGACCAGGATATCTTTGGGATTGGAAAGACTGGTTAAGAGTAAGTACAGGAACTAAAGAGCAAATTCAGAAATTCATAGATGCATTACAAGAAGTATTAAAAGCTAATAAAATACATGCTTAAATAAGGGGGAAATTTATAATGAAAAAACTTATGACAGGTAATGAAGCTATTGCTAGAGGATTTTATGAAGCAGGTGGAAGTATAGCTTGTGCTTATCCGGGAACTCCATCTACTGAGGTACTTGAAAATGTAGCTTTATATAAAGATATATATTCTGAATGGGCTCCAAATGAGAAGGTAGCGCTTGAAGTTGCTATAGGATCATCTATAGCAGGAGCTAGATCTTTATCTGCTATGAAGCATGTTGGAGTTAACGTTGCAGCAGATCCTCTAATGACTTTTGGTTACACTGGTGTTAATGGAGGAATGGTATTAGTATCTGCAGATGATCCTGGAATGCATTCATCTCAAAATGAGCAGGACAACAGATATTATGCTAAATTTGCTAAGATTGCAATGATAGAGCCTAGTGATTCACAAGAGGCAAAGGATTTCATGAAGGATGCTATGGAAATATCAGAAAAATTTGATGTACCTGTTTTATATAGAGTTACAACTAGAATATGTCATTCTAAAACTTTAGTTGAATTTGGAGAAAGGGAAGAAGTTGGAATAAAGCCTTATGAGAGAAATACAGCTAAGTTTGTTGCAACTCCAGGTAATGGTAGAAAGTTACATGTTGTAGTTGAAGATAAATTAAAGAAAATGGAAGAGTTTAGTAATGAAACTCATTTAAATAGAGTAGAGTGGAACGATAAAAAGGTGGGAGTTATAACTTCTGGTATATCTTATCAATATGCTAAAGAGGTATTTGGAGATAATGTTTCTTATCTTAAATTAGGATTTACTTATCCACTTCCGTTTGAAAAAATAGAAAATTTTGCTAAAGAAGTAGAAACTTTATATGTAATAGAAGAACTTGAGCCATTTATAGAGGAACAATTAAAGGCTAGAGGAATCGACTGTATAGGAAAAGAAAAAATATCTAATTTAGGAGAGCTGAATCCTGATATAATAGCAAGTTCTCTTTTAGGTACAGAAAGTGAAGTTGCAGCTGCTGTTGCTGAGCTTCAAGAAGATGTAATAAATAGACCTCCAACATTATGCGCAGGATGTCCACATAGAGGATTCTTCTATACTTTATCTAAGAAAAAAAATGTAATGATTACAGGAGATATAGGATGCTATACTCTAGGATCAGCAGAACCACTTAATGCAATGGATACATGTATTTGTATGGGAGCATCTATAAGTGCTGGCCATGGAGCTCAAAAGGCATTTAATTTCCATAATGTAGATAAGAGAGTAGTGAGTGTTATAGGAGATTCAACATTCTTCCATACAGGAATATTAAGCTTAATAGATGTTGTATATAACAAAGGTAATTCCGTAACTGTAATTTTAGATAATAGAATAACTGGTATGACAGGACACCAACAAAACCCAGGAACAGGATATACTTTAATGGGAGAAAAGACTAATCAAATAGATATACCAACTATGTGTAAAGCGATAGGAGTTAAGAATATAACTGTTGTAAATCCACTTGATTTAAAGGCTAATGAAGAAGCTTTAAACAATGCTCTTGCATGTGATGAACCATCAGTAATAATAACTCAATGGCCTTGTGTTCTTAAAAAATTCTCTCAAGAAGATAAAGAGAGATTTGACTGCAAACCTAAGTCTTATGAGGTTAAAGAAGATAAGTGTAAACAGTGTAAGGTATGCTTAAAATCAGGATGTCCAGCAATATCATTTGATGAATATGCTAAGATAGATAAAAATATGTGTGTTGGATGTAGTGTATGTGCTCAAGTATGTCCATTTGATGCTATAGAAAAGGTTGGTGAATAATATGTGTAAGGTAAACAATGTTTTATTAGTAGGAGTTGGAGGACAAGGAATAATACTAGCTTCAAAGGTATTATCAAGTGGATTAATAGACTCAGGCTATGATGTTAAAATGTCTGAGGTTCATGGTATGGCTCAAAGAGGTGGAAGTGTTACAACTCAAGTAAGATATGGAGAAAAAGTATATTCACCTATAATAGGAAAAGGTCAAGCTGATATAATTGTTGCATTTGAAAGAGTAGAGGCTTTAAGATGGTTAGAGTATTTAAAGCCAGGTGGAAAGATTGTAATAAATGATTACGCTATTCCATCAGCAACTGTTTTATCAGGAAAAGAAGCATATCCAGAAAATATAATTGAAAAGATAGAAGCTAAGTATGATGATGTATCAGTTATAGATGCAGCTAACGAAGCTATAGAACTTGGAAATATAAAAGCTCAAAATATAATAATGCTTGGTGGACTTATTAAGTCACTGGGAATTGAAGAAATAGATTGGGATAAGGCATTAAAAGATAATGTTAAAGAAAAATTCGTAGAGTTAAACATGAAGGCTATTAAAAAAGGTCTTGAAAGTGGATTAAAAGAGAAAGCATTATAGAATTATATATAAATTGTGTGGCTTTATAAAGGTCACACAATTTATTTCTATACAGACAAAATAGAGAGGGGCTTTTATATGGCAAGCTTTAATGAGGCAAAAACTTGTGATATTTTGGATAAAAGCAAGGTCGACAAAATGATGAAATACAGGTGGATTGTATGGGGAGTACTTGCGTTTGCATATATTATAGTATTTTTTCATAGATTAGCACCTGGAGTTGTTAAGGATGATTTGATAAATGAATTTAATATTTCAGGAACTACATTTGCAAATTTAGGAGGTATGTATTTTTACGCTTATATGATAATGCAAATTCCAGCTGGAATGTTAGCAGATTCATTAGGTGCTAGAAAGACTGTATCTATAGGGGTTTTATTATCGGGAATAGGGTCTATTTTATTTGGAATGGCTCCTACTATATTTTGGGCATTTGCAGGAAGGTTACTTGTTGGTGTAGGGGTATCTGTTGTATTCGTACCGATACTTAAGATACAGTCTGTTTGGTTTAAGGAAAGTGAATTTGGTATAATGTCTGGTATTACTTCTTTTGCAGGGAATTTAGGTGGAATAATAGCTCAAACTCCTCTTGCTCTACTTGTTGCAGCTATAACTTGGAGAAGTTCATTCGTTGTTATGGGTGTTTTTTCTATAATAATAAGTGTACTTTGTTATATGATAGTTAGAAATGATCCTAAAGATATGGGATATCCATCTATAGCTGAGATAGAAGGTAAAGGTATAAAGCATGTTAATAAAACTAAGGTGAATATGAAAAAGGCAGTTATACAGGTTATGCTTAATCCTGGAACTTGGCCGGGATTCTTTATATTTGCAGGATGTTTTGGTGCATTTGTTTCATTGACTGGAGCATGGGGAAATGGGTATATAACGGATGTATATAATGTATCTAAGATACAAGCTTCTAATTATATGATACTTCCTGTTTTAGGACTAGCTATTGGAAGTATATTTATTGGAGTTATTTCTGATAAGATGAGAAAAAGAAAGACTCCTATGATGATGTTTGGAACTGTTTATTTACTGTGTTGGGCTACTATTGCTTTTGGAGGAAGACTTGATACTAATGTCTTAAAGGTTGTGTTGTTTACGTTAGGTTTTACTTGTTCTACATTTGTACTTGGATGGGCTTGTGCAAAAGAGGTAAACCAACCAGAAATAGCGGGTATATCAACGTCTATTGTTAATATAGGAGGGATTTTTGGAGCTGCTATTATGCCATCTATACTTGGAGGAATTTTTGATAAATATGGAGCTACTTTAGTTAGTGTTGACCTTTATGGTAAGGCATTTATGTATTGCTTTTTGAGTGCTCTTGTAGGGTATGTGTTTGTATTTTTGGTTAAGGAAACTAATTGTAGGAATATATATTCTAAGTGATTTTTTTAAGAAGATTATATGGTGGTTAAGCCCAAAATAAGGCTTATTAAAATACCGTGAATGTGTTAAATGTTTTTAATAAAACTAAGTATTACATCTTATTGAATATCCTAAAAGTTCTAAACTCCCGTTGGTCAGACAACGAACTTTCTTAACGGATATTCAAAAGATGCAATACAAGTTTTATACAAAAATATTTAAATCATTCACTAACATTTTAATAAGCCTTATTTTTTTAGTTAGGTACTTAGATGTTTGTGAATACAGATTGAAATTTACCAACCTCAAATTTGAGAAAAATCTTTGAAAGTATTGAAAAACAGAGGTTTACAAAGGATGTTTTTTAGAGTTATAATTATATGTGAAGAGGCATTCTACTCTCTTTAACTGTAACATGAGATGTATGTCAATAACCTACCGCTTACAACCTAAAGGTTGTTGAAGTGGGGGCTTGTAAAAGCTCTTATTGTCTAGACTAAGCCTTAATTGGCTACATTAGAATAGTTATGATAACTTTGTATGATACCCTAGTACATTTTGTTATCAAGGCTCTGTAAACAGCTTTCATGGGAGGAAGCAGTCAACCTTATGTAAGAAGCTATTCTAATATTGTCTAAGGGTAACTACTCTGAAAGGAGGAATACTTTATCTTAGTATTCGTAATCAATAAGAATGGCAATCCTTTAATGCCATGTAAACAATCAAAAGCTAGAAAACTATTGAAGCAAAATAAAGCTAAAATAATAAATTATAAACCATTTACCATACAACTTTTATATGGTTGTAGTGGATACAAGCAACCTATAGAAATAGGAATAGATAGTGGATCTAAATATATAGGAATAGCTATTACAAGTGAAGATAAAGTATTGTCTAAAGGAATTATTCAGCTTAGAACTGATGTAAAAGAACTTCTAATTACTCGTAGAATACTTAGGAGAAGTAGAAGGAATCGCAAAACTCGTTATAGAAGATGCAAATTCAAATATAAAACTACTAGAAAATATAATCCTAAAAAGAAAAAGTGGGTTAAGCATAAGTTTTCTTTTAAAAGTAATCGCATTGAAGAATGGTTACCACCTTCAATACAAAGTCGAATAGATAATCAAATACTTTGGATTAATAAGTTTATAAAACTTGTACCTAATCCTAAAGTAATTATTGAGTTAGGCAAATTTGATGTCCAAAAGATAATTAATCCAAATATTACAGGTGAACAATATCAACAAGGAAAATCCTATGGATTCTACAATTTTAGATATTATGTGTTTGCTAGAGATAATTACAAATGTCAAATTTGTAAAGGTAAAAGTAAAGATGATATATTACAAACACATCATATAATTCAGCGAAAAGATGGAGGCTCTGATAGAGCTGAAAACTTGGCTACAGTATGTATGACTTGCCATTCGGATTTTCATGCTGGCAAGATAAATTATAAATTTAAAAAACCTAAGCAGTATAAAGAAACTACTTTTATGAATATACTTAGAAGGAAAATACTCAAAAGACTTGATTGTGATGTTACCTACGGTAATATTACAACATCAAATAGAAAAGCCTTAGAATTGGATAAAACACATTATAATGATGCAATTGCTATTAGTGGAATTGTAAATATAAAAGATAATTCTAATGTTATCTTTTATATAAAACAGTTCAGAAAGAAAAAAAGATCTTTGCATGAATCTACTGCTCGAAAGGGTAGAAAAACAAAGAATACAATTTCTAAAAGAAATGAGAAAAATACTAAATTTTCAAAGGGGTTCTACCTTAATGATAAGGTAAAAGTCTTTAAAAAAGTAGGGTTTATAAGTGGCTTTTGTAAAGGTGGAGTTTATATAAAAGATATAGAAGGCAACTATATAACAATGTCTGGAAAGAATTATAAACAAGTAAGCTTTAAAAATATAGAAGTTATAAACCATAATAATAATTGGCAATTTATACAAAGTATAAGTGCATAGAAATTCAGCCCACCACCTATTTTATTGAGGCTGGAGACGTAGTGATAATATAGGCTAACTATTAGAAGAAAAGGACTTTTTATAAGTCTTTTTTGTGTGTGAGGTATTTTGCTGAGCCGATGGGTTGAAAGAAAACTTCTCGCCTAAATAATGGGATAATAAGTTATAAGCAAGGACGTTTTTGATGACAAAAGTACCTAAAGTAAGCTGATGAAAGGTGTTGGAATGGAACGAGAGATTATGAGTAAAGGTATTATAATAGTACGTTATGCTGATGATAGTTCGTCACGAAGTAGGAGCCAATCAACTAGAATGGTTGTTTGAAGATAGCTATGCTATACAGATGATGCCTATGGAGGGTATACCACAAAACACAAATAAACCTAAAGAATTAAAGTGAGGTATTAAGGAACATGATAAATAAAAGAAATGTTATAGATATAATTTCTAAAGAAACGCAAGGGAAAAGATATAAATCACATAGATATTGTCATGATGTGATAAGCTCTTCTGCAATAGAATATGAAGAAGAGTGAGAGGTTGTTTGGAAAAAATTGGTGAAACAACTAAACATCAAAAGCCAAGTGTGTTGATTATGAAAAATTTTCTATAAAGATTATCAGCACACAACTTCCTTATAAATTGAATTAATGATAATTTAGTATATTTCTATCGTTTAGATGTTTCTGCATGTGTGAAATACAAAATAATATATGCTATTAATGCAGAAAAAAGTTGATTATATACAGCGTTTTCACTTGTTCCAAAGAATCTTTTCGCATTTAGATTTTGTTTTATAAATCTAAAAAAAGTCTCCACTTTCCAACGTTCTTTATAAATATTGGCAATAGTTTCTTCAACTTGTGATGGTATCGTTTGAGTTACATTTAAAGCTAGATGAAGTTTTATGCCTGATTTTTCCCTCTTAAATTTAGCCCATTTGATACGGTTTTTTCCTACTGTAACAGTAGTAGAATCAATAGCTAATAAATCTTTAGGAAGATTCAAAGCTCTTTTTGTTGCACGATTACATTTGTCTGAAAGCATATGAAAAAGCTTTTTGGTAATTTGATGATCTATTGAACAATGATGAAGGTTTTATATTTGGGAAAATAGGTGATAAGTACATCACAAAATTACAAACAGAGGACGGTCATATATTAATTATTGGAGGAGCTGGAAGTGGTAAAAGTTCATGTATGGCAATTTTAACTCTCTTAAACTGAACAAGTCCTGTATTTGTACCAGAAAATGTTGTATTATTGATATAAGTAAAAGAAAATATATTAAGCAAGTATATTATATGTATTAGGAAAAACAAAAGAGAGATCTTAGAAAGGAAAAATTATGATTCAAAATATATGTGATAAAAGAAAGTCTTTAATCCTTGTAGTAGATGATTCTAAATTAATTCGATTTACATTTAGGAATTTTTTAGAGAATGAAGGTTATGAGGTTATTGAGGCTGAAGATGGCATCGCGGCTCTTTCTCTATTTGCAAAACTAAAGCCCGATATCGTTCTAATGGATTATGTAATGCCAGAGGTAGATGGTGTTACTGCCTGTACTCAATTACAGGAATTACCTAATGGGAAGTCTACTCCTGTAATTATGGTTACCTCTCTTGAAGATGAAAACTCTGTAAACCTTGCTTTTGAGGCTGGTGCTACTGATTATATTAGTAAGCCAATCAACTGGGCTGTTTTACGCCAACGTCTAAGACGTTTAATACGTGCAAGACATACAGAGATAATACTTGATCAAAGTGAATCATTTGCGCGTTCTATAATCAACCATGCAATCGAGGGAATTATTACTATCGATATTAATGGAATAGTCAGATATATTAATCCTGCAGCTGAACAAATTTTTGGCTATATGCCTAGTGAGATAATAGGAGAAAACATTAATATGATTATTCCAGAACTTTCTTATAGAGATTACGATAATTTTGATATTAATGATAAATTTATACATATGACCAAGGAAATAATTGGCCAGCGAAAGGATACCTCCACATTATCTATTGACCTTACAGTAAGTAAGTTTTATGTAGAGGAAAAATATTTTTTTACTATTATCCTTCGTGATATTACGGAACAAAAACGTTATGAGGAAATGATCAGGCATCAAGCTTTTTACGATTCTTTAACCAATCTACCTAATCGACTTTTATTAAAAGAACGTATTGAGCTTGAAATTTCTCGTGCTAAACATACTGGCCAGAAGGTGGCAGTAATGTTTCTTGATTTAGATAGATTTAAGCTTATTAATGATACCCTTGGACACGATATCGGAGATAAAGTACTGAAAGAAATCGCCAAGAGACTAAAAAGTTGTGTACGTGAAGACGATATCACTTCTCGGATAGGAGGTGACGAATTTGTAATTTTACTACCTGGAATAACTCATGAAGAAAACGTAGGTAGAATTGCTAATAAAATCCTTAATACTATCAAGCAACCGTTAATAATTGACAATCACGAACTGTATCTCACTATTAGCATTGGAATTACTATTTGTCCCAATGATGGTGAAGATGATGAAGTGTTACTGACAAATGCTGACATTGCTATGTATCGGGCTAAAGAAAAGGGTAAAAATAATTTCCAGCTATATACACCATCTTTGAATGCCAAAGCTCTTGAACGATTAGAACTGGAAAATAGTTTGCGCCGCGCTCTAGAATATAAAGAATTTGTAGTTTATTACCAGCCCAAAGTAAACACTAAAACTGAGAAAGTAACTGGAATGGAAGCCTTGATACGCTGGCAACATCCCCAATGGGGGTTAGTTCCTCCACAAAAATTTATTCCTTTAGCTGAAGAAACTGGGTTGATTGTACCTATTGGCGAATGGGTATTACATACTGCTTGTGCCCAAAATAAAGCCTTACAAAACGCTGGATTCCCTCCTTTGACTGTGGCCGTTAATCTTTCGGTAAGGCAATTTGAGTTACAAGACTTAACAAAAATGGTCTTAAAGACATTGAAAGAAACTGGGCTAGAACCACAATACTTAGAATTAGAAATTACAGAAAGTATAGCTATGCAGAATGTAAAACATACACTGGATACGATTAGTAAATTAAAAGCGATGGGAGTTAAGTTTTCCATAGATGATTTCGGTACTGGATATTCTTCTTTAAGTCAATTAAGTAGTTTTTCTGTAAATAAATTGAAAATTGACAAGTCTTTTATAAGTAAGATTACTGAAGAAAAAGGTAATTCAATAATTGCTTCAACAGTCTTAGCTTTAGGAAAAAGCCTTGAACTAGGGGTAGTTGCTGAAGGCGTTGAAAATGAAGAACAGGCTGATTTCTGTAAGGAAAATAATTGTGACGAAATGCAGGGTTATTTTTTTGGTAAACCTATGTCTAACGAAAATTTTGAGAAGTTTTATTGTCAAAAACTCCAAGAAAGTTAATTACCTAGATTTCGTACAAATGTAATTATTTATTCACTATAAAATACCAATTGATTAAATCTCTAATTTGAAAAAACTATAGGTCTTAATCCCAAAACAAATGACATTAAAATACCGCTAATGTGGTAAATATTTTTAATAAAACTAAGAATTACATCTTATTGAATCTCCTAAAAGTTCTGAACTCCCTCGAGGTCAAACAACGAACTTTCTTAACGGATATTCAAACGCTGTAATTCAAGTTTTATACAAAAATATTTAAAGCATTCGCTAACATTTTGATGCCATTTGTTTTTTTAGCATGTTTCTTAGATATGAAATGGATTTAAATATATGTTATTTTCAAAAAAGACAAAAAGAAACAAAGGCAATTAATTCATTACCATCATTTGTAATAAACGTTCTGTTTTATTTCTTATCTAAATTATCATAAATTAAAACTTAATTGCTCATATGAAGGATTACACATTGCGTTAGCAATGAGGTTTGCAAGTTTAGTTATGGTTGGAATATCTACAATTATTTCATTTAAAGTACGCTTTACAAATCCTTTTACATTTCCTACTTTTTTTACTAAATCTCCGATACCTACATTTTTTAATGGTGTATCTTTTAATAGTGTTTCTTTAAATAAAACAATAAGATTATGAGTTATAAAAACGATCCACAAAAAAGCATAAATCCCATGAAACTTAGTAGTCCTAAGGTTTCTAATATGATAAACAATTTTAGCCATTTTAAAAAAAGCTTCTATAGTTTTTGCAATGTTTTTTGCTGTTTTAGAAGAATATCCTTTTATAACGAATTTTAATTTTGATACAGAAGATACCATATCTATTATTTCCTCAGTTCCATATCCGCTATCCGCACGTATAATTAGCTTACTTATTTTTAATTGTTCACTATATTTTTCTAATGAAGAATTTAAAAGGTCTCTGAATCTATGTGAGCAATGAACATTTCCAGAATCAAGATACATTCCAACTGTCTCGGCATTTTTTCCTGCAAATGCTGCTGATAATTGATATCCAGATTGATTCTTTTTCTTTGAAAAGTATCCTTTTGTGCTACCTTCATAAGATTTACCATTTGCAATCAAACCAGATTGATCAAAGTCTACGACTATCTGCTCTTGAGAATTAGCCGAAGAACTATGTTCTTTGAAAAGTTCGCTATGAATATCTTCAAGTTGAGATATATTTGTAGAATCCATTCGCCTTAAAAGAATATTAATTTGAGATTGATCCGGGAAACTATCCATGTTAAATAAATTTGCTGATAGTTTTTCAGTTCCGAGCTTTTCGTTTATATCTTTCATAAATTCACAGCCCATTACAATTGACATTATTATCGTCATCATCTTTTGATAAACAGAATATTTAACTTTTTTCATTTTTAATTCAAAGTACTTAAAAGGCTTGAAAAAGTCAATTTTTAAGCCAAATTTCATTACAGCAATCAACCAAGTGGAAGTAGTCTCCTCTTTACAATTATTCTGTTTAAATGTTATTCTTTTCATAAATAATACCACCTTTCTTATTCTAGATTTGTTTTTCAAGGCGAATTCTTTTATAATAATATGGTATTATTTTTTTGTCTTTTATTCTATGGTAAAAATAGGGGATGAAGTTTTAATTTATAATAGAGTTGCTAATATTAAAACTGTCTATACAAATGTTAGTGAATGCTTTTAGATATTTTGACTAATATAACTTAGGTTTTATCGTTTAATATTCCGTTAAAAAATTTGAGTGTTTGACCGTAGGGAGTTCTCAAATTTTAGGACTATTAATAAGATAGAATCTTAGTTATATTCAAAATATCGTTGTATTCACGGTATTTTTATAGATAGTTTTTAATAACCCAAAGACCCTAAAAAAATAACCCAGATTTCGTTTGTACGAAATCTAGGTAATTAAGATATTTATAATAATATTTTTATCTAACCTCAAGAATTTTGGTTCTGGTGCAAAAAATATTGAATGCTAGAGTAATCCCTTTTTCAATTGTACTTTATGTCACTAAGCTAAATAATTTATTGATAAATTCAACTTCAGCAAGGGCACATCGATTTATACCCTCGACCTGCCCTTTTTTATCATATGAAAAGCTTCAATTCCTTTTAATGTTTTTCTTGATGTATTAAAGGATTTAAATCAAGCATAGTTTGTATTTAACAATTCCATGAATGGTTATTTGGGGATTAGTTAAGGTTTTATATGATAACGTACATTTTTTATTAGTTCAATTTAATTATACAATTAAGCAAATTTATTAAAACAAGGCAAGCTTATTAAAATCCTATTTAGTAGGTATTTTAATAAGCTTTATTTTTAGTTAGATTATTAGTTGTAAGAGGTGTATAAAAAATATGCTAATTATATCGATATATCTACCTTTCATTTACTTAAATTAAGGGAAATGTTCAAAAATTGAAGAAATTGAATAATATTCCAAAATGTTTTAAGATATAGTTATTATTAAGTTCAAAAATAGATAAATTTGTTTAATTACTTAAAAAACAGGAGGGAATATGGAGATAATAGGGGATATGATAGGTTTATTAATAGGATTAATGACAATTACTTTTTTATTGAGGACTATTTATAAAAAAGTAATTGATATTATTGAGCAGAGGAAAAAACCTATTCAAACAGTTAGAGCAACTTTAATTTCAAAGAGGATGGATCCTAGAACAAGTGTAAGTTCGAAGGAGGGGGTATCTAATTTCTATGTAATTTATTATTTGGTTTTTAAATTAGAAAATGGAGAGGAAATAGAATTTCTAGTAAAACTTAAAGAATATGCAATTATATTAGAAGGAAATATAGGAAAATTAACTTTTAAAGGAAATCGATATATTAAATTTTATCTTGAAAAAATAAGTGAAGATGCAACAGAGTAGTATGCAATATGTATAAATTGAGTACTAAATTAAAGAATTTAAAAAGCTGTTTGATAGGATGTGATTCACATTATAAATAAAATTTTAATTTCTATAGTTGCTCTTTTGAATATATATGAGAGTATCAGAATTCTTTATCTAGCAAAAAAAGATAATTATAATAATGATGATTTTTTAAAGAGCAATAACAATAATCTAACTAAAATATTAAACATTACTAATGCTTGCCTTTTAATCTATTTTTTTATAATAGCAAGTCTGGAATATCGTCACCTAGCTATTATAATTTTTTATATAAACTTTTTTTTACGAGATTTTTACATACAATACAAGTATTCTAAAAATGATAAAAACAGAGGTCAGTTAATTCCATATGGAATAGTTGCTATATTCTTTACGATACTTTTAATTGTAGATTCATTAAGCTAAAAATAAAATGTTTAATTTATATTACTATAGGCAAAATAAATATATTATAGATATATTTAAGTGTGGTGATATAAAGTGAGAACACAAAAGTTTGTAGCTGTTATAGGTATTAATAAAGGTCATTTTCATAAAAATAATAAACATGAAAATAAAGAGGATATATATTTAAAGTGGCAGTCATTAGCTAAGAAAGATTATGAACTAAAAGGGGTGTATGTTTCTGCTAATATATCTAAAATAAAGACCATATATCATGAAAAGTGGGGTTGTCCATTAGGTGGAGAAGATACTTATGAAATAAGAGGAGTATGTAATCCTACATTTTCTGATTTAAATAAGTGGAAGGAGATTGTTTTAGATATTGTTAAAGAGTTAAAGTTATATTATGAGCAATCAAGTTGTAGTTTGGAATTTTGCGAGTGTGAGTTTTATTACTTAAAGTGATAAGACCTATTAATATATACTTTTCTATATATTAATAGTAAAATAAGATATAGTAAAGCTACGGGAGTTGATATTATGATGAGTGGATTTATATTTGCGTTAGTTGGAGTCATAAGTATTGCTTATGCTTTTTCTGTTAAAAAGTCTGAAAGAAGACAAAAGAAGCTTTTGGAAGTTTTGAAGAAAAATGATGAGGGTGAAATTATATTTGGGAGCAAGAAATTTAAAAGTGAAGAAGGATATTTTTCTTACCAATTTTACAGTTACTTAAATTCGGGTATATTTGCATTAATATATGGGTTTGCAGTTAATACTTTTAATTTATATAAAAGAGGTTTGTGGGTACTTATATCTTTTTTAATCCTCATATATATAAATCAATTGATTTATAAAAAATTCGCTTCATGCTAACGCATGGCTCATGTCGACAACGAGTTCTACGGGCTCCGTTGCTCAAATTAGTTGTAAATTTAGTGATTTAATCAACGTTATTCATAGATTTAAAATTTTATAAGTTTATATTAAGTAAAAAACATAAAGATATGTAATTTGAATCTTTCTTGGATAATCCAAGAAAGATTTTTTTTATTGTATTCAAAATAGTTAAAGCATTAATCAAAAAGTAAAATCATATACATATATAGCAAGTCAGTTTACAAGGGGGTAAGTTAAATGGATGATAGTAAAAAAATGAAACTTGCTGATATTTTGGCATCTAAAGGATTGTCAATTAATTATCAGTATGGAGGAAGAGCTCCAGAGGAGATGGTTGATAGAGAAGTCAAAAAAGAACCAACTCCAAGAGCTAAGAGGTTAAGAGATATATTCTATAATACATTATCAACTGCTAATATGGAGTTTCCTTATTGGTACAACCGTAAGTTTAATGAGCTTGAAGGCGAGATTACAGTAGTTAGAAGAGCTCTTGCTTTAAAAGAGGCATTTTCAAGACTTACACCAAATATTGTTCCTGGTGAAAAGTTAGTTATGCAAAAAACTTATAACTATAGGGGATCTTTTCCTATGCCATGGCTTTCCGAAAGCTTCTTCGTAGCCAAAGAAAGTGAACTATACAAAGCTGCTCTTGAATCAGGAAGTGCAAGTGCTGGCGAGTTAAGTGAATTCGGACATGGTGGAGGAAATGTTACAAAGAGTTTTGGAAATGTAGTTTCTATTGCTGGTAAGTTTGGAATGAGAAAAGAAGAAATTCCTGTTCTTTTAAAAGTTGCTAATGAGTGGGTAGGAAGATCGGTTGAGGATTTAGGACATAAATACGAAAAGATGGTTCCAGATTACGAGGTTAAAGAAAATATAATGAGAAGCTTAGTTTGTATGTTTGACTCAGGATTTACTCTACCTCAAGGAAGAGAAGTAATAAACTATTATTATCCTCTTCAATATGGATTTGACAAAATTATAGAAATGGCTAAGGAATGTAAAGATGAGGTTGCTGGAAATGCAGATGGAGATGGAGTAGCAGGAATGGACAGACTTTATTTCTATGATGCTGTAATTCATATTATAGATGGTCTTCAAACTTGGATATTAAACTACGCAAAACATGCAAGAAGACTTGAAAAAATAGCTAAGAATGAAGCAGATAAAAAAGAGTATATGGATATAGCTGACTGCTTAGAAAACATAGCTCATAAACAGCCATCTACATTCAGAGAAGCACTTCAATTATCATACATCCTACATATTGCAGTTTTAAATGAAGATGCAATATCTGGATTATCAATAGGAAGATTAGGTCAAGTACTATATCCTTGGTATGAGCAAGAGATTGAGGCAGGAAAGATAACTAAGGAAGAAGTATTAGAACTTTTAGAATTATATAGAATAAAAATTACATGTATAGACTGTTTTGCATCAACAGGAGTTGTTGGAGGCGTTTTATCAGGAAACACATTTAATAACTTAAGTCTTGGAGGACTTACTCATGATGGACAGTCTGCTACTAATGACTTAGAAATGTTAATTGTTGAAGCTGGTATAACATGTGGAACACCTCAGCCTACTTTATCAGTTCTTTATGATGAGAAACTTCCAGAAAAGTTCTTATTAAAATGTGTAGAATGTGATAAAACTGGTGCAGGATATCCAGCATGGATGAACAATAGAGGTGGAATAGAATTCATGATGAATCAATATTCACCTGAGGGAATGACTATTGAAGAAGCTAGATCATTTGCAATAGGAGGATGTCTTGAAACATCACCAGGATGTTGGAAGGATCTTAAGTTAAATGGTAAGAAATATAAAATACCTGGAGGAGCAGGTCAACCTACAAGCGTTGGAGTTCACTTTGTAGCAAATCCTAAGGTATTAGAGTTAGTACTTACTAATGGAGTAGATAAAAGAACAGGAATCAAAGTATTTGAGCCTCATAATAGAAAGCTTGAAACTTATGAAGAACTAGTTGATACATTCAAGATGTATTATGAAAAAGCAGTTGACGTTTTAGCTAAAACTAACAATGTACAACATGATATATGGCGTAAGCAGAATATGTCTGTTGTAAACTCTTTCTTAAAACCAGATTGTTTAGCTAAAGGACAGCATATAGGTAATATGGGATATAGATATAATGCTACATTTAACGTTGAAAGCTGCGGAACTGTAACTATGGTAAACTCATTAGCTGGAATCAAAAAAGTTGTATACGATGATAAGAAGTTTACTCTTGAAGAATTAACGGATGCTATGACAAACAACTTTGGATTTAAAAATGCTCTTGAAACAAGAAATTTCTCGATGATGGATCAAGAAAAAATAGATAATAGTGGTAAATACGATGATATATATGGAGAATGTTTAATGGCTCCTAAGTATGGTAATGACAATTCTTATGCAGATAATATACTTAAGGGATATGAAGATTGGTTCTGTGAAATGTCAAAGACTGCAATGTCACTTTATGCAAAACCTATGTATGCTTGTCAAATATCAGTTTCAACTCATGGAGCACAAGGTGCTGCAACACTTGCTACACCTGATGGAAGACTTGCAGGAACAACATATTCAGATGGTTCAATGTCTGCTTATCCTGGAACTGATAAGAATGGACCATATGCTTTATTTGAATCAGCTACAGTTTGGGATCATTCAAATTCTCAAAACTCTCAGATGAACATGAAGATTCATCCAAGTGCATTAAGAGGAGAGCAAGGAACTAAGCATTTATTAGATTTAACACGCTCATATATGAGAAAAGGTGGATTCCACATACAATACAATATTGTAGACTCTAAGATATTAAAAGATGCACAAGAAAATCCTGATAGCTACAGAGATCTTATGGTAAGGGTTGCAGGGTTTACACAATACTGGTGTGAAATAGGTAAGCCTATTCAAGATGAAGTTATTTCAAGAACAGAATATGAAGGAGTGTAGAGATATGTTAAAACACAATGATTGTTTAAATTTTTCACCTATGGATGCTGCAAAGGGAATTTGTAGAGTTACAGGAAACGTAGTTAATATAGATTCTGATGTATGTGAAGCATTTGATCTGTGTCCTAAATGTAGAAATTGCTCTCACTTTAAAAACTCTGATAAAGATGAACTAGGAATGTGCACAGGTCTTGATAAAGATAACTGGACGTATGGAGATTTAAATGCTATAACATGTAATGAACATGAGTTGGAAAAATAATATAGCAACTAATTTGGAAGGATTGATATGGAATGCTAGAGAACAGAGTAAGTGAAAAGGAAGCAAAACACCTAGGTTATATGGTAGTGCTTGCATCTTGGCTTGCAGTATTTTGTTTATTTGGTTATAGAGCTACTTTTTCTGTACTTCAAGGACCTATGGCAAAGGATCTGGGATGGAGTGCATCTAAATTAACTCTAGGTTATTCACTTATGATGAGCGTTTATGCAGTAACTGCATTCTTTAGTGGAATGATAATAGATAAATGGGGAACTAAGCCTGCTTATTTTTTAGGTGCTTTAAGTGGTTCCTTAGGATTTCTGGTAACAAGCTTTGCCAAAACATATATGTCTTATTTGATTCCATATGCTGTATTTGCAGGGATTGGAACTGGTATGCTTTGGGTATCGTCAACTGTATCGGTTAGAAAATGGTATGTAGGTAAGTCATATGCAACTATGTGGGGTATAGCTTTTATGGGAGCTCCTGTTGCACAGGTTGTACTAAGTCTTGGAGCTAAACAGGTTCTTGCAACTATGGACTGGAGATTTGCTATGAGAATATTATCTCTTGTAGTATTAATCGCTTTAATAATAGCTACTTGTGTTGCTAAGAAAAATCCTCAATACTATGGGCTTAAGCCTTTTGGTATGGACACAGTAAAAACTAAGAAAAATAATGTGAATGATAGAGAATGGAGTATAAAACAGGCATTTTCTACATTCCCTATATGGGGTGCTATAATAGCATTCTTGACTAGTATGGTTGCAGAGTTTTTAGTTTGGACTCAAATTGTAAAGTATTGGATGGCGGATTGTGATTTATCTTTATCTACAGCTACCAATCTTTATGTAGCAATAGGAATAGCTGGAATACTTACAATGCCTTTAATGGGAGTTGTAGCAGATAAGATGGTTACAAAGTTAAACCATGAAACAAAGGGTAGAAAATATATGCTAATATTCGCGCCTTTAATGGGAGTTATAGCTTGTATTGCTTTGATGACAGGAAAAGGTGCAGTAACTCTTAGTATAGTATCTTGTATAATATTTGCTGTATACTGGGCTATCGAACCTGGTGGAGTTGCAGGATATGCAGCATCTGTTTATGGAAATAAGACTTTCGGTAAGATATGGGGACTATCAACTCTTGTAGTTATGGGTATAGGACCAGCACTTGGAAGTTTTATGGGAGCTTATTTATATGACGTATCTGGAAGTTATTATAATTCACTAAAGTTTGCCATGGCATCATTCGCAGTATCTGCTATAGTGGCGATGCTTCTTCCATTATCTATAGATAAGGATTAAAGTTAAACTAATTCAGAAACTATTAAGTTCTTATCTCCAGCCTTAAGAGGAAGGAGATAAGAACTTTTAGCTTTCTGATAAATGAAATGAGGGATTTGAAATGGATAAGGGTATAGTATTTGATATACAGAGTTTTTCAGTACATGATGGACCTGGATGTAGAACTACGGTTTTTATGAATGGATGTCCTTTAAGATGTCAGTGGTGTGCAAACCCAGAAAGCTGGACTTTGAAGCCTCATATAATGTTTAGCGAAAGTAGCTGTAAATATAAAAAAGGATGTAGTATTTGTAAAGATTCATGTCCTCATGGAGCGCTTGAATTTGATGATATGCCGACATTGAATTGGAATATATGCAAAAGCTGTACTACATTTGAATGTAGTTTGAAGTGCTATTATGATGCATTTAAAGTATGTGGTAAAGAATACAGTGTTGATGAAATAATGAAAATACTAACTAGAGACTCTCATTCATGGAGTAGTGAAGGGGGGGTTACCTTTAGTGGAGGTGAGCCGTTACTTCAAAGTGAATTCTTGATTCAATTACTAAAAGAATGTAAAAATAATTATATCCACACTGCAATTGAAACAACCGCATACAAAGATAATGAAACATTTTTAAATGTCATGGAGTATATAGATTTTGCATTTATAGATGTAAAACATATCAACCGAGACATGCACAGAAAAAAGACTGGAGTATATAATGATATTATTTTAAACAACATTAGAACATTAAAGCAGAGTAAATGGAAGGGTAGACTAATACTTAGGATGCCTGTTATAAGAGATTTTAATGACACATATCAAAATATAATTGATACCATCCAATTTATGAAAGAAAATGATTTGTTTGAAATAAATATACTTCCATTTCATAGACTGGGAGAATCTAAGTGGAGACAACTAGGTAAAGAGTATAAATACAAGGATGAGGAGGGAACAGATTCTAAGAAGCTTGAAGAAATACAGGATTTGTTCTTAGAAAACCAAATAGCATGCTATATAGGAGATGACACCGCATTTTAACAAAATGGATAGACCTTTGGTCTATCCATTTTGTTTTGCCATTATATTCATTTCTTTTTTTAGCATAATACCTGTTATTATAGTTGATATAGCATCGGCCATAGGGAAAGTTATCCATACACCTAAAAGTGGAGGATTGATTACTCTAGGCAAAATAAGAATTAGTGGTGCAAATAATATTACCTGTCTTAATGCTGATAAAACAAGTGCTGGAATGGCTTTACCTATTGATTGATAAACTGAGCCTCCAACAGATTGAATTCCTATTACTGGCATGAATAAAAGTATTATTCTAAGAACTGTAGCGGATTCATCTACTAGTTTTGGATCAGTCAAGAATAGTCCCATAAGTTGCTTTGGAAATAACATACCAAAAATCACTGATGTAGTTGCAAATACAGTAGTCGATATTATAGCGTATTTTATAGATTTATTAACTCTATCCATTTGTGAAGCACCGTAATTGTAGCCAACTAGTGGTTGAAGTCCCTGAACTATACCGAATAAAGGCATCATTAAAAACATCAATATTTTGAAAGACGCACCATAAATTGCAAATGCATCATTTCCGCCGTATATCTTAAGAGAGTGATTTAAAAGTATAGCTACAAAGCTACTAGCTATTTGTCTTGCAAAAGATGAAAATCCGATTGAAAATATTTGATTCAATATATTTTTATTTGGCTTATAATGATGAGCCCTAGGTTTCATATTTGTTTTATCACCTTTTAAGTAAAATATTACAAATAAAAATGAACAAAATTGAGATAATGATGTAGCAATAGCAGCACCCTTAATTCCCATTCCAAATCCGAATATAAATATAGGATCTAGTATTGTATTAAGTACAGCTCCTATAAGCATTGTAAACATAGCGGCTTTTGCATTTCCTTCAGCTCTTATAAGTGAGTTAGTAGACATAGCGAATTGATTGAATAAACTTCCTATCAATATAACGCTTACGTAATCTTTAGCATAAGGCATTATTTCAGTTGTTGCACCAAATAATAAAAGTATCGGATCTATAAATATAAGACCAATTGATACCATTAAAACACCTAAAACTATATTAGATAAGAATGCATTACCTACTACGCTTTCGGCTTTTTCATAGTCTTTTTCACCCAGAGCTCTTGAATATACAGAAGATGCCCCCATACCTACCATTTGAGCTACTGCTGTTAAAACCATTTGTATAGGAAATGCTACTGTAAGAGCTCCAAAAGCTAAAGGCCCTGCACCTTTACCTATAAATATACCATCTATTATATTGTATAGAGCACTTACTAAAAGCCCTATTATAGCCGGTAGCGATAATTTAAATAAAGTCTTTTTTATATCGCCAGTTTCTAACATTTGATTACGTTCGTTCATATTTAGCACCTCTTATTCTTTAAATGATTTGCAAGCTTTGTGTCTCCGGAGTATTCACATGCATTTATAGTTAACTTTGTTAAAGTTTTTGTAAATTGTGCTATCTCATCATCTGATATTCCATCGGTTATTATATCCATCCATTTTATTGATGAATCGTATATCTGAGGTTGAACTTTGATAGCTTTTTCAGTTGGATATAGTCTATATGCTCTTTTATCATCTGGGTCTACTTTTCTTGCTACATAACCGTTTTCTTCTAATTTTTTAACACCTCGTGCTACATTTGCTTTATCTATTCTAAGTTTTTGGGCAACATCATCTTGAGTTATCCCTTCATGATGGTAAAGATATATCAAAATCATGTATTGACCTTTACCTATTGATAATTCTTTGAATTCATCATTAAAAAACATTTTGCCATATCTGTACAATATAGATATAGATTTGCCTATTATATGTTTATCTTCATATTTCAATTCAATCTCTCCTTTATTTAAGCAACGAAGTCAGTAGGACTTGTTGGCATCATGAGTTATTCATTAGCATAAAATGATTTTTAGTTGCGATAACAACTAAAAATCATTTTAACATATAATTGTTGCGAATGCAACTAAATAAATAAAAAAATATAGTGGCTACGTTAGTAACCACTATATTTGAGATAGATAGTCTAATTAAAAGCATCAAGACGTTCTTTTGTTACTTCTAATATACCTTTTTCAGCACTTTTTATATTTTGAGTAGGTATATCTAAAACATTCATATTCTCATCCATCCAAAGAACCATTTTTTCATTCTCAAATATGTGATTTGAAAAAGGGGCTTTATAGAATATTAACTTTCCATTCTTGAAGTAAGAAGAAGATAAACCATCCATTTTACCTGAATCATCTGCTTCTGTAGCTGTCAATTTCATTGGATGTCCATCTTTGCTCCAAAGAGAAAATGTTTGTTCTTCCCATCCTTCTTTTGTTGGAGGTAACTTCACTTCTTTTGTCTCATATGTATTTAATTCTTTATCAATCATTTCTACTTGAGCCATTACTATTTCATATATATCCGTAGATTCATTCTTAGCAACTGACTCTTTTTCAACCAATTCATTTGTTATAGGTTTAGATTCTTGAGGATCTTCTACTTCTTCTTTTTTTGAACATCCAACAGAAAGTATTAGTCCTAAGCTTAGAACTGAACATAACAATAGTTTCTTCATGATACAACCTCCAGTATTTTGGCAATATTTTTGCATATACCAATTATATTATATTTTTTATTTTATATAGTTACAATAAGATTACAAATATGATTTGTGAATAATAAGGATTTGTTAGAAAATAAAAATTTAGTATATAATAATAGTAATAGATTTAATTTAAAAGGAGTTTGAATATGATTGATATACAAAAAAATATATTAAAAAGATATTTCGGATACGATAGATTTAGAAAAGGTCAAGAAGCGGTTATAGATAGTATAATACAAGGAAATGATACGATAGCGATAATGCCTACGGGTGCTGGTAAGTCTCTTTGTTATCAGGTTCCAGCTATGGCACTTCCAGGAATAACAGTAGTCATCTCTCCGTTAATATCATTGATGAAGGATCAAGTGGATACACTTAATGAAATAGGAATAAAATCAACATATATAAACAGTACATTAACAAATATGGAGATAACAGAGAGATTATTTGATGCAAAGGATGAAGAATATAAACTAGTTTATGTTGCACCAGAGAGACTTAATTCAGGTGAGTTTCTAAACTTTTTAAATGAAGCAAAAGTATCTTTAATAGCAATAGATGAGGCTCACTGTGTATCTCAATGGGGACATGATTTTAGACCAAGCTATACAAGAATTAGCCAAACCATAGAGAATTTAGATAAAAGACCTATAGTTTGTGCATTTACAGCAACTGCCACAAGCGAAGTTAAAGATGATATAAAAAAATTATTAAAGCTTAGAGAGCCGAATGAATATATAAGCGGATTTGATAGAGAAAACCTAACATTCTCAGTTATGAGAGGAGAAAATACTAAAAAATTCATATGCGATTTTGTTGAAAATAATAAAGAACAAACTGGTATAGTATATACATCTACAAGAAAAGCAGCAGAATCTATATATGAAGTACTACTTAATAAAGGGTATAAAGCAGGTATATACCATGCAGGTCTTACAGATGAGCAAAGAACTCAAATGCAGGATGATTTTTCGTATGACAACATAAATGTTATTGTAGCAACTAATGCATTTGGTATGGGAATAGACAAGTCAAATGTAAGATATGTAATACATAATAACATGCCGAAAAATATGGAAAGTTACTATCAAGAAGCGGGGCGTGCAGGTCGTGATGGAGAAAAAAGTGAATGCATACTTTTATTTAATCCAAGAGATACTCAGACTCAAAAGTTCTTTATAGAAGAAACTATACACAATATAGAAAGAAAAGAATATGAGTATAAAAGACTTCAAGATATGATAGATTACTGTCATACATCAAACTGTTTGAGAAAATCTATACTAGAGTATTTTGGTGATGAAAATGTAGATGATAAATGTGGAAATTGTAGTGTATGTAATGACAATGAAGAAAAAGAAGATATAACAGTACTTGCTCAAAAAATAATTTCTTGTGTTTATAGAATGCAGGAAAAGTACGGAGCTATACTTATAGCAGAGGTTTTAAGAGGGTCTAAGAATCAAAAGGTATTAAAATTTGGACTAGATAAGCTAAGTACTTATTCAATAATAAAGGAATATACAGTAAAGGAAATACAAGAAATAATAAACAAGTTAATAGCTGATGATTATCTTGTACTGTCACAAGGTCAGTATCCTGTTGTCAAAATGAACAAAAAATCTATATCGGTTTTAAAGGGTAATGAACAGGTATTTATGAAAATAAATAAGAAGGTAAAGAAAATAGCCAACACTGGAAATGAGCTGTTTGATATATTAAAAGAGCTTAGAAAAGAAATATCCACAAAAGAGAATATACCTCCGTACATAGTATTTTCAGATGCATCACTTAAAGAGATGAGTACCTATATGCCTGAGGGTGAAGATGAATTCTTAACTATAAAAGGAGTTGGACAATCAAAGCTTGAAAAGTACGGTGATGTATTTATGGAAAAAATAAATGAATACAGAAAAAGTAAAAATATAGAAACTAAAGAGATCAAACAAGAAAATGAAAATAAAAAAGAAAAAATAAAAAGCCATATAATAACTCTCAATATGTATAATGAAAATAAAAGTGTAGAAGAAATAGCAAGTGAAAGAGGTATAGAACCGTCGACTGCAAAAGAGCATCTATTTAGATGTGCAATTGAAGGAATGGAAGTTGACTTAGATCAATTACTTCCTAAGGAATATGAAAAACAAATAGAAGAAGTAACAAACAAAATTGGATACAATGCTTTAAAAACTATAAAAGAAAATCTCCCAGATGAAATAAGCTATTTCCATATAAAAGTATTTTTACATAAAGCTAAAGGATAATGTTGGAAAAACTAAATAAATATGGTATCATTATAATGCTTTGAATCAAAGGGGGTAATAGATATGGAAAATGATAAAAGTGTTATAGATACCAGCATTAATATACAAGATAAAATAGATTCTGAGATTACCTTAGTACGGAAACTAAAAATTATAATTGCATCTATTTTATTAGGGATTATATTTAGATATTTTTACAATGGAGATAGTATAGGAATATCTGAAATGATATTTGCATCTTTATTTATTATATCTTGTATATATTCAGTTAAAGATAAGGTTAATTTGAAGAATAAATTTAGTAACTTTATTCTTTTATTTATATTTATAATGTGCTTGAACTTTTGTATTTACAATAATAGTTTAATAAAAGTATTTAATTTCTTTTTAGTTCCTATAGGCATAAGTGCTTATATTATAACTATAAGATATGAGAATATAGATTTCATGAGGTTATCAAGTATAAGATACATTATAAATAGAGTCTTAAATTATCCATTTAATAATATGAAGAAGATATTTTCTTTTTCAAAGCAAGTTGTAAAGAATGATAAAACAAAGATTAAAAATGATAATATAAAAAGTGTATTAATAGGAGTTGTAGCATCTATACCACTTTTAATAATAGTAATATCACTTTTGGCATCTGCGGATATGATGTTCGATTATTATATAAAAAATATAAAAGATGTATATGAATTTATATTTAAAAAGATTAATTTAGTAAATATAACTTGGGATATAATAACAGTAATCTTCTTTTCTATGTACTTTTTTGGATACATATGGAGCCTTAAATATGAATTTGAAGAATGCAAAATTAAAGATGATTATAAATGGATAAATCCTGTAACTATTTTAACAGTATTATTTTTACTATGCTGCATATATTTATTGTTTTCTATAGTACAATCATCATATTTGTACGGAGGAAATAAACATGTTCTTCCGAGTGGATATTCTTATTCGGGTTATGCAAGACATGGTTTTTTTGAACTTTTAATAGTTGCATTAATAAATTTTTCAATACTTATATTCAGTATGAAAAATGTAAAAATAACATCTGATAAAACAAATAAAATTTTAAATATATTCTATACTGTACTTTTGGTATTTACAGGAAATATGCTTTTTTCATCAAATTACAAATTAACAATATATGAGCAAGCACTTGGTTTTACAAGACTTAGAATTTATGTTCATATATTTTTATTCGCATTATCTATAATTTTAATATTTGGATTAATAAAAATTTGGAAGAATAATTTTAGTGTATTCAAAGTTTCATTAATATCTATAATGATTATATACATGGTAGTCAACTGCGTTAATATAGATAAAATGATAGTTAATAAAAATATAAAAAGATACAGTGAAACAGGTAGATTAGATAAAAAATATATACGAAGTCTTTCATATGATGCTATAGATGCTATAAAAGAAAATCAGGATAAACTAGATAAAAAGCTTCTTAGAGAGGAAATAAAAGAAGAAAAAGAGTACTTACAAGAATCATACGATAATTGGTATGAGTACAATTATTATAAATCTAAGTTCTTGAATACGAATATATAATTATTAGGATTGTATAATGAGACAGTAGATATCATGAATATTGTAGCTTTGGTGGGGCATGAATTATATCCATCAAAGCATTTTTTTGTATTGCAACTTGAACTATTATGAAAGTTTATTATAGAAGGGATTACAGAAATGATTAATTTTATAATTTGTGAAGATGATGAAATGATGGTTAAAAATGTAATTAACATTATTAATAACTGCATGTCAAAACAAGAATGTAGTTTTAACATAGGATTAATAAAAGATTCAACAGAAGGCGTTATTGATTATGTAAAACAAAATATAGACAACAAAAATATTTATATTTTAGATATAGATCTTAAATATAATCAAAATGGAATGAAGCTTGCAAAAGAAATACGAAAATATGATGATAATGGCGAAATAATATTTTTAACAAGTCATACTACAATGGTAATGTATGTATTTAAATATAGATTGAAAGCTTTAGATTTTATAGACAAACAAGATGATATAAAACAAAGGTTAACAGAAAATCTTGAAAGTATATTAAATAAGCCTTTAGATAATAGAGAAGAAGCTATAACTGTTAAATGTGGAACTAGAGCTTATGTATTAAAATTTGATGAAATAATCAATATTCAAACTACAAGTATAAACGGTAAATTGAGAGCATCTACTATTGATTCTCAAATAGAGTTTTATGGACATCTTAAGGATATAGAAAAAGAACTGGATGAAAGATTTAATAGATCGCATAGAGCTTGTATTGTAAATAAAAATCATATAAAAATGATAAATAAAGAAAGATATAACTTATATATTATCATGACAAATGGAGAAAAAAGTCTTTTATCAAGAAATTATCTGAAAGGACTGATGAATAAAAATGACTAATTTATATGACCTTATAATGATGAGTTGTTTTACATATTCTTTTATTTTTGTGTTTAAAAAATTAGCAGGATATAGAAATGTTAACGTGAATTTAGAAATAAAATTGATATTTATAATATCTATAATAGACTCTATATTAAATAATATAGCAATTAAATCTATAAAATTAGGGATTTATTATATACTTTTAGAAATATGTTTATATTTTATATATGAAAAAAAACAATTTAAATTTTTCATATCATATATTTCAACATTTTGGATATTTCAAATCTCTGATATATGTACAGGTCTTTTATTATATAAAAATACAAACATAGTTAATTTTTTAAACACAAATAGTTACTTTAATATAGTAGCACCATATTTAATAGTTATTTTAATAGCTATTTTGTTATCTAATTTAATATTAAAATTAAATAATATTAATAAATCATTACATATAAAAGAAAATAGATTACTTTGGGTATATACGAATATTATTATAATAGTATATATGGTGCTTATACATTATTATAATAATGCTACTAACACAAAAAATATCATCATTATTTCTATATTTGTATTATGTTTTTTTCTTTTTATAAGCTATTTTATATTTATTGTTTTAAATAAATTATATATAGAAAAAAATGAAAGGAACTATATAGAAATGTATAATCAAATAATTGAAGAATCTTTAAATAATATGAACTCATTTAAACATGATCATAAAAATATAGTAGTATCTATAAGTGGATTTTTAGAAAGTAATGATATAGATGGTTTGAAAAAATATTTTTATGAAAACATAGCTAAAAACGAGCATATAGACAATAAAAACTTAATTGGACTAATTAATATAAGAAATAGTCCAGTTAA
Source organism: uncultured Peptostreptococcaceae bacterium (assembly GCA_942492135.1). Taxonomy (GTDB): domain Bacteria; phylum Bacillota; class Clostridia; order Peptostreptococcales; family Peptostreptococcaceae; genus Tepidibacter_A. The sequence continues at coordinate 124,954 of CALODI010000010.1, forward strand.
AGGATTAATATATGCAAAAATTTCAAACGCAATTTCAAAAGGAATCAATTTAAATATAAACATAGAAAATAGTGTAGACAATTTCATACTAAAAGACATAGATATATGTAAGATACTGGGGATATTAATAGATAATGCTATAGAATCAAGTGTTGAATCTAATGATAATATATTAAATATTGGTATATCAAGTGATAATTCTGAAATATATATTATTATTTCAAATTCGTTTAAAGAGAAACCTATAACACATAAGATTTTTGAAAAAGGATATTCAACAAAAGGAGATAATAGAGGATTAGGACTTAGTATAGTAAGAGAATTAAATGAAAGAAAATATCCTAATATGGGTATAAGTACAAAAATAAAAGACAATTTATTTCATATGGAAATTATATTAAAAAAATAGAGTAAACTTATTTAAGTTTGCTCTATTTTTTTAGTAATGCTTCTGGAGCGTTAGGTTCTTCCATAAGTCCTCTTGGGCAACAAAATCCAAAAGTTGTAGTTGCCATAGAAAAAGCAAAAGTGAAAATAATTGTACATATTAAGTGCTTTACTTTATTAGAAATATTCATAATTATTATACCTCCTATCGAACATTTTGTATGTAATTGGGTGTATCATTATACATTTCAAAATTAAGACTAATAAAAAAACTTCCCTTCCACTTTTCATATGTAATCCATTCGCATGATTTCTAAGAATTCCAAATAAGATATAACTTAAAAAGCAATATTTAAATATTCCTAAAAAATAAGCAAGTTCAAATACTATCGGTAGCTTATATAATTCCATAAAAAAAGATTTAGTCCATATTTTTAAATATATGATAAATTACAACAAAAATTACATTTAAGATATATAGTATACACAATTTTCAAAAAAGTAAATAAAAACATCGTAAAACGTCAATTTTTTAATCTAAACGGTCAAAATATAACCTTTTCGACAGTATAAATTCGAAAAATAACCTTTTACGATATGCGTATTGAAAGAAAGTGAATAAAGTCTTAATATACTATAATAAATTGAAAAAAGTTATAGCTCATATAAGAATAAGTAGGCTGGTTTAAGTTTATTTATTATTTTTTGTAGAAGTATATTTATGAGCAACTAATATTTAAACAAGAAGGGAGGAATATTGATGAAGGAGAAAAAAAATAATAAGGGATTAAGTATTAAAGAAGGGATTATTTCTGGATTTCCTATAGTTATAGGATATATACCAATAGCTATGGCTTTTGGTATTTTATCAAAAACAGCAGGAATTTCAATTGTAGAAAGTTGTATGTTTTCTGCATTTGTTTTTGCAGGTGCAAGTCAATTTATGGCTTTAAATTTACTTAGTATGGGAGTTGGAATAGGAGAAATTGTTTTAACTACACTTTTAGTAAATTTTCGTCATTTTTTAATGAGTGCATCTCTTGCTGCAAGATTTACAAATGATATGAAAAGATGGACACCATTTATTTCATTTGGAATAACAGATGAAATTTTTTCTGTGGCCTCTTTTAAAGAAGAACAGATAACAACGAAATACATGTTGTCTTTACAAGTTGTATCCTATTTATCGTGGGTATTAGCAACGGCTTTGGGATATTTATTAGGTGAAATATTACCAGTTGTTATAAAAGATAGTATGGGAATTGCTTTATATGCCATGTTTGCTGCAATTTTAATACCAGAAGCAAAAAAATCTAATAAGGTTTTGCTTATGGCTATCTCTTCAGGATTAATAAATACAGCACTAAATTATTTTGAATTTTTACCTCAAGGATGGAATTTAGTTTTATCTATAGTTTTAGTATCTTTTTTAGGATGTTTAGATTCTAAAGAAAGGCAGGAGGGGGTTTATGAATAGTACAGTACAGTTAATTTTAGGAATGACACTTGTAACATATATACCTAGGTTAATTCCTTTTATATTAGTATCTAGTGAAAGTTTACCAAAGGGTATAAAGAAATTTTTATTGTGTATACCATGTACAGCATTAGGAGCACTCATTATTCCAGGGGTATTCTATGCAACACCAAATATGCCTTTAGCTTCAATTGTTGGCATTGGGTTTGCTGCTATTTACTCATGGTATAAAGGCGGAATAATAATACCTGTATTAGGCTCTGTAGTTGCAACATTTATTATGCTGACTATATTTTGATTTTTAAAAATACAAAAATAAAAGGGGAAAAAATATGGAGGATAGAGTTTCTAATAAATACTACAATTCTATAAAAAATTTAGTTTTAGATATATTAGATAGTGATAGCTTAACCTTAACAAATAACAAAATTTCTATAGATAATAATTTTAAAAATCATATTTTTGAAAATATATATGACTTTATAATTGAAGATTTATTAGCTTTTTCAGAAAAAGATCCTGCTTGTGGAGGAGATGCAGAGTACATATTACATTCATATTTATCTTTTAAAGCTGTAGTGTATTATAGAATTTCTAACTATATCTACAATATGAAATATTTAGATATGGATAATATAAAAAGATTATCAAGATATATTTCGGAAAAAGGAAAAGTTGAGACAGGAATAGAAATTCATCCCAAGGCTAAAATTGGTAAAAGGTTTATTATTGATCATGGTATAGGAACGGTTATAGGTGAAACAACTGAAATAGGAGATGATTGTTATATATTACAAAGTATTGTATTAGGAGCACAAGGTATTGCAGCAAATATTAATAAAAAAAGACATCCTACAATTGGGAATAATGTTGAAATTGGTGCTTTTAGCAGAATTTTAGGTCCTATCAACATTGGAAATAATGTAGTTATTAGTCCTAATGCGGTTGTAACATCTGATATTCCAAGCTATTCAAAAGTAGTAATAAGAAATCAAATGCAAATTAAAAAAAATACTGACAATAACATAACAGAGCCTACTGTTTTAACAATTGATACTGAAGATAGCAATACTATTCATATCAAGGGTGAAAATTTTATGGATTCTAGTGTAAGTATATTAGATGAAAATTTAGATGTTATTGAAAATATTGAATTAACTATACTAAAACAAGTATTTGATTATATTAAGGTTATGATTTCGTTGAATAATATGACTTTTAAAAATAAGTCAATGAAGAAACTGTCGTTAAAAATTTACAATAAAGATGGTGGAGAAATTATCATATTGAACTGTATGGAAATAAAATCCATTGTATATAAATTATTAGAAGAATCTGCTTAATTAAGATAAATATATTTGTTTAAAAACTAATGTTCTAAAGATTTTAGATAAAGAAAAAATAAAGGTATAGGAAGGAAGTTTTATTTATGGGAAAATACTCACTCATTAATTATATTGGAAATACGCCTATTGTTAAATTACAAAATATTACTGATGAAAAATGTGCTGATGTATACGTAAAACTAGAAGGATTTAATCCAGGAGGAAGTCATAAAACAAGAGTTGCTTTAAATATGATCGTTGAGGCTGAAAAGAAGGGGATACTCGTTCCAAATAAAGGACAAACGATTATTGAAGGAACTGGTGGGAATACTGGTACAGGACTGGCACTAGCTGGAGCTTTAAAAGGATATAAGGTTACATTAGTAATTCCGCAACATTATATTAGCGAAGAACGATTAGCAATTTTAAAAGCATATGGGTCGGATGTTGTTGTTTGTGAAAGTAGTTTTGGAGCACATATAACAACAGCACAAAAAATGTGTAAAGAAAATCCTAATTTTGTTTATTTAAATCAATTCTCTAATGAAGCCAATCCAAATGTTCATTATAAATATACAGGAAGTGAAATTATTGAGCAAATTAAAGGTAAAGTAGATTGTTTTGTATGTGGAGTAGGAACAGGAGGAACTTTAACTGGTGTTGCTAAAAAGATAAAAGAAGTAAATTCGGATGCATTAATAGTAGCAATGCAACCTGAAGGTTGTGATGTCTTAAAAGGGAAAGCGGCACCTCATGAAATAAAAGGAAATGTTTCAGCAGAAGGAATACCTGAAACATTTGATGCAAGTATAGTTGATAGAGCTATATCTGTTTCTTTTGATAAAGTGAAGGAAATGGCTAAATTATTATCAGTAAAAGAAGGATTGTTTTTAGGAATATCTTCATGTGCAAATATAGTTGCTGCTGTTGAAATAGCTAAAAAATTAGGAAAAGGTAATAATGTAGTTACCATTTCTCATGATTTTGGATCAAATTATGTACAATTCTATAATGATTTATTTAGGGAGGCTAAAGTAAATGCTTAAAACTGAGAAATTATTTTATAAAGAGTTATATCAAACTAAATGTAGTGCTACAATAATTGATATTAGTGAAAAAGGGATAATTACTGATAAAACAATTGCTTTTCCAGAAGGTGGAGGCCAACAAGGAGATACAGGAAGATTAACTGTTGAATTTAATGGTGAAAAAGTTATTATTCCTTTTATTGATACACAAAAAGGGAATGGTAGAACTATTAATATTCCCGACTTTCCTGCTATTAAAGTAGACACACCTATATACCATGTAGTAGATAAAAATGATTTGAAATATATAACTGCAAATTCTAAAGTTGAGATTGAAATAAATGTTGAAAGAAGAGCTAAACTAACAGTAGGACATACAGGATTACATGTTGCTTTAATGGCTATAGAAAGTGTTAATCCCGATTTTAAGAAAGTGATTAAGGGTGCTAGTATTTCTGAAGATAAATCAAGATTAGATTTTTTGGTGGAAGATAAATTTTCTAGTGATTATATTAAAGAAATTCAAGAATATATTAATAATATTTCTAATTCTTCAATTGATATAGAATTATTTACTCATCCTGATGAAGATGAAGCCTGGTATTGGAAATGTAAGGATAAAATTTATGCTTGTGGAGGAACGCATTTACCAAATACACAATATTTAGGTAATATGAAAGTTAAAAGAAAAGGATTAGGTAAAAACCTAGAAAGAATAATCGTTAAATTTGATTATGATAAATTGCCATTAGATCTATATAATTAACAAACGAATATTTACTCAATTAGAGAATCAGGTAATTTAAACTACGAATTTACATTTTTTCAAAAATGTGTTAAAATTAAATTCAATAATGGCTTAAGATAAAAACACAATTCGGTTGGTAGTCCGGATGCAGATTTTCTGTCAGTAACCTGCCCTCCTGGGGTTGTCCATTCTTAATAAAGCGAAACTTAATTCAGATGGAGTTTTTACCACATCTGAATTTTTAGTTAAGCTAATCCAGAAGCTGTTAAGTTCTTAACTCCAGTCTTGAAGATGATGGAGTTTTAGAACTTTTAGCTTTCGGATAAAAGCTAGTAAACAGGAGGAATGGAACATGAGTAGTATTTTATCAAGTAAAGTAACTGTTTATTTTGAAACCCAATTTTGGGTTGGAGTATTTGAAAGGATTGAAGATGGAAACATTGAAACTTGTAAAATAGTGTTTGGACCTGAACCAAAGAGTTGTGAGATATATGAATTTATATCTAAAAATTATAATAATCTTAGGTTTAGTAGACCAATCTCTATTGATACTAAAGCTGAAAAAAAAATTAATCCTAAAAGACTTCAAAGAGAAATACGTAGAGCTACACAAGAACAAGGAATTAGCACTAAAGCTCAACAAGCAATTAAGATTGAACATGAATCAAGAAAAGTTGAGAGAAAAAAATTGTCTAAGGAAAAAATTGAGTTGAAGAAAAAAATAGATTTCGAAAAAAAACAGCAAAAGAAAAAACAGAAGAAAAAGGGACATTAACTAAAATGCACAGGGAAAAACTCCCTGTGTATTTTTGCATTTATTGAGAAAAAGTATTGACTTAGAATCAATAAGCATTTATAATGAATACTAGTTCATTATAAATGAATTGAAGTTCATAAAAATCGCTTCATGCTAACGCATGGCTCGTATCGCCAACGAGTCCTACGGGCTCCGTTGCTCAAAAATAGTTGCAAGTGTAGATATATAATTAATGTTATCCATATATTTTAAATTATATACTTAATAGAAATTAAAATAAGAGAGGTGTAATTTATGCCTAAAATTATAGAAAATTTAGACATGAAAATATTTGATAGTGCAATACGATTATTCAGTGAATACGGATATAAAAAAGTAGATATGAAGATGATAGCTAAAGAAACTAATATAGCGGTTGGTACACTATATAACTACTATTCAAATAAGAAAAACTTATATGCTGAGGTGTTTACAAAGAGTTGGGAGTCTACTTTAAAAAAAGTAGATTGTATAATGGATAAAGACATAGATAGTAAAGAAAAAATAAAAGAAATAATAACTACATTGTACGAAGAAACTTTAAAAAGACAGGGAATAGGTCAAGAACTTATAAAAGAAAATGTATTTGAAGACAGTGTATTTCTAGAAATTAAAGAGAAGTTATTAAATGATATTCAAAGTATTATAAGAGATATAAATAATGAGCAGGGAATAAAACTAGATGATAGTATGCAAAAAAGATTAGCTCAAACTATATTAGTTCTTATAATAACTTTTATAAAGGAAAACAATAATGAAAAAGATGAAAATATAAATTTTATAATAGAACTTTTAGAGTGTACTTACTAAAGAATACATCAATTAAGGGAGACGTCAAAATGGAAAGCAGAGAAAAAAGAGCAAAAATGATGGGAGAAGCTGATGTTAGAACGGTTTTAACTAAGCTTGCGATTCCTGGAATAATAGCGATGCTTATAAATGCAGTTTATAATATAGTAGACACAATGTTTGTTGGGATGCTAAATAATACTAGTGCAATAGCCGCTGTGTCTGTAGTATTCCCTATGTTCATGTTAATAGCAGCTATAGGTCAGATGTTTGGAGTAGGAGCTGGTTCTTATATATCTAGACTACTTGGGGAGAAGAATAAAGAACAAGCTGATAAGGCTACTACAACTACATTTATAACTAGTATTATATTCAGTTTAGGATTCACTGTATTTGGGATTATATTTTTAGAGCCACTTCTTAGAGCTTTTGGAGCAACTGATACTATAATGGTGTTTGCTAAGGATTATGCGAGAATACTTATAATAGGTTCTATATTTACTATAGTAAATATGGTTCTTAACAACATGATAAGAGCTGAGGGAAATGCAAAGTTTAGCATGATAGCTATAAGTATAGGAGCTATTGCAAATATAGCACTTGATCCTATTTTAATGTTCACATTTAATATGGGAATAAAAGGGGCTGCACTTGCTACCGTATTAGGTCAAGGTTTATCTTTTATATACCTTATAAACTATTTTGTATCTGGAAAAAGCTTTATAAAGATAAATATGAAGTATTTTACACCATCAAAACCTATGTACTCTGAAATACTTAAAATAGGATCTGCAACATTTGCAAGACAAGCACTTGCAAGTTTATCACTAGGACTTATAAACGTTGCAGCTAGACCGTATGGAGATGCTGCAGTAGCTTCTATGGGAGTAAGTCTTAGGGTGTTCTCATTAGGAGTTTACGTAGTATTTGGATACAATCAAGGGTTCCAGCCAATAGCAGGTTACAACTATGGAGCTAAAAAATATTCTAGATTATTTGAGGCGATTAAAATATCTCTTAGAACTACGACTGTATTTACTACTATTATGACAGTAATATTTATAGTATTTGCAACACCTATAATATCTGTATTTACTAATGATCCAGATGTTATTATGATAGGGTCGAGAACTTTAAGAGTTATAAGTATGCTATTCCCTTTATTTGGATTTCAACAAGTTTATGCATCTCTTTTTCAATCACTTGGAAAAGGTAAGGAAGCTTTCTTATTATCAGCTTCAAGACAGGGTATATTCTTAATACCTTCGATATTGATATTGCCTAAGTTTATTGGACTTGATGGGGTAATATTTAGTCAAGTTGTAGCAGATTTCTTCAGTATAATAGTAACGTATATACTTTCTAGAAAACTAATTAATAGATTACAAAATGAAGGTAGAAATTTAAAAACAAGCTAAAAAAGTCATGAGATTTTTCTCATGACTTTTTTTGAATACCTATTAATTATATGATTTGCAATCTATGGATAATATTGATTAAAGAAATAAGCTTGCAACTATTTTGAGCAACGGAGTTCGTAGGACTCGTTGGCGATATGAGCTATGCGTTAGCATGAAGCGAATTTTAAATCTAAAATAAAATAATTGGAATTATATATGCATTAATGGAAATTATATATATTAATGGAATTTATAAAATTAAATGGAGGAGATAAGCATATGAATGAATCTCTTACAAATAGACAAATGGCTTTTATTATTTTTGGAATAGTAGTAGGATATGGTATTTTGAACCTTCCTAAAAATGTTGCAGAAAATGCAGGTACAGGAGGATGGTTTACATTATTAACAGCTACAGCAATAACCATGATTTTCACATATATGATTACATACCTTGGATATGTTCATAAAAATAAAACAATATATGAGTATAGTAATATACTAACTGGAAAATATATTGCATCTATATTTATGATTATATATATTATATATTATTTTATGCTTTTTACTATGATTACAAGAATGGCTAGTGAAGCTATTAAGCTTACTATATTAATAAACACTCCTGTATGGGTATTATGTTTAGTATTTATTTCAGTGGTATATTATGCAGTAATAAAAAGACTAGAAGTAATTGCAAGGATTTGTGAAATATATGGCTTGATTATTATCGTAGGTATTATAATTATACATTTATCAATGTTTACCCAAGGAAAATTAATCAAATTAGAACCTTTTTTCGTTGTAGAAAATATACAACCATATTTAAAAGCAACTTTAGTTACCGTATTTCCATTTTTAGGTATAGAAATACTTACGATTATATCTTTTAACAAAAATAAGAATAATAAACGAATATTTAAATATACAGTATTTATGGTAGGATTTATAGGAATACTTTATATACTTATTGTAGAATCGTGTATTTCTGTTATGGGAGTAGAGTCTATTGTTTATTATAAAGATACGTTATTTACAACAATAAGAAGAATCGATCTCAAAAGTCTTCAGTTTTTAGAAAGGATTGATGGTATCTTTTTAACTGTATGGATGATGGGTATATTTTGTACTATTTCTTTAGAGGCATATGCTTCGATTTTTCTTATTAGTAAATTGTTCAAACATATTAATTTTAAATTTATTGCATCAATTGTGATGGTTTTATCCTTTATTATTGCTCAGATACCTAGGACTGTTGATGAAGTGGAAAAAATAATGAATTATATTAGTTATTTAGGAATAGCAACTGCAGGATTCATACCAACTATATTATTTTTAATTACGAAGGTGAAAAAGTATGATAAGAAAACTAGCTAAATTACTTATAATATGCATGTCTGTATTGTTATTAACAAGCTGTTGGGATTCGCAAGATACTAATAAACAAAGTATTGCGATTAGTGTTGGTGTAGATTATGTTAATGATAATGTTGAATTTTCTGGTGAAATGGCTAAGCTTACACCAGTAGCAAATAAGGAGAAGGCTGAAGCATCAGATGTATATCAAATGTTATCTTATGGTAAAACTTTTGAGGAGGCTAGGAGAAACTATGAATCTGTAACTCCTGCTCCAGTATTCTTGGGAGCTACAAGAATTGTTATTTTTGGTAAAAACCATGCAGAGAAAGGGATACGACCTTATTTGAATAGAATTAGCAAAATGTATGATTATAGAAAAACTCTTTTAGCTGTAGTAGGACGTGAATCACCTACAGAAATATTTAAGGTAAAGGTTGACAAAAGTATATCTGTAGGTTTTTTAATAGAAGATATTGTAAAGCAGTTAGCTCGTAGAGGAGAAGCGTTATATTCAAATGTTGGAGACGTGCTTTCTGACGTAGCATTAGGAGATATAGGTTATTTACTTCCATATGTGGGAGTTGAAAAAGGTGCTATAAAATATTTAGGACTTGCAGTTATGAAAGATTCAAAACTAGTAGGTATTGTTGATAGCGAAGAAAGTCTTGGAATAATGTATATATTAGCAGAAAAATCTAAGATAGCTGAAGTTATAAATAGCACTAAGAATAAGAAAAATAAATTTTCTTTACGAACGTTTGTTAAGAAAAGAAATATTAAAACAGATTATGTAGATGAAAAAGTTATTATTAATATTAATTTGGATTTAGAAGCACAATTACGATATCAGTATGATACTGAGTCAATAAGTGATGAATATATTAAGAAACTAGAAAATATGTTATCAGAAAAAATTAAAAATGATATTGTGTCCATTATAAAGAGATCACAAAATGAATTTGAGTGTGATATTTTTGGATTTGCAAGATACTTTAACGCTGAATATCCTAAAATTTACGAAAAAATAAATTGGGAAGATGAATTTACTAAGGCAAATATAAATGTTAATGTTAAGACTAAAATTATAAACAAGAATTTAATAGATCCAAATGTGAAAAAGAAATATTAAAGATGGATAATATGAAAAATAAGAATAGATTTATACCAAAGCTAAAAAGTTCTAAAACTCTATCCTTTTAAGGCTGGAGATAAGAACTTAACAGCTTCTGAATTAGATTAAACCACCCGGGCACGCCAACTAAAAAAAGACCTAAATATTTAGATAGATAGGATAAGAAAAGACAAGGATAGAGATATGTTTTTATAAAAACATATCTCTATTTTTTGTATATTAAGCAAAGTTATAATAAAGTTTAGAGTACTAGTTATACCAACCTGTTATAATAGCAATTATGGGGGTATTAGAATAATACTAGTACACAAGCTCAATTTTGTCCGAAAGCTAAAAATTCAGATGGAGTAAAAACTCCATCTGAATTAAGTTTCACTTTATGAGATTAAGTTGGAGGTTAACAATGAATGAATATGACATAGTAATAATAGGTGCTGGGGCAGGGGGATTAACTGCAGCTTATACAGCTAAAGGTTTTGGAAAAAAGGTAGCATTAATTGAAAAAGATAATCCAGGAGGAGAATGCACTTGGTCAGGATGTGTTCCAAGTAAAGCCTTAATAAATATTGCAAAAGAGATTCATATAGTTAAGAAGTTCACTGATATAAAAGTAGATACTGGTGAAGTTTTACAAAAAGTACGTCAAGTAATACAAAATATATATGAAGGAGAAAGCCCAGACGTATTAGAGAAAGATGGCATAGATTTTATAAAAGGATTTGCAAAGTTTGTGGATAAAAATACATTGGATGTGGATGGAAATATAATAAAAGGGAAAAAAATAATTATTTCTACTGGTTCATCTCCATTTATACCACCTATTAAAGGGCTTGATAAAGTTGATTTTTTTACAAATGAAAATATATTTACACAAGAAAAATTACCAGAGAACATTATAGTATTAGGTGGAGGAGCGATTGGGGTAGAATTATCACAAGCTCTAAATAGATTAGGAATAAAGATTTCTTTAGTCGAGATGATGGACTCAATATTATTTCGAGAAGAAGATGAATTAGTAAAATTATTAGAAGAAAAGCTAGTAGCTGAAGGAGTCAATCTTTATACATCAACTAAAGCAGTCGATGTTAATGAGGTGAATAATAAAATTATACTTAAAGTTGAGAGAAATAATGATATGGAGATATTAGAAGGAGATGCTATATTATTAGCTCTTGGTAGAACCCCTAATATTAGTAATTTAAACTTAGAAGAAATAGGAGTTAAGTTTAATAGAAAAGGAATTGAAGTTAATGAATATTTAGAGACGAGTGTGAAAGGCATTTATGCTGTAGGAGATGTTGTAGGTCCTTATCAATTTTCTCATATGGCAAATGTTCAAGGGATAACTGCTGTTCAAAATGCAGTTTTACCAATAAATAAAAAGATAGATTATTCACATGTTGCATGGTGTACATTTTCTGAACCAGAACTTGCTAGAGCAGGTTTTACAGAAAAAGAAGCAAGAGAGAAATACAAAGATAATATAAGGGTTTATAGAGAAACTTATAGAAATCTTGATAGAGCTAAAACCGAAGAGAATTGTTTTGGAGTTGTGAAAATTATTTGTGATAATAAAGGTAAAGTTATAGGCTCTAGTGTTCTAGGAAATCGTGCAGGTGAAATAATTTCAGAAATCCAAACGGTTAAAACTCTAGGAATAAACTTTGCTAAATTATCTAAAGTAATTCACCCTTATCCAACTTATAGTGAAATACTGGTTAAAATATCAAAGAAAGTTTATATTGATAATATTTTAAACAATCCTTTTGTAAAATTGATTAATTCTTTTAGAAAGTAAATTTATTAAGATTGGAGTAAGAGAAATGAAAAAAAATTTAATAATGTTAATTCTAATTATAGGCTTCATGTTTATAAAAAATAATATAACACCTAAAAATTTGGGAGTAAGAGATGGTAAATTACTCAAAATGCCAAATTCACCAAATGCAGTTTCTTCTCAAACTGATATTGAAGACAAAAAAGTTGAGCCACTTAAATTCAGTGGGGATTTAGAAGAGACGAAAGCTAAAATAATAGATGTAATCAATAATTATAAAGGAACAAAAATAATTAAAAATGAAAAGAATTATATCCATGTTGTATTTACAACAGGAGGAATGAAATTTAAAGATGATGTAGAGTTTTACTTTGATGAAAATAGTAAGATTATTAATTTTAGATCAGCTTCAAGAGTTGGTTATTCTGATATGGGGCTCAATAGAAAAAGATTCAATGAAATAAAAAAATATTATGATAAGCTTTAATTATTCATCCGAAAGCTAAAAGTTCTAAAAATCCATCTGAATTAAGTTTCGCTTTATATGATAAATTTATATCAAGATTTTGCAGGAGCAAGCTAGGAGCATATAGAAGAATTAGAAGGTATATATTAACATATGCGGTAGCATAAAGCGAATCTTCTCTTTATTAAGGAATTATATAATTTTGAATTTGTGTATAACATTGATTAAAGAGCTAAATTTGCAACTATTTTTGAGCAACGAAGCCCGTTAGGGATCGTTGGCGGCATGAGTCAGTGCGTAGCGACTAGACGAATTTTTTATTGGGGGAATGAGAAAATGATTAGTATAGAGAATGCTTTAAATATAATAAACGAAGAAACTACAGTGCTTGGAAGTGAAAAATTAGATATAATTTCTTGCCTAGATAGGGTTTTGGCAGAGAATATATATTCTAAAGATACGCTTCCTCCTTTTAATAAATCGGCTATGGACGGATATTGCATTAAAAGCCAAGATACAAGCGGATGCAGTGATAAAGATTATGTAAAGATTAAAGTAAATGGTGCTATAAAAGCTGGAGATTATTACGATGAAGAATTAAAATCTGGAGAAGTACTTAAAATCATGACGGGAGCCGCAGTACCAAGTGGATCGGATGCAGTAATTCAAATAGAGAAAGTAACTGTTGATGATGGATACATAAAAATATGTGAATATGTTAAACCTGGTACCAACATTATAAAACGTGGAGAAGAAATTAAAAAAGACGATTTAGCTATTAAAAAAGGAATATGTGTAAAACCTTCTCACGTAGGACTTTTAGCATCTTTAGGGTATTCAAATGTAAGGGTTTATAGATATCCTGTAATTTCAATAATTATTACTGGAGATGAACTTTTAGGAATAGACGAAGAATTAGAAATGGGTAAAATTAGAAACTCTAATGAATACTCACTTAAGGCACTTATTAAAAGAATAGGCGCTAAGTGTATATCATACGGAGTAGTTAATGATGATAAGATTGAGTTAAAGAAAAAGATATTAGATGCGTTTGAGAATTCGGATATAGTTATAACTTCTGGTGGAGCATCTGTTGGAGACTATGATTTTATAGATGAAATCTTAGAGGAAATAAGAGCTAATATAAAATTTAGATCAGTAGCTATAAAGCCTGGAAAACCTATAACATTTGCTAAATTCAATGATAAATTATTGTTTTCACTTCCTGGAAATCCAATGTCATTGATAAACCTATTTGAAGAGTTTGTAAAGCCGTGTATAAATAAGATGACGGGAAAAGGTCAAGAAGTAGAAGAATTTAAGGTTGCATTGGCAGATGACTTTAAAGGAAAAAAGGGAAGAACTAAGTATGTTTATGCAAATATAAAAAAAGAATCGGACGGATACTACGCCTATAATATAGGTTCTCAATGTTCTAATCACTTGATGAGTATGAGTAATGCAAATGGAATTATAATAGTACCAAGTGAAAGAGGTACTGTAAAAGCTGGGGAGGTTATGAATGGAAAATTCATATTTAGATAAGAAAAAATCATCTATAGTTATTTCAATAGTATCAACTAAGTCAAATACGGGGAAGACAACCCTTATAGAAAATATAATCTCTATTTTGAAAGACAAAGGATATAGTGTTGGAGCATTAAAGCATGATGCTCATAAGTTTGATATAGATAAAGAGGGAAAGGATTCTTATCGTTTTTCAAAAGCTGGTGCTGACAATGTTGTTATAGCATCATCTGAAAAAATAGCTATGATTAAAGTTATAAAGGAAGAACCGAAAATAGAAGATATGCTTAAATTATTTGAACAAGATATCGTAATAATGGAGGGATTTAAAAGCAATAAATATCCTAAGATAGAAGTTCATAGAAAAGGTGTAGATGATAACTTACTTTGCAATAATCCTATTTATGATATGAATACATTTATAGCTGTTGCAAGTGATGAAGAATTAGATATAGACATTGATATTTTGGATTTAAATAATGTAGTTGGTATATGTGATTATATAGAAAAAAATATAATAAAAAAATTCGTCAAAACAAAAATATTATAATTTCCTATAGAGTAAAAAGGGGGTAGGCTTATGGATAAAACTATAAAATGTAGTGCTATAAAAATTGAAGATAATAAAAAAAATTTTTGTGAAGAAGAGTTAGTTTATGAATATCCACTTAATATTTATGTTAATCAAAAAAAGATGGCTACACTTTTGTGTACTCCACATAAGCTTAAAGAATTGGCAGTCGGATTTCTAAGAACGGAAGAAATAATACATAGAAAAGAAGATATACAATCAATTGAATTAGATGAAGCTAAAGGATGTATCAAAATACAACTCAAAAACGATATAAATATTAAAAATTTTCAATCTAAGAAATTAAATATGCAAAATAATGACAATAACTGTATTCGTGACTTTTTAGATTCAATAAACTTTGAGAAGGTAACTAGTGATATTAAGTTAAAACAAGATAAAGTTCACCAATTTATGAAAAAGAATTTAACATATTCAGATATATTTAAAAAAACGGGTGGGGTTCATAGTGTGGCTCTTTGTGATACAGAAAATATAATTATTATAAATGAGGATGTTGCACGTCACAATGCTGTTGATAAGGTTATAGGAGAAGTTTTTTTAAAGGATATAAATTCAAAAGATAAAATAATAGTATTGAGCGGAAGGGTATCTTTTGAAATGATTTTAAAATGTGCTAAGATGCAAATACCAATTATAATATCAAAGTCAGCTCCTACTAACTTATCTGTAGAACTTGCTAAGAAATTGGGAATTACATTAGTTGGTTTCGTAAGAGGGGAAAAAATGAACATATATGCAAATGAAAGTAGAATACAATAATACATAGCTAGCTAGATTCTGTGGGTTATCAAAACTAGATCTTACCGCACTATTCTTACAAAATAAAGAGGATTAAAATGTTAGTGAATGATTTAAATATATTTAATACATACACGGTATTTTAATCCTCTTCATTTTGGATTAAGCACATGAATCTGTTTAGATTATATAGATGACTTTTGTGTTTGACTGTTTTTTCTTACATATATAAACCAATATACAGCACCTACGAAGAACGCTCCTCCAACTATATTTCCTAAAGTTACGGGAACTAAATTGTTTATTATAAAACTTTTCCAGTTAAGTGCATTTAAAGCTTCATCTGATAGATGAGAGGCGTGTGCATAGTGAGGATTTGATTTTGCTAGTATTCCAGCGGCTATATAGTACATATTAGCTACACTATGTTCAAATCCAGAAGTTATAAATAACCATATAGGAAAGAAGATTCCTAGTATCTTACCTGTTATATCTTTAGCAGAATATGCAAGCCATACTGCAAGACACACAAGCCAGTTACACATAACTCCTAAGAAGAATGCATTTGTAAAAGATAAAGATACTTTATAAGATGCTATTTTTATAGTGGCACCAGCTAGCATATTAGCTCCCATATGAAGCTGTCCAGATTGTACAATCATATATGCAACTAAAAGTGATCCTACGAAATTCCCTAAATAAACTAAAGTCCAATTCATAAGCATGTCTTTTAGTTTAACCTTCTTTTCAAGAACTGCCATTATTATAAGGGTATTACCTGTGAAAAGATCAGCGCCTGCCATAATAACTAACATAAGGCCAGTCCCGAATAAAGCTCCTGCCATGGCCTTTCCAAGCCCATAAGTTTCAGGTTTTGCCCAAAGTCCATAAGCTGAAACATTAGATCCTTCAGCAGCGAATGCTATGAATACTCCTGCTAATATACCTAATAAAAATTGAATACAATATTTTTTGCTTACTTTTTTAATTCCGGTATCAATAGTATAAGCTGCTATCTCATTAGGTGTTAGATAATTTTTATTATTCATAAAAAACTCCTTTCAAATCATATTTAAAATAAAGTGAAACTTAATTTAGATGGAATTTTTACTCCATCTGAATTTCTAGTTGTGTAAGTACCCTATTGGGTAAGAATTACTCTATAGATTATATCACTTTGTATACAAAACACAATACCTTGGAAAAATGTAATAAAAAAAATATAAATCAGAAAATTGATAAAAATTAGACGAATGTATTGTAAGAAAATGGTAAAAAGTATAAAATGTATATAAAGCTAAACTATAATACTTTTGAGGGGGATGTTTTATGGAAAAAAGATATTTAACACCTAAAGAAGTAGCCCAAGCTACTATAAAAAGTGGAGTATCTAAAGCTAATCTTAAGTTTAGTCATACGTTAATACTTGGGATTTTTGCCGGTATGTTCATAAGTCTTGGAGCTTATGGAGACATTGTAATAATGCAGACATTAAAAAATATAGATGTAGGCATAATGAAGTTCTTTGGAGCATTAGTATTTCCTATTGGACTCATGTTAGTAGTTATGTGTGGAGCTGAACTTTTTACAGGAAATAATCTTATGACTTTAGCTCTATTAGATAAAAAAATAACATTAAAGCAGCTGTTCAGAAATTGGAGTATTGTTTATGTTGGTAATTTTATAGGATCAATATTTCTAGTATTGATCCTATTAAAGGCGAATTTATTTTCTGAATCAGCTGCAACTCTAAGTATCAATATAGCAAAAGCAAAGATGTCATTATCATTTGAAGTATTATTTTTAAGAGCAATACTGTGCAATATAATAGTAGTTTTAGCTGTGTGGATGGCAACCGCTGCACAAGATATTGTATCAAAAATATTTGCATGTTGGTTTCCTATAATGTTATTCGTATTATCTGGTTATGAACATAGTATAGCAAATATGTTTTTCATACCAATGGGCAAGTTATTGGGATTATCAGTGAGTTGGATTGATATGGTTACTTTGAATTTAATACCTGTAACCTTAGGTAATATAGTAGGTGGTGGTTTAATAGTGCCTGTAGCTTATTATATTTGTTATGTTAAAACCGATAAAGAAAGAGCCAAAAATATATAAGAAAAAATATAACTTCTTAATTAATTAAGAAGTTATATTTTTTTGTTCTCTGATTTAAAAGTGACAAATTCCAAAAAAATATCTAAAAATATAACATATTTAACCAAATAGATCAGTAAAAGTGTGTAGAAATATAATATAAAACTATATTGTATAACTAATATAAAACATAATATGTAATTTATGTATTGAAAACGTATTTATATCTGATATTATATTTATTATGGTTTGTAACACAAAATAAATTTATCTAATTTATAGAAAAAAACGCACTCCAAGGAGGAAAATATGAAGAATAAAAGACGAAGCATTAACATTTCACCAAAAAGTTTTAAAAATAAGATGATCATGATATTACTATTAGTAATAACGATACCTTTATGTGTATTGGGGTATATGAGTTACTCTAAATCGTATAATGTTTTACATGAAAAGCTTATAAGCTCAAGTCAAGAAACCACAGTATTAGCACAAAAAATAATAGATGGATATTTCAGTACTATAGAAATACAATTAGAAATGCTTACTGATAACACGAATCTTAGAAGAATAAATGAGCTTCAAAAAGAAGATGTAGATAAGGATGTAGCACAAGATAAGATAGATGAATATTTAAGGCTTAACAAAGAAAAAAATATAAATATAGAGCACAGTTACATAGTTGATAACAGCAAGAATTTATATATTTATCCATATGTAGAGCTGCCTGATGACTTTGATCCAACTACTAGACCTTGGTATACAGAAGCTGTTAAAAATAATGGAAATATAGCCTGGACAGATCCATATGTAGATACTGATACTGGACTCATTACTATAACTGCATCAAAAGCTATAGTAGATAATGGTCAGCTCACAGGGGTTGTTGCTCTTGACGTCTCATTAAACAAGCTATCTGATGAAATAAGCGAGATTAAAATTGGTAAAGAAGGTTATATTTCATTAACTACTATTGATGGAATGACTATCGCACATAAAGAAAAAAGTGAAATAGGAACAAATAATGTAACTAAACTAGATATATGGAATGATGTTAAAAGTAAGGATTCTGGTTTTGTAGAGTATACATATAATGGGAAAAATAGATTTGCATCTTTTGTAACAGAGAAAAGATTAAATATTAAAATATTTGGAGCTATGAATGAATCTGAATTAATCAATGATACTAACGTATTAGGATACTTTATACTTTACTGTATAATAGGTGCTGTAATAGTAGGTATAATTACATCTTTATTAATTGCAAAAAGTGTTACAAGACCTATAAATTCTTTAAAAGAAGTATTTTTAAAGGCTTCAAATGGAGATTTAACTGCAAAATCAAATATAAAAACTAAGGATGAATTTGAAGACTTGGGATCAAGTTTTAATTCTATGATAGATAATATAAGAGATTTGGTTAAAGAGGTAAAAGATTCTTCTGAAACTATATTGACATCATCAGGATCTCTTGCAGAAACTACTGAACAAACTAGCATTGCAACAAATGAAATTGGGCAAGCAATAGAGCAAATTGCAATGGTATCTAGTGATCAGGCTAGAGATACGCAAGAAGGTTTAAATAAGATAGAAGAACTTGCACAGAATATAGCCGAAGTAGTTGAGTTAGAAAATAATATAAGTGATATAGCTTTGAAAGCAAATGGGTTTAGCAGTAAAGGTGCAGATGTAGTCAAAATACTTGATGAAAAATCAGAAATGACAAAACAATCATCTAGAATTATAGGTGAAATAGTTTTTGAGGTTGATAAAAAATCTCAGGACATAGGACTCATAACTCAGGCTATAACTAATATATCAGAGCAAACTAATTTATTGGCATTAAATGCTGCTATAGAGGCTGCGCGTGCAGGTGAAAATGGAAGAGGATTCGCAGTTGTTGCAGAAGAAGTAAGAAAGCTTGCTGAACAGTCAAATGAAGCATCAAAGGAAATTGAGGAACTTATAAAGGGTATACAAGAAAAATCAAAGGAAGCAGTAGATCGAATGGAAGATGGAAAAGATATAGTAATAGATCAAAATAATGCTGTTTCAGATACAAAAAACATATTCGCACAGATTTCAGACTCTATTGAGCTGCTTATTAAAAATAATGAATATGTATCTAGTCACACTAATTCTATGAATAATAAAAAAAATGATATAGTGGCTGTTATACAAAATCTTGCAGCATCATCACAACAAACGTCAGCATCGACTGAGGAAGTATCAGCATCAACTGAAGAGCAACTTGCATCTATAGAAAGTGTTGCAAGTTTAACTCAAGATTTGAATGATCTTGCAAATAATTTAGGAGCAGCTATAAATAACTTTAAAATTGATTAAAAAAGAATATATTTAAAAGCATTTTTAAGAGATACTTTATATAATAAAGTATCTCTTTTAATATTTAAGAAGACTATATAATTTCAACTTTACAGATAACATTGATTAAAGAACTGAGCTTGCAAACATTTTAAGCAATAGAGTCGTGAGACTTGTAGGCTACATGAGCTTAGCGTAAAGCATGAAGCGAATTTTTTATTTTGACCTTGGGTTGATTTAGTTATATACTTAAAGGTGGTACAATTTTTGATTAACAGAGTATATTAGGACTCGTTGGCGACATGAGCTTAGAGTAAAGTATGAATCGAATTTTTGGAGGGATATTATGAATAAACAAAATATATATGATAGATTATGTGAAATTATAAAAAAAGAAAATATACTAGTAGATGAGCCTATGAAGAATCATACTTCATTTAAAATAGGAGGACCAGCAGATATTTTAGTTACTCCAACAGATGAAAATGAATTGAAAGAGATTATACAATATATAAAAGAAGAGAATATTCCATATTTCTTAATGGGTAATGGTTCAAATCTTTTGGTTAGAGATGGTGGAATAAGAGGTATAGTAGTTAAAATAGCTCAAAATTATAATGAATTTGAAATAAATGAAAACATTATAAAAGCTCAATCGGGAATATTATTATCAACTCTTGCAAAACATATAGCTAAAAACTGTTATAAGGGATTTGAATTTGCAAGTGGAATACCAGGAACATTAGGTGGAGCGATTGCAATGAATGCAGGAGCTTATGGTGGAGAAATGAAGGATGTAGTAAAGTCTGTAAAAGTATTGAATCAACAAGGCGAAATAGTTGAACTTTCCAATCAACAAATGCAATTTGGTTACAGAACTAGTTTAGTTAATAAAGAAAATTTAATTGTATTAGAGGTTAAATTATCTCTTGAAAAGGGTAATTATGAAGATATAAAGAATATACTTGACGATTTAACAGTTAAAAGAACTACTAAACAGCCTCTTAATGTTCCTAGTGCAGGAAGTACGTTTAAAAGACCAGAGGGCTATTATGCAGGTAAGCTTATAGAAGATAGTGGTCTAAAGGGAGTTAGATTAAAAGGAGCTCAAGTATCTGATAAGCACAGTGGCTTTGTTATCAATGCAGGAGGTGCAACTGCAAAAGATATAATAGAGCTTATAGAATTCATTAAGAAGACTGTATATGATAAGTTCAAAGTTGAACTAAATGAGGAAGTTAAAATCGTCGGAGAAGATTAAAAAGGAGACGATAGGATGAATATTGTAGCTGATTATCATACTCATACTGTATATAGCCATGGAAAAGGAACGATAGAAGACAATGTAAAGGAAGCTATAAATAAAGGACTTAAGACAATCGGAATATCAGATCATGGATATAAACATATGGGGTTTGGAATAAAATATAAAGATATAAAGAAGATGAGAGAAGAAATAGATGAACTAAACGAAAAATACAACAATATAGATATACTAATGGGTATAGAGGCCAATATACTAGATGATCAAGGAAACATAGATGTAGATGATAATATAAGACCATATTTCGACTATATTATGGCTGGATATCATTTTGGATCAACCCCAACAAAATTGATTAAGGGGAGTATAAGTCATTTTATTAATTATACAAGACTATTTAAAAAATCAGCGATTAAGTATAATACAAGGGCTGTTATTAATGCTATGAATAAACATGATATATTTATAATAACTCACCCAGGTGCAAAGGCAAGTGTAGACCTTTTAGAAATCGCCAAAGAGGCGAAAAAGACAAATACAGCACTTGAAGTAAACTCAAAGCATGGGCATCTAACGGTTGAGGAGTTAAGACTTTTAAAAAATAGTGGAATTAAATTTGCACTAGGATCTGATGCTCATGAACCTAAGGATGTTGGGAATTTTATAAATAGTATAGATAGGATAAAACAAGCTGATATAGATATAAGTAATGTTATAAATATAGACGGGAGATGAAATAATTGAAATTTATAATAGTAACAGGTCTATCGGGGGCAGGAAAAAGTGAAGCTATGAAGGCTTTAGAAGATATAGGTTTTTACTGTGTAGATAATCTACCACCTACTCTTATATCTAAGTTTGCAGAAATATGCTACCAATCAAAAGGAGCTATTGAAAAAATAGCCCTTGGTATAGACATAAGAGGGAGAAGCTTTTTTAATGATTTAAATGAAAGTCTCGAGATGCTTGAAAAATTTGGATATGAATATGAAATATTATTTTTAGATTGTAGTGATAATACCCTTGTAAAAAGATATAAGATGACAAGAAGAAATCATCCTCTATCATCTAATACAGATATAGTAGAGGGTTTAAAAAAAGAAAGAAAGATTTTAGAAGAACTAAAAGAAAGATCAAATAATATAATAAATACTAGTAACATGAAGCCGAGGGATTTAAAAGAAGAAATAAATAAATCATATACAAGTGGAGATACCAAATCTAATTTAATAATATCAGTAACTTCGTTTGGATTTAAACACGGAATTCCAATGGATGCAGACTTGGTATTTGATGTGAGGTTTCTGCCAAATCCGTACTATATAGAAGAACTTAGAGAAAGAACTGGTGAAGAAGTAGTAGTTAGAGAATATGTTATGAAATCTGATGTAAGCATACAATTCTTTGAAAAATTAGTAGATATGGTGAATTTCTTAATACCTCAATATATTAAAGAAGGTAAAAATCATTTGGTTATAGCTATTGGATGTACAGGTGGTAGACACAGATCTGTAACAATATCTAATTTATTGTATGATTTTCTTAAAGAAAAAAACTACAGTGTTCTTAAAAAACATAGAGATCATACGTTGAGATAATTGGAGGAGACTATGGACAATTTAGGGGCATGGCTGGTATTTGTAGGTATTATTTTCTTATTGTTATCAGCTTATTTAAACTATGAAACAATAAAAAAAAGAAAACTTCTAGATAAAGCTAAGAAAGGTCCTAAGGTAGTTGTTATAGGAGGTGGAACTGGTCAATCCATATTTCTTAGAGGACTTAAAAAGTTTACGAATAATATAAGTGCTGTAGTTACGGTTGCAGACGATGGTGGGGGATCTGGAGTATTGAGAGAAGATCTTGGAATGCTACCTCCTGGAGATATAAGAAACTGTATATTGGCTCTTGCAAATATGGAGCCTACAATGGAAAAAATAATGCAGTATAGATTTGAAGAAGGAAAGCTTGAAGGGCAGAGTCTAGGAAATCTTTTTTTAGCGGCTATGAATGGAATATATGGCAATTTAGAAATTGCAGTGTCTAAAGTATCGGATATATTCGCTTTAACAGGAAAAGTATATCCTGTAACAATAGAGGATATAAACCTCGTAGCTGAACTTGAAAATGGAAATATCGTAAGAGGCGAATCCAAAATACCCGAGGAAGTTAAAATTCAAGATACCAAGATACATAGAATATATCTAGAGCCTAATAAGCCTAAGCCATTACAAGGAGTTTTAGATGCTATAGAGGATGCAGATATAATTGTAATGGGCCCTGGTAGTTTATATACAAGTATAATACCAAATTTAATAGTAGATGGTGTTACAGACAAGATCGGGAAAAGTGATGCACTTAAAGTTTATATACCTAATATAATGACTCAACCAGGTGAAACGGATGGTTACGATGTATGTGATCATGTGAATGCTATACTTGATCATACTAAGTATGGAATAATAGATTTGGTAATAGCTAATAATGAAAAAATAAATAAAGATGATTTGATAAAGTATGAAAAGGATGGATCAAATCAAGTATTAATAGACAAAAATCAAATAAAACAATTAAACTCTATGAATATTTCGGTTATACAAACTAATCTTGTTGAGGTTAGAAAAAAGTATATAAGACACAACTCTGAAAAGATGGGTAGCATTATAGTCGGCTTGACTAGAAAGACTAACTGTAGTTGTTTAATTAAAAATTTTCTTAATAAATTTAACTCCTAATATAGAGGATTTGAAGTTTTTATGTAGAATTTTTTATTATTATGCTTTTTTTAAGGAGTGAGAATATGAGAGAAGAGATTAGTGCTGGTGGTGTGGTATTGTTTGGAAATGCTATACTTCTCTTAAGAAAGTATAACGGAGACTGGGTACTTCCAAAGGGAAAAGTAGAAAAGAATGAGGAAAAAGATGAAGCGGCATTGAGAGAAGTGTCTGAAGAGTCAGGTGTAAAAGGAGAAATTATTAAATATTTAGGAGAAATTCATTATACCTTTAAAGAAAACTGGGATGAAAATAAGACTGTTCACAAAACAGTTTTTTGGTATCTTATGAAAGCAAAAACTATGAACACTATCCCTCAAAGAGAAGAAGGATTCGTAGATGCTAAGTTTATACACATTAATAGGGTTGTAGACCTTGCAAAATATGATGATGAAAAAGAGATAATTAAGGTTGCGCTTGATGAAATAAAAAAATTATCTTTAATTTAAACAATTTGAAAAAATGGTATAGGTGATTAAAAATGTCATTTTCAAGTAAAACTAAGAATGAACTAGTAAGAGTTAGCTCTTCAAAGCAAAAATGTAATATAGCAGAACTTTCGGGAATAATAAGAATGAGTGGAACTATTAAATTAAAGGGATTTCAAAAGTTAAATCTTGAAATAGCTACTGAAAATGCAGCAATAGCTAGAAAAGTATTTAAGCTTTTGAAATCAAACTTTAATATTCAAACTCAAATAATGGTAAAGAAAAATAGAAATTTGAAAAAAAACAATAGTTATATACTTATTGTAGCTAGTGAGATGGGAGCAAGCGCTTTATTAAAGGAGTTAGGTATATTAAACGAGGGTAATAACCTTATTATAAACAATAACATACCGAAAAGTATAATGGAGAGCAATGAGCTTAAAAAAT
Source organism: uncultured Peptostreptococcaceae bacterium (assembly GCA_942492135.1). Taxonomy (GTDB): domain Bacteria; phylum Bacillota; class Clostridia; order Peptostreptococcales; family Peptostreptococcaceae; genus Tepidibacter_A. The sequence continues at coordinate 149,839 of CALODI010000010.1, forward strand.
CTTACATAAGAGGTACGTTTTTAGGAGGAGGATCGGTCAGTGATCCTGAAAAAACATATCATTTAGAATTTGTAACCAATAAAGAACAGTACAGTATATCCCTTAGTAATTTAATAAACTCACTTGGATTTAATAGTAAAATAGTTATTAGAAAAAATAATTATGTTATTTATTTAAAAGAAAGTGATCAGATATCAGATTTATTAAATATAATGGGAGCTCATAGTGCGTTATTAGATTTAGAAAATGTTAGAATAGTAAAGCAAATGAGAAATAATGTAAATAGGATTGTTAATTGTGAAACAGCAAATCTAAATAAAACTGTAAATGCAGCTATAAGGCAAATACATAATATTGAATATATAAAAAATACAATTGGACTTGAATCATTACCTGATAACTTAAAAGAGATAGCTTGTATGAGAATAGAGTATCAAGATTTGAGTTTGAAAGAATTGGGTGAAATTCTAGATCCTCCAATTGGAAAGTCTGGGGTCAACCATAGACTTAGAAAATTAGAAAAAATAGCAGACGATTTGAAAGGAAAGGGTAGGGGAATATGATAAAAAAAGAGTTTGAAATTATTAATAAAGTAGGACTTCATGCAAGACCAGCGGCTTTATTCGTTCAAACTGCTAGTAAATTCAAATCTCAAATATCTATTGAGAAGGATAATAAAACAGTAAACGGAAAATCTATAATGGGAGTGCTGACACTAGGAGCATCATCTGGTGAGAAAGTTACTATTATTATAGATGGGCCTGATGAGAATGAGGCTATTCAGGTTATTGCAGAGTTTTTTAATGAAAAATTGAAGAATTTATAAAGAAATCCCCTTTATTTTAAGGGGATTTTTATTTACCTAGAATCCATTGATTAAAAATAGTTCTTATATAATTAATGTATATATATATAATTAGAGGAGGAGTATCATGAATGAAAATCATGAATTTGTTTAAAATAGTAGATGATAATATCTTTCATATGATATAATATCTAAAATGAAAGAAGTAATTCGTATTGAAATTGAAAAAACAGAAGGTTAGTTTACAAATTAATGGAGGTATCTAATGAAAAAATACATTGTACTAATTATCATAGCTTTATTTGCATCAATATTTAACGTATATGCAGATGAAGAACCTATTATGTATACTGAAAAAGCAGTTATTTTAGAAGTTGAAGATATAGAAAATATAGATTTTGAAGATTACGGAATGGATCAGCAATATGTAAAATTAAAAATAACCAGTGGAAAATACAAAAATAAAAATATTGATATAATAAATAATTTATCTGGAAATAAAGCTTATGACATAAAGGTAGAAAAAAATGATAAAGTTGTTGTTGTGATTGAAGAACAAGTAAGCGGAAATATAGATGTATTTATATCTGAATATTTAAGACAAGATTATATTCTTTATTTAAGTATTCTTTTTATTGTACTTATATTAATAGTGGGAAAGCAAAAGGGTATAAAATCTGTAATAACTCTTATAATTACTCTTTTTTCAGTAATAAAAATACTTCTTCCTTTAATACTAAAAGGATTTAATCCTATACTTACGACAATTTGTGTATCAATATGTATAACTGCAATGACATTATTTATTGTCTCGGGAATAAACACTAAAAGTATATCAGCAATTATAGGAACTACCGGTGGAGTTCTGACATCAGGAGTATTATCCTATTACATAGGTAGCAAAATTAGATTAACAGGATTTAACAGTGAAGAAGCAATAATGTTGTCTACTATAGGTGATTCTATTCATCTTGATTTTAAAGCACTATTATTCGCTGGAATTATTATGGGAGCTTTAGGTGCTGTAATGGATGTTGGTATGTCAATTTCTTCTTCAATAGAAGAAATAAACAAAGCAAATCCATCTTTATCTAAGAAAGAACTATTTTCATCAGGTATGAATGTTGGAAGAGATATAATGGGAACAATGACTAATACTCTAATACTTGCTTATACAGGAAGTTCTATTCCTTTACTTTTACTTTTTATGTATTATGAACCGTCTATCATAAAAATATTAAATTTAGATATAATAGCCACAGAAATTGTACGTTCATTATCAGGAAGCATTGGTTTAATTGTAGCCATACCTTTAACAGCACTAGTTTCAAGTATACTTATTAAGAATGAGAAATTATCAAAATAGAATTCTATTAAAAGTAATTTTCCTTAACTTTAAGTAATAAGGAAAATTACTTTATTTTATATACTAAGTAATAATATAATTTTGAATATGTAGATAACGTTGATCAAAGAACTAAATTTGCAACTATTTTGAGCAACGGAGCACGTTAGGACTCGTTGGCGACATGAGCCATGCGTTAGCATGAAGCGAATTTTATCTCTTATTATGTGCCATAACGCTAGCAATTACTGATGTTAATGGAATTGTCATAATTAAACCAATACTTCCACATAGAGAGCGAATAATTTCGGTTGACAAAATTTCCATGCTTACCATTTGATTAGTTGAAATATTGAAGTTGTTTAATATTATAAGAAGAGGCATAGATGCTCCTGCATAAGCTAATATAAGAGTATTTACCATAGTTGCCATGACATCTTTCCCTACATTTAAACCTGTTCCAACCAAATTTATAAATCCTAGATTTCTTGATTTGTTTTTAACTTCAAAAATAACAGAAGTTACTGTCATAGCCACATCCATAACCGCGCCTATAGTTCCTATAATAACTCCACTCATAAAAAAACCTCTAAAATCTAATGTAATATCCATTGATGTGATTAAAAATTGTACATCTTCATTTGCAAGCCCCGTTATAGAACATAAATCAGTAAAAATATAAGCTAAAATTCCCGCACTAATAGTTCCACCGATAGTGCCTAATATAGCAGCAAAACTTTTATATGTAAATCCGGATACCAAAATAAAACTTATTAAAACGATAAATATACTACAGAGTACAGATATTAAAAGTGGATTATAGCCTTTTAATATAAATGGGATCATAAATTTTATTATTATAAATACAGAAACAGCTAATGAAGTTATTGAAAGAATCCCTTTTATTTTTCCAAATAAAATTACGCATATTAAAAAAATTATAGCAAGTAATTTTAGATTATCTTCCCTAGATACATTCATAATATTTGCTTTTATTTGGTCATTATCTTTTTGAATTTGTATCCTTACTTTACTTCCTTTGTGAAGATCAAAATTATATTGGGAATATTTTATAGGCATATACTCAATATCTATTTCCTTATCTAAATACTCTCCTTCTAAAATTTTAACCTTAATAATTTCTTTTTTTACTTCTTCATAATCGATTTTTTTTATATCTAATACTTGAGCCTTTGCTATATAATTATTATCTATAGTCTGAGCAAATACTATATCCGGTAAGAACATTATAAAAATTAATATACATAGAAATTTTTTCATACTAATCATCCCTCCTTGTTAGAATATAGTATGTAATTTGGACAAGCGTTAGAACAAAAAACTCTTATCCGAAAGCTAAAAGTTCTAAGAGACTCTACCCTCTTAAGGCTAGAGATAAGAACTTAACAGCTTCTGGATTAGTTCACCCACAGGGCACACGCAGCTAGAAATTCAGTTGGAATAAAAACTCCATCTGAATTAAGTTTCACTTTATATTATTTTAAAAAGATATGTATTCATGATAAAATAATAATATGATCATAAAATGGAGGTGATATTGTGATAAAAGATTTTGCTCATCTTCACGTGCATACTCAGTATAGTTTATTAGACGGATTTGCGCGAATAGACAAGCTTATTAAAAGAGCTAAGGAACTTGATATGAAGTACGTTGCTATTACTGATCATGGGTGTATGTTTGGTGTAATAGACTTTTATAAAAAAGCTAAAAAAGAGGGAATAAAGCCTATAATAGGGTGTGAGGTATATACAGCTCCTAGATCTTTAAAGGATAAAGACCCTAATTTCGACAAATACCAAGGTCATTTAGTTCTTCTTGCAAAGAACATGACAGGATATAAAAATCTTATAAAGCTTGTTTCAAAGGCTTATGTTGAAGGTTTTTATTACAAGCCAAGGGTTGATTATGAAGAGTTAAAAAAGCACAGTGATGGAATAATAGCTTTATCCGCTTGTCTTGGAGGCGATATACAACAACATCTTATGAAGAGAAATTACGATAAGGCAAAGGAATTAGCTCTTAACTTGAATGAAACATTTGGAGTGGATAATTTTTATCTTGAAATTCAAGATCATGGGATAAGGGAACAAAAAGAGGTTAATTTAAGCCTTCTAAAGTTATCAAAAGAAACGGGCATACCGCTTGTTGCGACTAATGATGTACACTATGTAAATAAAGAAGATTCCAAGACTCATGATATACTGCTTTGCATTCAAACTGGAAAGACTTTTCAAGATGAGAAAAGGATGAAGTTTGAAACACAGGAGTTTTATTTAAAGTCAAAGGAAGAGATGTATGAATTATTTTCGTATGCACCTAGTGCTCTTGATAACACAATTAAAATTTCTAGTATGTGCAATGTTGAATTTGATTTTAATCAAATACATTTACCTGAATATGATGTGCCAAGTGGATTCACAAAAAGTGATTATCTGAGAAAGTTATGTACGGATGGTCTTTATGAAAGGTTTGAAAGCCCACCGCAAGAGTTTATAGATAGATTAAATTATGAACTTGATGTAATAGAAAATATGGGTTATGTAGAATACTTCTTGATAGTATGGGATTTTATAAATTTTTCAAAAGAGAACGATATAATGGTAGGCCCTGGAAGGGGTAGTGCAGCTGGATCAATAGTTGCGTACACTCTTAAGATAACTGATATAGATCCTATGAAGTATGACCTTATATTTGAGCGATTTTTAAATCCTGAAAGGGTATCAATGCCAGATATAGATATAGATTTTTGTTATGAAAGAAGAGAAGAAGTAATAGAATATGTTAAAAGAAAGTACGGAAATGATCATGTAGCTCAAATAATAACTTTTGGGACATTAGGAGCAAAAGCTGCAATAAGAGATGTCGGAAGGGTTCTTGATGTTAGTTATGCCCAAGTTGATAAAATAGCAAAGGAAATTCCATTTGCTATTGGAATGACTATAAGCAAAGCTTTAGAACAGAATAAAAATCTTAAGAGTATGTATGAAGATGATAAGGTAGTTAAGGAGATAATAGATACATCAAGAGATCTCGAAGGTATGCCAAGACATGCATCAACTCATGCAGCAGGCGTTGTTATATCTAAGGATCCTGTAGACAGTTATGTTCCTTTATATATGCATGAAAATGGAGTTACAACTCAATTTACTATGACAACACTTGAAGAGTTAGGTCTTTTGAAAATGGATTTTTTAGGTCTTAGAACTCTTACTGTAATAAGAGATGCTCTTGAACTTATACAAAAAAACTATAATATAAAGATAGATTTTTCTAAAATGGAATACGATGATAAAAAAGCGTACAAGCTTTTAAGTTCGGGAAACACACTTGGAATATTCCAGTTAGAAAGTGCCGGAATGAGACAGTTTATGAAGGATCTAAAACCTGATAATTTTGAGGATATAGTAGCTGGAATATCTCTGTATAGACCCGGACCTATGGATTCTATACCAACTTATATAAAGAATAAAAATAATCCAGAACAAGTAAAATACCTTCATCAAAAATTAGAACCTATATTGGATGTAACTTATGGATGTCTTGTATATCAAGAACAGGTAATGAGGGTAGTTAGAGATTTAGCTGGATATTCTTATGGCCGAAGTGATTTAGTTAGACGTGCCATGGGTAAAAAGAAAATGGATGTAATGGAACAAGAAAGGCAATATTTTATACACGGTAAACTAGACGAAAACGGAGATGTTGAAATAGAAGGTTGTGTTAGAAATGGAGTAAGTGAAGAAATAGCAAATCAAATATATGATGATATGATAGATTTTGCTAAGTACGCATTTAACAAGTCTCATGCAGCTGCATATGGAGTTTTAGGATATCAAACTGCATATTTAAAAGCACATTATCCAGTAGAATTTATGGCAGCTCTTATAACTAGTGTAATGGGTAATACCAATAAGGTTGTGGAGTATATAAGGGAATGTAACTCCCTTGGAATACAGGTTTTAAAGCCAGACATAAAAAAAAGCTTTGGAAAATTTTCAGTTGAAGAAAAAAATATAAGATTTGGACTTGAAGCTATAAAAAATGTAGGATCAAATGCTATAAGTGATATAGTAGCACAAAGAGAAATAAGCGGTGAATTTGAGGATTTTATTGAATTTTGTAAAACTGTTAATTCAAAGGATTTAAATAAAAGAGTTATAGAATCACTTATAAAATGTGGGGCTTTTGATAGTATAAGTCCTAATAGAGCGCAACTAATGGCCGGATATGAAAAAATAATAGAGAGTATAATAAATGATAAGAAAAAAAATATTAAAGGGCAGATATCTTTGTTTGAAATGGGTGATAAAAAAGAAGAAAGTAATATATATACACTTCCTGATGTGTCTGAATTTAAAGAAAAATATAGACTTTTATTAGAAAAGGAAGTTTTAGGCATGTATATAAGTGGACATCCATTATCAGAATATGAAAGAGAACTTAAACTGAATACGACTATAAATAATCTTATTATTTCAAAAACCGAAGAAGAAGATTATGAAAAATTCTTGAAACTAGATAATAAGGATGTTGTTATAGGAGGTATAATAATAAGCAAAACTATAAAAACAACTAAGAGAAACGATATAATGGCATTTATAGAAGTCGAAGATTTAGACGGAAGTATAGAAGTAATAGTATTTCCAAGAATCCTTCAAAAATACTCTGATATTATATTGGAAGATAAAATTATATATATAAAGGGAAATATGAGTATAAAAGAAGGCGAAAATGCAAAAATTATAGCTAATGGATTTGAAGAAATAATAAAAATCGATGATAGAGAATTATGGGTTAAATTAAAGGATATACAAGATAACGAAGAATTATATAGTCTGAAAAAAATATTAAAAAAATATAAAGGAAATTCATTAGTTTGTTTATACTGTCAAAAATCAAAAAAAGCGTTTAAAGCAGAAACAAATTGTATGGTTGACTTGAACAAAGGATTAATAGAAGAATTAGAAGAGTTCTTAGGGGTTCAGAATATTAAAATCAAAAATATAAGTTTAAAAAATATTTAAAATTATGTTATAATATTAAATATTAGATATATTATATAGGAAATTATATAATTTCCTATATTTTGTCTCTAAGTAAATTATAATGTTTTCAATTTAGAGAGAACCTTTAAAAGTGAGCTGAAATATCAATTATTTTGAGCAACCGAGTAGATTAATACTCATTGGCGATATGAGCCATTCGATAGCATGAAGCGAATTTTTTACACATAGAGTATAAATTATATTTTTTTAAACCAAGTGGGATGAAAAAGAATACACAGGGACTAAAAATGTCCCTTGATAATAGGAGGTAAAAAGATGAAAAAAATAGCCGTATTAACAAGTGGAGGCGATGCTCCAGGAATGAACGCTGCTGTGAGAGCGGTTACACGTTCTGCTATTTATAATGGATGTAAGGTGTATGGAGTTAATAGGGGATACAGAGGACTAATAGATGGAGATTTATTTGAAATGGAGCTATCTTCTGTTGGAGATATAATACATAGAGGAGGAACTATACTAAAATCTGCTAGATGTCTAGAATTCATAGAAGAAGAAGGAAGACAAAAGGCTCTTAATGTACTTAAGGTGTTTGGTATAGATGGACTTGTTGTAATAGGAGGAGATGGATCTTTTCAGGGAGCACAAAAACTAAGTGAAATGGGATTTCCTGCAATAGGTATTCCAGGAACAATAGATAATGACTTAGCTTATACAGATTACACTATAGGATTTGACACTGCACTTAATACTGTTATAGATGCAATAAGTAAAATAAGAGATACGACATCTTCTCATGAAAGACTTAGTATAATAGAAGTTATGGGAAGACATTGTGGAGATATAGCTCTTTACGCAGGACTAGCAGGTGGAGCTGAGATTATAATAATTCCAGAAGCAGGTTATAATGAAGATGAGATTTGTAAAAAGCTAATCCAAAGTAAAAACAGAGGAAAAGCTCACAGTATAATTATGCTTGCAGAAGGAGTAGGAGGATCTCAAGATTTAGCAGGGAGAATAAAGGATAAAACTGGTATAGAATCTAGAGCTACAATACTTGGACATATTCAAAGAGGTGGGAGCCCTAGTGCATTTGATAGAATAATAGCTAGCCAAATGGGTGCAAAAGCTGTGGAATTATTAATAGCTGCAAAATCTTCAAGAGTTGTAGGTATAAAAAATAATTCAATAATAGATATGGATATACACGAAGCTTTAGCTATAGAGAATAAGATTAATAAAGATATATACAAGTTAGTAGATGTATTATCTATATAAAGTGAAACTTAATTTCAAAAGTTAAAACTATTTGAGGAGGATTAATAATGTTAGAAAAAAAGACTAAAATTGTTTGTACAATAGGGCCAGCAAGTGAAGAAAAAGAGGTTCTAAAAGAGCTTATAAATAACGGTTTAAATGTATGCAGACTTAACTTTTCTCACGGAGACCATGAAGAACACGGAAAAAGAATAAATACGATCAAACAAATAAGAGAAGAAATAAATAGTCCAATAGCAATACTTCTTGATACAAAAGGACCTGAAATAAGAACTGGTAAGTTTGAAGATCCTGAAGTTCTACTTGAAGAAGGGCAAACTTTCACTATAACTATGAAGGATATGCTTGGAACGCAAGATATGTGTACAGTAAGCTATAAAGAACTAGCAAAAGATGTAGTTGTTGGAGATACTATATTAATAGATGATGGTCTTGTAGGCCTTAAAGTACAAGAGATAAACGGTGAAGAAATAGTTTGTCTAGTTGAAAATGCAGGTATTGTAAAGAATAATAAAGGTGTAAATGTACCCGGAGTAAAGATTAATCTTCCAGCTATAACTGAAAAAGATAGAAGTGATATAGAGTTTGGTATAAAGCAACGAATAGACTTTATTGCAGCATCTTTCGTTAGAAAGGCAGCGGATGTTATCGCTATAAAAGAAATACTTGAAGCAAATAATGCAGCAGATATTCAGATAATATCAAAAATTGAAAACCAAGAAGGGGTAGACAATATAGATGAAATCCTTGAAATATCTGATGGAATAATGGTTGCTAGAGGTGACTTAGGCGTTGAAATACCAACTCAAGAAATACCGATAGCTCAAAAAATGATGATTAGAAAATGTAATGAACTTGGAAAGCCTGTTATAACTGCAACACAAATGCTTGATTCTATGATTAGAAACCCAAGACCGACAAGAGCCGAGGTTACAGATGTTGCAAATGCTATATACGATGGAACGGACGCTATAATGCTTTCGGGAGAAACGGCTGCTGGTAAATATCCAGTTGAAGCTGTTAGAACAATGGCAGTAATAGCCAAAAGAACAGAAGAATCTCTTGATTATAATAATATCTTAAAGTCAAAGAAATTAAACCAAGTGAATGTTACTAATGCAATAAGTCATGCAACTTGCACAACAGCTATTGACTTAAAAGCTTCTGCTATAGTAACGTCAACGTCATCAGGACATACAGCTAGAATGGTATCTAAATTTAGACCACAAGCTCCTATAGTTGCAGCTACTAACTGTAAAAAAGCTATGAGAAAGCTTGCTCTTAGCTGGGGGGTATATCCAGTTTTAACTGAATCTGCAATTTCAACTGATGAAGTTATAGATAATTCTATTGAGACTGCGCTTGAAACAGGATACATTAAAAATGGTGAATTAGTAGTTATAACTGCTGGAGTACCTGTTGGAGTAGCTGGAACAACTAACTTAATCAAAGTTCATGTTGTTAGTGAAATAATAACTAAGGGTGTAGGTATTGGAAGAAGAGTTGTAAGTGGAAAAGTTCGTTTAGTAAAGAATGTTTCTGATATAAAGGATAACTTTGATCAAGGAGATATAATAGTTACTACTTTAACTGATGCAGATATGAATACTTATATCGAAAAATCTTCTGCAATAATAACGCAAGAAGGTGGAATTACAAGTCATGCAGCTATAGTAGGACTTAACCTAGAAAAAGCTGTAGTAGTTTCAGCAAGAGATATAATGAGTCTTGTAAAAGACGGAGAAATAATTACTGTAGACACTGCTAGTGGAATAATATACAAAGGAAACACAAGAGTTTTATAAAATAAAAAAACAAGCTTATGCTTGTTTTTTTTATTTGAATGACTTATTTGCTATGAATTACCACATTAAAATTGATGCTTTTATAAAACATATATAAAAAATAATACTATTATGACGATAAATATATTGAATAATGCAACGTTAAATATTAATGGGGGATTATATAATGACAGCAAAAAAAATAAAACAATCAACTCTGGAACTTATAGCACAAAGAGGATATTCTGAGACAACCTTATCTTTAATAGCAGAAAGAGTAGGCATAAAAAAACCTTCTATATACAGTCATTTTCAAAGCAAAGAAGATATATTCTTTTGTATATTAGAAGATGAAACTAAAAATTTAAAAATGTACATAGAATCTATATTTGATGATATAGAAAAATGTGAATTAGAGGAAATGTTATATATAATTACTTATAAATTTGCTAATTATTTTAATAAAAATAAAACTTTAGCAAAATTTTGGAATATAGTTATGTATTTTCCTCCCTATAGCTTAGAACAAGAATTTAAATTTGAATTTAACTTAGTTAAAGATAAAATCTGTAAATATATTTATATTAATATTAAGGAAAGACATAAGAATGAAAAATTTGATGAAGAAAAAATGAAAAATATAATGTATGCGTATGAATTAATATTAAGAGGAATTCTTACTATGATTATATATGATAATGATTTTAATATGGAAAAAATAAGGTCGTTATGTATAATTTATTTTAATGGAATAACGAATGAGTTAATTTAAAACCTTTCTCACTAATAAAATAAGGAAGATTTTTTGATAGGATATGAGAAAGTAATATAAAAGACAATGATGAAATCTCTAAAATAGGAGAAAATCAAATGATATATTGGATAATATTTCAAAATTGACAAAAAATACACAAACTATATGTAAAAAAACCAATATCTCATCTCAAAATGTATCTCAAATATTATAAGAAGAGGCTTGGCTAGATTCAAAGAGTTTAGTGCATATATTCATAAATAAGCAACTGATATAAAAAATGTTGCGAATTAATTAGCTCATTTAAAAGAATTATCTACAAAATCAAACCCAGAAATAATTAAATTTAGAATACAAAATCCATAATAACTGAAGATATTACCTAGATTGTATACAATCTAGGATTTTCTTTGTTAAAAAATAAATTCAGAAAACTTTGAAAAATCAATTGATTTATACTTTTCTTAATAGTATAATAACTATTAAATACATTTAGGATATGTATAAATTATAATCAATATGCATATTATATTAAAAACAATTAAAATGATTAAAGGAGGGAACAGCTAAATGTCAAATTCAAGAGAAAACTGGGGTTCCAAGATAGGTCTTATACTAGCTATGGCAGGTAATGCCATTGGACTAGGAAACTTCTGGAGATTCCCATATCAAGCCGCTAGTAACGGCGGTGGAGCATTCATGATTCCTTATTTTATTGCACTTATTGTACTTGGTATACCTGTAATGCTTCTTGAGTGGAACTTAGGTCGCTATGGTGGTAAATATGGCCATGGTACACTTGGACCTATGGTTTATTTACAAGCTAGAGAAGGAACAAAACCTAGAAATGCAGCTATAATGGGAGCAATAGCAGGATCATTCGCTTTTGCTGTAACACTTCTTGTTAACTCGTATTACAACCATATCATAGGTTGGGCACTGGGTTATGGAGTATTATCTTTTACTGGTGGATATGCTGATATGAGTGTATCTACAGGAGAAGTATTTGTAAATTATGTTCAAAATCCATCTATGGTATTTACATTCTGGATAATAGCTTTAGCAGGACTTGCGTTTGCAGTTATGCGTGGAGTTCAAAAAGGTATAGAAACTTGGGCTAAGCTTATGATGCCAGTACTTTATACTTTTGGTATAGTTCTTGCAATAAGATCTTTAACTATGGGAAGTCCAGTTAATCCTGACTGGTCAGCTATGAAGGGTCTTAACTTTATATGGAACCCTGATTTTTCAACATTCACATGGAAATCAGTGGTAGCAGCAGCAGGTCAGGTATTCTTTACATTATCAGTTGGTATGGGTATTATATCTAACTATGCATCTTACTTAAAGCCTGATGATGATATTATAGTTTCTTCACTTGCAACAGTATCACTTAATGAATTTGCAGAGGTTATACTTGGAGGAACAGCAGTTATTCCTATAGCTTATGCATTCATGGGACCTGATGGAATGGGTCAAGGTGTTGGTCTTGCATTTATAGCACTACCTAACGTATTTAGAACAATGGGTGGAGGACAATTCGTAGGAGCTTTATGGTTCTTCTTATTATTCTTTGCTGGATTTACATCTGCAATAGCAATGTACAACTACTTAGTTGCATTACTTGAAGAAGATATGGGTATTGCAAGAAGTAAAGGTGCATGGTATATATTTGGAGCATATATTGTATTAGGTCTTCCAGTTGCACTTGAGCCTATAATGACAAAGACTGCAGATCTTGCTTACTTAACAGAAGTAGATAACTGGATAGGTTCGTATTTATTAATTGTTCTTGCAGCGGTTGAGGTGGTAGCTTGCGCATGGTTAATGGGAGAAAAAGCTTTAGTTGAAATGAACAAGGGTGGAATTTGGAAGATTCCTAAATGGTTCTTTAAGTTATTCCATCAAACATTAACTCCTATAACTACATTTGTAATATTAATATTCTCTACGCTTGATTATATCAAAGCTGGATACTTTAGAGCAGTTCCATCGTTTGTTGAAAATACTCCAGTTTTAGTGCCTTGGGTTAATGGAGCTAGAGCTGTTATAGTTGTAACAATAGTAGTAGGATTTATGCAATCGTATAGATCTATCAAGAGTAAATACGGGAAAGAACTTTCAGAGAATAAAGTTTCTATCCGTGTATAATTAGGGGGTATTAATTATGACTAGTGCAGCGCTTGTTTTTATGGTTACAATATGGACCGTTATACTTGCATGTGTAGCAATTACATTAAAACCTATATTAAAGCAAAAATAAATATATAACCCCACCGATAAGGTGGGGTTTTATAATATAAGATGAACTTAGTTGTTTAAATTATAGTGAAAATATGGTACAATAAACCAAGATATTATTCTGAATCTTCTAATAAAAATTTGGAGGTGAATCTAATGAAAGCTCTAACATTAATGAATACATTAAACCAATTAACGGATTTAACTAAGGGACTAAGGACTATTAAAGAGTCGAGAAAAGAAAAATATATTACTCAATTAAATAAACTATACAGCGAGTATGAGAAATTAGAAGTACCTACAAATTTGAGTGACGTATATGATTCTTTATGTAACAAAGGGAAAGATTTAGTAAAAGAAATAAAAAATGATAAAAATAATAAGAAAAATGGAGACCATGTTGAAGTATATATAAGATATTTAAAGGCTGCAAAGGCTGATTTTGAAGGTCGTACTGAATATGTAAATAAATACTACAGAACATTCATATTTACAGCTATACTGTTTTTAACTTTATCTCCACAGTATTTTGGATTTATACTTCCAGCGGTATTTTTTGTACCTATGTACTTAGGAATCAAGGGCGTTAAGAACAGATCTATAAATGGTCTTTATATGAGTATGTCATTAGTGCCTGTAGGACTTATGACTTCGTTTATATGGATAAGATACGGTATATATGCAATGACTAATTATCAAGAGGCTGTTACTAAGGTTATAACGGATACTGGAAGAGGTTTAGCTATGGCAAAAGCATTGGTTAGTATACCACCGATTCTTGCATGTGTGCTTTTTGCAGTAGCAGTACTACAGATGTATAGAGGATATAAAAGTAAGGATTTATTTATATAGCAATTATATTATTTATCCGAAAGCTAAAAGTTCTAAGACTCCACCCTCTTAAGGCTGGAGATAAGAACTTAACAGCTTCTGGATTAGTTCAACTAAAAATTCAGTTGGAGTAAAAACTCTATCTGAATTAAGTTTCACTTTATGCCAAAAGTCTTCTTTAAAGAAGGCTTTTTAATTTGTAAAAAAGTATATAAATACAAGTGTTTTGAGCAACGGGGATCATGAAGCGAATTTTAAGTTGATAGATATATTGTTTTTTGGTAATATTAATAGATGATATTTTAAACAAGAAGGAGATAAATGATGTTAAATAAAGGTGAAAAGTACACGGTTGATATAGTTGATATAGGACATACAGGAGTTGGAGTAGGTAAATATGAAGGTTTCACTGTATTTGTTGAAGGTGGAATTATACAGGATAAGATAGAAGTTGAAATAATTAAAACTAAGAAAAACTATGCAGAGGGTAAGATTGTTAAGATTATAGAAGAGTCTCCTTTTAGAGTAAATAGAGAGTGTTCGGATGAATTAATAGATTGTGGAGGATGTCAAGTTATGCATCTTGATTATCAAAAACAACTTGATATAAAAACTAATTCAGTTAAAGAGACTATTAAGAGAATAGGTAAGATTGAAGGAGTTAAGGTTCATGATACTATAGGAATGGACACTCCTTTTAGATACAGAAATAAGGCTCAATTTCCAATAGGAAAAAGAGGTAGTAAAACTGTATTAGGTTTTTATAAGAAAAAAAGTCACGATATAATACCTATGGATAAGTGTGTAATACAACATGATATGAATGACAAGATAGTAGAGGTAGTTAAGAACTATATAGATACAAATAAAGTTAGCGTATATAATGAAAGAACTCATGAGGGAATTTTAAAACATTTAGTTACTAAAGTTGGATTTAAGACTAAAGAGGTTATGGTTATTCTTGTAGCAAATGCTAAAAAAATTCCTAATGTAGATGAACTTGTAAATGATTTGAAAGAGAACGTAGAAGGATTTAAGACGTTGGTTTTAAATGTTAATACTGGAAAAGGAAATGCGGTACTAGGAAGACAAAACAAGGTTTTATATGGAGATGGAATAATACAAGATTATATAGAGGATCTTAAGTTTAATATATCGCCGTTATCATTTTTCCAAGTAAATCCGGAACAAACTGAGGTTTTATATAATAAGGCTTTAGAGTATGCAGATCTTTCGGGTAATGAGAATGTACTTGATATATACTGTGGAATAGGAAGTATATCTTTATTCTTAGCTAAAAAGGCTAAGGTGGTATATGGAATAGAAGTGGTTGAAGATGCTATAGAGGATGCTATAGTAAATGCAGAGATAAACAATATAGATAATGTAGAGTTTTATGCAGGAGAAGCTGAAGAGGTAGCTCCGGCGCTTTATGAAGAAGGAAAGATTGCGAATGTAGTTGTAGTTGACCCCCCTCGTAAAGGTTGTGATGAGAGGGTACTAGACACTATAGTTAGCATGAAGCCTAAGAAGGTTGTGTATGTGTCTTGTAATCCATCAACTCTTGCAAGAGATTTGGCTTATTTAGATGAGAGAGGCTATAAGTGTGAAGAAATACAGCCTGTTGATATGTTCCCTCATACTATGCATGTTGAGTGTGTAGCTAGGATAGTTAGAAAATAAAAATATAGAAGAGATAAGGGGCAATGTGAATTTATTATAAATTCACATTGCCCCTGTATATTTATATTCTTATATAGATAAAGTTATTCATTTTTACTTACATCTTTGATATTTCTAAATACTTCAGCTGCTTTTAATATTGTAATGTATTTTTTATCAAAGGCAATTGAAACTGAATAGGTATTGTTTTTGAATATATTTCCATTGTTTTTCTTGTTCAAACTAAATCCCTCCCTATAAATAATATATTATAGGTTTAGATAAGTTGCTATTTATATTAGTATTCTTCAGCAGCTTGTGCATCTGCTTTTGTTTTATGAACAGTACCACGTGGATGTTCAGGTGGAGCATATATAGCGTATAATTTAAGTGGTTTATTACCGGTATTGATTATATTGTGCCATTTACCAGCAGGTATCATTATTGCAAAGTCATCATAGATCTTTTTTTGATAATTTAACTTATCTTTTTTGTCACCCATTTGAACAAGTCCTTGACCTTCTTCAATACGTATGAATTGGTCACCTGTTGGATGAACTTCTAAGCCTATGTCATCGCCAACATCGATGCTCATCAATGTAACTTGTAAATTCTCTCCTGTCCATAAAGCAGTACGATAAGTATCATTTTGCTTAGTAGCCTCATCAATATTAACTACAAATGGTTCTGGTCCATAGTCCTTCAATTTAGTAAACTGTTTTGAAGAGTTTGAGTTATACATTGGTGTATTAATCCAGTAAGGGTACGGATATGAATTATATAAGTTATACATTGGTGTATTAACCCAGTAAGGACAGAAATATGGGTTATAAGTATTATACATATTGTTCACTCCTTTCATAGTTTCATAAGATTAGGATATGATATATGTTTATAGAATGTGATTCTATTTATAGAAATGCTATGTCCATTAGGTTATATTAATCTTTTTAGCTTCAGTTTCTCTAATATTGTGGAAAATTTTTGATGTGTTTCTATACAAAAGTCACAAATTAATAAATATTTAAGTATATTATAATCTAAATAATGTCAATAATATTCATATAATAGGTTATTAGTATTTAATGGTTCAAAAGGGGGACTTATAGTGAATGTTAATTTAGATAATATAGAAAAAAATGAACAAACCGATCAGTATATCGAAAAATATGATTTGAAGATTAAAGAAATAATAAAATTATTTAATTTTGAAAATATGATTATTTATTCTGACGAAAATGAACGATTCAAGTTTTTACAACAAGATATGTATATAACTCAAGATAATAGAATTATGAAACGCCATAAAACTGATTATATTGAAGAATTAATAGCATTTTTAATTTTTAGAGAAGATGATAGTATTGAACTAGACTTAACTTCTATAGCATAGAAATAATATAAAAGAAGCAAAGATTTTATGATTAAAGTCTTTGCTTCTTTTATTTACTAATATTTATCAGATTTTTTAGAGTTACGAAAGAATGAAACTATACTTGCGATAATACCAATAAGCATGAATAAGTAAGTCATTGGTATTAAAAAAAAGGGTTCTATAAGAGTACCGTCTGGAGCAACTTCAGACCCGATGATGTTATAGGCGATGAAACACCCAACAGCTAAAATAAATGGTATTAAAATTAAAAGATTTTTCTTCATTAAAATGCCTCCTCTTTAATTAAATTAAATTTTTTAAACTTCATTATATTAGATAGTGATATCAAGTGAAACTTATCTTTCGGATAAAGTATTCAATCGTTGTAGTCTAATTAATTTTATACTGCAAATGCATTTAACAACATCTACTGCTATGAATATTATAATATATAAATATTTATCGTTTGTCAATAAAAAATAAAAATAATTCGATATGTATTTATTGTTTGCATCTTTAATAAATTGAATGAAACTTAGAATTTTATAGTGGAAATGCATTAGAATAAAAAACTTGATGAATGTAAAGATTTTGAAAATAGGAGAATAGTAGTTAAAAGAGCCGATGAAAGAGATAATATTATTATATTTAATAAGTTAGAAATTATAATGACTTTTAATAACTGATAAGTAGATATATAGATATAAAAAAATACTATGTTATAATGATAGTGTAAGTTAAAAAGCTTTAGGAGGCTAATGAATATATGAAGAATAACGAGATATTAATTAGATTAAGAGATGCTCTAGATATAAAAAATACAGATATGGTAGAGATATTCAAGCTTGGGGGCGTTGAACTAACAAGTGAAGAAGTGAGTATGATGCTCATAGAATCAAAAGACAGTGACAATAATGAAGATCAGAATATAGAAGAAAAGAAAGAGAATCTAGAATGCAATAATGAGTCACTAGAGTCATTCTTAAATGGGTTTATTATATTTAAAAGAGGAGAACAAGAGCCAATACCAGGAAAACCTAAAAAACCAGCACTATCTATAACAAGTAATAAAAGTGTTAATAATGTCATGCTTAAAAAATTAAAAATTGCGCTATCACTAACAGCTGAGGACATGATTGATATATTTGAAGAAGCAGGCGTCATTGTAACAAAAGGAGAATTAAGTCCTTTATTTAGAAAAGAAGGACATAAGCATTATAAAAAGTGTAGTGATATATTTGCTATAAACTTCTTAGATGGATTAGCTAAAAAAAATAGGAGATAACTTATTTGCCACATAAACTTTTAGTATATAGTTTGTGTGGCATTTTTTTATTTAATAAATATTTAAGTATATTACAATCTAAATAATGTCAATAATATTTCTATAATAGATTTTTAATATTGATTATTCAAAAGGGGGATGTATAGTGAACATTAATTTAGACAACATAGAAAAAAATGAACAAACTAATCAGTACATTAAAAAATATGATTTAAAAATCAAAGAAATAATAAAATCATTTGATTTTGAAAATATGATTATTTATTCTGACGAAAATGAACGATTTAAGTTTTTACAAAAAGGTATGTATATAACGCAGGACAATAGAATTATGAAACGCCATAAAACAGAGTATACTGAAGAATTAATAGCATTTTTAATTTTTAGAGAAGATAATAGTATTGAACTAGATTTAACTTCTGCGGCATAAAAATAATATAGAAGTTCCAGTATATTATAAAAACAACTAAATTATAGATAATAAATAAAAATAGACTAGAATGGAGAAATGATATGCTCCCCTTATTAGTACATAGTTAAAATAATATAACTGTTTATTATGAGGGGCGTTTTATAATGGGGAAAAAAGCTAAAGTTTTATTTGAAATGAAAGTATAAGCTGTAAAAGATTATTTAAATGGACTGAAAAACATAAAAATAATAAGTTCTGAATTATCAATTGCTACGAGTACGGTTGAATCTTGGATGCGATATTTGAATATATTGAGCTGTTTTATAATCGTAAACGAAGACACTCTTCTCTTGGTTATGTATGTACCTTAGAATTTGAAAAACTGAACTTGCAGAAATAGACTATTTATAATGTCTACTTAAGCGGTTTCAGTCTAAAAAGAGAAATTAGAACTACTATCTCCAATTAGTAAAATGGATGCAAGTTATGACTAGTCTACAAACCATCGTTTTATATGATTCATAAAACTTTTTGATATATGTGATAAGTAAGCATCTTTTTTTGTAATCATATATATTTCCCATGTGCAAGTTTCATCTTCAAAGGGTAGAGCAGAAACTTCATCAAATTGGATATCTTGCAGTACATAATCTACAGTTATAGAAATACCATAATTTAACTTGCAAAGCTTATGTGCCATGCTAATTTCTGAAACATCAAAACTAATATTAGGACTAAATCCAACACTCTCGCATTTCTTTACAATATTATTATGTGTCTTAAAATCTTTATTTACTAATATAAATTTTTCATTTTTTAAATCTTTAAATAATATTTTATCCTTTTTAGACAAAGGGTTTTTTACATTTACAAGTAAGTTAAGCCTATGTTTTTGTATAAGAATGGCATCGAATTTTTTTGTATCCACTGGTCCAACTGTAAAACCCAAAATGGCTTTTTCTTCAAAAACAGCTTGTTCAACAAGAAGATCAGGATATTCAACAATATTTAAATTTACATTAGGGTTAGTTTTCTTGTATTCAAGTAAATATTCAGGTGATAAAGCACTGGTTATTCCATAGGCACAAGCAATTAATATTTCTCCATGATTTTCATTGGTTAAATTTATAAGTTCAGTATTCATACATTGTACATTATTTGTTATGTGTTTAGCATGCTTTCTTACAATTTCTCCATATTCGGTTAAAATTATTCCATTAGTTGTACGATAAAAAAGTTGAAATTGTAGCTCATCTTCCAGATTTTTAATTGATTTACTGAGCCCTTGTGGAGTAATGTAAAGGGTCTTAGCTGCTTTTCTAATACTTTTATCTTTGCAGACATGCAAAAAATATATTAAGCTCTTAATATTCAATGATATTCCCCCTAGGTAGTTGTTTATCTAAATTTATTTTATACTTAATCAAGAATATGTTCAAGGTCAACTATTAAATTTGTAAACTTTTAGTTGTATAGTGGAAAAAATTAGATGATACCTGTTAATTTAATAACGATGGTATAATGAAATTGTTATTAAATAACATTAACTTGATTACGTTATTTACAATATAATCAAATTTTAAGGAGGAATTTAATATGAGTTATAAAGATTACCCACATGTATTTCAGCCTATTACGATTGAAAATAATCTGACACTAAAGAATCGTCTCCACTTTACCCCAATGGTTGCTTGTGTTAGCACTGCAGATGGTGAAGTAAATCAGGAAATGCTTGATTGGATCCGTATGCAGGCACGCATAGGGGTTGGATATATAACTATAGGGGATACACAGATTGACCAGGAACGTGCTCGTGCTTTTTATGGAGAACTGGATGTTACGACAGATAAATACAAAGATGGATTAATGCTCCTTACTGAAGAAGCTCATCGTTTTGGATGCAAGATTTCTATAGAATTATCACACGCTGGTCGTGGAGCAAACCCGACAATGAATACTAAGCCAGCACTTGCACCTTCTTATGTGCCTATTCCAGGTGGCCCAGGTAGTCCAGGTTCTCCGCAAGACCTAAAGGTTATGGACAAGGAAGATATGGAATCAGTAAAAAGAACATGGGCGGAATGTGCGGTACGCTGCAAAGACTGTGGCTTTGATATGGTAATGCTTCACTCTGCGCACAATAATCTTTTAGGTGCGTTTTTATCTCCTGAAAGCAATTTCCGTACGGATGAATACGGCGGCTCATTAGAAAATCGTATGCGTTTTCCTCTAGAGGTATTTGAAGCAGTACGTAAAGAGGTTGGTCCTGATTATCCGTTGGAAATGCGTGTTAGTATCAATGAGATGACTGAAAAAGGGTTGAAGTTTGAAGATACTTTAGAATTCTTGAAACAAGCACAAAAATATGTAAACCTTATTTGTCTTTCTCGTGGAACAGTATTTGTTGAAGAAGCTATCAGATATCTTTGCCCATCTTATTTAATGCCTCACATGATTAATGCTGATTATGCAAAGATTGTTAAAGAAAACGTAGATATTCCAGTACAGGTTGTAGGTAATATATATAATTTAAAAGAAGCTGAACATATTTTGGCTGAAGGAAAAGCTGATATAGTTGGTATCTGCCGTTCATATATGGCTGGTCCTACCATGATTGAAGATGCAGTTAAAGGACAGGAATACAAAACTCGTCCTTGCATCAGATGTATGGATGGCTGCGGTGCAGTATACTTAGGAGCGCCAGTACGTTGCGCAGTTAATCCAAAACTTGGTCGTGAAACTAGATTTGGTAAAGTGGCAAAAGCGGATGTTAAAAAGAATGTATATGTAATTGGCAGCGGCCCTGCTGGTATGCAGGCAGTTGAAACTCTATTAGAGAGAGGCCATGACGTAACATTATTTGAAAAGGCAGATAAACTTGGTGGAATGCTTCATGATGCCAGTGCAGTTAAATTTAAAAATGAACTTCGTGAATATAAAGACTGGTTTATTCGTCAAACAGAGGAAAGCGGAGCAAAAATAAGATTAAATACAGAAGTTACTTTAGACTTGATTAAAAAAGAAAAACCTGATGCTGTAGTTGTAGCTACAGGTGCACATTATGCAAAACCTCCAATTCCAGGTATTGAAAAAGCTGTAATGGCAAGAGACATTGACTACGGAACAGTTGAGGCTGGTAATAAAGTTATTGTTTGTGGGGGTGGACTTACAGGCTGCGAAACAGCACTAGAACTTGCCAGAGAAGGCAAGGATGTTACAGTTGTAGATATGATTCCTGCAGAAGATTTTGCAAAGGGACAATTCTATATTATCAGAAGCTCATTGATGGCAGAAATCAAAGATGCTGGTGTTAAATTTGCCGGAAGCCTTAAAATCAAAGAATATACTGATAATGGCATAGTTGTTACAGACAAATCCGGCAACGACTTTGAAATGAAGGCAGATACTTTTGTTAATGCTTTAGGTCTTAAGGCAGACAATACATTATACAAAGAGATTGTAGCTGAAATGCCTTGGGATACTTATGCTGTTGGTGACTGCACCAGTGTTAAAAATATTTACAATGCTACTTTCTCAGCATTTAATATTGCAGTTGAAATCTAATCATAAAATAGCATTTTTGATTTTTAGAGAAGATAATAGTATTGAATTAGATTTGACTTCTGTAGCATAAAAATAATATAGAAATTCCAGTATATTATATAAACAACTAAAAATAACAAAATGATAGATAATAAATAAAAATAAACTAGAATGGAGAAATCTGTTCTAGTCTATTTTTATTTCAAAGAAGTTGTTGTAATGACTGAAACAATAATTTAAAATACAAATAAATATATTAAAAATTTTTATAGAATAAAGTTAAAGATTGATAATCATTAATTTCCATGATATACTTACCCAGGTAATTATTGGAGGTGAAATGAAAATGAATTCATATGGTCATAAAGTAAACCAACTAGCTCGATATTTTAATAAAAAGTTAAATGAAAAAATTTCTCCACTTGGCTTATATAATTCACAGTGTGGAATTATAGTATACTTATATGAAAAAAAGCAGTGTACACAAGTTGAATTAAGTCAGTATCTCTGTGTAGAGGCTCCAACAATTACCAGGACATTAACTAGAATGGAAAAAATGGGATGGGTAGTGCGCCAAGAAGGAAAGGATAAACGTGAAAAGCATATAAAACTAACTGAAAAAGCTTATGAGATGTTTCCAAAGTTGCATGAAGATTTTAGTAATGTAGAGATAGATGCACTAAAAGATATTAATAAAGAAGAACTAGATATTTTTAATAACATTTTAGAAAAGATGATGAAAAACTTAGAAAGAGGATGATGTATATAGAAGAAAAGACTTATGAACTAATAGATAATTCAGTAGGCATGAACTGTATTTATATTATTAGAGTTATAGTATTTATATTAGGAATATTTGTTTTGGCTTTAGGAGCTACAACTGTGATTACAGGAAGGCTAGGAGTAGCAACATGGGATATTTTGCAGATTGGATTAGCTAACTTGACTAATTTATCTGTAGGTAGATGGGTTCAAATAGTAGGGATTGTTATGGTTTTAATGACATCTTGTTTTGAAAAAGAGAGGCCAGCTATTGGGAGTGTATTAAATATACTGTTAGTTGGATTTTTTCTCAACAATATTTTAGATTTAAACATAATACCATCTTTTAAAGGGTTAACATCACAAATTATATTGTTAATAGTAGGTATTGTACTTATGGGAATTGGATCTGGAATGTATGTGGCATCTAAAGTAGGAGCTGGACCTAGAGATGGCATGACTTTATTCATAGCTAAAAGATTTTCGATTTCTGTTAGACTATCTAGAACTTTACTTGAGATAACAGCATTAACAACTGGATGGTTAATTGGTGGTCCTGTTGCCATTGGTACATTTATTTCAGTATTTTTAATTGGACCTGTTATGCAAGCTTCATTGAAATTTTGGACAAGACAATTAAAAAAAGTATCTAGTTTATATTATTTATCCGAAAGCTAAAACTTCTAAGATTCCATACTCTTAAGGCTGGAGATAAGAACTTAACAGCCAGGCTAAGCGGGTTTTAAATTGATATTTGAATATTTTAAATGTACAATAAAGTAAGGGTTTGAAGAACGTTTTATTCAATAGAACTACTCTCGAAATAGATATAAAAGAACTTACCAAAATATTGAATCGAATAATTGTAGGGTATAAAAAATTAAATAATGTTGGTATTAGGAGGTCTGTAATGAGAGTATTAAAATACGCCATTTTAGGATTATTAGATAAAGGAAAAATGAGCGGTTATGATATTATGAATGAATTTAAGGAAAAAGAAATTGGACACTTTTGGAGTGCAAAACATAGTCAAATTTATCCAGAATTAAAAAAACTAACAAATGAAGGGTTTATTGAATATGAAATTAATATACAAGGAACAAAATTAGAGAAAAAAGTGTATTCAATTACAGATAAAGGGAAAAAGGAATTACAAGAATGGCTAGTGGAAATAAATCCTGATTTTTCTACAATTAAAGATGAATTTATGTTAAAAGCATATTTTATTTCATTAGTACCTAAAGATAAGGCTAAGAATCAATTTCTTAATGAGTTAGAAAAACATAGATCAAGGTTGATTTTCCTACAAAATGAGTTTGTAGAATTAGAAGAAGAAATAGGAGATGAGGAGATAACGTACTCATCAAAAGAATTTGGAAATTATTTAGCGGTTACAAAAGCTATAGAGCGTGAAAAGGGATACTGTGCCTGGTTGGAAAAAGCATTACAATATATGTTGTAAATTATCACTCTATTAAATTATTCGTATTATTATCTACTTATTAATATGCTTGATAAAATATTAGTTGAGTACTTATATTTTATCAGGCATTTTTAATAAGTGTTTTTTTATTATAAAGCAGTTAGCGTTTACAGGCTAACTGCTTTTTTGCTTTTGTTTCCCGTTTACTGTTTAACAAAGAAATGTATAAACTTTAACGAAGTAATGTATAAATTATGACAAAATAATGCAAAAAGTATTGATTTGGTTTATAAAAGATGGTATTATGTACATGTAAACATTTACATGTACATAATTACATGTAGTTTGCAAATGTCTACGTATACTAATCTAAATGGCGAGTTTAGACAAATGCGACTCCATAAGTCAATAAGTATACTTATGGAAAACGTTTGTAAAGAGTTGTTAAGCATATGGCAAAGAATTGTTAAACAAATAGCGAAGGGGTGTTTAATTTGGCAAAAATTATATCAGCTAATGAGTTTGTACAACTAATTAAAGATGGTTCCACAGTAGCGGCAAGTGGTTTTGGATTATCCTGTTGGGCTGAAGAAGTAGGAATAGCAATTAAAGATCGTTTTAATGAAACAGGGCATCCAAAGGATTTAACTGTTATGCATTCAAGTGCTGTTGGAAATAGAAAAGATAAAGGTATGAGTCATTTAGGCATAGAAGGTCTTGTTAAACGTTGGATTGGAGGAATTGCAATAGCTTCTCCGGGAATGGCAAATTTAATTCAAGAAAATAAATGTGAAGCGTACAACCTTCCACAAGGTGTTATAACTCAGTTGTACAGAGAGATTGCTGCAAAGAGACCAGGTGTTATTACAAAAGTAGGATTAGGCACATTTGTTGATCCTAGGATAGAAGGGGGAAAAATGTCTCCAATGACTACAGAAGATATAGTAAAAGTAGTTGAATTTGATGGAGAAGAGTGGCTATATTATAAGTCGTTTCCAATAGATGTAGGTATAATTCGCGGTACGGTTGCAGATGAAAATGGAAATTTGACTATGGAAAAAGAAGGTCTTTCAATGGAGGTTCTTCCTATTGCTCAAGCAGTTAAAAACTCAGGAGGAATAGTTGTAGCCCAGGTAGAAAGCATAGCAGCAGCTAATACTTTAAAACCAAAGGATGTTAAGGTACCAGGTATACTAATTGATTACATAGTAGTATCAAAGCCAGAAAATCATTATCAAACAGAAGTTACTAAATATAATCCAGCTTTTTCAGGTGAAATTAAGGTTCCGTTGAAAAACATTTCATATTTACCACTGGATGAAAGAAAGGTTATAGCACGTCGTTGTGCTATGGAGCTTCAATCAAATGCTATTTTAAACCTAGGGGTTGGTATACCAGCAAATGTGGGAAGTGTAGTAGCTGAAGAAGGTGCAAATGAGCAGGTAATGTTTACAACAGAAGCAGGAACAGTTGGTGGAGTTTCAGCTGGAAGCGGAGATTTTGGACATGCATATAATAGCCAAGCTATAGTGGATCACCATGCACAGTTCGACTTTTATGATGGTGGTGGATTAGATTTATCAGTTCTAGGATTAGCTCAAAGTGATGAGAATGGAAATGTAAATGTAAGTAAGTTTGGTAAAAGAGTATCTGGCTGTGGTGGATTTATAAATATTTCTCAATCAGCTAAAAAACTTATATTTGCTGGAACCTTTACAGCAGGAGGTTTAGAAGTTGAAATTGGAGATGGAAAGCTAAAAATCCTTCAGGAAGGAAAGGCAAAGAAATTCTTAAAGCATGTCCAACAAATAACTTTTAGTGGAAAATATGCTTCTGAAATAAATCAATATGTTCTTTATGTAACAGAGAGAGGGGTATTTAAACTAATCGATGGTAAAGTAACTTTGATTGAGATAGCACCAGGTATTGATATACAAAAGGATATTTTAGATCAAATGGACTTTGCTCCTGAAATAAGTAAGGATCTAAAAGTTATGGATAAAGGTATTTTTAAAGAAACTTGGGGCGAACTTAAAAATATTATTAAAGGTAATGGGAGGTAAATAGGAATGCCAGATAAAAAAATAAATCGTAATCTCATTCTTATGGCTTCAACTATAATCAATCTTTGTGTAGGTGCAGTTTATGCTTTTAGTGTGCTTGCAGGACCCATAGGACAACATTTTGATTGGACTAAAGCACAAGTGATGATGGCTTTTACAATAAATGCAGCGATATCTCCAATTCCTATGATTTTAGGTGGAAAGCTGTTAGATAAAGGTTTGGCCAAAGTTTCCATAATGGTTGGAGGCGCAATGTTTGGTTTAGGTTTTATTTTAACCGGTTTTGCAAAATCACCAATACAATTATACCTATCATATGGAGTACTTGCTGGATTTGGACAAGGTATAACGTATTCGGGAACTATTGGTAATACTGTAAGGTTGTTTCCAGACAAAAAAGGATTTGCTACAGGTATAGTTACTGCTGGTTTTGGTGGTGCTACTATAATAGCAGCACCAGTTGCAAATTATTTGATTGAGAACAATGGGATTATATATACTCTCAAAACGATGGGACTTACATATTTAATAGTTACTGTAGGTTTTGGTTTATTAGTTAAAGCTGCTCCAGCAGGATACAAACCTGAAGGCTGGAATCCAACAACTGCAACAAACTCAAGTAAACCAGTGGCTAATACTAATTGGACTGGTATGATTAGGACTCCGAAATTCTATGTTATTGCATCAATGTTTATGCTTGGAGCTTTATCAGGAATGATGATTACGGCCAATGCTTCAGCTATCGGACAAAGAATGTTTGGATTAACTGCAGCAGTAGCAGCTCTTTATGTAAGCTTGTATTCACTTAGCAATTGTATGGGTCGTATATTTTGGGGAACTGTATCTGACAAATTTGGTCGTAATAATGCATTGATATGTATATATACTGTTATATCAGCAATGCTACTGCTTATTGCTAATTCAACATCAAAAGTGGGTTTTGTGATCTCAATTGTCGGAATTGGATTATGTTTCGGTGGAACATTGGGGATTTTCCCTTCAATAGTAGCAGAAAAATTTGGTATGAAATACTATGGTGTTAACTATGGAATAACATTTATCGGTTATTCACTAGCAGCTTTCTTTGGACCAAGAATAGCGGTTCAAGTAGCTTTAGCAAATAATGGTAGTTTCACAAAAGCATTTTATATTGGATTAATATTAAATTTAATAGGAATAGCTTTAACCTTATTATTTAAATCTTTAGAGAAAAAAGAACTAGAAAATAATAAGATTGCATAATAAATATTATTATAATAAACATTTAGGAGGAATTTTTTATGAGCATAACAAAATTATTAAACATTAAATATCCGATTTTCCAAGGAGCTATGGCACAGATTGCTTTAGCAGAGTTAGTAGCAGCTGTATCAAATGCTGGAGGGTTGGGAATTATTGGAGCAGGTGGATTTAGTGCAGAGCGTTTACGTGAAGAAATTCGTAAGTGTAAAAGCTTAACAGACAAGCCTTTTGGAGTAAACATAATGCTAATGGCTCATAACCGTGATGAGTTAGCTCAAGTAATTATTGATGAAGGAATAAAAATTGTTGTAACGGGAGCTGGATCTCCTGCTCCTTATATAAAAATGTGGAAAGAAGCAGGAATTATAATTATACCAGTAATTCCATCAGTTAAACTTGCAAAGAAAATGGAAGCAATAGGAGTAGATGCTGTAATAGCAGAAGGAACAGAATCAGGTGGACATGTTGGAGAAACAACTACAATGGCACTTGTACCACAAGTAGTAGATGCGGTTAAAATTCCTGTAATTGCAGCAGGTGGAATTGCAGATGGAAGAGGAATAGTAGCAGCTTTTGCACTAGGAGCACAAGGTGTACAAGTAGGAACACGTTTCTTAGCAACAGAAGAGTGCCCAACTCATGAAAACTTCAAAAAAGCAGTAATTGATGCAATAGATACAGACACTCTTGTAACAGGACGTAGTCTAGGTGGGCCAGTAAGAGGTATCAAAAATGATATGACTCAAAAATATTTAGAACTAGAACGTAGAGGAGCATCAAGAGATGAACTAGAAGAACTAGCATTAGGAGCTTTACGTAGAGCAGTTTTAGATGGTGACACTAATACTGGTTCAGTTATGGCTGGTCAAATTTGTGGTTTGATTAATGAAATTACAACAGTTGAAGATATGATTAAGTCAATGTTTGAAGAAGCAGAAAAAGTTAATAAAAACATTAATATCTAATCTGAAAATTAGATATTATAATGAATAGCCAAGGTCTTAAGTTGAAAGAACAATCAATTTAGACCTTGGTTTTTGATTGTATTAGATAAAAAATAAATATTTATAAAAAATAGTTGCAAATACATCTTATTTACGTTATACTATAAATAGTTGCAAATACATTCTATGTAAATCAATACATAATAGTTGCAAATACACTATAATTTGCATTGTGATGATTTTATATTTTAAATTAAATTTAAGAAAGAAGGGATTTTAATGAAAAACTTTATTGGAACACAAATGATATACACATATGATAATGGATGGGAATATGAAATATATATAAAAAATGAAGATACTGTAGATTATCGTATTCATAGCGGTATGGTTGCAGGAAGATGGGTAAAAGATCAAAAGTCAGATATAATAAAGTTAACAAACGGTGTCTACAAACTTTCATGGACTGAGCCTACAGGTACAGATGTATGTCTAAACTTTATGATGGAAGATAATAAAATGCATGGTGTAATATTTTTCCCTAAATGGGTGCATGAACATCCAGAAATTACTGTATGCTATCAAAATGATTATATTGATGTAATGGAATCTTCAAGAGTAAAATATGAAACATATCCTAAATATGTTGTACCTGAATTTGCAAATATTACTTATATTAAAAATGTAGGAAGCAACAATGAAAATATAATATCTGTAGCTCCTTATAAAGGAATGACAGATGAAATAAGATCAGGTAGTTTTTATAAGTAATAAATAGGGCTAAATAATATTTTTCCTAATAGTTGCAAATACATCTTATGTCAGTTATACTATTTATAGTTGTAAGTATATATAAACTCATATCATTGAGTTCATAAAGTTTGGAGGCATAAGATGAAAAAAGAACCATTTGGAAAATATATTGCTGCAATATATAGACATTACCAAATACTTATTAATCATCATTTAAAACCATATGGCATAGGTAGTGGACAGTATATCTTTCTTGTGAAAATTTATCAAAATCAAGGTATATCTCAGAAAGAATTAACTAATTTGGTTAAAATAGATAAGGCAACAACAGCGAAGGCATTAAAAAAGTTAGAGGAAAAAGGATATATATATAGGGCTATTGATAAAGAAGATAAAAGATATAACAAACTGTATGTAACTAAAGACGGAGAAGAATTTATACCAAAACTAATGGAAATTTTAGGTGATGTTACAGACTATCTTACTGTTGGAATGAGCAATGAACAATATAAAGTGCTTATAGAGGACCTAAAGTTAATTTTGGATAATGTACAATCATCAGTTGAATTATTAAGAGAAGAAGAAATTTAAATATAAAAAGAACTTTCAGATGGTGAAAGTTCTTTTTTATTATTTATTTATTTATTTATTTCATAAACCTGTATTTCCATTTCATATTCATATTTGCTCTTAGCATTTAAATCTAAAATATTAAATACTTGAATGGCTTTATCAGACATCATAAGATTATGGTGATTTGAAAAGTCTATAATCTTTGATAGTGTATTAATAGATTCATTCTCTGAAAAATGAAATTTACAAGATAAATAACGGCCTTCTGGCATAGATATAGCTTTCAAGTTATTGATATTCTTATCAGAAAGAATTCCCACCTGAGAGACAATTAAGTCGTTAGGGTTTGATTTGAATTGATTTATGTCATAGACAAAACAAATATTATTAACTTCGATGGTTGTATTCTGAAAAATATCCTCATTTCTTTTAAAATATAAATCGATATCATGTATGGATACGTTAGCATCTATAAGATAAATATTACGTCGAAGTAAATATTGCTCAAAAACACGATTAGAAATATTTGAGCAGGGTGATTTTTTTATATCTTGAATGACTTTAGTAATCATATTTCTTGAATACTCATATTTTTTGATTTTTGTAGTCATTTCATCTTTATGCTGTTCTAAAAAGTTAATTAAGGTCTCGTAATCATTTGTTTCATCTAACATATATTTTATATCATTTAAAGAGACCTGTAGTGATTTGTTTAAATAACGTATCAAATCGATTTTGAAAAACTGATCATATGAATAGTATCTATAATTATTGGATTGATCTACATAAAAAGGCTTTATCAAATCTAACGCATGATAGTTTCTTAAAGCTTTAATTGGGATATTCATAAGCTTTGAAACTTCTCCGATTGAGTACTTTTTCTTCAAAGAAACACCTCCTTCATTTAATGCATAGTTTATTATATAATATGGTCTAAACTAAATCAAATTAAGCACCAGTCTTGGTATTAATGAAAAAATTAAGATAAATTGTCGTTGACTCTTCCTTAGGGGAAGAGTTTAAAATAATAGTAAGGTTATTGATAAATAATAAATAAACATATATATATTGGAGTGAGAATATGAGTAAGGTAAAAATTACTATTGATCAACAAGTGATTGAAGTTGACGAAAGGA
The DNA here is from genome assembly GCA_942492135.1 of uncultured Peptostreptococcaceae bacterium. Taxonomy (GTDB): domain Bacteria; phylum Bacillota; class Clostridia; order Peptostreptococcales; family Peptostreptococcaceae; genus Tepidibacter_A. Next base: position 181,075 of record CALODI010000010.1, read on the forward strand.
AAACGATATTATCAGCAGCACTTGATGAGGATATATACATACCCCACTTATGTCATCATCCGGATTTGCCGGATATTGGAGCTTGTCGATTATGTGTAGTTGAAATCGAAGGAGAAGATGAAATTAAAACATCTTGTACTACAAAAGTTCAAGAAGGGATGATTGTTCGTACAAAAACAGAAAAATTAAATGAGATGCGACGTTTATCTATGGAATTAATGTTAGCTAATCATGTAGATGACTGTACTGGATGTCCAAAATACTTAAAATGTGAGTTGCAATCTTTGATTCAATATTTGGGAGTAAGTACATCTAGATTAAGAAGAACATTGCATTCTGTAAATGAAGTAACTGATAACCCTTTAATAATTAGGGACCTAAATCGTTGTGTAGCATGTGGTAGATGTGTAAGGGTTTGTAAAGATATTCGAGGAGTCGGTATTATAAATCACCAACTAAATGATGAAGGAAGAGTTATTGTTGGACCTAAAGATCAAAACAAACTTGTAGATGAGAATTGCCGTTTTTGTGGAGCTTGCGTTGAAGTATGTCCTACAGGTGCATTGAGAGATAAAGAAGGAGTATTCAAACCAAATGCAAATAGAGAATTATCTCTTGTACCGTGCAAAGCAGAATGTCCTGCCAATATTGATGTACCTGAATACATACGTTATATAAATGAAGGTAAGTTTCAAGAAGCTATTGCAGTTATTAGAGAAAAAGCACCTTTTCCTCACAGCTTAGGATATGTATGTATGCGTTTTTGTGAAAGTGCTTGTAGAAGAAAAGAAATTAATGAATCTCTATCTATTAGGGAATTAAAACGATTCGCAGCAGAAAAGGATCAAGGTTTATGGAGAGAAAAAGTTAAAATAAAATCTGATACAGGAAAGAAAGTAGCTGTCATAGGAAGTGGACCAGCAGGGCTTACGACAGCATACTATTTAGCTAAATCAGGACATAAAGTAACGGTTTACGAAAAATTACCAGTTGCTGGAGGTATGTTAAGAACAGGAATACCAGCGTATAGATTGCCAAAAGAAACTGTTGATGAAGAAATAGCTGAGATTCTTCGTGTTGGAGTAGAAATCAAGACCAATACAACAATTACATCTGTAAAAATGTTAAAGGATAAAGGTTATGATTCTGTTGTTATTGCTATTGGTGCAGGAAAAGGTATTCGCTTACCGATTGAAGGTGCAACATTATCCGGTGTTCATGAAAATATTGAATTTTTACAAAAAACTAGCCTTGGTGAATCTGTAGATATCGGCAAAGCGGTTATCGTCCTTGGCGGTGGAAACGTAGCATTTGATTGTGCCAGAAGTGCCATTAGACTTGGAGCAGAAAAAGTACGTGTTTTATGCTTAGAAACAAGAGAAAAAATGCCAGCGGATGATGTTGAAATTAAAGAAGGATTAGAAGAAGGTATTGAAATAATAAATAACAAATCTTTTGTGGCAATTCAAGATAAACAAGGACATATTGCTGGTGTTGTATGTAAAGAAGTTGAATCATTTGGTCTTGATGAAAAAGGTAAATTCAATCTTGCACTAGAGCCAAACTCAGAGCATCTAATTGAAGGAGATACTGTTATTTTTGCTACAGGTCAGCATCCTGAAATACCAGAAGGTTGGGATGTTGATGTTACAGAAAGAAATTATATTATAACACAGAAAAATAGCTATGAAACAAGTGAAGAGGGAGTTTATGCAGTAGGGGATTCAGTGTATGGAACATCATCGGTAATAAAAGCTATTGCAGAAGCAAGAAAAGTGGCTATTGAAATTGATACATATCTAGGTAGTGACGGATGTATTGATGATAATTTATCAGGAATCCAAACTAAAGAAGATTATATAGGTAAAGATGAGAACTTCCTTGGAATTGAGCGAATGACAGAACATTATTGTAAACCTGAGACAATCAAAGATAATTTTGATTTAGTATCATGTTCATGTGAAGACGAAGTGGCAGTAAGTGAAGCTAGCAGATGTTTACAGTGTGATTTAAGAGTTAAATTATCAAAACCTAAGTTTTGGGCCGATTACAAAGTGAAATAAGAAGAAGGTGAATCGAATGACGGTATTAGAAAGAAAAGATTGGAAAAATCTAGAAAACGATCAAATTAATACGTGCTTAGAAGAAATTATAGATGATAAGAATCCGTGTATTGTGGATTGTCTGAAAAATTTTGTGAATATAGCCAGAAAAGCTACTTGCGGTGAATGTTTGATTTGTAGAGAAGGGATTTTGCAAATATATCTTATTATAAAAGATATAACAGAAGGAAGAGGAAAAGAAGATGATTTAGATGTCATTGGCGAAATAGCTTATAATCTTGAAATCGGAGCAAGTTGCCAGTATGGTAATAAGGTTGGTAAACTTTTGAGAGATGGGTTACAAAATAACATCGAAATATTTGAAAAGCACTTAAAAAGAAAAAGATGTGATTTCTTAATATGTAAAGATTACATCACTTATCACATTAAAGGGGAGACTTGTGTTGGTTGTGGAGCCTGCAAGCAAACGTGTTCCCAAAAAGCAATTGATGGTGAAGATGGATTTATACATGTTGTAAATCAAGATATTTGTAACAAATGTGGTGAGTGCAGTGAAGTATGTAAAGCAGATGCAATAACAAAAGCAGGACCAGTTAAACCAAAAACACCAGATAAGCCAATACCTGTTGGTACATTTGTTAATCAAAGTCTTGGTGGTGGATTGATGGGTAGGAGAAGAAGAAAAGCAAAAGCATAATCATAATCATAAATTTAAGAAATGGAGTGTGAATTAAATTATGAGAGAATTAGAATGTGATGTAGTTGTTGTAGCAGGTGGTGCTTCTGGTTTAGCGGCAGCTATTTCGGCAGCAGAGCAAGGAGCAAAAGTAACGGTATTAGAAAAGGCTAATACAACTGGTGGATGCGCTAATATGGCCATGGGACTGTTAGGTGTTGAAACGAAACTTCAGAAAGATAGGTTAATTGGTATTACTCGCGAATCTGCATTTGAAAAATTTATGGATTACACTCATTGGAGATCAGATGCAAAATTAATAAAAAAATACATAGATCAATCTGCAAATACAATTGAATGGCTTCAAGAGATGGGTGTAGAATTCGCGTTGCCTTCTAAATATTTCCCAGGTTCAGAAGCAACATGGCATATTGTTAAACCTAAGACAGGGAATCCAGGTTTACGAGCTGCAGCGACGATGATTAAATCGATGACTGAAAGAGCAGAGGAACTAGGTGTAGATATTTTATTAGAAACACCAGTAAAAAGTCTTATAAAGGATGAAAATGGGGTTATTGGAGTTGTTGCTGAAGATAAAGACGGTGAACTAGAAGTATATGGTGGAGCAGTCATTATTGCAACGGGAGGATTTGGAGACAGTCCTGAATTTATAAAGGAACATACTAGATTTGAATGGGGAAAAGATTTATTTTCATACCGTATACCGGGTCTGACTGGCGATGGTATTAGCATGGCGTGGGAAGCTGGTGCAGCAAAAGACATGATGGATATGGAACTTGTATTCTTTGCTCCTAATACTGGTGGATATGCACCGATTGAATTACCTTTTAGACAACCTAATCTACTTGTAAACTTAGATGGTGAACGTTTTATGAACGAAGAGGTTATAGAAAACCCAGTATTCACTGTGAATGCAATTATAAGACAAAAGGACAAAGTGGCTTATTCAATTATAGATGATTCAATTATGGATTACTATGAAGCTAACGGTCTTGATTTGATTAATGTAGTTACATCTAGTATGGATATGAGCCATTTTAAGCAAGAAATGAATGAAGCAATGGAAAACGGCAGTGATGTGTTCTTTGTTGCAGATTCAATTGAAGAATTAGCTGAAAAAACAGGTATTAATCCAGAGGGATTAAAAGAAACTCTAGAAAACTACAATTTAGCTTGTCAATCTCAAGATGAAGAGTTTAGTAAGAGCCGTAAATATTTAAAACCAATTAAAGGTTCACGTTATTATGCGTTAAAATTTGCTCCGAGTGCTTATGGAAGCCTAGGAGGTATAAAAATAAATCATAAAACTGAGGTAGTAGATACTCAAGGAAATGCTATTGAAGGGTTATATGCAGCTGGATCAGATGCAAATTCAATTTGTGATCCAGACTACGTATTTGTACTACCTGGTAATACTCTTGGATTTGCAGTTAATAGTGGACGTATGGCTGGAAAGAATGCTGTAGAATTTATCAAGAATGCATTTGCTGAAGAATGCGAATAATTATTGAGTAAACAAAATTGATCTTTCTAACAAGTTTAAAATCATTAATTAAGAATAAGAGGGCTATTGTTATAGCCCTTTTATTCTTTTTATATTCTATTATATTTTAAATTTATCTATTTGCTCATTAAGTTTTAAAGAAAATTCATTTAACTTTTCTGCACTTTTTGCTACTTCTTCAACTGCCATAGCTTGCTGATGAACAGATGCAGTAACTTCTTCTGATCCTGCTGCTGTTTCTTCTGATACTGCTGATATATTTCCTATAGACTCTACTATTAAATCTTTATCTTTTATTATATCTATTACAAATCTATTAACTTCTTCTATTTCATTTGTAATATTATTTATTGACTTAGATATTTTTCCAAAAGAATCATTTACATCTTTTACAGATTTTGTTTGATCGATAGAAATGATTTTTACTTCCTCCATAATATCAACTGTATTTTCACTTTCCTCTTTAATCGTATCTACTATTTTTTTTATTTCATCAGTTGCAGTACTTGAGCCTTCTGCAAGTTTTCTTATTTCATCTGCTACTACTGCAAATCCCCTGCCTGATTCTCCTGCTCTTGCTGCTTCTATACTTGCATTTAGTGCTAATAAATTTGTCTGATCTGCTATAGATCTTATTGTATCTAGTATATTTTCTATGTTACTGGATTTTTCACTCAATTGGCGTACTGCAGACTCTATTTTTCTGATAGATTCGTTATTTAAGTCGGTTTTTTCTTTCAGCTCATTAACTACATTAACACCTTCTTTATTTATATTAATTGCTTCATTTGCATTTTGATACATAGTATCACTATTATTTGCTAACTTATTAAATTTATCATCTAAATTAGATGCAAGCTTTGCTCCATTTTCTGCATCTACTGCTTGCTCACTTGCTCCTCTTGCTATTTCTTCTACAGTTCTTGCTATTTCTTCAGCAGATGCACTAGTTTCTTCTGATGTAGCTGCTAAATTTGTTGCAGCATCTGATACTTCCTCACTTACTTGTTTTGCATCTAATAATAGATTTTTAACATTTTCTACCATGGTATTAAAATTGTCTGAAAGTAACCCTATTTCATCATTTGATTTAATATCTGATTTTACTGTAAAGTCTCCATCTTTTACTTTATTCATATCAGACACTATTGATTTTATAGGTTTTGAAATTCTATTTGCAAATAGTATACCTAATACTGATGCTGCTATAATTATAAATAATCCTATTAAAATAGCACTAGTAAGGATGCCTTTGGTAGAATTTTCCAGTTCGTCTATATATATTGTTGATACTATATACCAACTTAAATCTTTCATTTTTGTATATACAGCAATTTTTTCAGATACATTACCATCAGCTTCTTTATATTTGTATTCTATAATTCCAAACTCATTATTGCTACTTATACCTTCAAAAATTTCTGGCACACTTGTTTTTTGCCCTATTTTTTCGGGATTTTTATGTGTAATTAAGGTTCCATCAGAATTTAAAATGTAGGGATAACCTTTTTCTCCTACTTTTATAGAACTTATTTTTTCAGATAATTCATCTAACGATATTGTAACACCTACTACACCAATTAACTTATCTCCATTTTCATATACTGGAGCTGCACTAGAAATTACAAGATTACCACTAACAGCATCTATATATGGATCGGTCCAAATAACACTTTTGTTTTCTATTGCTTTTTTGTACCATGGGCGTACTCTTGGATCATAATCACTTCCTAAATCTGCTTTAGGATAAATCTTAAATCCACCATCTATAGTTCCCATATATATTTGGGTTACTCCTTTATAACTTTCTACATAATCTTTAAATAATCCCATTAAAAAAGGTTCATATTCAGGATGATTCAGAATCTCTGTAAGGTTAATATTTTTGCTAATCATATCAACCCCATACTCATATCCTTTAAAATGAGTTTCAACCGACTGATTAATATCATTATTTAACTGTTCTACAGAATGTTTAAATTGACTTTTTAATTCTTTTTTTGCTTTTAAATACGAGGTTGTACCTAAAATTGAAATAGGTACAATTATCACTACTAAAATTATGGCAATTAACTTTGTTTTTATTGTGAGTTTCATAAACTCCCTCCTTGTTTAAAATAAAATTTTGATATAACTTAAATCTAATTCAAAATAATTTCGACATGATTCGACAAAACGAACTATTACTTTTATCGGCACCTCTATTATAGAAATTAACCTTTTTTTTATTTTTCACAAAACAATTGTTACCAAAATGTTACCTTAAAGTTTGAAATAGATATTATTATATAATTATATTAAAAGAAGGTTAGAATTTATTCCAAATAGAAAGGATGATATAGATGAAATTATTAAAATCAATAGGTTTATTTTTGGCTACAATAATATCGACTTCATTAGTGATTGGATGCGCTTAGGTATCTGCTGATGAAATGATTAAGCCTGCTAAAGCTATAATATAGTGTTTTTTAGAAATCCTAAGGATAACAAGCTAAAGAGAGGAAGCGGATTTGGACTTTCTATTTCAGAAAAGATAATGCAACTTCATAACGGCCAACTTCAAATAAAAAGCGAATTTCAAAAGGGAACTGAAGTTATTTTAATCTTTCAATCTAAAACGCTAGTCTAAGCACTGGAGTTTTTTAGCTTAGACTAAGTTTTCAAGAGCACAAGTTACTCTTTTATTAATTGTTTAACTGCTGGGATATCAGAAGGAGCCCAATTTAGAGATGTTAAATTTTCTCGATTTAATCATATAAGTTTTTTATATGTGGATAATGTTGATTAAAAAACTAAATTTGCAACTATTTTAAGCAACAGAGTCGTGAGACTTGTTGGAGATATTAGCCATGCATTAGCATGAAGCGAATTTTTTAATTATTATTGAGCTGTTGTGTCCTCCAAATCCAAAAGAATTTGATAATACATATTTTAATTGTGTTTCTCTTCCTTTGTTAGGAACATAGTCTAAGTCACAATCTTCATCGGTTTCTAAATATCCTATAGTGGGGTGTATAAAATTATCTTCTAAAGACTTTATACATGCTATCGCTTCGACAGCTCCTGCTGCGCCTAATAAATGACCTATCATTGATTTTGTTGAACTAATGGGAATTTTATATGCTTGTTCATTAAAAACAGACTTAATAGCTTCTGTTTCAGATTTATCGTTATATAAAGTTGAAGTTCCGTGTGCATTGATATATGATATCTCTTCAGGTTTAATTCCAGCATCCTTTAGAGCTCGTTTTATTGATCTTGCTGCACCTTCACCTTCTGGAGCTGGTGATGTGAGATGATAGGCATCACAGGTAGAGCCATAACCTATAATTTCCCCATAAATCTTTGCATCTCTAGCTAAAGCGTGCTCAAGAGATTCTAAAATTATTATTCCAGCACCTTCACCCATCACAAATCCTGATCTTTCCTTGTCAAAAGGAATAGATGCTCTTTTAGGATTGTTATTTGTAGATAGTGCATTTAAGTTTGTAAAACCAGATAACATAAGTGGTGTAATACATGATTCACAGCCTCCGGCGATTACTACATCTGCATCATCATATTGAACTAATCTAAAAGCTTCACCTATTGCATCAGTACCAGAGGCACAGGCTGTAATAACTGTGTTTGAAATTCCTTTAGCATTAAGAGCAATAGAGATATTTCCTGAAGCAATATTTGGTAATGACTTAGGAACAAATAACGGAGATACAAATTTTTCTCCATGATTATTTAGTTTTATAGTTTCCTCTTGTATTGTGGAAATTCCACCTACACCATTTCCTATAACTACACTAATTCTTTCTCTATCTATTTCGATGTTGCTTAAATCAGCATCTTCATATGCATCTTTTGCTGCTGCAACACCTAGCTGAGAGAAACGATCCAATCTTTTGGATTCTTTACGACCAAAATAATCAATAGGGTTAAAATCTTTAACCTCTGCTGCAATTTTTATTTTATGTCCTTCAGTATCAAAAGATTTGATAAAATCTATTCCGCATATCCCTTTTTTTGTATTATTCCAAAAGTTTTCTACTGTATTTCCTATAGGTGTAATTGCTCCAAGTCCGGTAATTACAACTCTATTTTTCATAAATTGCCTCCTTATAGATCTAGTTCAATTTATTTTGAATGTAGTCTACTAAATCACTAACTGTCTCTATATCTGACATATCATCATTGAACAAAATATCATAATAAACTTCTAAAGCCAAAAATATTTGAGCCATGTCTAAAGAATCTGCATCTAAGTCATCAGATATATAACTTTCTAAACGTATTTCATCTTCTTCTACATCTATAATATCTATAATAATTTCCTTTACTTTATCAAATATCATTAATATTTCCTCCTTATTTATATAAATAACCTTGTGATATCTAGGTTAGTTAAAGTATAAATGATTTTAGGTGAATTGTAAACTATTAAAATAATATAGTTGACAATGATGAATCAATCATGTAATTTAATGTTATAGGAATAATGAAAATTAAGTTGATTTAAAGTGACTGAGTCAATGTATAGGAGATTTTAATAATGAGACAAATAACTAAAAGAATTACAGAGGTTAAAGAAGATGGATTGTATAGGAAATTAAAATATATTGAAACAGCACAATCTACTAGGGTAAGAATTGATGGAAGAGATGTTATATTGTTTGGATCTAATAATTATTTAGGACTTTGTGATGATCCTCGATTAAAAGAGGCTGCCATTAGTGCTATAAACAAGTATGGGGTTGGGTCAGGTGGATCAAGACTAACTACAGGTAGTAATGATTTGCATAAAAAGCTGGAACATATATTAGCTTCTTTTAAGGGTACTGAAGATAGCCTAGTTTTTAATACAGGATATATGGCTAATATAGGTATAATTACAGCTTTATGTGATAAAAACTGGGTTATATTTTGTGACAGGTTAAATCATGCTAGTATCATTGATGGATGTCTTTTAAGTGGTGCAAAACTTGTTAGGTATAAACATTGTGATATGGATGATTTAACTAAGAAAATAAAAAAACATAAAGGAGTTAATAGCTTACTTATTACAGATGGAGTCTTCAGTATGTCTGGTGAGGTAGCTCCTTTACCTGATATTGTGGAAGTAGCAAAAAGAAATGAAATAATAACTATGGTTGATGATGCTCATGGTACTGGTGTATTAGGGAAAAATGGAGGCGGAACCGCATCATATTTTGGAGTAAGCAACCAAATTAATATATTGATGGGAACATTAAGTAAAGCTGTTGCTTCTGAGGGTGGATATGTAGCTGGGAAATATGAGCTGATTGATTATTTTAAAAATTTCTCAAGAAGCTTTATTTATTCTACAGCATTATCTCCTTCAGTCATTGCGACTTCTATAAAATCCTTAGAGATCATAAGCAATGATAATGAAATGAGAATTAATTTGTTAAATATGTCAGAATGGTTTCAAAAACAGCTTAGGAAAGCAGGTTTTAATGTACCTAAAACTATAACTCCTATTATAACGATTATAGTTGGAGATTCAGAAAAAGCTGTCCAGTTTAGCGAAAGTTTATTAGACGAAGGGATATATATTCCAGCTATTCGGCCACCTACAGTACCTAAGGGTACAAGTCTATTAAGGATTTCTTTAATGGCAACACATAATCAACAAGATTTAAGTGAAGCACTAAAAAAGATTAAAATGATTGGACAAGAATTAGAAATTATATAAGGATGATACTATGAAACCATATTTAATTATGCTCCCAGGTTGGGGAATGGGAAGTTTTGTTTGGTCATCTTTTGCAGAACTTCTCAAAAGGGATTATGAATTGGTATTTGTTGAATGGAGTAATATTAATTCATTAGACGAGTTTAAAAAAATAGTGATGCAGATTATAGAAGACAAAAATATAGAATCATTTTCATTAATTGGTTGGTCTTTAGGCTCATTAGTAGCTCAAGAGATTGCTCATATTTATTCTTCTAATGTTGATTATTTGATTTTAATTTCTGCTACCAGCAAATTTGTTCGTGAAAATAAAGAAAAATATGATATAGGATGGGATAGAAAAATTGTAGAGCGTATGATAATTCAATTAAATAGATGTCCAGAAGAAACTAAACTCAGTTTTTATAATAAGCTTTTTTCAAAGAAAGAGAAACAAAGTGGGGACAATATTATATTTTTAGATAGAGTTAGTAACTATAGTAAAGAACAGTCGATAAGATCATTGTCATTAGGATTAGATTATTTAATAAATACTGATTTAAGGAAAGAACTTAATGTTATTGATATTCCGTTACTTTTAATTCATGGAGAAAATGATACAATATGTCCTTTGAAAGCTGCTAAATATATAAAAAATAAAACAAATAATACTAAATTAGAAGTTATTAAGGATGCTGGGCATATACCGTTTTTTACAAATTATCAAAAATGCTATGACATTATAACGAATTTTACTAACTATTTAAAAAAGGATGATAACAATGATTAATAAAGATAAACTTAAGCGACGTTTTAGCAGAAATGCTAAACATTACGATAAATATGCAAGTGTACAAAAAAAAATGGGTGATACTTTAATAAAAACTGTTATGGATAATGATATAGATGTTCATAAAATAAAAAATATCTTAGAGGTTGGTTGTGGTACAGGATATGTAACCCGTAAATTATATAAACAATGTCCTAATGCTAAAATTACTGCTGTAGATATTGCACCAGGAATGATTGAACAAATAAAGTTAAATACTTGGGACGATTCCGTTAACTTCATTTGTGGTGATATCGAGGAAATTAATATTGATAATAAATATGATCTTATTATCTCTAATGCTACATTTCAGTGGTTTAACAATATTGATACAACTATTGAAAAGTTGATTTCAGCTTTAAATATAAATGGGATTCTTTGTTTTTCTACATTTGGTAAGAATACATTTAGTGAATTGCACAAATCGTTTGAGAAAGCAAGAGAAGTAATGGATATAACGGAACCAATTACTCCAGGTCAGGCGTTTTACAGTTTAGACGAATTATGTAAATTATGCCAGAGTGTTGTTTCAAAAAATAGTATTTCAAAAGAAATATTATTACAAGATAAAGAGATGTTTGAATATGAATATTTTGATAGTTGTAAAGAGTTTTTGAATTCAATAAAAAAAATTGGTGCAAACAATAGCAATAAGTCAGGTAATATTGTTTCGCCAGCTTTTATTGAAAAGGTTATGGAAATTTATGATGAAAACTTTAAAGAAGATAATCAAGTAAAGGCAACATATCATTGTTTGTTTATGAAGATGACATTAGTTTGAAAAACTAACATGAGGAGCGAATAAAGATGAAAGATTTTATTAAAGGATTAAAAAATAAGGTTTTAGATGGTAATAACATAACTTATGAAGAAGCTTTGAAAATTATAAATATTGATGAACAGGATACAGAAAGTTTAGAAATTTTATTTGAAGGTGCAAATGAAATACGAGAAAATTATGTAGGAAATAAAGCTGATCTATGTACAATAATGAATGCGAAGTCGGGTAGATGCTCAGAAAATTGTAAATATTGTGCTCAATCAGCACACTATAAGACGTCAGTTGAAGAATATGATATTCTTGATTATGAGAAAATTCTTGAAAGAGCTCTTGAAGTTCAATCTCAAGGAGCACATAGATTTTCTCTTGTTACTAGTGGAAGAGGAATTAAAAGTGAAGAAGAGTTAGAACAGTTAGTTAGTATTTATAAAAGACTAAAGGAAGATACAAATTTAAATCTGTGTGCATCTCATGGAATTATTTCATATGAACAGGCTAAAAAGCTTAAAGAGGCAGGAGTTATTATGTATCATCACAATATTGAAACTTGTGAAAGTAATTACTCAAATATATGTACAACACATACATATGAAGATAGAGTCAACACAATAAAAAATCTCATGAAGGCAGATTTAGAGGTTTGTTGTGGTGGAATATTCGGACTTGGTGAAAGTAAGGAAGATAGAGTTCGGATGGCATTTGAGATTAAGGAGCTTGGTATTACTTCAATTCCTTTAAATGTATTGATGCCGGTTAAGGGAACTCCATTAGAAAATAATAAAATATTATCTCCTTTTGAGATTTTGAAAACCATGGCATTATACAGATATATTATACCTAATTCATATATAAGATATGCTGGAGGAAGAATGGCACTTGAAGATAAACAGAGTATAGGTTTTAAAGCAGGAATAAATGCAGCACTAGTAGGAAATTATCTAACAACTATAGGAAGTAATGTTGAAGAGGATAAAGAGATGATTACTTGTGCAGGTTTGAAGATATAAGGCGATAATAATATATCTTAAAGAGGTGATATTTTGGCTAAAGGGTTATTTATTATTGGAACGGATACGGATGTAGGGAAAACGTTCGTTACAGCAGGAATAACATATATTTTAAGAAAACATAATCTAAATGCGTGTAGCTTCAAACCGGTTCAGAGTGGAGGAATATTAAAGGAGAATAAAGTGATTTCTGGAGATATTGAATTTATAAAAAATATAACAGAAATAAATGAAACTAATCAAATGATGAATTCATATTGTTTAAAAGAATCCGTTTCTCCTCACATAGCATCTGAAATTGAGAATATTACTATTGATAAAAATAAGATAATAAAAGATTATAAGATACTTCAAGAAAAATATGATTATGTAGTTGTTGAAGGAGCAGGAGGAACTATAGTTCCAATAATTAGGGATAGATATTATATTTACGACTTAATAAAAGATTTAAATATTCCTGTAGTTATAGTAGCACGTGCAGGGGTAGGTACTATTAATCATACTGTTTTAACAATAAATTTTCTTAAAAATAAGGGTATAGAAGTAAAAGGAATAATTATTAATGAATATAGTAATTCTTACTATGAAGATGATAATATCAAAGTTATAAAAAACATAACCGGTGTAGATGTTATCTCTATAATTAATAAATTAAAAATAGAAGATGATAAAGAATTCGTACTCAAAGCAAGAGATGAGTACAGTAAAAGTTTAGAAATCAATAAGATTTTAAGTCTATTTTAAATTAAGTTTCACTTTATGTTAGGAGAGATAAAAATGAGTAATATGAAAAGCTTACAAGAAAAAGATTTAAAACATATTTGGCATCCTTGTTCTCAGATGAAAGACTATGAAACCTTTCCTCCCATTGTTATAAAAAAAGGAAAAGGTGTTTTTTTAGAGGATATAGATGGGAAAAAATATATGGATGCAGTATCCTCTTGGTGGGTAAATTTATTTGGACACTCAAATCAAAGAATAAATGATGCATTATATAGTCAGGCAAATAAATTAGAACATGTTATTTTCTCCAACTTCACACATGAACCTGCAATAGAGCTTGCTGAAAGAATGATAAGCGTAGCACCAAAGGGACTAAATAAAATATTTTTTGGAGATAATGGCTCTTCTGCTGTAGAAATTGCATTAAAGTTAAGTTTTCAATATCATCAGCAAATAGGAAAAACTAAAAAAGTTAAGTTTGTTGCATTAACAGATGCGTATCATGGAGAAACAATAGGTGCACTTTCTCTTGGAGGTGTAGATTTATACAATACAATATATAAGCCGTTGCTTTTAGATGTTATAAGACCAGAAGGTCCAGACTGCTTTAGATGTAAATATAATAAAAATAGAGATAATTGCAACGCAGAGTGCTTTGAAGCTATGAATAAGATAATAGAGGAAAAACACGAAGAAATTACAGCTATAATTGTTGAGCCTATGGTTCAAGCAGCAGCAGGAATGAAAATATATTCTCCAGTGTATCTTAAAAAGCTTAGAGCATTATGTGATAAATATGATATAAATCTTATTGCTGATGAAATAGCTGTTGGATTTGGAAGAACAGGAGAAATGTTTGCTTGTAATCATGCACAAATAACACCAGATATAATGTGCGTTTCTAAGGGTTTGACAGCAGGATATCTTCCGTTATCTTTAGCGTTGATGACTGATAAAATTTATGATGCTTTTTATGATGAGTACTCTACAATGAAAGCATTTTTGCATAGTCATAGTTATTCAGGTAATCCGCTTGGATGTGCTGTAGCAGTAGAAACACTAAAAATATTTGAAGATGAAAATATACTTAAAACAAATAAGGTGAAAGCAAAGATACTAAGAGATAAGGTTAAAGAAAGTTTAAAAGATATTCCTCATGTTGGGGAATATAGACAAATAGGTATGATAGGTGCAATAGAATTAGTTAAAGACAAAGAAACAAAAGAAGGATTTGATTGGAAAGAAAGAGTAGGGTACCAAATTTATAAAAAAGCTTTACAAAAGGGTGTTCTATTAAGGCCGCTTGGAAATATAATCTATTTTATGCCACCATATGTAATTACTGAACAAGAGATAGACTATATGGTTAAAGTAGCTAAAGAATCAATAATTGAATATTTTGCTTCAAGATAAAATGAACTGATATACTTAATAGAAAGCTAGGTATTAGATAAATATCAAATCTAAATTTAAAAAAACTCTAATACTTAAATCTAACATGGAATAACAGAAAAACGTAATTGGTGAAGAAAAATATAGTTTAATAAATATAAATGGAATCTAGAGGACTAACGTATCTTCTAGATTTCTTTTATTTTAAGCATGCTTTGCATTATCGTTATTTTAGAAATTAGCTTTTATTATAGAATTTCCTTTTTAAAAAATTGTTATCAAAATGTTACGCTGAATTTTCAAATAAATAGTATCATAATTAGTGTTCTCTATTATTGCAGCTACAACTTTAACTTGTTTTTTCATCGTATTCACCTCTAAGTAAGATTAACATAAATGATATTAAATATAAAGAAGGTTTATGTAACTATAGCAGCAAATGAACGTGCTGTTACTGAATGTAATCCTCCTTGGATCATATGGAAAAAATGCTTTTATCTCACTTTGTATTTTGAAAAGACGGATATAGTTTGAAAGTCCTATTTATACATATTTTGGGAAAGTATCATTGTAAACATTTAGAATTAAATATATAATTAAAAAGCATATGCCAATGACAATAAGATACATAATTTTGCATAGTTTTACAAATTGAATATATTTATTATAAACAACTAAAAAGGAGGAAAATTAAATATGAAATCAATTAAAAGCAGGTTGATTATTATATTCACATTAGTAATATTGATATCATCAGGAGCACTAGGTTTTTTATCCATAAGAAATTCTTCAAAAGCACTTCTAGCTAAAACAGAAGAAACATTATTAAATACTAGTATTGAGGCTACTAAATATGTTGAAGCTCGTATCAATACACAGAAATTATATATAGAAACCCTTGCACAAAATCCTATTGTAATTAAGGAAGATATTGATTGGGAAGAAAAAGTAGACTTTTTACAAAAAGAAGCTCAGCGAACGGGATATACTGGGTTTGCATTCGCAGATACTAGCGGACAATCTAGGGTATTTGACTTTAATCAAACAACAATAGATATTAGAGATAGACAATATTATCAAGAAGCCTTAGCTGGTAAAACATCTTTTTCAGATGTAATAATTAGTAAATTAGGAGATGGTGCAATTCTTATCTTTGCCACACCTGTAAAACAAAATGATAAAATTATAGGGGTATTTTATGGTTGGAGAGATGGCTTATCTTTAAGTCAAATCGTAAAGGATATTAAATATGGTGAAAAAGGATATGCCTATATGATTAATAGACAAGGAACGATAATAGGGCATGGAAGTACAGAGTTAGTTATTAAACAGTTTAATCCAATTGAAGATGCAAAAAATAATCCCGATCTTACAGAATTTGCTAAAACAATAGAAGTACATATGATCAAAGGGGAAGTTGGAGTAAACCAATATTTATATGAGGGAAAAGTAAGAATGGTGGGCTTTGCACCAATTGAAAATAGTCCGTGGGTTATTGCTGTAGCGGTGGAAAGAAACGAAGTTTTAGCAGCTGTGAATAAATTACGAGACAGCCTGATTATTATAACTGTAATTATTATTTTAGTAGGTATAGTTATTACCTATTTTATGAGCGGAATGATCGCAGATCCTATTAAGATACTATCTCAAATTATAGATAGATTATCAAAATATGACTTAACATTTGATGAAAAGTCAAAAGCTACTAAATATTTAAAACGCAAAGATGAAATAGGATTAATTACTAACTCGTTGGCAACAATGCAGACGAATTTTATAGATTTAATCAAGAATATATTAGATAAATCTGAGCAAGTATCATCTTCATCAGAAGAATTAAATGCTACAAGTGAACAATCATCAATAGCCGCAGACGAAGTTGCTAGAACTATAGAAGAAATAGCATATGGAGCAAGTGACCAGGCAAAAAATACAGAAGATGGCGCAATTCACATTAATGAGTTAGGAAAGCTAATAGAAAAAGATCAAGAACATGTAATAGATTTGAATACTTCTGCTGATGAAGTAAGTAAATTGAAGGATGAAGGACTAGAAGTTTTACGAGATCTAGTGGAAAAGACAAATCTTAATAATAAAGCATCTAAAGATATACATAGTATTATAATAAATACCAATGATAGTGCAGAAAAAATTGAAAAAGCAAGTCAGATGATCAAACGTATATCTGACCAAACTAATTTATTAGCACTGAATGCAGCTATAGAGGCAGCAAGAGCTGGAGAATCAGGTAAAGGTTTTGCTGTTGTAGCTGAAGAAATAAGGAAATTAGCAGAGGAATCTAATGAATTTACAGATGAAATATCAACTGTTATTCAAGAACTCATAAGCAAAACAGGATATGCAGTGAATACGATGAAGGAAGTAGGCAAAATTGTAGAATCACAAACAGATAGTGTACAAAAGACTAATGAAAAATTTGAAGGAATTTCAGATGCTATTGAAAAAATGAAGGAATCAATAGGCATTATTAATCAATCAGGTAGCCAAATGAAAACTAAAAAAGATCAGATTATTGGTATTATAGACAGCCTTTCAGCTATTTCTGATGAAAATGCAGCGGGAACAGAAGAAGTTTCTGCATCAGTTGAAGAGCAAACTGCTTCTATGGAGCAAATTACGAATGCGAGTGAAACATTAGCCAAATTAGCAGAAGAAATGCAGGCTAATATTTCTAAGTTTAAATTATAGGAATTAGGCACAGATTTTTTCACATTACCTATTTAAAAAGCCATAATATTGATAAAAACAATATTATGGCTTTTTAAATAAAATCTTAAATTATAATTTGAATGAATGTATAGATAATTTGACTTTATTAGAAAGATTATCTAGCATTTCTATTTGAGAAATAAGTTCTTCTATAGCGCTAAGTTGTGTTTGGCTTGATGCACTGACTTCTTCTGATGAAGCAGCAGATTGCTCAGCAACTAATGCAATTTGATTTATTGAATCTATAACTTGATTTATTTTGTTTTCTAAACTATGATTTACTTTATATAAATTCTCTATTTTTTCATTTGAATTCTCAACAGAATCTATTATTCTATTAAATACATTTCGAGCACCTTTTACGGCTGTATTTTGTTGTTCTACTATATTACTTATTTCATTTACTTTAGTAGTTGTAGCAGTTGTTTCTTCTTGAATTTGATAAATTAAGTTGTGTATTTCTTCAGAAGATTGGCCTACTTCTAGAGCTAGTTTTCTTATTTCATCAGCAACTACAGCAAATCCTCTTCCAGCTTCTCCAGCACGAGAAGCCTCAATATTTGCATTTAATGAAAGTAAATTTGTTTGGTCTGCTATTTTTTTGATAGAGTCAGAGATATTCGAAATAAGGCCCATCTTTTCATTTAAGTTATATGCTAAATTCGATACTTCTTTTGAAGCATCTTCAGTTTCATTTGATTTTTTTTCTAATTTATCTACAACCATTATACCTTTTTTACTGTTCTCTAAAGCTATTTTAGAATAGTCTCTACTCTCATCTATTACATTATTAAACTCATTCATCATCATATTCATATCATTACTTAAATCGATTGTATTCGATGTGTGTATAGCTTGAGAAGTAGCTCCATTGGCTATATCTTCTATAGCCTGTGAAACTTCTTTTGCTATATCTATAGTAGTGCTTGATGAATTTTTTATAAATTTTACAGACTCTGATACATGTATAGACATTGTATCTACATCACTTATAATATATGATATTTTTGAAATCATATTATTGAAGCTATTTGACAACAATCCAATTACATCTTTACTTTGAATATCCGATCTAACAGTCAAATCTCCGTTTTCAGATTTTTTCATTAATTCTCCAATACTATGTACTCTTTTTATAAAATAATTATAAACGATACTTGAAAATATAGTCCCTATTACTATCCATATACCCATCACTATAAAAATACTCTTATTAATATTATTACTCATACCCATATTTAAGCTAATTTGTACTATAAAAAGTGGTAATATTGAAAAAAGTACTATAACTGATATTAATTTTGTTTTAACTGAACTAAACATGACACACCTCCAATTTGTTTTTAACTTAATATTATAATATTTTTATATGTCTAAGAAAATTACCTAAATTTCAATCTGTAGATAATATTGATGAAAGAATTACAACATATAAATGTACAACGTATACCTCACCTAATGTTACCCCCTGTATTACTTAGTTCTATAAAAATTATTTTATCATATTTGGTTTATTGTTTTCATATTTTATTTTTACAAATAGCTATTGATTTAATATCATAAATGTATATTTTAAATTTGTTATAGAAAGGAAGAAAATTTCGTTCCTTTTATTGAAGATAAAACAGGGGATGTGATTTTAGTTGAAGCAAACAAAGATCATGTGCTTAATGTATCCCAAATACCTGCTAACGTTGCTCCAAATATATTAAATATTAAATCTAAATTAGTATCTACTAGACTATGTTGATTTTTAGTTTTAAATATAATATCTAAGATGAATTCTAAATTTTCTAAAAAAACGCCAATGGTAGTTCCTATAGATATTAGAAGAATAAAATTAAATATTTTAGATTTAGAAAAAAACTCAATACTTAAATCTAACATCGAATAACAGAAAAATGTAAGTGAGAAAGTTCCAAATAAATGTAAACCTTTGTCAAACCAATTAGTAGTCTGATAAAGGTTAAAATATTGACCAAATAAGCTGTGTAGTATAGCTGTTATAATTACTAATATTTTTATATGAATTTTTATTACTATTTTCTTTTTATTTTCAAAATAAATAAAAAGTAGATAACTAACATATATTGCTATTAAATTAAATATACAATCATATTCCTTTTTAATTAAAAATCCAATTAATGTTAGAACTATAATTATTGAAAAAGAAATGGTTAAAAATCTTGAAATATTATTATTTTTTATCATAAGATACCTCTCTATTTTTATTATTTGCAGTTTATTATTTCTTTTTTCTTGATATTTAATTATAAAATATAGAATTTCTATTTAAATAAGTTATATTTTCTCATATTACACATGTAGGGTATTGTTAACTTGTCTATTTAAACGTCTCTATTTTGTTTATTTATTATAAAATGCGTAAAAATGGGAAAAGTATCTAATGATAGTTGATAGAAAGAGGTGTAGTATGAAGGAAATATTACATGTTGGATTTGATGTTGGTTCAACAACAATTAAAATTGTAGTAATTGATAAAAATGAAAATATAATATATAGCAAATATAAGAGACATTTTTCAGATATTAAAGGCAGTATAAAGGAACTCATTGAAGAAGTTTATAATGAGTTTAGTGAAAGATACATTACATTTAAGGTAAGTGGTTCTAGTGGCCTTGCAGCTTCAGAATGGCTGGACATACCTTTTATTCAAGAGGTAATTGCTTGCAGTTTAGCAGTTGAGAAGTATATTCAAAACACAGATATTGCAATAGAACTTGGAGGAGAAGACGCCAAAATTACATACTTTAAAAATGGAGTTGAACAAAGAATGAATGGTACCTGTGCAGGAGGTACAGGAGCGTTTATAGATCAGATGGCATCGCTTCTTAAGACAGATGCCGGGGGTCTAAATGAACTTGCTAAGAAACATAAAAATATATATCCAATAGCAGCAAGATGCGGTGTTTTTGCTAAAAGTGACGTTCAACCGCTTTTAAATGAAGGAGCAGCAAAAGAAGATATAGCAGCATCGATATTTCAGAGTATAGTTACACAGACAATTAGTGGTCTTGCATGTGGAAGGCCTATCAAGGGTAAAATTGCATTTTTAGGAGGCCCTCTTTATTTTCTTTCAGAATTAAGACAGCGGTTTATAGAAACTCTAAATTTAACAGAAGATCAGGTTATATTTCCTCCTAATTCACATTATTTTGTTGCAATAGGTGCAGCTATCAGTTCAACAAAAAGTGAACTTTACAAGTTCAAGGAACTTTATGATAGGTTAGGTGAATTAGAAAAGAGAAATGAAAATGAGGTAAAAAGATTAGGAGCACTGTTTAAAAATGAAGAAGAATTAATAGACTTTAGGAAGAGACATTCAATGGTAGGAGTAAGAAAAGAAGAGTTGTCGGGTTATAAAGGTAACTGCTTTTTAGGGATAGATGCAGGTTCAACAACCACAAAGGTAGTTTTAATGAGTGAACAGCATGAGATACTATATACCTATTATGGAAGTAATGAAGGACATCCACTTAAAATGGTGGTAGATGTAATTAAAGAGTTGTATAATAAGCTTCCTCAGCAGGCAAAGATAGTAAAATCTGCTGTAACAGGCTATGGAGAAGGACTAATAAAAAGCGCTTTAAAGATAGATGTTGGAGAGATTGAAACTGTTGCGCACTACAAGGCGGCAGAGATGTTTTTACCAGGTGTGGAGTTTATATTAGATATTGGTGGGCAGGACATGAAATGCTTGAAGGTGAAAAATGGAGTAATAGAGAATATAATGCTCAATGAAGCGTGTTCTTCAGGATGTGGTTCATTTATTGAAACATTTGCACAATCAATGAATCTGACAGTTGAAGAGTTTAGCGAAAAAGCATTACTTGCAAAGGAGCCTGTTGATCTTGGATCGAGATGTACAGTATTTATGAACTCAAAGGTTAAGCAGGCACAGAAGGAAGGGGCGAGTGTTGGTGATATCTCTGCAGGACTTTCGTATTCAGTTATAAATAATGCTCTTCAGAAGGTTATAAAAATTAAGAATCCAGAAGATATGGGTGAGAATATTATAGTCCAGGGAGGAACTTTTCATAATGATGCGGTATTGAGAAGCTTTGAACTGATCTTAGGGAAAAAAGTTATTAAACCTGAGATTGCTGGAATGATGGGGGCATACGGATGTGCTTTAATTGCAAAGGAAAGATATACTGAAGGAGAAAATAGCAGTTTACTGAATAGAGAAAAGATTAACAATTTTAAAAGTGAAGTTCATCACCGTAGATGCGATACATGTGCCAATAAATGTCTACTTACTATTAATAAGTTTGATAATGGAAGTAGCTTTATAAGTGGTAATAGATGTGAAAGGGGAAGTGAAAAATCTAATTTAATCAATGATATTCCAAATCTATATGATTATAAGTATAAAAGACTTTTTCAGTATGTTCCACTAAAGAAAGAGAAGGCAAGAGCAGTTATAGGTATACCAAGAGTAATGAATATTTATCAAAACTATCCTCTATGGTTTACATTCCTCACTGAACTTGGTTTCAGAGTTGAGATATCGCCAAGAAGTAATAAGAAGATATACGAGAAGGGAATGGAAACCATACCATCGGAGTCAGCTTGTTATCCTGTAAAATTAAGCCATGGCCATATTATGAGTCTTGTCGAAAATGACGTAGATATGATATTTTATCCATGCGTTTTTTATGAAAAGAAAGAATTTGATCACAGCGATAATAATTTAAATTGTGCATTAGTAATATCATATCCAGAGGTTATAAAAAACAATATGGAAATTTTAAAAGAGAACAATATTGAATTTATAGATCCGTTTATCACCCTGGATAATAAAAAAGCACTTTCGCAAGTTCTATATAAAACTTTTAAGAAGTATGGTTTCAAAAAGAGCGAAATTGATAGAGCTCTTAAGTTAGCATTGAAAGAAAATGAGAACTTTAAAGAGGACATAAGAAAAAAAGGAGAAGACACACTTGAATATTTAAGAAAGACTGGTAAAAAAGGAATTGTTCTCTGTGGAAGACCTTATCACATTGATCCTGAAATCAATCATGGTATTCCAGAGCTTATAACTAATCTAGGAATGGCTGTACTGACAGAAGATTCAGTAGCACATTTAGGAAAAATTGATAAGCCTTTAAGAGTGGTAGATCAGTGGACCTATCATTCACGAGCCTATGCAGCAGCAAGTTTTGTAAGCAAGATAGATTATCTAGAGGTAGTACAACTAAACTCATTTGGATGTGGTTTAGATGCTATTGCAACAGATATGGTTGAGGAAATATTAGAAAATAATAATAAACTATATACCTTAATAAAAATAGATGAAGTTAACAATTTGGGAGCTACTAGAATAAGACTTAGATCATTAAAAGCAGCTATGGAAGAAAGAGAGAAAAATCACATTAAACCTAAACTTTTAAAAGAACACAGGAATAGGATTGTTTTTACTAATGAGATGAAGAAAAATCATACCATTCTTGCACCTCAGCTTTCGCCAATGCATTTTGAATTACTTGAGGAAGCAATAAAAAGTTGTGGGTATAATTTCAAGGTACTTCCAGATGTTGATGAAAAAGTTGTAGAAGAAGGGTTAAAATATGTCAATAATGATACGTGTTATCCAGCAATCTTAATTACTGGTCAGATTATAAGTGCGTTGAAATATGGAGATTATGATAAAGATAATACATCCGTAATTATGTCACAAACAGGAGGAGTTTGCAGAGTCACAAACTATATACCTATCTTAAGGAAAGCACTAGGGGATGCAGGTTTTAGCCATATTCCGGTACTATCACTGAACAGTGTAGGGTTAGAGAAAAACCCAGGATTTAAAATTACAATTACCATGATAAATAGAATGATTATGTCTATATTGTATGGAGATCTCTTTATGAGATTAATATATAGAACAAGACCTTATGAGATTGTGAAAGGTCATTCAGACGAATTACATGATAAATGGAAAAAGGTTTGTATAGAAAATATTATACAAGGAAATTTATTTCAATCAAAAAAAATTATAAAAGATATTGTAGAAGACTTTGATAATATATCGTTAAATAATATTAGAAAACCTAAGATAGGATTAACTGGTGAAATGTTTGTTAAATTCAATCACTATTCTAATAATCAGATTGTTAAAATCATTGAAAATGAAGGTGGAGAAGCAGTAATGCCTGATTTCATTGATTTCTTTCTATACAGTTTATTTAATTCAAACTTTAAAAGTAAATATCTTGGTAAAAGTAAATTCAAGGCTTTAGCTGGCAATATGACAATTAGCTATATTGAAGTTTTTAGAAAGTATTCTAGAGAAGTGCTTGAAAACAGCAAGAGATTTAAAAATCCAAAAACTATACAGGAGCTTGCTACAGGTGCAGAAAAGATTCTTTCATTGGGGAATCACGCTGGGGAAGGATGGTTTTTAACTGCTGAGATGGTGGAACTTATAGAAAGTGGAGTTAAGAATATAGTATGTATGCAGCCATTTGCATGTTTACCTAATCACATAACAGGAAAGGGAATGATAAGAGCACTCAAAGAAAAATATCCAGATTCAAATATTTTAGCAGTTGACTACGATCCAGGTGCAAGTGAGGTGAATCAGCTTAATAGAATTAAGCTTATGCTTTCTGTAGCATTCAAAAACCTAGAGTAAATAACAACTTCACCTTAAATTACCTTGTATTCAAAATAACTAATTACAAAAAATAATATTTGAAATATAAATATTTTAAAATACATTATAGAAAGGAAGCAAATATGAAAAGTATTTTTATTAAAGATATAAAAGATAATGAAAGCTTTAAGTCAAGTTTTATGATAATAAAGAAACTTGCGAGAAAAGATGGTAACCTTATTGCTTTTATTGGAGATAAAACGGGGGATGTAAAGGCATATATTCCTGATAGTATGAATATTTTAGATGTAGGAGATGTCATTTTAGTTGAAGCAAAAAAAGATCATGTGCTTAATGTACAGGAATTCGAAAAGGAAGAGAGGTTCAATATAGAAGATTTTCTTCCTAGTGTTGAAAGACCGATTATGGACATTATGGATGAAATAGATAGGATATCTAAAGATGAGTTTAAGAGCGACGAGTGCAGGGCTTTAGATGAATATTTTTTCAATGATAAGAACTTTCTAGAAAAATTCAAAAAAGGCATCGGAGGCCTTAGTCAGCACCATAATTATTTAGGAGGCCTTGCAGAACATACTTTAAATTCTATGTATTTGGCAAAAATAATGACAGATAGATATAATTGTAGGTATAAGGAAATAGGGATTCTTGGAGCTAAGCTACATGATATTGGAAAAATTGAAGAATATAAAATTGATGGGCCTTTCTCTGTAACAATGCGTGGAGATATGGAGGGCCATATAGTTATGGCAGTTACGATGTTAGAAGAGGCTTTTCGTTCTGGTGGAGATATTTATAGTGAAGATTTTAAAATGAGAATTAAAAGCTGTATAATTCAGCATCATGGCAAACTGGAATATGGTTCTCCTAAAGTTCCTAGAACAGAGGAAGCGTTTATAGTACATTATGCAGATTATGTTGATGCAATGTTAAATAAAATAGAGCAGGTTAGAAATATTACAGAACCTAATAATTGGTCAGAGTATGATAGAAGAATTGGAACAAAATTGTATATGTAAATAAAAAAATGACCTAGTTATAGGTCATTTTTTTATTTACTCATTGGAGACATCAGAAATGCGTTAGCATGAAGCGAACTTTTTAAACTCTAAATATCCATTTTTTCTTAACTTACATGCAGGGCAATCTCCACATCCATTTCCTTTAATTCCATTGTAGCAAGTTAAAGTTTCATTTTTAACTATATCAAGCACACCTAAATCGTCTGCCATTTTCCAAGTTTCTGCTTTATCAATCCACATTAATGGAGTATGAATTACAAATTGAAAATCCATAGATAGATTCAATGTAACATTTAAAGATTTTATGAATACATCTCTGCAGTCGGGATATCCACTAAAGTCACTTTGAGATACACCAGTTATAATATGATTTGCTTCTTTTTGCTTTGCAAATATTGCAACAAAAGATAAAAATAATAAGTTTCTTCCATCGACAAATGAATTTGGAGTGCCTTGTGTAGGAGAATCTTTATCTACCTCTATATCTGTTCTTGTTAAAGAATTTGGTGCTAACTGATTTAATAAATTTAAATTTAAACAATGATGTTCGATATTATGTTTTTTACATATATCTCTAGCGCATTCTAACTCTAATTTATGTTTTTGACCATAATCAAATGATACAGCAATAACTTCTTTAAATTTTTTCTTTGCCCAGAATAAGCAAGTAGTACTGTCTTGACCTCCACTAAATACTACTACAGCTTTTTCTTTATTGACTTCTATATTCATATAATATACCTTACCTTTCATTATTCTATAAGAAATTACATGGTTTTGAATCTATGGATAACATTGATAAGTGAACTAAAGTCGCAACTAGACGAATTTTTCGCTATTTATACATCATCATTAGATTATTTTGTAAAGCCGGGTCAGTTTTAAATTTTCCTCTTAATGTAGTTGTGATTGTTTGTGCATTAGTTTTCTTTATGCCTCTAGTTGTCATACATCCATGTTCGCCTTCAATAATAACTGCTACATCATCAGAATCAGTTATCATCTGCATGATTTCAGCTATGTCGGTTCCTATTCTTTCTTGGAGTTGTAATCTACGTCCAACAAGGTCGGCAATTCTAGCAATTTTACTTAAACCAATTACTTTGTCTGTTGGAATATATGCAACTGCTACTTTCATATTGTACATTAAAGCTAAATGGTGTTCGCAATGACTAAAGATTTCAATATTTTTCATAAAAACCATATCTTTAGTATTTTCATCTATACTCAAATCATCTTCGAATGTTTTACCAAATATATCGGCAATTTCACTATTTGTATATGACTGTCCTTTAAATACCTCTTCATACATCTTGGCAACACGTTTAGGAGTATCTTTTAGACCTTCTCTATCTGGATTTTCTCCTAAAGCTATTAAAATTCCTCGTATGTGTTTTTCAATTTCTTTTAAATTGATACCCATTGGATTTATACACCTCTTTCGTTAGGATCCCATATTATTTTGTGAAGTTGTACTTGTAGAGTAACTCCGTTCATATTGAATTTCTGCATAAAGTCAACAATATCAGCCATATGAATATCACCAAATACTGGACTTATATATGAGTTGGTTTTATTGACTAAATTATATTTATCTATTATATATTTAGCTTTTTCTAAATCATCAATACTACCAGCCACAAATTTAACGGTATCATTCTTAGTCAAATATTTAAAATTATCTAATAACATTTTATCTTCCATATTACTTGAAGGAAGTTTATAATCCATTGTAAATCTAGGTGGATTTTTTATATCTATAAATTCTTTTAAAGAGACACTACCATTTGTTTCTATTTCAACTATAAGATCATCATCTTTTGATAATAGATTTAATAATTCTATAAAATTATTCTGAAGTAAAGGTTCACCACCTGTTAATGTAACATTTTTAACTTTTGTCGATTTTATATATTCATATATTTCTTGTTCATTCATTAATTGGTGTTCAACACTTTCTTCGTTAGCCCATTTTGTATCACAATAACTGCAATCTAAATTACACCCTGCAAATCGTATAAATATAGCTAATTGACCAGATAAACGACCTTCGCCATTAACACTTACAAACTTTTCAACTACTTTAAAATCCATGCTATTTCACCTCGCATTTTTCATAGGTAGCGCTGTTAGTAGGAGTTTCATAAACAGTAGCCCTTTTTACGTTGTATCCTTTGTCTTGCATGTATTTAAAGAAAAAGAAGGAGAAGTTTTCTGCTGTTGGTCTAAATTTAACTTCTAGTATTCTAAATCCATCTTGTAATAAACATTGTAAAGTTTCTTTTCTCATAGTATTTTCTTGTATGATTAAGGCATGGTCATAGTAATCTACTATTTCTTTAACATCTTTTTTTAAATCTCCAAAATCTATTACCATACCATCTAACTGCCCACCATTAATTAATGATTCTGACTGTACTTCTACTTCTACTCTCCATCTATGACCATGAATATTACTACATTTTCCTTCGTAATTTGAAAGAAAATGAGCACTATCAAAACTATGTTCTGCTTTTAAAATATACATTAATAATGTCCTCCTAAATTTACTTTGAAAACTTGCTTCCATAATAGCAGCATCCGATTGCTCCATTGAATTGAGGTTCTTCAACTGGTATAACTTCGTCATAATCTTTTTTCAAATATTTATTTATTGCAATATTATTAGCAACTCCACCAGTTAAAACTAATTTTCTTCCCTTAAACTTTGTTAAAAGGGGATTCAATCTTTTATATAACGAATAATTAACTCCTGCACATAAACTTTCTATATTAGCACCTTCAGCTATTTTCCCTATTAATTCAGATTCAGAAAATACTGCACATGTTGAATTTAGTTCTACTGGATTTTGGAATTCTTTACTCATATCATCCATAGATATCTCAAGTACATTTGCCATGTTTTCCAAATATCTACCACAAGAAGCAGCACATTTTTCATTAAGCTCTAAATCTGTGGTGATTCCTTTTTCGACTTTAACAACTTTAACATCTTGACCACCTATATCTAAAAGTATAAAATCTTTTAAGCCTGTTTGATAGAAGCCGCCATAAACATGGGCTTTTATCTCATTTATAGGGGTGAATTTATTTAAGTCAGTATTGTTTCTACCGTATCCTGTGGATACAGCTATATCAATATCATCTATATTTAATTTATTTAAATCTACTGTAACTTTACCATCATAGTTGCAATAGTCTCTATAAAAAGACATTGTACTAACTTTTAATTTTTTTATTATTTTATTGTCTTCCATTACTGCAATTTTAACTTCTCGGCTTCCAAGATCTATACCTAAAATTCTCATTTACTTTTCCTCCTTTAGATCCAATAGCATATCAAGAAAAGCTTCAATTCTAAGTTTTGTTCTAGCATCTAGAGTATTTAACTTATCTCCTTCAATATTAAGGATAGGAATATCCAGCTTTTGTTTTAATACAATATCTTCAACTGCTCTATAACAAAAGGCTTGTGTATAATGGATTATTCCATCTAATTTTCTTTCACTAATCTGATTTTTTAACTCTATTATTCTAAACTCAGTATCATATGGATATGTGTAATCATAATATTGTTCATATATACTTGTAGCTTTATCTGCTCTTGGAAAAGCAAATTCTCTTTGAACTTCGTTATATACGAAAGATGCGTTAAAGTTCTCAACAAATTCATATATATCAGCAGTCATAGGAGGAACGCCAAGATATCCTAATCTAAGTTTTTTATTTATAGGTTGTCTTTTTTCGATTTTAGAAATAGCATCTTCAAGTTCAGATTCGAAATTACCAACATTTCCATTTAAATCACTTAAACTTACCTGATATAGATGGTTTTCAAAGCCATTTGATTTATTACTTATATATGTTAACTTATCAATTTCTTTAGCTAAGTTTCTAATTTTATTTAATCTAGTTCTTACTTTTTCAACTTCTTGTAGATTAACGTTGAAAATATCCATGAAATTATTTAGTTCTCTTTTTACATCTTCTTTTTTATGGCTGTGCGGAAAGGAAAAGGGGTATACTTTAATTCCTCTTAGTTCTAATACCTCTATAAGAGCTTTTGTATTAGAACAATCACCTTCCATAACTCCAACTATTTCTTTTATATCATTCTCTATACATGCTCCGTAAATTCCTTTTATCCAGGCACACATACTTTTAGGAAAACCATCTCTTTCTGCTATATCAATATAATTTGAATAGTCTTTAGAAGTTATAAATAGATTGTTTAAATCTATTGGTGAATATCCTGCTGCTATAAGAATTTCTACAGGAACTGTAGTTGTTAAACCTATTTTTTTCACTATGTCAAGCCTCCTTATAATTTAAAAAAGGACACAAAAAAAGGGCATAACTGCCCCATAAACAAAAAAACCACCCTAAACGGTAAGTTGGTCCTAGTTTTGTTTATAGACAGGATGGTTACGAACTGTCTTAATTTATATTATATAAACTATAATAACATTTTAAAGATAAAATTGAAAGCATATATATTTGGCAAAAAAATTTGTTCTATGTTATTATAAAGTGAAACTTAATTCAGACACTATATATATAGATTATTAGGAGGAAGAAGCATGTTTAAGCTTGATGATTGCGTTGTATTTATAACAAATAAAGTTTCAAAAAAAATTGCGGATATTTTTAATGAAAAGTTAAGCACTTATGAAGTTACTAGAGTTCAATGGATAGCTTTATATTTTTTAGGTAAATATGAGTATATTAATCAAAGTGAATTAGCTGAAAAAATGGATATAAAAAAATCTACAATGGTAAGATTGATTGATAGAATGGAAAAAGATGGATATGTTCAACGTGAAAAAGATATAGAGGATAGAAGAATTACATATATATGCTTAACTGAATTAGGAAAGAATCGAAGAAAAGAGTTGCTACCTTTTGGTGAAGAGTTTAGCAATTTAATTACTAGAGGCATTTCTGACGATGATATAGAAATATTTAAAAAAGTACTTAATAAATTGGTTGAAAATGCACAACTTAGAGAATAAAAATATTATCTAACATAAAATATTGTAAAATTTGGATAAAGCCATTGATTTATTAAATATATGGTGTTATAATTTAAACAAATAAAGTTAGTACGCTAATGGTTAGTATGGCAACTATTATAAAACAATAAAATTTAGGGGGAATAAAAATGAAAAAAGATCCAAGAGAACTATTAAATGCATTCATGGGTGGATTACAAGATGTAGGTCAAACTAATGGAGAACAAGTAAATGCTTTTATGGGATTATTAGGAGCAGCTTATAAACCAGGAAAACTTGATACAAAAGCTAAAGAGTTAATAAGTGTAGCTATTGGAGTTTATAATCGTTGTGAATATTGTATAGTATTCCATGCATATAAAGCTTTAGAAGCAGGAGCTACTCGTGAGGAAATTATGGAAGCTGCAATGGTATCTGTAGCTTTTGGCGGAGGACCTGCAATGGCCTACAGTGCAACACTATTAAAAGATTCAATTGATGAATTTGAAAAAGATTTTAAATAATATTTGAGCATTACAAAAAATTCGTCTAGTCGCTACGCACTGACTCATGTCGCCAACGATCCCTCTGGGCTCCGTTGCTCAAGATAGTTGAAAGTGTAGCTTTTTTGACAAGTTATTCACAAAACAAAAATATTATAATTTCCTATAGAGTAAAAAAAGGCAGAAGAAACTTTAACTGCCTTTTATTTATTTATGATCCATGCGTTAGCATAAAGCGAATTTTAAAGGAGGTAGCGATAATGATTGAAATAAAACTTGAACAATTATCTGGAGAGAGTAAGAGTGGAAAAGTAGGAAAAATCAATGTAAAAATAGGCGATGAAATAAAAGAGGGAGATGAACTGCTTCAGGTTGAATCTCAAAAAGGAAATGTTTCTGTAAAATCTAATGCTAATGGTATTATTGAAGAAATTGTAATAGATGAAGGTGATACTGTTAATATAGGGGATGTTTTATTTAAAATAGATGGAGTAAAAACTGAAGATGGAACCCCAAAAACAGGTGGATTTAATTATTTTAATAATTTAATGCAACCTCAAAAAGAAGAAATAAAGGCAGATATAACTATAATAGGAGCAGGTCCAGGAGGATATGTTGCAGCAATTTATGCAGCAAAGCAAGGTAAAAAAGTTATTGTAATTGAAAAAGAACACGTAGGGGGAACTTGCTTAAATCATGGATGTATCCCTACAAAAGCTCTTGTACGTTCATCAGAAGTTTATAGAAATATGAAAGAGGCTGACAGCTTTGGTATTTTTGCTGAAAATGTTTCTGTTAATATGGGAAAAGTTATTAGTAGAAAAGATGATATCAAAGATCAACTTAAAAATGGAATAGAATATTTACTACAAAAGCATGATATACAAAAGCTTGAAGGAAACGGTGAAATTATAGATGCAAATACTGTATTTGTAAAAACAAATAGAAAAGAAACAACTATAAATACTAAAGACATAATAATTGCTACTGGATCAGAACCTTCAATGGTACCTATTAAAGGAATAGATTCTAAGAATGTGTTAACAAGTAAAGAAGCTTTACAAATGACGAACTTACCAAATAAATTAGTAGTAGTTGGCGGAGGCGTTATAGGAATGGAGTTTGCTTTTATTTATTCAAGTTTTGGAGTAGAAGTTTTTGTTGTTGAGTATGCAGATGAAATATTAGCTTCTTTAGATAAGGATGTATGTGATGAAATAAGTAAAATTGCAAAAGAAAATGGAATTAAATTATATACTAGCTCAAAAGTTGAAACAATCGATGAAACTGAAAATGGTGAATGTGTGGTTTCATTTATCCAAGATGGTGAAAGTAAATATATTTCATGTGATAAAGTATTAGCTTCGGTTGGAAGACAGCCATACTTTGAAGGCTTAGGTATTGAAAAATTAGATATTGAAATGAATGAGAAGAAAAAAGGTATTAAAGTTAATGAAAAAATGCAGACAAATATATCAAATATTTATGCTATAGGTGATGTCACAAATATAATACAATTAGCACATGTTGCTTCACATCAAGGGATTATTGCTGTTGATAATATCTTAGGTAAAAACAAAACTATTGATTATACAACCGTGCCAAGTGCTATTTTTACTGAACCCGAAATAGCGGTTGTAGGAATT
The DNA here is from genome assembly GCA_942492135.1 of uncultured Peptostreptococcaceae bacterium. Taxonomy (GTDB): domain Bacteria; phylum Bacillota; class Clostridia; order Peptostreptococcales; family Peptostreptococcaceae; genus Tepidibacter_A. Next base: position 213,283 of record CALODI010000010.1, read on the forward strand.
ACTGAAAAAATTGCAAATGAAAAAGGCATAGAAATAGAAATAGGTAAGTTCCCTATGTCTGCTAATGGTAAAGCATTGACACTGGGTCATTCTAAAGGTTTTGTTAAAATCATAAAAGAAAAATCAACAGGAAAAATAATAGGTAGTACTATAATAGGAGCACACGCAACAGATTTACTTGCTTCAGTAACATTGTGTATAACTAATGGACTTACTACGGAGCAAATAACAGAAACTATATTCGCGCATCCAACAACTGCTGAATCAATACATGAAGCAGCATTAAATGTAGAGGGTGGTGCTATACACTTTGCATAATAATATTTCAACTAGAATAATATGTTCAACAGCATATAACCCATGGCATAATCTAGCTATTGAAGAACATCTTCTAACACAAGTTAAAGAAGACGAAATGATATTATACCTATGGCAAAATGACAATACAATTGTAATAGGAAGAAATCAAAATCCATGGAAAGAATGTAAGTGTAAAGATTTTGAAGCAGATGGTGGAAAGATAGCTCGTAGATTATCTGGTGGAGGAACTGTTTTTCATGATATTGGAAATCTAAACTTTACTTTTATTATGGATAAAAAATTATATGATTTAGAAAAACAATTAAGTGTAATCCTTAAAGCTGTTAACAATTTAGGTATTAATGCTAAGTTTTCGGGAAGAAATGATATATTAGTAGGGGAAAGAAAATTCTCGGGAAATGCATTTTATGAAAAAGCAAACTCATCATATCATCATGGAACTATACTTGTTGATGCAAATATGGACAAATTGAGCAAATATTTAAAAGTATCAAAAGAAAAGATTGCTTCTAAAGGAATTGAATCGGTTCGTTCTAGAGTAGTAAATTTAAAAACTATCAAAGATGATATAACGATTGATAATTTAAAAGATAGTCTTATAAATAGTTTTATGGAAATTTATAAAGGCGGATCAAATATAGAATGCATAAAAGATGAACAGGTCATACAAGATTTATATAAAAAATATTCTTCTTGGGAATGGAAATATGGAGAAACTCCTAAGTTTGATATAAACTTTGTTAATAGATTTAAATGGGGAGAAATAGACTTGAATTTAAATTTAAAGAATGGAATAATTGATTCTTTAGTTATTTATTCAGATGCAATGAATAGTATTCTAATTAAAGATATAGAAAATGAATTAATGAAAATACCATTTAAGATGGATTTTATTTGTAATAAACTAAATAATATTAACTGTAAAATTGATGAAAAAAATATGATTTTTGAAATAGAAGAATGGTTGAAAAGTAAAATTGGATAATATGAAACCCCCTGATGTTAGGGGGTTCTATTATTCTTCGACTTTAAATTTATCTGTTTGTTCTTTAAGAACTTGAGACATTGAATTTAATTCGTCGATACTCGCACCTATTTCTTCAAAAGTACTTACTTGTTCTTCTATAAATGAATTAATTTCTTCAGAAGCAAGTGCGTTATCTTGTGTTGTTTTTGATATTTCATCAATGGCTTGTGCCATAGTATTAGAAATTTGAGATTCTTGTTTTGCTAAATTAGAAATCATCTGAATTTTATCATTTGTACTTTGTATAGAATCTAAAATATTTTCAAATATACTATTTGTATTAGTTGCTTTTTGAACACTAACTGTTACAAATTCTTGACCTTCTTTTATTGAAATATCTGCATTATTTGTTTTTTTCTGAACTTGTTGTATTAATAAGCTTATATTTTCAGCAGATTTTTTGCTTTCTTCAGCTAGTTTTCGAACTTCATCAGCTACTATAGCAAAACCTCTACCTTGTTCACCTGCTCTTGCTGCTTCAATAGCTGCATTTAAAGCCAATAGGTTTGTTTGCTCTGAAATTGCGGTGATTATAGAAACTATTTCATCTATTTGATCAGATGAAATTTTAAGATCTTCTATGATGTTATAAACTTCATTTGTGGAATTTTTCGCTTTGTTAATACTTTCAACAACTTCTTTTATACTTTTTGCACCAAGTTGTGCAGATTCTAAGATGTTTTTACTGCTTTCAGATGCAATTTCAGTTTCATCATAAATAACTTGAGAACTAGTAGCCAACTCTTCGATACTTGCTGTAGCCTCTTGAACAACACTAGCATTATTTTGAATACTAGAAGAAATATTGTTCATCTCACTTGCAATACTTTCTATACCTTGGTTTGCTTCTTCTATAGCAAGTGATACTTGACTAGATGATTCACCTAATATATTAGCATTAGACTTTGTTTGAGATATTAAAATATGTATCTTGTTAACAAATAAATTAAAGTATTTTGCAAGTTCTCCTATTTCATCTTTGGATGTTTCTTCAAGTCTTTGAGTTAAATCTCCTTCACCTTCAGATATATCCTTAAGCATATTAGTAGTTTTTATTATTGGTCTTGTTATTAAAATTGAAATATATATACCAAATAATATTGCAACTACAATACTAGTAATAATACTTATAACAATCATTGCTTGTATATTTTCTACATTTTTTTGTGTTGATTTTTTAATGTTCATATTTATTTCTTTAAGTAATGGCTCAAATTCATGAATTGTATTTCTGTATTCGCCCCTTAAGCCATCAGCACTAGTTAGTCCTATTTCTTTATTTATAGAATGTATTTGATTAAGTGTATCTTCATAATTATTTATAAGTGATGTTAAATCTGAATTATTTGATGAAGCTTTCATTTTAGAGAATATTGATAATAACTCGTTGTAATGTTTTTCATCTTTCGTTAGAAAATAATTTTGTTTTGTTATATCAGTTTTTAGTAATAAAGATTCTATTTCACTGATTGATGATAAAGTTTTGATTTCACTTTCTATATTTTCTAATTCTCCAATTAATCCATATTCATCAAAACCTATTGTACAAGTTTTATCAACTACTTGTAGAAATGTATTATGATATGAATCTACCAATTTTTCCATACTGTTTATTTTATTAGCATATTCGTTGTTTGAATATATTTCTTTATATTTTTTTATTTTGGTTATTTTTTTCTGTAAATCCTTAAAGTTTGAGTCGAATGTATCTATGTACTTACTTTTTCCAGTTTCAAAAAACTGTGGATTAGTTAATTCCCTTAATAAAAAATCTTTTTCATCTCTTCTTAGTTCTAATACAAGTTTATATAGATTATCATTATCTAAAAGTAAATTGATTTTAGAATTACCAATGTCTTTTATAAAAATAAATGATGTCGTTCCTATAAATACAAAAAGAATTATCATTACTAAAAATGCTGAGAATAACTTTTGCCTTATTTTCAAATCTTTAAATTTTAGTTTCATAGTCATTACCTCCAATAATTATTATTTTTAAAAGATATAATATACAAACTATTATTAATTTGATAATTGCATTATTTTTAATTATATATTATATTATTTTTAATTATATATTGATTTTTTAGTGTTTACAACTGAATTACTTGTTGTAAAAAAATCTGAACTAAATTTTGGAAATAAAGACAAATGATCGTATATGCAAGAACGTTAAGAAAAGGCTAATAGCATATAGCTAATAGCCCAATTTCACTAAATATACTATCTTTTATTGATGTTATAATCAGTATGGTCATTTCCATAATAATGAAGTTCACTAGTTAGTCTTATTGTATGTCTATCTTTATTGTGTTTGATTTTTACATTTTCAAACCTACCATCATCCTGTACATCAACTAAATACTGCTGAATTAAATCATCTGCAATATCATCACTTACATTATTATATACTTTGAAAAATTCTCTTTCTGAAATTTCAAGTGTTAAATCATATGTTCCATCTTCTCTTTTATTTCTCATTTCTTTTATATCAGTGAACATAATAAACCTCCTAATATTTTTAGAGTTGAAATTTAAATTGATATATTATAAAAACTTTTCCATATTTAAATTATAACCATTTATAAATTAAAAATTTATTAAACAAACAAAAATATATAAATGTTAGCCTTTTAATTTAATAGGAAATTATAAAATTTTATTTTTAATATATAACATTGCTGAAAAAATAGAACTAGTAATTATTTTAAGCAACGTAGCCCGTTAGGGATCGTTGGCGACATGAAAGTCTATGCGTTAGCATAAAGTGAATTTTTTATATCGAAGGAAACTATATGATTTTGAATCTGTGAATAACATTGATTAAAGAACTACACTTGCAACTATTTTTGAGCAACGGAGCCTGTTAGGGATCGTTGGCGACATGAGTCACCGCGTAGCAGCTAGACGAATTTTTTATTGACAGAAATAATTTTGTATGTTAAATTTAAAAAAACTAAATAAATCTTCAGGGCAGGGTGAAATTCCCGACCGGTGGTATAGTCCACGAACCACAATGTGGTTGACTTGGTGAAATTCCGAGACCGACAGTAAAGTCTGGATGAGAGAAGATAAAATAATAAAATAATTCTATTATTTAGTTATTATATAACTAAATTAGCAATTATTTTGAGCAACAGAGTCGGTTAGGACTCGTTGGCCAAATGAGCCATGTGTTGTGAATATTAATTAGATTGTAAGCTCTGAAGATAAATATCTTCAGAGCTTTTTTAATATACTAAAGGATTATAAAATTTTCGTTATTTGGATAAAATTGATGGAAGAACTACATTTGCAACTATTTTTAAGCAACAGAGTCGTAAGACTTGTTGACGACATGAGTCAGTGCGTAGCGACTAGACGAATTTTTAGATAAGTATAGTAAATATACTGGAGCATATGTGTTAGCATAATGCTAATTTTAAGGATAATATGAGGTGATTATGTGGACAGTAAGTATATGAAAAGAGCAATTGAATTAGCAATTAAAGGTAAAGGATATACTAGTCCTAATCCTTTGGTAGGTGCTGTCATTGTAAACAAAGGTAGAATTATTGGAGAAGGATATCATCAATGCTACGGAGAAGCACATGCAGAAGTAAATGCTATTAATAGTGCTTTTGAGAATGTTGCAGGAGCGACAATGTACGTTACGTTAGAGCCATGTTCTCACTTTGGAAAAACACCTCCATGTGCACAACTGCTTATAGATAAGAAAATAAAGAAAGTTATTATAGGAATGATGGATCCTAATCCAATAGTGGCTGGTAATGGCATAAAGCTTTTAAGAGATCATGATATAGAAGTTACTGTAGGTGTATTGGAACAAGAAATAAAGAACATGAATGAAATATTTATTAAATACATATCAACAAAATTGCCATTTTGTATTTTAAAAACGGCTATGACATTAGACGGAAAAATTGCAACTAGTATAGGTGATTCAAAGTGGATTACTAATGAAAAATCACGAGAATATGTTCATGAAATAAGACATCAAGTTTCGGGAATAATGGTTGGTATAGGAACTGTGTTAGCAGATGATCCTTCGTTAACGACTAGATTAGAAGATAAGGAAGGTGTTGATCCAGTAAGAATAATAGTAGATACAAAAGCAATAATACCTTTAGATGCAAAAGTTTTGAATATTAACTCAAAGTCTAGAACAATTATTGCGACAACTGAGAAGGCAGATGAGAATAAACTTAGATTGATTAAAGAAAAAGGAGCAGAAATAATTATTACTCCATTAAAGAATAATCAAGTAGATTTAAGATATCTAATTCAAAAACTTGGAGAAATAGAAATAGATAGTATTTTAATAGAAGGTGGTTCAACTTTAAATTATAGTGCCTTAAATGAAGGATGCGTAGATAAGATAATTTCATTTATTGCACCAAAGATTATAGGTGGATATAATGCAAAAACTCCAGTAGGTGGTATAGGGATAGATTTTATTAAAGATGCTATAGAGTTAGAAAATATTCAAGTAAAAATGTTTGAACAAGATATTATGATTGAAGGTTACTTAAGAAAGGAAGAATAATGTATGTTTACTGGATTAATCGAAGAAATAGGAACTGTACATACTATCAAAAAAGGATTAAAGTCAGCTCAGATTACAATAAGTGCAAGTAAAATAATGAATGATGTTAAATTGGGAGATAGTATTAGTACAAATGGTGTTTGTCTGACTGTTGTTGAGTTCACAAAAAATTCGTTTACTGTTGATATTATGCCTGAAACTATGAGAAGAAGTAATCTAAATGATTTAAAACATGGTAGTTTAGTAAATTTAGAAAGAGCTTTAAAGGTTAATGATAGATTAGGTGGACATATTGTTTCTGGGCACATAGATGGCGTAGGTAAGATAAAGAAAATAGAAGAAGAAGATAATGCTACTTGGGTATCTATTCAGGCTCCACAAAATATTTTGAAATATGTTATTGAAAAAGGTTCTATAGCTATTGATGGTACGAGCTTAACAGTAGCTTATGCTGGATTAGACATTTTTAAAGTATCAATAATACCACTAACAAAAGACAAGACTACCTTACTTGACAAAACAGTTGGTGATGAAGTAAACCTAGAGTGCGACATGATGGGTAAGTATATTGAAAGACTCTTATTATTTAAAGAAGATGAAAAAAATAAAAGTAATATAGATTTAAATTTTTTAACAAAGAATGGGTTTATGTAAGGTGAAACTTAGAATAGAGGTGAATGATTAATGAAATTTAACACTATAGAAGAAGCAATAGAAGATATTAAGAATGGAAAAATGATTGTTGTGGTTGATGATGAAGATCGTGAGAATGAAGGGGATCTTCTAATGGCAGCTGAGAAAGCTACTCCAGAAGCAATCAATTTTATGGCAAAGTTCGGTAGAGGACTTATTTGTGCTCCTATGTCTAAAGAAAGACTAAATGAATTAAATATTCATTCTATGGTATCGAATAATACTGATCCAAAAGAAACTGCTTTTACAGTTTCAGTAGATGCAACTAGTACAACAACAGGTATATCTGCTAAAGAGAGGGCAATGACAATTTTGAAATTGGTTGATAATAAAGCTAACTCAAATGATTTCACAAGACCGGGACATATTTTTCCATTAGTAGCAAAAAAAGGTGGAGTACTTAAAAGAGCTGGTCATACTGAAGCAGCAGTAGATATAGCTAAGCTTGCAGGACTGTATCCAGCAGGAGTAATTTGTGAAATTATGAATGAAGATGGAACAATGGCAAGGGTTCCTGAATTAGTTGAATACACAAAAAAACATGATTTAAAATTGATAACAATAGCAGATTTAATTGCATACAGAAGATCAAATGAAATTTTAGTAGAAAGAGTTACTAAAGCTCTCTTGCCTACAAAATATGGAAACTTTGAAATGGTTGGATATATTAACAAATTGAATGGAGAGCATCATGTTGCATTAGTAAAAGGTAATGTTGATGATGGAGAACCAGTACTTGTTAGAGTTCATTCAGAATGTCTTACTGGAGATGCTTTTGGATCTTTAAGATGCGATTGTGGGGAACAATATGCAGAAGCTATGAAAAAAATTGAAAAAGAAGAAAGAGGAGTTTTATTATACATGCGTCAAGAAGGGCGTGGGATTGGATTAATTAATAAAATTAAGGCCTATGCTTTGCAAGATGAAGGGATGGATACTGTAGAAGCTAATCTATCATTAGGATTTCCAGACGATCTTAGAGATTACGGAATAGGTGCTCAGATATTATATGATTTAGGGATAAGAAAAGTAAAGCTTATGACTAATAACCCTAAAAAAATATCTAGTCTTTCAGGGTATGGTATAGAAATGGTAGAAAGAGTTCCAATACAGATGAATCACAACGAGAAAAATGAATTTTATCTAAAAACAAAAAGAAATAAAATGGGACATATATTAAAATTTGAGGAGGAAAAATAATATGAAAATTTATGAAGGAAAATTAATAGCAAAAGACCAAAAATTTGGAGTGATTGTTGGTAGGTTCAATGAATTTATTGGAGGTAAGTTATTATCAGGTGCTCTAGATGGACTAAAAAGACATGGGGTTGATGAAGCAAATATTGAAATTGCATGGGTTCCAGGTGCTTTTGAGATACCACTTGTTGCTAAAAAGATGGCTAGTTCAAAAAAATATGATGGAGTTATATGTTTAGGAGCAGTTATTAGAGGTGCAACTCCACATTTTGATTATGTTTCAAGTGAAGTAACTAAAGGAATTGCAAGTGTTTCACTAGATACAGAAATACCAGTAGTGTTTGGTGTTCTTACTACAGATAATATTGAGCAAGCAATTGAAAGAGCTGGGACAAAGGCAGGTAACAAAGGATATGAAGCAGCTGTAACCGCAATTGAAATGGCAAATTTACTAACAGATTTACAAGGGTAAATATTGATATGTTTGAAAACATAAAAACCATTTTCTTTGATTATGACGGAACATTACACAAAAGTATAAAAATATATTCTCCTGCGTTTAGAAAAGCGTATCAGTATTTAGTTGATAATGAATTTGCAAAAGACAGACAATGGACTGATGATGAAATCTCATATTGGCTAGGATATAGTAGTAAAGATATGTGGAAAGAATTTATGCCAGATTTAAATGAGGATGTAAGAAATAAAGCAAGTCAGATTATAGGTAAAGAAATGCTTAATCAACTATCTGATGGTAAAGCTGAGTTATATGATGGATCAATAGAAGCTCTACAGTACCTAAAAGAGAAAAAATATAAACTCGTATTTGTCAGTAACTGTGGAATATATTATAGGGATATGGCTAGAAAGTTATTTGATTTAGACAATTATTTTGAAGAAATGATATGTTCTGAAGAGTATGATTATATTCCTAAGCATGAAATTATCAAAAAAATTAAAAATAACTATCCAGATGAAATGGTTATAATAGGAGATCGTATTCAAGACATTGAATGTGGAATAAAAAACAAAATAAATACTATTGCATGTAGCTATGGTTATGGTAGTGCTGATGAACTTAGTAGTGCCGATTATGAAATATCCAACATATCTGAGTTGATGAAAGTTTTATAAAGTGAAACTTGAAAATAATCTTTTCAAATTTAAGAGGCGTTGAAAATTCAACGCCTTTTTAAATTGACACCTTATGACTATCTTTTATTAAAGAACTATACTTGCAACTATTTTTGAGCAACGGAGCCCGTTAGGGATCGTTGGCGACATGAGTCACCGCGTTAGCGAGTAGACGAATTTTTTATTTCTGCAATAATCCAGATGACTATAGGAAAAAATGTTTGAAATGGTAAAGTAAAATAACGCCATACATCTGTTTGAAATTCGTAATAATGCATCACGCTTTCATATTGAAAAAAAGTTAGACTTATTGTTAGCAAGGTAATAGGTGCTATAATAAATCTATAATCTGAGCAATCAAATATTTTAATAACTCCTTTACAAACACATATTAACAATACTCCTATTTTAATAAAACCACCTAATACAAATGTTGTAGATATAATTACTTCTGAGCTAGTAATCATAGTTCCAATATTTATTAGGGATACAGCTGTATAGGTAGAATAATACCTTTTACCTGCTGAATCTACTCCCAGTATTAAAAGGCTAATTAAAGACAAGGAAAATAAAATTAATCCTCCTATAATTAATCCTGTAACATATAATTTGTAAGGTGATTGCCTTTCCCTATTAAAACCTGAAAAAACAATAGAAAAAGCTAGTATTTGACTAAAAGGAAACGAAAGTGAATTGAGTGCTCCTTCAAAGATAGAGCTAAATCCACTACCGAATATAGGAAATATATTGTCTATATTCATTCTTGAGATTGCTGAAATTGCTAAAATAAATAAAATAACAATAGGGATTATAAAAAAAATATCACTGCATCTACCTAGTACTTCGATTCCTTCTTTTGCCCCCCAAGCACATAAAACTAAAAATATTGTCATTGGTACAATCATAGGTGTTTTATTAAGAGAAATTGTCCGTATGAAATTTCCGTAATTAACAGTAACGTCTGAAGTCCAGTAAAATAAGAAACAAGTCAATATTATTATTATTATTTTTCCGATAAATTTACCAAAGCAAATTTCAATAATATCATATAAATCTTTATTGGGAAAAAGAGAATGTAGTCTACCGTATATTAGTGCCATGGGTAACGCCATAAGTATTGCTAAAATAATAGCTAACCATAAATCTTGTTTAGCTTCCATTCCCATTATAAAAACAGAAGATGAACCTATAATAAATAAAACTATAAGAGAAATACCTTGTTTATCAGAAACAACTTCTTTGTTCATTAGTTTACTCCCTTTATATTAATAATTTTAATAAATAATAAAACAAAATAGAATACATAAATATAGTGTATCCTAATCAAACTATATTTATAATTCAAAAAAATTTATTAAATATATCTATTGAAAAGACTGTATATTATAAAGTGAAACTTAATTCAGATGGAGTTTTTAGTTAAACCAATCCAGAAACTGTAGAGTTCTTATCTCCAGACTTAAGAGGGTGGAGTATTAGAACTCTTAGCTTTCGGATAAATACAAAAATATGATAAACTAATGTATATAAGGTAGTGACAAGGGGGCGAGTATAATAAAAATTAAAAGTAATATTATAATTATTGGAATAGTAGTAATTGTAGTTTTAATTATCAGCATTAATTTTGCAAACAAACTATCCAGAGGAGAAATTTTAAATTCTCAAAAAAATAAAAAACTTATTATAGCAAGAGCTAGTGATTCTATTAGTTTAGACCCTGCGATAACAACTGATATGGAATCTTTTAAGGTTTGCGTAAATATATACGATACATTGGTTAAATACGAAAAAAATGGTGATGAGATAGTTCCATCTCTCTCTGAAAGCTGGAAAACAAGTGAAGATGGTCTTACTTGGGTATTTAAGTTGAGAAAGAATGTTGAGTTTCACGATGGAACAGAATTTAATGCTCATGCTGTTCAGTTTAATTTTGAAAGATGGATGAATGGTGATAATCCGTATCACATAGGTTCTTTTAGTTACTGGAGTTATAACTTTGGTCAGTTTCCATCACTTATAAAGAGTGTAACTGCGCTTTCTGATTATTCGCTTGAGATTGTTTTAAATGAACCCTATGCTCCTTTTTTAAGTACTTTAACTATGCCAGCATTTGGGATTGCAAGTCCTGACTCTATAATGAAGTACAATGAAAGTTTTAAAGATCATCCTGTTGGAACTGGACCTTTTGAATTTGAATATTGGGATAAAGGAAATGAAATAGTATTAAAGAAGAATCATAATTATTGGGGAAATATTACAAAGTTAGATGAAGTGGTATTTAGTGTCGTTCAGTCAAGTGAGAAGAGATTGAAACTTCTTGAAGAAGGCAAGATAGATATTGCAGATAATTTAACACCTAATGAAGTTGATAGAATAAATAAAAATGCAGATTTAGATTTATATTTAAAACCTTTTTTTAATATAGGGTACTTGGCTATGAACAATCAAAAAAAGCCTTTTGATGATGAAAAAATAAGAGAAGCTGTAGGTCATTTGATTGATAAGGATAAAATGGTTAAAGAGGTATTTAATGATTTGGCAAGACCTGCAAACTCATTTGTTCCACCTATAATTTGGGCATATAATGAAGAGATTAGATCTCTAGATTATAATGAGGATAAAGCAAAACAATTAATTGAACAAGCAGGATATACAGATGGATTTGATACGACTATTTGGGTTATGGAGGCCCCTAGAGCATATTTTCCAGATACAATTGGGTTAGCTGAATTCATAAAAGAAAGTCTATCAAAGGCAAATATCAGAGTTGAAATTATTACTTACTCGTGGGATGAATATATAGAAAAAATTAAAGAAGGAGAACATAGTTTAGCTTTTATGGGATGGACTGGAGACCATATTGATCCAGATAATTTTTTATATACCTTCTTTTCATCGGATAATAGAAAAACTGGGCTTAATAGCAATTATTCACTTTATAAAAACAAAGAGGTTGATAAATTATTAAAACAAGCTCGTCAAGCTACTGATAGGGAGTTTAGGAAAAATATTTATAGGAAACTACAGGGAATTATCAATGAGGATACTCCTGCTATACCACTTGTACATACTATGCCTATAATGGGTGCATCTAAAAAGGTTAAAGGCTATACTCCGCATCTCACGGGAGAAGAAACTTTAGAAGATGTTTATTTAATATCTGATTAATACTTTGGAGGGAATTATGAAATCTAATATATTAAAGTTTATAGTTTTTATATGTATGTTAATAATACTTGCGGTATTAGCAAGCACTTCGAAAGTTCAAGTAAATGATGATATATACGCGTTACCTTCTCTTCCAAGACCGATAGCAAAGGACAAGGTGTTGATAACATCTGCTGGTCAAAGTACTGATACTTATATTGTAAAGGATATTGCAAATAAGCTTATGATTCATAATTTCTTTATGCCTCAGGCAAAGGATGTGGATCTTGAAGGAATTAATACAGTTGTATTTGTAGTAGGATATAGTGCGATTGGTGAAAACTTACATGATTTAACATATAAAGAAGAAAAAAAACGTATAGAGGGTTTAATTCAAAAGCTTAAATATAAGGATATAACTATAATAACTATGTTTATTGGTGATAGAGAGGGTAAAAATAAAGAAACAGATGAATTTTTGGATTTGACGTGTAAATATGCTAACTATGTAATAGGAACTAAAAATAATAATAATAAGTCTTTGGTAGAGCTTGCAAAAAAGTATAAATTTCCTCTTACAATAGTTGAGGATGTAACTGGTTTATCAGAGCCTTTTGCATCGGCATTTAGGTAGGGGGTAGATTATGAAAAATAAAGATAATATAATTTATATAAGGACTTTTAGTTTTATTGTTATAGGATTTTTATTCTCATTTTTCACAAGTTCTCTTTGGTTTAATGTTATTGTAAAAATTAGAGAGGCTATATATACAGGAGATAGTGGACATCTTATTTTAGCTTCAGCTTATAGCAGCATTCTTTTTTCTATTCAAAGTACATTGTTTTTTTTGGGTACTATAAGTTTGCTATCTATAATAAATAAAAAACATCAAATGTCATCCATTAAAATATATGTATTTGTTATTGTAATATTTTTTATTTTGAATAGAATTGTTGAGGTGTTTTTTATTGTTCCTTGGGAGCCTATAACTATGATTATAGGGTTGTTTGCTACTATTATTTTGCTAAAGGAGCAAGATTATTCATCATTTGAGTTTATACAGAGTACGATAATAGCGATTCAGGTGTTTTTTGCATTTCAGTGGTTAAACATAATGCCTATTTTTTCATTTTTACAAATCGGACAAAGTGATATATCGATGAGTATTAAAATAGCTGGAGAGTATCTTAAATCAGAATCTGTACTGAACTTCATAGGGTTTTCTTTCTTTTTACCATTTACGTTTTCAGCATCTATTACAGCATCTTTGTTTATGATATATGCTCATAATATAGTGATCATTCAAGAAAATTATAAAAAGGAGAGAGATATTCAGCTAATTAAATCCAAGGAGATGGAGAATAGAATATATCAAGAAATAAACTCTTTAGCACATGATTTAAAAACTCCACTGGTTACAATTAGAGGTCTTAATTCATTGATTCCTATATGTAATAATAAGGATAAATTAATAGAGTATAGTGAACGTATAGAAGGTGCTATTAGTAAAATGAGTGAAATGATTTCAAGCTTTTTATATGCAAGGTCTCGCCAAAAGCTCAAGGTTGAGGAGTTGATTCAATATATTCAGGCTCAAATACCTATTGAAGATGAATTTTTAAATGTTGATATTGATTTGGAAAGCTATTTACCTTTAATTTATGTAAATAAGGTAAGAGTTGTTAGAGCACTTATAAATATTGTTGAAAATGCAATTGTGGTTCCTTGTAATCATAAATTCAAATATATAATAATTAAGGTAAGACAGGTAGAAGGTGGGATTAAGATATATATATCAGATAATGGTATAGGAATACAACCATCAGACCTTCAAAATATATGGGAAATAGGGTATTCAACTTGTAAAACATCTGGACTTGGACTACCTTTTGCAAAACAGATTATAGAGGATCATGATGGGATCATAAGCATTGAAAGCAAACTAGAAGAAGGAACTTGTGTAACTGTATATTTACCATCAGCTAATGATATTCAAAATAAAAGGAGTGATTGTGGTGAATAGAAAGGATAAAATAAGAATTGTAGTAATAGATGATGAAGAGGATATTTTATATACGATAAAAGAAATATGTGGATTTGGAGGATATGACGTATTAACTGCAACTAGCGGAAGAAAAGGATATGAACTTTGTAAAAAATATAAGCCACAGCTTGTTATTGTAGATTATCACATGCCAGATTGGGATGGAATAAATACTGTTAAAAAAATTAGGAATATGGATGCGGCTGTGTCTATTCTAGTTTTGACTGTTGATGAGAGACAGGAAATTTCAGATAAATTCATTGAGGTTGGTGCTACAGATTTTGCAATTAAACCTATTAAAGCACCAGATTTGATATCTAGAATAAAGGTTAATTTGAAAATTCATGAAGTTACTAAAAAGAGTATTGATGAGAAAGCTAATGCATTTGTAGATAAGGGTATTAGTCCTGCGACTTTAAATTTAATATGGGATTTTCTCTTAAATCAAGATGAGGATGTAACTATAGAATATATTGCTAAGGGCATGAATTTAGCTTATCAAACCGTACATAGATATGTTCAATACCTCATTGAAAATGATAAATTAGAACTTATTCCGGTATATGGTCAGATTGGAAGGCCTAAAAATAAATATAGGGTTGTAGATGAAAAAGTGTCTGAATAGACGCTTTTTTGCGTTTTTCGAAAGTATTCATCAATTTTATTCAGAGAAAAAAGTGATAAAAATAGAATAAATATTTTGAAAATATATAATAGTATGTAAAGTTATATATTTTCAAAATATTTTTATAAGGGGGTTCTAACATGGCAAAAGAAAGTAGTGTAAAAGAAGAATTTAGACCTTTTATATCTGCAGACAAGATTTTACCGGAGTTTACAATAACTTCGATAGTATTAGGTATTTTATTATCTGTTGTATTTGGTGCTGCTAATGCATACTTAGGATTAAAAGTAGGAATGACAATAAGTGCATCTATTCCTGCCGCAGTTATTTCTATGGGACTTATAAGAGGTGTTTTAAAGAAAGAATCTATTCTAGAAAATAATATGGTTCAAACTATTGGTTCTGCCGGAGAATCATTGGCAGCAGGAGCTATATTTACATTACCAGCTCTTTATATTTGGCTAGAAGAGTGGAACATGGGAGCTCCAAGCTTGTTAACTATTACAACTATTGCTTTATGTGGTGGAGTTTTAGGCGTATTATTCATGGTTCCTCTAAGAAAAGCTCTAATAGTTAAAGAACATGGTGTTTTACCTTATCCAGAGGGAACGGCTTGTGCTGAGGTACTTCTTGCTGGAGAAGAAGGAGGAGATAAGGCTAAGGCTTGCTTTACAGGGCTTGGAATTGGAGCATTATACAAGTTTATAGCTGATGGATTAAAATTATTTCCAAGTGAAATTGAAACAACTATTAAAGGATACAAGGGTGCTGCTATTGGAGCAGACGTTTTACCAGCACTTTTAGGGGTTGGATTCATTATAGGACCTACTATTGCTGGTTATATGTTATCTGGTGCTGTTATTGGATGGTTTGCATTAATACCATTAATTTCAAATATTGGTAGTATGGGAGATATTATAATGTATCCTGCATCTGTTCCTATTAGTGAATTAGGATACTGGGGAATATGGGATAGTTATATAAGATATGTTGGTGCTGGAGCAGTTGCTTTCGGAGGAGTTTTCAGCTTAATAAAATCTTTACCATTAATAGTTCAAACATTTAAAGATGCTATGAAGGATTATTCTGCTGGAGGACCTGGTGGAGTTACATTAAAAAGAACAGAGCAAGATATGTCTATGAAGATTGTTCTAATAGGTATATTAGTAGTTATATTATCTATGATGATGCTTCCGATCATACCTGTAGGATTTATGGGTGCTTTAATGATTGCTGTATTTGGTTTCTTCTTTGCAACTGTATCATCAAGAATAGTTGGTCTTGTAGGAAGTTCGTCAAATCCAGTTTCTGGTATGACTATCGCTACATTAATAATTACAGCTATTGTATTTAAATCAACTGGAAATGATGGCCAAGCTGGAATGATAGCTACATTAACAGTAGGTGCTATAATCTGTATTATTGCTGCTATGGCAGGAGATACATCTCAAGACTTAAAAACTGGATTTTTAGTAGGCGCGACTCCTAGAAAGCAACAATACGGAGAGTTAATAGGTTCATTAGCTGCAGCTCTTGCAATAGGTTTTGTTTTAACATTATTAAACCAAGCATGGGGATTCGGATCTGCTGACTTACCAGCTCCACAAGCAACTCTTATGAAACTTGTTATAGAAGGTGTTATGGGTGGAAACTTACCATGGGCTTTAGTATTTACAGGAGTAGGTATAGGAGTAGGTATTGAATTATTAGGATTACCTATACTTCCAATAGCAATTGGTTTATACTTACCAATCCACTTAAGTACACCAATTATGGTGGGTGGAGTAATTAGAGGAATGTTAGATAAGAAGTTAAACAAAGTTGGTGGAGAAGAAGCTATTCACGAAAATAAAGAAGCTAGAGGATTCAAAGATAAGATTGAATCAGGAATTTTATATGCATCAGGGTTAATAGCTGGAGAAGGTTTAATTGGAATTCTTCTTGCAGTATTTGCAGTAGTAGGCTGGAAGGTTGACCTTGGAGTTAACTTAGGACAATTAGGATCACTTGCATTCTTTGGATTATTGATATATTCATTGATGAAGCATTCTGTATTAAAGAAAAATTAATATTATAATCAAAAAAGAGGATATTTAATATCCTCTTTTAATATAAAAAAGAAGGTGACAAAATGTCTAAGAAAATAAATAAAGATGATAACTTTTTGGAATTAGTCCCTAAGAAGATTACAAACTATAAATGGGAAATAAATGAAGAAGGATTTGTTAAAATTATTATACCAAGAGAAGGAAGATTAGATAAAATTGTTAGATTTTTTTTCAAAACACCTAAAGAAATGAAAATAGATTTAGATGAACAAGGAAGTAGTGTTTGGAAATTAATAGATGGCAAGAATAATATAGAAGATATAGGTAGTGGTCTAAAAGACGAATTTGGGAAAAAAGCGGAACCTGTTTATGAAAGATTGGGAACTTATATAAATATTTTAAGAAACAATAATTTTATAACACTTGATAAGGTAAGTAATTAATATGATGAATTTTGTATTTAAGATATTATTAGTTGCTGTAACATTTACTTTTTGCTGTCATGGGGATACATCAAGCAACAAAGAAAGAATGAGGAATTATTGAATAATTTATATAAGAAAATAGAAAATAAAATAATGAGTGAGTTTAAGAAAAAAGAAAAACTAACTATAACAGATATAGAAAATATTATTAAGGGAACAAAAGCGTCTTTGTTTTGGAGTAAGAATAAAATTACAGTAACTGATACGAGGGTATTTATTAAAAATATGATAAAAGATATGGTGAATAAAGGACTTATTGTAGAGTCTATAGATAAAAATTCTAGAATATATAAGGTTAGATGAAGTATATAAAAAGGTGCATGTAAAAATAGTTTTTTAGCTAAAACTATTTTCATATGCACCTTTTGGTATATGAGGAAATTATATGGTTTTAAATCAGTTGTTAAAACAAAGCAAATTTTTGCTTTGTAAGTTTGTCGAGTAACGTATTATTGTGAAATATTTTATAGAAAACTGTAAAAAAACAACGAAAGATTTCTATTAAATGGATACAATATGGATACATTTATAGATTATAATAAAAGAAACATCTTGTAAAGCAGAGACTATATGAAAAAATTATTTAGTGATATACTCTATATTAAAATATAACAAAAATGATATAATATAGATAAAAATGTAATATTTTAGCGAAAGGAGATGATGGTGATGAATAGAACTTCTGATAATGTAGAAATAAGAAATTATTATAATTTGGAAAATGAAATTGAGTTAGCCCGTAAAAAATTAAATAGTATTATAATTGAAAAAAATGAAAACTTACTAGATCAAGAGGTCATAAAGTTAAGCGAAGAATTAGATGAATTAATAGTCAAATTTCAGTATATTAAGTCTATACAAGATACTTGCTTGATGAATTTGAAAAATATAATGGGTACTCATTCTACTTTTTATTATTATGGGAAAGATCATCTCTTTGCAAATATGATTCAATATATTAAAGTTGGAGTAGATAATAATGAAGTGGTATACATATCAATGCAACCTCAGTTGTATGAAGATTTGAAAAAATATTTAAACAATTTTGGAATACAGGATAAATATTTGAAGTGTCAATCTATTAAACAACTTATAAATATAAATAAAACTGGTGGAGAAAGATGTCTTAAAGAAAAGATTGAAATTTTAGTAGAAAAAGAGATTAAACAAGGATATAGTGGTATACGTTGGATCTGTCAACCTACATATGCTATTGAACAAACTTCTAAAAATGATTTTTTGAATTGGGAAATTAATTTAAGTAAAGGTTTAAAAAATACCAAGGCATCTCTTATTTGTATATATGATTATTGTGATTATATACATAGGAAGAAAGTCATAGATTAAGAAATTATCAAAAAACCTCCCTTGATTGATCCGAAAGATAAAAATTCAGTTGTAGTGAAAATTTCATCTGAATTATAAAAAAATAGTATAATATTATTGATTAACTCATATTTTATTGGGTAAAGTAATAAAAGTAAAGGATTGACTTATTTTAATATCTATATATTACGATATTGACATATTCATAATAAAAGAGTATAGTATGGATATAATCAAGTGAAACTTACCTTTAGGTGGAGTGGCTAGTTACCAGATAAATGTAAAATTAATTTAAATTGGGAGGAATTTAATTATGATAAAAGTTATAGATACTAATAATTTTAACGAGAATGTAAAAAATGATAACGGTGTAGTTGTAGTAGATTTTTTTGCGGAATGGTGTGGACCTTGTAAAATGTTGGCTCCAGTATTTAAAGATTTAGATGAAGAAATTGGTAACAAGGTTAAATTTATGAAAGTTGATATAGATAAAGATATAAATTTAGCTGAGAAATTTCAAATAACAAGTGTTCCTACAATGATAGTGTTTAAAAATGGAAAACCAGTGGATACTATAATGGGCTTTAGACCTAAAGATATGATAAAGTCTCAAATAGAAACTCACTTATAAGAGGGTGAAATTTCATGAGATATGATGTAGCTATAGTAGGAAGCGGTCCAGCAGGATTATCAGCTGCTATAAATGCTAACGTTAGAAATAAAAGCATAGTAGTATTTGGTAACAGTAATTTAAGTGACAAGATAGTAAAAGCACCTAAGGTAGATAATTACTTAGGTATTCATGATATAAATGGTGAGAACTTAAAGGATATGTTTAAATCTCATATAGATAAGATGGGCATTAAAATTACAGAGGAAAGAATTAATAATGTATATGCTATGGGAGATTATTTTGCTTTAATGGTTAATGAAAAAATTTATGAGGCAACTACAGTAATACTTGCCACTGGAATAGAGTATGCAAAGCCTATAAAAGGTGAGGAAGAATTTCTGGGCAAGGGAGTAGGTTATTGTGCTACTTGTGACGCAGCTTTATACAGAGGTAAAAAGGTAGTTATAGTAGGTTATAATGATGAAGCTGAGGAAGAAGCTAACTTCTTAATGGAAATAGCATCTAAGGTATATTATATCCCTATGTACAAAGGAGAGTATGAGCTAGTTGATGGTATAAAAGTTATGAAGGATATACCTATTGAGGTAAAAGGTGAGATGAAGGCTAATAAACTTATACTTAGAAACTCAGAAATAGATGTAGATGGAATATTCTTCATAAGAAATAGCATATCGCCTAAATATTTAGTTCCAGGGCTTGAAGTGGAAGAGGGACATATAAAAGTAGATAGAGGTATGAAGACAAATATAAAAGGATGTTTCGCATCTGGAGATTGTATAGGAAAGCCGTATCAATATATAAAAGCTGCAGGAGAAGGTCAGGTTGCAGCGCTTAATGCAGTTTCATATATAGATAAGAAATAGATTAAAACACGCACTTATATAAGTTGCGTGTTTTTTTGTTATTCAAAAATCATTAGTAAATATAGAAATATTAGGGTTTACAGATAAGGATTAAAGATAATAATAAAAGTATATAGAAATTATGTTTACAAATTAAGTAAATGTGTTATCATGATATATGAAGATGATAATTATTATTAATTAATAAGGAGTGAAAAATTTGAAAAAGTTTATGATATATATGAGTATTATAATAGGATTACTTTTGGTTGGAGGATGTTCAAATAAAGAAGTAGGAGTTAGTAAAAACAGTAGTTTAGATGATGCTATAAAAATTTCTGTAGCTATTGCGCCACAAAAAACATTTGTAAAAGCAGTAGGAGGCGATTTTGTCGATGTTGAGGTTATCATCCCCCCAGGATATAGTCCTGCTAATTATCAACCTACACCTAAGCAAATGTCAAAGCTTAGTGAATCACAACTTTATTTTTCAATAGGAGTTCCAACAGAAAAATCTAATATACTTCCAATGGTTGAAGGTTTAGATGAAGATATAAAAATAGTGCATTTAGATGATAAAGTTAGAAAAGTATATCCAGATAGAATGTTTGAGGAAGAACGCGAAAATGATTCGGATGAACATGATCACGAAGGGCGCGATCCTCATATATGGTTATCTCCAAAGAGAGTTAAAGTTATGATTTATGAAATTAAGAATGAATTAGTAGAATTAGATTCTGATAATAAGAAAATATACGAAAAGAATGCTATGGATTATATATCTAAGCTTGATGAAGTAGATAAAGAAATTAAGGGTATTCTCAATGATGTTAGTAAACAATCTTTCATAATATATCATCCATCTTTTGGATACTTTGCAGATGATTATAATTTGAATATGCTTGCGATAGAAGAAGATGGAAAAGAAACTACTGCTAAAAGACTTCAAAAGATAATAGATTTCGCTAAAGAAAATAATATTAAGTTTGTATTTTATCAAGAAGAGTTTGATAGCAAACAGGCTGAGACTATAGCTAATGAAATAGGTGGACAAAGCATACAGGTATCTCCTTTAAGTACTGATTATATAGAAAATCTAAAACATATATCGGATAAGTTTAAGGAAGTTTTAAATTAGGAGAGGATTATATGAATGAGATAAAAATGAAAAATTTGAGTGTAAGTTATGGAGAAGTATGTGCCTTGAAGAATATAAATTTAGAAATAGGAAGTAGAGAATTTATAGGAATAACAGGACCTAATGGAGCTGGAAAAAGCACTCTTTTAAAGGTTTTACTTGGAATACTAAAGCCTACAAGTGGAAGTATTTTATTAAAAGATAATATGTCTATTGGATATGTTCCACAATTTACATCTTTTGATAAGCAATTCCCTATAAAAGTATTAGATGTAATACTTATGGGTAATTTATCTAATAAAATTAAGCTGTTTAAAAAATATTCTAAAGAAGATATAGATAGCGTTAGAAATATTATGGACAAATTAGGAATACTAAGGTTTGAACATAGACAAATTGGGCAGCTATCAGGGGGGCAACTTCAAAAGGTGTTAATAGCTAGAGCTCTTATGACAGATCCGGAGGTATTAGTACTAGATGAACCCACTGCAAGTCTGGATTTTAAAGCAAAAATAGAGATTTATGATATGTTATCTAAGATAAAAAAAGAAAAAACTATAATAATAGTTACTCATGATATGGAAGAAGTTATGTCGTATACTGATAGAGTAGTTTATTTGAATAAGGGATTAGCTAGGTACAAGGAGGGGGAACATGATAGAAATATTATTTAGTTATAATTTTATGAAAAATGCATTGATGGCAGCTATGCTCAGTAGTGTAGTATGTGGAATAATAGGTACAATAATAGTTGAAAAGAAACTTGTAAGCATGAGTGGTGGTATAGCACATGTCTCGTTTGGGGGTATAGGACTTGGGTATTTATTAGGGATTGAGCCTATAATAGGAGGACTTGTATTTTCAGTGTTGGCATCTATTGGAATATCTACTATAAATAGAAAGACTAATACTAATTCAGATGCTTTAATAGGCATGTTTTGGTCGGTTGGGATGGCTCTTGGGATATTATTTATAGCTTTAACGCCTGGATATCCACCAGATATGACCTCTTATTTGTTTGGAGATATATTAACGGTATCATCTGTTTACATAAAAATAATGATAATATTGAGTTTAATAATACTTATATCTATATTGAGCATATTTAATTACTGGAAGGCTTATTTGTTTGATGAAGAATTTACAAAGGTATTAGGTATAAATACATTATTTTTAGAGTGCTTCTTATTTATATTGATAGCTCTTAGTATAGTAGTGTTAATAAAAGTAGTTGGAATAATACTATCTATAGCACTATTGACTATACCGCCAGCTATAGCTAAACTCTTTACTTATGACATTAAAAAGATTATGATAGTGTCTACATTCTCGGGAATAGTATTTAATGTTTTGGGACTAGTAATATCTTATCAGTACAATATTCCATCAGGAGCTACTATAATACTTTTATCTGTAATTGGATATTTTGTGTCTATTGTTTTAAGTAAATATATAAAATATAAAAAAGTGTTAGCATAAAATTTTATGCTGACACTTTTTTATATTTTATACTATGATGTTTACAAAAGGTCTAACATACATTTATAATATCCCTCTTTTAACATGATGCTATAATATCATTATCCATATACTCAAAATTATATGATTTTCTTAGAAATAAAAAAGTTAAGGTGTAATTAAGGTTTGTAGTATAAAATACATTTTATAAGCTTTATACAAAGAGGGGGTGTTTTAATGAATATAATTAAAAATCTAGAGAATCGAAATATAAATATACGAAAAATAGGTATCTTAGGATCTATATGGATATTTATACTTCATATACTTTCTGATTTTTTGATGATACCTATTTATATAATTAAAGAAATATTTTCTGTGAATTCGTCTGCTGTATATTTTTATACTGAAAGTATTTATGGTTTAATGGTTAAAATTATAATGGTAAAGTGGCTTTTGAAAATGTATTCCACAAAGGAAGAAGTTATAGAAAAAGAAGGTATAAGCATTTCTAAAAAATATTATATATATACAATATTTATAATTTTAGTGTTTAGGATAGTTTTTGATAATAGTATAGGGGTATTTGTTGATCAAGTACCAGTAAACGAGTCAATTGAAGAAGCTTTTAATGAATTATTCAAATATCCTATCTTAGCGATGATTTCTGTATGTATAGTAGCACCTATATATGAAGAAATAATTTATAGAGGAATAATACTTAAAGGACTTAGCATAAAGTATAATGATAATTTAGCTGTAATAGTATCTGCTCTTTTATTTGCAGTAATGCATATGAATTTACATCAAGGAATTAATGCTTTTTTTCTTGGACTTGTATTCGGTTATTTGTATTTAAAAACAAAATCTTTATATATAACTATATTTGCTCATTTTATAAACAATGGAATAGGTATAATTGTTTCTGTGATACTTACGGAGTTGGTTAAATTATCTCATCATGTGATTATTGCACATTCTGTTGTTACTGTTATTGGATTAATATGTATATATAAGATTATTATTTGGTTTAGAAATAATGAGATAATATTGAATAAAGATATTAAGTCTTTATCCACTTGATTTATTCAAAATCTTAATTTACTAGAAGGAAGTCTTAAAAAACAAAGACTTCCTTCTAGTAAATATTTGGGTCATTAGGTATTATTAGTGCACATACAATGTACCCCAAGATACCGCTACCTCCTGCAAGTATAAATAGTACCTATATTCCACCACACACATCTGATAATTTTCTATCTTCTATTGATTTATAAACCTTATTTTTAGTCATAGAATTACCTTTTTTTTACATATTCTTATAAAATTATTATATCATCAAAATTTAAGATAAGTAAATTCTTGTTTATTATATAATATATTTCCGATTATTTTACTCTATAGGAAATTATATGACTTTCAACTGTGGATAACGTTGATCGAAGAACTACATTTGCAACTATTTTGAGCAACGGAGACCGTTAGGGATCGTTGGCGACATGAGCTATGAGTTAGCATAAAGCGAATTTTTGTTTGGTGAATGTTGGATCTTATCTTTGCAATTTCAATAAGTATTAACGACTTATGTAGAGTAATATATAAATTAATTTTTCTAAAAAATATTACAAAAATAATGAATGAAATGTATAATAACATATAGGAACTTTAACAATATTATGACTTATATTTGGATTGTAAGGACAAAATAATATACAGACATAAAATAAGATAACTATTGGAGGTATTTATGATAAAAATTATGACAGATTCAACTTGTGATTTATCTCAAGATTTAATAGATAAGTATGATATTGGGATTGCTCCGTTGACTATTAATATAGATGGAAAAATTTATCGAGATAGAATAGATATACAACCAGATAAATTTTATAGTATAATTGAAAATTTAGCTAAAGAACCGACAACTGCCATGCCAAGTCCTACAGAGTATCTAGCTATAATGAATGAAGCTGTAGAAAAAGGACATACACATATACTATGTATATGTATGTCAAGTGGAACTAGTGGGTCTTATCAATCAGCAGTCATAGCTAAGGATTATTTTTATGATGAGAATAAAAAATCGGATGTTAAGATTTATATAGTAGATTCAAAATGTATGAGCCATGGAAGTGGATGGTTGGTTTTAAAAAGTGCTATGTTGAAGGAGCAAGGAATGAGTTTTGAAGAAATTGTAGATTTCAATGAAACTTATAAGATAAATGTTAAGCATTTTTTATCTGTTGATGATTTAGATCACTTAATAACAAGTGGAAGACTTTCAAATTCAAGTGCTTTTATAGGTAAGATATTAAAAATTAAACCTATAATGACTATGAAAAAAGGAAAAGGAGCAATAGTAGCAAAAGAAAGAGGTCGTAAGAGAGTTTTAAAACATTATATAGATGAATTCATAAAAAGAAATGATGAACAAGCTACAGACTTTATAATAATAGGATATACATCTGATATTAGCGTTGCTGAAAACTTAAAAAATAAGATAAATCAAGAAACTAATTTTGAAGGTCATATATATATTATGCAAATGGGAGTAGTAGTAGGAACCCATGTTGGGCTGGGTGCTATATCTATGTATTACATAGAAAAAGGACATAAAAAAGATAATCTTCTTATAAATGAAGTAAATGGCTTGATGGAGAAGAAAGCTGAAATTATGGAAAGAATAAAAAATACAAGATTAAATTCATAAAAAAGTAGCTTGTTTTCACAAGCTACTTTTTCCTATAGTGACCAATTACCATTTTCGAATATTTTAATTTTTTTACCATCATACGTTTCTCCTATTATATCCATATCACTAGAACCTACCATGAAGTCTTCATGAATTAATGAATTGTTAGCGCCAGCTTTTTGAAGCTCTTCAGAATTCATTTCAGTTCCATTTTTTATGCAAATAGGGTAAGCCATTCCAAATGCTAGGTGACAAGAAGCATTTTCATCAAATAAAGTGTTATAAAATACTATATTTGAATTTGATATAGGTGAGTCGTAAGCAACTAAAGCTACCTCTCCTATATACGAAGCACCTTCATCAGTTTCTAATAATTTTTTCAAAGTTTCATGACCAACTTCAGCTTTGAAATCTACAACCTTACCATCTTTGAATGTTAAAGTAAAATCATCTATTAAATTACCAGCGTAATTAAACGGCTTTGTATTTTTAACAGTACCATTTATACCTGTTTTAAGAGGCATTGTAAATACTTCTTCTGTTGGCATATTTGCAACAAAATAAGTTTTCTTAGCATTGTGTTCTCCGCCTCCAGCCCATAAGTGGTCTTTTGGAAGTTCTATAGTAAGATCGGTTACACTTGACTTAAAGTTAAGTGATTTAAAGTTTTTATTATTTAAAAATTTAACTCTATCGTTAAGTGTATGAAGGTGTTCATCCCAAGCTTTTATAGGATCATCATTATCAACTCTCACTATTTTGAATATACTATCCCAAAGTTTTTGGACTGCTTCATCTTCTGATACATCTGAAAATACTTTTTTAGCCCAAGCTTTAGTTGGAATAGAAATTACACACCAAGATATTGTGCTATTCATTATGTACTCTCTATAATTTTTAAGAGCAATAGATCTTGCTTTGTTAGCAGCTGCAATTCTCTTTGGATCTACATTCTTTAAGAGTTCTGGATTAGAAGCTGATATAGATATAACGGCAGCACCGTTTTTAGCTAACTGATCAAGACCGTCAGCTTCCCATTTAGGAAACTCGTCAAAGGCTTCATCTGGTGCATTCAAATATTTAATAAGAGCTAAATCTTCATCGCTCCATCTTACATGAACATTTTTAGCACCATTGTCATAAGCATATTTAGCTACTATTCTAGTAAACTCAGCACACTCTATAGGAGAATTTATTATAAGCGTTTGACCTTTTTGAATATTAACGCCCACCTTAACTGCTAATGAAGCATATTTTTCTAAGTTTTCATTAAAACTATTCATTTAATCACTCCTTCTTTAATATTATTAAATAATATAAGTTAATTATACAGAAATGACCAAAAAAAGGGAACTAAAAAATTCGTTGGAGCTACGTGTTCACTCATAGATCCAACGAATCATAAAAAGGGATGTATTAAAATGATTTCGAAAATCATTTTAATACATCCCTTTAAAAAAATTATAAATAAAAATCGTGATTTTGAATTGATTTGTAGTAAGATCTGTTCCACACTATCCAGTTATTGCTTGCTTTTCTTGGATTTAAGAAGTAAAGACATGTTGATATATTATTGTGTCCTTCAAGTGCTTGTTTTGCAGCTTGAATACTAATATTTGAAGGGGTGTTGTATATTCTACCATTAGCAACTGGAGTATATTGAATTCCATAGTTATCATCGAATATAACCCCTTTTATATTATTTGGGAATAAGTTACTGTTTTTTCTATTCACTATAACATTAGCAACTCCAAGTTGTCCTTCGTAGGGTTCTCCTTGAGATTCTGCCTCTACTAATCTAGATAGCCAATATAAGTCCTCGCTAGAGTACTTAGGTGTATTAGCTTTAACTACATCTTCGTGAGAAGGTATGTAACCTTTAGTTTTAATATCCACTACATAGTTATAACTATCCCAATTAACAGAACAGTTAAATGTCTCAGCTATAAATCGAACAGGTACAAATGTTCTTGAATTATATATATTTATAGGAGCATCAAGATCTACAAAAGATCCGTTTATATTAGCTGTACTAGAATATACTGGCAATTTGATATTCTTGTCTTCATATTCCAATATAGCTTCTTGTGAACTGTTGTTCCATGATACATTTGCACCTAAATTTTCTGCGATAAATCTTATAGGAACGAATGTACGTGCATTTTCGATATAAGGATATTGATCAGTAGAAACTACTTGACCATCTATTTTTATAGATATGGTCTTTTTGTTTTGTATAGGTTTGATTTTTAATAAACTTCCAGAGTAAAGATAGTATCCTGAATCATTATTTAATGAACGAATAGTATCTACGCTTGTATTATGCTCTTTTGCAATAGAAGCATAGGTATCCCCAGTTTGAACCGTATGCATAAGATATGACTGTGCATAGGAAGTAGAATTACCTAGTAGCAGAGCTAAAAAAATTAAGCTCGATATTAGTTTTTTCATTATGAATTCCTCCTTTGTAAGTCATTTACAATTTTATCATCGGAAGAAAACGTATACAATGGAACAAAAATGGATTGTAAACATAAAATTGGAAAATAGAAAAAAGGGAATTACTTTGCGTATATAAATGAATTGAATGTATATTTACAGTCAAATAATATGAAAATATAAACTTATATTCAAAGAAATAACAGTTATGTTTTTGAATATTTGGGCAGTGATGTTTTCTGTGGAACTAAAAATTCGCTTCATGCTAACGCATTGCTCATGTCGCCAACAAGTCTTATGACTCTGTTGCTTAAAAATAGTTGATACTTCTGTCTTTTTATCAATGTGATCTATAATTTAAAAATTATATAATTTCCTATAAAGTAAAAAAGCAGATAGATTAAAAATCTATCTGCTTTTTTTACTTATATTAAGCTACTTGTTTATTTTCTTTAGCTACTGATTCTTTATATGATTTGAACATTATGAATGTTGTGTATACAACAACGAATATTAATAACCATTTTAATAGGTAAACATTCATAGACTTAACTAAATATGCAGCTATTAAAACTCCAATTGGACCCATAACGTTAACTGCCATAGAACCTTGAGCAGAGTGAGAGTCTTCTTTTATGAACTTCATACCAGCAAAAGGTAATAAAAGTGCACAAGAACCCATCATTATAGGGAATGCAGCTATTGGAGACATACCTAACATGTAAACCATAGTCATACATGGAGCAAAAAGTCCTATACCTAAAGTATTTAAAGCTCCAAATAGGAAGTTACCTACTATAGCTATTATAAGCTTAGTTCCATGAAGACCCATAGCATCTCCACCAACTGGGAAAAGGTTTAATTGGCCAGCAAGTAATATTATTGCCATAGAGAATAAAGCTATTCCCATTGCAAGCTGTATAGTTTTCTTAGGAAGCTTAGATATAAGTCCAGCGCCTACAATTGCACCTGCAAGTGCTGCAACTATCATAGAGAATAAAGTTAAAGGTTCAACTTCAACAGCTGCTATAAATATACAAGCCTGTACTAATGTTGGGATTGTTGCACCAACATTTAATGTTCCGGGTAATTTTTCATCGCTAACTAAATTAAAGTTTTTAAATAAAGATGTTTCTATAGCGAAACTACTAAGACCTAAAGTATCAAAGAAGTTTGCTAAAGCTCCTACTAAACCCATTTTAAGAAAACTTTCTGTTTCAAGTCTACCTTCTGCTTTTCTCTTCATATAAGATCTAACAAGCATAAAAGTAAATGGTATTCCAGACGCAATCATAATTGCTAAAAGTATTTTTGCCATTTAAAAATCTTCCTTTCATAATATAATAATTTTAAAATAAATAAAAATTAGTGCATAAGCTTTATATTTACTATTTATGGATAAATAGTTATATAATTATCAAATGTATTTCGAACAAATTAAATTATATATTATTTTTATATTTAAGTCTACTAAAAAATAAGTATTTTGTAAAAAAATATACTTGTGTACCTAAATGGCTAAATATCAACGAGGAAAACGGTGTACTTAATACGAGGTACAGTTGTTTTCGTGTTTTCAAATATTAAAATATTGTAAAAATAAAGTTAATACAGAATTTTTGGAAAATAATAGAGATGAACGAAAACGACATATTTCTTAAATTTCGTTAAAAAAATAACTAATATTATTTTGAAATTTGTTATATAATTTGATATATAGATTATCCGAAAGATAAAAGTTCTAAAATTCCATCCTCTAAGGCTGGAGATAAGAACTTAACAGCTTCTGGATTGAGTTTCGCTTTATAGTGAGGAGGGGTTTATAATTTTCGATAAAGAATATAAAAAATATATAACTAAAATAGATTTTAAAAAATGTAAAAATGAGTTGTTAAATTATAAAAATATATTATTTGAGTATATAAACAAAAGATTGATTGAATTTAAAAAAATTAGTTCAAATGGAAATGGTATAGGAGATAAGGATATAAGTATTAAATTTTATTATGAATTGAAATATAAAAACAATGTATCATTTGAACAAGGTCGAGATTATTTATTATACACAATTAAAGATAAAGGAATAGAAAATTGGAACTATAATATATTTAGCTTAAAATATAATTTGAATATACACAAAAAAATAGCTGACTCTATAACAATAGTATTTAAAAAAAATAATAATCTCAATATAGATAATATATTAACCATAGTACAAGAGTTTTTGCCAAAAGATATTATTACTATATCTAATGTAAATAAAGAATATATAAAGCTTGGTTTAAATGATAAAGGTAAAAAGATAAAATATAATATAAAATATGAAAGTAAAAAAGTAAAAAGAAATACAGGAAAAAGTAATATATCAGTAGAAATATATATGGTTGAGGAGCCTCTTTTATATAGTAAGGAGGTTAGGGATCAGTTTATAAGAGTAAAAATTTCTAATTTATAAATTAGAAATTTTTACTCTTTACTTTATTCGGATAAAGTGATACAGTATTGAAGTGATAAAAAGTTAGAGGAGGAATTTTAATTATGTTGACGAATCCAGTTATAATATCTGTTATATTGATGACGCTTTTATGTCTTATGAGACTTAATGTTATTTTATCTTTAATAATATCTGCTATTAGTGCAGGGGTATTGTCAGGAATTTCTATTGATGAAATTATGAATATATTCATAAAGGGAATGGGGATAATACAGAAACAGCTCTTAGCTATATTTTATTGGGGGCTTTAGCATGTGGTATTCATAAAACGGGGCTTGCAGATATGTTGGCCAGAAAAATTGCCAAATTAATAAAAGGAAAATCTGTTTTGTTAGTTATTTTAATTGCAGTTATAAGTATTTTTTCACAAAATCTTATACCTGTTCATATTGCATTTATACCTATATTAATTCCACCGTTGTTAGGCGTTATGAACAATCTTAAAATAGACAGAAGATCTGTTGCTTGTGCATTGACGTTTGGGCTTCAGATGCCTTATATGTGTATACCGGCTGGATTTGGACTTATATTCCATAATATTATAAGAGATCAGATGAATGTTAATGGGATGGATATTCATACTGATATGATATGGAAGGCTATGCTTTTACCAGGAATAGGAATGGTTATAGGACTATTAATAGCTATATTTATAACTTACAGAAAAGGTAGAGACTATATATCTGAAGATACATGTATTGATGAAGTTGCATGTACTTTAGATGAAAGTATGGATAAAAAACACTATGTTTCGATGGTGGCTGCATTATCAGCTTTAACAGTACAGTTGACATTAGGGTCTCTTCCTTTAGGAGCTTTGGTGGGTATAATTATAATGGTATTGTTTAGAGCTATAAAATGGAGTGATATAGATGATATTGTAAGCGGTGGTATAAGTACTATGGGATTTATAGCGTTTGTTATGTTGGTAGCTGCTGGGTATGGATCTGTTATTAGAGCTACTGGAGGAGTTGAGAGTTTAGTTCAATCTGGATCTGTTTTTATGGGATCTAGTAAGTTGATAGCAGCAACTATTATGATTTTATTAGGACTTATAATAACTATGGGAATAGGAACATCGTTTGGAACTATACCTATAATAGCAGCTATATATGTGCCATTGGCATCGGCTATAGGATTTAGTCCTATGGCGACTATAATACTTATAGGAACGGCAGCAGCTCTTGGAGATGCAGGATCTCCTGCTTCTGATAGTACACTTGGACCAACCTCGGGTCTTAATGTGGACAATCAACACAATCATATTTGGGATACGTGTGTTCCAACTTTCCTACACTATAATATTCCTCTTATTATATTTGGAATTGGAGGAGCTTTAATATTTTAATCATAAACCCTTAGTTAAATAATATTATTTAACTAAGGGTTTATTTATATACAAGGAATGTATATATCTTCTAATCTGGGAATAACATTGATTAAAGAACTAAAGTATCAACTATTTTGAGCAACGGAGACCGTTGGGACTCGTTGGTGACATGAGCTATGCATTAGCATTAAGTGGATTTTGTTAGAAAGGAGTTTTATTTATGCTGTCTCCAAGTCTTGAGGATTATTTAGAGGAAGTGTATAGGCTTTCTTTGCATAATGATGAAATTAGAGTAAAAGATATAGCACGATGCTTGAATTTTTCTATGCCATCGGTTGTCAAAGGGCTTAAAAAATTAGATGAGCTTGGATATATAAGATATAAGCCTTATGAAAAGATAAAATTGTTAGACAAGGGCAATAGAAAAGGGAAGTTTTTAGTCGATAGAAATTCTCTATTGAAAGAGTTTATAACTATTATAGGTGCTGAATGTGATATTAATCAAGAAGCTGAGGCTATGGAACATTATTTTAGTATAGAAACTATAAAGTCTATAGAAAAATTGATAGTTGTTTTAGAAGAGAATGAAGATATAGTAAAAAAAATAAAGAATTTAGAAATCGATAGTGTGTTAGATTTATAAAAGAGAATCGTCCATTTAAAGGGCGGTTCTCTTTTGCGTATAAGAAAATTATATGATTTTCAACTTACAGATAACATTGATTAAATAACTAAAGTATCAACTATTTTAAGCAACGGAGCCCGGAGGACTCGTTGGCGACATGAGCCATGCGTTAGCATGAAGCGAATTTTGTGTAACTTAATTTATATTCATTCATATTATATTATGTAGAAAAAAGTTAGCCATGGCTAAGGAGGTGCCCAATGCAAACAACTCTTAATGACCTAGGTATAGGGGGAGAATGTATAGTTATAGGTTTATCAAATCAAGGAATATCTAGAAGAAGAATGTTAGATTTAGGTATAGTGCCTGGTGCCTGTATAGGGGTTATAAGAAAAAGCCCCATAGGTGAGCCTAAACTTTATAAAATAAAGGGAGCGCTGATAGCTCTTAGAAAAGAGGAAACAGTTAATATATTAGTAAAGATTATTGAAAAGTAAAGGGGAGATTCACATGGGATGTAACTGTAGTAATTGTAATAAGTGTGAATGTGAAAATAAAATAGATGATTTTAATATAAAAATAGATTCAAAAGAATCTCTTGTTATAGCTCTTGCAGGTAATCCTAATGTAGGAAAAAGTACAGTATTTAATGCATTGACTGGACTTAAGCAACACACAGGTAACTGGCCTGGAAAGACTGTTGCCAATGCCAGCGGAGAATATACCTATAAAGATAGAAAATTTACACTAGTTGATTTACCAGGGACGTATTCCCTCTTAGCTAATTCAGTTGAAGAGGAAGTAGCTAGAGACTTTATATGTTTTGGAAAACCTTATGCGACGATAGTAGTTGCTGATGCTACATGCTTTGAAAGAAATTTGAATCTGCTATATCAAGTTATGGAAATTACTGACAATGTAGTTTTGTGTTTGAATTTATTAGATGAGGCAAAGAGAAAAGGCATATATATAGATATTGAAAAATTAGAAAAAGAATTAGGAATACCTGTAATTGGAACATGTGCAAGAAAAAAAGAAGGGTTGAGTGAACTTGTTGACAAAGTATACAATATAAGTCTTAATAAAGAAAAATATACTCCTAAAAAGATAAAGTACTCAGATTTTATAGAAGAAAAAATAGAAAGTTTGATTCCGAAATTAGATGATATATTGGGAAATAAAATTGATTTGAGATGGGTTGCTCTTAGAATATTAGAAGGAGATACCTCTATAATTGATTCTTTATACAAATATATATACATGAAAAAAGAGGTGAATTAGCTTATGCAAGATATAGAAAAATTGTCTATATTAATAAATGAATACAGCGAAGAAGAAAGACAGAAGGTAAGAGATGAGATGGTTTTTAATATATACGAAAATGCAAAAGAATTATCTGATAAAATAGTCAAGAAAGATGAATCGAAAATGGATATAGATAAAAAGATAGATGATATACTTACATCTAAAATTACTGGATATCCTATAATGTTCATCTTATTAGGATTGGTATTTTGGCTTACTATAGTTGGAGCTAATTATCCATCTGCTGTTATAGCTGATTTTTTATTCTCAATAGAAGAAAGACTGACAGACTTATTCATATCATTTAATGCACCTAAATGGCTGCATGGAATGTTGATTCTTGGTATGTATAGAACTGTAGCTTGGGTTGTAGCTGTTATGCTTCCTCCTATGGCAATATTTTTTCCGTGTTTTACACTTCTTGAGGATTTAGGATATTTGCCTAGAGTTGCATTTAACTTAGATAGATTATTCAAAAAAGCAGGAGCACATGGAAAACAATCACTCACAATGAGTATGGGATTTGGATGTAACGCAGCTGGGATTATAGCTTGTAGAATAATAGAATCTCCAAGAGAAAGACTGATAGCCATGATTACAAATAACTTTGTACCATGTAATGGAAGATTTCCAACGCTGATAGCTATAGCATCTATATTTGTAGGTGGGTATTTCGCAAGTAGGTACCAAAGCTTAGTGGCATCGTTCTTTATTGCAGGATTAGTGCTTGTTGGAATAATAATGACATTAATAGTATCTTGGGGACTTAGTAAGACTCTACTTAAGGGGGTTCCATCTTCATTTACATTAGAGTTGCCACCTTATAGAAGACCTCAAATATTTAGAGTAATATACACATCTATAATAGATAGAACAATATTCGTACTATTAAGAGCGATTGCAGTAGCAGCACCAGCGGGTATTATAATATGGATACTTGCTAATACAATGATAGGTGATATAAGTATATTAAGTCATATAGCACAATTCTTAGATCCATTTGCAAAAATGATAGGTCTTGATGGATTTATATTAACGGCATTTATACTAGGACTTCCAGCTAATGAAATAGTAATACCTATACTGATAATGGCGTACATGTCAAAAGGTGCTATGCTTGAACTTGATACGTTGACTGGTATGAAAAATTTATTTATACAAAATGGATGGACATTTATTACTGCGCTTAATGTTATGCTATTTTCACTGCTTCACTTTCCTTGTGCAACAACTTTAATTACTATAAAAAAAGAAAGTGGAAGTTATAAGTGGACATTAATATCAGCGATTATTCCAACTTTAATAGCGGTGATAGTATGCTTTATAACAAAGCAAATAAGTATTTTAATATAGAAATGAAGCTTATAAAAATAAGCTTCATTTTCATTTCTATGTATTAGGTATAAGATTTGATTTTTTTAATAAAGTATTTCTTATTTCAAGGTTAGTATCTGCAATTTTATAAAGATCTAATAAATTAGCCATTATATTGGATACTTCACCTAATATACTATCAAAAGATTCTAGATATTCTTCATTTATATTATCCTTTTTATCTAGTACATTTACGGCAGTTTGATTTACTGTAGATAAATTATAAACTTCGTATTTAACTTTGTATATAAGGTTTGTAAGTTCTTTTGAAGAATTTTTTATATCATTAGATACATCTCTAACTTCTTTTAATTTATTATTAAAATCATAACCTTTTTTACCTGAATTATTTTCAACAGACATGTCATAAACAAGGTTATTTAAATGATCAATCGAAGAATCTAAGTCATTTATAATATCTCCAAGTTGAATTACCATAGAAGTTATTTCTTTTGTTTTTGCATCAATAGCATTAACGGATTGCTTTATTGCATAGTCTGATTCAAGGAGCTTATTAACTTTCATAGAACTCTCTTTAGAATAAGTTTTTATATTATTATTGAATTTAGATAATTCCTTTATTTTGGTATAAAGAGAATTTATGTTTTTGTTTGATTGAGTCAATATACTTGCGCTTAAACTTAATTTGCTGTCATTTTTGTTAATTGACTTAACTTTTGAATTAGAAATATCTTTTGAATTAGCATAATCTAAATCATCTACAGACTGCGGCATAAAGTCTTTATTTTTAAAAGAACTTTTTATTATAGAGAATAATAAAATATTAAGACCTACAAGGAAAATAGAATATATTATCAATATTTTCTTGAATGTCATATCAACATTAGATTTTGTAAAGAAAACAATAGATACTGACGATATAATTAGAATAAAAGTTATTAATAAAATAATATGTTTTTTTTGTTTTGACTTAAGCATAAGTACCTCCCCTAGGTGTCAAAGATAAAATTCGACATTTTTTTATACATATAGTAGTATACGATGGAAAATAGAAAATTGGGTACCTAATTTTAAAAAAAATTTTATAAGGAGATGATTGAAGTGAAAGTTTTATTTACTTATAATTATGGAAAAGAAAAAATGAATAAGATTAAGGAATTGGGGTATGAAATTGTATATGAGAATGAACAAGAGGTTTGCAATAATGAAAATATAAATGATATAGATGCTCTTGTTTGCTATAATCCTTTTGAAAGAATTGATATGGAACAATTTGCAAAACTAAAATTAATTCAGTTATCTAGCATAGGAATAGATCAAGCTCCTATTGATTACATAAAAAGAAACAATATAATTCTATCTAACAATAGAGGAGGATACAGCATACCTATAGGAGAATGGATAATACTCAAAATACTTGAAATATATAAAAATAGTTGGAATTTCTATAAAAACCAAGAAAATAAATTTTGGAAGATAAATACTAATTTATTGGAATTATATAACAAAAATATAGGTTTTATAGGAACTGGAACGATAGCTATTGAAGCTGCTAAAAGACTTCAAGGATTTGGGGTAAATGTATATGGTCTTAATACTAGTGGAAGAGATGTAGAATATTTTGATAAATGTTTTTCTATTGATGATATGGATAACTTTTTACCAAAATGTGACGTTGTAGTGATATCTATACCTTACACGAAAAAAACTCATCATTTAATAGATGCAAAAGTTATAGACAAGATGAAGGATAATTGTGTTCTAATAAATATAGCAAGAGGAAGTATAATAAATGAATTTGATTTAATAGACAAAATAAAGCAAGGTAAGTTTTTGGGTGTAGCACTAGATGTATTTGAACAAGAACCTCTATCTAAAGAAAGTCCTCTTTGGAATTTAGACAACGTTATATTGACTCCTCATAATTGCTGGATATCAGAAAATAGAAATGATAGAAGGTTTGAAGTAATATATGAAAACTTAAAGAGATTTAAAAATGATGAAGAATTAATAAATATAGTAAATTTAAGTAAAGGATATTAAAATTTTCTAATTTTTTTGGAAAAGAAAATAAATTGACAATTAAAGACTTAAAATGATAAAATTTTTATAAATAAACAAATAATTTGAAATTATGAAAAATATTATTCGAAAAAACATTTTAAAAAATGGGAGTGTGAGGACTTATGAAGAAGAATATTGGAATAAAGGCAAAGTTAATATCTCTTATTTTAGTACTTATAATAGTACCTATGTTGATTTTGGGTATTGCTATGAAGGCAAAAACTGACAAAATAATTGAACAAAATTTCGTAAATAGCACTAAAGAATTGAATAGTCAAATAGAGTACTCGATTGAAAATTATTTATCTAAATTTTCAAGAGGTGCTAAATTATTAGGTGAAAATATTAATTTTAAGGATATAGTTAATGATCCAAGCCATGAACCATATATGGTTGATTTATTAAAAGCATATAAGGAAAGTAATCCAGAAGCATTAAGTATTTATATGGGAACTGAAGAAGGCAAGATGATGGTTTATCCAAATACAGAGTTGCCAGAAGGTTATGATCCTAGAGAAAGAGATTGGTATAAAGATGCAAAAGAAAAACAATCTGAAAATATGACAAATGCATATGAAGATCTTATTGTTGGAGGATTTGTGGTTACATATTCTACCCCAGTATATAATCTTGATAATAAATTTGTAGGGGTTATTGGTGTTGATATACCTATAAAAGAGTTGAATGATGAGATATCTTCTATAAAAATAGGTGAAAAAGGATATCCGTATATACTAGACTCAGAAGCTGAATTTATAATACATAAAAATGAAGACCTTATAGGAACTAAAATACCAGTTAAAGAAATTCAAGATGCTTTAAACAATGATTCTGATGTAGCATACTATGATTGGGAAGAAAATGGGAAAATATATTCTAAGTTTTCTGTATTAACAAAAATTCCTCATTTAGGATGGACTGTACTTTCGTCTACATACTTGGATGAAACGGATAAAGACGTTAATAATATAATTAAATTTATTGCAATAGTTGGAATAATTACTTTAATAATTGCATTTATAATCGGATATCTATTTACAAATAAAATAACTAATCCTATAAAAATGATAGTTGAAGATATGAAAAAGGTTAAAGATGGAGATTTTACAGTTAAAACTAATGTGAAATCTAGTGATGAAATAGGAATATTGGCAGAAAATTTCAATGATATGATAGAAAATGTTAAAAGTCTTTTAGTTGATGCGAGTGAAGTTTCTAGAGAAGTTTCTGATGCATCTACTAATTTAGCTGCTGTATCAGAAGAAACTAGTGCATCTGCTGAAGAAATATCAAGAGCGGTTGAGGAAATAGCTTCGGGAGCTACTAATCAAGCTCAGGATGCTGAAGAGGGAGTTAAGCTTATAGCAAGACTTAATGAGAAATTTATAGAATTAGACAATAACAGTAAGAATATGTTGGAAACGACTTGTCAAATAGCTAATGTAAATGAACTCGGTATAAAATCAGTAAGTGAATTAAAGGAAAGTAATGATTTAAATAACGACTCGATATCTAAAGCAGAATATGCTATAAATCAACTTAGTGATAAATCAAATGATATAGAGGGTATATTATCGACTATAAACTCTATAGCAGAACAAACTAATTTATTAGCACTTAATGCATCTATTGAAGCTGCTCGTGCTGGTGAAGCTGGAAGAGGATTTGCAGTCGTAGCTGACGAAATAAGAAAGCTTGCAGAAGGATCTGGTAAAGCTACTAGTGAGATAAAGGAAATAGTAGATGCTATTCAACAAGAAAGTTCTAATACTGTTGATATTATGAAAGAAGTTAAAGAAGTATCTTTTAATCAAACTAAATCTGTTGAGGATGTAAATAATGCATTTAATAAAATATCAGATTCTATATCGGATATTACTATGAGTATTGAAGCTGTAAGTGAACATATAAATGATATAACTAATGATAAAGATTTGATTGTAGAATCTATAGAAAATATATCTGCAGTATCAGAGGAAACCGCAGCGGGATCTGAAGAAGTAACTGCTTCTGTTCAACAACAGTCTATGGCTGTTGAAGAGGTTGCGAGAAGTGCTCAAAATCTTAATGAACTTTCATTAAAGTTAAATAATCAAATATCAAAATTTAATATTAAATAGTATTTTAACCCTTAGTATTATTTAGATGCTAAGGGTTAAATTATGATATAATATGTAGTGAAATTTGAGTTAGGGGGGATTTTTTATGGCACTTGTTGAAGTTACTATAGTTCCACTTGGAAGTGAGAGTACAAGTCTTAGTTCTTATGTGGCTGATGTACATAAGGTATTGGAAAAAGAAAAAGATTTAAAGCATATGCTAACGCCTATGGGAACTATAATAGAGGGAGAGTTAGATCTAATATTTAGCACTATAAAGAAGATGCATGAGAGTGTATTTGAAAATGGAGCTATGAGGGTTTCGACTAGTATTAAAATAGACGATAGAAGAGATAAGGTTGGAACTATGAAGCAAAAAATAGAATCAGTTGAGAGTAAGTTGAAATAATATATCCTTAATTTGGGATATATTTTTTTATGATAACTAAAGTAGACGTCTAATCGAAAAATGACACTCATTGAAATAACGCTACTTAGTCAACCTTTTAATACAACTAAAGATTGAGCCTTATTAAATACCCTAAAACTTCTTAAACTCCCTAAACACACGGTCAAAATTTCATGGCGCCAACGAATTCTATGAATTCCGTTGCTTAAACAAAGAAGTTTCTTAACGGGTATTTAAACGTCTCAATCTAAGTTTTATGGAAAAATATTAACCCAAAAGTAACTAACATTTAAATGAGCATCATTTTTAAATATGGAGTAAGTTGTATGGTTTTCAGTTTGTTAAATAGATATTATAAAAAAATCAAGCAAAATCTATTTTAGGTGATTTTGAAGTTTTTAGAATAACTTATTTATTGTAAATAAAATTATATAATTTCTATTCATGGGTATCATTAACATTATGATAAAGTTGATTATATAATTTTTTAATCTGTAGGAAACTATATGACTTTCAACTTGTGGATAACATTGATTGAAGAACTAAACTTGC
Organism: uncultured Peptostreptococcaceae bacterium; assembly: GCA_942492135.1. Taxonomy (GTDB): domain Bacteria; phylum Bacillota; class Clostridia; order Peptostreptococcales; family Peptostreptococcaceae; genus Tepidibacter_A. The sequence continues at coordinate 253,293 of CALODI010000010.1, forward strand.
AACTATTTTAAGCAACAGAGTCGTCAGACTTGTTGGCGTCATGAACGCATGTGAATTTTGAGAACGGAGCCCGTAGGATCGTTGGCGACATGAGTCAGTGCGTAGCGACTAGACGAATTTTTTGTGAAAGGTGATGAAATATGGATATTAAGAAAAGAGTCGAAGAACTTACTGAAATTATAAATTATCATAATCATAAATACTATGTAGAGGATGATCCTGATATAGATGATTATGATTACGATATATTGATGAATGAGCTTATGGATATAGAAAAAATTTATCCAGAATATAAAAGAGAGGATTCTCCAACTCAAAGAGTTGGTGGAGTAGCACTTGATAAGTTCGAACAAGTAGTTCATAAAACGCCTATGTTAAGTCTTTCTAATGCATTTTCGGATAATGATTTGATAGATTTTGATAATAGGATAAAAAGTGTAGTGAATGGTAGTGTTGAATATGTAGTAGAGTTTAAGATAGATGGTTTATCAGCCGTTATAACTTATGAAAATTCAGTCATGAAAATAGGTGCAACTCGTGGTGATGGTACGGTAGGAGAAAATGTAACTAAGAATTTAAGGACTGTAAAGAGTATACCTATGAAAATTAGTGAAAATTTAAATTTACAGGTAAGAGGAGAGGTTTTCATACCCAAAGATAAATTTGAAAAGCTTAATAAATATCAAGAAGAAAATGGATTGAATTTATTTGCAAATCCAAGAAATGCAGCTGCGGGTTCTTTAAGACAGCTTGATTCTAAGATTGCTGCAAAGAGACATTTAGATATGTTTGTATTCAATCTTGAAGGAATAGATGAGGATAAATTTAAGACTCACAGTGAAAGCTTAGAATACTTGAAAAGTTTAGGATTTAAGGTGAGTCCGAATTATAAGGTTTGCAATAATATAGAAGGGGTTATAGAATTTATAAATTATTGGACAGATAACAGAGAACAACTGAAATTTGACATAGATGGTATGGTTATAAAGGTAAATGATTTAAGTCAAAGAGATGAGCTTGGAAATACAACTAAAAGTCCTCGCTGGGCTATAGCTTATAAATTCCCTGCTGAAAAGAAAAAGACTAAATTACTTGATATAATAATTCAGGTTGGAAGAACGGGAAATCTTACACCAACAGCTTTACTTGAGCCAGTTCAAGTTGCAGGGTCTATAGTATCAAGAGCAACGCTTCATAATGAAGACTACATAAAACAAAAGGATATTAAAATCAAAGATACGGTTATAATACAAAAAGCAGGAGATGTAATACCAGAGGTTGTAGAAGTTGTTAAAGATGAAAGAGATGGCACAGAAGTAGAATTTAGAATGCCTAATAAATGTCCTGAGTGTGGCTTTGAGACTAGCAGATTAGATGGAGAAGCGGCTGTTAAGTGCATGAATATATCTTGTCCTGCTCAAATAAGAAGAGGTATAATACATTTTGTATCAAGAGATGCTATGAATATAGATGGACTAGGAGAACGTATAGTAGCACTTTTATTAAAAGAAAATTTGATAAAGGATATAGCAGATATTTATTACTTGAAAAAAGAAGATTTAGTTTCTCTTGAGAGAATGGGGGAAAAGTCTTCTCAAAATTTAATAGATGCTATACAAAAATCTAAAGACAATGATTTGGCGAGATTAGTATTTGGTTTAGGAATAAAGTATATAGGAAGTAAAGGTGCTAAAATACTTGCGAGTAATTTTGATGATATATACAAAATAATAGAATCTAAGAGAGAAGATTTGATTCAGCTTGAAGAATTTGGAGAGGTTATGGCTGACAGTGTAGTAGATTTCTTCAATAATAGTAAGAACTTAGAACTTATAGAGAAGTTTAAAATAGTAAATGTAAACTTGAAATCACTAAAAACTGAAAGTGACGACGTTAAAATTTTTGAGGGAATGAAGATAGTTTTAACAGGAACACTAGATAAATATAAGAGAAATGATGTCAAAGAAATAATAGAAAGATTCGGTGGTAAAGTAACCGGAAGCGTAAGTAAATCAACGGATATAGTATTTGCTGGTAGGGATGCTGGATCTAAGCTTGATAAGGCAAATTCTCTTGGTGTAAAGGTTATAGATGAAAATATGTTTGATGAAATAATAAAGCTACTTTCTAAGGAAGAGGTTCAGAAACATCTAGATATGAGTAACTAATATGGATTATTTGACTAAAAAAAGGTATAATTTTAGTTATGCATACAAAATTTATATAACTTGAGTTGTTGAAAAAGCTCATAATATATAATTTTTTATTAAATTGTACAACTTAAATATATATATAATTTTGTTTTTAGATTTAAAAAAAGGAGTGAAACTATGTTAGATAAGGATACTGTAAAGCATGTAGCCAAGCTTTCTAGACTTGAAATCAAGGACGACGAAATTGAAACTGTATCAAAAAAAATGGGAGATATACTAAGTTATATAGAAAAACTTCAGGGTGTAGATACTGAAAATACTGATATAACTTATAATCCTATAAATCTTGTCAACCAATTTAGAAAAGATGAAGTAAAAGAATCTTTAGAAGTTAAAAAGGTACTTCAAAATGCTCCGGAAAAAGAAATGGGATGCTTTAAGGTACCAAAAGTATTAGATTAGAAAGGAGTGAAATTATTGAAACTTTATGAAATGACGTTAAAAGAAGTAAGTGAAAAAATAAAAAAACAAGAAATAACGGCTCTTGAGCTTACTCAAAGTATTCTAGGTAGGATAAAAGAGGTTGAGCCAAAGGTTGATTCTTATATAACTATAACAGAAGAAGAAGCTTTAAACAGAGCGAAGGAAATAGATGAAAAAATAAAAGCTGGAGAAGAGGTATCTGTTCTTGCAGGTATTCCAATGGCTGTAAAGGATAATATATGTACAGATGGAGTTAAAACTACTTGTGCATCAAAGATGCTTGAAAACTTTATACCACCATATGATGCAACAGTTGTAAAAAAACTTAATGCTGCTGGGGCTATAATGGTTGGTAAAACTAATATGGATGAGTTTGCAATGGGATCATCTACAGAAAATTCATGTTTAAAAAAGACTAAAAATCCGTGGAATTTAAATAAAGTTCCAGGAGGATCATCTGGAGGTTCGGCAGCAGCAGTAGCAGCTGGACAGGCTTTTTATGCGCTTGGATCAGACACAGGAGGCTCTGTAAAACAACCAGCAGCACTTACAGGACTTGTTGGACTTAGACCTACATACGGAAGAATATCTAGATATGGACTTATAGCATTTGGTTCATCTCTTGATCAAGTTGGTATATTTACAAAGGATGTAACTGATTGTGCTATTGTATTAAGAGAAATAGCTGGAAAAGACAGCATGGATGGAACTAGTGCAGAGGTTGAGGTTGTAGATTACGAAAAATGTTTAGATAAAGATATGAGCAATATAAAGATAGGTATTCCAAAAGAGTATTTTGTAGAAGGAATAGATGAAGATGTAAAAAAAGCGGTTTTAGATGGTGTAGAAAAATTAAAAGAAATGGGAGCAACTGTTAAGGAAATATCGCTTCCTCATACTGACTCAGCTATAGCTACTTATTATGTGTTAGCACCTAGTGAGGCTAGTTCTAATCTTGCTAGATTTGACGGTATAAGATATGGTTATAGAGCTGAAGGATATGATTCTTTAGAAGGATTATATACTAAAACTAGAACTGAAGGTTTTGGAGATGAAGTTAAGAGAAGAATAATGATAGGTACTTATGCTTTAAGTTCAGGATATTATGACGCTTATTATAAAAAGTCTTTGAAAGTTAGAACTTTGATAAAACAAGACTTTGTCGATGCATTTGAAGATGTAGATGTGATAATAGCTCCGACGGCTCCAAATGTGGCGTTTAATATAGGTGAAAAGACATCTGATCCTATGGCTATGTATATGGAAGATGCATGTACTATTCCATCTTGTCTTGCAGGGGTTCCTGGAATGTCTATTCCATGTGGATTTAAAGACGGGCTTCCTATAGGAATGCAAATAATAGGGAATTACTTTGATGAAGCGACTATGCTTAAGGTTGCTTATGCATTTGAAGGTGTAACGGAATTTAAAGATCAAAGAGCTAAACTGTAATTGGAGGTGAAACAATGGGTGATAAAATTTTAATAGGACTTGAAATACATGCAGAACTTTTAACTAATACTAAAATATTTTGTGGATGTAAAAATGAATTTGGATCAGATGTAAATACTAACTGTTGTCCAGTATGCTTAGGGCTTCCTGGATCTTTACCTGTTTTAAATGAAAGGGTTTTAGATTTCGCAATTACAGCTGGACTTAGTTTCAACTGTAAAATAGCTAAAGATACTAAAATGGACAGAAAGAACTATTTTTATCCAGACTTAACAAAGGCTTACCAAATATCTCAATACGATATACCTCTTTGCTATGATGGATATATAGAGGTAGAGGGTGAAGATGGATCTCTTAAAAAAATAGGTATAGAAAGAATACATATAGAAGAGGATACTGGTAAATCTCTTCATGATGCAACTGGAGACACTCTTCTTGATTATAATAGAAGTGGAGTTCCTCTGATTGAGATTGTTTCTAGACCGGATATGAATTCTGCACAAGAAGCATATCAGTTCTTAGAAAAATTAAAAGAAGTATTACTATTTACAAATATCTCTGATGTAAAAATGGAGCAAGGCTCTTTAAGATGTGATGTGAATGTGAATGTAATAAAGGAAGATGGAAGAAAATCGAAAATTGTAGAACTTAAGAATTTAAACTCGTTTAAAGCGGCTTTGAAGGCCATGGAGTATGAAGTTGTAAGACATAATGAACTTCTTGCAAAAGGAGAAAACACAGTACGTGAAACAAGAAGATGGGATGACTCTCAAAATAAGACTATATCTATGAGAAGTAAGGAAAGTGTTCAAGATTATAGATACTTCCCAGAGCCAGATGTTGTAGATATAAAGCTTACTGAAGAATGTATAAACGATATAAAGAGTAAATTACCAGAACTTCCTGATAATAAAAGAAAGAGATTTATAAAAGAATATTCTATTCCGAATATGATGCGAAGGTACTTACGACTTCTAAGGAAATTTCAAGTTACTTCGAAGATATAGTATCCAAGTTTAGCGATGCCAAGATGATAAGTAATTGGATTATGACTGAATTACTAAGAAGAGTTAATGATGAAGGAATAACACTTGATGATGTTAAGTTTGATAAAGACGATTTTGTATACTTACTAAAGGTTATATCTGAAGGAAAAATAAACAATAATGCTGGTAAAAAAGTATTTAGAGAAATGTTTGAAACAGGAAAGAAACCAGAAGATATAATAAAAGAAAAAGGTCTTGTTCAAATGCAAGATGAAGGAGCTATAAAAGAAATAGTAGTAGGAATATTAAATGACAATATTCAATCTGTTGAAGATTATAAGAATGGAAAAGATAGAGCTTTAGGATTCTTAGTAGGCCAAGTTATGAAAGCTAGTAAAGGTAAGGCTAATCCTCAAACAGTAAATAAATTAATAGTAGATATAATGCAAAATATGTAAGAGTGGGAATTCCCACTCTTATTTTTTTGAATAAAATTCGTAAAAATTTTTAATAATATAGTGAAAGGTAAATTAAAATTATAAATTGTCGAGAAAACGATATTTTTCAGAAAAAAAGAATGATGAATTGAAACTAATTCAAAAAGACATGTGTCCATGGGGCATATGGATGTGAAATTTTTTAAAGAATGTTGAAATACAAATGAAAATGGAAGAAAAGAATTCTTGCATTAAACCGAAAAATAATATAATATATATAAAAATGAAATTATCGCAAAAAAAAAATCATATGTAAAAATAATCTGATAATGAAGGAGTGATATCATGGGTCGTTATATTGTTAAAAGGTTAATATCAATGATAATAACTTTATTTTTCATCGCAACCATTACTTTCGTACTTATGCATACTATTCCAGGAGGGCCTTTTACAGGTGAGAAAAAGTTACCTCCAGAAATAGAAGCAGCGCTTAATGAAAAATATCATTTAAATGAACCGGTATTTGTGCAGTACACAACTTATATGAAGAATATTTTAAAGGGAGATTTAGGCCCGTCTTATCAGGTAAAGGGTGAGACAGTAAACCATATCATAGCTCAGACGTTCCCAGCTTCAGCTCAATTGGGAGTTATAGCTATAGCAATAATACTATTAATCGGAGTTCCGCTTGGTGTTATAGCAGCATTAAAACAAGGAACATGGGTAGATAGTGGGGTGATGTTTCTCGCCATACTTGGAGTTACCATACCAAGTTTCGTTATAGCGACGTTGATGATATATGTATTTGCAGTTAAGGTACATATTTTACCGGCAGCTAGATGGGGAACGTGGAGACATATGATAATGCCGAGTATTGCTCTTGCATCTTATTCTTTTGCATTTATAGCAAGACTTACAAGATCTAGTATGCTAGAGGTTGTATCTCAAGACTATATAAGAACTGCCAGAGCTAAGGGATTAAGTGAAGGTATTGTAATATTTAAACACGCGCTTAAAAATGCTTTAATACCTATAGTTACTTACATAGGACCTCTTGCGGCAGGACTTTTAACAGGATCTTTCGTTATAGAAAAAATATTTGCAGTTCCTGGGCTTGGTAGAGCGTTCGTTGAGAGTATAACTAATAGAGACTACACTCTTATAATGGGAGTTACAATCTTTTATGCTGTATTCTTAGTTGGAATGATACTTATAGTAGACTTACTTTACGGATTTATAGATCCTAGAATAAAATATGATGACTAAGGGGGAGTGATTAATGGAAAACCTTAATATGGATAAAAATTTATGGAAACCTTTGAGCCAAGAGGATAGAGACTCTGAAAAAATATTAAGACCCTCTATGACGTATTGGCAGGATGTATGGAGACGTTTGAAGAATAATAAAGTAGCTATGGGATCTTTGGTATTTTTGATATTCTTAGTATTGCTAGCTACATTTGGACCTATGTTTGCTAAATATTCTTATTCGGATCAAAATTTATTAAATGCAAACCAAGCTCCAGGTGCTGAACATTGGTTTGGTACAGACTCTCATGGTAGAGACTTATATGTTAGAGTATTATATGGGGCTAGAATTTCTTTAACAGTAGGAATTGTAGCATCTATAATAAACCTTGTAATAGGAGTTCTTTACGGTGGAATTGCAGGATATTTTGGAGGTAAGATAGATAATATAATGATGAGAATAGTAGACATATTATACACTATACCTCTTACGTTATACGTGATACTTCTAATGGTGGTTATGGGAACGGGACTTAAGGCTATACTGGTTGCTATAGGATCTGTTTATTGGATTAATATGGCGAGGATAGTTAGAGGTCAAATACTGTCATTAAAAGAACAAGAATATGTACTAGCTGCAAAAACACTTGGAGCTAGTGATTTTAGAATACTTATTATGCATTTAATACCTAACGCTATGGGACCTATAATAATAACTATGACAATGTCAATACCGAGTGCAATATTTACTGAGGCATTCTTATCGTTTATCGGTCTTGGAGTTTCAGCTCCTATGGCATCTTGGGGAGTACTTGCTAATGATGCATTAGCAACTTTAAGTATATATCCATATCAGTTATTTTTCCCATCGCTTGCTATATCAGTTACTATGTTAGGATTTAATTTCTTAGGGGATGGATTAAGAGATGCACTAGATCCACGTATGCGTAAATAAAAGGAGGAGAAATAGATGAAAGACCATTTACTTGAATTAAAAGAACTGAGAACTTCCTTTTTTACTCATGTAGGAGAAGTAAAGGCTATAAGAGGGGTAAGTTTTCATTTGGATAAAGGAGAGGCATTAGGAATAGTTGGAGAGTCTGGTAGTGGTAAATCTGTAACATCCATGTCTATTATGAGGCTGCTTCAACACCCAGGAAAAATAATCGGTGGAGATATAATTTTTAATGGTGAAAATTTAATGGATAAAAGCGATAAGGAAATGCAAGCAATAAGAGGAAATGACATAGCGATGATTTTCCAAGATCCTATGACTTCGCTAAATCCTGTTTATACTGTTGGTAATCAAATAATTGAAGCGATAGTTAAACATCAAAAAATATCTAAGGCTGACGCCAAAACAAAAGCTATAGAGATGTTAAATATTGTTGGTATACCTAGTCCTGAAAAAAGAATAGATCAATATCCACATGAGTTTTCAGGTGGTATGAGACAAAGAGCAATGATTGCTATGGCACTTTCTTGTGAACCTCAACTTCTTATAGCAGATGAACCGACGACTGCTCTGGATGTTACTATCCAAGCACAAATACTTGAACTTATGAAAGATTTAAAAAACAAGTTAGATACATCTATAATACTTATAACACATGACCTTGGTGTAGTTGCAGATGTTTGCGCAAGAATAATAGTTATGTATGGAGGAATAATATTAGAAGAAGGTAGATCTGAAGATATATTCTACAATCCTAAACATCCATATACACTTGGACTTTTAAAGTCTATACCGAAGCTTGCTGATAAAGAGGATAAAGAAAGATTGATTCCAATACCAGGGTCACCTCCAGATTTATTAAAGCCTCCTAAAGGATGTCCGTTTGCAGCAAGATGTGAATATGCTATGAAGATATGTATAGATAAAATGCCTGAATACACTTATGTAAAAGAAGATCACAGATCTATGTGTTGGCTACTTCATCCAGATGCTCCTAAGGTAGAGGATATAAATAAAAACCTAAAGGAGGGTAAATAAAAATGAATAAAAATGAAATACTAGTTGATGTAAAGAATCTAAAAAAATACTTTCCTATAAAAAAGGGGTTTATAAAGAGTGAAACTCAATACGTAAAAGCTGTCGATGATATAAGCTTTCACATAAGAAAAGGAGAAACGTTAGGTCTTGTTGGAGAATCAGGTTGTGGTAAGTCTACAACGGGAAGAACTATTATAAGACTGTATGATCCAACATCTGGAAAAATAATGTTTAATGGAAAAGATATATCTACTCTTTCTCAGAAAGAAATAAAGCCATACAGAAAAAAAATACAAATGATATTCCAAGATCCATATGCTTCTCTTAATACACGTATGACTGTTGGAGATATTATAGGAGAGCCTTTTGATATACACAATATGTGCAGTAATGGAAAAGAAAAGCTTGAAAGAATTCATTATTTGCTACAAAAGGTTGGTCTGAATCCTGATCATGCCGCGAGATATCCTCACGAATTCTCAGGTGGACAAAGACAACGTATAGGGATAGCTAGAGCCTTGGCGGTAGAGCCAGAATTTATAATAGCTGATGAACCTATATCTGCACTGGATGTATCTATACAAGCACAGGTTGTAAATATGTTAGAAGATTTACAAAATGAACTTGGACTTACTTATCTGTTTATAGCTCATGATTTATCAATGGTTAAATACATATCTAATAGAATAGGAGTTATGTATTTGGGTAAATTAGTTGAGATAGCAGAAAGTGATGAGTTATATAACAATCCTGCTCATCCTTATACTAAGGCACTACTTTCTGCAATACCACATCCAGACCCTAATGCAGCAAAAAATAGTAAGAGAATAGTTCTTGAAGGGGATGTACCGAGTCCTATGAATCCTCCATCGGGATGTAGATTTAGAACACGATGTAAGTATGCTATGGCAAAATGTGCAGAAGTTGAACCTGTACTTAAAGAGGTATCGAGTGGACATAGCTCAGCATGTCATTTACATGGATAAAGTGAAACTTAATTCAGAAGCTGTTAAGTTCTTATCTCCAGCCTAGATAAGGTGGAGTAATAGAACTTTTAGCTTTCGGATAAAACGAAATTTTTAGAAAATTAAAAAAATAAAAGGGTTTAATTAAAATATATAGAATATATATTAATTATGTGTTTTATATTTTAATAAAATAAAAAATATTAAAGGGAGGGATTCATTTGAAAAAAGTTTTATCATTTATGATGATACTTGTACTGGCATTAGGAACTTTAGCCGGATGTGGCGGAGGAGCTGATCAGGCTGGTACAGCGAAAAACACAATTAAATACAATATAGGATCAGATCCTAAGACGCTAGATCCTGCGTTAAATGCGGAGGTTCAGGGATCAACTATTTTAGTAAACACTTATGAAGGACTTATGAGACTTGATGAAAATAATAAGGCTATACCGGGTATGGCAGAATCATATGAAGTATCTGAGGATAATTTAACTTATACATTTAAATTAAGAGATGCACAGTGGTCTGATGGACAAAAGGTTACAGCTCAAGATTTCGAGTATGCTTGGAAGAGAGCGTTAGATCCTAAGACAGCAGCTGAATATGCATACCAATTATACTATATCAAAAATGGTAATGAGTTCAATGCAAATGAAGCTAGTATAGATGATGTAGCTGTTAAGGCTTTGGATGAGAAAACTTTAGAGGTTACACTTATAGCTGAAACTCCATACTTCTTAGAGTTAACAGCTTTCCCAACTTATTTCCCAGTTAGAAAAGATATAGTTGAGAAAGATCCAGAAGCATGGCCTATAAATCCAGAAAATGTACCTTTCAATGGACCATTTAAGATGACTAAATGGCAAAGAGGAGACGTTGTAGAAATAGTTAAAAATGATACTTACTATGATGCAGATAGAGTAAAGCTTGATAGTGTTGAATTCACTATGATAACTGAAGCAACAACAGCTTTTCAAGCATTCCAATCAGGAGAAATAGATGGAGCTGATGAAGTACCAGAACCACAAATACCACAACTTAGAGAAAATAATGATCCAAGCTTCAAAATACATCCATACATTGGAATATACTATTATGCTCTTAATGTAACTAAAGAGCCTACTGATGACCCTAAGGTTAGAGAAGCATTATCTCTAGCTATAGATAGAAATCTTATAACTACAGTTGTTGTAAAAGCTGGACAAAAGCCTGCTAAGACATTCGTACCAGAGGGTATGAATGCACCTAATGGAAAAGACTTTACTGAAGGTGCTAAAGATTATGGTATAACACCAGAAGCTCAAGTTGAGAAAGCTAAGCAATTATTAGCTGAAGCTGGATATCCAAATGGAGAAGGCTTCCCAGAAACTATGGTATACTATAATACTAATGAAAATCACAAGGCAATAGCTGAAGCAGTTCAAGAAATGTGGAAGCAGAACTTAAATATAGAAGTTAAGCTTCAAAATCAAGAATGGAAGGTATTCCAAGAGACTAGAACTCAAGGAAATTTCCAAGTGGCTAGAGATGGATGGATAGGAGATTACTTAGATCCTATGACATTCTTAGACATGTTCTTATCTACAAGTGGAAACAACCATTCACAATGGAAAAACCCTGAGTTTGATAAGCTTATAACTGATATCAAAAAGACTGGAGATTTAGAAAAAAGAGATAAGATGCTTCATCAAGCAGAAGATATGGTTATGGATGATAATATAGTAATTCCGATTTATTACTATACTAATCCAGAGTTATTAAAAGAGAACATCAAAAATGTTACAATATCTCCATTTGGTCAAGTATACTTTGATAATGCGCATATAGAATAATAATTTAGTAAAAAATAAGAGAGTAGAAATGCTCTCTTATTTTTATGCAAAAAATTAAAAGGAGGATATTATGGAATTTTTATTTGATGATTATGCTAAGACAAAAAGAGTTTATCATGTGGTGTCGTTGAAAGACTTAGGATACGTTATGAAAGATGGAATATCATTTGATGATAAGATAACGTATATAACTAAATACAAGGGATTTCATGATTATATAGAAGAGTTAAAAACAGATAAAATTCCTAGCTGGGTTGATAGGAAGAAATCTATATTTGCAAGTCTTAATTTTAGAAAAGATCACTATTTTCATTCGCATAGTGCTCTTTTATCATTAAAAATAAATGAGGATAAGTGCTGGATTGCAAATGAAAATTTGGCAAATGAAATATATGAACCATTCGCATTGAGAAATATAGAAGGATTTGAATATTGTAAAAAATATTTAAATACTAAGGCTATAGATGTTATTACAAGATACTGGGATACGTCTTTAAGCTTTAAGGATAATTTAAAGGTTAGAAGAGATTTGAGCGAATGCTATGATGCGGAAATACTGATAACTAATCATATACCTAAGGATGATATAGAAATTGTAAAGATTTATTCGGATCATAATGCGTTTTCACTTGATGAATTTAGAAATTATTTTACATTATAAAGTGAATAAACAAATCCATGTACTTAAACCCAAAATAAAGGGACCTAAAATACGGCGAATGTGTTAAATATTTTTAATAAAACTAAGCATTACATCTTATTGAATATCCTAAAAGTTCTAAACTCCCTAACGGTCAAACAACGAACTTTTTTTACGGATATTCAAACGCTGTAATGCAAGTTTTATACAAAAATATTTAAATCATCCTCTAACATTTTAAGTCCCTTTATTTTGTAAGTGTAGTTTTTTTACTTTAAATGGATTCTCAAATATAATTTTTTCTTTTTTTATAGATAGTTTAGATAACCTACAAAATCTAATAAAAGAACATAGATTTCATTTATACGAAATCTATCCATCTAACATTTCGATGATCCTCATTTTTAATGAAAGTAGTAAACTATATGAATTTCCAAAAAAGTCTAACTCTAAAATCTTCAAATAAAGACTTCTTCATATAAAATTTTTGATATAATGATTATATAATTTGCGTATGAGGGGGTTGGAGTTATGAAGATTGGGAAATTGAGTACGGATCAGCTAAAAGAGTTAATTTTTTCTACTTTAAATAACAAAAGGAAAGAAATACTTGTGACTCCAAATGTTGGAGAGGATTGTGCTTATGTGGATTTTGGAGATTATGTGTGCGTTATGAGTACTGACCCTATAACGGGAACTAGTGAGGAAATAGGAAAGTTAGCTGTTCATATAACTTGTAATGATATAGCATCTAGTGGAGTTAGTCCTTTGGGGATAATGATTACTATTATGGCGCCGGTTGGAACTACTGAGGAAGATATAAGGAATATAATGCTTGATGCATCTAGTGAGGCTGATAAGTTAAATGTAGATATAATAGGTGGACATACTGAGATAACTGATGCTGTCAATAGAATTGTTATATCGGCGACAGGTATTGGAAAACAGCTTAAAAGCGAACTTATAAATAAGGATAAGCCTAAAGTTGGTGATTTGATAGTTTTAACAAAGGGAGCTGGAATTGAAGGAACTGGAATCATATGTTTTGAAAAAGAGAATGAATTAAAGAACTTATTTGGAGATTCTGTTGTGCAGGAAGGAAAATCTTTACTTGATAAGATAAGTGTTGTTAAAGAAGGTATTATAGCTGGCAAAGTAGGGGTTAGCTGTATGCATGACGTAACAGAAGGCGGCGTTTTAGGTGCTGTTTGGGAGATGTGTGATTTATACGATTTAGGATGTAGTATATATAATGATAAAATACATATTAATAAAAGCACTAAGATTGTATGTGATTATTACAATATAAATCCCCTTAGACTTATATCAAGCGGTTCTATGATAATAGGAATAGATAAAGATAAGATTGATTTATTAAAAGATAGATTTGATAAAGAAAATATAGATTTTAGTGTGATAGGTGAATTTACAGATCAATGTAATGTTTTAATAGGCAATGGTAGTGAATCTATAGAACCTCCTAAAAGCGATGAACTTTATAAGGTAATTTAATGTTACATTTAAATTACAAATTTTCATCAAAGTTGACAGTATAAATTTCAAAGTGATATTCTTAAATAGAGTAAGTTAGATGTTGGGGGGAAGTTTCATGAGAAGACTTGGTAGTGTATTTTCTTTATGTTTAATTGTGTTTTGTTTGTTGGCTAATTTAGGTTATGCCAAGGAAAATGTGTTGGAAGGAAGCTTTATTTTAGATGGGAAGAACGTGAAACTACCTATTACCAAAGTCAAGCTTGATGGAAAATATCTTGAAGGCGATGTTCCTCCAGTTATATTAAATGATAGAACTTTAGTTCCGGTAAGGCTTGTATCTGAGAATCTAGGAGCAAAGGTGAGCTGGGATGCTAAAGAATATAAAGTACATATACAAAAAGATGATAATGAAATAGTTTTAAAAATAGACAGTTATAAAGCCTATGTAAATGGTAAGGAATATATTCTTCCTGATAAGGTTCCTGCAAAGCTTATAAGTGACAGAACTATGGTACCTGTGAGATTCGTATCAGAGCAGTTAGGTGTTAATGTCGATTGGGATTCTGCCAATAGAATTGTTCTTCTTGAAAGTCAGGATGATTTTGTGAAGGTTGAAAACATAGAATACAGTTTAGATGAAGTTAAAATAAAGCTTAATGATAAGACTACATATAAAGATATGGTTCTTGTAAATCCGGATAGACTAATAATAGATTTACAAGATACTAAGATGAATACACCTAAGGATAATTATACGGTTAATGGTCCTATGATAAAGAATATAAGAGTATCACAGTTTACTGATAATCCAATGGTATCAAGAGTTGTAGTTGATCTTAACTATATGAATGAATATAATATAACTCAAGATAATAACGTAATAACTATTAAGTTCAAAATGAAAGATAATTATGTTAAATTTAAATTTGAAAAAAATAGTAAAGAAGAGTTTATAGTAAATAGAGATTTAAAAAGTATGTATAAGAGTTTTTATCTGGAAGGGCCTAACCGATTAGTGGTTGATTTATATAACACTAAGATATACGGGGACAATCAGAGTGTAGATAAAGAAATTAATGAAGAACACGTGAAAAGTTATAAAGCATATTATTATGAAGATGAGTATAGGACGAGGTTAGTACTTACTTTAAAAGAAGGAATAGATAGAAGTAATATAAAAATTACAGAAGATCAAAACGATATAAAAATACTTTTTGATTTTTTAGCTATAAAGATAGATAATGAATCTATTAAATACGATTTTAATAGTCATAATTCTGTATTTGAAGTTACAAAAAATATAGTGGATAACGAAAGTGATGAAGAATCAGAAGAAAATAGTATTGAGTACGATGAGTGGGAAAATAAGATTAAAGTAAATATAGATAATGAATATGTAGATTTAAAAGATGAAGAAATAGAAGTTGATGATTATTTTGTCAAAAGTATAGACGTTGACAAAAAAAGTGATTACACGAGAATTAATATATATTTAAAAGATGAGGTTATGTATAAAGTCTTAAATGAAGATAATAATAATATACAAATAAAACTTTATAATGAAGAAGAAAATCAACGAAACGGAAAATATTTGATAGCGATAGATGCTGGACATGGAGGAAAAGATCCTGGTGCTGTATCTCCTATAGATAAGACCAAAGAGAAAGATCTAACTCTTCAAATATCTAAACTATTAAATGAAAAACTTGTTCAAAATGGGTATGATACTATTATGACTAGAACTGGTGATACATATCCTAATCTAAAAGAAAGAACAGAAATTGCAAACAACAAGGATGCAGATCTATTCATAAGTATACATATAAATGCTGTTGATAAAGCTGATATTAGAGGAATACAGAATCTTTATTATCCTAATGATGGAGAATATGCAAATGGGAGAGATAATGAAGCTTTAGCTAAGATAATACATGAGGAACTCATAAAACAAACTGGTGCAGATGATAGAAAAATAGTTAAAAGACCTAATTTGGTTGTAATTAAGTATACAGAAATGCCATCTGTTTTAATAGAATGTGGATTTTTGACAAATCCTGATGAGTTAAATCTTATGAAATCACAAGAATATCAAGATAAATTAGTAGAAGGAATATACAAGGGATTACAAAGATATTTTGAGGGGCAGCAATAAGCTGTTCCTTTTCAATTATTGCCAATAAACGTGTATTAATAATATAGTTATTGTTGTATAATATTAAAGTATTAATTGAAGATGAAAGGGTGATTTTATTGAATAGAATAGATGAAAGAAAAAACGATCAACTTAGAGATATAAAGATAACGAGAAACTATACAAAGTATGCAGAAGGTTCTGTTCTTATAGAAATGGGAGAGACTAAGGTTTTATGTAATGCATCTATTGAGGATAGGGTTCCGCCGTTTTTAAAAAACACTGGAAGTGGTTGGATAACTGCTGAGTATTCTATGCTTCCAAGAGCTACTCATAGCAGAAAGATTAGAGAATCTTCAAGAGGTAAAGTCGATGGAAGAACTCAAGAAATTCAAAGACTTATAGGAAGAACCTTAAGATCTGTAATAGATTTAAAGGGAATGGGTGAGAGAACTATATGGATTGATTGTGATGTTATTCAGGCTGATGGTGGAACTAGAACTGCGTCTATAACAGGTGCTTTTATTGCGATGATAGATGCTTTACATAAGCTTTATATAGATAAGAAGATAAAAAAAATTCCGGTAAAATCATTCATTTCGGCTATAAGTGTTGGAATATATAACGGAGAAAATATGTTAGATTTATGTTATGAAGAAGACTCGCAAGCTCAGGTAGATATGAATATAGTAATGACGGATAAAGATGAGTTTGTTGAGGTTCAAGGAACGGCAGAGGGATTCCCTTTTAAGAAGCACCAATTTAATGAACTTTTAGAGCTTGGAGAAATCGGTAATAGAAGATTAATACAAGAGCAAAAGAATGCTTTAGGAGAGATAACTAAGTTGATACTTGGAGATAAAACTGATGTCGTTATAGCTACATCTAATGCCCATAAGCTTGAGGAAATAGGTAAGATATTAAAGGGATTTAAGGTGAAGATACATTCTATGAAGAGTGTAGGCCTTGCAGGTCTTGAAATAGAGGAAAATGGAATTACATTTGAAGAGAATGCCCTTATTAAGGCTAGAGAAGTTGCTAAGAGAACGGGTAGAATATGTATTGCTGATGATTCGGGCCTTATGGTTGATGCTATAGGAGGAAAGCCTGGAATATATTCTTCTAGATTTGCTGGAGAGAATGCTACTGATAATGACAATAATGAAAAACTATTAAAAATGATGATGAACGTAAATATGAGCGAGCGAACAGCTAGATTTGTATCAGCTATAGCTGTTGTATTCCCAAATGGACAAGAGTTTACTGTAAGAGGAACTTGTGAGGGTAAAATAGGATTTGATAGAAAAGGAACTAACGGATTTGGATATGATCCTCTATTTATAGTTAATAGATATGATAAGGCATTTGGAGAGTTACCAGCAGATATTAAAAATACTATAAGTCACAGAGCTAATGCATTGCAAAAAATGAAGGAAGAATTTGGAAAGAGGTTATAATAAAAATGAAATTAGGTGTAATAGGAGATACACATAGAAACTATAAATATATAGATAAAGCTATCCCGCATTTAAAAGAATGTGACTTAATACTTCATACTGGAGACAATTTTCAAGACTCTAAGTATATTAATAAAATCACAGGAATAGATACTATAGGAATAAGAGGAAATTGTGATTTTGAAGATGTTGAAGATGAGATTGTATTTGATGTTGAAAGGTATAGAATTCTTTTGTGCCATGGCCACAAATATGACATAAAGTACTCATTGAGAAGTATAAAAAAAAGAGCTTTAGAATTAAATGTAAATATAGTTATATTTGGTCATTCTCATATACCGGTAAATTATAACGAAGATGACATATTGTTTTTAAACCCTGGAAGCATATCTCTTCCTAGAGGAAATAGCAGAAGACAATTTGCTATTATGAATATAGATAATGAAGTTTGTATTCAAGATATTATTGTATAGGGGGGATTGAAAGTGGAAGCGATTTTAGGATATATTTTTATATTTATGGCAAGATGTACTGACGTATCTATGGCTACAATAAGAACTATAATGGTAGTAAGAGGAAAAAAATTACAAGCTGCTATGATAGGATTTGTAGAGATAATAATATATATACTTGCTATAAACAAGGTTTTAAGTGGAATGGATAATATGCTAAATGTTTTCTTTTATGCATCGGGATTTGCTACGGGTAATTATGTAGGTATATTGATAGAAGAAAAAATGGCTATAGGAACACTTATAGCTCAAATTATAACTAAAAAAGATATAGAAAAGTTTTCTTCTTATCTTAGAGAAAAAAGTTTTGGAGTAACAGTTACAGAAGGTCATGGTAAAGAAGGTAGAATAAGTATTTTAAATGTCGTTTTAAATAGAAAAGATATTCGAAATTTTGAGGTTTGTGTAGATAACTACGACAAAGACGCATTCATAACAATAATGGATGCTAGGAATATAAAAGGTGGATATTTTAAAAAAAGACATGGAATGGGAATAAAAAAGAAATAAGCTTTTAGCTTATTTCTTTTTTACTCTATAGGAAATTATATGAATTTCAACTTGTGGATAACGTTGATCAAAGAACTACATTTGCAACTATTTTGAGCAATGGAGACCGTTAGGGATCGTTGGCGACATGAGCTATGAGTTAGCATAAAGCGAATTTTTTGTTAAACGTAAAATATCCAAAGATATATTGTACTAATTATAATAGATATTATCATCATCGGAAATCCTATCTTCATATATTCCACAAAAGATACCTCATGATTGTTTTTCTTAAGAATTCCAGCAACGATTACATTTGCAGAAGCTCCTATTAAAGAACCATTTCCTCCAAGACAAGCTCCAAGAGATAGAGCCCACCAAAGAGGCATTACATTCATATTAGACAACAAAGAAATCTTCTTTATAAGTGGTATCATAGTTGCTACAAAAGGAATATTATCCAAGAATGAAGATAATATAGCAGCAGCCCAAAGAAGAAGTATTGTTGCAAGGGGCAAGTTATCTTGTGAAAAAGAAACTATAACCTCAGCAATTTCGTCTATTACTCCCACTTTTTCAAGTCCTCCAACTAGTATAAATAAAAACATGAAGAAAAATATTGTTGTCCACTCGATTGAATGAAGAGTTTCTTCAACATTCGCCTTACTTATTATAAGCATAACAGATGCTCCTATTAAAGCTATTGATGAAGATTCGAGTCCAAAATATTGGTGTGTCATGAGACCTGCCATAACTAAAAACAGTATAGTAAGGCACTTTATTAAAAGGGTCTTATCTGTTATAGCCAACTTTTCATCGAATTTAAATATTTTTTTCTTAACATCATCAGAAACTATTAATTGTTTTTTATAGATTATATTAAATAAAAATAAGGTAATAATTAATATAATAAAGGCAATTGGACCCGTATTTAATATAAAATCCAAAAATCCGATATTTGCGGCACTACCAATCATTATATTAGGAGGATCACCTACTAAAGTAGCGGTACCACCGATGTTAGAAGCGATTATTTGAGGAACTAAAAATGGAATAGGATTAAGGTTAAGTGCATCGGTTATAACCAATGTGACTGGAGCTATTAAAAGAACTGTGGTAACATTATCTAAAAAAGCGGATAAAACTGCTGTTACAAAACAAAATACAATCATTATAATAAGAGGTTCGCCTTTTGAAAGTTTAGCTGACTTAATAGCTATATACTGGAATAGGCCTGTTGTTTTTAGTATGTTTACAATAATCATCATACCAACTAAAAGCCCTATTGTATTAAAGTCTATAAAATGAATTGCTTCTTCTTCATTTAGTACACCGAATAGTATAAGACTTGAGGCTCCAAGAAAAGATATAGCTGTTCTATCAATTTTTTCAGAAACTATAAATGCATAAGTGCTTATGAAAATTACCAAAGCTATTATCGTTTGTGTATCCATTTAGTACCCATCTCCTTCTAAGTTTCAAATAGTTAATATATTTACTTTAATATAATTATATGAAAATTTAGAAAGAAAGTAAATGTCTGAAAAAAACTTATTTTTGGTAATTCATTAAATGAAGTCTCTTGTAAATAAAAATTATTATATGTTATAATAGAGGGGTTATTAAAGAAAATAAAGAAAGTTACATAGGAGGATTATAAAATGAACGCAGAATTAATAAAAAAAGAACAAAACGAAGTTACATTAAAAATAACTATAGGAAAAGATGAATTTAAGAAAGCCAATGATAAAGCTTACGATAAATTAAGAGGAAGATTTAATGTTGCTGGATTCAGAAAAGGAAAAGCTCCTAAGAAGTTAATAGAAGCTCAATATGGAAAAGGAGTATTCTTTGATGAAGCTATAAACATAGTATTCCCAGAAGCTTACTCAAAAGCTGTAGAAGATCTTAAACTAGATCCTGTAGATAGACCAGAACTTGATGTAGAAGAAATAGGCGAAGATAAAGATCTTGTTTTAATAGCTAAGGTTACTGTTAAGCCAGAGGTTAAGTTAGGCGAATATAAAGGTATAGAAGTTAACAAAATTGAATATACTGTAAAAGAAGAAGATGTAGATGCTAAGCTTGAAGAAATGAGAAATCAAAATTCAAGATTAGTAAATGTAGAAGATAGAGCAGTTGCAAATGACGATACAGCTGTTATAGACTTTGAAGGATTTGTAGATGGAGAAGCTTTTGATGGTGGAAAAGGAGAAAACCACAGCCTAGTTATAGGTTCAGGATCTTTTATACCAGGATTTGAAGAGCAATTAGTTGGAGCTAATGTAGGAGACGAAGTAAAAGTAAACGTAACTTTCCCAGAAGAGTACCAATCAGAAAACTTAGCTGGAAAAGAAGCTTTATTCGTAGTTAATGTAAAAGAAATAAAGATTAAAGAAATGCCAGAGCTTGATGATGAATTTGCTAAAGATGTAAGTGAATTTGATACATTAGAAGAGCTTAAAAATGATACAAAAGCTAAATTAGAAGAAAATGCTAAGAAAAATGAAGAAGCTGAATTAAGAAATAAAGCTGTAGAAAAAGCTGCAGAAATAGCTGAAATAGATATTCCTGAAGCTATGGTTGACAATCAAGTAAACAACATGTTAAAAGATTTTGACCAACAATTACAAATGCAAGGATTAAACCTTGAAAACTACATTAAATTCACTGGAATGAAGATAGAGGACTTAAAAGCTCAAATGAGAGAAGATGCTCAAAATAGAGTTAAAACTTCTTTAGTTCTTGAAGCTATATCAGAAAAAGAAGGAATTGAAGTTTCTGATGAAGAATTAAACAATGAGATAGCACAAATGGCTACTATGTACAAAATGGAAGCAGATAAGTTTAAAGAAACACTTAGACCACAAGATATGGATTACTTCAAAGAAAATGTAATAGTTAAGAAAACTATAGATTTACTAGTAAATAGTGCTAAAATAAACTAATCTAACAGTAGCCTTTAAAAAGGCTACTGTATCTATATACATAGATAAAGTGAAACTTAATTAAGGTGGAGTTTTTACTCCAACTTAATTTTTAGTTGAACCAATCCAGAAGCTGTTAAGTTCTTAACTCCAACCTTAAGAGGATGGGGTTCTAGAACTTTTAGCTTTCGGGTAAAAAAGGAGGGGTAATATATGGCTTTAGTACCTATGGTAGTAGAACAAACAGGAAGAGGAGAAAGATCTTACGATATATATTCTAGATTATTAAAAGATAGAATAATATTCTTAGGAGATGAAGTGAATGACACTACAGCTAGCTTGACAGTTGCGCAACTTCTATTTTTAGAATCAGAAGATCCTGATAAAGATATATATTTATATATAAATTCACCAGGAGGAAGCATAACAGCAGGTATGGCAATTTATGATACTATGCAGTATATAAAACCGGATGTAAGCACTATTTGTATAGGTATGGCAGCTTCAATGGGAGCGTTCTTACTTAATGCAGGGGCAAAAGGAAAGAGATTTGCACTTCCTAATGCGGAAATTATGATACATCAGCCGCTTGGAGGAACAAGAGGTCAAGCTACTGATATTGAAATACACGCACAAAGAATAGTTAAAATGAAAGAGAAATTAAATCAAATAATGGCTGAGAGAACTGGACAGCCGCTTGATAAAATAAAGCAAGATACAGAGAGAGATTACTTCATGGAAGCGAAACAAGCGGAAGAATATGGAATAATCGATGAGGTTATAAGTAAGAGACCTTAGCTTAAATTAAAGAGAGGTGTTAAAATGTCAAAATACGAAGATAAGAAACATCTGAAGTGTTCTTTTTGTGGAAAGAACCAAGAGCAAGTTAAAAGGCTTATAGCAGGGCCTAACGTATACATTTGCGATGAATGTGTAGAGCTTTGTGAAGAAATAATAAAAGAGGAATTCCAAGAAAGCATTGAAAATGATATGTCGGAATTACCAAAACCTAAAGAAATAAAGGATACTTTAGATGAGTATGTAATAGGTCAAGACGAAGCTAAAAAATCTTTAGCAGTGGCAGTATACAACCATTATAAAAGAATAAATTCAGGAAATAAAAATGGTAAAGATGTTGAACTTCAAAAAAGTAATATAATGATGCTAGGACCAACAGGTTCTGGTAAGACGCTTCTTGCTCAAACGCTTGCTAAAATACTTAATGTTCCATTTGCAATGGTAGACGCTACATCGTTAACAGAGGCTGGTTATGTTGGAGAAGATGTAGAAAACATACTTCTTAAATTAATTCAAGCATCTGATTACGATATAGAAAAAGCAGAAAAAGGAATTATATATATTGATGAGATAGATAAGATAGCAAGAAAATCAGAAAATCCATCTATAACAAGAGATGTAAGTGGAGAGGGAGTACAACAAGCACTTCTTAAGATATTAGAAGGAACTACTGCTAATGTTCCTCCTCAAGGTGGAAGAAAGCACCCTCATCAAGAATTCTTACAAATAGATACTACTAATATACTATTTATAGTAGGTGGAGCTTTTGATGGAATAGATAGGATAATAAACAAGAGAACAGGACAAAAAACTTTGGGCTTTGGAGCTAAAATTGAGAGCAAAAAAGAGATGGATTTAGGTAAGATATACAAGAAATCTGAACCAGAAGATTTACTTAAATTTGGGTTAATACCAGAGTTTATAGGTAGAGTACCTGTTGTTGTGACTCTAGACTTATTAGACGAAAGTGCTCTTATTCAAATACTTAAAGAGCCTAAAAATGCTTTGACAAAGCAGTATTCAAAATTATTCCAAATGGATAAGGTTGAACTTGAATTCAATCAAGATGCACTAGTTGCTGTAGCTAAAAAAGCTATTGAAAGAAAAACTGGGGCAAGAGGACTTAGAAGTATACTAGAAAAGGCTATGATGGATATTATGTTTGAAATACCATCAAGAGATGATATAGAAAAGGTTGTTGTGACTAAAGAGACTATTGTTGATAACAAAGAACCTTTAGTTATATGTAAATCTGGTCAAAAACCTGAAGAGAGTGCATAAAAAAAGGGGCTTATGCCCCTTTTAAAATTACTCCAATAAAACCGAAAAATATAATTATAAAAACAGGATGTATTTTTTTTGAATGAAGAAGTATGAATGAAAAAAGGAAGATACACATAGAAAAAAAGTCGGATACACTTTTTTCATATGTAGAATAAAATGCAGAAAGTATAAATCCTATTGTTATAGGCCTTAAGGTCTTGAATAAAATAGCTATATTTGTATTGTTCTTATATTTTTCAAGTGATGGTGCAACTAAATTAATTAATATTATAGAAAATCCTATAACTCCTAGTGTTGCAAAAATAGAGCCTAGTATAAAGTTATATTTATATCCTATAAACGTCGCTGAATTTATAGCAATTGGTCCGGGAGATACTTGAGATATAGCTAGTACATCTAAAAATTCCTTGGAAGATAGCCATCCTTTGTTGTTGACGATTTCTCTTTCTATAAATGGAAGCATAGCGTAACCACCACCGAAGCTGAATGCTCCTATTTTAAAGAATGCTATGAAAATTTGAAATAAATCTAAGAATTTATCCATAATCCTAAAATACCTCCAATTATAATTATATAAATCGGGTTAATAGAAAAAAATGTTACCAATATAAATGATATTCCTAAAAATAATATATTTAATGTATTTTTTTCTACCTTTTTAGATAATCTAAAGAATGAATACAATAGTAATGAAGCAACTACTGGTCTTACACCCAGGAAAAATCCATTTAGATAAGAAGAAGCATTGTTTTTATTGTAAAAATAAGAAAGTATTATTATTGAAATAAAAGAAGGTAGTATTGTACCCAAAACACAAACTATGCTTCCTAAAAGTTTATTGAATTTATATCCAAGTAATAGAGAAATATTGACAGCTATTGCACCTGGAAAGCTTTGAGCTATAGATACATAGTCTAAGAACTCGTCTTCTGATACTAACTTTTGTTTGAGGACAAGCTCTTTTTCTATCAACGGAATCATTGCATATCCGCCACCGAATGTAATTAAACCTATTTTGAAAAATATTAAAAACAATTTAAGCATATATACCTCCAGATAGTATTATGTAAATTATTATAACACTAAACCATAAAAAAATTATATAATTTAGATTATATTGAAAAAAAATTATGGTAAATATATAATGGTATAGTATTTATTGCAAATTGGGTATATATTTATATAAAGGAGTGATGGTATGGAGCAAAATTATAGCATTAAAGAGCATAAATTACCTGTAATTCCTCTTAGAGGATTAGCGGTATTCCCATATATGGTTTTACATTTTGATGTTGGTAGAGAAAAATCTATAAATGCATTAGAAGAAGCTATGGTGGATGAGCAACTTATATTTTTGACTTCTCAAAAAGAAGCTGAAATTGATTTGCCTACCCCTGATGACTTTTATCATATAGGAACTATATGTAAGATAAAGCAGATGCTAAAGCTACCAGGAGAGACTGTAAGAGTTTTAGTAGAAGGTGTATCAAGATCAAAGATAAAAGAAATTGTAGATGATGAAAAAGGCTTTAGTGCTACTGTGGAAGAAATTATATATGATAATGAGCTATTAAAACAAGATAAAGAAGTAGAGGCTTTAATGAGAAATGTATTCGATTCGTTTGAAGAGTATATAAACATAAGTAATAGAATATCTTCAGAGATATTACTTACTTTATCGGATATAGAAGAGCCTAGCAGATATGTAGATACTATAGCATCTAATATGTTTTTAAAACCGCTACAAAAGCAAGAGTTACTTGAAATATTTGATCCTAAGGAAAGACTTGAAAAAGTATATAAAATTCTTATTGAAGAGCTTGATATACTTAAAATAGAGAAGAAAATAAGTTTGAGAGTTAAAAAACAGGTTAATAGAGTTCAAAAAGAATATTACTTGAAAGAGCAACTGAAGGCTATTCATAAGGAACTTGGAGAAGATGAAGAAACAACGGATGATATAGAAGAATATAAAAAACAATTAAAAAATATTAAAGTAAAAAAAGAAATAAAAGAAAAAATATCTAAAGAAATAAATAGATTGTCTAAGATGAGTCCATCATCAGCGGAGTCTGGAGTCATTAGAAACTATCTTGACACAATCTTTGCTCTTCCTTGGAACAAAGAGAGTAAGGACAAAATGGATTTAAAGGAATCTGCAAAAATACTTGATGAAGACCATTATGGACTGGATAAGGTTAAAGAGAGAATTCTGGAATACTTAGCTATAAGAACTTTATCTGATTCTATGAAAGGACCTATAGTTTGCCTTGTTGGACCTCCTGGAGTTGGTAAAACATCAATAGCAAAGTCAATAGCAAAGTCTTTAAATAGAAAATTTGTAAGAGTTTCTTTAGGTGGAGTGAGAGATGAATCTGAGATAAGGGGACATAGAAGAACTTATGTTGGAGCTATACCTGGAAGAATAATAAATGCTATGAAGGAAGCCAAAACTAAAAATCCTGTATTCTTATTTGATGAAATAGATAAGATGGCATCGGATTTTAGAGGAGATCCAGCTTCTGCTATGCTTGAGACATTAGACCCTGAGCAAAATAAGGAATTTGTAGATCACTACATGGAAATACCATTTGATTTATCAAAGGTTTTATTCATAACTACTGCTAACAGCTTAAACACAATACCTAGACCTTTACTTGATAGAATGGAAGTGATACAGGTATCTGGATATACAGAGGAAGAAAAACTTGAAATATCTAAAAAATACTTACTTCCAAAACAAATAAAGGAACACGGATTAAAAGAAGATTTTCTTAAAGTATCAGATGAAACTATAAGAGATATAATAACTTATTATACTAGAGAATCTGGAGTTAGAAATATCGAAAGAACTATAGGTAAAGTGTGCAGAAAAGCAGCTAAAAGATATGTAGAAAATAGAGAATTAAAGAATATTAGAATAAATAAAAATAACTTAGAAAAATACTTAGGAAAGAAGATATATAGCTATGAGCCAATAAAGGAAAATCCAGAAGTTGGAATAGTTAGAGGTCTTGCTTGGACAAGTGTTGGAGGAGAAACTTTATCTGTTGAGGTAACTCCTATGAAGGGAAAAGGACAACTTGTTTTAACAGGGCAACTTGGAGATGTTATGAAAGAATCTGCAAGAACAGGAATATCGTATATAAGATCTAAGTATGAACAGTTCGATATAGATGAAAATTTTTATAAAGAGCAGGATATTCATATTCATATACCTGAAGGTGCGATACCAAAAGATGGCCCATCTGCTGGAATAACTATGGCAACTGCTGTTATATCTGCCTTATCTAATATTCCTGTCAATAATCTTGTAGGGATGACTGGAGAAATAACGTTAAGAGGAAGAGTACTCCCTGTTGGAGGAATAAAAGAAAAGGTACTTGCAGCTAATAGAGCGGGAATCAAAAAGTTATTATTACCAATAGATAATGAAAAAGATATGGATGATATACCGGAAAATGTAAAAAAGAAGATAGAATTTGTATTCGTAAAGAGTATGGACGAAGTATTAGAGCATGCTTTAATTAAGGACGGTGAATAGTTTGAAAATAAGATCATCAGAGATAGTGATGAGTGCAGTAAATAGAGATCAATATCCAGCAGACGGAATTCCAGAAGTAGCATTTGTAGGAAGGTCTAATGTAGGAAAGTCTTCTAGCATAAACTCACTTTTAAACAGAAGAAATTTTGCAAGAGTAAGTCAAACACCAGGAAAAACAAGAACTATAAATTTTTATTTAATAAATGAAGAGTTTTTCTTTGTAGATTTACCTGGATACGGATATGCAAAAGTTTCAAAAACTGAAAAAGCTGGTTGGGGCAAAATAATGGAAAGATATTTAAAGCAAAGAGATGAACTTTGCCGTATATACCTTCTTGTAGATATAAGACATGAGCCTACTAATGATGATAAGGCAATGTATGATTGGGTAAAACATTTTGGTTATGAGTGCACTATAGTTGCTACCAAATCAGACAAAATATCTAGAGGTAACCACCAAAAGCATATGAGCATTATAAGAAAAAAACTAGGACTTAATGGTGAAAAAATAATACCTGTATCTTCACTTAAAAAAACAGGATTTGATATTTTATGGGATGATATTACCAACACTTATAGTGAACATGGATATGAAATAACTTTAGATTAAAACCTTGGATTCCAAGGTTTTATTTTTTTTGAAATTATCGAATTGAATTAATACTTGTATTAATTTGTTGCCTGTGGTACAATGATTTCTAAATTATTTGTCGGATTTTATTGAAAACTTAGAATGTGAAAAGGAGGTTCATATGCAGGATAATCAACTTAAAAAGACCATTGGTCTAGTCTCGGCTTTATCTATAGTAGTAGGTATGGTAATGGGGTCTGGAGTATTTTTTATGCCTACACAAGTTTTTTCAGCTACTACAACACCGGGACTTGGAATAATAGCTTGGATACTTGGTGGATTTATATCTATTGCAGCTGGACTTACAACGGCGGAAATATCTACAATAATACCTAAAACGGGTGGTATGGTAACTTATTTGAAAGAAGTATACGGAGATATATGGGGCTATCTTTTAGGGTGGGCTCAAACTTTAGTATTTATACCAGCTGTGATGGCTGCGCTTGCAATGATGTTTTCTACACAAGTTATATCTTTATTAGGACTTAGCAATAATATGTTAATACCTATAGCAATAGGAATTATAGTGTTTTTAGTTTTAATGAATTCACTTGGATCAAAGACTGGTGGAATTATACAGACACTAGCTACAGTAGGTAAATTAATACCTTTATTTGCAATTATAATTGTAGGACTTATAAAAGGTGATGGAGGAACTGCAAGTCTTATGCCTATAATGCCAGAAACAAAGTCTTTCTCAACAGCTTTAGGTTCTGCACTAGCTGCTATAATGTTTGCGTATGATGGATGGATAAATGTAGGTAATATGGCAGGTGAGATGAAAAATCCAAAGAGAGATTTACCTATAGCTATAGTTGGAGGACTATTTGTAACAATGGGTGTATATGTTCTAATAAACGTAGCATATTTATTTGTTTTACCAGCTAATATAATGGCATCAACTCCAGCACCAGCAAATGAGGTTGCTAATGTTATATTCGGTGCAAATGGAGGAAAACTTATAGCAATAGGTATAATGATATCTATATTTGGAACATTAAACGGGTTTGTTTTAACAGGATCTAGAGTTCCCTATGTAATGGCAATTGAAAATAAATTACCGTTTAGCAAGAATTTAGCTAAGTTAAACAAGTCAGATATGCCTTTAAACTCAACTATATTGATATCGATTCTTTCGTCTATATATATAATGTCTGGAAACTTTGGTCCATTAATAGATTTAACAATATTTATAATATGGTTGTTCTATGTTATGATATTTGTTGCTGTATTTATTCTTAGAAGAAGAAAGCCGGATATTGAAAGACCTTACAAGGTACCTATGTATCCTATAATGCCGATTATAGCTATACTGGGAGGAGTATACATTATAGTGAATACTATAATCTCTCAACCTATGAACGCAGTGCTTGGCATAGGGATAACTGTTTTGGGAATACCTGTATATATGGCTAGAAAACATAAATTTAATAATTTAGATTAAAAATTCGCTTCATGCTAACGCATGGCTCATATCTCCAACGAGTCCTAACGGGCTCCGTTGCTCAAAATAGTTGCTAATTTGATTGGTTAATCAATGTTATCGATATATTAAAAATTATATAATTTCTTTAGGGATAAAAAAACCTGTATCTTAGGATGCAGGTTTTTTTAATATTCAGTACAAGCACAAATTATGACTAAAATTAATAAAATAAAAGTAGGTCAAAAGCATGAGAATGAATATTAATTGAAAGAGGGAGATAATATGACAGCAAAAATTAAGAGAGTGTTCCCTGGTGGAAACACAGCAGATGGTTTCTTTTCTTATTATGATTATATGATTGAGCAAACTGATGCAAACCATATATTCTGCATAAAAGGTGGACCGGGCGTTGGTAAATCTTCTATGATGAAGAATATAGGGAGTGAAATGATTAGACTTGGTTATGATGTTGAGTTCCATCATTGTTCATCTGACAATAATTCCATAGATGGTATTGTTGTGCCGGAGCTTAAAGTTGCCATGGTAGATGCAACTGCACGTCATACAAAATGGCAAACTAAAAACTGAGGTTTATTAGCATTTACATTTGAATACCCTTCAACTTCATAAATAATAAACTCATAAATATTAAATTTAGTATTAATATATTACTTAGTAATAGGTTTTAGGAAATTTTTTTGTTTAATATAATTTAAAAATAAAGTAAAACTAGGAATAATAACTTGTAAAGGTATATGTATATACTTTACAACAATATAAAGTCCTATATAGATATGTTCAGAATAATTTTTTGCTATTATCCTAGATAATATTAAAATAATTATTCCAAAAATTGTTGCTAATAATTTAGTACATTTTAATTTAGTCATTTGAGATGTTCCAAGAACAGCAATATACATAAGTATAGAAATCTTAATAAAGCCACCTAGTACTAATACAATTACAAAAAAAGCATCTATCCTCTCGATGAATCCTAGGTTTAAACTTCTTGCTACTGCTAAAAAGGCACTGATATAGCTACCTGCATGATCTACACCTACAGTAGTTATAAATAATATAGAATTCAATGATAATAGAATACTCTCAACAACAATAGATGCTATAGCTACTTTTTTTATTTTACTAGATTCTATAACAAAAGGATAAAGCATAGTAAATGCTATAGTCTCTCCGTAGGGAAAAGCTATAAGCCTCCAACTGTTTGTAATTGTTGTAATGAAACCTTCATCTAAAATAGGTTGAAGGCTAGAAAACTGTGCAAAATCAGGGCTTAATAAAGAAATAAACCATATTAAGGTAGGTGAAAGTAAAATCATAAAAAATAATAATTGAATAGTATTTGCTATGCATTCAATTCCGCTAAATACTGAATACGTCACAATTACCATAAAAACTATTCCTGTAATAATCATGGGAGTTCTATTTAAGCCTGAGTGAAATAAAATTTCTTCAAAATCTCTTAATACTCTTGATGCTATATATGTAAAATAGCATATATAAACTATGCTTAAAATATTCCCTAAGAATACACCATAAATTTTAGGAAGATAAGTTACCAAAGTATCTTTAGGATATGAATTGTATAATGCTAAGTATATAAGTTGTAAAACAATACCGATTAATCCATAAAAGAGCATAGCAATCCATGCGTCTTGTTCGATTTCTGGAATTAATAAGAAAAGAATAGCACTACCATAAGGTAAAAGTATCATAAGTATAAATAATTGATAAGCTGTTATTTTTTCTTTCATGCTTTTCTCTCCTTACAAAAGAACTCTATAAATATATTGTTAGCATAAATATATAACTATATACTGAATAATAACCTAGATAACTATATTATGAAATTCAAAAAAGCTAAAAATCAACCCACTTTACGGGTGGATTTTTAATGAAGTAAATATATCTCAAGCTTTTCACCATCCCACGTTATCCTATCTATCAATTCGTTTAAGTATCGTTTCTTTTGTTCGAAGTTTAAATTATCAACATTAGATGGACAATTTGTTAATAACTGTACATATACATCTATATTCATTTTTTTCAATAATGTAATTTCCTTATCTTCTTTTATAGAATAAAGTTCTTTTTTTACCTGATTTATTTTCTTATCAAATTCTTCAATCTGATTAATAAGATATTTACTGGCTGAAGAGTTTTGATTTTGTGAGACTTGTAGTGTAAGGTTAGATATATTCTGTTCGTATATTTTTAATTCTTTTTCTAAATCATCTTTCTTATTTACGTTTTTCTTGTAAATACTATTAATAGCCTGTTTATGGTAATTTAATTTGTTGTATAGGCTATTTTTACTCAGTGGTATATTCATTATCTTTTCTATAACCATTTTGTCGGCTATAGAGCCAAGTAAATTAGGTACATTACATCTAGTACTTTTAGACTGTTCTTTCATCAGACAACGATAATAATAGTAGGTACCAGATTTTCTTCTATACACACTTACTCTCATCTTTGATCCACATTCTTTACATATTAATAAAGGAGTTATTAAACCAATGCTTCCAGTATTCAGACGAGGGGCTTTTTTTGAGTTTTCTTGTAATAAATACTGAACTTTTATCCAATCATTAGATGGAATTATACCTTTATGCTTTCCTATTGCAATAATCCAATCTGATTTATCTCTTCTTACAGTTGAATTTTTTTTACTTTTAGTTTGCTTATTGTAAGTAAGTATTGAATATTTTCCATTAAAATCTGATATAGGAGAAGCTATATCACAATTATTTTCTTTGAAGTAATCATATACTGATTTATCAGCTACAGCATATACAGGATTAGAAAGGATTATCTTAAGGGAGCTCTTATCGAAGTCTTTGTTATTCTTTGTTTTTATATGATTTTGTAGTGTGAAGCTTTCAAGCTTACTTAAGCTTCTAAATTCAATATATTTACTATATAGATCATTAATCATATTTAATTCATCTTCTATAGGAGATAGTTTATACATTTTCTTTTTATTCATATCTGAATCATAGTAAACTATAGGTTCACTTTTAAATCCAGTAGGAGTTTGACCTCCTAGCCATCTTCCGGATCTAGCGAGAGAGAGCATATTATCTCTAATTCTTTCTGCTATAGTTTCTCGCTCAAGTTGAGCGAATACAGATGCTATATACATCATAGCTCTTCCCATTGGAGTAGAAGTATCAAACTGTTCTTTAACAGATATAAAAGCTATATTGTGATTATTAAGAAGTTCTATAGTACCAGAAAAATCAGATATATTTCTACTTACACGGTCTAATCTATAGCATATTAATATATCGAATTTATTTTTTTTTGCATCTTCAATCATAAGTTGAAATTGAGGTCTATTAGCATTTCCTCCTGAATAGCCTTCATCTTCATAAATAATAAACTCACAAGCATTAAATTTAATATTAATATGTTGTTTACATAAATCTATTTGATTTTGAATAGAATCTCCTTTTTCAGTAAGCTTTGACTTACGAGAATAAATAGCAACTTTATACAGATTAATCACCTCATCTAATAAAAAAACTTATATTAAATGAGATATTACAAAATTTAGAAAAATATGATTAGTTTTTATGATTAGTTGAATAGGACAAGTATTTTTATTAATAGATTTTAGAGATAGGAGTGAGATGTATGCATAGAAAAATTGAAGCTATTTTAAAATATGAAGATGAGGATAAGGTTAGAGGACTAATGGAGGATAGTTTAATTCAAATTGTTGTAGATAGAATAAATGAGTTTGAGAAAGAGGATAGAGGGTATATATATGATGAATTATTGAGAAGGTTAAAACTTTAAAAAAGTATTTAATTATCGAATAAGTGATGAAAGGTAAAGAGAAGCGTTTTATTATGTAGATGTACATAATAAAGAAGGGTTAACAATGGAAAGGTAGAATAACTTAAAGAATGAGAAAATTCATACAACAATGTGGTGCGGATAAAATATTAAAAAACATTAAAATCTAACAATAATAAAGGGAAGATAATGGGGGGGAATTTATGAAAAAAAATATTAGATTAGGATTTAAAGAAAAGATATTATTAATTGTTACTTCATTATTACTTTTATTAAGTATAACTATCGTATCGGTAGTGTTTTCGGAAATAAGAAAAGTTGTAAATGATAATATTTACAAACAATTGAATTCTAATATAGAGTTAGGAAATAGATTGATTGAAGAAAAATATCCTGGTGATTGGGAAGTAAAAGAAGATAGATTATATAAAGGAGAAAAATTAATAAATGGAGACACTGAGTTTGTAGATGAAATAAAAAAAGCTACAGATTCAATAGCTACAATAACACTGGGAGATACAAGAGTATCTACTAATGTTGTAGTAAATGGAGAAAGAGCAATTGGAACAAAAATATCTGAGGAAGTTGCAAATAAAGTTTTGAATGAGAATGAGGTGTTTACAGGAGAAGCAAATGTTTTAGATAAAATTTATGCATCTGAATATATTCCTATAAAAAACAAAAATGGAAACAACATAGCCATCTTATTTGTAGGAGTGGAAAAAAGTAATGTTGATAAACAGATAAATAAATTAATGTTTATAATAATTATTATTACAATTATAGTATTATTAATTGCCATTATTATTTCTATAATTTTCACAAATTCTATTGATAAAAATATTAAAGAAATTTTAAGATTTCTTAAAAGAATTTCTTCTGGGGATTTTAGTTCGGTTTGTAATGTGAGTTCATCAGATGAAATAAAGATTATTTCAGATGAGCTGAATAATATGACAAAAAATATAGGTGATCTTATTTATAGTATAAAAAACACATCCCAAAATGTACATCAAAGCTCTGATAACCTAGCAAATGTTTCAAATGAGATGGCATCTGCATCTGAAAATGTTACAATGGCAATACAGGATGTAGCGATTGGAACTTCGGAACAAGCAGAAGATTTAATAGATATTATGTCAACATTAAATAACTTTGGCAATCAGTTAGAGCATATAGTACAATCTATAAATGATATAGAGTATAATACAAGAAATATTGATTCTATGGCTAGTGAAAGTAATAATAATATGAACTACTTAGTAGAATCGGTAAGTAAAGTAAGTGATTCATTTAATGGTTTTATAACAAGAATTTCGGGTTTAGGTGATAATATAAATAAAATAAATGAAATAACAATTGTTATAAATAACATAGCGGATCAGACTAATTTACTTGCTTTAAATGCTGCTATCGAAGCAGCTAGAGCAGGAGAATCAGGAAGGGGGTTTGCAGTAGTTGCAGATGAAATAAGAAAGCTTGCAGTTCAAAGTAAAGATTCATCTCAAAACATAAATAATTTGGTTGAAAATATAATAGAGACTACACAAAGTATGATTAAAATTAGTGATGTAATGAACAAAGAGGTAACTAATCAAGGTACAGTTATACATGTTGGGATTGATTCGTTTAAGCAAATAATTAAATCTGTAGAAGAAGTAATTCCTAAAATTGAAGCAGTTAATGTTTCCTCTGCAAATATAGAGAAAGAAAAGAATAACATCATAAAAAAAATAGAAAACTCGTCTTCTATTGCACAAGAAGTGTCTGCATCTTCTGAACAAATTGCAGCATCTTCTGAAGAAATGAGTGCATCTATAGATACGGTTACGGATACAATACAAAACCTAAATAGTATGACAAAAGAAATGGAAGTACAGATAAATAAATTTAAATTGTAAAAAAAGACTGGCAAATTGCCAGTCTTTTGAATTATCCTTGTTTAAATGTATGCAAGTTTCTCTTTAATATGTAGATATCTTGCTTTGTTTGATGTTCTTCATATTTTAGAAAATCAACGTCTTCACTAAGCTTACTAAGGGTTATATTTATATTTTCTATACTTTCTGTATTTCTAACAACTTGATCATGAGTTGCATCTAATTTTTTTATTATTTGTTCTTGACCTTTTTCAAGATTATCCATACGCTGATCAAGCCTGTCCATACTGGTATCGATATTAGAAATCTTGTTGTTAATGGTTTTTATTTCTCGCAGTATTTCTTTAAGTATATTTTCCATAGAATCACATCCTTAGTTTGATTATATAGATATTATATCATAGGGGATTGTGGGGATGGAATAGAAAATAGCTATTGGTAAAATTTGCTTTTACATATGAGGAGCAACTACTCATTATTTTAAAAGGAAAACTTTTAAATTTTAAAAAGCCAGTACTTTTAAAAGTACTAGGTAAAATTATCCATTTGAATTCATATAACAGCAATAATATTTATATTATTTGCTTTTGGAGTATATTTATAAATTCTTGCTGTATAGATGTCATTTTTAATGAGCTTAATTTAACCCATCCAAACTTAAGTTTTTTAATAGGCTTAATAGGTATCGATTTGTATTGTAAATATAAATTATCTATATTTAATATATTTTTTATATTTACATCAGTACCCAGAAATAAACAATCCTTTGAAATCAATAACTTACTTATTTCTTCCCATTCAGATACACTTATAACATGTTTAAATTCATCAAGTTTAAGTTGTGTGCGTTCATAAAGATATAAGCAGTCTTTATCGTCAGCATTATATAAAATAAGAGTATTATCTAAAATATTATTAATATTATCAATATAGTTATAATTATATAGTGGACTATTACTACTCACGCAAGCACATAAAGTAGCATCTGTTATGAAATTGAATTCCAATCCTTTTGATGTAAGTATTTTATTCCAAAGGTCTATTTGATAATCAGATACATGTATAAGACCTATGTCTGAATATCTATTATATACATTATCTAATACTTGAAAGAAGCTACCTTGATTAATATTAAATCGAGTTCTAGAGTCGGTGTATTTTTTCATGAGTTCTAATATTGCTACCATTGCAGTGCTATGTAGTTGAGTAGATATATTAAGTTCGATAGTATTTATATCATCAATTTTTGTATTTATAGTGTTTATTTGTTCAATATTTCTATGTATAGAAACTGCATATTTTAAAAATTCTGCTCCTTTGTTAGTTATGCTTATACCGGCATATCCTCTTTCAAATATATTAAAGCCTAGTTCTTGTTCAAGTTTTTTTATAGAAAAACTCAAATTGGGTTGGCTTATATATAGATTTTGAGCAGCCTTACTAAATGAACCAGCCTTGAATATCTCTAGAGCATAAACTATCTGTTCTAACTTCATACTAATCCTCCAATAGTAAGTATTTAAAGGTATTAAACCATTTACAATTAAATTATACATCAAAAAACATAATAATACATATTTCGCTGAAAAAAATTGTAAAAGGTGTATACTTCTAATAGTGAATTATCAAAGGGTATAAATATATTATATAGCAACATATAAAAAATATATATTTGTTGAAAAAAGAATTTTCTGATAAAATCAATTCCAATTAGGCGTTTGCAGACAATGTTAGACAAAATATTATTTTAAATACAGTGAACTTATATATATTGAATGTATATTATAATTGGGGGAGGATGTAAGTGAAAAGATTATTTTCTTTAACTTTAATATTTTCTATGATTTTATCTTGGGTTTTAGACACGCAAATTTATGGAGAAACTATGCCTTTAGGAGACAATATTTATAATGTATCCGTTAGTTTTGATAATAAGGATGTAGATATAAAAAATAAAGGTAAGTTAACTTATAGAGGATATGATACTGAGAATATAAAAGACTTGTTAGATAGAAGTGAGGTTTTTAAAACAGTAAAATATAGAAACTATGTAAGTGCTAAAAAAGCGAGTAGTTTTGATAAACATTTAAAGCTTGAAAATGTAAAATATTTATATTATTATCTTCAACATAATACAATTAATTACTATACTACTGCAATTGAGATTCAACCTGCAAGTGTAACACATGATAGATTTAATGAAGCTTTTATTTATGCTCCAAATGATCCTATTGATAACAAGAACTATGAAAGCATTTTTATAGATAGAGCAAAGGCTTCTCAAATTTCAATTTCTAATAATACAGGTATAGATGGTGAAACAAAATCAGTATATGATGGAAATACTTATTATAGTATTAATAACTATAGGCCTAGTAGTGTAATGATAAATGAAAATACATATAATTATATTCTAGATAAAAATTCAACACCTTTTAACTGGTTATATACTTATACAGCTTATCAAGAGAAATATCAAAAACTTAATGGATGGGAAGCGCATAATAGAGAATACTATCGCAGAGAAAATCCAAAACTATTTGTATCAGCAGAAAAAATTACTCCTAAGACAGTATTTTATGATACTGGGGATTTTAATAACAATCAGTATATTCCGTATAATAGAACTGAATATAAAGAAGCATCGAAATTCTGGGGATATTTAAAAATACAAGATAATTCTGATTATAAATTTAGATTAGTTACAAAGGATCACGCAGTTGGATACATAACTGTAGATGGAAAAACAGACAAATTTTCAAATAAGAATACATATTCATTAAAAAATAATAAATATTACCCAATACATCTTGAATATATATATAATGATTTCCTTGGTGGAAACTTTACTATGGAATATCAAAAAGAAAATGGTGCATGGACTCAAGTGCCTTCTGATTGGCTTTATCCAGGTAAGACCACTGAACCAGAGGAAGCTGAAGGAATATTTACAAGAAAGAATGATTTAGATATAAAAATTATTGATGAAGATTCTGGTTCGGAAGTTCCAATGGAAAATATTCCATTAACTATAACAAATTCACAAGATTTACCTATAACATCTGCTGATGCAAAAACAGATATAGATGGTAAGTATAAATTTAATAATCTTAATATAGGTGACTATACAATTTCAGTCAATGCTCCAGAAGGATATAAACTGAAACGACAATATATAGGTACTAATGATGATCAGTCAAAAAAAGTTATCATTTATTTAACAAAAGAAAGATGGGTTAGTGAATCATCAAAAGTTGAACCTAATGATGTTGATTTGGTAAATGGAGGGCAATTAAATTACAGAGGTTATGATACTAAAAATATAACAAATTGGGATGATAGAAAAGATGTATTTAAAAGTATATTGTATAGAGATTATTTAACAACTACAAAAGCAGATAGTTTTGATAAACATTTAAAGCTTGAAGATTTAAAATATCTATATTATTATACTGTCCGTGATAAATATTGTTATTATACTGTGGCATGGGATACTCCTCAGCCTGCTAACATGTACTTCAAAAGATTTCCTGAAGCTTATATGTATTCTCCAAACGATCCTATTAATAATACAAACTATACAAGCTCGTTTATAGATACAGGAAATGCTTCGAATATTTCAATTTATGGTAATACAGGTATAAATAGACAAACAAAAGCAGTATATGATGGAAATACTTATTACAGTACCAGTAACTATCAACCAAGTGCTGTATCAATAAATGAAAAGTTATATAATTATTACCCAGATCAATATTCAACACCATTTAGTTATTTTTATGATTGGAATACCGGTTATAGCAAGAGGTGGGAAAAACTTAATTTCTGGGGAGCGCATAACACAATATACAGACGTAGGGAAAATCCAAAGCTATTTATATCATCACAAAAAATTATTCCTAAAACAGTATTTTATGATAAAGGGGATTTTAATAATAATCTTTATATTCCTTATAACAGAAGTGAACATAAAGAAGCATCAAAATTTTGGGGATATATGAAGCTTCCAGAAAAGGCTAACTATAAATTTAGAGTAGCTACTGATACTAATGATATTGTAACTTATTTAAGTGATAGGAATTGGGTATCTGCAACTAATGGATCGGGAAACAATGTACAGAAAAATAAAAATATTTTAGGAAATCCAATTAATTTAGATGGGCAAACTTATGAAAAAGGAATAGGAACACATGCTAATTCAACAATTGTATATGATTTAGGTGGTGAATACGAAAGATTTAAATCTACAATAGGATTAGATGATGGAGCGAATGGTGGATCCATTACTTTTAGTGTATATGCAGATGGAAATGAAATTTATAGAAGTGGAGAATTCAGACAGGATACAAAATCTCAAGAAATTGATCTTGATGTTTCTGGAATAAAAGAATTAAAATTAGTTGTAGATCAGGCTGATTATAGTACTGCTTGGGATATTGCAAATTGGGCAGATGCTCGTTTGATTATAAGTAACAATAATAAAGCAAGTGGATATATTACTTTAAATGATAAAACAGAAAGTTTTTCTTTTGATAAATCATATAGTTTAAATAGTAATGATTACTATCCAATACAAATAGAATATCTTTATAATACGCCTAATGGTGGTGGATTAAAAATGGAATATCAGAGAACTGATGGAGTATGGGCAGAAGTTCCTGCTGACTGGTTATATCCATCTAAAGATTCAACACCAGAAAATGGAGATAAGATATTTAGTGGTAACAACAGTAGTATTCGTGTAAAGGTATTATCATTAGATAGCAATAATCCAATTTCAAATATTTCTGTATTGGTTATTGAAGATGCAGGTAACCAAAAAATGAGTAGTCAAGGAGCTGTGACAAATCAAAATGGAGAGTATTTTATTGATAATATTCCTCCTAGTGATTATACAGCATTCATTAAACCACCAAAAGGATATGCTGTTGATAAAACTGTTGTTAAAGATGAAAATATAATCTTTTATTTAACTGGTGAAAAATTAATTGAAAATCCACATTTTAAAAATCCTATAGATGGATCGACAACAAGTATTGATGTTGTAAAGGGATCAGAAGTAAAACTTAATTTAAATGTAGATGTAATTAAAGATGCAAAAAATGTAGAATATGTGATAGAAAAGCCAGATGAAATAACTAATTTAGTAGTAGGAGAAGTATTTAAAGGTACAGAAAGTATAGGACAAGCTGTGCTTGATGGAAATGTAATTCGCATTCCGAATAAGGTTTTGAGTGAAGGTACTTATACCGTGAAGTTAAATATGAAGTTAAGTGATACTGCACAGGTAAACCAAGGATACCCAATAAAGGTAACTCAGATAAATGCAACAGATCCTATACTCAATGAAAATAGAACATATAATGAAACAGCTATATTTAATATTAATAGTATAGAACCGGGCGACTTATTTGAAAATCTACATTTTAAAAGCCCTATTAATCAATCGACAACAAGTATTGATGCTATAAAGGGAACAGAAATAATACTTGATTTGAATGTAGATATAACTAGAGAAGTAGAAAATGTAGAATATGTAATAGAAAAGCCAGAAGAGTTAACTAATCTAGTGGTAGGAGAAGTATTTAATGGTACAGAAGGAATAGGACAAGCGGTGCTTGATGGGAATATAATACGTCTTCCAAAAAAGGTTTTAAGTAAAGGAACTTATACAGTTAAGCTAACTATAAAACTAAGTAATACTGCAAAAGAAAATCAAGTATATCCAGTAAAAGTAATACACATAAATGCAAAAGATCCTATACTTAATGAAAATAAAATATACAATGAAAGTGCTATATTTAATATTAATAGTGTAGAATTACCTACAATTACATAAAAGGATAAATTTAAAAGACTGGCTAACTACCAGTCTTTTAGATTTATTTCTAGTTTATTTAAATATGATTGGAAAAATTTGCATTTACATATGAGATGCAACTGCACCTCACATAGTAGACCCTAAAAACCCTGGTGCAGTAGACGAAATTGTAAACTTAGGGGAGTATTGGGATATTGCTAAGATGAAGGAAAATAGAGAAGATATACTAAAGTCTAATAAAGAAGTTGGAAGATTGTTTACAAGATCATATAAGTTCTTGAAGGCTGCAGAGAGTATACTTAAAGATGTAGTAGTTAAGTATAAAGAAGCCATGGATTTTGGAAAGGTAAACTTTATAACTTTAGAGTTACTGGATGAAATATTAGGATCTGTTGATTTTAAAGAAAAGGCAGGATATGAAAGACATTTATTCGGAACGGCTATAACTCCTAATGGAGTTGTGGAGCATACGGACACATTGTTTAATGATGCAACGGATGTATATTATATAAAAGGTGATATTGGAACAGGAAAATCTACACTACTTGAAAAAGTATATAAAAATGCAATACTCAAAGGACTTGATGTAGAAGTTTATCATACTCCTTTAATTAAAGACAATATAGAGACTATATTAATTAAAGATATAAATATAGCTCTTACTGTAAGTAATATGTTTAAAGAAAATAATTGCAAAGTAGTAGATTTAGATAAATGTGTAAATTATGATATATTAGATAAGTACAAAGACGAAATAGAATACGATAGAGGATTGATAGAGAAACTAATAGAAAATGGTATAGATAATATAAGAAGGGCTAAAAAAGAGCATGATGTAATGGAAAAGTATTATATACCTAATATGGATTTTGACAAGATAGAGAAACTAAAGATTAAGATAAAAGAAAGAATGCTTGAGTTTAAATAGTAAGAAGACCTCCAATTATATGGAGGTCTTTTCTTTATTAGATAGTATCCGGATCTTTTTCAAAATAGACCCTTTCACTTCGAGTTTTATAATTTTTAATAGAATCTTCTATCTCATCTAAGCTATCATTTAATTTTTTAAACATATCATGTGGAATATTATAGTAAAGGTATAAATCTTCAAAATGTCTTTCAGTATCGGCAAATCTTTTATTAATATTTATGAATTCTTTGAAAATTGTAGAGTTTGATGCGTTTTCAAACTGCTTTATATCGTGCTTTATAACGTTGAGTATTTCATCTTTATTTGCGTATGATCCTATATTCATAGGATACGGAGAAATTCTTTGGAGGAAATAGTTATTTAAATTGTTTATATGGTATACGTATTCAACATCAATTTCTTTTATATTGAATTTAACATAACACATTATACCCTTTATTATCTTTACTTGACCGCCCATTTGAGTTAGAATCATTTCATGTTGAGACATTTCGGTTTTAAGATAAGCTTGTTTCATAATAAAAACCTCCTTAATTAAATAATAAGATTATGTATTTAAGTTTTATATTATTATTATATTTCAAAAAATGAAAAAATTACATGTATTTGCATAAAAATATAAGGAATTTCAATAAAAGTATGATAACATATACAACTTGATAAAAAAATGATAAAATTATATTCAAAATAAAGTTTGAATAGGAGAAAAATGTTATGCCATTATTGTTTAGCGGTATAAATATAATTATATTATTGATAATAATGATTATTCCTGTTGCTGTTGGTTATTATGCAATAAATTTTTTAAAGAATAAAGAGGAAAATAAAGATGAGTTGTTAGTAAGAATAGTTTTACTTGAGAAAAGAGTAAAAGAACTAGAAGATTACATAAATGATTCAGAATAAATGGAGGGATTTTGTATGAAAGGTACAGTTGTATCAACTTGGCTTAAAACATGCAGAAAAATATACAATGATGATATAGTTGATAAATCAATGGAGATTTGTAATGTTAGAAGTTCAAAGACGTTTTCTCCTATTGAAGATGTTGATGATTCTATTGTATTTAATATAGTTAAAAATATAGCTAAAGGTGTTAACTTGGATGAAAAAAGTATATGGAATAGCATAGGTATAGATAATGTTGTTACATTTACTAATGATTATCCTGCTTTTTTTAGACATGATACATTATATCAGTTTTTAAAGTCGATGAATGATGTACATAAAATAGTTGTAAAGAGAATTCCTGGAGCTAAACCGCCAGGACTTGA
This sequence comes from uncultured Peptostreptococcaceae bacterium, assembly GCA_942492135.1. Lineage (GTDB taxonomy): Bacteria > Bacillota > Clostridia > Peptostreptococcales > Peptostreptococcaceae > Tepidibacter_A. Next base: position 295,906 of record CALODI010000010.1, read on the forward strand.
TTTAACACCTATATCAAAAAATGAAGCTGTGTTTGTATATAAATCAAAGAGAGGTATGTTTGACTACTTCTTGGGATTACTTGAAGGAGCAGCAAAGTATTATAATGAAAAAATACAAGTAGAAGAACTTGAAAGAAGTTCATCGGAGCTTAAAATTAAAATATTATTTCAAGAGGAGATATACTTTAAAAAGACTTATAGAATAAACAAATTGATGTCTTTTGGATTTATAAAAGATATACATGTAAAAACTTCTCTATTATCTTTTATAATGTTAGTATTACTCAGCATTCCTGTTAATATGTTGTTTAAAAATATAGGGATGTATATATATCCTTTTATAGCATTTTTAAGTTTTCTAGTATCATCTAAAATTATGAATAAGCCTATGGAATTTATATTTAATGAATTTGAAAATATTAAGTCACACAATTATATAGAGGGCGGAAAGCTTATATCAAATGATATGTATGAAGATGTATACGATATATTCAATGAGTACAAGGATATAATAAGAAAAGATTTTGTAGGATTTAAAGGTGTTACTGATGAAATGAATACTTTTAGTAAAACATTGACTTGCATAGCTAATAAGATGGACTACACTTCTGAGGAAATATCAGGAATAGTTGAACAAGTTGCAACAGCAGCGATAACTCAAGCAGAAGAGACCGAAAATGCTGTTAGCTTACTAAATGATAATATAATTGGTATAAAAAATATATCCGGAATGGAAAATGAAAATAAAGAAGAACTAGAAAATTCAGTTGAAAGAATAGAACAAAGTTATACGCATGTTAAATCCACTACTGATAAATTAAATGATATATTGAAAAGTTTTGAAATAGTTAAGGAAAACAGTATTAATCTTCAAAAGAAAGCAGAGAATATAACTGATGTTGTATCTATAGTTGCGTCGATTGCATATCAGACTAATTTATTGGCACTTAATGCTTCTATAGAAGCTGCAAGAGCTGGAGAAATGGGAAAAGGATTTGCAGTTGTAGCTGAAGAAGTTAGAAAACTTGCGGAGCAATCTCAAGATGCAGTAAGTAAGATAAATTCTAATTTATCTATGTTTATTGGAGAAATAGAAAAGCTTGTATTGGATGTTGGAACTGAGTTTGAGGTACTTGAAGAAGAAAATCATAAATTGAATATAGCGGTATCAGAAAGTAGTCTTGCCAATAATACAATAAAGGATATAGCTAAAAAAATGATAAAAACATCTGAGTATCTTCAAAATGAGACTGAATCAATATCAGCTATTTTTGAGAATATGGAATCATTAGCAGCAATAGCACAAGAAAATTCAGCTTCATCTCAAGAAGTGAGTTCTAGTGTAACAACCTACACAGAAGAAATAAAGAATCTTACTAAGAGTGTTTCTGAGTTTAATGAAATTGTAGATAATTTTGGTGAAGATATAAATATATATAAGATATAAGAAGAAATACGCCTTTTTAGAAAAGGCGTATTTTTTTGTTAAATATAACTTTAATGGATGTTAATTAATGACATTTAGATGAAAAAATGTTAATATATACATATTCGTATAGAGGTTTGGGGGGATTTTATTGAAAATCAAATGTAGTTCTATAAAATTTAAATTTATAAGTGCTCTATTAGTTATATTACTTATAATAATATCGTCGTTGAGTTTTATGTCTATAAGAACTATACAAAAATCTATTAAGCAACAATTAGAACAAGATGGAACTCATCTTGTTAAACAGATAATACTGCAAATAGAAAATAATAATGAAACTATAAATAGCATAGATGAATTATTAGAAAATAGTATGATATCTATTTGTAATATAATTGCTAAAGGTGAATTTATGTCTGATAATTATTTAGTTGAATTGGCTAAAAGTAGTAATGTTTCTGAAATAAATTTAGCAAATAAAGATGGTGTTATAACATATTCTAATTTAAATGAAAATATAGGGTTTGTATATCCAAAAGAGCATGCTGTTTCTAAACTGATTTATGGTAATGATAACAAAATTGTGGAAGAAATAAGAAAAAGTTCTGTTTCTAATGATTATTACAAGTATTCAGCTATAAAGCTTAAAGATGGAAACGTACTTCAAATAGGGATATTAGCTAATGATATAGAGTATATAAAAGACTCAGTGTCTAATCAGAAAATAATAGAAAAAATAGCAAAACAAGAAGGTATAGAATTTGTAACTATAATAGATAAGGACTTAATTGCTGTAGCTCACAGTGATAAAGCAAGTATAGGAAAACTATGTGATGATAAAGGTAGTAAAGAGGCAGCAAAGAATGGAAATGAATATGCTTGGGAATATGAGTATAAACCAGGGCTTTGGGTATATGATGTATTAGTACCTCTTTATAATAAAGGTAAGCATATAGGAGCTGTTGATATAGGTATATCTATGAAAAATTTAGAAAATGTAAAAAAGCATATGGTTATAAATACTATTATAGTAGCTTGTATTGCATTTGCAATTAGTTTGGGAATAATAATTTTATTATTAAACAGAATGTTAAAACCATTAGATGAAGTAATAGAAGTATCTAATAAGGTTTCTGATGGAGATTTAACTAAAGTCATTAATATAAATAGTAATAATGAAATAGGAATGCTTGCATCTACCTTTAATAAGATGACTAGTAATTTAAGAAATATGACTACAAAAATAAAAGAAACTACATCTGGTATAACGGATTTTTCTCAAGAACTGATTTCGTCAACTGAACAAGTTGTAGTTGTATCAGAACAAATAGCTATGTCTACTCAAAATATAGCAGCTGGTTCAGAAAAGCAATCTCAATCTACTGAAAATGTATTAAATAATATAAAAGAGGTTGTAATTGGAATGGATAATATAAAAAATGAGGTTAAAGATGTCGTCGATAATGCTGATAATACAAGTGAGTTAGCTATTGAGGGAAGAGAAAAAATGGTGGATATGGTAAATCAAATGAATGCAATAAAGGAAAATGTCGGATATACATCAAGTGTAATGAATGAGCTTGAGAATGCTTCAAAGGAAATTGAGGATATACTTCAGGTTATAAATAATATATCAGATCAAACCAACTTATTGGCTTTAAACGCAGCGATAGAGGCGGCAAGAGCTGGAGAAAGTGGTAGAGGGTTTGCTGTGGTTTCGGATGAAATAAGAAAACTTGCAGATGAATCAACTAAATCAGCAGGTAAGATACAAACATTGATATTATCAAATCAGGAAAATACTAAAAGGGCAATGAAAGTTATAAACCAAGGCTTAGAAGAAACAAATAAAGGAGAAATTATAGTAACGCAAGTAGGAGAGTACTTAAAAGATATATTAAATGGGTTCGAAATAACAAAACAAAAATTATACAAAACTAATAAAAGCATAAATTTATCAAATGAAAAAGTTAAAAATATAGAAAATGCAACATATGAAATAGAAGCTATAGCATTGGATTCAGTTTCTAGTACTGAAGAAGTTGCTGCATCCAGTGAACAACAATCTGCAAGTATACAAGAAATATCAGCATCAGTACAAGAACTTTCTTGTATGACTAGGGAACTTGAACTTACAGTTGAGCAATTTAAAGTTTAAAATAAGCACTCTTTTAGGACGATAGTCTTAAAAGGGTGTTTTTATTTGTGACTATAGAATTATTTAGAAAATTGCAACAAAAATATATATAATTAAGATAAGGAAAAAAAGAAATAAAATGGAGAATTGTGTTATAATCAAGTGAGAATATATACAAAAAAATAAAAAAATTGGAGGAGGTTTCATGAAATTTAAATTAAATTTTAAGATGAATTCAATAAAAACAAAAATAACATCAATTATATTATTGGTTATAATGTCAATATTAACTATAAGTACTTATTTATCTATTCAAACAATAGATGAATCTATGAAAAAACAGTTGAAAGAAGATGGTCTAGGGTTAGTTAAAGAAATAACATATCAATTAGAACGCAATAATAACGCAATAGAACAAATGGATGAACTGTTGGGAAACTCAATAGCATCAGTGGCTTATACTATTGGAAGTAATAAGGATATTTCAAATGAATATTTAAAGAAAGCAGCTGAAAATACAGGGGTTTCTGAGATTGATGTAACTAATAATGAAGGTGTTATAATATACTCTAATTTGATTGAAAATATAGGTTATAAATATCCTGATACGCATGCAGTTAAACCTTTATTGGATGGAATACAAGATAGAGTTATAGAGGATATAAGAAAGAGTGAAGTTTCTGGAGATTCTTATAAATACGGGGCCACAAGATTAGAAAATGGAGGAATAGTTCAAGTTGGTATTATAGCTAATAACATAGAGGAAATGCAAAACTCTATGAAGATACAAACTGTAATAGATAAGATTGCAGAACAAGATAATATAGTATTTGCACTTTTTATAGATAAGAACTTAAAGGCTGTGGCCCACAGTGAGAAAGATAGAATAGGAATAGATTGTAAAGACGAAGGAAGTATAGAGGCTGCTCAAAATGGAGAACAACATACATCAGAATTTATGTACAAAGATACTATACCTACATATGATGTATTAATGCCTATATATGATAATGGAGAACACATAGGTGCAGTAGATATAGGAATATCTATGGAAAATTTAAATGCTGCTATTAGAAGTACAATGATAAAGTCTATAATTACAGCTATAATAACATTTGTATTAAGTGCATTTATAATAATATTTATGCTTGGAAAAATGATAGATCCTATTCAAAAAGTAGTTCTAGTATCTAAAAAAGTATCGAATGGAGATTTAACTGAAAAAATAGATATTAAATCAAATGATGAGATTGGAGTATTAACTGAAGGCTTTAATGATATGATAGATAATTTAAGTGGAATAACTAATAAAATCCAAGATGTCACGCTTAGTGTATCATCTTTTTCTCAAGAATTATTAGCTTCAACTGAGCAAGCAGCTATGGTTTCTGAACAGATAGCGTTATCAACTCAAGATATAGCCCAAGGTTCAGAAAAGCAATCTTTAGCTACTAATAATGTGTTGAATAATATACAAGAAGTTGGAAACTCAATGGATTACATAAAAAATGAGATTATAGATGTGGTTGATAATGCTAATGAAACGAGTAAATTAGCTATTCAAGGTAGAGACAAGATGACGGACATGATAACTCAGATGGATGTTATAAAAGAGAGTGTTGGATATACATCTCATGTTATAGCGGACCTAGATGATGCATCGAAGGAAATAGGAGACATATTGCAAGTTATAAACAACATAGCAGACCAAACTAATTTATTAGCTTTGAATGCAGCTATTGAAGCAGCGAGAGCTGGAGAAAGTGGAAGAGGATTTGCGGTTGTTGCAGATGAGATAAGAAAGCTGGCTGAGGAATCCATGAAATCATCTGATAAGATAAAGGATTTAATAACAGCTACGCAACAAAATACTAAAAGAGCTAGTGGAGCCATAAATCAAGGGGCTGAAGAAACAAAAAAAGGAGAAACTATAGTAACTGAGGTTGCAGAATATCTAAAGGATATACTAGATGGATTTGATTTAACAAAGGAAAAGCTACTTATAACTAGTGAAAATATATCAAATTCTACTGAAAAATCTCAACAGGTTATGAAATTTGCTAGAGAAATAGAAGTCATAGCAATGGAGTCAGCTACTAATACAGGACAGGTAGCAGCTTCTAGTCAAGAACAATCTGCTACAATAAATGAAATAACAAGATCTGCGGAAGAATTATCAAGTATGGCGATAGAACTTGAGGAAGTAACAAAACAATTTAAATTAAAGTAAAAAAAACTTGTGAGTATATTTTATATTCACAAGTTTTATATATATATAAGGAAATTATTTTTATATAAGGAAATCATAATATGTGAATTTTTGTTAACTTTTTGTATAAATTGAAAAGAATTTGATGTATTATAATAGTGAATGGTAAATTAAATTTGAGGAGTTAAGATTATGAAAAAATCCTATATACATATATTGATACTTTCTTTAGTTTTGGGAGCGGGAGTGGGTATTCAACTTAAAAGTAATTACAATACAGTTGGAGAACTTTCTTTTTTTGATAAACAGATAGTAGATCAAGTTAATAGAGTTAAACAGGAAAATAAAAAATTAACATCTAAGAAAGAGTACTTGAACAATCAACTAGAGGTATTAGAAGAAAATAAAATAGATGATCCATTAGTAAAAAGTATGAAAGATAATATAGATAATCTTAAAATAAATTTAGGATATAAGGATGTTCAAGGGCCTGGTATTATAATAAAAATAGATACAAAAGAAGATTTAAACTTAGGGGATTTGATGGAGGCAAATAATTTTTTTGTAAGATTGGTCAATCAAGTAAAAAGGTATGGGGGAGAAGCTATATCTATAAATGGCCAAAGGGTTAGTCAATATAGCGCAATCGCTTTAGCCGGAAGCCATATAAACATAAACTTTATTCCTATAGTTCAGCCGTATGAAATAAAAGTTATAGGAGATCTTGATGTTCTAAATAAGCATATAAATAATGAAAATGAAGTTGTAGAGTATATGAAAAGCTATGGTTTAGATGTAGATATTAAGTCACATGATATACTAATTATTGAAGGAATGCCACGAGAAAAAGAGTTGAAATTTGCTAATATCTATTAAAACACAAGGAGATTTTAATATGGAGTACAAAAGAATCAAATTAGGAGAAATTCTAATATCAACAGGAAAAATAACTCAAGAACAATTGGAAAAAGCTTTACAGGAACAAAAAAAATCCAAAAAAAAATTAGGACAAATACTTATAGACAATAATATTATAACAGAGCAAGATATCATAGAAATACTAGAGTTTCAATTAGGAATACCACATATTAATCTTGAGAACTTTGTAATAGATGAAGAAGTTCCATTATTAATATCGGAAAGCTTAGCAAGAAGATATGAGTTAATTCCCATAAGAAAACAAAGAGGGAAGCTTATGGTGGCTATGGTAGATCCTCTTAACATATTCGCAATAGATGATGTCAAAATAGCTACAAATATGGACGTTGACCCTTGTATATGTTCACAATATGATATATTAAATGCAATAGATAGATGTTATGGAAAAGAAGTAGCTGAAAAGGCAATAGAAGATTTTAAAAAACAATATGAGGTAGATAATATAAATGATTTAGACGAAGCAATATTAAATGATATAAATAATGCACCTGTTGTTAGGCTTGTAAATTCTATAATAAAGCAGTCGATAAAAGCGAAAGCAAGTGATATACATATTGAACCTTTCGAAGAAAATGTTCGAATAAGATTTAGGGTAGATGGACAGCTTCAGGAAATTATGAGTTCAGCAAAAACTACTCATTCAGCAATAGTTACAAGAATTAAAATAATGGGGAAAATGGATATTGCAGAAAAAAGAGTTCCGCAAGATGGTAGAATAGAGATAAGTATAGATGGAAAAGAAGTAGACCTTCGTATATCTGTACTGCCAACTGTGTTTGGAGAAAAAATAGTTATAAGACTGTTGGACAGAAGTTCATTCTTACTTTCAAAGAGTCAGCTAGGATTTACTGAAGGGAATTCAGAGCGATTTTATAAATTGATTGAGAATCCTAATGGAATTATATTAATCACTGGGCCTACAGGAAGTGGTAAAACCACTACATTATATACAATATTAAAGGAATTAAATCAAATAAATAAAAATATAATTACAGTAGAGGACCCTGTAGAGTATAAGCTTCATGGTATAAATCAAGTTCAAGTAAATAACAAAGCTGGGTTAACGTTTGCAAATGGACTTAGATCAATACTTAGACAGGACCCAGATATTGTAATGATAGGAGAAATAAGAGATGCAGAAACTGCTCAAATTGCAGCAAGAGCAGCGATAACAGGACATCTTGTTATAAGCACAATGCATACTAATGATGCTCCATCTACAATAACTAGACTTATAGATATGGGAATACAACCATACCTTATATCAGCATCTGTAGTTGGATCGATAGCTCAAAGACTTGTTAGAAAAATATGTACTAACTGTAAAAAAACATATACTCCTAGTGAAAAAGAAAAAGAAATACTTAATATAGGAGATGAAACTGAGCTTTATAAAGGTGAAGGGTGTCCAAAATGTTATAATACTGGATACAAAGGAAGAACTTCAATTCATGAGATAATGAATATGACCAAAAATATAAGAGAATCAATAGATAATAAAGACGGTATAGATAAATTAAGAAAAATAGCAATGGATGAGGGGATGGTTAGTCTTAGAGATAATTGTAAAGAACTTGTATTAAATGGAACAACTAGCTTTAAAGAATTTATGACAGTGGCATATAATAATAATAATAATTAGGTGATGGATATGAATATATATGATTTACTTGAAAAAACAATAGAATTAGGTGCATCAGATCTTCATATAACAGTTGGATTTCCACCTGTTATGAGGATAAATGGAGAACTTAGTAAGTATGGTGAAGATATATTATTGCCAGATGATAATATGATATTGGTAAAACAAATACTAGATGAAGAAAAATTTCAGAAATTAGAAGAAAAAGGTGAATTTGATACATCTGTTTCTTATCATAAATTAGGAAGATTTAGAGTAAATATATTTAAACAAAGAGGAACGTATTGTATGGCTATAAGATCTGTAGCTTTAGAAATACCAAGCATGGAAAAACTAGGTCTACCACCTGCTATAAAGGAATTAGCTAAAAAACAAAGAGGTCTTGTACTTGTAACAGGACCTACAGGAAGCGGAAAGTCAACGACATTAGCATCAATTATTGATTACATAAATAAAAACAGAAGTGCTCACATATTAACATTAGAAGATCCTATAGAATATCTTCATAGACATAATAAAAGCATAGTTAATCAAAGAGAAATAGGGACTGACTCTAAGTCATTTGCAAATGCTTTAAGATCATCTTTAAGACAGGACCCTGATGTGATATTAGTTGGAGAGATGAGAGATTTAGAAACAATATCAATAGCTCTAACAGCAGCAGAAACAGGGCATTTAGTATTTTCAACGCTTCATACTATAGGTGCTGCTAAAACTATAGATAGAATAATAGATGTTTTTCCATCGCATCAACAGGACCAAATATTAGTACAGTTATCTGCAGTTCTTGAAGGGGTTATATCTCAGCAATTGATTTCAAAAGAGGATGGAAGTGGAAGAATTGCCGCGCTTGAGGTAATGGTAGCAACTACAGCAATAAGAAATCTTATAAGAGAAGGAAAAACACATCAAATACAAACATCTATACAAACAGGGATGAAATTTGGAATGCAAACTATGGATAATGACTTAAGAAACTTGTATTCAAAAGGAATAATATCAAAAGAATCATTATTAACTTATGCAATAGACAAGGATATGGTCAGTAGATATATATAGGGGGTGACAAGATGCCCAACTATAAGTATAGTGCTATAGATAAATCGGGTAAGAGAATAGAAGGAAAGTATACAGCGAATTCAAATGCAGAAGTTTTGTCAATGTTAAGGCAAAATAATTATTATCCTATGAAAGTAGAAGAAGATAAAGGAAGTAAAGATATAAGAATTGCAGATTATTTTAAAAAAATAAAAACAAAGGATATAGCAATTTTTTGTAGACAGTTCTATACATTATTAAATGCAGGTATTACAATAATAAGCTGTCTAGATATTCTAAAACTTCAAACTGAGAATAAAAAACTTGCAAAAGTTATTGGAAATGTTCATGATGATGTTCAAAAAGGACTTACATTCTCGGAAAGTCTTAAGAAATACAAGGATGTATTTCCAGAACTACTTATTAACATGGTAGAAGCAGGTGAAGTAAGTGGTAATTTAGATGTAATAATGGAAAGAATGTCTGTTCATTATGAAAAAGAAAATAAAATTAATAACAAGATAAAAGGTGCTATGGCATATCCTATAATATTAAGTATAGTAGCAGTTGTTGTAGTAACATTCTTATTAACATTCGTTATGCCTACCTTTGTAGGAATGTTTGAAAGTAGTGGGGTTGAACTACCTCTTCCAACTAGAATATTACTTAGTATAAGTAATGGTATAAAAAATTACTGGTACATACATTTATTGACACTTTCTGTCGCTATTTATGTTATAATTAAGTATGCAAAAAGTGAAAGAGGAAAAATGTTAATCGGGATTGTAGGATTTAGAACACCTATAGTTAAAGGAGTAATACAAAAGATAATTACATCAAGATTTACAAGAACATTATCTACATTATTATCAAGTGGAGTACCATTAATACAGGCACTTGAAATTGTAGCAAAGATTGTAGGAAATATAATTGTAGAAAAAGGAATAATTGAAGCTAAAGAAGAGGTTAGAAAAGGTATAGACCTTGCAAGTCCTCTTGAAAAGATAGGAGTATTTCCGCCAATGGTTACTTCAATGATAAAGATAGGAGAAGAATCAGGTTCGCTTGATGAAATACTTGAAAAGACAGCTGATTTTTATGATGAAGAATTGGAGACGGCACTGGGGCAAATAACGACATTAATTGAGCCGATTATGATTCTTGTTATGGGTGGTATAGTTGGATTTATAGTTTTAGCTATGATGCTTCCTATGTTTGATATGATGAATACGATACAATAATATATGGGAACTGTGAAGTATCTTCTGTAGATGGGCACCTGGAAGATATGGAGTTATTGGTGCAACCGACCGCCAAGTATTGAGCAATTATTTTGTTTAAGTATTTGGCTTTAGTTTTATCTAAAGAGCGGTTAATCGAAAAATGAAACTTATTAAAATACCTCTACTTAGTCAATATTTTAATAATACTAAGGCTAAGTCTTATTAAATATATTAAAACTTCTTAAACTCCCTTACGGTCAGACAAAAGAAGTTTCTTAACATATATTTCAACGTCTCAACCTAAGTATTATAGTAAAATATTAACCAAAAAGTAGCTAACATTTTAGTAAGGCTCATTTTTAGGAATTGTAGTAGATGAAAATATAATAATTTTATTTGAAAGGAGGTGAAATTATGATAAGAAATATTCAAAAGAAATTAAGAAATAAAAAAGGATTTACATTAATAGAGCTTATAGTTGTTATGGCTATACTAGGAATAATAGCTGCTATTGCAATACCAAACTTTACTGGATTACAACAACAGTCTAGAATAAAAGCTGATTATGCTACAGCATCACAAATAGTAAAAGCAGCAAGACTTCAAGAAATTAATACTGGAAATCCTGTTGCTGCGACTACTACAGGTACTGCAAAAACGGCTTTAGAGAATCTAAGTGATGAGTATTTTCCAGCAGGAAATGGCAGAACACCTCAATCGGGACCAACATTTACATTAAGTAAATCTAGTGATAAATATGTGGTAGAATGGACTCCTACAGGTAATACAGGAAAACAAACATATACAGAAGATTCATCTGATTTTACTATTGATTAATCGTGAAATTAGATTGAAAATTTTATAGTGATTAGCCCATGGCTAATCACTTCCTATTATTTTTTTAAGGAGAACAATATGAGTTTTATAATTTTAACCCTAGGCCTTCTCATAGGCTCATTTTTAAATGTATGTATACATAGAATACCAAAGAAAGAATCAATTTCATTTCCACCATCTCATTGTCCAAAATGTAGTACTAACCTAAAACCAATTGATTTAATCCCAGTAATAAGCTTTATTTGGACAAGAGGTAAATGCAGATATTGTAGTGACAAAATATCTATGAGATATCCGACTGTTGAATTATTAAATGCTTTGATCTATTTAATATTATATCTAAAGTTTAGTATAACCATCTTATTCATAAAATATGCAATTTTATCTAGTATTCTTATAGTTATAACTTTTATAGATTATGATCTTCAGATTATACCTGATGAAATCGTAATATTTGGAATTATAATAAGTTTTATTATACATATATCATACAATTTCAAAGGTAATATGTGGGATGGATTGATAGGACTACTTATAGGTGGCGGATTGTTTTTAATTATTGCATTAGTAACTAACGCTATGGGTGGTGGTGATATTAAGCTCATGGGGATGTTAGGATTTAGTTTGGGATATAAATATATTCTTTTGATAACTTTATTATCTTTTATTATAGGGGCAGTTGCTTCGTTGATATTAATATTTCTTAAAATAAAAAGTAGAAAAGATTTCATTCCATTTGGACCTTTTATAGCTATTGCAACTCTTGCAACAATCTATTGTGGAGATGAGATTGTAAATTGGTATATACTCAAAATAATAAGCTAGATTAATGGGGGTAATAAACTTGTTTAATGACAAAGTTTTGTCTATAGATATAGGAAGTAAAAATATAAAAATAGTAGTAGGAAAACAAACCAAAAATAATGTATTAGTTGAAAAAGCAATGATTATAGAAACTCCTCCTAATTCATATAAAGATGGAAGTATATGGAGTATAGAAGATTTAAAGTCAGTTATAACTAAATATGTACAAAGTGAAAATATAAAAACTAAAAAGACAATTTGTACAGTTCAAAGTACATCAATCATCAACAGAGAAATAACAGTACCTGTTGCTAAAAAAGAAGAAGAAATGAATACAATGGTACGATTTGAAATAGAACAGTATTTACCGATTATGTTTGATGATTATGTGATAGAGTACAAAATTTTAGAAACTTTCATGGAAGAAAATATAAAAAAAGGAAGAATAATTGTTGCCGCACTTCCCAAAACAATAGTAGAAGATTATTTGAAATTGATAAAAGAATTAAACTTAATTCCTGTAGCTTTAGATATGAATTCAAATGCAGTGTCTAAATTATGTGAATCTAAGGTTACGATTAATGACGAAAATTCCAGTTTGGACAAAACTGTTGCTGTTATAGATATAGGACATAATCACATGAATTTAAATATGATTTCTAACGGGGTATTAGAATTTAGTAGAGTTATACCTGTTGGAAGTAATGAAATAGATACAAATATTGCAAATATGCTTAATCTATCTTTAGAAGAAGCTGAAAAAAGAAAAATAGAAAATTCTAATTTAAACAATAACAATAGTCTTATTTCATTAGAAATGTTAAATGATGTAGTGAAAGACTCTGTTAATAATTGGATACAAGAAATTAGAAGATTATTTAGATATTATGAAAATATAAAAAGAGAAAATAGAATAGAAGAAATATATTTATATGGTGGAGGATCAGAGATTAAAGGATTAGAAGATCACTTTAAAAAAGAATTAAATATTGAAGTTGTGAAAATAGAAAAAATGTCCAATATAAAGCTTGGAAAAGAAGCACAAGATATAAAACTGAATCAATATTTAAACTGCATAGGATCAATTATACGAAAGTAGGTAGAGGGTTATGAGAGATTTTAACTTTTTTTCACCATATATAGATCAAAATAAGAAATCGAAGAACCATAATATATTAATATTTTCAAGTATAAGTATACTAATTATATCTATGTGTGGATTTGCAATATATACAAATAGTAAAATTAAAAAACTAGAAGAAGAAAAAGCACATTATGAAGCGTATTTAGATTCAGAAAAAGTAGTTGCAGAGTTAAAAAAAGTAAATGAGAAAAAAACAAAAATAGAAATTATGAAAAAATACTATAATGAAGTAAGTGATATTAACATAGAAATGAATAAAGCAGATAAAATCAATACTATTTTAATGGATAGGATATCTTCAAAATTACCTACAGATTTATTTTTAAATAGTATGAATATAGATGGAGTAAATGTAAATATACAAGGTATAGCAATGAATAGAACATCTATAGCAGAACTTGAATATAACTTAAAGGAATTAGAGATATTTAATGATGTACATATATCAAATATAAGCAAAGAATCAGATGAATCTCAAAATTTCACATTTGCCTTAAAGTGTACTTTGAAAGGCGGTGAAAGGTAGTGAAATTATCTATAAGAGAAAAAATTATGCTAATAGTATTAGGGTTAATGCTTATTATAGGAGGATATTATAAATTTATATTAAGTCCACAGCTTACAAAGCTTGATAATATGAAACAAGAGGTAATAGATAAAAAAGCTGAGGTTGAAAGAGTTAAATTGGAAATATCCGAGAAAAGTCCAGTACATAAAAATTTCAAAATTATAAATGCTAAGATAAAATCTATGACAAAACCTTTATTCCCAAGTATAAATCAAGAAAAGATAATAGTGATTTTAGATGATATGCTTGAAAAATCGAACTTAGAAGGTAATTCGATTAGTTTTTCAGAGATAGATGTTAATGAAATTGATGTAAAAAAAGAAGAAGAAAAAGATAAAGATTATTTAATCAAAAATCTATCAGAAGAATATAAAGGTAATAAAAAAGTAAAGAAAGATGAAGAAAGTAATGAAAATCAAGAAAATACAGATGAAAATAAGAAAGAAACTGAAAAAATGACTGCAACAATTAGTTATAAAGGAAAATATAAAGATTTAATTATTTTTTTAGAACAAATAGAAACTTACGATAAAAAGATACTTGTAAGTAATATTTCAATATCTAAAGCTAAAGAAAATAATACAGATGAATATGGAATTGTAACTGAGGAAAATAGCATAACAGGAAGTATTGCATTAGACTTTTACTCTGTTCCAAAAATTCATAAACAGGACGAAGAATATCTAAAGTGGGATTTTGATAATGGATATGGAAAAGATGACCCGTTTGTTCCTTTTAGTGGGTATTCTGAATATAATAAGAATAATGAAGTTGTAAATAATGATTTTATTATGACTGTAAAGCCTATATCTTCGGATTTGCCTACTGTGATAATGGGAAGAGCTATGGATAAGTTAGGTAGAAGCTATGTATACGCAGATAACCAAAACTTTGAAAATGTAGAATTCCAAATAGTTCAAGTTGATAAAAAATATTACTACAAATATAAAACTCAAGCAGAAGCTTATCCTAAAGATTATGACAATGATATGATTGAGTTTGATCCACATGGAACTACTGTAAATCTTAATATTATAAGTAATAAAAGAAATAGTGCTGAAGATACTAGTGGAATAAATCTATCTTTAATTAACAAAACGAATTTAAAATTAAATGTAAATGTTGATTATGAAGATACTAAAAATCCTAGAGTAAAAGTAGTTAATAAGCTTGGAAGTGTTAAGGTGATAAAATGATAAAATGCAATAAAGGATTAACACTTGTAGAACTTGTTGTAAGTTTGGCTATACTTGGAATTATTATTACACCTCTTTCTTCATTTTTTGTAAATACAATAAAAGTAAATAAGAATTCAGAAGATAGACTAAAAGCAAATCAGTTAGCTGAAAAATATATGGAAAAAACGAAATTTAGTGACATTATAGTGTATGAAAACAATCAGTTAACTATAAATAAAAGTGATAATGATTTTATAATATACACTACTGCCCAACATAATGAGAGTAGTGTAACTTATAAAAAAGATGAAGGAGATTTTACTGTATATAAAAAAGTAGAAACGCTAAAACAGAAAGTAAAAGAAGAAGATAAAGAAGAGGACAAATATAAAATAGATAAAGGTGAAGAGCGTTTAATAACATATCATGGAGAAATAAAAATAGAAAAAGATAATGATATACAAGATACAATTGTTTTTGAAGATGACTTTGAAGATAATAAAGACGAGTATATTAAAAATGACGGAACAATAACAATTAATATACAAAAGAATACTGAAACTAGCATAATAATAGATATTAACGACAAAAAGAAAACTGTAAATTTAATTGATGATACTACAAATGAAATTAAAGATGATATTAATATAAAACTAAACTGTAAGGGAGATAAAAAAATAAATTTACAAGTATCTAGCTTGAATGAACCAAAAACTAATGTATATATTATAAACTCTAAAGATAGTAATAATCAAATAAATATACAAAAATCAATAGGAAAAGTATATGTACATAAGAATATTTATGATAATACAGTAGCAAAAGAAGAAAATAACTGGGTATATAAAATCACAATAACAGTACAAAAAAATAATAAAGAAATAACAAAATTAGTAGGATTAAAAAAGATAGATTAGGGGTAGATATATATGATAAAAAAATTTTTAAAATCCCAAAAAGGATCTACCTTAACAATGGTATTAATGAGTTTATCAGTACTTAGTATTCTAGGGACAGCTATAATGTCATCAGCGGTTATGAATTTAAAAGTAAAAATGCATGATAAAAGAGAAAAAACATCATTTTATTTATCCGAAGCAGGTCTTGAAGAAGCTTATGGAATTATGATGGATCAAGTTAATAAAGCAATTGAAGCTGGAAATGAAAATGTTAAAGATAACTTACAAGATTTTATAGTTCAAGAAAGAGCAAAAGAACATAAAGAACCAATAGAAGACTCAATAGATAGCGTATTTATAGACGAAGATGGAAGTATAAATGAAGAAAATATAAAGATAAAAATGCAGGAATGGTTTGCTGAAGGATATGCTGAGTATCTTAATAAAAAAGAGGATAATGATACTAGTTTAAATGATCTTAAAGAACAATTGTTAGAATCAAATAATTATTCTATTCTAGATAATAATATAGATTCATCAAAACCTACTATTAATGTAGAAAAAATGAGTGAATATCCTAAGGTTCCACCAATGACAGAAGATATAAAACAAACTCAATTAGATATTTATAATGAGGAACTAAAAAATTATATGAAAGAAGATAATAACAAATTTAAATGTACATTAACTTCTCAATTTACTCATGATAGCATTAATAAAAATATTAAAAGTACATTTTCTATATCAATACCAGAATATAATACTTCATATTATATAGGGAATGAAGTATTAACACTAAAAGAAAATGTACTTTGGACAAAAGCTTTAATAGCAGATAAAGATATAATAGTCACTGGAAATGATGTAAATGTAAATGGAGATATATATGCATATGGAAATCCAGATAAATCTATTAAAGAAAGAGGCATTATAGTAGGAGAAAAGGGTGAACAAGGAAATTTAACTGTAAATGGAAATATTATAACAGGCAGCTATCTTCAAACAAAATCAAATAATTCTAATATAACTGTAAACGATGGAGAAGTATACTGTAATGCATTAGTAATACCAAAAGAACAAGAAAGTTGTAATATAACTATAAATGGAAATGTTAATACATTTGATGATATTGAACTTAATGGTACAAAATCCAATGTAAATATAAATGGTAATTATTACGGATTTACATATGGAGCAACAGGTCATAACGAAAGTAGCAGTATAATTATAAATAGTGATGATATAGGAAATGGATCTAGTATAAGAATAACAGGAGATGGAAAGCCAAAAGATTACTATGGGAATACAGATGAAGAAAGAAAAGGTACATTTATAGCGGGAACAGTATATATAGATTTGGATGTAGATTATCAAACTGGTGAAAGTGTATCTGTAAAAGGAAATTATAGAGGTTATTCAGAAACATTAGATAGTGGAGCATATGCTAAAGATAAAGTTGAATTTGGATATTTTTCTCCTTTATACTTAATGGATAATGTTAAAGATAGTTCTGCTCCCACTTATAAACAAAGAGGAGAATACCTAAAAGCAGTACATGATAATGATAACAGCATTCTTAATCTTGGAAATCGTTCTATAGATATTCAAAATATAAAATATAGTCTTGGAGATTATATAAAAAAAGAAAATAATACATCAAATCTAGAAGCAGGAATTGATACAATTGATTACATAAGTGCTTTTGACAACAACCTTAGAGAGTACAACTATTATGTAAATAAAATGGGAGATACACAAATTGATTTAAATAAAGCTTTTAAAGAACATACACTAGTAGATGGAAAATTAAGTATAGGAAGCAGATTCAATTTTAATCAGAATATAAATAAAAATATAGATAACAAAGAAATATTTTTTGTAAATGATACAAATGAAACTCTTTGGATAATAGGAGCAAAAGCAAATAATCTAAAAAATAATGCTGATTACACGATAAATACAAATGAAGATGGAATATTAAAAGGAATAATAGTTACTAAAGGTGATGTTTATATTTTAGGGAAAATAAATTTCACAGGAACTATTGTAACCGAGGGAAATATATATATACAAGATAATCAAGAAAAAATATTCACTAATGACTACAATACAAATTTCAATAATAATTATGTCATCAATAAAATAGCTGAAAATATATTAAAAACAAAAGGAACTCAAATCGGTGATTTATTTGATCAAGATCCTCTATGGAGTAAAGCAGTGAATGTATATTTAGATAACATGGGTGTAGATAGTGATGTTAAAACCTATTACAAATTTTCTGATTTAATAAATATTACAAACTGGGAAAAAACCAAAAATTAGTTTTAAAGAAGGGTTGAAAAATGAAATATCTTCTTAATAAAAAAGGATTTACATTAATAGAATTACTAATAGTTCTAGCAATAGCAGGAATTGTAATTGGAGCTGTAGGATCGTTTTTTATATCAAATTATAAACTGTTCTTTAAAGCAGATGATCAAATAACAGCACAGCATCAATCTCAAAATGCAATGACTAAAACTATAGATAAAGTAAGAGGAACAGAAGGTGTATTGGAAGAACCAACAGATAATTCTGCAGAGTATGCTATTAAATTTAAAAAGGACTTGACTATAAAATATGATAAGTCAAATAAAACAATAAATTATAAAAAGGGAACACAATCAGAAGTTAAATTAGCAGAAAATATCGAAGGTTTTGAAACAAAACCTATTCCTAGTACATCTAGTTATAAAGATTGTAAAGGTATTGAAATAAAGATTACAGTAAAGAAAAATGAATCTGAAGTTGAAATTATAGATGAAGTTTATTTTAGGAATAAATAAAAAGAGGAGGGAGATTATGAAAAAAAAATTAAAAAGAATAATTAGTATTATTATGATGATGTGTATGATAATGACTATGGTTACTCCTATTTATGCTAAAAACGACAAAACTAAAAACAAACCTAAAGATTTAATAAGTGTATGTGTATGGTGGGACCGTAACGAAAATGGGAAAAAAGATTCGGGTGAAAATGGAATAGATGGTCTAACTATTTCTTCTTATTTTGGGAAGGGAAATCAATTTTTTGACGAAACAACTAAATCTTCAAATGGGGATTATGAGGTTTTAGCTGGAAATCACGGTAATGACAATGTCATAAAATTAGATTTAGATGAATTAAAAAATAGAGGTTATAAGCTAACAAATAAAAATGATCCAAACGTAGATCCAGATAAGGGTGAAATCAAGAAAATAAAACCACCAGCAAGTATAAATATAGGATTAGTAAAAATAAAAGAAGATACATTATCATCTAAAATTACAATAAATGTAACTGATTCATCGAATCAAAGTATACCTCAATATATTAATAATGGAGATAACGCAACTATAGATAAGATTATTAATCCTCCTGTAAGACTTTCGGCAGATCCAACTGCTAAAATTTCATACTCGGGTGTAAGTGAAGGAAAATATCAATTTGTAAAGGGAAGTAATCTAACTACTAAGCCACAGTTTCCGTCTGATTCTACAATGACAAATATTGATTTACCTGAACCGAATACTCGTGAAGCATATAAGGATGATTTAGGCAATCAGGGATATATTAATACAAAACATTATGAATATAAGGGAAAGGCGGGGCAAGCATTACCGAGAGATGTAAGCTTTGGAACACCTGTAGGTGAGGGTGTATTGATACAAAGGGCTATAGTTGCAAAGGATATATATGAAACTCAGGGAGAAGTAAGCTCTGCTTTTATATTAGATATAGCTAAGGGAAATAGATGCTATTCACCCAATAAAAATGCAGCTAAAAAGGCAATGAAAGTTTGGGGATATTTCAAACCGGAAAAAACTGGAAGTTATTTGCTTGGGGCATATTCTGACGATGGAGCTTATGGATATCTTATGGTAGATGGGGTAAAGCAGGTATTCGTAGAGGACTGGAGAATTGCACCACCACAATTTAGAGCAACACCAGCAGGGGCAAAGAAAGATACACAAGTTAAAGTGAATGAAAGATATACGGGAATAAACCTTGTAGGTGGAAAGTATTACCCAATATATATGGAGTGGTATGAAGGATGTCCGACTCAAGGAGCATTTGTTCCTCAATATATATATAATAAAAATTTAAATCATGAATTTAGTATTCCAAGAAATATAAATAGTGGTAATAGCAGCAATAATACTATTAATTATTCGATTCCATCACAAGAATTATATTCTAGTAAAACTACTACTCCTGGTGATATAGCTGGCGCATATTTTGGTGATGTTTCAGGTATAAGTTTCCCATCTGAAGATGGAACATATTATATAGCTACAAAGTTTAAAAGTGGGAAAGGGACAACACAAGGGATGTATGGTCCATTCATAATTGATAACACTAAGCCTGCGATTAGCAACTTAGTAGTTACATCTAACAATACAAATGAAGAGAAGTGGGCAGAGGCAGGAAATACACTTACAATAAAATTTACTGCTTCAGAAGATTTGACCTCTAATCCTCAAATTTTAATTAATGAATATGTAGCAGATGCTATAATTACAAAAGATTCACAAAATAACTATACCTCAATTGTTAAAATAGGAAATGATGGTTCTATAAATTCATATGAAATAGGAAATGATGGTTCTATAAATTCATCTAAAAATAAGGTGATAGATGGACCAATTAAAGTGAAAATTGATCACTATTCAGACTTATCTGGTAATGAAGGTGATCCAGTTCAAGATTCAACAGTGACATATGGTAATATTAATTTGAATGAGTTAGTACAAGTAAATAAAACTACTTCAGAAAACTTAGGTAGTCCTGGAAAAGAAGAATTTGAAATTACTTTAGAAATAAATAAACAAAGAAAAAATGGAAGTTATGGAGGAGTTATCAATTTAAAAGATTGTAACATAACAGATAAAATCGCAGATGAATTTGAGATAGTACCTAATTCTTTTGAAGTAATGGAATTAAAAAATAACAACTTTAAATCGTTACATTTTGATACAGAACAAGTAAATAATGAATTAAGAATTACTTTTGACAATACAGGAGACAATGAAGGAGTTTTTGTTAAGTATAAAATTAGAAGAGCAGTAAATAAAGATATAACACCTGGCATGTATACAACTAGTCAAGAGCCAGCAACTTTAACGTGTGAAGTAATTAATTATGGCAAAAAAATAATAACTATAGAATTTCCACAGGTTGAAGTAGAACTTAAAGAACCAATTAAGGCGGCTTTAACTTTAATTCAAAATGTAGATAAGAATAATTATAAAATGAATGAAGAATTTTACATTAATTATAAAATTCAGCCTGATTATATACCTTGTGATGATTATTCTTATTTAAAAGATAAGGAGATTGCTATTGTATTTGATAAATCAGGTAGTATGGATTTTAATGGCAGAATGCAACCAGCAAAAAACTCAGCTATTTCTTTTGTAAACAAGTTTAAAAAAGATGATAAAACAAAAATAACATTTATATCATATAGCACTCAAGCAGAAGAAGCTAGTAAATTTTATACCAATACAGAAATGGATACTTTAATTAAGAAAATAAATGATGAACAGTGTGATTCTAGTGGAGGAACCAATATAGGTGATGGAATAAGAAAAGCTTATTATGCGCTTAAAAACTCAGGAAACAGTACTGCAAAAAAATATATTGTATTGATGACGGATGGAGTTCCTACGGCATTTAGTTATAATGGAGCACGATACAATGGAGGGGCTTCTAAGAATGGATGGGAATATGCAGAGGATGAATCGATAGGTAAAGTTCATGATTATCGTAATGATCAAGATCCTTATGAATACGCACTTAATTATGCAAAGACAATGGGGGAAAGAGTAAGTGATGACTCTTTAGATATAAACACTTATGTGATTGGATTTAGTAATGGAATAAATGCTGATAAACTTCAACAAATCGCTGATTCATCAAATGGATTTTATAAAGAAGCATTAGAATCAGAAAATCTACAAGAAGTATATAATCAAATAGCAGATGTAATAAAAAGTGAGCTTCCTGTAGAAAATGTTTTATTTGAAGAAACAATACCTAAAGGTATTGAAATAGTAGAGCCACTTCCGAATGGTCTTGAAATAGTAGGAAATAAAATTAAAGGCAATTTAGGTGGAATTTACTACACTTTAAATGAAGATGAAACACAGTTTGAAGCAGAACCTCTTGAATTTAAATTAAAAATAAAAGGAACAAGTGAAGGAACTTTTAATATTGGAGGTAAAATAAATTATACAGATATAGATAAGACATCTGCTCAAAAAGAATTTCCAAATATAAATGTAGAAATTGCTAGAAGAGAACTGAATATTCCTACCATTAGTGCTAATGAGGAATGGACTAATGCAAATGCTGTACCAGTAATAATAACAGCAGATACGGATGATGTAGTTAAGATACAATATAAATTATCAGGAGCAACAACTCAAGATTGGATAGATTATACTGGAGAATTTAATATAATAAATGAAGGAGAAATCATTATTACAGCAAGAACAATAGATGATCTAGGAAACACTTCACAGGTATCTACAAAGACTGTAAGAATGGATAGAACACCACCAGATGCACCAACAATTACTGCTAATCCAACTACGAAAACCAGTGGAAATGTTACAGTAACAATAAATTATCCATCAGATGCATCAGTAAAAGAATACAGAATCAATAACGGAGATTGGTTACCGTATACTGGAGAAATAACATTAAGTGAAAACGCAACTATATATGCAAGATGTTATGACAAAGTAGGAAATGAATCTCAAATATCAGAGTTAGAAGTAAATAATATTCATAGAACTCCTATAACAAGTGTAACTAGAACTTTTCCAGAAAGTAGTATACCTTTATCTACTGATTATAAATTAGTTTATAACATTGATGGGGATGAAATAAAATATACACAAGAAAAACCTGTAGAGATAGTTTTAGTATTAAACACTTCTGGAACTATGAAAACATATATTGAAAACAAAAAACTTTTAGATGCTGCAAAAAGCTTTATAGATAATCTTCCAAGTGATAAGAATATACAAGTAGGAGTAGTTAGATATTATTATAAAGGAGCGGTTGTATCTAACATAGAGAATATTTCAAATAAAGATCGTATTAAAAGAAATATAGATAAAATAACAACTAGCATAAATGGAACAAATTTAGGGGATGGTTTAAGAAGAGCATATCAAATGCTAGATAATGGAACAGATGCTGATAAACATCTAGTTATTTTAAGTGATGGATATGCTAATGTAGGAACTAAATATTCAAAAAATGGTTCATATGTTCTTGATTTAAGCACGAGTATAAATAATAATATAGATAATGAGAGATATTATTTTTCGCCATTAACAGGTTCAAATGGTAATTATAGTTTCCCTAAGGACACTAACAATACAAGATTCACTATAGGGCATGAATATGTAAAAGGAATTGCAGAGGAAGTTAATAAATCGGGAATAAAAATAAACTCCCATATGATACATTTTAAAAGAATTTCTGGTGCTGGAACTATTGAAGGTGCAATGCAAAACAATAATGAAGTGGCAAGTGCTTTAGGTGTTACAACAGAAATTAATCAAGGACAAAAGTTTTACTTGGCAGATGATGCAGATAGTCTTGTTTTAGCTTTTAATAATGTAGGAAATGCAATTAAAAATAGTGTACCTTTTAATAAGTTTGAATATGAAGAAACTTTCCCAGCTGGAGTAGAATTAGTTGATTATCCTAGCGGACTTACAAAAACAGGGACTTTTGAAAGTGGATATACACTAACTGGAAATATTTTAGGAATCAATATGAAAAAAGATCTTGAATCTAATCTATATAAAGTAGATGGAGCATTTAGCATAACAGTTAAAATGGATAAACCAGAAACATATCATTTCAATGAAGGAAAAGTAACATATGAAGATCCTTTTGAATTTGAAGGAGAAACAACTGTTAATGCAGGCACTATAGAAGTTATTGATAATAAACCTCCTATAGCATCAAGCGTGACTATAACATCCAATAATCAAAATAATAATTCATTGGCAAAGGTAGGAGATATAATAACATTAACAATAGAAACTGATGAAGGCATTAAAACACCAATAGTAACTATAGCTGGAAAAACTGCAAATGTAACAGGAAGTGGACGTAATTGGACTGCAACTTATACAATGCAAAGTGATGATGTAGAAGGAATAGTAGGCTTTACATTAGACTTTGAAGATGATGCAGGTAATACAGCGAAGCAAGTTACATCTACAACAGATGGAAGTCATGTAACATTTAAAACTCCGCCAGAAGTAACAATAGAAGATACAGTTATGAGAGATAACATAGTAAATAATAATGAAAAAACAAATGTAACGATAAATGGAACAACAGAAGCAAATGTAAGAGTGACAGTAACTATTACAGATGGAAATAATACAGTTACAGGAACAGCAACAGCAGATGCTAATGGAAATTACAGTGTAAGTGAATTGGATGTAAGCAACCTAGCAGAAGGAGACTTAACAATAACAACAACAGCAACAGATGGTGCTGGAAATACAGGAACAGCAACAAAAGAAATTGAAAAAGATACAATTGCACCAATGGTAACAATAGAAGATACAGTTATGGGAGATAACATAGTAAATAATAATGAAAAAACAAATGTAACGATAAATGGAACAACAGAAGCAAATGTAAGAGTGACAGTAACTATTACAGATGGAAATAATACAGTTACAGGAACAGCAACAGCAGATGCTAATGGAAATTACAGTGTAAGTGAATTGGATGTAAGCAACCTAGCAGAAGGAGATTTAACAATAACAACAAGAGCAACAGATAGTGCTGGAAATACAGGAACAGCAACAAAAGAAATTGAAAAAGAAATATTAATAGAGGTTACAACAGGAATGCTTATAAATAATGAGTTTAGAGAAGAGTCTCAAATTGATTTAGTAAAAGGATATAGTGTCAAGCTAGCTGTAGATATTAAAAATATAAAAAATAAAGATGTAGTATTACAGATTGCTGATAAGGATGCAATAGAGGTTTCGGAAATAGAAGTATATGAAGCAGTAAATGGAGATGAAATTAACTCTGCAGAACCGGTTTTGGGTGTCAGTGTAACTGAACAAGTATCAGGAAAAGAAAAAGAATTTAAAATTATATTACCAAAAGTAAATAATCTTAAGCATTATATAATTATATATAAGGCAAAAGCAAATGGTAAAATAGGGCCTGTAGAAAATAATAAAATAAAAATTGATAATAATATTAAGAAATCCTATACAATCAATATTGTAGATTTACCAAATTTAGAATAGAAATCTTAAATAAAGAATAGAAAACAAAGAATAAATTTAACTGTTTTCTATTCTCTTTTTTTGCTTAAAGTTAAAGTTTTAAATATGTAAAAGGATATTCACATCCACTTATAGAAATATATAATTAAGGAATATTAACAATGTAACAAAAATATAGAGTGATTTTGTAGAATGTTTTGACAAACAATGATATAATACAATATTGTATCTCAATAAAACAAATGAATAAAATGTGAGGGAGGAAACACCTTGGTAGGAAGAAATGATCTATGTCCATGTAATAGTGGGAAAAAATATAAAAAATGCTGTTTAAATAAAGATAAAAAAAATTCTATGTTACAACAAAAAGTTGATTTTTCAAAAAAGCACGATATAAGTATAACTCAAAAATTATATGCTTATTCTAGAAAAGATAAATTCTATGATGAATATATTAATGCACAACACAAATTCTACGTCGTAGAGGACAAAGAAATAAATTCTAAATTCAATTCATTCTTTAATACATACTATCTGCAAGATTACATAACTAGTGAAAATAAAACTATAGCAATATCATTCTTTGAAGAAAATAAAGAAAAATTAAATATAATAGAGAAAAATATATTAAAGAGCAAGTTAAAGTCTTACATAACTATATATAAAATCTTGAATATAGAAGAAGATAAAGCTGTACTTAAAGATTTAATACTTGATAAAGAAACGTATATAGAAGATATTAATGTATTAAAGGATTTAAAAGTTGGAGAATTAATAATAGGTAGAGTTGCTAACGTTGTAGAAGTTAACAAGTTTATAGACACTGTATTGTCTATATCTGAAAAAATTAAGGACGCTATAATAGCTGATATTAATAATATGTACGAAAAGAATAAAGATGTTTATAAAAATATGGAAACATTCTTAATATATAATACAAATATATTCTACAAGTATACACAGCAACTAATAGAGCCTAAAATAGGATCATATTTAAAGGAAAAGAAAAACGCTTCTAATACAGAAGTGAATAATGTTGCAAAACAAGCAGATACTAAAAAAATAGATGATTCACAAGACGCATGTGAGGTTGAAAATCTTATAACAGAAAACATAGAAGAGGCTTATAAAGAAGTAGCTTTAACTATATGGGAAGAATATAAGAATAACAATGAAGTAAAGGGAACTGAAAATGGATGGGCTTCAGCGGTTGAATACCATGCTAAAAAAGAAGATGGTGTAAATGTAACTCAAAGTGCTATAGCTAAAAAATACAAAGTAAGTCCAAGCACTTTAGGTAAAAGATATAAGGAAATAAAATCAATCCATAAAATATAATATAGATTGTATTATAAATATGTAGAAAGAGGGATAATAATGAGTCTAACTTTAGGAAAAGAAATATCTGTTTCAACTAGTTATATAAAATCAAACCCTGCTGTACCTATT
Organism: uncultured Peptostreptococcaceae bacterium; assembly: GCA_942492135.1. GTDB lineage: Bacteria > Bacillota > Clostridia > Peptostreptococcales > Peptostreptococcaceae > Tepidibacter_A. The sequence continues at coordinate 322,711 of CALODI010000010.1, forward strand.
TATAGAGGAGAAGAAACATCTGAAAACTTATTTGGGATGATATATCACATGGAAATAGGCTTTTATGAAAATGATAATGAAAAAATAAAAGAATACATAATAGTAGATTTTAAAGATTACACTTTATCACAAGAAGATAGAAAATCTTTACTTGAAAAAGCTAGAGAGTACAGTGAATTAAAGGGAAAAGATTTAGAATCTAATACTGAAATATTCTTATTAGATAACGAAGAAGCAGAAAGCTTCGTAGAAAAATTATTTGATAATATGAAATTTATAAGAGGATTAACTACTAAAAGGGGTTAATCCTCTTTTTTTAGACAAAAATAACAGAATATTCAAAATTGGGTAAAAGTGGTATAATAATAACTAAAGGGGGGGAGTTAAATGAATTTTAATAAGATAAGTGTAAGGCTTATTTCGGTTTTTGTAGTATTGATATTATTTCCGATGATGTTAGTTGGATATTTCTCATACGACAAAGCAGCCCAAATAATAACTCAAAGCGAACTTAGTAAAAGTGAAACTTCTATAAAGCAATTGAATGATAATCTGAATTTAGAGATAGACAATAAGTATAAGATATTTCAAGGACTAAATCAAGCAGTTATAAAAACTGCAGATGAGGACGTATTAGAATTATTTAAAGAATTTAGTCAGAATAATAAGGATATTTTACTTGTTTATATAGGATCAGAAGATAAAACTATGAAGACTTATCCTGAGGTTGAATTTCCACAAGGATATGATCCTGCTAAAAGAGGATGGTACATAGATGCTATGTCTAGTGATAAGCCTGTTTGGTCGAAAACTTATGTAGATGCTGTTACAAATAAGAGTGTAATAACATTATCAGTTAAATTATACGATGACAACAATAATGTAAAAGGTGTTTTGGCGGTAGATATACTACTTGATAGCATAGGCGAGTTGACAAAAAGCATAGACTTAGGAAATGGCACAGATATTATAATAGGAGATCATGAAGGCAAGATAGCATTTTATAAAGATGAATCTAAGCTTGGAGTTGATTTGAAGCAAACTCTATGGGGAACTCAAATATATGATAAGAAAAAGGGCAGTATAGAATATAAATCAAAAGATGATAAAGAAATATTTAAAGGGGAAAAATACATAACATTTTATAATAACGATACAATAGGGTGGCAGATAATAAATGTATTCGATAAAAAAATAATGGAAAGTGAAACTCATTCTATTTATCAAATATCATTAATAGTAGGAATATTAACAACTATAGTATCTATTATAATAAGTATATATATATCATTGGGTATAACTAAGCCTATAAATAAAATAGTAGATACTATGGATGAAGTTGGAAAGGGTAACTTTACTGTAAAGAATAAATTGAAAACAAAGACAGAAATAAAATTAATATCCCAAGGCCTTAATAAAATGATAGAAAAAATAAAAAATCTAGTAATAAATGTTGAAGATATATCAAAGAGGACACATGATATATCTACAGACTTAGTAAATATATCTTCACAAACAGCAATGTCTGTAAATGAAGTAGCTCAAGCAATAGATGAAATAGCAAGAGGAGCAACTTCACAAGCTAGTGAAACTGAAGAATCATTATCAAAGATGAAGGAGCTTGGGGATTCTATAGATCAGGCATCCAATATAGCTGAAGATATGGCTGTTAATTCTGATAAAGTAAAGAATTTCAATGAAATGGGTATTCAAACTATAGTATTGTTGAAAAATAAAAATATAGACACATTAAATATAGTAAAAAGTATTGAAAATCAGTTTAAAGAGCAACTATCTAAATCTATGCAAATAAATAATATAAGTGAAACTATAACCCAAATCGCAGAACAGACAAATCTATTAGCTTTAAATGCAACAATAGAGGCGGCTAGAGCAGGAGAGCATGGAAGAGGATTTGCAGTTGTAGCTGATGAAGTGAGAAAGTTAGCAGAAGCTACAACCCAACAAGTAAAAGAAATTGCAGAAATAGTGAACAATATTCAAATAGAGACTAATGAAACAAGTAAGATTATGAATGATGCATCTTATATAATTGATGAGCAAAATGAAGTCGTAGAAAAAACAGAAAATCTATTTAAAGGTATAGACGATATTACTTGTACAATTATAGAAAAAACTATTAATATAAAAGAGATGTTGAACAATATAAATATAAGTAAGGTAGAATTTGTAGATTCTATGGAAAAAATAGCATATGTAACAGAAGAAACAGCGGCATCTACTCAACAAGTATCTGCATATGCTGAACAACAAGTAATAGATATAGAAAAAGTAAATAATTTAGCCAAAAATCTTAATTCTAGTATTGATGAGTTGACTATTAATATAAAGGAGTTCAAAATAAGATAAAGTGAAACTTAATTCAGATGGAGTTTTTACTCCAACTGAATGTGACCTTTCGGATAAATGTATACAAAAAGTCATGTTATTATTAAAAAATAACATGACTTTTTGATTATTTGCAAATAATATTATATACTACATATAGTATCATTATCATGAATAGAAAATTATGATTGTTATAATTAAAGAGGAGTGAATAGAATGGATTTTATAGGAATAGAAGAAATACAACCGTATGAAAATATATATGAGTACAAAATATATGAGTACGATGATGTGATCGAACTTGGAAATGAAGAAAAGTTTATATGTGATATAAAATTTATACAATTAAATATAAATCCTGTGTATAAGGACAGAGGTATTGATGAAAGTGTAGGATATATTGTCGTTGAAAATTTATCTAAAAATATAAAAATGTCGAGTACTAATCTTGAAAAAAAGATAAAAAATTTCATAATGCAAGAAATTCCTTTAATAAACATGAAAGAATCGTCTATAAATGTAATTTTCGGTCTAAATAAACAAAATGAATGTTGTTGATTTTTACCTCATCATGGTGTAAGTTTATAAAGGGGGGGGATTATATGCAAAATATTAATGATTTACAGACGAATATAGAAGTAATGAGAGAAAGATTAAATAAATTGATAGAGAACAACAATTTTAAACTTATTAATAAAGAAATAATAGATTTAAGTCAAGAATTGGATGTTTTATTAGATAATTATGTTAAATTGGAGAAGAATAGTGTAATATCATGAACTAAACGAAGGCGTGATATATTTACATATAAAAATTGAAAGTCCTATTTATAAATATATGGATAGTATTTATAAATAGGACTTTCAATTTGGAAAATTTTAAATAATAAAGACATAAGAGAGAGGAAAATAAAAATGATAAGAATATCAAATATAAAGATGGATATAGATGAGGATATAAAAAATATTGAACAGAAGATATTAAAAAAACTCAGAATAAGAGAAGAGGAATTAATAGAATATACAATATTTAAAGAATCAATAGATGCTAGAAAAAGAGGAAAAATAAACTTTATATATACAGTAGATGTTAAAGTGAAACAAGAAAGTAACATACTAAAAAAGATAAAGAGCGTAGATGTGAAATTGAGTCCACAGCTACAGTATAATGATGTGAATATGGGAAGTGAACAATTAAAGGAAAGACCTGTAATCATAGGAATGGGACCTGCTGGATTATTTGCCGCATTAATACTTGCTCAAAGAGGTTATAACCCTGTAGTTTTAGAAAGAGGAATGGATGTTGATAAAAGAACTGAAGATGTGAATTTATTCTGGAATACAGGAAAAATAAATGAAGATTCTAACGTTCAGTTTGGAGAAGGAGGAGCAGGTACTTTCTCAGATGGTAAACTTACTACTAGAATAAAAGATCTAAGATGTAGAAAAGTTCTTGAAGAATTAGTTATATCAGGAGCACCAGATGAAATACTATACTCTCATAAACCTCATGTTGGAACGGATATATTAAAAGAAGTTGTAAAGAATATGAGAAAAAGAATAATAGAGCTTGGAGGAGAGGTTAGATTCAATTCCAAGGTTACAGATATTATAGTTGAAGACAAATCAATAGTTGGCGTTAAGGTAAATGAAGAGTATATAATAGATACTAAAATAATTATATTAGCAATAGGTCATAGTGCTAGAGATACTTATGAGGTACTAAATGATAGAAATGTAAAAATAATTCAAAAGCCATTTGCTATAGGTGCAAGAATTGAGCATCCACAGGTAATGATAAATAAATCTCAATATAAAGAATTTTATGATCATCCAAGACTTGGAGCGGCTGATTATAGACTTATTTACCATACGGAAGAAGGAAGAACTACATATACATTTTGTATGTGTCCTGGTGGTAGCGTTATAGCATCATCATCATCAAAAGGAGAGCTTGTAACAAATGGAATGAGTGAACATTCAAGAAATAAAGAAAATGCTAATAGTGCTCTTTTAGTAAATGTAGGACCTAAAGATTTTGGAAGCAATCATCCGTTAGAAGGAGTATATTTTCAACAAAAATATGAAAAACTGGCATTTGAATTAGGAGGCAAAAACTATAAAGCACCAGTTCAATTGGTAGGGGATTTTTTAAACGATAGAGAGTCTACTCAAATAAAAAGCGTAAAGCCTTCTTATAAGCCAGGATATACTCTTACCGATTTAAGAAAGTGTCTTCCAAGTTTTGTAGTTGAAGCAATGAAGGAAGGTTTGTTAAATCTTGATAAGAAGTTAAATGGATTTGCATTAAATGATGCGGTGCTTACTGGAGTTGAAACGAGATCATCATCTCCTATAAGAATAGTAAGAGATGAACAAAACTTTGAATCTGTAAACATATTAGGGCTTTATCCTGTTGGAGAAGGTGCTGGATATGCTGGAGGAATAGTGTCTGCTGCTGTTGATGGAATAAAAGGAGCTGAGAGTATAATAAGTAGATATAAAAAGAATTAATAAAAAAATAACATTTTTAATCAAAAATTAACATTTTTAACATAAAATTAACATTTCACCTTCTAAAATTTGATACAATTAGACAGTAAAAAACAAAGACTACAGATTCAAGGAGGACTAATAATGGCTATAAATATAGCGCTAGGTATACTTGGTGGATTAGGTTTATTTTTGTATGGAATGAATTTGATGGGAGAAGGTCTTCAAAAAGCAGCTGGAGAAAAATTGAAGAAAATAATAGAAATGTTAACTAGTAACAGATTTATGGGAGTACTAGTTGGTGTATTTGTTACAGCTATTATCCAAAGTAGTAGTGCAACAACTGTTATGGTAGTTGGATTTGTTAATGCAGGTATAATGCAATTAACTCAAGCTATAGGTGTTATAATGGGGGCTAATATAGGTACTACTGTGACAGCACAGCTTGTATCATTTGAGTTAACACAGTTAGCACCTGCTGCCGTTGGTATAGGTATGGTGATATATTTATTTGCATCAAAAGAAAAAAGTAAACAATTAGCCGAAATATTAATAGGATTTGGTATATTGTTTATAGGTATGGACTTTATGAAAGAGGCTGTAAAGCCTTTAAGAGAGTTTCCTGCTTTTAGAGAAATGTTAGTTGGATTTGGAAGCAACACATTTTTAGGAATTTTTATGGGATTTGGCATGACTGTTATACTTCAAAGTAGTAGTGCCGCTATGGGTATATTATTGGCACTTTCATCAGAAGGATTATTACCGTTATCATCTGCACTTCCGATATTATATGGACAAAATATAGGAACGTGTGTAACTGCTATCTTATCGAGTATAGGAGCAACAAGAAATGCTAAAAGAGCAGCTATTGTACACTTGACATTTAATGTATTAGGAACACTAATATTCGCAATTATATTAAGCAGACCGACGATCGCACTTGTAACTAAAATTAATGCAACTGATGTAACAAGACAAATAGCAAATGTACATACATTATTTAACATTGTAAATGTTATAATTTTATTCCCGTTTGCGCCACTTATAGTTAAATTAGCTATGAGGTTATTACCTGAAACAGAAGATGAAAATAGTGATAAAGTGACTAAGTATTTGGATAATAGAATACTTGAAACCCCATCTATAGCACTTGCAAATACTATAAGAGAATGTTTACATATGGGTAACATAACTAGAAAATCTTTAGATAATGCTATGAATGGATTCTTTGACTGGTCAAAAGAAGAAGCTAAAAAAACGTTTGAAAAAGAAAAAAAGATAAATGCTCTACAAAGAGAAATTATAGATTATTTAGTGAAATTATCTAATAAAGCCATATCTGTTGAAAATAGAGAAATAGTAGATGGTTTATTTAATACTGTGAACGATATTGAAAGAGTAGGAGATCATGCAGATAATATTGCAGAATTGGTTGTTGAAGGGATAGAAAAGGATATACCTTTCTCTAAGGAAGCTATAGATGAGCTTAGAACTATGTATGATAAGGTTATGGAAACTTATAAGAGTTCATTAAAATGTATGAAAACTAATGATATAAGTTTAGCGTTCAAAGTAATAGCTATGGAAGAACAAATAGATATAATGGAAAAATCATGGAGAAGAACTCATATAAGTAGATTGAATAAAAGCTTGTGTCATCCAGAAAGTGGCATAATGTTCTTGGAAATGATAAGTAACATGGAAAGAATAGGAGATCACTCATGTAAGATAGCAAGAGCTGTAGTGGATGCTCAAACTGTAAAACAACATTAATATATAGTAGTTAATTAGAAAATGACGTAAATTGAAATCAATTTGCGTCATTTTTTATCGTAACTAAAAATCCATCTGAATTAAGTTTCGCTTTATATACATAATAAAATATTATATAGTTAAAAATAAGGGGGGAATTTATGTGTCTAAAAAATTTAAAATAGCTTTATGCCAGACTATGGTTAAGGATGATAAGGATTATAATTTGAACAAAGCTTTAGAATTTATAGAAAAGGCAGCGCGCAATGGTGCAAATATTATTTCTTTGGGGGAGATGTTTATCTGTCCTTATAGAAATGATGTATTCAAAGAATATGCTGAAGAAGAAGTTAGTAGTAATACGCTTAAAGCTATATCAAAAAGTGCAAAAAAACACAATGTATATATAGTTGCGGGTTCCATTCCTGAAAAAGAAGGAGATAAATACTATAATACAGCATATGTTATAGGCAAGGATGGACATATTATAACTAAACATAGAAAAATACATTTGTTTGATATAGATATAAAAGGTGGAGTATATATGAAGGAATCTGATACATTCTCTTCTGGAGAAAATATCACCACTTTTGATACAGAATATTGTAAAATAGGACTTGCGATATGCTATGATATGAGATTCCCAGAAATATTTAGAATTATGGTTCAAAATGATGTGAAATTGGTAATAGTTCCAGCCGCTTTTAATAATGTTACAGGACCAGCTCACTGGGATATTATAATAAGAAATAGAGCTGTAGACAATCAAATATACTTTGCAGCAGCAAGCCCGGCTAGAAATTATGAAGAGACATACCTAGCTTACGGACACAGTAGTGTATGTAATCCGTTTGGAGAAATTATAGGACAGCTAGATGAGAGTGAAGATATATTGTATTCGGATATAGATTTAGAATATTTAGATAAGGTAAGGGTAGAATTACCGTTGTTAAAGCACAGAAGGCTAGACTTATATGATATTAAAACAAAAAAATAAAATAAAATGTAAATTATATTAGAAATTTTTGTGAAATTAATATATAATTATAATGTAATTTGAATTAATATTTATGAAGGGAGTATTAATATGAACAAAATAAGCTTTGGCTATAATAATGCACTTGACTTTGTAAGACAAGAAGAAATCGATTTTATGCAGCCTAGTATAAAAATGGCTCATGATTTGTTACATACTAAAAAAGGACCTGGAAATGAATTCTTAGGATGGGTAGACCTTCCTCAGAATTACGATAAAGAAGAATTTGATAGAATAAAGAAGGCAGCAAACAGAATAAAAGAAAATTCAGATGTATTAATAGTAATAGGAATAGGCGGATCTTATTTAGGATCTAGAGCTGCTATAGAGATGTTAAGTCATTCTTTTAGAAATAACTTAACTAAGGAAGATAGAGCGTATCCTGAAATATACTTTGTAGGTAACAATATAAGCTCTACATATATAATGGATTTAATGGATGTTATAAAGGATAAGAATGTATCTGTAAACGTTATATCAAAATCGGGTACTACAACAGAACCTGCTATAAGCTTTAGGATACTGAAAGAATACTTAGAAAATAAATATGGAAAAGAAGAAGCCAAAAAAAGAATATTTGCAACGACGGATTCTAAAAAAGGAGCATTAAGACAACTTGCACAAAATGAAGGATACGAAACTTTTGTAATTCCAGATGATGTTGGTGGACGTTTCTCTGTATTAACAGCAGTAGGTCTTTTACCAATAGCTGCAGCCGGAATAAATATAGATGAAATTATGAAGGGTGCAAATGATGCTCGTATTGATTATGACAATGAAAATTTAGCAGATAATCATTGTTACCAATATGCTGCGGTTAGAAATGTTCTTCACAGAAAAGGAAAGAATATAGAGCTTATGGTAAACTATGAGCCAGCACTTCATTTTATAGGTGAATGGTGGAAGCAGCTTTATGGAGAAAGTGAAGGAAAAGATCAAAAGGGTATATTCCCAGCTTCAGTTGATTTTTCAACAGACCTACATTCTATGGGACAATACGTACAAGATGGAAGAAGAGATCTATTTGAGACAGTATTTAATGTAGAGACTCCAAGAAGAGAAGATACAATAAAAGAAGATGATAAGGACTTAGATGGACTTAACTACTTATCAGGAAAGACTATAGATTTTGTAAATAAGAAGGCTTTTGAAGGAACTGTACTTGCTCATGTTGATGGAAATGTTCCTAACTTAGTAATAAACATACCTACGCTTGATGAGTACAATTATGGATACTTAGTGTACTTCTTTGAAAAAGCGTGTGCTATAAGTGGATATATATTAGGAGTTAATCCTTTTGATCAACCAGGAGTTGAAGCTTATAAGAGAAATATGTTGAATGTAAAATGTATGTCCTTAATCAATTTCGGATGTAATGAGACCTTGTAGAAGAGCTTGTGGTGCTATGCTTTCTATTGATGAAATAGAAAAGCAGTGAACGAATGACAGGGGGCTGCACTTTTAGAGCTAGCCTGGATACGAATCATTTATAGTAGATGTTATTAATGTACTTGAAAAAATCAAAAGAAGATAATACTCATTTTATGCTATTGTTCCCTTATTTTAGTATTAAAAGATGTTGAGTTGCAAAATATTCACTCAATAAAAAAATTAGATTTGATTATGTTTTGAGCACTGTTGGAGCAGATGCTATAGCTTTTCATGAAGGGAAAGAATTTGTCATACTATTGATGAAAATGGATTTATGATAGTTGTGTTGTTTTTTGTGTTTTTTAATTTCAATATTATAGATAATTTCGATTGTTTTTGATTTTGCGAGAATTATAAAAAATGAAGATGCTAATGCTACGCATTGACTCATATAGACCATGTACTGTAAAAAAATGGAGGTTATGCAGGATGATATAAGGGTAGTACTGATTATGTTTTGAATTTGAAGAATTGAGGTATGTTAGATGTCGATATAGATGTTATGAGAGTGAAGAGAATTTTAGAGATGCTTCTTTTTATGGAGAATATTTGCTAGACAGGTGGTTGGTAGAGCTGTAACAAGTAATTAAAGAAGAAATTAGATGTTGATTTTATCCAATAATTTGCGATGGAATAAAAGAGTGTGATAAAGCTTTAAAAATAGCCAATATAAATAAATTGAATGCAAACTTTATAGAAGGAATGGCATGTAGTGGAGGTTGTATTGGAGGCTCTGGGGTATGATAGGAGACCTAAGGACAATGGAGTGAGTCCTACGGACACAGTTGCTGTAAAATAGTTGGGATTATAGATTCATTTAGAAATATCAATATTAGTGAAGTCAGCTATTGAAAATTATATAATTTCTTTACAAAATATAGAAAAAGTAGTGATAAAAAGAAAAACACAAAAATTATACTTTTTTTTATTTTTTTCTTCTATCTTTTTTTAGATTCTTTGACTATTGATATTATAACTAAGGATATTAATGCTAATATACATATAACTATTACAAAAATCATTCTTGCTTGAAAGTTGATAGTATCTAGCCAGCTAGTTTTATCGATGATTTCTGCATTTGGTTCTTCTCTATAATATGCAGAGTCCATAATTCCTTGTTCATTTAAAATCAATAGATCGGCTTTATTTGAAGAAATTGTGTCCGTATTAGAGATTGTATCCTTTGTTGAATAAATAGTATTTATACTAGGTGAAGTTATAACTAACATAGACTTAAGTTGGTTCAAAGGAGATTGTAATAATTGTATGCTTACTAAGTCGTTTTTATCGTTTTTGATTATGTTGATTCTATCATTAGAAACAAAATTACTAAAATTGTCATTGTATTTTAAATAAAGGTTATCATTATATTTTTTTATTAAATCGTCATTATTAGGTGATGAAATTAATATAATATTATCGTTTTTAAGTTTATTATTTATACTTGTATATAAATCAAAGTCTATAAAGCCATTTGACGATTTATTCATGCTAGATAATAATATTGAATATAGGTTTATTTTGTCTATGTTATTTAAATCTTCAACGATCAAGCTTAAATTATTGGATTTATTGTAGGTTATAAATGGAGTTGGATAATCGTATAGTGAATAAGAACTTTGATCACTATATAAACAGTGGATATATGATGAATCTAATATAGTTGCAAAGCAAACATTATCATCTATGAATTCGCAGTTAGATTTAGTAAGCTGTAAATAAAACTCTACTTTTAAGTTGAATGCTTTAAGATTTAAAAATTCTTTAGGTATTTTAAATCTTAAGTGATCGGTGTTGAATCTATCTACACTCAAATTTTTAGTATTAACAGGCACATCGTTTATATATACGTTAATTGATGCGTTGTCAAAATTTAATATACTAGAATATCTAAACTGTAAATCTATATATGAATCATCATATAGTTTAAGGCCTTTGGGTATTAGTATATAAAAATTTGAGCTTTGAGCTAAAGTTCCATTTAAAGTGACACTATTATAAGTTAAATTCTTAAAGGATATATCTGTGTTAGTATCATTTTTTTCATCTATTAATTCGAAATTTATAACTTGGTTTGAATTTAGCATTTGACTAGATAATTTAGGATTAGATAATGCTTTTATAGATTTATCTATATCATAAGATATCAATAAAATCTTTTTTGATTTATCATAGGGGGATTCGATTTCTTTTATAAACCCTTGATTTTCATTTACTATATAATTATTTTCAAAATACTTGCTCACATTATTTTTATCTAATACAAATATTAAATTAGAATTTTTATATTTATCAATGTTTGAGTAATTTATTGTCTTAAAAAAACTATCGTCGCTAGTACTGTATTTTGATAATAATGTTGACATTTTTATGGCACCCTTTGCTTCATCCAAAGAAGGGGCATCTGGGATAACTATATAGCAGTTTTCTGCAAAGTCTCTTTGATTTAATATATAAGGATATGGAAAATCACTTATACTAGTTGAATCATTCAAAAGAGAGTATTCCAAATGAATAAAAGTATCTTTATGAAAGGAAAGCCAGTTAAAAGTACTTAATTCATCACAGCATAAATTTTCAGTTAATTTGGTGAAAGATTTGATGGTTATACTGTTGAATCCATCATTTATTTTGTTTTTAGGCAGAGGCACAGTAAATGTTGAATTTAAATCAAAATTATTTAATTGTATGCTTTTTAAAGGGATATCATTTAGATAAACGGTTATAGAGGAACAGTCATATTTTTCTTTATTTGTTGAGTAAAGTGAATTTTAATATAATTGTTATCGTTTAATATAGAATATTTATTTTTAGAAAAGTAAAATTTATTGGTAGAAAATACTCCATTTACGTACATATCTTTTGATAAAGGGAATATGTTTTTAACCTCTTCAGCATAGGATGAAAAAATAGAAAAAAAGAAAAAAATAAAATTGTTAAAATACATTTTTTAAATATAGACATAATAGCACCTCTTTAAAATCGTTGAGTTTTATCCCATTTAACTTCTTTTTTAAATAGTAAGTCTTTTATATATTCGTATAGACCTTTTAATCCAAGTAATATCCATAGTTGACAATAAGTGAAATACATTATACATATATATAATATGTTTTTTACTTTGTTTTCGCCTTTTTCAAAAGTTAGTACTATAGATATTTCTAATATGAAAAGTATATAAGCCATAATCCATATAACTAAGAAATTTCCTTGAATAGAAATTTTTAAATAGCTATAATCGAATATAGTCGAGATTATACCGAGTATAAATATAAAATCTGATATTATTATTGACGATAAAAAGAGAACATATGTTGAAAAAAAATATATAAGATCTAATGTCAACTTGACTTTTTTAAATTTAAATAATCTGGGGATATATTTGTGAACTACATATAAATTCCCCTTAACCCATCGGAGTCTTTGATTAAACCATACTTTTAAAGTCTCGGGCTCTTGCTCCCAGGTTATTGCAAGTGGCATAAAGCAGATTTTATATCCCATTTGGTATATTCTAATACTTATTTCAGTGTCTTCAGCTATAGCGTTATCATCCCAACCGTTTAGTTCATCTAATATATTTTTTCTTATTACAAAGTTAGTTCCCGGTATTGTTGCTAAATTAAATAAAAACCATCTACCACCTTGAGACAACCATTGGAATGATAGTGTTTCTATATTTATAAATTTAGTCAATAAATTCCTACTTTTGTTTCTAGTTCTAAACTTACCTATTACAGCTGCATATGTATCATCTAAAACTATTGTATATATAAGATATTTTAGTGCCATTGAATTTGGGGTGTTGTCAGCATCATAAACAGCTATGAAATCTGAATTTGAACTTTTTAGACCTATATTTAAAGCATTAGATTTACCTTTTCCTCCATTTAAAGGAGTAGTATTTATTATTTTCAGATTTTTATCAGTGTTGTATATATATATCTATGAGTATATTCTTGGTGTTATCTGTTGAGTTATCGTTTATAACTATTATTTCGAGTTTATCACTTGGATAATTAAGGTTTAACATAGAATTTATAGTTTTTAATATAACTTTTTCTTCGTTATGAGCAGGGATTAGTATTGATACTGATGGCCAATCTGTGAATTTGTTTATTTTATTTAATATATCAAGTCTTTTGTTATTAGTTTTTAAAAAATATATAAAACCTGAATACGATAAAACAACTTGATACAGTAAAGTAATCCATATAAGCGTAATGGAGTACAAAAATAAATAATCTATCAAATTTAAATTATCCATATTGATCACCTTTTTTTAAATAAATTTGATGCAGATATTACGTTAAATCCTAAAAACATAAATACAAATGAAATTACTATGATTAAAATCAATAAATAAAGTGAAGAAAACATTTTGTCTATAAATGAATTTTTTTTATTTGATTCAATATCATTTGACATATAAGTTTTGACAATATAACCATTTGGATTACTTATACTAAAAGGCAGAGTATAAGTATTTATATTGGAACTAAAAAAATCATTTAAATAGTCACCTAGAATAAAATATAATGAGGTACTTAAATCAAATGAAGATATAAAGTGTAGGTTATTAAGTTCTAGTATATAAGGATAAGTATATTTACCATCATATAATTTGCAAACTACATATGATTTATCAGATGTTATAATTGTAAACTTTGAATTACTAGGTATTTTATAATTATTCGTTTTATAATAAGCAGCTAAAAAGTTTTTTTGGGAACCTTTATAATCTATTGATTCAAGATTATGTTTATCTATTAAATGGGTTATGTTAGGTCCTATCCAAAATATATCTTTTTCAGATGAATATATATCATCTAATATGTATTTGTTTATAGATAAGACTTCTGTTTCAAAAAATATAAATATATATTTATATTTACTTATCTCGCCTTGTGAATAATTGGATATATTTTCACTATGAATATCATTTTTAAAATTTGATAAAAGTCTGTACAGTTTATAAGTTTTGTTTAAACTAGAGTAAATAGACTGATTTGATTGATATAGTATTAAAATATTATCTTTGTTATTATCACAAAAGCTAAACCTATATTTAAATGTATTAGTATTAAACATATAAACAAGCTTTTTTTAAACATCGTATTCTAGTTCTCTTTCAAGTGTTTTTTTTATTTTTATAGGGGTATCTATAATATCACTGTATTGAATGCATGAAGCTTGACATTCTATGGTAAACATTTTTTCATCCATTTTATTTTGAAGCTTAAATGTACTTGAGTTTATATCATTTTTTATTCTATCTTTTAGAATGTTTGTACCTTCAAAATCTGTACTAGGGAGTATTAATGAAAAGGTATCGTATTCTATCTTATATTTCATATCAGATTCTCTTAATGATGATGATATTTTCTCTGATATACTACCTAAAAGTTTATTCGTTTGATTTAGTCCATATATAGATTTAAATTCATTTAAATATTTTATTTTTATAAGAACTATAGAAAAAAATTCATTCTCGTATCTTTTTGTTCTATCTATTTCCTCTTTTAATTCTAAATAAAATGTTTTTGCATTTTTAAAGTGAGTTATCGTATCGATGGTTATATATTCGTCTATATTATTAGTATAAAAATCGAGTTTTGATAATATGTCTTTTGTGTAATTGCCTAAATAACCAGAGGTATAAGCAACTATTGGAATAATTAAAAACCATATATAATAATTATTAAACTCCATATTAATTGAAGTATTAAAAATTGTATTAAATAGAAGATAGGTTCCAAGCAAAAATACTAAGAATTAACTAGAAAATAAACTCCAAATAAGACCGTAGAATAGACCTAATACTGATGTCAAAAGTGTTGAGCAAAATAATATAAAATCTATAATATTCTCGATATTATTTTTGCTAAACAAAAATGTTGTTATTAATAAAAATTCTATTGATAGTGAAAGAATTAAAATCTTATATTTTATATTTTTATTCATCAAAAATCCTCCGTTAAATGTCTAGTAAAGATATAGATAATAAATATTGAAGATTATCAAATGAATACACCTCTTCTGTTTGTTCGTTTGCAAAACTTCCATATAAGTGTGAATCTTTACTTGATACTTTGAATTCATTGCATTTATTCAATAATTTTTGAGATTTTCAGGTTCGTCAACTAAATAGAATAATCTAGATGCGAGTGAATATATAGCTGTAGATTCTATATTAGATTCATGGTTTAAATCAAAAGAATAATGGGAGTATAGCTTATTATTTTTTTTAAATTTTTCATATATCCAATTTACATCTTTTGAAGATATTAAATCTACTTCTGCTAAATGTATTAGCGTGTATAGGTTTTGAGTTAAATCTATATTTTTTTGATTTATGTATTTTTTATTTTCAATATCATATTTAGATTTATAAAAACTTTTATTAGGTATTTTAGAATTTATCACTATATTTTTAGAACTTTCATATATTTTTTGCCATCTACTATCTAGAGTTGATAGTTTTTTTAAGGTGTACAAATCTATATATGAAATTGTAGTGTATTTCGAATTTGTTTTATTTTTTATATCGTAAAAATCAAAACATATATTATTTTGAGTGTTGTATTTTAATAGGCCTTGGGATATTTTTTTTATTTGTTTAGAATAGTACTTATCGTCCCATTTTGCATCAGCCAGAATTAATGCTCTTAGTATTCTCAAGTCATTTATTAAACAATTAGAGTTATCTTTAAATTTATGTTCTCTTATTCTCCAAGCAAATGTAGCGTTTTTTAGAGATAAATTTTTAGTAGTAAATTTTAAAGCTTTATCGAAATTATTCTTATCATCTTTGTTCAAAAAATATAGGAGAAGTAGTCCTTGAGACTCTGACAGTATATCTTTTCCAGTAGCCTTATCTATATCTATATCTTTTGAATTTAAGTAATTTGTGTATATTCCAAATTTTGAATTGGACATATTGTTTAGTATAAAGTTTAGAGTGTTATATTCGCTATATGATGCTCTGATAGGCATATTAGCAACATCTTTAGCATTATCTATTAAGCTGAAATTTATAAAAAATAGAAATGTAGCACAAAGTGAAACGATAAACAATAATTTTTTCATACAAAAACTCCTTTAAAAATAGTATATATAAACTAGTCTCGGTTTTTTTGAAAAAAAAATATACATCATATTAATTTAACGTTCATGTGTAGAATTCTTCATATAAAACAAATGAAATAGATAAGCTCTATTTATAGTAGGGTACCAGAGTTATAATTTGAAAAAAATTTCCACAAAATAACTTGATGGTGTTATAATCATAATGCATAAATATATAATTTGAGGCGGGGTAATATGGAAACGATAACAAAAGATAAGAAAAAAGGATTTATACTAGTCATTATAGCAGCTGTATTTTGGGGATATATGGGGGTTCCTACTAGAGAATTGGGGAATTTAAAATTTGACCCATTTGCGATTTCTTTTTTAGAACAACAATTGCAGCCGTATTTTATTTTTTATATTGTTTTAAAGAAAAAACCTAATAGCTTGAAGGTTGATTCTAAGGGAATAATATTCTTTGTAATTTATGGAATATTCGCATTTGCATTAACATTTATATCATACAATATATCCATAAATCATGTTTCGGTATCTATAGCCACTGTTCTGATGTTTACATGTCCGATTTGGGCAGTAATTTTATCTCACTTTTTATTTAAGGAAGATATAAATAAAAACAAAATAGTAGCCATAATATTAAACTTATTTGGCTGCTTTATGATAGCAAAGGGATATGAATTTGGTGAGTTTTCACTGAGCTTAAAAGGAGTAGTATTTGGACTTATATCTGGATTTACATTTGCACTTCAAGGAATACTTGCTAAAATAGTTGGTGAAAAATACGATAAAGATTGCTTATTATCATATTCATTTTTATTTGCAAGTTTATTTTTAATATTTTTTGTTGATTTTAAAAATACTATAAATGTATTTAAAAATTCAAATGATATGTATTTTATAATAAAAAATATTATAATAATAGGTTTTTTTAATACTATAATAGCCAATGGATCTTATGTAAAGGCAGTTGAGTACGTAGAGGCAAGCGTTTGCACTATAATAGTATCATTAGAACTTGTGGTAGCTGCAATAGTAGCATACTTTGTATTCCATGAAGGTCTTGAAATTCTTCAGGCAATAGGTATGGTTATGGTTATGGGATCTATAGTTATACTTAATATTAAGAAAAAACAGAAGATAGAGGAAGAAGTGGATACTTCAGAAACATAAATTTGTAGAGATTAGTGATTAAGCAAAAAAAGTTATTTTGCTATACCACCTCTAAATACAAACTTTAAGAAAGCACATATTATTATCAAAAAGCTTATGTACCCGAATACAGGATAGAGAATCATTATTAAATTTGAAAATCCAAATTTGGCTAAAAATATAGATATTAAGCAAAATAAAAAGCATAGTTTTTTTTGTTCTATATTAAATATAGGTTTTATCCTAGTTATAATTCCAAATCCATTTCCTATTGCAGTTGTAAACATTGCAAACCAAAGTATTATAGAATATAAATATTTTCCTCTGGAATCTGAATAACTTGATATATTTAACATTGGAAGCTCTAAGGTAGAGATATCATTATAAAGTATAAGTGATGGCATTAGTATGAACAAAGCTAGTATTCCAAGGAATAATCCTCCCAGTATCCCGCCTTTTATAGCAGTTTTTTTACTATCAACTAAAGAACCAACGGATGTTAGTATTACTAAAGCTGGTATCATGTTGTATCCAACGTAAGTCACAGATGATATTATGAATTTGTAATTGCCAGTTGTATTAATTTGGCTTAAGGTATTTACACAGATACCTTCATGTAAAATAACATTTGCCCCTATATAAATTATTGATATTAATAGGAAGGGAACTATTACGGTGTTTACAGCAGATAAGCCTTTTACACTGAAGATGAATGTTATAAATGTAGCTATTGCCATAAATAAGATACCTACATTAGCGTTTATGTTGTATTGTTCCTTAAATATAGCACCACTTCCAGCAAGCATTATGCAATAGCCAGCTATTAAAAATAGTATAATCAAAAAATCTATTATCTTACTTATACTCTTTCCAAATATTTTTTCTAACAGTTCATTATAAGTAGATATATTATTTGTATGAGCAGTTACAAGTATTATACTTCCTATTAAACAGAATAAGGCTGTTGCTATTACTATACCTATTAAACCATTTACTCCGAACTTTCCAAAAAAGTTCATAATCTCTTGTCCAGAAGCGAATCCTGCACCTATTATTGTACCAACATATATACTTGCAATTTTTATCCATGATTTATTTTTCATATTAAATCCTCCTTAAAAGCATAATCATTATTTAATTTTATGTATAAATCGAATAAAAATTACAATATTAGAAAAAAATGTAATGAAAAATATATTTGCAACTATTTTTTTGTTGTTTAAAAATATTATATAGAACTGTATATTTATAAATATACATTAAAATGCAATATGATCTCTCTTAATATTCAATTGTTAAATGTTTATTATGTGTGCTTTTGAAGAAAAATGAATATTATTTAATTTAAAATATTATTATTTCTTCGATTGAAAAATAGATTGAGAAATGGAAAATGCCTTTAAAGTGTTGAAAATAAAGGTTTTAGGTAGGTGGTGTGGAAAAGGGATAAAATGTAGAAAAATATAAAAAAGCCATAAAATGAATTTTGAATATAAAAAATTGCAAAAAACACATAAAAAAGCATATGCAGAATTGTGGAAATATGATAGTATAATAATCAAGAATTGCAATATGGAAAAAGAAGGGTTAAATTAACATGGAATGGAGAGGATTTAATTGATAAAAGTAGATCTAAATAGTGATATAGGAGAAAGTTTTGGATCTTATAAGATTGGATTAGATGAAGAAGTAGCAAAATATATTACCTCTTCAAATATTGCATGTGGATGGCACGCAGGTGATCCTATTATAATGGATAAAACTATTGATATATCAAAGAAAGAAGGAGTTAAAGTAGGAGCGCATCCAGGTTTTTTTGATTTGATGGGATTTGGAAGAAGAAATATATCTGTTACAAGTGAAGAATTAAAAGCTTATATTAAATATCAATTAGGAGCAATTATGGCAATTGCAAAAGCAAAAGGAGAAAAAATACAACATATAAAACCTCATGGAGCAATGTATAATATGGCGGCTAAAGATAGTGAATTAGCCATGGCAATATCTCAAGCTGTACTTGAAGTAGACCAAGATATTATTTTGGTAGGGCTTTCTGGTAGTGAAATAATTAAAGCTGGGGAAAACGTTGGCATTTAAGTTGCTAATGAGGTATTTGCAGATAGAGCATACAATTTTGATGGTACGTTAGTATCCAGAAAATCAGAAGGAGCATGCATACATGATACGGATTTAGCTATAAGGAGAGCATTAAGAATGGTAAAGGAAGGAAAAGTAACAGCTGTTAATGGAGAAGACATTGATATAAAAGCAGAGACTATATGTGTTCATGGAGATAATCCTAAAGCTATAGAATTTGTAAAAAAAATTAGAGAAAGACTTGAAGATGAAGGTATTACAGTAACTTCAATGTCAAATTTCATTAAATAAGGGGGTTGTGAAAATGAATGGGATTAAAGCATCTTTAAAAACAAATAAAGTAAAAAGAAATTTAGGGAGTATTATTGGAGCAGCTTTCATAATGGCAACATCAGCTATTGGACCAGGTTTTTTAACGCAAACAGCTGTATTCACTGAGCAATTTAAAGCAAGCTTTGCTTTTGTAATACTGATATCGATTATACTTGACATTGGAGCTCAAATGAATGTATGGAGAGTAATTGGTATATCTGGAATGAGAGGCCAAGATATTGCTAATAAAGTAGTGCCAGGTCTTGGATATGTCGTTGCAGTAATTGTTGCTTTGGGAGGACTCGCATTTAATATTGGAAATATTGGAGGAGCAGCACTTGGATTAAATGTTCTTACAGGAATTAGTATAAAAATGGGAGCGGTAATTAGTTGTATTATAGGTATTATTATTTTCTTATCAAAAGATGCGGGAAGTGTAGTTGATAGATTTACAAAAGTGTTAGGTATTTTAATGATTTGTATAGTTGTTTATGTAGCTTTTGTTACAAAGCCTCCTGTTGGGAATGCAATTGTTAAAAGTGTTCATCCAGAAAATGCAAAAGGATTGATTTTTCCAATTATCACACTTTTAGGAGGAACAGTAGGTGGATATATTACTTTTGCAGGAGGACATAGATTAATAGATGCAGGAATTACAGGAGAAGAACACATAAAAGAAATTACAAAAGGCTCTGTAATAGGAATTGTAATAGCTTCTATAATGCGTGTGTTTTTATTTTTAGCAGTACTTGGTGTAGTTAGCAAGGGATTAGCACTTGATCCTTCCAACCCAGCCGCTTCAGCATTTAAACATGGAGCAGGAATGATTGGATATAAGTTCTTTGGAATAGTACTTTGGTGTGCAGGGATTACATCTGTTATAGGGGCTGCATATACTTCTGTATCATTTTTAAAAACTTTACATCCATCAATAAATAAGAATGAAAAATATTTTATTATAGCTTTTATTATAATATCTACAGGTATATTAATATTAATAGGAAAACCAGCAAAACTATTAGTATTAGCAGGTTCATTAAATGGATTAATACTTCCGATTACAGTAGGAGTTATGTTATTTGCTTCAAAACAAAAAAGTATTGTTGGAGAGTATAAACATCCTACATGGCTTCTAGTATTTGGAATAGTTATAGTTATTTTAGCTTCATATGTAGGAGTGAAATCTTTACAAAGCATAAAACTGTTAATGCATTAGGGGGAGGTATTATGTATTTAAAGCCAAAATATTCATTTGCAGGAGATAGAGCTTTAGTAATAGAATACGGTAAAGAAATATCTCCAAAGATAAATTCAAGAATAAAGGTAATGACAAAAACTATAGAGTCATCTAAATTAAAAGGAATAGTTGAAGTAGTGCCTACTTATTGTTCTTTAATAGTACACTATAATCCTTTTGATATAGATTATTATACTTTAATGAATAAATTGGATAGCTTAGAAAATGAAATTAATAATACTGATTGTTGTGAATCAAGGGTTATAGAGATCCCTACTGTATATGGAGAAAAATATGGAGTTGATATTGAAAATGTAGCAAAAACTAATGGATTATCAGTAGAAGAAGTAGTAAACATTCATACATCTAAAGAATATCTAGTATATATGTTAGGGTTTACTCCGGGATTTGCTTATTTAGGAGGAATGGATAAAAAAATAGAAACGCCAAGACTCAAAACACCTAGAATAAAAATAGATGCAGGATCTGTTGGTATAGCAGGAAGTCAAACTGGAATATATCCAATAGATAGTCCTGGAGGATGGCAGTTAATAGGGAAAACACCTTTGAAAATATATGATCCATATAAAGAAACACCTATTTTATTAAAGTCAGGAGATTATATCAAATTTATAAAAATTAGTGAAGAAGAATATTTTAATATAAAAGAAGAAATAGAGAATGGAACTTATGAATATAAAATATATACAAAACAAAAAAAGTGCTTAGGTTTGGGAAGTATAAAAATAATAAAATCTGGACTATTGACTACAGTACAAGATAAAGGTAGATACAGATATCAAATTCGGGGTTCCTGTATCTGGTGTTATGGATTCTTTTCCACATAGAGTTTCTAATTTATTAGTGGGAAATGATTTGTTTGAAGCTGTTTTAGAAGTCACTCTTTTGGGACCTGAAATTGAGTTTTTAGAGGATTGTGTTATTGCTATTACAGGAGGAAATTTATCCCCTGTGATAAATAAAAAAAGTATTAATATGTGGAAAAGTATACATGTCAAAAAAGGAGATATATTGTCTTTTGGTCAAATAAAAAGTGGATGTAGAAGTTATATTTCTTTTGCTGGGGGAATCGATGTACCTTTAGTTATGGGAAGTAAATCAACATATATAAAAGGAAAAATAGGAGGTTATGAAGGACGATCATTAATCTCTAAAGATATATTGAAAATTGGAAGTTCAAAAGATAATTTTAAAAGCTTAAAAGGGAGGACTATACATTTAAAGCACAAACCTATTTATACTAATGAGTTTGAAGTAAGAGTTATTTTGGGACCTCAAGATGATTACTTTACAGATAAAGGCATAAATACCTTTCTTTCTAGTCAATATGTTATTACAAATGAATGTGACAGGATGGGATATAGATTAGATGGAGAAAAAATAGAACACATAAAAGGGGCAGATATTATTTCTGATGGAATAGCTTTTGGAGCTATACAAATACCTGATAATGGGAAACCTATAATAATGATGGCGGATAGACAAACAACAGGTGGATATACTAAAATAGCACATATAATTAGTTCGGTTTATCTAAAATAGCACAAGCAAAACCAGGTGATAAAATAAATTTCAAGTCAATAAGTATTGACGAAGCTCATAAAATACTGAAAAGTAGCTTTTATTAAAAAAGACATGAAAATCTATGATTTTAAGTTTTTTATGTCTTTTTTTGTGTGTTTTATCCGAAAGCTAAGAGTTCTAAGACTCCACCCTCTTAAGGCTGGAGATAAGAACTCTACAGCTTCTGGATTGGTTTACCCTAGGGCACACGCAGCCTAAAAATTCAGAGTGAGTAAAAACTTCATCTGAATTAAGATTCACTTCATATCAAAAATAGAAAATAGGTTATAATAATTATATCTTATAAAATTGAAAGGAGATTGATATATGTCTACAAAAAAGATATTAATAGCTGATGATGAGAAGAGAATGAGAAAGTTAGTATCGGATTTTTTAAAAAAAGAAGGATATTCTATAATAGAAGCTAATGATGGAGAAGAAGCTCTTGATTTATTTGAAAAAGAAAATAATATAGATTTGGTAATACTAGATGTTATGATGCCAAAATACGATGGATGGATGGTTTGCAGGAAAATAAGAAAAAAATCTAGTGTACCTATAATAATGCTAACGGCTAGAAGTGAAGAGTTTGATGAATTGTTTGGATTTGAAATGGGAGCTGATGAATATGTAAAAAAACCATTTAGTCCTAAGATACTAGTAGCGAGGGTAAATGCACTGCTTAGAAGGAGTAAAGAAGAAAAAGAAGATATTCAAGTATTTGGAAAATTAAAAATTGATGATAATGCAAAGTTGGTATATATAGAAGATGAGGCAATAGATTTAAGCCCTAAAGAATATGAATTATTGTTATATATGATAAATAATAAAGGAGCGGCACTTAGTAGAGAACAAATACTTAATAATGTATGGGGGTATGATTATTTTGGTGAGCTTAGAACTGTCGATACTCATATAAACAGACTCAGAATAAAGCTTGAAAATCAAAGTGATTGGGTTCATACGGTAAGAGGTATAGGATATAGATTTGAGGTTGAGAAATAATGAAAAAATCTATAAAGACAAAATTATTTGTAGGGATAACTAGTATAGTTGTTATATTTGTAGTTCTTTTATGGGGGCTAAATTCTACTTTGTTGGAAAAATACTATATAAAGCAAAAGAAAAATATTTTAATAAATGCTAGTAAAGAAATCGACTCTATATATACTGGAAATATAGAATCTATATATATAGATCTTGAAGTTATCAGGAATACAATAGGTGCAAATATAGCAATAATAAGTCCCAATAGACATGTTAAATATACATCAGGGGGAATGTATGCAAGAGGGTATTTAATCCAATTCATACAAAAGCAATGATGAATATTAACAGGAAGTATGTATTCGCACTAGAATCTGATCAAAAACTAAATATAGATTTTTTGGCTCTTAGAACTATTTTAAATAATAAAGATATATTGATACTTAAAATTCCTATGCCAGCCATATCTGAAAGTGCTAATATAGCTAATAGATTTATGCTATTTACAGGAGTATTAGCTATAATCATAGGAATAGTATGGGCTTTGATTTTTTCTAAAAAATTCACTAAGCCTGTACTGTATTTAAACGATATAACTAAGAATATGGCAAATCTCAATTTTTCTGAAAAATGTATAGTGGATACAGACGATGAGCTTGGCCAACTTGCAAATAATATAAATTATCTATCGAGTGAACTAGATAAAGCTATATCCGGTCTTCATCAAGAAAATCAAAAACTTGAAGAGGATATAGAAAGAAAGAAAAAGGTAGATAATATGAGAAAAGAATTTATATCTAGTGTGTCACATGAACTTAAAACTCCTATATCTTTAATACAAGGATATTCAGAAGGACTAAAAGAAAATGTCATGGATAATGAAGAAGATAAGGAGTTCTACTGCGATGTGATAATAGATGAGGCTAAAAAGATGGATATATTGGTTAAAGATCTTTTGAACCTTTCGCAGATTGAGTCTGGATATTTTAAATTAGAAAAGACAAAATTTAATATATGTGATTTGGTAGATCAAACTGTCATTAAGTAAAAAAATATATTTGATAAAAAGAATATAGATTTAAGCGTTGATAAAAACTATATGGGAAATGTTTTTGCAGACAATATTAGAATAGAACAGATTTTAGTGAATTTTATTAATAATGCAATAGATCATGTCGATAATAATAATATTATAAAAATAAGTATATACGACAATAATGATAATATAGGTGTATCTATATTCAATTCAGGAAAATCTATATCAAAGGATGATATAGATAAGATATGGACTAGTTTTTATAAAGCAGATAAGGCAAGAACTAGAGAATATGGAGGATATGGTCTTGGGCTATCCATAGTTAGGGCTATTCAAGAGATCCACAATAATGAATATGGTGTCTTAAATGTCGAAAATGGTGTTAAGTTTTGGTTTAATGTAGATAAATGTTTATAAACTAGGTGAATTTGTGTTAAAATAAACTTTGGCATTAAAAACATATATAGGGTTTATGATTACACTAAAGTGGATTCGTTTGATATCGGTGATAAGATGAAGACTTTGAAATTTACTTCATAAACCCTATATGAAAATTGGGATATTAACGTGAATTAAAGAACTTAAATATAAATTAAAAGAGGAATGATATTTATTATGAAATTTTCAAATCTTGGAATAAGTAAAGAGTTACAATATGTATTACAAGAAAATAGAATAACTGTGCCGACACCTATTCAATCTCAAACTATACCTGTTATATTAAAAAGCAATGATGTTATGGCTCAAGCACAAACTGGAACGGGTAAAACACTAGCATTTTTACTTCCTATATTAGAAAAGATTGATCCTAATAAAGGTACTGTACAAGCTTTAATCGTTACACCTACAAGAGAGCTTGCTATTCAGATTACGAATGAAGCTAAGAAGTTACAAGAAGCAAAGGGTATAAATATACTTGCAGCTTACGGTGGACAAGACGTTGAAAAGCAAATCAACAAGCTAAAGGGAGGTATTCATTTAGTAATAGGTACTCCTGGAAGATTAGCAGACCATCTTAGAAGAAAGACTATAAACTTTAAAAATTTAAAAACACTTGTACTTGATGAGGCTGATCAAATACTAGATATGGGATTCATACATGAGATTGAAGAAATAATGAATAACAGCAACAAATCAAGACAGACATTATTTTTCTCAGCTACTTTAACTAAAAAAGTAAAATCTTTATCAGGAAAATACATGAGAAGCCCTGAATTTATTAAGGTTGAAAGCCAAAAGGTAACTTTAGATGAAATACAACAGATAGTTATTGAAACTACTGATAGATTAAAACAAGATGCACTTTGTCATGCAATAGATGAGCATAAGCCTTTTATGGCTATAATATTCTGCCGTACAAAGCGTCGTGCTCAGATTCTTAATGAGGCTTTAAATGAAAGAGGATATGATTCAGATGAACTTCATGGTGATTTAACTCAACCAAAGCGTCAAAGAGTAATGAAGAAGTTTAGAGATCTTAAATTACAGTTTTTAGTAGCAACTGATATAGCTGCTAGAGGACTTGATATAGACGGTATGAGTTATGTATTTAACTACGATGTACCAGAAGATGCAGAAAGTTATATACATCGTATAGGAAGAACAGGGAGAGCTGGTAAAGATGGAGTTGCTATTACTTTCGTTGCTCCTAAGGACCAAAATTTTCTTGCCGATATAGAGCAGGGAATAGAGATGAAAATAACTAAGCAAAGATATGAAAAAGATGGTAGCGAAACATCTTTTGTAGAGGTGAAGAAAGCATCTAAGCCTAAGAAAAAAGAATTTGACAAAAAAGGTTCTGATTTTAAGAAAAAAGGCAATGACTTCAAGAAAAAAGGAAATAGTTTTAAGAAGAAAACCGGTGGGTTTGCTAAAAATAAAAGACCTAAAAGATAGTTAAAAATAATATATTAGTTATAAAAAAATATAAATGTCATATATTTACAATATAGATTCTTTTCACGAAGGGGAGAAATGAAATGATTAAATTCAAATCATGTTTATTGTATTTATTGGTATTTATATTTTTTTTGTCTTCAATATCTTATGGACAGCCTATTACGAATGCTCAAATTGTTACTGAAAAACAGACAGAGTTTACAGGGAATTTACTAAAATTCAAGGTTTTATGTGAAGGAAGCAATATGCAGTATAAGTGGAGCATATTAAAGGATTCATGTGTTATTTATACCAAAAGATTATAGTAAAAGCAATATGTTCGAATATCCTGTTACACATGAAGGGGTTTATTATGTAGGGGTTAGTATTAAAGGTGAGGATGGCAATGTTGTAACTTGTGAATCTCAAAAGGTAAGTGTGGTAGACAAAATAAAAATAGAGCCTCCTAAGGTAGAAGTACAGCCTCCTAAGGTCAAAACAGCAGAAGAAATTGAGATAGAAAATGTACAAGCTTATGTAAATGAGACTAAGAACCTGACTAGTCAAACGGACAGACTTGTATGGGTGGATACTGCTAAAAATATGGTATATGTATTCAAAGGTAAATCTAAAGAATGGCAACTTGAAAAGAAGATGCTTTGTACGGATGGTAAAGACTCTACTCCGACTGTTAAGGGGGATTTTAGTGTTAAGAGTAGGGCGCCATGGCTAATTTCATACAGCGGAAAGGTAAGAGCTAAATATAAGGTCAATTTCTACGGAAATTATTATTTTCATTCAATATTATTCAATTCGAAAGGAACAAGAGTTGTTGATTCAAGACTTGGAAAATCTTTATCACATGGATGTGTAAGACTTAGTGTTGAGGATGCAAAGTGGATATATGATTATATACCTGATAAAACTGCTGTTCATGTAA
Organism: uncultured Peptostreptococcaceae bacterium; assembly: GCA_942492135.1. Taxonomy (GTDB): domain Bacteria; phylum Bacillota; class Clostridia; order Peptostreptococcales; family Peptostreptococcaceae; genus Tepidibacter_A. The sequence continues at coordinate 350,083 of CALODI010000010.1, forward strand.
GTTAATTTAGCCTGTGATTTCACAGGCTTTTTTGTTTTGAAAAAAGTTTGTGATCAGGTACTAATTGTATGAAATAAAGCAATATATGTATTAATCCCAAAATTAAGGAGATTAAAATACCGTTCATGTGTTAATGTTTTAATAAAACTAAGCACTACATCTTATTAAATATCCTAAAAGTTCTAAACTCCCTTTGGTCATACAACGAACTTTCTTAACGGATATTCAAACGCTGTAATACAAGTTTTATACAAAAATATTTAAATCATTCTCTAACATTTTGATCCCCTTGATTTTGTAAGTGTAGTTGGTTAAGGATTTAGTAGATTCAAGAGAATAATATTCTTACTAAAGCAAACATAATTAAAAATATAAATAAAAAATGACTATGGAAGCATGTGGAATTTTTAGGTTAGTGGAAATATATGGTATAATAATTCTATCTAAAACTCCAAGGGGGATTATAGCGCATATGAAGTTGAGTAAGAAAGAAAATATGTATAATTATAATAGATTTAATGGTATTACTTTCAATTTATTGTTCTAATAAATATTTCGATATGAAAAATGCTGTTAATGAAGATATATATTATAAATTTAAAGAAGATATAATTTAAAGAAGAACTTCAAGATTTAAATAAAAATATATCGTGTGTTTTAACTGTTAAAGGTAATTATGAAAATAAAGAGTTTATAAATAAAGATAAAATTAGGAATTATCATAAATCTAATTGGACAGTAGAAGACATAAAAGGTAATTTTCATATATATTATTATATATGGAATGTATATTCAGATGTAAATGAGAATGTAGAAGTTATACTAAGAGATAATAAGATAAATGATAAAGAAAGAGAGTATTTAACAACACTTGAAGATTATAATAACGAACTTTTAAAAGAATGTAAAAAAATAATGGGTAAATTATATGACGAAGATGTTTATGATAGTAACTATGAAAAGAAAATAGAGAAAAAAATAATTAAAACCCAAAGTGAATTTTATAAAAAAGCAGATGAACTTTTAAATCAAGAAAAGTATAAGATACTTATAGATTACAAATTAAAAAATAAAGTTGCTGAAAATATAAATATAGAAGATGATTTTGAACAAATAAAGAGTTATTGTGAAGATATGTTTTCAAAGGTTATACCAGATACTATTCTTAAGTACAATAATAAAGATGAAAATATCAATGAGTATGTATTTAAAACTCATGAGAAACATGATTTTATCAGAGAATGGCATAGATATAGGCGATGAAACCGAATATGAATTAACGTATGATAGAACTATTAAAGATATTAAAATAAATGCAGTTAGATATAGAACAGATCAAAATGATAAGCTACTCAATGAAAAGGAATTAGATAAAATAGTTCAAAATATAGTAAATAAGTTTAGTGATAAGGTTTATTTATACGATAAAGAAATAAAATATGATGAAGCATCAGAAGTAGCAAATGTTATAGATGAAATAACCTATAGATATATACAAAAAAACGATGGCATATATCTTGAAGGAAGTAAAATATCTATAACTATTAATAAAAATAAAAAAATAACTGATTTTTACCTAGGTAATTCAAATAAAGATATAATTTCTCCATCTATAACTAAAAAAGATATTGAAAACAAAATAGATGGGGAGATATTAGATATTATAACTATTGTAAATCAGCAAGGAGAAGTAGAGTACGAGGTGCACATAAAAGAGAAGGATATAATATATGCAGCAGTATTTGATGGATACGATGGAAGTCTTAAATATTATGGAACTGATATTAGAGACTATGGAAAATTAATCCACTAGACTTAGCGGGCAAAGATAAAAATAATAAATAATACTATTTTTTTATATTAGATTACTTTCTTATATAGTAATTATTTTATGGAAATATGGTATTATTTTGTTTTCAGATAAGTGTTGAATTCGCTAAATGGTAAAATCTAATAAAAATCAATTACGGTTCAATTGTAAACTTGAAAATAAATAAGGTTGACAATGGTATTTAACTATGTAAAATAACATCGTAAAGAATGTTTGGTAAAGGAGGATTATGAAAATTAAAACTAGAGATATGATTTTGATTCCAATGTTTGCTGCTTTAACGCAATAGGGCATTTATAAAAATACCTATACCAATGGTTCCATTCACTTTGCAATTTTATTTTGTGCATATTCAGGGTTTTCTTAGGAGCTAAGCATGGTTTATATTCACAATTACTATACGTTATTATTGGACTTATGGAATTCCTTTTTGCTAATGGTGGAGGACCTACATATATTTTTCAGCCTACATTTGGATTTTATTAGGATTTATATTATGTTCTTTGTATTGGTAGATACTGAGAAATAAAAGATATTATTTTATAATATTAACCAGTTTATGGATTTTTTGTTTATGGGTTTCTACTTTATGATTGTTATTTTATCTTGGAAAAGCATGCTAAACGCATAGCAGGTTTGCACCATTATTCAGATTTATCTTAGGTAATATAGCTACTCACTTCGTGTAATCCATAAAAAACAGTTATTGAAAATAAAATTAAAAGATAACGTGTTTTTTTCTATCTAAATTTATTTGAGGGGTATTATGAAAATTATTGAGAAGTAAACAGAAGTTTAATGGTAAGAATAATGAGAGCTAAAAATAATTAATATTGATGAAAAGATATAGAATTTAGATTTTTTTTGAAGGAGCAAATAAAATAAGAGAAAAATTGTAGGTAATAAAGGAATTTGTACAATAATGAATGCTAAATCAGTAAAGTGTTCAGAGGATTGTAAGTATTGTGCTCAATCAGTTCATTATAATACAGGTGTACAGAATATAGCTTATTAAATAGATGAGATTTTAAAAAGAGCTCTAGAAGTGAAAGTGGAGCTCATAGATTTTCACTTAGTTACTAGTGGTAGAGGTTTAAGTGTGGAGAAGAATTTGATAGATAATAGAAATATTTAGAATACTTAAATAAAGATACAAATATTAAATTATGTGCTTCACATGGTATATTATCATATGAACAATTATTAGTTTAAAAGAAGTGGAGTTACAAGATATCATCATAATGTAGAAACGAGCAGAGACTATTATGATAAAATTTGTACAACCCATACATATGAGGATAGAATTAATACAATTAAGAATGCACAAAAGGCAGGATTAGAGGTTTGCTGTGGTGGAATTATTTGGATGGGAGAATCTATTGAAGATAGAATTAAGATGGCTTTTGAAATTAATAAATTAAAAATAAATCAATACCTATAAATGTCTTATGCCTATAGAAGGTACACCATATCAAGACTTGAAATCTACTCCATTAGAAATATTGAGAGTATGGAGTGTTTAGATTTATAATCCTAATGCTTATATTAGATATGCTGGAGGAAGAATGGTAAAAGATAAACAAAGTAGGATTTAAAGCGGGAGTTAATGCTGCTTTAACAGGAAATTACTTGACTACTATAGGAAGTAATTTGAAAATGATAAAGATATAAAAATTTTAGAGATTGGGGTTTGAGGTGGAGATTTTATGGCTAAAGGTATTTTTATTACAGGTACTGATACTGATGTAGGAAAAACAGTTGTAACAGCTGGTTAATGTATTTCTAAGAAATAAGGATATAATGCTGTTACTTTAAAGCAGTTAAGTGGGGCAATAGAAAAGGAAAAACTTGTACCAGGAGATATAAGTTTGTTAAGAGAATGTGGCTTGATGAAGATATTGTGATATAACTCCTTATTCTTTAAAACCCAGTTCACCACATTTAGATCTAAATTAGAAAATAATCATATAGATAAAAATAATAAAGATAACATTTAATAAGTTAAAAACAAATATGATTATATAGTTGCAGAAGGGCAGGGGTATAGTTCCTTTAATAAGAAGGATATATATTATGATTTAATTAAGGATTTAGAATTGTGTATTTTAGTGCAAGAGCGGAGTAGGAACTATTAATCACACTTGCTCACAGTTAATTTGAGAGTTTGGAATAGAAGTTAGAGGAATTATAATAAATGGATATGATAGAATAATATATGTATGATGAAATATTGAAATAATAAAGAAATTACAATTCCTATTTGGTGTAATCAGCTAAATTAATTGAAATGTGGAAAATAGATTTGGAAACTGAAAGAAGAATTGAAAAAAATTAGATTAGATGAATTATTAATTTTTGAAGGAGAATATATATGATGTTGAGAAGTGATAAGAATGAATGAATTCAAGAAAGGATTTAAAATATATTGGCATCCCTGTTCTCAGATGAAGGATTATGAAGAATTTCCATCTTATTGTGAAAGAGGAAAAGGGAGTATTATATGATATGAATGGTAAAACTTATTTAGATGCAGTATCATCATGGTGGGTAAATTTATTTGGACATAGTAATGAGAGAATAAATAATGCTAAAAAAACAATGATAATTAGAGCATGTTATTTTTGCAAATTTTTCTCATAACCAGCTTTGAATTTGCTGAAAGAATGTGAAATAACTCCAGAAGGATTAAATAAGATTTTTTTGGGATAATGGTTCATCAGCTGTTGAAATGCTTTAAAGTGAGCTTTCATTATCATCAACAGACGGAAAGACTAAAAAACAAAATTTGCAGCACTTTGGATGCATATCATGGAGAAACACTAGGAGCACTATCTGTTGGAGATTTAGATTTATATAGTGAGGTATATAAGCCATTCTATAAATACATTTAGAGTGAAAGTCCAGATTGTATAGATGTAAATAGTAAAAAGAGAAAATTGTAATGCGAATGCTTTGAGATATGGAAAAAATATATTCAGAGAATCATGAAGAATTAGGCTGTAATAATGAACCTATAGTACAAGGAGCAGAGGAATGAAAATTATCTCCAGTATATTTAAAAAACTAGAGAAAATTGTATGAATATGATATACATATAATAGCAGATGAAATGCGTAGGGTTTGGAAGAACAGGAAAAATGTTTGCCTGTGAGCATGCAGGTTAAGCCAGATTTTATGTCTTTCAAAGGGATATCAGGAGGATATATGGGATGTCAGCAGTCTAACAACTGATGAGATATATAATGCTTTTATGCTGATATACAAAGCTAAAACATTTATACATAGTCATACTTATTCAGGAAATGCCTTGCTGTGCTGCAGCTGTGAAAGTTTAAATATTTTTGAAGATGAAAATATACTAGATAAAAATAAAGAAAAATCAAAATTAATAAGAAAAAAAGTAAAAGCTAAAATTTTAAAAAATTAGCTATTTACAATCTTCATATAAGCATAATCAAGAGCAGACTCTATATTATTACCTTGCTTTCCACCACCTTGAGCAGAAAATTCATTTCCGCCACCTCTACCGTCGATAAGTGTAATCGCATCCTTTAACAATTCATTCATATTACAGTTTTTTATATTTTTAGATTTCATGAATAATAGATTAGACTTAACCTCATCTTTAACGCCAAGTAGAGCTACGACATTTTCAAAAGAAGTAAGCTTTGCACCTATAAGGTTTACAGTTTTCACACTTTCATTGTCATAAATCTTCTTTATAATCTTCATTCCATTAGTATCTTCACAATTTCTAAGCATATCTTCTATTTCATAATCTGCTATTTTAGACTTTAATTTATTATTTTCAGATAAAGTTTTTTTGAATTCTTTAGTAAGTTTTTCTATTTGAATTAAAGCAGCTTCTGTATCGCAAGTTAAGCTAGAACATACTGTAGATGTAAAATCACTTTTATTAAAATAATCTTTTACAGCACGACTTCCACATAAAAACTCTATTCTCGTGCAATCCTTGTATTTTTCCCATTTGGTTATTTTTATAACTTGAACTTCAATAGTTGAGCTAGGGTGAATTCCACAGCATGCATTGACATCAAGATCATCAATCTTAACTATTCTTATTGGACCATCTACGTTTGATGGCATCTTTCTTATGTTCATTTTTTTAAGCTCTGATCTAGTTGGGTATAAAAACTCCAAAGATATATTTTGAAGTATTATATCATTTGAAAGTTGTTCAACTTTCTCTATTTGAGATTTATCTAAGAATTTATTTATATCTACAGTACAATGATTTTGCCCTAAATGAAATCCAACCGTAGGTGCGTTAAATAATTCTATAAAAGAAGCGGATAAAATATGTTGTCCTAAATGTTGTTGCATATGGTCAAATCTTCTATCCCAATCGATTGAACATTTTACTTTGTTTTTTTTATTAGGCGTTTTATCAGCAACATGATATATATGATTGTCTTCTTCATATACATAAGTTATCTTAACATCTTCGATAAATCCTGTATCACTAGGTTGACCTCCACCTTCTGGATAAAAGCAAGTTTTGTCTAGCTCTATATGAAATTTACCTTCTTTCTCAATTACGTCTAATGTATTTGCAGTAAAAGATTTTTGGTATTGATCTTCATAAAAAAGTTTTTCCAATATAATCACTCCTTTGGTATATCCGAAAGCTAAAAGTTCTAAGACTCCATCCTCTTTAAGGCTGGAGATAAGAACTTAACAGCTTCTGGATTAGTTCAGCTAGAAATTCAGTTGGAGTAAAAACTCCATCTGAATTAAGTTTCACTTTATAGATATCATTGTACTATAAGTATATATTTTCAACAATAAGATAACAATTAAAAGCAACCGTTAGAATAAAGTTGATTTTTTATATACATATTTTAAATTCAGTAAAGTATTAAAATCATAGATGTATTTAAATCAAGTAAATTGGTTTAAATATTGAATAAAGATTTTTTAATAAGGAAAACTTATACTATTAAGTAATTTAAAAAGGAGTGTAATAAATGGAAAATGAAAAGTGTGTAAAAGTAATTCCACTAGGAGGACTTGGCGAAATAGGAAAAAATATTACCGCATTTGAATATGAAGATGAGATTGTAGTTATAGACTGTGGTATAGCATTCCCAGATGAGGACATGTATGGTGTGGATATGATAATACCAGATATAAGTTATTTGTTAAAAAATCAAGAAAAAGTAAAGGGAATATTTATAACTCACGGGCATGAAGATCACATAGGATCTATTCCATATATACTGAAACAGATCAATGTTCCACTTTACGGGACTAAGCTGACTCTTGGAATAATAGAGAATAAACTCAAAGAACACAATCTGTTATCAAGTTGCACCCTTAACCCAGTTAATGCTTCAGATATTGTGGAGTTAAATCATTTTAAAATGGAATTTATAAGAGTTACTCACAGTATAGCTGATTCTTGTAGTATAGCTATTCATACCCCTGTTGGAACTATACTTCATACAGGTGATTTTAAGATAGACTATACACCTATAGATTCTCTACCTATGGATCTTAAAAGAATTGCAGAACTAGGAAATGAAGGTATACTTCTGCTTATGGCTGATAGCACTAATGTAGAGAGAAAAGGTCATACATTATCAGAAAAATCAATAGGTGAGACATTGATCAGAATCTTAAGTGATGCAAAGGGAAGGGTTATAGTTGCTACATTTGCTTCTAATATTCATAGAATGCAGCAAATAATAGATGCATCTATAAGATACAATAGAAAAGTAGTATTTAGCGGAAGAAGTATGGTCAACATATCTCAGGTTGCAAGAGAGTTGGGATACCTTCATATACCAGATGAATATATAATAGATGTGGATGAAATAGATGATTATGAAGATGAAAACATAACGATAATAACAACTGGAAGTCAAGGAGAACCTATGGCAGCTCTTACTAGAATAGCTTTTTCCAATCACAGACAGATAAAGACAAAGCCAAATGATTTATTTATAATATCTGCATCGCCAATACCTGGTAATGATAAGCTTGTATCTAAAGTTATAAATGAATTATACAGAAAAAATGTAGATGTTATATACAAGGATTTAGAAGATATTCATGTATCTGGACATGCATTCCAAGAAGAATTAAAGATTATGCACTCTTTAACTACGCCGAAGTATTTTATGCCTATTCATGGAGAATACAGACATTTAAAGCATCATGCAGATCTTGCAAATAAACTTGGAATGAACAGAGATGATATATTCACATTGGAAACTGGAGATGTTTTAAAACTATCAAAAGATAAAGCAGAAAAAGGTGCCAAGGTTAGAACGGGAAGCGTATTTGTAGATGGTCTAGGCGTTGGAGATGTAGGAACTATAGTGCTTAGAGATAGAAGAAATCTAGCCAAAGATGGAATGATGAATATAGTTGTTACAATAGAGAAAGAGACAAATAGCGTAATAGCAGGGCCTGATATAATAAGCAGAGGATTCGTGTATGTTAAAGAATCAGAGGAATTAATAAATTCCGTTAAAAAAATTGCAAAACAAGAACTAGATAGATCATTAGAAAACAATATAACAGAATGGTATGCACTTAAAAGAAACATGAAAAAAGCAATAGAGAGATATTTATACGAAAAGACAAAGAGAAGACCGTATGTAATACCTATAATAATGGAAATTTAAAAATTCGTCTAGTCGCTACGCGCTGACTCATGTCGCCAACGATCCCTATGGGCTCCGTTGCTCAAGAATAGTTGCAAGTACAGTTCTTTCATCAATGTTAGTCATAAGTTGAAAATTATATAATACCTTAATATATAAAAAATCGCCTATGTTATATAGGCGATTTCGCTTTTTAGGGAATTATACAGTTAAGTATATAATTTGAGTTGTGCATAAACATTACGGAATTGATAATAATAAAAATATTATCGTGTACAGGGGTGATTAAAATAGAACTTATTAAAAGCTATAAATTAAAACAAAAAAATGGAAATTATAATTTAATAATATACTTAAATAACATTGATACAGAATTTGGACATGAACTAGATAAAATAAAAGAAAACGAAAATTCTAATTTTATAGATCAAGTACAAGAATATATAAAAACTCAGTTTCCTAACCTTAAAATAGCTATATGTAAAGTTATGCTAGGATCTATGTTAGTTACATCGTTTACTATTCCAAGTACAAAAGCATTTGCGGCCACTAGTCAATCGGCTACAGATCAAAACACGTTTACAGACTATACGATTCAAAGTGGAGATAGTTTATGGTCTATTTCTAATGAATTTAAGATTTCTATTGATGAAATAAAGTCTGTAAACAATTTAATCAATGATACTATATATGTCGGTCAAAATTTGAAGATAGTATCTAATAATGTTTATGTAGTTAAATCGGGAGATACACTGTATAAATTAGCTCAAACTTATAATACTAGTATTGATAAAATAAAAAAAGATAACAATCTAACCACAGACAACATATATGTAGGGCAAAAACTGATGATAAATCAAGAAAGCAAAAATACCGATACTACTAAGTACATAGTAAAAAAAGGAGATACATTGTGGAAGATATCTCAAATATTTAACGTATCGGTGGATTCTTTAAAAAGTATAAACAATATATCTTCAAATACCATATACGAGGGTCAAGTAATTTATCTTAAAGAAAACATAGAACCTAAACAATCGAGTATAACATATGAGACTCATAAGGTTCAATCTGGAGAAACTACTTGGAGCATAAGTATTGACTATGGTATTCCGATGCAGGAACTGCTAAATACAAACAATCTAACAACCAGCAGTCAACTTAGTATAGGACAGGAATTGAGAATTCCAGTTCACAATATACCTGTAAAACAAACTATGGGAAGCCAGTATGGAGAATATCTTGACTGGTGGAGTGAGGCGCAGTATTTAATTTCAATTAACGATGTAGCAAAGATTACAGATGTAGAAACTGGAAAAACTTTTATGATGAAAAGAACTATAGGAGCGAATCATGCTGACTGTGAACCGCTGACAAGTAACGATACCGTTATAGCAAAACAAATATGGGGAGGATATTCGTGGAATACTAGAGCTATTTTAGTAGAAGTAGATGGAAGAAAGATAGCAGGTTCAATGTCGTTTATGCCACACAGTGTGCAATATATAAATGATAATAATTTTGAAGGTCATTTTGATATACATTTTCTAAATAGTACTCGTCATAAGGATGGACTGGTAGATGATGATCATCAAGAAAAAGTTAGAATAGCAGCTGGATTAAAATAACATATATTTTAAAACCACACAATTCATGTGTTAATCAAAAATGAGGCTGATTGAAATACCTTTACTATTATAATGAGCTTCATTTTGATTATATATATAGATTGGATGTAAATAAAAGATTTCTAAGTGTTAAAATAGAATAACATACCAATATAACTTTTTGATACATATTGACATTCAATATGTATAATGGTACGATATTTATTAATAAAATGAATCTTTAATACTGGTCCAGAGAGACTAGGAAGGTTATAAATATGGATAAATATTGAATATGCATTTGAGTGCGTATTTAGTATGAGTGTGTCTGTAATTATGCCCTTCTATACGAAGAGGCTTTTTTATTACAAGAAATCTTTTAAAGTAGTCCAGAGAGGCTGTAAAGGAGGGTAATATTATGTTAAAAGGAAGAAATTTAATCCAACCAAATGATTTTTCACTGCAAGAGTTAGATTCAGTATTAAGTCTTGGTGAAAAAATAATCGAGAACCCACAAAAATATTCTGATGTTTGCAAAGGAAAACTATTATCTACATTGTTTTATGAGCCATCTACTAGAACTAGATTCAGCTTTGAAGCTGCTATGCTTAGGTTAGGTGGAAGTTTAGTAGGTTTTTCTGAGCCGGGCTCATCTTCTGTATCAAAGGGAGAATCACTTGCGGACACTATAAGAACAGTTGGATGTTATGCAGACATAATAACTATGAGACATCCAAAGGAAGGTAGTGCCTACCTTGCATCTAAATACTCTAATGTACCTGTAATAAATGCAGGTGATGGAGGTCATCAACATCCAACTCAAACTCTTACAGATTTACTTACTATAAAATCTTTAAAAGGAGATTTAAATAATCTTACTATAGGGCTTTGTGGAGATTTAAAGTTTGGTCGTACTGTTCACTCGTTAGTTAAAGCCATGGCAAGATACCAAAACATAAAGTTCGTATTCATATCTCCATCTGAACTTGAAATTCCAGATTATATAAAAGAAGAGATACAAGGAAATTACTATGAAACTTCAAGCTTAGAAGAAGTAATAGATAAAGTGGACATACTTTATATGACTAGAGTTCAAAGAGAGAGATTTATAAATGAAGAAGAATATTTAAGGCTTAAAGACAGTTATATACTTACAAAAGATAAATTGAAAACTGCAAAAGAAGATATGCTTATACTACACCCACTTCCAAGAGTAAATGAAATATCAACTGAAGTAGATGATGATCCTAGAGCTGTGTATTTTGAACAAGCTAGATATGGTATGTTTGTTAGAATGGCTTTGATTATGAAATTACTGGGGGTTGATATAGATGCTTAATATAAACAGTATAAGAAAAGGAATAGTTATAGATCATATAAAGGCTGGATGTGGATATAAGATATTCAAACAATTAGGGCTTCATAAAGCAGATTATTCGGTGGCACTTCTTAAAAATGTAAGCTCAAAGGCCATGGACAAAAAAGATATTATAAAAATTGAAAATGAAATAAATATAGATTTTACAGTGCTTGGGATAATGGATCCGAATATAACTGTTAATGTAATAGAGAATGAAAAAATAAAAGAAAAGATAAAACTTTCGATTCCAAAGACGGTAAAAGGAATATTCAAATGTAAAAATCCAAGATGTATAACAGCTGTTGAAAATATAGATGAAGTTGAATTTATATTAGTTAATAAGGATAAAAAAGAGTATAAATGTGAGTACTGTGAAAGCAGAACATCTTTATAATTAGTATTATATAGTAAAAATAAGGCTCATAAAAATAATTTGAAATATAATTATTTTTATGAGCCTTATTTCATATCTGTCAAGTAGAATATAAAAATAAAATCAAATAAATTTTACAAGATACAACTTATGTGATATAGTTGAGTTGTCGGAAAAAACACTATTGTTCTACTAAATTCTCATAATACACATCTGAGTCCTAGAATGTTTTTATATCTAGTTTCATAAATCTAAAATTTCAGTATGTTTTAAAATCTTATATTTTCCATTAAACAAATATCAAATATCTATTTGTGCATATATACATATTTTGCACTTTTTATCATGCTTAAAAAAGGGGGTACAATATTGATTATATTTGAAAACATAAAAAAATCTTTTGAAAAAAATGTAGTAATTGAAAACTTAAACCTAGAAATAAAAGAAGGTGAGTTTGTTGTATTAATTGGAGAAAGTGGATGTGGTAAAACTACAACTATGAAAATGATTAACAAACTTATAGAACCTAGTAAAGGAAAAATATATATAAATGGAAAGGATGTATCTAAGGTTAATCCTATTGAACTTCGTAGAAACATCGGGTATGTAATACAAAAAGTTGGATTATTCCCTCACATGACTGTCGGTGAAAATATAGAATTAGTTCCTCTACTAAAAGATTGGGATCCTGATAAAAGAAATGAAAGAGCAAACGAACTTTTAGATTTAGTGGGATTGCCATCGCATGAATATTATAATAGATATCCACATGAGTTAAGTGGAGGACAGCAGCAAAGAATAGGAATTGCTAGAGCACTTGCTGTTAATCCAGATATTATTTTAATGGACGAGCCATTTTCAGCATTGGATCCAATCACAAGAGAACAGTTGCAAGATGAAATGACTAGATTACAAGAAGAGCTCGGAAAAACTATTGTACTTGTATCTCATGATATGGATGAAGCTATAAAACTTGCTGATAAAATAGCGGTAATGGATAAAGGAAAAATAATTCAATATGATTCTCCAGAAGAGATTCTAATGAATCCAGTAAATGAATTTGTAGAGAATTTTGTTGGGAAAGATAGATTGTGGAGACAACCAGAATTGTTATTGGCTAAAGATATTATGATAAAAGATTATCCTAAAGTATTATTGAGTAGAAGTTTGGCTCAAGCCATAGAAAAAATCAAAGAAAAAAAATCTGAATTTTTAATAGTTATAAACAAAGAAGGTAATTACGAAGGGTATGTTACAAGAAAAGAATTAAGCAACAAAGATTCTAAAATAAAAATGAAAGATATAAAAAATACAAATATTGAGCCGGTTCATGGAGATTTAAATATGGTAGAAGTTATTAATATTATGAAAGAAAAACATATTAAATTTATTCCTGTAATAAACAAAGAAAATAATATTAAAGGAGTAATTACAAAGAGTAGTTTATTAAATGTTATATCGGATTTAATTATTGTAGATTAATTTAGCGAAAGGAGATGTTGTTAATTGGTTTTAGATTATATGTTAAATAATATGGGATTAGTGATGGAAAGATTAATAGAGCATATGCAAATCACCTTGATTGCGGTTATATTTGCAGTTATTGTTGGTGTGCCCTTAGGTATTATTGTATCTAAAAGTGAAAAATTAGGAAAAGTTATTTTAGGAGTAGCCAATATATTTCAAACAATTCCTAGTTTGGCCTTGTTTGGATTCATTATACCATTGCCTATAATAGGAGGAATTGGTTATAAACCTGCAGTAATTGTACTATTTTTATATGCACTTCTTCCTATAATAAAAAACACATATATAGGAATTAATAGTGTAGATGATGCAGTTATTGAGTCCGCAAAAGGGATGGGAATGACATCAAAACAAATTTTACTTATGGTAATTCTTCCTTTATCATTTCCTATAATTATGGGAGGAATTAGGGTTGCAACAGTTATAAATATAGGAACAGCAACTATAGCTGCATTAATAGGTGCAGGAGGACTAGGAGACTTTATATTCAGAGGAATATCTATGAGTGATACAGGTATAATTTTAGCTGGAGCAATTCCAACTACAGTTTTAGCTTTATCAGTAGATTTCCTATTAGGATTAGTAGAAAATAAATTACCATTAAGTGCTTTAGGGCATATGATTACAAATAAAAAAACAATGAAAAAAGCTTTAGCTACTGTACTTATACCTATAATTGCTATCGGTAGTATAGCTTATATTAAATCAACAAAACCCGATGAGACTATTATGATTGGAACTAAAAACTTTACAGAATCACGTTTGATGGGAGAATTATTATCTGTATATATTGAGAAGAATACAGATTTAAAAACAAAAGTTTCTGAACTGGGGGGAACATTACCTGCGTTTAAGGCTATAGAATCAAAAGAAATTGATATGTATGTAGAGTATACAGGAACAGCTTATGTTACAGTACTTAAAAAAGAAGGGGCTATACCTTCATCTAAAGAAGTATATGATACTGTAAATAAGGAGTTAGATGAACAATTTGGTTTAACAATATTGAAACCGTTAGGTTTTAACAATACATTTACTTTAACTGTAAAAAAAGAAACTGCTAAGAAATATAATTTGAAGACTTTTTCAGATTTAGCGAAATACTCGGATGAATTTGTATTAGGTGCAACATCAGAGATGTTAGCACGCCCTGATGGATTTGTAGGTTTGAAGGAATTATATGGATTTAATTTTAAAGATATTAAATCATTAGATCCAGGACTTCGTTATAATGCTATTGATGCGAATGATGTTCAGGTTATAAATGCTTTTTCTACAGATGGAAAAATAGAAGAATTAGGACTGATGGTATTAGAAGACGATAAAAGTTACTTCCCGCCCTACTATGCTGCACCTTTAGTTAACAATAAAACGCTAAAAGAACATAAAGAACTTGAACCGTTGTTAAATAATTTAAAAGATGTCTTAAATGATGAAGAAATGCAAAAATTAAATTATAAAGCAGATGTTAAAAAAGAAGATTTAAGAGATATAGCTACAGAATTTTTAAAGAATAAAAGTTTAATTAAATAAATTCAATAGGATATAGAGTGTTCTGTGAACTAAAATAGATTTATTGAAATACAGCTGATTTAATAAAAACAATAGCTATTATTGAATTGAGACCTGAATATTTAACACTTTAAAGTGACTAATATTCAGGTTTTTTATTATCTGAAAAATTATAATAAATGATGATTAAAATATAGTTGTTAGTGATAAAAGTAATGTGAATTGCACTTGACTAGATACAACTTAAGTGATAACATAAAGTTGTTTGTTAGTGATATACTAAAATAAAATGGGGTGGTAACAATGGGTGATAAAATTTTAAAAATAGGAAAATCGATTATTCAACATGGAAAAGAAAATGACCGTATTTATTTGATGAAACTTGATAAAAGTGATTTACCAAATATTATTTATAAATTAGATGAAATATCAAAAAAAGTGTATTATACTAAAATTTTTGCTAAAGTACCCTCATATGCGAAAAAAATTTATAGACAATAAGTATATAGTAGAAGCACATATTCCTAAATTCTATAAGGGAAAAGAAGATGCATTTCTCATGGCAAAATATTTTTGTAAGAACAGACAAACGAAGAATAATAAAGAAAAAATTGATAGAGTCTTAAAAACATCAATACAAAAAGATAATTGCGAAAAAGCTTTTAGTTTAAATAAAGAATTCAATTATAGAAAAGCTACATTAAAAGATGTGAATGATATGGCTAAATTATATGATAAAGTTTTTGATACTTATCCATTTCCAATTGAAGATCCGAACTATATTAAAGAAACTATGAATGAAAATGTTGAATATTTTGGCATATGGCATAAAAATGAGATTATTGCTTTAGCATCTTGTGAAATGGATCTGAAAAATTTAAATGTAGAAATGACAGACTTTGCAACTTTACCAGAATATAGAGGTAATAAACTTGCTTTATTTCTTTTAAATAAAATGGATCAATCTATGAAGAAAAGAGGTATGAAAACAGTTTATACAATAGCTCGTTCAATTTCTTACGCAATGAATATTACATTTTCAAAATTAGGATATATTTATACAGGTACATTAACAAAAAATACTAATATATCAGGAGATTTAGAAACAATGAATGTTTGGTATAAATCTCTTGACGAAGAAGGTAATAATATGGAATTTGTAATATGATTTTTTATTAATTTATTTTTAGGAGGGGTAGGATGGATAAAAACAGAAGATTAGAATTATTTAATAATGTTACAGATAAAGAATGGAATGACTGGAAATGGCAAGTTGAAAATAGAATTGAAAGTGTAGATGAATTAAAAAAATATATTAATTTAACATTAGAGGAAGAAAAGGGAGCTAGGCAGTGTCTGAAAAGCTTAAGAATGGCTATAACTCCTTATTATTTATCAGAGATTAATCCAAATGACAAAAATGATCCAATAAGAAAACAAGCAATTCCTACTTATTCAGAATTACAAAAGTCAAAATCAGATCTTTTAGACCCACTCCACGAAGATGAAGATTCACCTGTTCCAGGACTTACTCATAGATATCCAGATAGAGCACTTTTATTAGTTACAGACCAATGTTCCATGTATTGTAGACATTGTACTCGAAGAAGATTTGCGGGACAACAGGATTCATATCTTCCTATGACGCAAATAGATAATGCAATAGATTATATTAAAAATACTCCACAAATTAGAGATGTACTTTTATCAGGAGGAGATCCACTGTTATTATCTGATGAAAAATTAGAGTATATAATTAAAAGATTAAGAGAAATACCTCATATTCAAATTATAAGAATAGGAAGTAGAGTACCTGTGGTTATGCCTCAAAGGATAACTAAGAATTTTGTAGACATGCTTAAAAAATATCATCCTATTTGGCTAAATACTCATTTTAATCATCCTAATGAGATTACAAAAGAATCAAAACAGGCATGTGAAATGCTTGCAAATTCAGGTATTCCTGTTGGAAATCAATCTGTACTTTTAAGAGGAATAAATGATTGCATTCATGTAATGAAGAAATTAGTAAATGAATTAGTAAATATAAGGGTTAGACCGTATTATATTTATCAGTGTGATCTTTCAATAGGACTTGAACATTTTAGAACAACTGTATCTAAAGGAATTGAAATAATGGAAGGTTTAAGAGGTCATACATCTGGATTTTGTGTTCCTACATTTGTAGTAGACGCTCCAGGAGGTGGAGGAAAGATTCCTGTAATGCCAAACTATGTAATTTCTCAAAGTCATAATAAAGTTATACTAAGAAATTTTGAAGGCGTGATTACAACTTATAAAGAACCAAATGATTATAACCCTAAGTGTAGTTGTGAAATCTGTAAAGGGAAAAAAGAAAAATTGCTTTTAGGTGTTTCAGGATTACTTAATAATCAAAAAATGACATTAGAACCAAAAGAATTAAAAAGAAAGTTAAGAGTAAAAGAGAAAGCTAAATGATAAAATGATTTAAATATAAAAACTAATTTAATATATAATTTAAAGTGTGCAATCTTCTAATTAGTTGTGATAATTAAGAAATAAAATTATTCGACAAAATTAAGGTGCACACTTTTTATATTGAATGATATTATATACATAATATACAAATTACATTTATTGTATTGACAATTTTCTATACGTATGATATAATAAAAAAGTTAGCTTGTTGATACAATGAAGCTGAGTAGGAGTACAAATGATTTTTCAAAATAAACTTATCGTTAATTCAAAAGTTATTATTAAGATACTTTTCATTTTATTCTTAACATAAAACAAGAATTCAGACTAATTTCTTTTTTATGTTAATAATTCTTAAAATATTCGAATTATTAAACCTCATTTATTCTATTATTTAATTTCCAAGGTAAACTATTTAAATTATTCAAATGAAAAAATTGTATAATTGACTTTATTTGATTTTTCTTATAAGGGGCTAGTGCTATGCGTTACTATATATTTACATAATATACATATTTAGCGTGAAAAAGTGAGCTTTTAATCATGAAATATTATCAAATAACTAATTATTCACTAATATATCGTTAGTTTTTTTGTTGTACAATAATTACAAATAAAAAACAAAAAAGGAGGTGTCATTATGACAAAAGAAGTTATATTTTCACTTATTGGTTTATTTCTAATAACGTCTTTTACCAATATTTTAGCAACACTAAAATCTATATTAATATCAAAAAAAATTATGAATCCGGTTTACTTCTTAGTATTTATAGATGCTATGATTTTTGCAATAGTAGTTAATAAAGTGACTAGTTCGAAGGGGATACATTTTACTGTTGCATATGCACTAGGTAAACCAGCAGGGGTTTTTATCGGATCAAAAATTGAAGAACGCTTAGGACTAGGTATTTTAGAAGTAGATTTGTTTTTAAATAATAAAGATAAAATGATTGAAATAGCAGAAAAACTTAGAGCGGTAGGCTATACGGTTAATAATTTTCTAGCTGGGGGCAATAACGGAGAGACAAGATACAAAGTTGAAGTAGTAATAAAGAGAAAAGAATTTAAGGTATTTAAAAATATCTTGAATGAATGTGGTGTTAGTAATCCAACTCTTAAAATAAAAAATTTAAGCAAAGTAGATGGTAAAATAACCACAACAAGTATTCAAACGAATTAAGTAAAATACAAAGGTTATATGCCTTCATTTCAAGAAGTATACAATACTGTTAAAGAAAGAATTAAAAATGTAGAGTATATTGAATATAGAAAAGGGCAGGGGGCGTTAGGATGGAGAAAAATATTAAGGTTATAAGAAAGAGCGAACATAAGACAAGTGAATGGTCTGGGGGGACTACAACACAGTTATGTATATATCCATATGATTCTGAGTATAAGGAACTTAATTTCAAGTGGAGATTAAGCTCAGCAAAGGTTAATGTTGATGAATCTGTATTTACTCATCTACCTAATATTAAAAGGAAAATAATGATCTTAGATGGTGAGTTACTTTTAGAACATGAAGATCATCATAGTGTAAAGCTTAAAGCATTTAATCAGGATAGTTTTTATGGAGATTGGAAAACAAAGAGTTATGGAAGAGTTAAGGATTTTAATCTCATGATGAATGGCTGTGAAGGTAATTTAGAATACATATGTATTGATAAGCTTAGTTCGAAAAAAATAGTATTTGATAATAATCAAATGGACTATGATTATGTAGCAGATGTTTTGTATGTAATCAGTGGAGAGATAGATATGTATTCACAAGTGACACTTTACGAAGGTGATTTACTTTTAAGTTATATTGAAAGAAATGAAGAATCTAAAGAGATAAAGATTATTAATAAATTGAATGAAGATGCAAAAGTTATTAGAAGTACTATATATTTTAATAATTAGACTAAAAGCCACCTGAATTTTAAATTAGGTGGCTTTTGAAGTCTGCATTAAATTACTTAATATACTTTGAGCATGTGAACCCTGATAATAGAGTATTCTTGTAGAAAACAAATGAATGGTATATTATGGATTAAATGAAATTAAATCAAACATTAGTACATTGAGAAAACTTTTATAGGTTATCAATATAAAGTACGGATTTTAAGAAGCAAAAAATATAAGGTACTATACGAGGTGAATGTGTTTTGAATATAGAAAATATACAACTTTTTGAATGGGGACAAATAGAGTGGATTTACGAACCAAATTCTAATGATTCTATGAATATAATAAATGTAGGAATAACTACAATTTTTCAAAATAAGCGTCAACATAGTCATATACATTATGGTAATGAACAAGTGATATATGTACTATCTGGAAAAGGAATTCAGCTTATTGAAGATAAAATTAGTAATATAAATAAGGGGTTAATCTACCATATTGAAGCGGGGTCTGTTCATGAAACTATAAATAATGGAGATGAACCTATAAAACAATTGGTTATATCAGTTCCTGTTAATTATGAACAAAATTTATTAAGAAGAAGTAGTAATAAATTTATCAAAAATACAATATATAACGATATTTCAAAAATAAAAGATGAGATAAAGACTATATGTGAAACAATTGCTAATCCATTAAAAATACCAATTTCTATTTTTGATTCAAATGAAAATATGATTATATCAGGTAGGAATTATCCTGAAATTTGTACATCAGAGTGCTCGATTGATAAAAATATTGAAAGTTGTTGTATTTATAAAATTAAAAATGGATATGAATCTCCTAATTATACAGATTTATCAGCTTTTGTATGTCCTTATGGACTAACATTATTTATTATGCCTATTGTATTTAATAATGAAATTATTGGAACAATTAAAGGAGGCCATATTCTAACATCATCAAGTAGTATTCAATTAGACAACTATGACTATATGGATTCAAGTTTATCAAATAAACTACCTAATTCAATGCAGATTACACCAAAAGGGACTTTGAATGCTATAATGAATCAAATAAAAAAATTATGTGTAACTATAGAAAATGCTTATCTTTTTAAAAACAAGGAAGAAGAATCATTAAAGTCATTAAAAGATCAAATGTTAGATATAAAAATTAATAATCATTTTTTGTTTAATACCTTAAATAGTATAGCAAGTCTTGCTATAAAAGAAAATTCTCTAAAAACCTATGAAAGCATAATGAGCCTTTCGAAAATGTTAAAATATACTTCAAAAAATAAAGTTAATTTTATTCAACTAAAAGATGAAGTTAGCTATTTGCAAAACTATATTAGCTTACAAAAACTAAGATATGGAGAAAAATTAGAGGTTGCTTTTCATATTACAACCAACATGGGGAATAAATCTATTGCAGTTAACTGCTTACAACCAATTATAGAAAATTGCTTTATTCATGGATTTAAAAATATGAAAAAAGATATGAAAATAGATATTATTTTGAAATCATATAAAAATAACCTAATAATTGAAATCAATGATAATGGTGAGGGGTTAAAAGAAAAAGATTTAAATACACTCAAAAATAAGATTAGTGAATATGATAAATATGAAATGAGTGGATTAATGATGGTCTACTCTAAATTAAAATTATTATATGAAAATAACTTTGAATTTGAAATAACCAGTTCACTAAATCAAGGTATGAGGACAAAAATAGTTTTAATAGAAGATAGATTATGGGAGGGAGTTAAATGAGAACAGCTATTATTGCTGATGATGAAGAATTATCCATTGATCTAATAAAATATCTAATCAAAAAAAATGATTTACCAATACAGGTTATTGGGGAGTCATTTGCAGGAGATGAAGCATTGGATATGATAAATAAGTTAAAGCCGGATATTGTTTTTATAGATATTAGAATGCCTATTTTAAATGGTCTTGAAGTTATAAAAAAAATAAAGGATTCACAGAAATATTCTATTGATTTTATTGTTATTACTGCATATAGCTGCTTTGAGTATGCTCAACTATCGTTAAGGTTAGGAGCTAAAGATATATTACTTAAACCCATCGAATCTGAACAATTTGTTGAATCTGTAGAAAAAATATTAGAATATACAACTTCAGATAACCAAATTGTAAATAATATACTAGAATATATACATAATAATTATCAGGAGAATATTGAATTAAAACAATGTGCTGATAAATATCATACAAGCCCAAGTTATATTGCAAGAATGTTTAAAAAACATTGTGGAGTAACATTTATTACATATGTAAATAGCTTAAAAATAAAAAAAGCACGTGAGATGTTGAGAGACGGAGATTTGTCAATTAAGGAGGTAGCAGATAAAGTAGGGTATAACAATCTAAATTATTTTTATAAGATTTTTAAAAAGAATACAGGTGTTACTCCAAATATGTTTAAAAAATTATAGATTGATTTTTCAATTTTGTTTAATAAATAGTAAAACTAGTTAATATAAATGGTTCTAATTTTATGAGATAATCCATATACAAGTAATACTTGCATATGGATTATTTTATATTTAAGGGGGATGATTGAATATGTTATTTTCAGTTAAGGAAAGTGATTTAGAATTATATAAAATGATAAAAAAAGAGTTTTCAAGACAAAAAAACGGAATTGAAATGATTGCATCAGAAAGTTATGTACCAGTAGAAATTTTGGAACTTCAGGGAAGTATATTAACAAATAAAACTATGGAAGGCTTTGTTGGGAAGAGATATCATGCTGGATTTAAATATATTGATGAAATAGAATCACTTGGAATAGAAAGAGCAAAAGCTTTATTTAATGCAGAATATGCCAATATACAACCTCATTCAGGATCAAATGCAAATCACTGTGTTTATACAGCAATAATTAATCCTGGAGATACTGTACTAGGGTTAAGACTTGATCAAGGAGGTCACTTAACACACGGAAATAAGGCGAATTTTTCTGGAAAAATCTATAATTTCATTTCATATGGGCTAGATAAAGAAACAGAACTTATAGATTACGATGAAATAGAAATGTTGGCTAATGAGCATAAGCCAAAGTTAATTGTAACCGGTGCGAGTGCTTATTCAAGATTTATAGATTATGAAAGAATAGCTAAAATAGCTAAATCAGTAGGAGCATATTTTATGGTTGATATGGCACATGTTGCAGGATTAGTTGCAGCAGGGATACATCCAAACCCTACACCACATGCTGATTTTGTTACATCAACAACAACAAAGACATTAGCAGGAGCAAGGGGCGGATTTATTCTCTGTAAAGAAAAATTTGGAAAACAAGTGGATAAAGCCACATTCCCAGGTGCTCAAGGATCTATGCACCTTCATATAATGGCAGCTAAAGCATATACATTTAAGCGAGCTATGTCTGAAGAATTTAAAAATACTATGAAGCAAGTAGTGAAAAATTCTCAAAGACTAGCACAAGTTTTGCAAGAAAAAGGATTCAGAATAGTTACAGAAGGAACAGACAATCATCTGTTATTAGTTGATTTACGCCCGAAAAATTTAACAGGTGTAAAACTTGAAAAAGCTCTGGATTATGTAGGGATAACAGTAAATAAAAATATGATTCCATTTGATCCCGAAAAACCTTTGGTTACAAGCGGAGTAAGAATAGGAACAACAGCAATGAGTATAAAAGGTATGAAAGAGAATGACATGGAAGTTTTAGGAGATATTATTGATAAAGTAGCACAAAATATAGATGACTATAAAGCTTTAGATTTAATCAAGATTCAAGTTGATGAATTAGGATCGAAATTTCCTCTTTATCCTAATCATTTTGAAAATGAATAAAATAATGATATAAACAGAAAAGAGGTTGTATTTATGTTAGATATCAAAAGAATAAAAAGTAATTTAGAAAAAATAAAAAAAGATATGGAAAATCGAGGACAAAAAGATATCGATTTAGATAGAGTTGTAAGCTTAGATGATAAAAGAAGAGAATTACTTAAATCTGTTGAACAGATGAAAAATGAACAAAATATAACATCTAAACAAATACCCAAATTAAAAAAAGAAGGAAAAGATGATAGCGAATTGATGTTAAGACTGAAGGAATTGTCTAATGAAATAAAACAACTCGATGAGAATATAAAAAATGTAGAACAAGAACTACAATATAATTTGCTAAGAATCCCGAATATACCTAATGAGAATACCCCTAAAGGAAATTCAGATGCAGATAATAAAGAAATTAGAAGCTGGGGAGAGCCTAAAATATTTGACTTTGAGTTGAAAGCACACTGGGATATTGGAACTGACCTTGAAATACTTGATTTTGAAACAGCATCAAAAATAACAGGTTCAAGATTCACTTTATATAAGGATTTAGGCGCTAGACTTGAAAGGTCATTAATAAATTTTTATTTAGA
This sequence comes from uncultured Peptostreptococcaceae bacterium, assembly GCA_942492135.1. Classification (GTDB taxonomy): domain Bacteria; phylum Bacillota; class Clostridia; order Peptostreptococcales; family Peptostreptococcaceae; genus Tepidibacter_A. The sequence goes on from CALODI010000010.1 coordinate 373,707, forward strand.
TAATCATACAAAGCATGGATATACAGAAGTTATGCCTCCGTTTATAGCAAATAGAGCTAGTTTTATAGGATCTAGTCAACTACCAAAATTTGAGGAAGACATGTTCAAACTTGAAAATAAAGAGTATTTTCTAATACCAACATCAGAGGTACCTATAACCAATATATATAGAGATGAAATAATAGATGGTGAAAAATTACCTATACAATATTGTGCTTATACACCATGCTTTAGAGCTGAGGCAGGATCAGCAGGAAGAGATACTAAAGGGCTTGTAAGACAACATCAATTTAATAAAGTAGAATTGTTTCATTTTGTAAAGCCAGAAGATTCTTATAAAGCACTTAAAAAACTTGTTATTGATGTAGAGCGAGTTCTTCAAATGTTGGAATTGCCTTATAGAATTGTAAATTTATGCACAGGAGATTTAGGATTTGGATCTGCATGTACTTATGATATTGAAGTTTGGATGCCGAGCTATAATAGATATGTAGAAATATCTTCTTGCTCAAATATAGAAGATTTTCAAGCTAGAAGAGCTAGCATAAGATTTAAAAGAGATAAACAATCTAAGACAGAATATGTTCATACTTTAAATGGTTCAGGTCTTGCAGTTGGAAGAAGTGTAGCTGCAATCCTTGAAAATTATCAACAAGAAGATGGTTCTGTTATTATACCAGAGGTTTTAAGACCGTATATGGGAGGAATAGGAAAAATAGATATTAAAAACTAGTTAGTAATAACTAAAAATGAATAAAAAAATCACGCTTATTAAAATATTGATACTAAATAAAAATAGTAATTATTATTTAATAAGCGTGATTTTTTATATACAAGGAATTATATAATTTTCAACTTGTGTATAATATTGATAAGTGAACTAAAGTCGCAACTATTTTGAGCAATGGAGCCCGTAGGGCTCGTTGGCGACATGAGCTATGCGTTAGCATAAAGCGAATTTTTATCTAGCTTTATATTTTTTTTCAATTATATTAACAACTTGATACATCAAAAGAGCACATATTGCAAGAACGAATACTCCCATCATAACAAGATCCAGTTTAAATACCTGACCGCCATAAACTATCAAATATCCTATTCCATATCTAGATACTAAAAACTCTCCGACTATAACTCCAACCCATGACATACCTATATTGATCTTAATTATATTTATAATATTACCTACATTAGAAGGAAGAATAAGCTTTGTGAGTACTTGGTATTTAGTTGCACCTAAGCTTTTTAGCATTTTTATTTTTTCTTCTTCAACACTTATAAAGTAGTTATAAGCTGATAGAATTGTAACAACTATTGATATTGTAATTGCAATAACTACTATTCCCGTGATTCCAGCGCCAGCCCATATTATAAGTATAGGAGCAAGAGCGGTCTTTGGAAGAGCATTTAATACAACTAAGAATGGATCTAATATTTTAGCCAAGTTTTTATTCCACCAGAGTATTATAGCTATTATTATACCCCCTAAAGTTCCCAATACGAATCCCAAAACTGTTTCATATACAGATATTCCTACGTGTTTAAGTATTTCTCCATTTGAAGAATATTTTATGAATAATTTAAATATATCGGTCGGTTTACTAGTTAAAAATACATCTATGAGTTTAAAATTAGCAGCCATTTCCCAAGTGAGTATGAAAAGTAAAAGTAGTGATATTTGATAGAATATAATTTTTCTTTTGTTTGATTTGACTGAGTTCAAATAAGCTGTGTATTCACTAGAGTAGTTGGTCTTTTCCATCTATATCAAGCTCCTTCCATATAGTATTGAAATAATCTTTAAACTCAGGAGCTTCTCTAGATGAAAGTGGTGTTTTAGTTCCTTTTGTTGTAAGGTTTATTTCGTGTATATTTTTTATTGTTGCTGGGCGTTTGGAAAGAACGGCTATTTTGTTTGCCATGGAGATAGCTTCTGCTATATCATGTGTAACCATTATAGTAGTCTTATTTTCATTTTTTATTATCTGAGCTATATCATTACAAACTAAAAGTCTAGTCTGATAATCTAGTGCTGAGAATGGTTCATCAAGAAGAAGTATATCTGGATTAACAGCTAGTGTTCTAATCAAAGCAACTCTTTGTCTCATACCACCTGAAAGCTCTTTTGGATAGTTATTTCTAAACTCCCATATACCGTAAAGATTAAGAAGTCTTTCTATTTTTGCTAAAGATTCATCATTTAATTTCTTTTGTATTTCTAGTCCGATTTTTATATTATCGATTATAGTTCTCCATTCAAGCAGATGATCTCGTTGAAACATATATCCTATCTTGCCATTCATAATTACTTCTCCTTTGCTAGGAGTTATGAGGCTTGATAATATATTCATAATTGTGGATTTACCACAACCAGATGGACCAACAAGTGCTAGAATTTTTCCTTCTTCTAAAGTTAAATTAATATCTTTTAAAACTTCAAGTTCTCCTTCTAAAGTATAGTAATTCATAGAAAGATTGTTGATTTGAACAATAGGATTCACGTATTCACCCCCAAGATGATAAGATACTTAGTATAATTTATATTATTAAGATATAGGGAATTTTGTACCAATTTTAAAACTTAGGAGTCTTTTGTTGGAAAAAATTAACGATAGATTATTTTGATCTTAGGTATAAAGACATATATATATATAGTCGAATATATATATAGTTGAAAAAATGTAGGATATAAAATTTGAAATATATCTTATGAAAAATAAATACTTGGCAAACTAATCGAAAGATTAGGACGCAAAGCCATGGGCCTAAAGGATTAAATATCCTACGGTTGCCAGGTTGCCTGTATATGTTTATATGGTTTTATAAGCAGTAATTGGGTGTTACATTAGTTTGCCCTGTATTTTATTAGTGCTTTTTTTTGTATTTATTTTTAAAGAGAGGAGGCAAATATTTTTAAACTTTAAAATAAAAAGGAGGTAATATACTTTGTATCATAATATGAAAAGAATCATCGCTTTATCATTTGCGCTACTATTAATATTTACACAGACAGCAGCTGCAGTACAGTCTTATGACACTTTTATAAAAATAAACAATAGTAAAGGCAAAATAGACGATGGAGGACAATTTATTGATTTTTATACAAATCAAGATAATATGACAGTTGAAGGAAAAGTATATGATCCAAATGCAGATATAGAAAATTTAACGCTACATTTAGATGATATTTCAAAGGAAATAGGTGTTTTTCAAGATATTGAGGATGGATATAGAAGTTTTTCTATAGATATAGATGCACAAAGCAGCACGGTATTTAATAGTGTGTATGCTAGAGTACATAAACAAAATGGTGAATTATTTGAATCAGAAGTATTTTCAGATGAAAATGAAGGCAATATCATAGTAAATAACATTATAATAGATAAACAAAGTCCATATTTTATAGATGGACCAAAAACTACATATAGTGAAAGTAATGTAAGAATTGAATTTGAAATTAATGAAGAAGTATTAGTAGATAAAAATAACTTTAAATTATATGAAGAAGATGGAACTTTAGAGATTTCAAATGCAATATATAATGCATACAGTTATAAAGATAATGATAAATTTATTCTAGGAGTTGAAATAGATAAAAGTAAAATACAAGATTATACAAATTATATGCTTGAGGTAGGTAGTGAAATTATAGACTATGCAGGAAATACCGCTGACAGTAGTTTAGCTAAAATGTGGTTAATGGAGCAGTCAAATCCTGTATTTGAAGTTGATACAACAGAATATAAAGATGGTCAAGATGTAAAGGTTAAATTATTAAATGTAAACAACAATACACCAGCTATAGTTCAAGGTAGTTCGGTAGTAGTAGATGATAATGGTGTTGATGAGGTACAAACGCTAAAAGAATTTAAAGTAGTACTTCATGAAGAATATGATGAAATAAATAATTTGAATTTCCATAAACTATACGGTCATTTTGAAGATAAAGAACTTGATAAAGATAAATATATTGAAGCAAATGAGAATTTAGATGGAAAAGATGATTATGAACTAACTGGAATTCCTGTAGATAAAACTAAAAGAAATAAGATAGCATTAAAATATAATGATACTACAGAAGTAGTATTTTATTGGGAACCTAGTGAAGTGAACTTTTGGAATCACTCATATAAAATAACTCATAACATTAATAATAATCCTGTTATTGATGTAGCTGTAAATGATTTTGTAGGAAATAAAAATGATTTATATATAGAATTGTTGTCACAAGATGCAGTAGCTATAGGTGAACTTAGATATATTGCAACTGTAACAGATGAGTATAATGAAAAAATTAGTGCAAATGAAGAAGTTTTAAGATTTTCTTATGAAAATGGAAAGTTATATACTGATTTTAATGATAAGGGAATAAATAATCAAGAAACATCAGTAAAACTTGTATATGATGAAAACAGTGATGGAACTGTTGAAAAAACAGAGTGGCTAGATAAGGTTAGAATAGATAATCAGCCTCCAGATCCAAATGTATGGTATGAAGGAGTAGAAACAATAGATAATACTAACTATCATGTAGTAAAAGTAAATTTCAATGATAGTGTTAAAGGAAGTTCAATAGTAGAAAATAACTTTGAACTTAAAGAATATGAAAATGAATCTGGGGTAAATCCAAACATTGTTGTTCCGATTGGTGATGAATATAGCGATTCATATTGGGAAGCAAAGCTGTACTTTAGTGAAGATAATTTTGTAGGAAATATAATTGTAGTTCGCAATATTGAAGATGTAGTAGGATTTAACCTTACAGAGAAAATAACTGAATTTGGTATAGATACTCATATAAGCGGAACTATACTTGATAAAGAAGGGAACACCACTTCAGATATTCAAGGTGAAATTATATTTGTACCAGATAATCTAGACTTATCACAAATCAATTTTGATGAAGAAGATATTTATAAACATGTACAGTGGGTTCATATTGATAATGGATATTTTGATAGATGGATAAAACCTGGGGCATATAAGATATATAATATAGAGATTAAAGATGAATATAATCATAAATTAATAAGCATAGACAAAACTATAGAAATACCTTATACAGATCCTCAAGAAGTATATAATTTTGATATTCAAATTCCACAGGATAATGTATTTGGAAAAGTATTTAGAGAAAATGAAGAAATGTATAATGATAAATTACTAATATTAGAAACAAGCTACCTAAATTATTTTGAAGAAATAGATGTTCACGATGATATTTTTGAGATGTTTGGTAAAGTTGTTGAAACTGATGAATATGGAAACTTCTCATTATATCTTTCGCCAGGAACTTATAAGGTAGTAGGAAAACAAACTGGATTTTCATTTATAAAACCACAGGAAGATTATATATTTACTGTTGAAGAAGGAAATTTAGATTTATCTGAAGAGATAGTTTTCCCTAAAGATAATGTATTTGGAAAAGTAGTAGATATAAATGGAGATTCTCATGAAAGTACACATATTACAATAATAGATAAAGATAATGGTGAATTTTATGAAACAATGGCAGATTCTTTAGGCAATTTTGGAATTTCATTAGATGATGGAAATTATATTTTTGCTAGTGCATCAATAATTAAGTCGGAAACAGAAAATGGAGGATTGTATTTTATAAATAAAGATTTTGAAGTATTAAATGGAGAAATTGTTTTAATTGAAAATAAAAATCCTCTTGAATATACACAAATACCTAAGGCAAATCTTGAAATAAAGCTTATTCAAAATGAAGAAATATTTAAAGGAGATGCTGAAATACAGTTTGTATTTGACTATGAAGGGCAGCTTCATGATCCAGAAGCATTTACTAGAACTGGAACATTTGAATTTTATCTAGTGCCTGGAAATTATTCATTTAATGAATTATTTGCATATAACGAATATACTAATGAACATTTTGAAATTGAAAATTTAAATTTAGAAATAAATATAGATGAAAACTCAAATTACACTGGAGAAAATGCGTACGAAATAGATATGGAGGATTTAAAGGTTGATAGTAGTAATGTAGTAATTACTCTTAAAGATGAAAATCAAAATCCTATGTCAGGATATGGACTTTCTATATACGGAATTGATAGTTCGATGGATGAATGGAGAAAAACAGACAGCTATGGAAATATATATCTATATCTTGAACCAGGACTTTATAAAATCCCAGGATATAATTTAGAAAATGGAGTATGGAAAGAGTTAAATTATGAGTTTCAAGTAACTAATGATCATACTACAGAAAATGTATTGAATGAAGTTATTATTATAAAAGCACCTAATGTAAAAGGAAAAGTATTAGATGGGCAGGGTAATATAATAAAATATGCATGGGTAGGATTAGAGAAGCTTCCAGATTCATCAAAAGATGAATATTTCAGTGAACATATAGGATTTAATGCAGATGAAAATGGAGAATTTAGGATAAATCTTCAAGAAGGAAAATACCTTGTAAATGGTATTTGGAATCCTAATAATGACAGCTGGGAAGAAATGAATTTTAAATTTGATGTAGTTGATTCAGGTACTTTAACAGATATTGTAATTCAAAAGCAGTCTGATAATGTTAAGGGGTATGTGTTTAAAAAATATGATAATGAAACTAAGATAGGAGATCCTTTTGATGGGAAATCAGATTACTATGGCGATATAAAAGAAGATCATAATAATGTATGGCTTGTTTTAAGAGAATACGGCATTGATGATGAAGATTTTAATAATTCGCCATGGCTTTATGAAAAATGGATAAATGTAAAAGAAGATGGGAGTTTCAGCATACTTTTAGATGAAACAAAAGTTTATGAAGCATTTGCTGTATCAACACCTAAAAAGTATATAGAGCTTAATCAAAATGGAGAAGCTCCTACACTAATATATCCTTCAGATACAGAGCAATCTTTAAATTTAATAATTACTCCTCCTGTTCCTAATTTGGGGGGCAAATTGTTAGACTTTGATGGGAATCCAATACCAAATGCATTTATAAACATAGAAAAATCAGATTATACTCAGTGGCTTAATACAGAAACTGATGAAGAAGGCTACTTTGGAATAAATCTTAAAAATGGAGAAGAGTATATAATAAGAGATATAAACTACTATACAGGTGATAATCAAAATTATGATTATTCAAAGGAAAACAGAATAACATTTAATAAGAGTATTGTAGTAAGTGAAGGTTTAAATGATATTATATTAAGACCTAATGTGAAAGGGAACTTGAACATTGGAAGTTTAGACATTACGTCTAATGACTATATTGGTATAGGGATTAGAAAAGTAGTAGATGAAAATGATGCAAATTATGAAGATTATCAAATGAATCCTTGGAAGTATGAAAATTGGATTCAGGTAAAATACCAAAATCAAGGGGATGTAGGTGCGTTTACTGCATATTTAGAAGATGGAAAATATGAAATAACAGGAGTTAGCACTCCAAGTGGATGGGAACAGATTAATGCAGAATTTGTATTAGATAATTCAAGCCACGATATAGTGAATTATTTAGGTGATGATACTTATGAATTAAATATAGAATATATACCAAATGTTCAAGGTGTTATCCTAGATAAAAACGGAAATCCAGAAGTAGAAGCGTGGGTAAACATTGAAAAAATAGTTGAATATGATACTAGCTACAATGGTGATTATTATAATACATGGTTTGGTTCAAATAGTGATAAGAATGGACAGTTCTCTATTAAGTTAAGTGATGGGGATTATAGAGTGGCTGGATATTCAACAAGAGGATACTGGGAGAATAACAATTGGATAAACGGAAAATGGGTAAGTGTAAATTATGAATTTACAGTTGAAAATGGAAATTTAAAAGATATTGAATCAATAGAAATTAAACCTAATGTTACGGGATATGTTAAAAAATACAATAAAGATACAGGAAGTCTTGAAGCAGTTTCTTATTCGTGGATGAAAATTAAGTCTGCCGATGAAAACTGGGAAGCTGATTATGATGATTGGAAGAATGAAAATCATGTAAACTCTGATAAAAATGGTCAATTTACTTCAATGCTAGAACCTGGAAAATACAAGGTTGTTGAAGCTGGTGGATATAATGTATGGATGCAGCTTAGTATAAACTTTGAAATTGATGAAGATGGTAATTTAATAGAAAATGAATATGTAGAAAATGGAGAACTTATTGTAAAACCACAAAAACCAAATGTAAAAGGATATGTAAAAGATGAAAATGGAAATATACTTTCAAATTCTCACATATCTATAAAACCAATAAATGCAAAAGAAAATGATTGGAACAATGCAAAATGGATTCAAAGTGATGAAAATGGATATTTTGAATTAAGACTTGATAATGGGGACTGGAAAGTAGCACAAATATCTGCAACAGGATTTTGGAAAAAAGTATACATTCCATTTACAGTGGATGAAGAGAGTATTACATCTCAAGTAGATAATGCTGTACAAAATGGAATACTTAATGTTAAGCCTCCTACTGCAAATCTAGTAGGTATAGTCAAGGATAAAGAAGGAAATAAGATAAATCAAAAAGCATGGTTGGCTATTAAGCCTTCTAATGCAGGTACTCATGATTGGGAAGATTCTCATAGTATTGAGTATAAAAACTATAATGAAGAATATAAATTTAAGCTGTATTTACAGCCAGGAGATTATAAAGTAGTAAATGTATATGGTAATAACTTTAATTATGAAACAGAAATTAGATTTACTATTGGAAATGACGGAGTATTAGTTGGTTCAGATAATATAGTAAATAATGAATTAGTTGTAAAACCTTTAGATACTAATGTTGAGGGAAGTGTTTATGCTCAAATTGATGGAAATGAAAAATCTTTAGGTTATGGATGGATATCAGTAGCTAGATATGATAATGATGGTAAACAGATAAGTATGGATGGAGATGTTATACAAGGAGAAAACTACTATAAAGAAGACGGTATATACTGGCACCATACTAAATGGATAAATACTGATGAAAATGGTGATTTCAGCTTAAGATTAAATGAAGGAAGATACAAGGTAATATCTGTATCAGGAAATGGAGTGTGGTATAAGCCGTTTACTGAGTTTACAGTTAATGAAGGAGTAACAAATATTGATATAAAACAGCCTGGACCAAATGCTGTTATAACTATTAAAAACACTGGATTAAATGATGCACAGGCTTGGATAGATATAGAGCTAAATAAAAATGGATATAAAAATTATATTCCTGTTCAGCTAAAGAGTGTTAATAATGGAGAATACGTATTTGAAACTAGATTAGAAAATGGAGATTATGTAATCAAAAGCTTTGGAACATCTTCTTATTGGACAGAAATTGAACATGAATTTACTGTAAATAATGAAGAAACTTTAAATAATATTATTCTAGATTTTAATCAAGAAAGTAAGAGAAAAGTAAATGGTAGAATAGATGTAAATGAAAAAGCATGGGTTGCTATTTTACCAGTAGTTAATGGACAAGTTGATAATACAAAGGAAAAAAGATGGATACAAACATCAGAAGATGGAAGCTTTATGTTTAAGTTAGATCAAGGAACAACATGGGCTATAACAGATATTACAACTTCTCAAGGATACTATATAGTAAATAATCCTTTAAACTACAACATAACTATAGCTGAACAAGATGAACAATCACCAATTGAGTGGATTATTGATTTAAATTCACTTTAAAAAATAAAAAAGGAGGAAATATCCTCCTTTCTTACTTATTAAGAAATTATAAAATCAACTATTTTGAGCAACGGAGCCCGTAGGACTCGTTGGCGACATGAGCCATGCGTTAGCATGAAGCGAATTTTACATTGATAGGGAGTGACATAAGTGAAATATAATTTTAAGAAATTATATGTAAATAGATTAGCTTTAACGTTTTTAGTAATAATAACTTTGATTACTCAATCTTTAGTGGGTATTACTGCTTATGCAGCACCAATATTTACAATAAGTCCTAAATATGTAAATGGGTATGTATCTAAAAGGATAACTATAACATCTAGTGAAAATTCATTTACAGATAATGAGAGTACACCATATATTATGAAAAACGGATCAGTAGTAGGCTTGGCATCTATAAGCAGCATTAATTCATCTTCAAATGAAGTAAGCTTTACATTAGGTTCAGGACTATCAGATGGAGAATATGATATTAGAGTAGTAGATCCAAAGGAAACTTATGATGTAGGAAGTATAACGGTTGGAGAACCTTCTATAAATAGTATTTCTCCGCTAAGTATTAGTAAAGACTACAGCGATCAAGAAATAGTTGTTGCAGGAGAAAATACAAATTTTACAATTGGGAAAACCTCTGTAGAAATATTGGATATTAATGATAATATAGTTAATTATGTAGATTCTATTACAGAAGTTAATAACAGTACAAACTTAACTTTTAAATTAAAAGATGGACTTTCATCAGGAAACTACTCTATAAGATTTATTACTGATGATGAGATAGTTACAGCAAAAGATATACTTGAGGTAAGAGGAAATGCATCAATTTCACTTTTACCAAATAGTTTAAGCGAAGGGTATTCTACAGATACAATAAATGTAACTGGAACTAATACAGGATTTACTCAATCTCAAACTACTGTTAGTATTATAGGACAAAGCAGTAAAGTAGGAATGGTAAATGTATCTGATGAAAACAGCTTATCATTTTCATTAAATAGTGGATTAAATCCTGGAGTATATACAGTACAAATTAAAACAGGAAGTGAAGAACTTCAAAAGTCAATTACAATAAATTCTGCATCTGCTCAAATTCAATATCAAGGATCTAATTTAAGTGAAATTCCTGCAGGATATAATTCAACATACAGCTTATTATTAAAAGGAACAGGTACAAGTTTTTCAAGTGGAACAACACAACTAAGTTTATATGATGGAAATCCAGATAGTGGAGCTAACGATATAACATCAACTTATATTTCAAGTACAAATATATCAAGCAGTACAAATATTAGCTTTGACTTAAGAACAGGACTAGATGTAGGAAAATACTACGTAAGAGCTGTAACTGGAAATCAAGTAGTTGAAGATTCTTTTTCTGTTATTGAACCAAAAATAACAAGTGTTAAGTTCAATTCTGATATTGTAAACAATGATAATGTACCACAAGGATATAAGAAAATGACTGTAGATATTGTAGGACAAAATACTTTGTTTAACCAGGGAAGTACAACTGTTAAGATACAAGAATCAAGTAATAAAACTGAAACTGTAATTGTTGAAGATTCTACACATTTAAATTTTTCACTAAAGGAAGGATTAATTGAAGGAAGCTACACAATATTAGTAGATATAGATGGAAATGATACTACAACAACAGATCAAGTATTTTATAGTTTTGATGTAACGTCACCTTCAATAGAATCAGTTTCTCCAAATACAATTATTAATATAGGTAATACACCAATTACTATGACTGTAATAGGTAAAAATACTCACTTTACTACTTCTACTCCTAACATTGATGTTATTGAAGAGGATAATGAGGCTATTTCTAATATAGAAGTAATAAATGATACTAAACTTACATTTAATATAGTTCCATACACATTATCAACTAAAGGGAATTACTCACTTGAAGTAACTACATCTAATAGCTTTATAAATGAATTAGTAACAGGAAATTCTTTAATAACAGTTAAGGATTCAGGTATTAGTAAGATATCTCCTTCATCTATATATAAAGATGAGTTGGGAACAAAAGAAGTAAGTATAACGGGTTTAAATACTAACTTTACAAGTGAAAGCACAACAGTAGAAATTGACAACAATACTATAAATAATATTTTAGTTGATTCACCTACTGAACTTAGATTTACAATTCCAAATGAAGGTTATCTTACACAAGGAGTTCATACTATTAAGATAGTTGATGCAGATCTTAATGAATTTACATCTACTATTCTTATAGATGAAAGAGCTATATCTATATCTCCTAATGAAAAGAATTATGAATATGATGAATTTATTATGACTGTTACAGGAGATGGGCTTTCATTTAATACAAATAATAAAAAGCCAACTGTTGAAATTACAGGATATGGTGAAGTTGATGTGAATGATAGTGATATAAAAGCTAGCTATTTTACATTTGAATTCCCTAATGGATTTCAAGGGGGAACATATACTGTTACAGTTATATGGAATGGACTTAAGTTTACTGATATATTCACAGTAAATGGCACAAATGATATTGAAGATGAAGAAAAAATTGAAGATGAAGATTTAGGTGATATTTCTCCTGGAGGTGGGGGAGGAGGAATTACCCCAATTGAAGAAGAAGTTAGTGAAGATATTGGTGAAATAATTATTGAAGAAAAGAAATTAGAAGATGGAACAATAATTAATAAAATAACATTGAGTGAAGAAAAAACAATAGAATCAATTAAAAATTCTAATGAAAATAATTATTTAATACAAATAGAAAAGGGAATATCGAATGCTGATGTTAATATTTCTTCTAAAATAATACAAGCATTACAAGAAAAAGGTGAAAATACTAAGTTAACTATTAAAACTGATAAAGCTGAGTACGAACTACCAACAGATATAATAAATTTAGAAGAAATAAAAAAATCTTTAAATTCTGAAGATGTGAATATAGAAGTAATAATAAAAGAACCAGGAAAAAAAATAGTAGATAAAATGAAGGAAATAGTAGCAAAAGAAAATACTAAGCTTTTAGCAGAACTTGTAGAATTTAAAATAGAAGCAACATCAGGTAATAAAAAGATAGAAATAAATAATTTCAAAAATAGATATGTAAGCAGAAAGATAACTCTTAAAAATACAGCAGATGTTAATAATGCAGTAGGGGTTATGTTTAATGAAAAAACTAACACATATATACATGTACCTACTAAGTTCTATAAAGATGAAAAAGGAAATTTAGTAGCGGTTTTAAAGAAAAAAGGAAACAGTATATATACTGTAATTCAAAATAAAAAAACATTTAAAGATATGAAAAATCATTGGGCAAAGAACAACGTAGAAACTTTAGCATCAAAACTAGTTATAAGTGGAATGACAGAAACAGAATTTGCTCCAGATAACAAAATAACTAGAGCTCAATTTGCAGCACTACTTGTTAGAGCGCTAGGTCTTGAAAGTAGTACAAATAAAAGTAAATTTACTGATATAGCAGGGAATGAGTGGTTTGTATCAGTTGTAAATACTGCTGCCGAAGAAGGGTTAGTTACAGGTTATGATGATAAAACATTCAACCCTAATAAAACTATAAGTAGAGAAGAAATGGCTATTATGGTAGTAAGAGCATTAAATGTAGCAGGAAAGGATACAAAAATTAGTGAAAATGAAAAGAATAATTTACTTAGAAAATTTGATGACAAGGGACATATATCAAGTTGGGCAGAAAAAGAAGTAGCAAATGCAGTAAAAGAAGAAATAATTAGTGGTAAAACTTCTAATGATTTTGTACCAAAAGATAATGCTACAAGAGCAGAAGCAGCTACAATGTTAATTAGAATGATGAAATCAGTAGACTTTATAAACAATTAGAAAATTAGTAAAGGAGTTGTCTCGCAATAGAAATTAATTTTTATTGCAAGACAGCTCCTTTTTCGTACAAATTTCTGTAGAAGGTGAATATGTAGTTGGCTTAGATATTTCAAGTGAAAGATCAATTTATCAAGTATAGTTCTCCATTCGAGCAGATGATATCGTTGAAACATATATCCTATCTTGCCATCTATAATAATTTCTTCGAAAGCTAAAAGTTCTAAATCTCCATCTTTTTAAGCCTAGAGATAAGAACTTAACAGCTTCTGGATTAAGGTTCGCTGTATAATATTAATATAGACAGGATTTTGTACCTATTTTTAGACTTATAAAGAGCATCATAATGCTTTCGGCTTTATTCATAGTCTTTTATATTTTGTATATCAAAATATGTATATTAAAAGAGGATTTTTGCGTTTTATGTCCAATGTATATGTCTAGTAGAAGGATTTAATATACAGGAAAAAATGCAAATATTATACTTTATATGTAAAAGAAAGGAATAAATACATGAAAAGCTTAAAGAAAAAAATAATGATACCTGTATTTTTATTATCTATAATAGGTACTTTAATATTATCTTTTGTTGTATATAATAAATCTAAATATATAATAATTAATTATATTGAAATGTTAGCTCAAAATAAGGCTGAAAAGCTAGTAATTCATATTGAAGATAACATAGAAAAATGGAAATCAGCAGTGAATATGGTTGCTTCAATTGATATAGCAAAAAATATGGACTATGAGCGATTTGAAGAATATATTTCTAATAATAAAGATTTATCTCATAAAGAATATGATTTTTTTTTAATTGCTGATAAAGAAGGTAATTATTTATCTACTGATGGGGTTAAAGGTAATATTATAGATAGAGATTACTTCCACGAAGTTATGAATAGCGGAAATACAACTATTTCAAAACCTATAATATCAAAATCTAGTGGAAACTATGTTATTATTATTGCAGCACCTATTAAAGATGATAATGGAAACATTATAGGTTTGGTTGGATTAGATGTAAATTTATCTGCTATTACAGATATAATTAATGATGAAAAATTAGGAACTAGTGGTTATGGATATATGATTAACAAAGATGGTTTATTAATGACTCATCCAAACAAGAGTTTAATCTATAAATGCAATATATTAAATGATGAAAATAAAGCTGTAGTTGATTTAGGTAAAAAAATGATAAATGGGGAAGTAGGAATAAAATATTATGAAATTTATGGTATAAAAAAAATAGTTTCTTATATGCCTATAAAATCGACAGGATGGTCTATCGGAATGAGCGCTAATTACGATGAGGAGATTAAGAGTGTATTAATATTAAGAAATTATATGTTATTAATAGGAATTGGTATTATCGTTTTAATTCTAATATTATTAAATTATCTTACAGATACTTTAGTTAAACCTATTAACAACCTAAAAAAACATATGGAAATAGCTACTAGAGGAGATCTAACGGTTCAGTGTGATATAAATAGTAAAGATGAAATAGGTATACTTGCAAAAAGTTTTAATAAATTGATAAAAGAAAATAAAAGATTATTAGAAGAAGCAACTGAATATGATAGGCTAAAGACTGAATTTTTCTCTAATATATCTCATGAGTTAAAAACTCCACTAAATATAATTTTTTCTACAACACAATTATTACCGTTATATATTAAAAATGATAATGAAAACTTTGAAGCTACAAAAATTAATAATCATATAAATATAATGAAGCAAAACTGTTATAGACTATTAAGATTAGTTAATAACTTAATTGACATTACTAAAATAGATTCTGGATTTGTAGAACTGAATTTGCAAAACAAAAATATTATAGATGTTATTGAGAATATAACTTTATCTACTGTCGAATATGCAAAAAGTAAGTCAAGAACAATTATATTTGATACCAATGTAGAAGAAAAAATTATAGCGTTTGATCCAGAGCAAATGGAGCGGATTATTCTAAATCTTATTTCTAATGCTATTAAATTTACAAAACCTAATGATGAAATAGAAGTTAAAATTTATGATGGAGTAGATAATATTATAATTTGTGTGAAAGATACAGGTATAGGCATTTTAAAAGAAAAACAAGAAATGATTTTTGAAAGATTTAGGCAAGTTGATCATTTGTTACGTAGAAGACATGAGGGAAGTGGAATCGGTTTATCTCTTATTAAATCTTTAATTGAAATGCATGACGGCAAAATCTCTGTTAAAAGTGAATATGGAAAAGGAACAGAGTTTATTATCGAATTACCTATTAAAACTATTATTGAAGAAGAGCATACACATATAGTAGATGATTTTTCGCAACGAACTAATGTAGAAAAAATTCACATTGAGTTTTCAGATATATATGAATAAGATTGATAGATTTTTTATTATCTTGTATTGGTTTTGCAGAAATTTTAAAGAAAAAATACAACTAGGTACTATATACCAAAAGTAACATCTCTTTTTTCATATCTAAGGAAATTGTAGAATTTTCAAAATATTTACAATATTAGGAAAAAGTAAAATTGACTTTACAAATAAGTGATAAGCAAATATAATACAATTTATAATTTAATACGCTCGGATGAAGGTAGTAGGATTAAAACTGTTACTGGACGAACCTCTGGAGAGACTCTATTTAGAGCACCGAAGGGGAAAAGTTGGTTAAATAAAATTTTTAATCAGCCAAACTCTCAGGTAAAAGGACAGGGGATATATCAAAGTTAATGATATATTTCAAACCAGAGGCCAAATCATATTGATTTGGCTTTTATTATTAAAAATCAAAATTTATCCGAAAGCTAAAAGTTCTAAAACTCATCCTCTTGAGTCTGGAGATAAGAACTTAACAGCTTCTGGATTAGCTCAACTAAAATTCAGTTGGAGTAAAAACTCCATATGAATTAAGTTTCGCTTTATATTTTGCTTTTTATATCCTTATAAAAACAGAGATGAATTAAATTTAATATAACAATAAGGGAGATGTTTTTATGAAGATGTTTTTAAGTGATAATAATTCAGGTGTACACCCTAAGATTATAGAGGCTATGGTAAAAGCAAACGAAGAACATGTTTTTCCTTACGGTAATGATGTATATACCGAAAAAGCCGAATTGAAGTTTAAAGAAGTATTTGGTCAAAATACAGAGGTATATTTTGTATTAAATGGAACAGCAGCTAACGTTATTGCTTTAAGCTCTGCTTTAAGACCTTATGAAAGTATTATATGTACAGATAGTGCTCATATAAATGGTGATGAATGTGGAGCTGTAGAAAGATTTATTGGTTCGAAATTATTACAGGTACCTAATTTAAATGGCAAAATATCTATAGACGATATAAAAAAAATGCTTAAATTTAAGGGCAATTTTCATAGAACGCAGCCAAAAATGATTTCTATAAGTCAATGCAGTGAATTTGGAACAGTATATACTGTAGAAGAAATAAAAGAATTATCAAAGTTTGCGCATGAAAATGGTTTGTATTTACATATAGATGGATCTAGAATTTCAAATGCAGCTGTTACTCTTAATACTAACTTAAAAGAAATGATAACCGAAACAGGAGTAGACATATTATCGTTTGGAGGAAGTAAAAATGGACTTATGTTTGGAGAAGCTATAGTTGTTTTAAATCCTAAAATAAGTGAAGATGTTAAATATATAAGAAAACAAGGTATGCAGCTAATTTCGAAAATGAGATATATATCTGCTCAATTTTTAGAATACTTAGAAAATGATTTGTATTATAAAAATGCTAAACAAGCCAATGATATGGCTTTGTTATTAAAGAATGAACTAAACAATATAAAAAAAATAAAAATTATTTATCCGGTTCAATCAAATATGATATTTATGAAAATACCTAAAAATATTATGAAATATATTGAAAATAAATATGAATTTTATACAATAGATGAAAATTATGGTTTAATAAGGATTGTAACGTCGTTTGATACTACAGAAAAAGATATAGAAAATTTTGTAAATGATATTAAAATTGGATTAAAGTTAGATATTGACAATTAGATTTATTTAATAAAGAGTTAATAGGTTATTATTTATAATTTTCAGATAGTATGTTAAAATATTAGTGTGATGGTATCATAAGAGCTATACACATTTAATCAAATTGAAGTTTACCTTTAAAAATTTAATATTTTATGCTTTGAGCCGTTAAGGACTGAGACTGTGGTATAAGTTATTTATAAACCCTTTTTTTGATATGCTCAGAAAAGGGTTTGTTTTTTTGCACCCTCTTTATGTCTATTTTTAAAAGGCAGAGAGGGTATTTTTAATTCTATAGGATGTGATATATTTGAAAATTTGTTTTATAGGTGCTGGAAAAGTAGGTACTGCCTTCGGACTTTATTTAAGCCGAAAGGGATTTGATGTAATTGGTTATTACAGTAAAAACTTTGAATCAGCAAAAAAAGCATCTTATTTAACAAAATCAACACCATATGAAAACTTGTCAAATATGATTAAAATATCGAATGTTATATTTATTACGACGAATGATGATTCGATAAAAAGTGTAGTTAATAAATTGTCTCAGGAAAATATTTTAAAAGAAGGCCAAATCATAGCACATATGAGTGGTTCACACTCATCAAGTATATTAAATAGTCTTGAAAAATTCGGATGTTATATTTATTCAATGCATCCTCTACAATCATTTGCTAGCGTAGAAAAATCAGTTGAAAAACTTAAAAATACAGTTTTTGCAATTGAAGGAAGCATTGAAAAAATAAATGTTTTAGAGTCGATTTTAGAAAAGACAGGAAATAAGTATTTTAAAATTGATTCTAATTCAAAAAGTATCTATCATGCTGGAGCATGTGTGATTTCAAACTATTTAGTAACTTTAATGGATTTTGGACTTTCTTTTTTTGATTCAATAGGAATCGATGAGAAGGATGCTTTTGAAGCAGTTTATCCATTAATTGAAGGAACTATTGAAAATATTAAGAATTTAGGGTGTGAAAATGCACTTACAGGCCCACTAGCTAGGGGAGATATTAATACAATAGAAAATCACTTAAACTCAATAAAGGTAAATATTCCTCATAAACTTTCATTTTATGAAACTATGGCTCTTATGACGTTAGATCTTTCATCAAAGGTACCATCACGAGATAAAGAAAAAATTGATATACTAAAAAATATTTTACAAGGGGGACTAAATGATGAATAAAAGATTTACAGTAACGTCATTTTTAGAGTCTAAAAAGAGAAATGAGAAAATAACAATGCTTACAGCATATGATTATTCAACAGCTAAACTTATTGATGAAGCAGGTATAGAAAGCATACTGGTAGGAGACTCTCTTGGAATGGTTGTACTTGGCTATGAATCAACTCTTGAAGTAACTGTGGATGATATAATTCATCACTGCAGAGCTGTTTCAAGAGGAGCAAAGAATGCCTTAATAGTTGGAGATATGCCATTTTTATCATATCACATAAGCATAGAAGATACAGTTAGAAATGCTGGGAGAATAATACAAGAGGGTAAAGCGCATACAGTAAAATTAGAAGGTGGAGTTGAAATTATAGATAAGGTAAAGGCAATAGTAAAAGCTCAAATACCTGTAATGGGACATTTAGGCTTAACTCCTCAATCAATAAATATGTTTGGAGGATTTAAGGTTCAAGGAAAAAGTGAAGATCAAGCTAAAAAAATAATAAATGATGCTATTGAGCTTGAAAAAGCAGGAGCATTTGCAATAGTACTTGAAGGGATTCCTGCGAAATTAGCACAAATAATAACTGAGAAACTAACTATACCTACAATAGGAATAGGTGCAGGAAACAATTGTGATGGACAAGTTCTAGTTAGTAATGACATGCTTGGAATGTTTTCAGACTTTACTCCAAAGTTTGTAAAAAAATATGCAAATCTAAAAGATAGTATTATATATTCAACAAAACAATATATATCTGAAGTGAAATCAATGGATTTTCCATCTAAAGAGCATACTTTTTCAATTGATGAGGATGTTCTAAAAAAGCTTTATTAAATATATACAGCTTATAATAAGGAGAGAATTGTATATGAGTCTTATAAAAACAATAAAAGAAGTAAGGAAAGAAATAAGAAAAAAAGCTGGTGGAAAAGAAATTTCTATAGGATTTGTTCCAACTATGGGATATTTACATGAAGGACACTTATCACTTATAAAAAGAGCAAGAAAAGAAAATGATGTAGTAGTAGTTAGTGTGTTTGTAAATCCAACTCAATTTGCACCAAATGAAGATTTTGATAGCTATCCAAGAGATATTGAAAAAGATTATAAATTAGCAGTAGAAGCAGGCACAGACATAGTATTTGTACCTGAAATAGATGAAATATATGAACAAGACAGTTTAACATGTATAAATATAGAAGGAGAAATAACAAAAAAGCTTTGCGGAAAATCAAGACCTACTTTTTTTAAAGGTGTTACAACAGTAGTTGCAAAGCTTTTTAACATCATTAAGCCTACAAATGCATATTTTGGACAAAAAGATGCACAACAGGTTGCTATAATGAAAAAAATGGTAAAAGAACTTAATTATGATATAAATATAATACCTTGTTCTTTGGTTAGAGAATATGATGGACTTGCACTTAGCTCTAGAAATGTTTATTTAGACAATGAAGAGCGAAAACAGGCTTTAATACTTTCAAAATCACTTTTTACTGCAAAAGAAATGTTTTTAAATGGTGAAAAAAATGTACAAAAATTAAAACAGTTCATTATAAATAATATAAAAACTCAAAATCTTGCAGATGTAGATTATGTTGAAATAGTAGATGCTAATACTTTAGAAGATATAGAAACTATAGAGATAATAGCTCTTGTTGCACTTGCTGTAAAAATTGGAAAGACCAGACTTATTGATAACATCTATTTGGAGGTATAGCAATGCTACTTAATATGTTTAAAGCAAAAATTCATAGAGCTACAATTACTGAGGCAGATCTTAATTACGTGGGAAGTATAACCATAGATTCCTCTCTTTTAGAACAATCAGGAATACTTCCAGGGGAAAAAGTTCAAATTGTAAATAATAATAATGGAGCAAGACTTGAAACATATGTTATAGAAGGAGAAAAAGATAGTGGGATAATGTGCCTTAATGGTGCAGCAGCTAGGCTAGTTCAGCCTGGTGATAAGGTAATAATAATTGCATATTGCCTTGTGGATGAAAAGGAAGCTAAAAATCTAAAACCTAAAATTTTAATTTTAGATGAAAATAATAGAGTAGTAGAAGCTATTAATGAAGAAATTCATGGTGATATTAAATAAAATATAAGAAATAGAGGGTGATGAAACAATACACACCCTCTATTTTTTATGCTATAGGAAATTATAAAATTTTTAATCTGTGGATAACGTTGACTAAACAACTAAATTTGCAACTATTTTGAGCAACGGAGAGCGATAGGGATCGTTGGCGACATGAGCTATGCGTTAGTATTAAGCGAATTTTTTATTCACTGATAAATATTACATAACTCTTCATAATATTCCACCATAGTTGCAGATTTATTCACAGTCTTTTATTTGCTGAATATCAAAATATGTATATTAAAAGAGGAATTTTTCGTTTTATGTCCAATTTATATGTCAAGTGAAAAATTTAATATACAGGAAAATATGCAAATATTATACTTTATATGTAAAAGAAAGGGATAAATATATGAAAAGCTTAAAGAAAAAAATAATGATACCTGTATTTTTATTATCTATAATAGGTACTTTAATATTATCTTTTGTCGTATATAATAAATCTAAACATATAATAATTAATTATGTTGAACTGTTGGCTCAAAATAAGGTTGAAAAGCTAGTAATTCATGTTGAAGATAACCTGGAAAAATGGAAGTCAGCAGTGAATATGATTGCTTCAATGGATACAGCAAAAAATATGGATTATGAAGGATTTGAAGAATATATTTCTAAGAATAAAGATTTATATCATAAAGAATATGATTTTTTTCTAATTGCTGATAAAAAAGGTAATTATTTATCTACACATGGAGCCTAACGGGAATATTATAGATAGAGATTATTTTCATAAAGTTATGAATAGCGGAAATACAACTATTTCAAAAGCTATAATATCGAAATCTACTGGAAACTATATTATTATTGTTGCAGCACCTATTAAAGATGATAATGGAAACATTATAGGTTTGGTTGGTGTAGGTGTAAATTTATCTTTTATTACAGATATGATTAATGATGAAAAACTAGGAACTAGTGGTTATGCATATATGTTCAGCAAAGATGGTTTAATTATGACTCATCCAAACAAGAATTTAATCTATAAATATAATATATTAAATGATGAAAATAAATCTACTGTTGACCTGGGTAAAAAAATGATAAATGGGGAAGCCGGAATAAAATATTATGAACATAATGGTATAAAAAAAATAGCTTCTTATATGCCTATAAAATCGACAGGATGGTCTATTGGAATGAGCGCTAATTATGATGAGGAGACTAAGAGTATATTAATATTAAGAAAGTATATATTATTAATAGGAATTGGTATTATGGTTTTAATTCTGATATTATTAAATCATCTTACGAATACCTTAGTTAAACCTATTAATAAACTAAAAAATCATATGGAAATAGCTACTAAAGGAGATCTGACGGTTCACTGTGACATAAATAGCGAAGATGAAATAGGTATACTTGCAAAAAGTTTTAATAAATTGATAAAAGAAAATAAAAAATTATTAGAAGAAGCAATTGAATATGATAGTCTAAAGACTGAATTTTTCTCTAATATATCTCATGAGTTAAAAACTCCACTAAATATAATTTTTTCTACAACACAATTATTACCGTTATATATTAAAAATGATAATGAAAACTTTGAAGCTACAAAAATTAATAACCACATAAATATAATGAAGCAAAATTGTTATAGACTATTGAGGTTAGTTAATAACTTAATTGACATTACTAAAATAGATTCTGGATTTGTAGAACTGAATTTGCAAAATAAAAATATTGTAGATGTTATTGAGAATATAACTTTATCTACTGTTGAATATGCAAAAAGTAAGTCAAGAAAAATTATATTTGATACCAATGTAGAAGAAAAAATTATAGCTTTTGATCCAGAACAAATGGAGAGAATTATTCTAAATCTTATTTCTAATGCTATTAAATTTACAAAACCTAATGATGAAATAGAAGTTAAAATTTATGCTGGAGTAGATAATATTATAATTTCTGTAAAAGATACAGGTATAGGGATTCTAAAAGAAAAACAAGAAATGATTTTTGAAAGATTTAGGCAAGTTGATCATTTGTTAAGTAGAAGACATGAGGGAAGCGGAATAGGTTTATCTCTTATTAAATCTTTAATTGAAATGCATGATGGTAAAATTTCTGTTAAGAGTGAATATGGAAAAGGAACAGAGTTTATTATTGAATTACCTATTAAAACTATTACTGAAGAAGAGAATATATATATAGTAGATGATCTTGCCCAACAAACTAATGTAGAAAAAATTCACATTGAATTTTCGGATATATATGAATAAATAATGGAACAAAAATTAATTAATTAATTTTTGTTCCATTATTTTTTTGCTATTGATAGTTATTGCACTTGTGAAATATGAATAAGAATATAAAAAAATTCTATACAAGAATAAAATTACATAAAAATAATCAATTTGTAAAAATAAGGCATACAATGTAGAATCTTTACTTGGAGATGGTTTTAAATAATACTTAAAATTTAAATGAAAAAATACAGTGTAAGGAGGATTTTAAATGAGCTATATTATAAAACCTGATGAAATGACTCCTCTAGAAAGGATGCAAGCTTTTTCTGAAGGGAAAGAAATGGATAGGATTCCTTGTTGTCCGTTTTTAGGAGAAAGTTGTTCTTCTATGTTTGGCCATTCAATTAGAGAGTACAATCATTCAATAGAAGTACTTGTGAATGTTGCTGTTGGAAGTTTTGAAAAGTTTAGACCCGATAGTATTGGATTTGGACCAGGACTTCAGGGAGTGCCAGAAGCCATGGGTAGTGAGGTTGTTTTTCCTGAGCAGAGCACTCCATACATAAGTAAGCCTGCTATAAATGATTATAATGAGATTCATAAATTAAAGCCTATAGACCCTTATAAGGATGGAAGAATATCATATTTTTTAGAAGCACTTAAAATAACTAATGAAAAAATTAGCCATGAGGTAAGTGTGGGAAGCTCTGTTGGAGGACCTTTTACTACTGCAGCTTTCTTAAGAGGGACAGAATTATTTTTAAAAGATTTAACTAAAAATCCAGAGATGGCACACCAACTTTTAGAAGTTTCAACTCAAAGTGTTATAAATTATATTGATGCAGTATGTGACTTAGGATTAAGTCCAAGTCTTGCGGAGCCAATCGCATCTTGTACTATGATTAGTTCTAAGAAATTTAGAGAATTTGCAAAACCATATTTAAAAAAATGTATGGATAGAATTATAGAGAGAAGAGGAAGTGGAACTACTCTTCATATCTGTGGTAAAACAAAAAAAGTATGGGGAGATATGGTTGATGTAGGAATAAGTAACTTAAGTTTAGATAACATAGAAGATATAGGTGAACTAAAGGATGCATTTGGAGATAAAGTATGCTTAATAGGTAATGTAGATCCTATAGAAGCAATAATGAGAGGAACAAGAGAATATATATATGATGAGGCTAAAGAATGTATACGTAAAGCTTATGATAGTCCTAAAGGATTTATATTAAGTACTGGATGTGATGTTCCTATAGGAACAGATCCAGATAAAATATTAGCTCTTATGGATGCAGCTAGAATATTTGGGAGATATCCTATTAATATTAAAGAATTATAGCCTAAAATATCATATCAAAAAGGGGAAATTTTAATGACAAATAATAATTTAAAAAAGGGTAATCCTTTAGCATTACTACCTTTAGGAGTATTTTTACTTCTTTTTATAGGAACTGGAATTATTACAAAAGATTTTTATAAAATGCCTGTTATAGTTGCTTTTACTATATCGGCAGCGGTTGCTTTACTTATGAATAGAGAAGAAAATATAGAAAAAAAAGTTGAGATTTTCTGCAAAGGAGCAGGAGAAACAAATGTTATACTTATGATTGTTATTTTGATATTAGCAGGAGCTTTTGGACAAGTTGCAAAGGAAATAGGTGGGGTAGAGTCAACGGTTAATTTAGGGTTATCGTTTTTACCTCAAAATTTATTGATTGTTGGAGTGTTTTTTATAGCATGTTTAATATCATTATCAATGGGAACTTCTATGGGAACAATAGTTGCGTTGGCTCCAATTGCTGTAGGAATATCAGAAAGTACAGGAATTCCTGTTGCACTAGCATTAGGAGCAGTTGTTGGTGGAGGAATGTTTGGCGATAATTTATCTATGATTTCGGATTCGACAATTGCGGCTGTTAGAACTCAAGGTTGCAAAATGGCAGATAAATTCAAGATGAACTTTTTTATTGTACTTGTACCAGCAATAATTACAATAGTTTTATTATGGATATTAACACCAAGTGGACAAACTCAAATAGGTGGGGCTCATCCATATGAAATCGTGAAGGTGTTGCCATATATAGGTGTTCTTATAGCGGCTTTATCGGGAATGAATGTAATGTTAGTGTTAGCTGGAGGAATTGTTTTTTCGGGATCTGTAGGAATTATTTGTGGTGATTTTGCAATATATGGATTATTTCAAGCCATGGCTACAGGTATGAGAAATTTACAAGATTTAGCAGTAACCATCATAATTATTGGTGGAACAGTTGAATTGATTAAGTATAACGGAGGAATTGACTATTTATTAAATCTAATAACCAAAAAAATGAAAACTAAAAAAGGTGCAGAATTAGGAATAGCAGCACTAGTTAGTTTAGTAAATGTAAGTACAGCCAATAATACTATTTCTATATTAATGGCAGGACCTTTAGCAAAAGATATATCGGAAAAATATGATATTGATCCGAGAAGAACAGCTAGTTTACTAGATATTTTTGCTTGCTCTTGTCAAGGGATTATACCGTATGGAGCTCAATTGTTAGTAGCAGCTGGAGTTGCATCGATTACACCAATTGAGATTATGAAATATTTATATTATCCAGTATTAACAGGGGTATTTGGAATAATATCAATATATCTAGGTTTTCCTAAATTGAAAAAAAGTAAAGACAGTGTAGAAGAAAATGTTGCTTAATATAGGATAGTCAAAGAAGGAGGATGAAAAATGGAAGAACTAAAAGAAAAACTATTAAAAGAATTATGTTCTTGTGTTGTAGATATGGAAGATGAGAGGGTAGAAGATGTTGCTAAAGAATATATAAAAAACAATTTTGATGGATATGAAGGAATAAAAGATGGATTAGCTGTTGGTATGGAAGAAGCTGGACAGTTATATGAAGAGGAAGAATACTATATACCAGAGTTGCTAATATGTTCGGATGCTATGTATGCTGGTATAGATATTTTAAAATCAAATATAAAAGGTGATTCTACTAAAGAAAAATATAAAGCGGTTGTAGGGGTTGTTGAAGGAGATACACACGATATTGGGAAAAATTTATTTAAGATCATGTTAGAAACTGCAGGATTTGAAGTTTATGATTTGGGAAGAGATGTACCTTCTATTGAATTTGTAAATAAAGCAAAAGAAGTAGGAGCAAGTTTAATTGGCCTTTCTACGCTTATGACAACTACTATGGAAAATATGGAAGAAGTTATTGAGTTGTTAAAAGAAGAAAATATACGTGAAGATGTAATTGTTATGGTTGGCGGAGGTGCTATTTCACAAAACTATGCTAAAAAAATTGGAGCAGATGGATATGCTCGAGAAGCATCTAAAGCAGCTAAACTAGCAAAAGAATTGGTAAAAAAATTAAAAAGTGCTTAATCAAGGAGGTAGAGTATGCTTACCCCAAAAGCGAGATTATATAATACATTAAAAGGAAATGAAGTGGATCGTCCACCTTGTATTTGCCCAGGTGGAATGATGAATATGATTATAGAAGATGTAATGGATATTACAGGGGTCACATGGCCTAATGCACATACTGATGCTCAAATGATGGCTGATCTAACTGAGGGTATTTATGAAAATAAAGGTTTTGAAAACTTTGGAGTACCATTTTGCATGACTGTTGAAGCAGAGGCTATAGGTGCTAAAGTATATATGGGAACTAAGGTTAATGAACCAAGAGTTACAGAGTATCCCATAGAGTCTGTTACTGATTGGGAAGAATTAGAACGTATTAATTTAAATAAAGGAAGAGCTAAAGTTGTTTTGGATGCTATAAAAATATTAAAAGAAAAAAATAAAGATGTACCTATAATAGCAAATCTAACAGGACCTATAAGTTTGGCATCTTCATTAATGGAGCCAACAATATTTTATAAACAACTTAGAAAAAAACCGAAAGAAGCACACGAATTTATGGAATTTGTTACAGAAAATCTTATTGAATTTGGAAGAGCCCAACTACAAGCAGGAGCTGATGTACTAACTATTTCAGACCCTAGCGGCACAGGTGAACTTTTAGGTCCTAAAATGTTTAGAGAATTTGCAGTTCCTTATTTGAATGAAATTATAAATTCTTTAAAAGATATGGATAATAAAGGAACTATCATTCATATATGTGGAAGATTAAAAAGTATTTATAATGAACTTAATATTTTAAATAGTGATGCTATAAGCTTTGATTCAATTACAAGTGTTACTAAAGTAGTAGAGAATGTAACAAATAAAGCTGTTATGGGGAATGTTAGCACCTTTGCTTTAGAAAATAATACTCCAGAAAAGTTAAAAAGCATTTCAAATATATGCTTAGACAATGGAGTGGATATACTATCACCAGCTTGTGGAATAGGTCCAAGAACTAAGCTTGAAAATATACAGGCAATTGTTGAAGCTGCTAAAATGTATAAAAAGTAAACTATATATTTATAATGTCGCTTAGATTTTGGTGCTGTCTAGTAGTTATTTTTAATACTGGAGAGCACTAAAATTTTATTAAATAAATTTTAAAAGTGAGGTAATATAAGCATGTGTTACTTGAGTATTAGTGGAACTAGCAAAGAATATGAATTTAAAATAGGGAATACACTTTTAAATATATTACACGAAAATAATATAGGAATTGAAATTCCATGTGGTGGAAAAGGAATATGTGGAAAATGTAAAATTAAAATTATTAAGGGAGTAGTTAATGATAAAACTGATGAGGAGATTAATTACTTAACTAAATATGAATTAGAAGAAGGAATAAGATTAGCTTGTTTAGTAATACCTAACGGTGATTTGACTGTAGAATTATTACAGAAAAAAGATTTAAAACATAACATTTTGACAGAGGGTTATATGCCTGATATTAAAATTAATCCTTTGATTTCTAAAAAGGTTTACAACATTAATAAACCAACTTTAGAAAATAATATATCTTATCAAGATATATTAAAAGATATTTCAAATAACTCATTAAATATAAATAACCCTATATTATTAAGAAGTTTACCAAAAGCTTTTGAACAAGATCAAATAACAGCAGTTTATAATGATGAAGAACTTATAGGAATTGAATATAAAGATACAAGTAAAAACATATTTGGATTATCTATTGATATAGGAACTACTACAGTTGTAGGCTCATTGGTTGATTTAAATACAGGAAAAGAAATAGATGTTGAAAGTGAAATAAATCCTCAAAAAGAATATGGATTAGATGTACTGTCTCGAATTCATTTCATAAAAAATAATTCGGATGGATTAGAAATTTTACATAACTTGATTATAGAATGCGTTAACAAACTGATTTCAAAATTATGTACTAAAAATAATATAGGCAGTGAAAATATTTATGAGGTAGCTGTTGCTGCAAATGCTACTATGATGCATATATTACTTAAAGTAAATCCTGTTTCTATAGGAAAAGCACCTTATTCACCTGTTTTTTCATCAAGCCAAACTATATCAGCATCTTCTTTAGGAATAAATATATCTTTATTTGGTTTAATATATTGTTTGCCGGGAGTATCAAGCTATATAGGTTCTGATATTGTAGCAGGAACAGTCGTTTCTCAGTTATCTAAAACAGATAAAAATGTTTTGTTTATAGATATAGGAACAAATGGTGAAATAGTTTTATCAAAGAAAGGAAAGTTATCTTCATGTTCTTGTGCAGCAGGCCCTGCTTTAGAAGGAATGAATATAAGCTGTGGAATGAGAGCTCAAGAAGGAGCAATTGAAGGAGTTAAAATAGATGAAAATGGAATTAACTTAAAGGTAATTGGAAATTCATATCCTATAGGGATTTGTGGAAGTGGAATTATAGAAGTTATTTCAGAAATAGTAAGACTTAATCTTATTGGAAAAACAGGACGACTGAAAAAGAAAGAAGATATTAATAAAGATGAAAAATTAGAAGGAGTAGCAGCCTTTATAGTTGAAGAAAATAAAAAAAGAAAACTACTAATTAATTCAAAACAAAAAGAAATATATATTACACAGTCAGATATTCGCCAGGTTCAATTAGCTAAAGGTGCAATATTATCAGGATTCTATGCACTACTTGAATTAATGGAAATTGATATGAATGATTTAGATGAAATAATTATAGCAGGGCAATTTGGAAAACATTTAAGTATTGATAGTTTGGTAGGAGTAGGTATTATACCAGAGAAGTTAAAAAATAAGATTAAGTATATTGGAAATTCTTCAAAAACAGGAGCACTTATGTGTTTGCTTTCTAAAGAGGCTAGAGAAGAGATGGAGAAAACATCAATAGAGATAAATTATTTTGAATTATCTACGAAAGAAGGATATGAAAGATTGTTTACGAGTTGCTTAAATTTTTACTAATAAAGTGATTATGGAGAAGTGGGAATAGTATTAAGAGGAAAAGGATATTTGAACAGTGAAATAAATACTCTTTTTAGTTAAAAATATTAGGAGTTGATTTTATGGATAATAAGATTAAATTTGAATGTAAAAGTGATGAGTTTGAACAAATACCAAAGGAAATAATAGATAGTACAGGATTGAAATTCCCTAAAGCACATGTAGACATTGATAGTATGGTTAATCTATCTAAACAATTAAAAGAATATAGAGAAGATACTGTTTGTAGGATACCATTTTGTGTTACTGTTGAATCAGAGGCCATGGGGGCTAACGTAAATCTTGGAGATGAAAAAATTGGACCAAGAGTTAGTGATTACATGTTTAATAGTATTGAAGAATTAAGAAATATTAAAGAAATAGATTTAACTAAGGGAAGAATAGAGACAGTATTAGACTCTGTTGGAAAATTAAGAAATGAGAATGAAATAGTATCTTTAAATGTTGAAGGTCCTTTTACAATAATATCTTCATTAATAGATCAGAGAAGTTTTTATAAAGGGATGAGGAAAAATAAAGACATAGTAGATGAGTGTATAAAGGTAGTAGAAGATAGTATCGTAAAATACATATTGGAAGGTATTAAAAGAGGAGCAAATATAATATCATACGCTGATCCTTGTGGATCATTAGATATAGTTGGACCAAGAATATATAAAGAGATAAGCGGAAAGAGTACATACAATATATTAAAAAGAGTAGAAGATAAAACAGAAAACTGTATAATACATATTTGTGGTAAAACTTCTATAGGTCTTGAAAATCTAGGTTTTATTGAGTCTTATAATGTGAATTACAATAAAAATTATACGTATGGTGATGCTATATGTAGTTTGTTAGAAGATAAAGAAATAAACATTATAGGACATAGCTGTATTAAGAAAACAAATATAAAAACCCAAAATTCTGAAATCTGGATTATAAAATTAATAACATAATGGATATTGTGCATCTCCTAAAAATTATAAAACAATTGGTAAAAAAACGTGAGTAAGATAAATAAAATCTTACTCGCGTTTTAAAATATAAGGTATTTTTTATCTCTAAGTAAATTATACAATTTTCAAATTATGGGTAACATTGAGAAAAGAACTATAGTATCAACTATTTTTGAGCAACGGAGCCCGTAGGACTCGTTGGCGACATGAGCCTATGCGTTAGCATAAAGCGAATTTTTAGTGATTTGTTATAAATTCATCTTCATCGCTATAAATAACCTCTTTTTTACCAATTAAAGGAAGAATTGAACCGGTAAGTTTACCAGTAACAAAAGCAATTATCACTGTAGTGATAATTCCACCTAATTGAATACCTGTATTTCCAGTAACAAAGATTGCACTAATACCACCTAAGATACCTGGCATTCCATGTAAGTTGTTGATTCCACAGCTGTCTGTACCTTTGATTAGTTTTTCTACTTTTGGAGCAAGTATGCTGTATCCAATTGTACTAAGGGCACCTGCTGCAATTCCTATTAGCATTGAATAACCTGGTGTAGTAGTATCACATAATGATCCAATTGCTACACCACCAGCTAAAGCAGCATTTGCAATATCTTCAATCTCTATTTTGCCACGAATAATTCTTGAAAAAATATAAGTTGCCAAAGTTGCACCACAAAGTGCAAAGACTGTGTTAATTACAGTAAGAACAACTCTTTCAGGTGCAACAATTGCACTGGTAAATGATGGCCAAAATATCCAAAGAATCATACTTCCTAAAAGGCAGAATTGATTGCTTACAGCATCACTTTCGCAAGTTGGTTCATCTTTAAATTTATAAATTGTATTGCTAACTACACCGAGTCCGAAATATGCACCGAATGCATGTATGACTACTGAACCACCAGTGTCAAGAAATCCGTGAAAATAACCACTTTCAAGAATTAACCACTCATTAAATATATATGCTGGTATAAATAATAAGCCCATTAATAGGTATTGATCCATTTTAAGGCGACCAAGTGGAGCACCGATAGCAATTAAAAGACTAGCGGCAGCAAATTCAGCAAATAAAAAAGTTCTAATATCGATAGTTGACATTGCAAAATGTTCACCACCAAAACTTTTAATTAACATGTACAAGGGAATTGAAATACTAACAGCCAAAAATGTAGCTGTAATGGAACTGAAACCGTGTTTTCTTATAAAAACCATTAGGAATCCAAAACCAACTAATAACATTGCAAGAATGTGGATAGATTGTCCATAGTTTAATATGTTGAGGATTGTTCCATATTCTGTTGAAGAATTATATGTATGACTACTGTTAGCATTAACATTAGCTATACCAGTTGCAACATTGTTATTTAATGCAGGAATAAAAGCAAGACCAATAGAAATTATAGCAATTAAAAAAAATATAAGTATACCTTTATTTGGAGCGGATTTTAATGAAACCTCATGTTTTTCTATTTTAAGTTCTTGTGGCATACGTTTTCCTCCTCCTGGCGTTTAAGTAATATTTTTATCTATATCGTCAATTTTCATTATATTTACCATTAGAAAACTATAAATTACACCTCCTGATGATTTTGTTTAACTGTGTGTGTTATAATATTAACGAAAATGTGAGATATAAATATACAGAAATATTATTTTTCTCGTATGTTTTTATAATAACACTATTACTGTATAAATAAAACCAAAAATTTACATAAATATGTATAAAACTAAAGAAAAAATGGAAATATGTACTGGTTATTGTAGTTTTATTTTCTTTTTTGCATATTGACGATAAATCAACATAGTGGTAAGATGAAATTGTATTAAATATAAAAAATTGAAAAGATCACATAACTGGCGGATTACGTAGAATTAACTATGAGGGAATGTGATTTTAGATTAAATAAGCCGACCGCCTGGGCAACTACTATGTCCAGGGGGTATTTTTGTGTACCTCTGGGCAAGTAACTAATGTCAAGGAGGTATTTTTATGTTAAGGGAAGAATGGAAAGGATTTAATGACGGGGACTGGATTAAAAGAATTAATGTAAGAGATTTTATTCAAAATAATTATAATCCTTATGAGGGCGATGAAAGCTTTTTGATTGAAGCTACAGATAGAACTAAAAAATTATGGGATAAGGTTTCAAATTTAATCAAACAAGAAATTCAAAAAGGTGGAACTCTTGATGTTGATACTAAAACTGTTTCAACTGTAAATTCTCATAAAGCAGGATATATAGATAAAGATTTAGAAACAATCATTGGACTTCAAACGGATGCTCCACTTAAAAGAGCTGTAATGCCTTTTGGTGGAATAAGAATGGTTGAAAATTCATGTAAAGCTTATGGATATGAACTGGACACTTCTATAAAAGAAGCTTTCACTAAATATAGAAAAACTCATAATGACGGAGTATTCGATGCTTACACTCCAGAAATGAAAGCAGCTAGAAGTGCTGGTATAATAAATGGTCTTCCAGATGCTTATGGTAGAGGTAGAA
This sequence comes from uncultured Peptostreptococcaceae bacterium, assembly GCA_942492135.1. Lineage (GTDB taxonomy): Bacteria > Bacillota > Clostridia > Peptostreptococcales > Peptostreptococcaceae > Tepidibacter_A. The sequence goes on from CALODI010000010.1 coordinate 406,604, forward strand.
TAATAGGAGACTACAGAAGAGTAGCACTTTATGGTATAGATAGATTGATAGAAGATAAAGAAGCTCAAAAACAATCTTTGAATGTTCTTTCAATGGATGAAGATAATATAAGATTGAGAGAAGAAATATCTGAGCAAATAAAAGCTTTAAAAGAAATGATTGAAATGGGTGCTGAGTATGGATTTGATTTATCAAAACCTGCTCAAAATGCTAAAGAAGCTGTTCAATGGACTTACCTTGGTTACCTTGCAGCAGTTAAAGATCAAAATGGAGCTGCAATGAGTTTAGGTAGAGTATCTACTTTCCTTGATGTATATTTTGAAAGAGATATAAAAGATGGAGTTTTAATTGAAGAAGAAGCTCAAGAAATCATGGACCACTTCGTTATGAAGCTTAGAATGGTTAGATTTTTAAGAACTCCTGAATATAATGACTTATTCTCTGGAGATCCAACTTGGGTAACTGAAGTAATCGGTGGCATGGGTGTTGACGGAAGAACACTTGTTACTAAAAATTCATTTAGAATGTTAAATACTTTATATACGTTAGGAGCTGCTCCAGAGCCAAATTTAACTGTACTTTGGTCTGAAAATCTTCCAGAAAACTTCAAAACATTCTGTGCTAAGGTTTCTATAGATACAAGCTCTATCCAATATGAAAATGATGATTTAATGAGAGTACATTCGGGGGATGATTACGGAATAGCTTGTTGTGTTTCTGCAATGAAAATAGGTGAACAAATGCAGTTCTTTGGAGCTAGATGTAATCTTGCTAAGGTACTTCTTTACGCTATAAATGGTGGTAAAGATGAGAAAAAAGGAATTCAAGTTGGACCGAAATTAGCTCCTATAACTTCTGAATATCTTGAGTACGATGAAGTTATGGGAAAATTCAATATGTTCTTAGATTGGCTTGCTAATTTATATGTAAATACATTAAATATAATTCACTATATGCATGATAAATATTCATATGAAAAAGCTCAAATGGCGCTACATGATAGAGATGTATTTAGAACCATGGCTTGTGGTATAGCAGGACTTTCTGTATGTGCTGACTCTTTATCAGCTATAAAATATGCAAAAGTTAAGGCTATAAGAGATGAAAGTGGTATGGCTGTTGACTTTGAAACTGAAGGAGATTTCCCTAAGTTTGGAAACAATGATGATGCAGTTGACTCAATAGCTAATGATTTGGTAGAAAGATTTATGAATAAGATAAGAAAAAATAAAACTTATAGAAATTCTTTGCCTACTCAATCAATATTAACTATAACTTCTAATGTGGTTTATGGAAAGAAAACTGGAAGTACTCCAGATGGAAGAAAAGTTGGTGAACCATTTGCACCAGGTGCAAACCCAATGCATGGAAGAGATACAAAAGGGTGCTTAGCTTCTATATCTTCTGTTGCTAAACTTCCATATGAGCATTCTCAAGATGGTATTTCTTATACATTTACTGTTGTTCCTAAAGCTATAGGTAAGACTGAGGAAGAAAGAATAAATAACTTAAAATTCTTACTTGATGGATATTTCATTCAAAATGGACACCATATAAACGTAAACGTATTCGATAAAGAAACTTTACTTGATGCTATGGATCACCCTGAAAAATATCCTCAACTTACAATACGTGTATCTGGTTATGCAGTTAACTTTATAAAATTAACTAGAGAACAACAATTAGAAGTTATAAATAGAACTTTCCATGGTAAAATGTAATCAAAATACAGCCGAGAGAATAAATATTCTCTCGGCTAAAAATTTAGTTGGAGTAAAAACTCCATCTGAATTAAGATTCGATTGATAAAAAAGGAGGAGATTTTTGTGTCAATTAAAGGTAGAATTCATTCTATAGAAACTTTTGGAACTGTTGATGGTCCAGGAATAAGATATATAGTATTTACTCAAGGTTGTCCTCTAAGATGTAAATATTGTCACAATAGAGATACTTGGGATACACAAGGCGGTAAAGAATATAATGTAAATGAACTTATTGATGATGTCAAAAAATATATTCCTTTTATGAAAACTTCTGGAGGAGGACTTACAGTATCAGGTGGAGAGCCTACTCTTCAACCAGAATTTTTAAAAAGACTATTAATAGAAGCTAAAGAGAACGGCATTCATACAGCTGTTGATACTTCTGGATTTGTAGATATAGAGGTTATAGATCCTATTCTAGACTATATAGATTTGGTTCTTTTAGATATAAAACACATAGATAGAGATTCTTTTAAAAATCTAACTGGTGTATATAATGATAAGACTTTGAGTTTAGCTAAGCATTTAGAGAAAAGAAATATACCAGTTTGGATAAGATATGTATTGGTTCCTGGATTTACAGATAATAAAGACGATATTAAAAATCTTGCAAAATTTCTTTTGACTCTTGGGAATGTTGAAAAAATAGAAGTACTTCCTTATCATTCAATGGGAGAATTTAAGTGGAATGAGCTTGGATATGAATATCCTCTTAAAGGAATTTATGATGCAACTGATGAAGAGGTTAAAGAAGCAAGTAAGATATTTGAAAAAATTATGGCATGTAATTCTATTGATTATTGACAAATTTTTAGACAAAGTGTAATATATCAATATATGCAAGTGAACACTTACATATATTGAAGGAGGGTTTACTTTGAGTGAAGAATTATCAACTAGAGATAAAATACTTAATGCTGCAATTGATTTATTTTCTCAAAATGGGTTTAAAGGTGTTACTACAAAACAAATTGCTGAAGCAGCTTCAGTAAATGAAGTAACATTGTTTAGACAATTTGGAAGTAAAAAAAAGATATTTGAAGAAGTAATGGAGGTATTTCATTTTGAGACAGAATTAAAAACAGCATTTAAAAAAGGAATAGTTTGGGATTTAGAACAAGATTTGGTATATATAAGTAAAATATATTATGAATATATGAAAAAAAATAAAAAACTAATTTTAACAGGAGTAAAGGAAAGTATTGGACCTAACAATGCAGAATATCCACATGAAAAATTTCCAAAGAAGATAAAAGGGCTTTTAATTGAATACTTTGAAGAAATGCAAAACCGAGAAAAAATGATACAAGAAAATCCAGAAGTTCAAGCGATTATATTTTTATTTACAAATTTTGGATCTGCTATAAATTATGAGTTACTAGAAGTTAAAATAACTGAAGTATCTCTTGAGGAATTTATAAAAAATAGTGTTAACATATTTGTTAAGGCATGGAGAATATAATTTTTTTTGCTTTACATGCAAGTAATTACTTACTTGCATATCTATAATATATAGAGTTAAAAAATGGAGGGATTTTGTATGAAAAAAATTAAAGTTTTAAAAAACAAGAAACTAATTATTATGACAATTATATTGATTTTAATAATGGGAGTATATTCTATTAAAAAGAGCAATAAACCTGTAGCTGAAAATAGTACAGTACAGGCAAGACCAGTAAAAGCTATCCAAATAAAAGAAGAAACACATCCGATGACATTAGATTACATAGGAAGCATAGAAACAAAGGAAGTAAAAAATATTTCTTTTGAATGTCCAGGAAAAATAGAAAAAATTTATGTTAAAGAGGGTCAGTTAGTTTCAAAAGGATCTCCTATAGCAAAATTAGATTTAACAGATTTAGAACTTAATCTAAATTCTGCTGCAGCTCAAATGAATGTGATAAATGCAAATTATAGTAAGGCAGAAGATGAGTATGAGTTTAATTTAGATTACTATAATAAAACACAGGAGTTATATGAAAATGGAGGAGTTTCTAAGAATGATTTAGATCAAGCGCAGTTAAAATTAAATATGAGCAAATCAACGTTAGATGCTTCTAAGGCTCAGTATGAACAAGCCAAAACAAGTTATGAATTGACAAATAACAGTATAAAAGATGCAACCATTATAGCTGATGAAACAGGATATATAGCTGATGTAGTTGCAAAAGAAGGAGAAAACGTAAATGTAGGAGCACCTATAGTTTTAATGCGTCCAGAAAAACAAATTATTCACGTTGGTCTATCTCAAGAAGATGTAAAAAAGGTTTCTTTAGGTCAGAGTGCAAAAGTAAAAATAGATGATGTAGAAGCAGAAGGTAAAATTTCTAATATTGATACAATTCCAGATCAGCAAAGCAGAACTTATGATATTGAAATTGAATTAACTAAAGAATTTTCTTCTAAAAACTTTTTAATCGGTTCTATTGCGAATGTTTCTATGGGTCTTGATGATAAAAAGGGAGTTTGGATACCAATTAATTGTGTTATGAGTGATGGAGAAGAATTTGTATATATAGTAGAAAAAAATCGAATTGTAAGAAAAAACATAAAGCTTAGTCAGACACATGAAGATAAAGTTTTAGTAGAAGGTCTTTATAATGGTGCATCACTAGTGACACAAGGAATGAAGACTGTTAAGCCAGGATATTTAGTAAGCATTCAGAAGTAGGGGGGAGAAAATATGAAGTCAATTATTAGTGCTGCAGTTCGCAGTCGTAAAGTAACACTTTTTTTTGCTTTTATTTTTACAATAGTAGGGTTATATAGTTATTATATAGTTCCAAAACAAGAAAATCCAGATGTATCTGCTCCAGCTGCTATTATTACAACAATATATCCAGGAGCTTCAGCAAAAGATATTAACACTTTAGTATCAAAGAAAATTGAAGATAATATTACAGATATTGAAGGGTTTGATCATACAGAAACTACTTCAAAAAAGGGAGTTTCAAATATTATAGTAATATTAGATTTAGATGCTGATGAAGATAAGGCTTGGGATGAATTAAAAGATAGATTAAATGAGGTTAAACATGAACTTCCGGATGGCTGCTTAGAATCCTATCTAAATACAGACTTATCTGAAACGGCAGGTATGATTATTAGTTTATCAGGTGAGAACTATACATATGAACAATTAGGTTCATATGCAGAGGATTTTGACAAAGAACTTAGCAAAGTTGATGGAGTTTCTAGTTTTGATATTGATGGAGATATAGAGAAAGAAGTTAAAGTAATGGTTGATATGGAAAAACTAAATCAATACAATATTTCATTAGAAGATATTACGAATATCTTAAAATCTCAAAATGTTGAAATTCCATCTGGTTCTATAGAGTATAATGATGGGAAAATTGATGTATTGACACCTGGAAATTTTACTTCTCTTAAAGATATAGAAAATACCATAATTAGTGGATCGAAAGAAAATGGTTCTGTTATAAGACTTGGAGATTTAGCAGATATATACATGGATTTAGATGATGGAGCTGAAAGATTTAAGCAGGATGGCAAAAATACAGTTTTAATTACTGGATACTTTGATGAAGGGGAAAATGTAGTACTTATAGGTAAAGAAGTAAGAAAAAAATTAGACGAACTAAAAAAGAGATTTCCAGAAGACTTAAACATTAATGAAGTTTTATTTCAACCAGAGGATATTGATGAATCTATAACTAACTTTGTTGAAAATTTAATTCAAGCGGTTATATGCGTAGTAGTTGTTGTTTTTATAGGTATTGGATTTAAAAATGCTATAGTAGTTTCAACTGCTATACCTATGTCTATGCTTCTAACGTTTAATATGATGAAGCTTTTTAATATTAAGATTCATTTTATGTCAACGGCAGGATTGATTATTGCACTTGGAATGCTCGTGGATAATGCAATTGTAGTGAGTGATGCTATACAAGTAAATCTTGATGAGGATATGAATAGATTTGATGCTATAGTAGATGCAACAGCAAAATCTACTATTCCAATGTTTACATCTACATTAACCACTGTTGCAGCATTTTTACCATTAATGTTTATACCAGGAGCACCAGGTCAGTTTACTGGGGATATACCTAAAATAGTAATTATTACGCTTTCGAATTCTTTTTTAATTGCAATATTGGTTGTTCCTGCCATGGCATATTTGATATTTAAGCCTAATAATAAAGAAAAATCAGAAAAAAGAAACGTATTAAGAAGCTTTTTTGAAAACTTACTAGATTTATCTTTAAAAAATAAGAAAAAATCACTTTTAATTGTTTTTATTGTGTTTATAATTTCAATGAAATTAGCTGGGTCTACAGGATTTCAACTTTTTCCATTTGCAGAGAAGGACTTTATGTATATTGATATAAGCTCTGAAGTTTCAGGAGACATAGATGCTACCGAAGCATTAGTTAAAAAAGTAGAAAATATTTTAAAAGAACAGCCTGAAGTAAAAACATGTACCTCATCTATTGGAAATGGACTTCCGAAATTTTACATGTCACTACAGCCTACAGCGCCTTCAAAGGATTTTGCGCAAATGATGATAAGATTTGACCTTGGAAAAAAAGTACGATTTAAAACAAAAGAAGAATTATCAGTACATTTACAAGAAGAATTGGATAGTGGTATTAGTAATGGGACAGCAGTAGTAAGATTGTTAGAATCAGGAGAACCAATGGGGCATCCAGTAAAAATAAGAGTTGTGGGTGAAGATTATGATCAAATACGAAAAGATGTTGAATTAATAGAAGCGGAGCTTGAGAAAATTCCGGGAACTATAAATATAGAAAATGATGCCACAGATAAAAAATTAGTATATTCTATAGATGCGGATAGTGATCTATTAAGAAAATATGGATTATCAAAATATGATATTCAAAAACAAATAAATATAGCTCTAGAGGGTACAAAAGCTTCTACTTATAGAAAATCAGGGAATGAGTATGACATTATTGTAGAAAGTAATATTGAAACTTTCAAAGAATTAGAAAATCTAGAAATTAAATCTACTACTCTTGGAAATAAAGTTTTATTAAAACAATTTGCAGATGTCAAACTAAATACACAGCTGGATGCTATAGGAAGCTATAATGGAGATATGAATGTTTTAGTTACATGTGATGCAAAGCCTGGATATAGTTCGGTAGATATAGAAAATATAATGGAAAAGAAAATACCTAAAATAGATGTAATAAGCGATATTGTATTTGACGGAGAACGTGAAGGTATAGAAGATACATTTGGAAATATGAGTATTTTATTTGTATTGATTGTTGTTTTAATATATTCTATTTTACTTATTCAATTTAGATCATTTTTCAAACCTATTATGATATTAGCGACTATTCCATTATCACTTATAGGATGCTTATGGGGATTATTTATTGCAAATAAACCTATATCCTTTATGGTGATGTTAGGGATAATAAGTCTTGCAGGAATTGTTGTAAATAATGCTATATTATTAATTGAATATATAGATGAGGCTATAAAAGAAGGGTTCTCTGTTGATGAAGCTTGTAAAGATGCAGTGAGTAAAAGATTCAGACCGATTATTTTAACAACTACAACAACAGTTATAGGGCTTATTCCTCTTGTTTTATCAGGAAATGCATTATTTGATTCAATGGCAGTTGCTTTAATGAGCGGACTTTTAGTTTCTACAATATTGACAATGGTTGTAATTCCTACAATATACTCGTTAGTAAACAAGGATAAACATATGAATGAAGAAAAAATGAATGAGTCTGAAAAGGATAACTATATAAATGAAGAAAAAATAAAGGAGGTAGCAATAGACTAATATAAACAGAAACTTAATTCAGATGGAGTTTTTACTCCAACTGAATCTTTAGTTTCGGATAAAATTAAAAATAAGGAAGTGATTATAGATGAAGAAGGTAGTGAGTAGCATATTGTTATTAATTTTCATATTATTATCTTCAATATTAACATATGCAGAAAGTGAAGCAGAAAACGATATAAGAAAACTTTCATTAGATCAAGCTGTAGAAATAGGAATAAATAATTCAACAGATATTAAAACTACTGATTTAGATATTGAAATAAAAGAAATAGAACTTGATAAGGCTAAACATAATGAAAAAAGATATGAAAATGCAAAAGATTATGGTTTTTCTCTTGGAACTGTAGAAGGATTTCAACTTGATTCAAATATGCTTTCTAAATCAGCTGAATATGCTCTTGAAGAAGAAAAAATTAAGAAAGATTATAAAGTAGAGGATATTAAATATAATGTTACTCGTGCATATTATGGTGCAATTCAATCTAGAGACAGTCTGAATGTTACTAATCATAATTTGAAAAATATTCAAAGAAATAGAGATGAAGTTAACAACAAGCTTGAGTTAGGGATTGCATCAAAATCAGATCTTTTAATGGCTGATATAGATTTAGATGAAGCAAAATCTAATGTGGAAAAAGCAAAAACAGATTTTCAAAAAGCTTTAAGAAATTTAAATATGATGTTAAATTATCCACTGGATACAGAGTTTGAGCTTACATCTAATTTTAAAGAAGAAGATTTTGATACAGATTTAGATATAGACTTAGAGAAAGCGTATAAACAAAGGTTTGATATGATAAATATGAATCATAATTATGAAATTGTAAAGCTTGATTTTGAAACAAATTCTATAAAATATCCAGAAAATACATATACATACAAAACTAAGGAAAGAAATGTAGCAAAAATTGAAGTTCTTTTATCGGATAATAAAGAGAATGTTGAATTTGATATTAAAGGGAAATATGATGATGTTATTAATGGAAAAAAACAGATAGATTTAGCTAAAGCTAATGTTGAAAGATCAAAAGAAGGATTAAGGCTTAGTGAACTTTCTTATAGCTCAGGAATGTGTACAACACTTGATGTGAAGCAATCTACAAATCAGTTATATAATGTGCAATTAGGTTTATCATCAGCAATATCTAGCTATAATTTAGCAATACTTGATTATAAAAAAGCTATAACAATAGGGGAGATTAGGTAGGAATTTAAATTCCTATCTTTTTTTATTTTTCTCTATTTATTCATATAGAAAGGATTATATACTTGCTTAGAACTGTACATAATTCGACTAAATCTGTAAAAATTTACTTGTAGAATCAGACAAAAATCTATATAATAACAAATGTCAGAACGTGTTCGCATTAGTCAAAAACTAATAGGAACATATATTTAGAGTTATTTTAAAAGAGGTGATATCGATATGGGAATGATAACTGAGGAAGAAAAATTAGAAACAAAGAAGAAAATATTAGAAGTAAGTAGAAAAAGTTTTATAGAAAATGGTTTTGAAAAAACAAATATAAGAAAAATAGCTAAAGAAGTAGGAATAGGATCTAGTACAGTATATGGATATTTTTCTTCAAAAATTGATTTGTTTATTGACTCTTTTATAAATGATATGGAAGATATGAATGTAGTTGACTATAAAATAGAATCTGTAATGAAAGATGATATAAATGTATGTAAATTAAGTGAGTTATTAGTATCGCTTTATATGACTTATATTAATAAAATATACAAATTAGATAAGCATATTATAAAACAACTTTATCTTGTTATAACTTCTAAACCAGAATTTGGAAATATTAAATATAATATAAGACCATCTGAAAAAATTGAACAAAAGATAATAGAAATTTTTGAAATGTGTCATGCTAAAGGCGTTTTTCTATGTGAATTTGATTTTAGTAAAATGGCAAAATTGATTTTGAATATATGGACTCAGAATAATAGAAACTATATTAGTATTGATGATATGAAATTAGAAGATAGCATAGAAAATATAAAAAATGATATTGAAATGACATTATTAGGAAAAATAAAAATGTAAAAATTAACATTAAGACTAATAATTAATTAACACAGTTAAAGCGAACGGGTTCGGTATGTTTTAGTTTTAATTCGAACGTGTTCATAATAAATAATAAGAATTAAAGATGAAGAGGGGAAGTTAATAATGAAAAAGGTAATATGTATTTTATTAATGCTAGTAATGACTTTGCTTTTTACAGCATGCAAAAAAGAAGAAGTAAAACAAATAGAGGAAAAATCAGTCCCAGTACAAGTTAGTACATTAAAAGAAGAAGTAACGCCTGTAATGCTAACGTATACTGGAGTAGTTAAACCAGAAGAAATTAAAACGATTGCATTTAAATCATCAGGAAAGATAGAGTCTATCTGTGTAAAAGAGGGAGATTATATAAAAAAAGGAGATAGACTTGCTGTACTTAATCAAGAAGATCTACAATTTCCTATAGAAGCTACAAAATCTAAGATGGATGGAGCTAATTTAGATATTAAAAAAGCAGAAGATGCTTATGTGTATGCTAAAGATTTTTTTGAAAAAACTAAGCAATTATATGATAGTGATGCAGTATCAAAGGATGCTTATGATAAAGCTAAATTAAATTTAGATACATATCAAGCTGCTTTAAATCAAGCAAAAGCAAATTATGAAATGGCAAAAAATGATTATGAATCTAAACTTAAGAATATGAATGATACAGTTCTTGTTTCAGACATTGAAGGGTATGTATTAGAAATAAAAAATGAGCAAGGAGAAATGGTTTCAGCTGGAGCACCTATTATAGTTATAAGAAATGATAAAAAAGTTGTATCAACAGGTATAACTCAAAATGACTTAAGCAAAATCAATATAGGAAAAGAAGTAACAATAGAGTTAAATGGGGAAGAGACAAAAGGTATAGTTAATAATATTTCTCAAACTCCAGACAAACATACAAGAACATATGATGTAGAAATAGGAATAGGTAATTCTAAATACTACTTGGAAAGTATTGTGAATATTAAATTTGAAGTAGGGACTGAAAAAGGAATATGGATTCCTTTAAATTCTATTTTATCTTCATCTATAGATTATGTATATGTTGGACAAGAAAATAGAGCTGTTAAAAAAACAATAACAATAGAAAAGATAAATGGAAACTATGCTAAGGTTAAGGGACTTAAACAAGGAGATAAATTAGTTGTTAAAGGTATGAAGACAGTAAAAAATGGTTCGTTATTGAAGTCAAAGAGTTAAAAGGGGCGGATTTTGTGAAAAAAGGAATAACATATCAAGCGATTAAAAATAGAAAAATTACAATATTTTTGATTGTATTTACTTTGGTTATAGGGTTATATAGCTATCATATGCTACCTAGACAAGAATCACCAGATGTAAGTCCTCCTGTTGCAAATGTTATTGCAGTGTATCCCGGAGCTTCACCAGAAAATGTAGAAAAACTTGTAACAAAAAAAATTGAAGAGACTCTTGTAGAGGTTAAAGGATATAAACATGTTGAAACAACATCCAAAGAAGGCATATCTATTGCTGTAATCTTTCTAAAAGAGGGAACAGATACAGATGAATCATGGGATGACATGAAAAATAAGTTAGATGCACTCCAATCACAGCTTCCAAAAGAGTGTTTACCTATGGAGATTAATACAGAACTTGTTAATACAGCGGGAATGATTATAAGCATGGCAGGAGATAACTACAGCTATGAAGAGCTTTCAGACTATGCAGAAACATTCAAAGATGAGTTAAGAAAAATAAATGGCATAAAAAAGATGGAAATAAACGGAGAAGTAAATAAAGATATTAAGGTAGAAGTAGATATGAATCAGCTTAATTACTACAATCTTTCTTTAGGAGATATTTCAAATATTATTAAGGCACAAAATACAGAGATACCTTCTGGTAAAATTGATGATGGTAAAAATAAAATTGCAGTAAAGACAAAAGGAACATATTCTTCATTAGAAGAAATACAAAACACAATAATCAAGGTATCACCTGATAATGGCACAATACTTCGAGTTAAAGATATTGCTAATGTGTATTATGAAATTGATGAGTCAGATGCAAAATATAAGCAAAATGATAAAAAAGCAGTTCTTATTACAGGGTACTTTGAAGATACTCTAAATGTTGTTTTAGTAGGTAAGGAAGTTGAAAAAAAGATTAAAGAATTAAGAACGGATTTACCAGATGATATTGTATTTGAACAAGTAACTTTTCAACCTCATGATGTAGAGAAATCAATCAGTAATTTTATTATAAATCTTTTAGAAGCTATTTTGTTTGTTGTTGCTGTTGTATTTTTTGGTATGGGAGGTAGAAATGCTATCGTTGTATCTACAACTATTCCATTAGCTATATGTATGACATTAGGGTCCATGTATGCACTTGGAATAAAGCTAGAACAAATGTCAATTTCGGCATTAATTATTGCTCTAGGTATGTTAGTGGATAATGCAATTGTTGTTAGTGATTCTATACAGAATTATATAGATGAAGGATTGGATAGGCTTGAAGCTTGTGTAAGAGGAACAAAGGAAATAGCAATGTCTATGTTTACTTCTACATTAACAACTGTGTTCGCTTTTTTACCACTACTTTTATTAAAATCTTCTGTAGGAATGTTTATGTTTGGAATACCATCTGTTGTTATTATTTCTTTGCTAAGTTCTTATATATGTGCTTTGATTTCAACTCCTTTAATGGCATACTTCCTTTTTGAAAAATCTAAAAATGAGGAAGTAGAAAAGGATTCAAAAGTACGTAATGTATTTGATAAATTACTTCAACTAGCAATGAAAAGAAATGTTTCAATGATTATTATAATTATTATTGGTTTAATTGGAGCAGGAATATTGGCAACTCAATTAGAAGTTAGTATGTTTCCAAAAGCCGATAAAGATATTGTATATATAAGTATTACATCTGAAAATGCGTCTGATATTAAGACAACTGAAAAACTTTCAAAAGATGTTACAGAAATTTTAAAAAATCAGCCTGAGGTATTAAGCTATACAGAGGTAATAGGAGCTGGATTACCTAAGTTTTATATGACTGCAGAAACTGGTCCTAAGTCAAGTGATTATGCACAGATACTTATGAAAATTGATTTAAAAAAAGGTAAAAGATTTAAGCTAAGAAGTGAGTTTATAAGTTGTTTGCAAACAGAGCTTGATAATAATATTATTGGAGGAAAAGCTAGTGCACAGCTATTAGATGTAGGTAGTGGTGGTGGTAGCCCTATTCAAATTCGTGTTGCTACAGATAAAATGGAAAGATTAGAAGAAGTTACACAGCTTGTTACAGAGGAAATACAAAAGATAGAAGGGACTATTAATGTAAATAATGATTTTGCAGCAAGAGAATATAAATTCTATGTAGATGTTAATGAAAATAAATCAGGTAATTATGGAATATCAAAATTCGATGTTCAAAAGGAAGTAAGCAATGCATTAAAAGGAAACAATGCTTCTATATTTAGAAAAGATGAAAATGATTATGCTATTGTTGTAACAAGTAATATAAAAACAAAAGAAGAATTAGAAAATATGGCAATAAAATCTTCATTAAATGGTAAAAAAGTATTATTAAAAGAAATTGCAGATATTCGTGTTACGGCAGAATATCCAATTATAGAAAGATATAATCGTGAAAGAACTGCAAATATTACTTCTGATTTATTGAATGGATACACGGCCAAAGATGTTGAAGAAAAAATAAAAGAAAGAATTAAAGAACTAGATTTGGATGATGTTACTTTTGATTTTGATGGAATGATGGGAGATATAAAGGAAAGCTTCTCTGCTTTAGGAATTTTGAGTATTATTGCATTGTTTCTTATTATTTCAATATTAATATTCCAGTTTAATTCATACTCTGACCCTATAGTTATATTATTAACAGTGCCTCTGTCGTTTATTGGTGGAATTGTAGGTTTATTTGTTACAAATCAACCTATGTCTTTTACTGCAACCCTTGGAATGGTAAGTTTAATGGGGATTGTTGTAAACAATGCTATAGTATTGATTGAATTTATAAACAGTGAAAGAGAAAAAGGAAAAACTGCTTATGAAGCATGCAAAGTAGCAGTAAATAGAAGATTTAGACCAATTGTATTAAGTACGATTACTACAGTAATTGGATTAATACCACTTGTTATAGGTGGTGGTGAGACATTTAGACCTATGGCTATATCACTAATGAGTGGATTAAGTATATCTACAATTTTGACACTTGTTGTTACACCTACTATTTATAGCATGGTATCAGGAATGGTTGAAAAAGTTAAAAATAAAGAAAAAGTAGATATCAGTAATAAAGCTTCATAATTATATTTTATATACAAGGAATTATATGATTTTCAACTTGTAGATAACATTGATTAGAGAACTGAAGTAGTAACTATTTTGAGCAACGGAGCCCGTTAGGACTCGTTGGCGACATGAGCTATGCGTTAGCATAAAGCGAATTTTTTTATAGGGTAAGTATAAGCTACTTACCCTATAAAAAAATGAAATAAAGTATAAATAGAAATAAAAAATGGAAGAAGGAAGTATATATGAAAAAGATAATGATTAGTATAGTATTTGTATTTGTAACATTAATTACCTCTATACTTTCCTATGCAGATAATGAACAGGTAGAAGAAATTAAAAAACTTTCTTTAGAGCAGGCAATACAAGAGGGGATTAAAAATTCATCACAGCTTAAAATAAATGATTTGGATATCCAGATAAAAGAAATAGAACTAGATGAGGCTAGATATGATGAAAGAAAATATAAAAATAGTGAAAATTCTGCTGGAACAGTGCAAGGAATTCAATTAGATGAAAATATGTTTTCTAAAAAACGCGAATATGCTCTTGAAGAAGAAAAAATAAAAGAAAATTATGTGAAAGAAGATATAAAATATAATGTTACATATGCTTATTATAGTACATTGCAAGCTATGGATTATATGAATGTGGAAAATAAGAATCTAGAAAATATTCAAAGAAATAGAGATATTGTAAAGAAAAAATTTGATCTTGGATTAGTTTCAAAATCGGATTTGATTATGGCAGATATTTCTTTAGATGAATCAAAAGTGAATATAGAAAAATCAAAACAAAATTTGAAAAAGGCATACAGAAGTTTAAATATGATTTTAAATTTCCCACTTGATACAAAAATAGAACTTACATCTAATTTTAAAGAAGAACAGTTTAATATAGATTTAAATAAAGATTTAGAAAAAGCATACAGTGAACGATTTGATGTAATTCAATTAAATCACAATTATGAACTTGTAAAGCTTGATTTTGAAACGAATGCTATGAAATATCCAGAAAACACTTATGTATATAAATATAAACAAAGAAATGTATTAAAAATAGAAAATATTTTAGGAAATTACACAAAAAATATTGAATTAGATATTAAGAATAAATATGATGTTGTAATTAATTCAAAAAAACAAATTGAATTAAATAAATCTAATATTGAAAGATCTAAGGAAGGATTGAGACTTAAAGAACTTTCATATGATTTAGGAATGTGTACAGTTTTAGAAGTTCAACAAGCTACAAATCAGTTATATAATGCTCAACTAGCTTTATCATCAGCAATATCTAGTTATAACTTATCAATACTTGATTATAATAAAGCAGTAGAAATAGGAAAAATTATTTGATATGAAAGTAGTTTTAACCTATAAGGAGGGATTATGAATCTTAAAATAAAAAAAATACAGACGAAAATAGTTTTATTAGTACTGATTTGTTCAATTGCAATGGCTTTAGTAGTAGGTGTAATAGGTATGGGCAAAAGTATTAATGTGATTAAAAAAGAAGCAGAAAATGGACTTGTTTTAATGGCAGAAAGTAATACGAATAAATTAGATCAAGTATTAAAGTCAGTAGAAGAGACTGTAAATAATTTAGCCTTTACGGCAGAAGTAAGATTTAATATAAATGAATTTAAAAGTGATCCTGATTATGCATTAAAATACTGTGAAAAAATGGATGGAGTTATCAGAAAATTCGCAGAAAACACAAGTGGAAGTATGGCTTGTTATATGCTTTTATCTCCAGAATTAACAGGTGGAGTACATAGCATATGGTATGTAGATAAACAAGGAAATAAAAATTTCCAAAAGTTAAATTGGGGAACATATGAAGATTCTGTAGAAGATTTTAGTGGTTATAAAGAAGTACTTAATAAATGGACAGAAGTTTATTTAGATGAAGAAGTAAATAAAGAAATGATTTCTTATACAAAACCAGTTTATGTAGGTGATAAATTAGTTGCTATAGTAGCAATGGATATTGATTTTGATGTGTTTAGAGAAGAAGTGAATAATATAAAAATTTATGAAACTGGATATGCTATGTTATTTAGTGAGAAATTTGATTGTTTAGTTCATCCTGAATTTACATATAAAGATAACTTGAAAACTATTGAAAATGGAAATTTAAAGTTGGTAGCAGATGAAATTAGCAAAAACATCAGTGGCGCAATTGAATACAAATTAGAAGGAAAATATAAAATAATGGGATATTCAAAACTGTCTAATGGATGGATTTTAGCAGTTGCACCTCCTATTGATGAGATATATGAAAGTATGAAAAAAACACAAGCATTTTTAATTATAGTTATGATTACATCTATTATAGTTTTGTCACTTGTAGGTATAATAATAGCAAAGAGTATATCAAAGCCTGTTATAAATTTGACAAGTGTTTTTGAGAAAGCATCTAATGGAGATTTAAGCGTAAGGATAAAAGCTAAAGGATATGATGAAGTAGCTGTAGCAGGAAATAGCTTTAATAATATGATGGAGAATATAAGCCGTTTAATTGGTAAAGTAAGAGACGGATCTGATATAGTAAAAGACTCATCTAATTCTTTAAATAAAATAACAAAACAAACCAATGAGGCTATAAATGAGATTGCAATAAGCATGGAATCTATAGTAGATAACTGCACGAACCAAGCGCAAATTACAATAAAAGGAAATGATGAAGTGAAACAATTAGGTGAAGAAATACATTTAGTATCTCAATCTACCGATAATATAGGTGCAGTATCTTCTAAAGTTAATCAACTAAGTTTAAATGGACTTAATACAGTAAAATCTTTGGTTGAAAAAACAAATGAAAGAGCATATATTGAAAAAGATATATCAGATGCTATATCAGATAATTATAAGAGTTCTCAAGAAATAAGTGTTATAGTACAAACAGTAGTTTTAATTGCAGAGCAGACTAATTTATTAGCTTTAAATGCAGCTATAGAAGCAGCTAGAGCTGGAGAATATGGACTAGGATTTTCGGTAGTTGCTGATGAGGTAAGAATTCTTGCTACTGAGTGCAGTAAAGCAGTTGAAGATATAAGATCGTTAGTATATACAATACAAGATAAATCTAAAAATACTGTTTCTATTTTAGAAGATATGAAAAAAATAGATGGACAGCAGAAAAGCTTAGTAATTGAAACAGACTCAGCTTTTGATGAAATAATAAAACAAATAGATGATTTAACTACAAATATACAAAAAGTCAAATCTTATACTCAAAAGATGGAAAGTTATAAAGACTGTGTGATTGATTCAATAGAAGATATTTCAAATTCTTCACAAGAAGTTGCATATGGAGTTCAAGAAATTTCTTCATCAACAGAAGAAGGACTTGAGTTATTAGAAGATGTAGCATCTTATGTACATAATTTAGATAGTTTGGCACAGCAGGTTCAGGTAGAAGTTAATAAGTTCAAAATAACTTAAATTTGGGTATGCAAAAGCATATCCTTTTTATCAATTGATGGTTTTGATACACATACAATTAAAAATATTATATTATAAATATAATAAAGGTTATATTATAAAAAAAGGAGCATGATGTGAGAATATGGAGGAAAAAATATTAGTAGTAGATGATGAAGAAACTATTGCTCATGCAATTGCTTATGGTTTTAAAAGAGAAGGATACATTGTTGAAGTAGCATATGATGGAAATGAAGCATTAGAGAAAATATCAAGTTTTCAACCAAATTTGATTGTTTTAGATGTAATGATGTCTAAGATGAATGGATTTGAAGTGTGTAAAAAAGTAAGAAATAGAAATGATATAGGTATTATTTTACTAACGGCTAAAAATGATATTGTGGATAAGGTATTGGGCCTAGAACTTGGAGCGGATGATTACATAACTAAGCCTTTTGATATAAGAGAAGTAATAGCAAGGAGCAAATCATTATTAAGAAGGTTACAAAATATTTCTCATAAACCTGAAGTTAATGAAATTATAATCAAAAATCTAAGATTGATTCCAAAACAGAGAAAAGTAATAATTGAAGAGAAATGCTTAGAATTAAAACCAAAAGAATTTGATTTATTGTCTATTTTATTATCAAATCTAGAGAGAGTATATACAAGAGAAGAGTTGTTAGATTTAGTTTGGGGAATGGAGTATATTGGTGGTACTCGTACAGTTGATATTCATATCCAAAGATTGAGAAAAAAGCTAGGGACTGAATATCAGAATATAATACAAACAATATTTGGAGTAGGATATAAAGCAACAGGTGATTTGTATGAAGATAAGTATTAGGACTAAATTAAGTGTTTTTTTAGCAATACTATTGATTTTAACAGTATGTATGCTAAGTGGATCAGTGCTTCATGGAATAAAGAAAAACCAACAAAGAGAACAAGAAGCATATTTAGCACAACAAGCTAAGATAGCAAATTTATATATAAGACAGGTTTATCATACAAAGAATTCAAATGAATTAAATGATTTTTTAGAAAGTGATAGCGAGAATATTGCAAAGCAATTGGATACTATGATGGGTATGAATATTGCGATTTATGATATATCAGGAAAAGAAATAGGAAATTCCTTACTTTTTTCTAGTGAAATTGATACACAGGATATTTTAACATACGCGTTAAAGGATAATGTATCGTATCAAATTATAGGGGATACAATGGACTATATGTCACCACTGTATGATATAGATGGTCAGATTGGTGTTATTCGGTTTCAGTATTCTTTAAAAAAATATATTGATTTTTACAAACAAGTAACAAGGCTTTTTGTTAGTATCGGGATTATTGTATTTGTATTGAGTTTTATAGGTGGGTATTATTATTTTGATAAATTTGTACAGCCTATTTTGGGGTTAAAAAAAGATGTAGATAGAATTAGGATGGGCAGTTATGACTGTATTATTCCTATTAAAAGAAATGATGAGATTGGAGATTTAAGTAACGGAATCTATTATATGAACAATGAAATTAAAAAGAATATTTATGAAATGGAAGACGAACAGAAGAAGCTTCGATTAGCAGTAAAGAAACTAAAAGCATTAGAAAAACAGCAGAAAACCTTTATTGGGAATATTACACATGAATTCAAGACTCCACTAACGGGTATTAAAGCTTATATTGATTTATTGAATATATATGAAGATGACCCTAATTTGATAAAGGAAGCAAAATCTAATATAGGAAAAGAAGCAGACAGACTTTATAAATTGGTGGATAAAGTATTGTATTTATCTTCTCAAGAAAAATATAATTTTGAACTTCAGTCCGAGAAAGTGGAAATAAAAGAGGTGATTGAAGATGTTTGTAACCGAATTAGAGGAAAAGCACAAAAATTTAATATAAGTTTAGATGTGAAGTTAATATATGCAGTTATTTTAGGTGATAGAGAAAGTCTAATGCATATTTTTATAAATCTTATTGATAATGCAATAAAATACAATGTGACTAAAGGGAAAATTTCTATAACAAATTATATTGAAAAAGAAAGAATATGTGTAGAAATATGTGATACAGGAATGGGAATACCTAAAGAAGATAGAGAAAAAGTATTTGATTCATTTTATACAGTAGATAAAAATCGATCTAAAGAAAATAGTGGAACGGGGTTGGGACTTTCTATTGTAAAAGAATTAGTAGAAAAGCAAAGAGGTACTATTTCTATAATAGAAACTAAACAAAAAGGGACAACTTTTTTAGTATCTTTTCCTCTTTTATTCTAAAGGAAATAACATTAAAATTTATATCACAAGCTATAATGAAAATGATTTTTTCGTTAGTACTTCGCCCATAATTAGAATGAAGCGAATAATAAAAACCTGATTTATAAAATAGTAATTAGATTCTGGTAAGGAAACTAGGAATAGCAACTGATAAGAACAAGATATTGTGCAATTAAGCACGCGTAGGAATTTTTTTATAACAGTTGCTATATTTCGCTTTATATATCTTGTTATGGAGGTAAACATGGAAGCAATAGTAGAAAGGTGTGCAGGTTTAGATGTTCATTTAGATACAGTAGTAGCTTGTATTTTATATGGGCGTTTAGATTACAAGCCTAAAAAAGAAACAAAAACATTTTCTACAACAACTAAAGGATTATTAGAATTATTGGATTTTATAAATCAAAAAGAATGTACTCATGTAGCTATGGAAAGTACGGGAGTTTATTGGAAGCCTGTATGGAATGTACTTGAAAGCGGAGCTTTTGACTTAATAGTTGCCAATGCTAAAAGAATAAAAAATGTACCTGGAAGAAAAACAGATATAAAAGATGCTGAATGGATAGCAAGCCTATTGAGATGTGGATTAATAGAAAAAAGTTTTGTACCACCAGAAGAAATAAGAGACTTGAGAGATTTAACTAGATTGAGAAAAGACTTACTTGGTGAAATCACAAGAAATAAAAACAGAATTCATAAAGTATTACAAGATGCAAATATAAAGATATCAAGTGTTCTTTCAGATGTATTTGGAAAAACAGGAAAAATGATTTTAAACCAAATAATAAGTAATAAATGTATTACAAGAGATTTTATAGATTCTTTATATGAAGGGAGAGGCAAATCAAAATTAAAGTCTACACCACAAGAAATGTATGATGCTCTAAATGGAAAAATAAGAGGTCAGCACATTATTTTATTAGGCATGCACGATAGCAATATATTATTTTTAGAGAAACAAATCCAATATTTAGAAAAAGAAATTGCTATATTACTACAAAAAGAAAAAGATGCAATGGATATTTTGGATACCATACCAGGTATAAATACTACATCAGCCTCAAGTATACTTGCGGAGATAGGAAGTGATATGTCCGTATTTCCAACAGATAAACACATAAGTTCATGGGCTGGATTATGTCCTAAAAATAATGAAAGTGCAGGTAAAAGAAAAAGAAGTAGTATAAAGTCTGGTAATCGGTTTTTAAGGTCTGTATTATGCGAATGCACATGGGCAGCTATAAAGAAAAAAGATAGTAGGTTAAAAAATAAATATTGGAGCATGGTACCTAGAATGGGTAAAAAGAAAGCACTTATAGCGATAGCTAATTTGATTTTAAGAATAATCTATAATTTATTAAAAAATAAGACTACCTATCAAGAATTAGAAATTCAACATTATGTAGATAAAGAAAAAAGAAGAGAAAAGCGTATTATAAAAGAACTAAAATCAAAAGGTTTTGTTGTAGAAAAATGTAATTTGGAAATGGCTTAAAATGTAAAAACAACACTAAATTAAACCTATTTTATATAGGTCTAGTTTAGTGTTGCCAAAAACAGCCTTCGGCTAAAAATCATTTTCGTAGGAATTATATAGTTTTAAATCTGTTGATAACATTGATAAGTGAACTAAATTTGCAACTATTTTGAGCAACGGAGCCCGTAGGGATTGTTGGCGACATGAGTCAGTGCGTAGCGACTAGACGAATTTTTTGTAGAAAAGTTTACACTTTGGAAACAAATTTATATATTTTAGAAATATCTATTTTGTATAATAATCTTAGTTAATAAAAAATGTAGTTATAAAAAAGATAAGAAAGAGGTAGAAAAATATGAAAAAAATAACAACATTATGTATTGCAGTATTATTAGGATTATCAATGATAGCATGTACAGATAAGCAAGAAAGCAATGTAGAGAAAGAAGAGATAAAGCAGGATATAGAAGTATCTCAGAAAGAAAATGTGACTAAAGAAGATGAAAAAAATTCTCTTGAAAGATATGAAAAGTTAATTGGTTTAAGTAGAGAAGAAATTATTGATGGTATGGGAGAAGAACCTAACGTTGTTGATGAAGGTGGATTAGAGTTTCCAAAGGCTAAGATTAGAGTTTGGTTTATAGAGGATGGAAAAACTGTAGATCAAATTTTTATAGATGATAGTGATGTTGATTTCAATGGAGCAAGGCTTGGAGGAAAGATAGAAGATTTCAAAAATGTTTTTGGAGAACCTGTATTAGAGGATGATGTATCGGGATATAGTAACTTTGACTATAAAGGCCTAGTTCTAAATGTAGCATATGATTTTAGTACAAAGGAAGTATTTGCTGTATACCTACTGAAGGGATGGAAATAGTCTTAAAAATATTATATAAAGAATACAGAATTAAAAAGCAGAGGGAATAAAAACCTCTGCTTTTTTGAAAGATTAAGTTAAAGAAGGTGATAGTAAGATATGAAAAAAGCAAAATTATCCATATACCTAATACTTATAAGTACTTTAATCCTATTTGTTGGATGCACAGAAAAAGTGGAAAAAGACCGTAAAATTATAAAAAAAGAAAATAAACAAATAACTGTTATAGAAGATATCAACTATACTGTGGGTGAAGATGTTGTTGAGAAAATTAATGTGTATGAAGGAGTAAAAGGATATGATTGGGTAGATAATGATAAAATACTAGGGATAAAAGAGAATGAAAATAATGAACCTGAAGTAGAAAAATTAGTTTATGATGTGAAATCTGTTTTGAAGTTTAGAAAAAAAATCATTGCTGAAAATTTACCACAGCAATATATTAATGTTTTGCCTGATAAAAAGCATATCTTTTCTGTAGATCAAGCTAGACAGATAGGTTATATTCTAGATTTAGAAGGAAATATACAGGCTAAGGTTAAAGGACCTTATATAAGTGAATTATTAGAGGCTAGATGGATTGATAACGAAGGATTAGTAATGCCATACGAAGGCAATGGTTTTTACATTATAAATATGTATGGAAAAGAAATGAAGATAGAAGATGTAGAAAATGAAGAATATATAAATAAAGCTGTAAAACTTGGAAACAAAATATATTATAGTACAGCAATTGGATTAGAAAGAAAGATGAAAGTATATGATATAAGTACAAAAAAAACAAAATTATTTATTGAAGATAGAGTTTTAGACTTTCATTTGTCTCCAAAAGAGAATCAATTTATTGTTGAAACACATAACATAAAACAAGAGAAGACAACGCTTTTATTGGTAGATTTAGAAGGAAAAAAGAAAAATGCTGTAGCCGAAGGAGTAATGATATATGGGACTAGTTGGTCACCTGATGGGTCCAAGTTTGCTTATGTTGTAAATTCAAGAGGTGAAGAAGATGAAGGACTTTTTATAATTGATATTGAAAAAAACAAAAAGAATCAAGTGTCTACACTATATTTAGATTTAGAAAATGATATTAAATGGAGTTCTCTAGGTAATAAAATTATGATTAGTAATTCAGAAGTAAAAGATGGCAAATGGATTGATAAGATTAATGTAATTACTTTGAAATAAAATTCGCTTTATGCTAACGCATAGCTCATATCGCCAACGAGTCCTACGGACTCCGTTGCTTAAAAATAGATGATATTGTAGTACTTTCATCAATGTTATTTATAGTTGGAAATTATATAATTTACTTAAATTTAAAAAAGATAGGAATCATTCCCTATCTTTTTTTGAATTTAAGTAAATGGTATAAATCTAAATTTATAGATAATATTAATAAGTGAAGAAGAATAACAATTTATATAGTTGATATAAAAAAAAGATTGACTTATATATCGTAATATTATAATTTATAGATATATAATAAAAATCTAAATAAAGAAATAAATTCAGTAGAATAAGTGAATATGCTTAATCAGATATTAAAATAATAAAAAAAGGAATGTTGATTAATGGATAAATTATATACAAAAAGTAACATTAATAATTTGATAAAAGAAAACGATATAGTTTTAATATATTTTGGAAATGAAGGATGTGGTGTATGTAATATAATTAGACCTAAAGTAAGTGAAATGTTAAAGTCATATCCTAAGATAAAATTAGTAGAAATAGAAGTAGATAAGAACTTAGAAGCATCAGCTCAGTTTAATATTTTTACTATACCAGCTGTTCTTCTATTTATTAAAAATAAAGAATCAATAAGAGCAGCTAGATATATTAACTTAGAAGAAATTGATGATAATATAAAAAGATACTATGAATTGTGTTATTAAGAATATTAAATTATAAAAATAGAGGAGTTATAATTATGAATTTTGTACAAAGGTTATTTGGTAGAAAGTCTGATTTTAAAAATATAAATGGTGAAGAAGTACAAGCATTAATAAAAGAAAATAAAGACATGCTAATATTAGATGTTAGAACATTAGATGAATATAGATTAGGTCATATACCAAAAGCAAAAAATATACCTGTTAATGAGTTAAATCTAAAAATTAATTCTATAAAAAAATATCAAGATAAACCTGTTTTAGTGTACTGTGCATCAGGAGCTAGAAGTAAAAGAGCATCTAATCTACTTAGTGGGTCAGGATTTACTAACCTATATAATTTAAGTAGAGGAATACACAGTGTTATAAATATAAGTTAAATACAAATAATAAGTAAAAGATATTAATATAAAAAATCATGGAGAATTCCATGCTTTTTTTATATGTAAAAAGTTTAGGGGGATTTTATATTTAATTAAATTTAAGATTATTAGAATTTTTATAAATTTAATGTACTATAAAGTGTGATATTATTTGTAATTTATTCGATTAGCATGAATAGAATTGAAAGTATATAAAGAATATTTTAAGGGAGCAATCAATATGAAAAAGTTAATTTTATTTTTAATCTTATTGTGTTTTTGTACATTTATAACAAAAACAACAAATTATAAAGCGGAAACTACTGATATTAATTATAATCAATTTCAATACAAAGAAAGAATAACTCTAAACTTTTTACTTGAAAATATGTCAAATAATAAAACTGCAATATGTACGAATTATTTAGATTATTTAAATTCAGATACAGATATTGCAAAAGGCAAGGATATTCTTTCCGAATCTCAAGGATTAATTCTTTTGTATTTTTTAAATAGAGATAATAAGCATGAATTTGATGAAATCTTAGAATTTTCAATGGATAACATGAAGCTTAAAAATAATACTTTTTCTTGGAAAATAAGGGAAGGTGAATATATATCTAATTCAAATGCACTTATAGATGATTTTAGAATACTTAGAGCTTTAATTGAAGCATATGATAAATGGAATGATAAAATATATATGAAATATATTAAAGATATATCTAATGCTTTATTAATATATAACACAGAAGAGAATATACCTGTTGATTTTTATGACATAGAATACGGATATAAGTCTAATATAATTACAATTTCTTATTTAGATATTTATACTATACATAAACTTACAAATATTGATAAAAGATGGAATGATATTTATAAAAATTCAGTTAATACAGTATTGAACTCTAAAATAGATAATACACCATTTTATGCTTATGAATATGATTTATCAGATAAAAAATATTCAAATAAAGAACAAATAGATTTAATACAGAATGTATATACTCTTATTCATTTAGCAGAAGCAAATATTATCGAATATAATGATATTGAATGGATATATGAGGAGTTTGAAAAATATAATAAATTATATACTTCATATTTTTGTGAAAATTTCAATCCATCAACAAGCACTGAATCTACAGCGTTATACGCTTTAACGGCAAGATTGTTCTATATATGTAAAGATGTTGAAAAAGCAGAATTATTTTTAAAACAATGCGAAAAATTTCAAATTACGGATGTAGACTCACCGTTATATGGATCTTTTGGAAATGAGGAAAATAAAGAAGTATATTCATTTGATAATTTACAGTATTTGCTTTCAATTTCAATTATAAATTAATTCAAAGACTTTTGGTAATGTTGTAAGAATAAGTGTTTGAATTGGATAAAAAAATAAAATATTAAATAAAATCAAAAAGATTTTGAAAGAGAGTTAGATTATGATGTTTAAGAAGACAATATTATTAATAATATCAATAATATTTATATTAAACATAAATATTTTCGTTTCTTATAGATATGAAAATAAAGTTTTAGTTTTATGTGAATTAACTAAATCTGTTGGAAATATTTCAAAAGAAGTTAATACTTTTTATAATCTTTTGAATCATTTTAACTTAAATATAGATTTTAAGGATATAAATGAATATAAAGAAAAAGAAATATATAAATACAACTATATATTCATATTCAACATAACTAAGAGAGGAAATATTATACAATCTCTTTTAAAAGATTTATCTCATAGTAAAAAACAGATATTTTGGATAGGACCTAATATAGAATTTCTTCTAGGTTTAAATGAAACACCCTTAAAATACGTAGGCCAAAAGTCAAATTTTTTAAAAGTTGATTATAATGATAACGCATATCCAATCTCAAAGTATTCAAATTTCTTCGTATTAAATTCAAGTAACGATTCTGTAAATGTGATTTCTAAATTATATGATGAGAAAAATTATTATCCTTATATATTAAAGTATAATAATTTTTGTTACTTATCATCATTTCAGTCTAATGGAGCGCTATACTATATATTTAGCGATTATTTATATGATTTTTTTCATGTAAAAGCTGATTATGGTGGGAAAATATTTGTTCGTATAGAGGATGTTCATCCATTTAGAGATTGTAAAAAATTAAGAGAAATTGCCGATTATTTATACTCAGAAAATATACCTTTCATGATAGCTCTGATACCTTCTTATTTAAATAAAGAAACAGGAAAATATGATACTATTTCAGATGTTCCAGAGTTCAAACAGACTATACAATATATGGTATCTAAAGGTGGAAGTGTAGTATTACATGGATATTCTCATCAATACTACAAAACCGAAACTGGAGAAGGTCATGAATTTTGGGATTCAAAAAAAGATGCTCCTTTAAAAAAAAATATAAAGGATTGGGTGTATGAAAGAGTATCTAAAGGAGTGAGAGTATGTTTGAAAAATGGAATATATCCATTAGCTTTTGAACCACCGCATTACTCTATGTCTCAAGAAGGGTATTTAGAATTAAAAAAATATTTCTCTACAATAGTAGGTCAATATCAAAGTTCAAATTCGGGTTATGCAACAGTGACTTTTCCGTTTGAAATTCAAAATTCAAAGCAATTTAACATTTTATTGCCAGAAAATTTAGGGTTTGTAGAAGATGGAAATGAAGAAAAATCTATAGAAAATATATTAATTAAAGTAGATTATTTAAAATTAGTAAGAAATTATAGAGGGGGATTTTTTTTTCATCCGTATAAAGATATAGGATATCTAAAAAAAATAATATCGTCTCTTAAAGATAAAGAAATTGAATTTTACAGTCTTTATAATTACGAAAATTGGGTAAAATTAGATGATTTATATATAGAAAATAAGCAAAATCAAATACTGACTAATTATGAGAAAGTTGAGAATAACTCCTCAAATAATTCTGTTTTTTATTATTGTATATTTATATGGAGGATGTTTCTATATCAAGTATTTAACTAAAGTATATACGTAAAAGTATGCTAATGCTATAATAAAAAATAACTAAAAATAGTAATTGAGATTTAAGTTTGAGGGAGGAGTACATAATGAAAAACATTAAAAAAGTTCTTTCTTTAGCATTAGCGGGAGTAGTTGTATTGGGATTAATGGGTACTTCATATGGAGCAATGCCAGAAATGGGACAAAATACAGATAAAAAAGTAGTAGCTGCTGTAGAAAGATTATCAACTTTAGGAATCGTAAATGGTATGGATGATGGGAAATATCATGAAGAAATGGAAGTTACAAGAGAGCAATTCGCTAAAATATTAGTTGAAGCTTTAGGCCTTGGAAATACAGCAGCTAATGGAACTACTAAATTCAATGATGTTGAATCATCAAGATGGTCTTCAGGATATATAAACGTAGCTGTTGGGAAAGGACTAATCAAAGGATATCCAGAAGGAACGTTCAAGCCAGAAGCAGAAGTATCTTATGCAGAAGCTATAACAATGTTAGTTAGAGCATTAGGATACAAAGATGAGTTATTAACAGGAAACTGGCCAGAAAACTACGTAGCAAAAGCTGCTGACGTAAAGATAACTACTGATGTTAAGATTACAAGTCCAACAGGAAAAGCTGATAGAGGAGCCGTAGCTTTATTAGTAGATAACACTTTAAATGCTAAATTAGTTAAATAATCTACAAAGAACAAGATAAGAAAATAATATATAAATTATTAAAACCGAGGGATTAATTCATCGGTTTTTTTTCCTTGATACCCAAATAGTAATTAAAATAACAAAGTAAATATAAGATGTGGTACAATTATTTGACATAATGACACAGGAGAGATGATGCTATGAAAAAATATATAAATACAATGATGACGTTATTAGCTGGTTTTATAATATGTTCAATAGGAATCATACTGGAAGTGAATGCAAATATCGGGCTTGGACCTTGGGATGCTTTTCATATAGGAGTTATAAAGCATATACCATTAAGTCTTGGCAATATACAAATAGTTACAGGTGTTGCAATAGTATTATTTACTACGTGTATGGGACAAATACCAGGATGGGGTACTATATTTAATATGATCCTTATAGGTATATTTACAGACATAATAAATAATTCTAATATAATTCCTGTTAGTGATAATATGTTTAAAGGTATTATAATGATGGTTATAGGTATTATATTGATGGCGTTTGGAACTTATTTGTATATGAAGGTTCAGCTGGGAACAGGGCCAAGAGATGGTCTTATGGTTAAAAGAACAGGAAAGTCGGTTAGATTTGTAAGAAATTTTATAGAAGCTTGTGCTCTAATTATAGGTATTATGCTTGGAGCTCCTGTTGGTATAGGTACTGTAATTTATGTATTTGGAATAGGGTATTCTATACAGTGGATATTTGAATTATTTAAGTTTGATACAAGTGATGTCGTTCATAGATCTATTTTAGATGATTACAGATTAGTAGCTAATAATGTAGCTTTGAAAAAATAAAATATATTTATATAAAATGATATGGGCTTTATAGTTCATATCGTTTTGATTTTAGAATGAAGTCTTTATATATAGGATAAAATAAACAGTAAATCCTAGTATTTTGGAGGAACAAATTCTAATGAAAAAAGAAGTTATATCTGATAAAGAAGGCATATGCTTAATTATAATGTTCGTAATAGGAACATCAGGGGTAATAGTTACGGGGCTTCAGGCTAAACAAGATTTATGGGCATCTGTTATATTGTCTGTATTTATAGCGTTATGTATGGTTATTATATATGCTAGACTTAATTGTATTTTTAAAGGTGAAAATTTATTTTATATAATTGAAATATGCTTTGGAAAAGTTATAGGAAAAGTTATAGCTTTATCATATGTTTGGTATACGCTTCATCTAAGTTGCCTTATATTAAGAGATTTTGGAGAACTTCAATTGGTTGCACTTAAAGAAACCCCGATCATGATTACTATGATGATAACAGCTCTTTTGGGAATATGGGTAATTAAAGATGGAATAGAGGCAATGGGAAGATATGCTCATTTTTTTGCTCCATTGATAGTTACTGTAGTGATTATAATAGCAATAATGGTAAGTAACGAAATGCAAATAACTAATTTGCAGCCTGTATTATCTCAGGGTTTCGAACCAATAATGGAGGGGGCTTTTTCTGCATTTTCATTTCCGTTTGGTGAAATCGTTGTATTTACTATGGTATTTTCAAAATTTAATAATGATAGATCTACATATAGGGTATATATTTTAGGATT
Source organism: uncultured Peptostreptococcaceae bacterium (assembly GCA_942492135.1). Classification (GTDB taxonomy): domain Bacteria; phylum Bacillota; class Clostridia; order Peptostreptococcales; family Peptostreptococcaceae; genus Tepidibacter_A. The sequence continues at coordinate 436,092 of CALODI010000010.1, forward strand.
GCTAATAGCTGGGGGTATGATACTTATAACATCTACTTCAGAAGTTTTAATACTTGGAGTTGATACATGTTTAAAAACGTATTTTCCAGGATATATAACTGTTTCAAGGCTTAATATTATGGGCGTTTTGCAACGGCTAGAAATAGTGACTACGTTTATATTTGTATTAGGGGGGTTTATTAAATTTAGTATATGTTTACTAGCATCTACTAAGGGAATTGCAAAAATATTTAAGTGTGATGATTACAGATTTATAGTAGTTCCTATATCTTTTGTAAGTCTTAATTTGGCGTATATTACTGCTGATAGTAGAATGTCATTCTTTGATTTTAGTATTAAAATATATCCTTATTATGCATTTCCATTTCAAGTTATAATTCCTTTAGTATTATGGATTATAGCTGAACTAAAGTATAAAAAAGTTTAAACAACTAGTAAGATTTATAGGAAGTATTATAAATTTTACTAGTTGTTTAGGTTTTGAGCTTAAGTTGTAAATTTGTAAGAAAATGTTATAATAACATATGTTATAAAATAAGATTTTACTTAGAAAGGAAATTAATTAATGTATTATTTTTCAATCATACTAGTTATATTTACAAGCATTATGTATCATATATGCTGTAAATATATAAATGAAAGTGTAAATCCTGCTATATCTATGATAGCAACTTATTCGGTTGCACTTATAGCATCTATAGTATCTATTTTTATTTTTCAAAATAAAGATATTATGTTGGAGGTTAAAAAATTAAACTGGGCTAGTTATACATTAGGGATTGCAATATTTGGGATAGAGATAGGTTTTTTACTAGCTTATAGAAATGGATGGAGTATAAATGTAGTACCTTTATTTGTAAATATTAACACAGCTATTATACTGATAGTTATAGGGATATACTTTTTTAAGAATAGTCTATCTATGGTCAATGTATTGGGAATATGTATAAGCGTATTGGGACTTGTTCTTATGAATAAGAAATAATTAAAAAATAATGCTGATAAAACTATTGTGAAAATGTTTTATCAGCATTATTTTTTTATATGAAATTATAATTTTAATTATTAGCGTAGCCAGTCAGGATTTCCAGGAACAAATGGTCTTTTTCCGTATTTTTTTCTGAATTCACCTAGTGCTTCTCCTATTAATTTTTCGTTGTTCTTAAATGTATCTATATTTTTTATGTATTCCATTTCTTGGCTGAAAGGACAGCTTGCTATACACATACCGCAGTCAGTCCCTATATATCTCCACTTTATGTAGCAGGTTTCTTGATTTATAACCCAGTTTAATTTATCATCATTATTTTTTTCAGTCTCGTTAGATAGAGATTGAGATGGACATGTAAAGGCACAGTTTCTGCATAGTCTGCAAAAGTCTTCAAGTCCAAATGATATAGGTTCGTCTATTTCAAGTTCTAAGTCTGTGCTTACAACTCCGAGTCTTACTCTAGATCCATATTCTTTTGTTGTCAGTATTGTATTTCTTCCTATTTCACCAAGGCCTGCATCCTTTGCAACTAAAGCGGGCATTAATAAATAGTTTGAATCCATATGATTACGAGCATCATATCCTAGATTTCTTATATAATAACTTAGTATCATACCTACTATAGATGTATCAACATAACATTTTGATGTTTCTATAACTTCGGATATCATAGGAGCTCTATTTATCATATCTTTGTCCATTTCACATGCAAATACTATTGCGTATTTATGGGTACAATCTATTTTTTCTCCGTAGTTTTCTTCATGTCTTCCTCTATAAGTGTAGAAATGATAATCTTGAAGTTTAGTTATTCCAACTAAATTTGCACCGTATTTTTTAGCAAGTCCTTTTATTCTTTTAGTTATTACCTTTTTACTAAATACAATTTTTTCAGGGTTTATAGTACCTGCACATAAGTGCATTATATCTCCTAAAAATTGAAATGAAGCTTGTGGAATAGCACTATTTAGACTGTTATAAGTCATGCCTCCTTCTTCACATAGATTTGGTCTACTTCGTATGCTATCATCAATAGATTTTTTATCTGGATTATTCATGTAATAATCTTCATAAGCATATGATCCTTTTTGATAATTTGCTCTTGCAAACATAGTGTCTCTTTCATCAACTTTTTTCATAAAAGTATTCCCCCTTTTGAAAGAATTGAGTTATATAGCTTAATTATACTATATAATTACATATTTTTACTATTAATCTATAGTACAAAGTTCGTATATGTAATATAATAAAGATACAGAAAATTTTAACTAAGGAGGAGTTATTATGATTAAAAGAGTTAAGGTTAAATTAGATGTTATAGAGAATATGCTTTATTTTTGGCAGGCTACAAGTGAAAAAGAGAAGGTCGGTGAAGCTTACATAAATGATATATCACAGTATGATGATATGAAGCTTATATACGATGATGAATTTAATGATGAAGCTGTTAGAACAGTTTTAAGTGCAATATCAAATGTAGAGTTATTAAATACTACAAATAAAAAATCTAGAAAGTTTTGGAATAATAATATGTGGATGATGGAGGATTTAGACTATACTAATATGATGGTAGCGCCTGTTAAGGTACTAAATCTAGATTCTATAATAGATGAATTGAATGAAAATAATAATTCTAAATACGAGGAGCTTGAGGTAGTATTTGTACCTTGGAACCATGATGTATATAAAATAGAAGGTGACAAGCTTATAGTTAATTTCTTTAGAGTAAAGCCTGATTTATTTGATGAAACTAAGGTTACTATAGAGGATATGGATATAAAAGAGTTTATAAAGGAAAAACTTATAGAAACAGTAAAATAGGGACTACATTTGTAGTCCCCCCACTTTTTTAGGTTTTGATGTAGTTTAGGATATTGTTATATGAGCTTGAGGCGTCTTTGTACCCAAGCTCATATAAATTGTTTATATTTCTATGATTCTTATCTAGTGTGTTTAACTTTATAGATTGGCTTGGTGATATAACAAAGGCTTTATCATTCTTTTGTTGTTCATTAACATACTTTAATGAATCGTTGTATATATCGTAGCAATTATCTATAGTTTGTATTAAAGTATTGTTGTCTGTATAAAACTTTTTAGCAAGGTTTTTGATATATCTAGGTTTTTTACTTGATTCTTCCTCGCTGGTAAGAACTACTATATTTTTACTGTTTCCATCAGTTTGAGATTTTTTTATAGGTATTGGATCGGAAAGACCCCCATCTAAAAGCTGCATGTTGCAATATTCTACAATAGGACTGACAAAAGGTAAGCTACAAGAAGCTCTTATAGCTTTTAATAAGTCATCACAATTGTGCCTATCTATATATACAGATTCACCATTTATACAATTAGTAGTAGTTATAATTAATTTTTCTGGAGCCTTACTAAAAGAATCAAAATCGAACAGTTCCAGTTTGTTTGGAATTTCATCGAATATAAAATCCATTCCAAGAACCGGTTTATTCTGTCTAAATAAATTTCTTAAATTTAGATATCTCTTATCGTTTAAATACTTAGTATAAAGTATTTTTCCGAATCCATGTTGATTAGATATATAAGCAGACCCATTACAAGCTCCAGCGGATACACCTATAGTATAAGGGAATTTTAGATTTTTTTCTATAAAAAAATCTATAACACCTGAAGTATAAACGCCTCTCATGCCTCCCCCTGGCAACACTAAACCTATATTTTCCATAATATCACCTTCTTTTGTTAATATATCATATACATATTATTTGCTTTTTTATAAAAAATATAATATATTAAGAAATGAATATTTAGTTCTATTGAATAAAAAACGTATGTTTGCTAATATTCAACTCGAAAAACAGTTTATGTATTATTGAGGAGGAAAATTTATGAACTGGGTATTGAAAAAATTTGAAGAATTAAACATAGAAGAATTATATAAGATTTTACAAATGAGAAGTGAAGTTTTTGTCTTAGAGCAAGAATGCCCTTACCAAGATTGCGATGGAAAAGATGAAAAATCATATCATTTGTTTTTAGAATATAATGGAAATATACTTTGCTATTTAAGAATAATACCTAAGGGAATATCTTATGATGAGATGTCTATAGGCAGAGTTTTAGTATCTAAGGATAGAAGAAAAAAAGGTTTGTCTAGAGAAATGATGTTAATAGCTATTGATTTTATAGAGAGAAAATTAAATGAAAAATCGATAAGGATATCTGCACAAAAATATTTGGTTGATTTTTATAAGAACTTTGGATTTAAAGAAGTATCTGATGTTTATTTGGAAGATGAAATTGAACATGTAGAGATGCTTTATAGTAAGTAGATAATGCCCGCTTTTAAATAGCGGGTTTTTCAAAAATTAAAATAGATAAGATAAATTATTTTGGAGAAAGTAGAAGAGTATAATTTTCTTCAAAAAGGACAATTAAAAAAATAATATTCCATATTAAAAAGATGAGTTCTGTATTATGAGCTCATCTTTTTTAGGTTTGTTTTGTATGAATATATAAGGAATACAATTAATACAATTAAAAGTAGGTATCAATTTATAAATTATGATTCAGTTAAAAAGATAAGTAAGATCTATAGAAAGAAATATTCTTAAAACTGGAGTATTGATAAAGAGTACAAACTAGGAGACAGAAAGGAAATTAAATTTGAGGCTAATATGCTAAACTTTGTGAAAGTAAATAATAATAATTGAAAAGGAGGTTGTAGAAATATGAAAGTTAGAGTAGCAGATTATATAGCAAATTTATTAGTTGAAAAGGGCATAACTAATGTTTTTTCTGTTGTAGGTGGTGGAGCTATGCATCTTAATGATGCATTTGGACGACATGAAAATATAAAATGTATATATAACCATCATGAACAAGGGAGTGCTATTGCTGCTGAAGGTTATGCACGCATTAACAATAAAATTGCGGGTGTATGTGTGACTACTGGTCCTGGTGGAACAAATGCACTTACAGGGGTTCTGTGTGCATGGCAGGATTCGATACCAATGCTAGTCATTTCTGGTCAAACACGATATGAAACAACTGTTGAAAGTACAGGGCTTAAATTAAGGCAGTTTGGTGAACAGGAATATAATATAATTCAGTCTGTAAAACCTATAACAAAATATGCTGTAATGGTAAAAAATCCACAAGAGATTAAGTACCACATTGAGAGAGCTATTTATGAAGCAACAACACGACGTAAAGGACCCTGTTGGATTGATATACCACTTGATGTTCAAGGTGCAGTAATAGAAGATACAAAACTATCTGGATTTAGTAATTCAAATGAAACATTATTTAGTAAAGAAAGTTGCGAAGTTATATTTAATAAAATTAAAAATGCGAAAGCACCATTAATAATAGTTGGGTCTGCTGTTAGACAATCTGGATGTTTAAATGAAATGTATGAACTTGTTTCAAAATTAAATATACCTATTTTATGTCCAACTAGCACAGCTGATGCTTTTGATAATTCATTCCCGTTATATTATGGGAATTTTGGCGTGTTTGGAGGACGAATTGGTAATTTTATGATTCAAAATTCGGATTTAATACTATCACTTGGAGCCAGAATGTCATTCAAACAAATTGGATTTAACTTTTCCGCTTTTGCACCAAATGCTGAAAAAATTATTATTGACATTGACGGTGAAGAACTTAGGAAAGATACAATAAAAATTGATTTACCTATTCAAGCAGATTTAGTTGATGTAGTTTATTCTTTAAATAAATTTATTACAGAAATATTGCCAGTGAAAAATAAATGGATAAATTATTGCGATATGTTAAGAAAAAAATTTAGTTCTTTACCTGAAAACTGTCATGATAGTGTATCTGTAAACCCTTATTTTTTTTCTGAGAAGTTACAGGAGAAGATGCCTGATGATGGAATAATTGTTGTTGGAAATAGTTGTGCATGTGTTTCACTTTTACAAATGGGAATATCAAAGAAAGAACAGCGCCTTTTTGGAAATGTAAATTGTGGAACAATGGGGTATGATATTCCTGCAGCAATTGGAGCAACTCTCGCATCTAAGAAATCTGTTATATGTGCAACTGGTGATGGTAGTTTTCAAATGAATATACAAGAATTACAAACTATTGTTCATAATAATTTGCCTATTAAGTTTATTGTTTTTAATAATAATGGATATCAGGCAATCGTTCAAACGCAGAAGAATTTTTTTGCAGGTTTTTTATCAGGATGCACTAATGGAAGTGGACTTAGTATCCCATCTTTTGAAAAAATCACCTATGCATACGGTATTCCTTATAAAAAAATAGCTTGTCACGATGATATTGATAGTGGACTAGATTGGCTTTTATCGTTGGACTCTTATGGTTTATGCGAAGTTATACAGGATACTAATCAACTAATTGAACCTAAAGTTAAGAGTAAAAAATTGCCAGACGGGAGCTTGATATCTCCGCCAATAGATGATTTATTTCCATTTCTAACACAGGAGGAGTATGATAAATATGCAAAATTTGAGTATTAAAAACATTAATATCGGTATTGATTATGAACCACTTGTTATCCCTGAAATTGGAATAAATCATAATGGGGATATTGAAACTGCTTTCAAAATGGTAGATGCAGCAGCTCGAGCAGGTGCTAAAATTATTAAACATCAAACACATATTATAGATGATGAGATGAGTAGTGAGGCTAAAAATGTTATACCCGGAAACTCCACAAAGTCAATATATAAAGTAATGGAAGAATGTGCACTTAATGAAGAAGAAGAAAGAAAATTGATGGAATATACACAATCAAAGGGGATGGTGTTTTTAAGTACTCCATTTAGTAGAGCAGCGGCATTGCGTCTTGATAAATTTGGTGTTTCAGCTTATAAAATTGGATCTGGTGAAATGAACAATCATCCATTAATTGATTTGGTTTCCAAACTTGGTCGTCCAATGATTGTATCAACGGGAATGAATGATATGGAGTCTATAAGGAGAACTGTTGATATTATTGATAAAAATAATTGTCCATTTGCATTATTACATACAACGAACTTATACCCAACACCATCAAAATTTGTAAGACTTGGAGCTATGATTGAGCTAAAGGAGTTTGGTGTACCTATTGGGTTGTCTGATCATACTATCAATAATAATGCTTGTATTGCGGCAATAGCACTGGGAGCATCTGTTGTTGAACGACATTTTACGGACACAAAGGATAGAATAGGGAATGATATAGTTTGTTCAATGGATGAAAATGAGCTGAAAGATTTATTGAGTGCTTCAAGAGAGGTATATAGTATGAGAGGTGGAAAAAAAGGTCCACTGTTACAAGAACAGATAACTATTGATTTTGCATTTGCGACTGTTGTAACTATTTCAGATATTAAAGAGGGAGAATTATTTACATCTGAAAATTTATGGGTAAAAAGGCCTGGAACCGGTGAAATAAAAGCAATAGAGTATAAAAATATTATTGGGAAACGAGCAAAAACTAATATTAAGAGAGATACACATCTTACTTGGGGTATGGTCCTATAAATTGAGAAGTATCAAAAAAATAGTTTTTTTAACCGGAACAAGGGCAGATTATGGTAAATTAAAACCACTCATTAAGGAAACTCAAAAACATTTTAAAACGCATGTATTTGTTTGTGGAATGAACTTACTGCGACAGTATGGAGAGACGTATAAAGATATACTAAATGATGGATATGAAAATATATATTGCGCTAAGGATATATTATTTACAGGAAAAATGGATATTGATCTTGCAAGTACAATTGTCAGTCTGAATTCTTATATTAATAGAGTGAAACCAGATTTAATTGTAGTTCATGGAGATAGAATTGATGCACTGGCAGGAGCAATATCTGGAATGTTAAATAACATTTTAATCGGACATATAGAGGGTGGAGAAATAACAGGAACCGTTGATGAAGCTATCCGACACTCGATTAGTAAAATGGCACAATTTCATTTTGTGTCAAACTATGAATCTAAGCTGAGAATACTTCAACTCGGAGAGAGAAAAGAAGATATTCATGTAATTGGTTCGCCGGATATAGATATAATGTTGTCGGAGCTGCCTAATATAGATGAGGTTAAAGAGAGGCATAATATACAATTTGATGAATATGCAATATTGATATACCATCCGGTAACAACTGAAATTTCAGCAACTGAGAATAATATTCGCCAGTTTTTAAAGGCAACAGAAAAAAGTGGGAAAAATTATATTATTATATACCCTAACAATGATTTGGGTAGTGATATTATTATTCGGGAAATTGAGAAATTTAGAGATAATAAGAGATATAAGATTTTTTGTTCACTACCTTTTGAAGATTTTTTAAGTATCTTAAAAAATACACTTTTTATTATTGGAAATTCAAGTGCTGGAATACGTGAGGCTTGCGTTTATGGAATACCAGCTATTGACATAGGAAGTAGACAACAAGGTAGATATCAAAAATCACATATGAAGAATATCCAACATACAATAGAAAATGTGCACGAAATTTTATACTGTATTAACTGTATAAGTTATTATAAGTTTACTTCTAATTATTTCGGTGAGGGGAATAGTGCAAATCTATTTGTGGAGATTTTAAAATCGGGAGATGTGGCTCCAGTACAAAAAAAGTTTGTAGATTTGAGTCAAACTCAAGATGCCATTAGTAATTATATAAATGAGGTGTGTTTCTAATGAAAACTGCAGTATTAACGGGGGGAACTGGATTTTTAGGGCATTGGTTACTAAAAGAGTTAGTTAAGAATGATATCTTCGTTTACGTGATAGTGAGAAAGAATTCAAAAAGAAGTGAGAGATTAAATGGAATTTTTGGAATAGAAATAATTGAACTAGATATGGATCAAATTTCTGATTTGCCAAAATATATAAAATCTGCAGACGCGTTTTATCATCTAGCATGGGAAGGTGAAAGAAATGACTTTTCTCGTCAAATGGATAATATAACATGGTCGGTTAATGCTATGCACGCTGCACAGAAGTTAGACATTAAACAATTTATTATGATCGGTTCACAGGCCGAATATGGAATCTACAATAATCGAGTAGATGAAAACTCTGAAACTAACCCCAATACTGCCTACGGAGCCTGTAAACTTGCTTGTCATAATATACTAAAGACATTATCAAATCAGATTAATTTACCACTTACGTGGGTTAGAGTTTTCAGTGTTTATGGAGAAGGGGATAATACTAATACGTTGATATCATACCTATTTAAATGTTTTAAAGAAAATGAAATACCAAAACTTACAAAAGGAAATCAGCTATGGGATTTTTTGTATGCTCAAGATGCTGCTACTGCCTTATATTTGTTAGGTGAAAAAAGTAAGTATGGAATATATAATTTAGCTTTTGGTGAAAGTCGATTACTCAAAGAATTTATTATAGAGGCAAAAGAATTGATAAGTCCAAACTCAAAACTGGATTTTAGCACAGATATAATTAAGAATATTGTGGGACTTAATGCTAATGTTAACAAGATTAAAGGTGACCTTGGATGGAAGCCTGTAGTAAACTTTAAAGATGGAATTTTGAATATGATAAGTCATAACAATGGGAAGTATATCTAGTTTCTGCTTTGTATGTACAAATATATAGTGCATAGTATAAAACTACAGTATAAGTGAATATAAAAAATAGATAACAGAGAGAGGAGGTATATGTAGATGCTAGAGCCAACATACCAAAATTTCTTAGAACTAATAGATGAAAATTTAACTATTGAAAAAATAAGAGAAAAAGATTTGAATTTAAGAAAAGGGATACAGCAAATAAAAGATGGAGGAAAAGTTTATATATGGCCTTTAGGAAATATGGGAGAAAAAGTTTATAAAGAACTTAGAACTAATGGATATGAGAATTTATTTTTAGTTGATAAAAATGTTAAATTGGCAAATGTAATATCTCCAGATGAACTTTATTTTGATCAAGATGATGTTTTAATTATTGCAACTCTGAGGTATAGCAATGAGATATATAAATTAGCTGAACAGAAAAACTGTAAAAACATCTTAATGTATTACAATATAAAAGAATTAGGTACTATTTCTCCCATTGTATTTCCAGGAGATTTTTATGATCAATGTTTCGAAGAATTAACAATACATCTTTTGAAAAATAGTAAAGAATATAAAAGCATGTATTTTTCACTAGAGGATGAGATATCAAGAAAAGTATTTCTAAATAATATGCTTTTCAGATTAACTTACGATGTGAGATACACTTTTGAACATAATAATGGTATTCAATATTTTGATGAGGGTATTATAGATTGCGACTTTGATGGGATGGTTATTGATGGTGGAGCATATAATGGAGATACATTAGAGCAGTTTTTACAGTTAAATAAAGATTTTAAAGAGTATTATTTATTTGAACCAGATGAAGATTTATTAGAAAAAGCTAAAAAAATAACCAATGATAATAGAATATACTATATCAACAAAGGATTATTTTCTGCTAATAAGACACTTGGTTTTAATAAAACAAAGGGAGATAATGGTTGCATTTTAGAGCATGGAAATAATAAAATAGATGTTATTTCAATAGATGAATATTTTAAAGAAAAAGTAGCATTTATAAAAATGGATATAGAAGGTGCTGAGTTGGAAGCATTAAAAGGAGCACAAAACATTATTAAAAAATATTTTCCTACTCTTGCTATATGTATTTATCATAAACCTACGGATTATTTGGATATATTTAATTATATAAAAACATTAAATAAAGACTACAAGTTTTTTCTTAGACATTATAGTAATTATTACCCTGAAACTGTATTGTATGCTGTTTTAGAACAAAAATAATTATAAAGTTGAAGGAGATTATAGAATGACGAAGGTAGTTATATTTGGAACTGCTATAAATGCAGTGTTATTATTTGAAACAGGTGGTTTTGACAAAAATGTAGAGATTGCAGGTTGTATTGATAACTCTCATAAAAGAATAGGCGAGAATTTTTACGGAAATGTTATTAGACATCCTGAGGAAATAATAAATATGGATTTTGATTATGTGTTGATAACATCTCGTACTAATTTTGTTAGTATGGCAAATCAACTTGTTTCATACAATATTCCAGCAAATAAAATAATAATAAGCTATGAAGATGGTCACATTGAATATTTCGGAAATACATTGGCGGCTAATCGAAGTCATGTATTATCAAGACCTTCTTTATATCGAAGTGAACCTAAATACAATAATATTGAACTAATCCATGATTTGATTAATGATAATATTACTATGCAAATTCCGATAGAATTGATAAGAACAAATCTAATTACTCAAGAAGGCAGTGAAGAGATATGTTCAGCAGTAAATGATATTATTAAAGATACAAAAATCGATTATCAGATTTATAGATCACCTTATTATACAGAACTTTTTGAGTATCTTAGTGGTGAAACAGATAAACACCCAAATAATTACTTACGTTTGTGTCAGATTAAAGAAGAGTCACAAGCAGATAAAATGATAATAATGCGTAAAGAATTTTATGATAAACATATGTCACTTTTACAAAAAGGTTTTTCATACTACAAAGATCATTGTGAGCCAATTACAGTTAAATACAATAAGGATGGGGGTTCTTTTTCTATAATAGATGGACTGCATAGAGCAACCTTTTTGTATAGTAAAGGAATAAGATATATTTATACCATGATGTCTTATGATGATTATAGTGCTTATATTAATAAAGATAAAATTACCCCAGTAATTAAGCTTCTTAGTGATTTCAATATTAACGATGTTTATGGTGCTATTTTGCATCCTACTTTTTATAACTATTCTAGTCTTCGAGATACTGTATATCCAACTAGAGTTGAGCTTGTTTTTAAGGCTTTACGTGGATACGATATAAAAGGCAAGAAACTTATTGATATTGGATGTAATAATGGTTACAATGCACGTATGTTTGCTCGAGAAGGGGCATGTGTTACTGCTATAGAAATGGATAAGGATATATTTGAATTAGCTAGAGCTATAAGTGAATTAGAGAATACTAAAGTTAACTATATAAATGGTAAATTTGAAGATATTGAAGTTGACAAAAAATTTGATATAGCACTACTTATGACAGTTTTATATTGGTATTTAGAAACTCCAGAGATATTAAAAGCTTTTTTTGATAGATTAAATACGATGATTTCTGAAATGATAATTTGGGAATCAGGTGATCAACCTGAAGTTGAAAAAGAATTAATAATTAAAAACACAAAGTTTAAAAATTATAAAAAATTGTCATTAACAGTTGGGACAGGAAAGTTACGTGAATTTGGTATTTTTACAGTATAATATTATTTTCAAGGGGGGATTATCATGCTAAAAAACCAACCTCTAGCTACTCGAATACTTGAAAACATTGAAACCTTGATTAAATCAGCAAATTATATGTATAAGTGTATATCTGTAAAAAAATATGACCAAGTTGAAGTGACTGGTATAGATATAATAACTATGTTAAAAGAACTTTATCCTGTTGTTAATAAAATAAAAGAAGAGATTCCGTTTATTTCTGCACCTGTAAGCTGTGAAAATCTTATATATTCAACTAATAATATTATTACGCTTGTACGAGAACATTCGGATAAATCATTATCCAAAATTGAGTTTGAACTTATTCCCATTCTTCAAGAATTTTATTACGATTTTTATTTTTTTACTTGTGTGTTTGGAGATAAAGAAAAAGAAAAAAAACATTATGCTGAAGAATTTATTCAAATGGGTGTGAATTCTTATATAGAGGAAAGTACAAAAACTGATAATTATAAATATGATGTATCGATATACGTGCTTGCGTATAATAAGCTTGAATATACAAAGCAATGTGTTGAAAGTATAATTAAATATACTCCAAGTGATATTAAATATGAGTTGTTTTTTATTGATAATGGTTCTAGCGATGGAACGAAAGAATATTTTGAAAGTTTTAAATGTAATAAGAATATTTATCTTTTGAAAAATACTTTCTGTGATGTAAGAGCAGCTCGCCGTATATGCGAGGGGAGATATGTATTGTCAATTTCAAATGATGTTATAGTGACTGAAAATTACTTAAACAATTTGATAAAATGTATCGAATCTGACCCTAAAATAGCAATGGTAGTACCAACAACACCTAATATATCTAACCTTCAAACAATACCAGCCCAATATTCAAATCTTGAAGAAATGAATTCCTTTGCAAAAACAAATAATATATCAGATCCAACTCGTTGGGAAGAGAGAACACGACTTTGTAATCCACTTGCTTTGTATAGGAGTGATGTTCTCTTTTCTTCACGAGGTGTAAGTGCGGTTGACAAATATTTTGTTTACAGTGAATTTGGAGATGATGCATTGGCACTGAGATTACGACGTGCAGGGTATAAGTTGATTTTAGCAAAAGACTGCTATTGCCATCATTTTGGAAGTGTGACACTAAGAGAAGCACAAGTCAAAGAAAACACACTTGAAAAAAGTCGAAAGTTATTCATTGACCGATATGGGGTAGATGCAAGGAGTGCTGGATTCTGCTACGATATAAAGTTAATGGAAGAATTGAATATAAAAGAAAAAGGAAAAGTAAATATTCTAGGGATAAATTCAGGATTTGGGTCAAACCCGCTGAAGATTAAAACACTGCATAAAGAGGCAGGAAACCAAGATGTAGATTTATTTCTCATAACAGATGATGAACGCTATATTCCAGATTTGCAGTTATATAGCCATAATGTAAAACATGTTAATGAAATAGCTGATAGTTTTTATGATATTTTATTTGATTATATTTTATTAGAGGGAAGTGTTGAAAAAATTATTAATATATCTAATAACTTTAACAAGATAAGAAGTAAGCTTATTAAAGGTGGAACGCTTGCTATCTGTTCTACAAATGATAAAGAGAGTGAGATTCTTAATAAATTAAATTCAGATAAGATAATAAAGGGATATAAATGTCGTTGGTTTTTTTGGACATTTTAAATATAACGATTTTATTGAAAATAGTTGATATAAGAAAGAGGAATGTATTTTAAAATATTTTAAAAATTAATTAGGAGAATAAAACCGTGAAGAATAGTAATCAACTGAAAAAGCAAATTATAAAAATGGTAGAAGAATATTATAATATAAAAAAAGATGAAGATAATTTAAGTAGTAAAAACAAAAAAATTAATTATGCAGGAAGAATTTATAATGAAAAAGAACTTGTTAACTTAGTTGATGCAAGCTTGGAGTTCTGGTTAACGTCAGGTAGATATACAAATCAGTTTGAAGAAAACTTAGCTCGATTTTTAAATATAAAGTATTGTTACACTTGTAATTCAGGGTCAAGTGCTAATTTGCTAGCTTTTATGGCGCTTACTTCTCCGTTGTTAGAAGATAGATGTATTTTGCCAGGCGATGAGGTTATAACTGTTGCAGCAGGGTTTCCAACTACAGTAGCCCCTATTGTTCAGTATGGAGCAGTTCCAGTGTTTGTTGATATTACTGTGCCACAGTACAATATTGATTATAGTCAGATAGAAAAGGCAATAACTGATAAAACGAAAGCTATAATGCTTGCCCATACATTAGGAAATCCTTTTAAAATATGTGAGATTAAGAAATTATGTGATAAACATAATTTATGGCTAATTGAGGATAACTGTGATGCCTTAGGTTCAAAGTACTATATAGATGGAAAGTGGCAATATACAGGAACCATAGGGGATATAGGAACCTCTAGCTTTTATCCACCCCATCATATGACTATGGGTGAGGGAGGTGCTGTATATACAAAAGATCCTTTATTAGCTAAAGTAGTATTATCTTTAAGAGATTGGGGTCGTGATTGTAGTTGTCCATCTGGGATAGACAATAGATGTGGTAATAGGTTCAAGGGCAAATATGGAGAACTTCCTTATGGATATGATCATAAGTATGTATATTCACACTTTGGATACAATCTTAAAATTACAGATTTACAGGCAGCTATTGGATGCGCACAGCTTGAAAAATTAGAATATTTTATTGAAGAAAGAATTAAAAATTGGAATTATTTAATAGAGAGACTTGAGATATTGAAGGATGTATTTATTCTACCAGAACCAACTAAAAATTCACAGCCTAGTTGGTTTGGTTTCTTGATAAGTGTAAGAGAAGGTGTAAATTTTACAAGAGATGAAATTGTAGAGTATTTGGAGGCACAAAACATACAAACTCGAATGTTATTTGCTGGCAACCTTATCAAGCATCCTTGTTTTGATAACATGAGGAAAGAACGAAAAGGATATATACAAGTTGGTAATTTACTACATACAAATTACGCTATGAATCATAGTTTTTGGATAGGAGTATATCCAGGGATGACACGAGAAATGTTGGATTATATGATTAAATCTATTAAGAATTTTGTTAAATTGCATGAATAGAGGGGAATATATATGAAACTAGTGATTTTAGCAGGAGGATATGGTAGTAGATTGGGTGAAATAGCAAATATAATACCAAAACCTATGGTAGAAATAGGTGGAAAACCAATATTGTGGCATATCATGAAAATATACTCTCATTATGGAATTAAAGAGTTTGTGATATGTTTAGGTTACAAAGCACATATTATAAAAGAATATTTTTTACATTACAGAGAAAGAAGTAGTGATTTTACTATAAGATTTGAAGATGATAGTATTGAATTTCATAATAATCATGATGAAAAGGAATGGAAAATCACTCTTGTTGATACAGGACTAGATTCTTTAAAAGGATCAAGACTTAAAAAAATAGAAAAGTTTTTAGTCGATGATATTAATTTATTAACATATGGAGATGGAGTAGCTAACATTGATATAAATCATTTGATAGATTTTCATTTAAGAATGGATAAAATGGTAACTATATCAGGAGTACATCCTCCTGCAAGATTTGGTGAGCTTCAATCAGAAAAAGGTATATTAACTTCTTTTAAAGAAAAGGCTCAAACTTCACAAGGACTTATAAATGGAGGATACATGGTATTTAATAAAAAACTATTAGAATACCTAACAGAGGATGAAGAATGTGATTTAGAGTATGGTATTTTTGAAAGGCTTGCGGAGGAAGGTCGTATATCAGTCTATAAACACGAGGGGCTGTGGGCCTGTGTAGATAATCAACGAGACTTGGCAAAACTCAAAAAAATGTGGAAAAATAATAAAGCTTTTTGGAAGGTATGGTAAGATCATGCACGGATTTAATAATATTTATAGAGGTAAAACAGTTTTAGTAACAGGTCATACAGGGTTTAAGGGGTCATGGTTGAGTATATGGTTGATGGAACTAGGTGCTAAGGTAATTGGTTATGGTTTAGATCCTTTGGGAGCAAAGGATAATTTTGTATTAGCTGAGCTTAAAGATAAGTTAGTAGATGTAAGAGGTGACATAAGGGATTTTAAAAAGCTAAAGAATACATTTGATAAGTATAAACCGGACTATGTTTTTCATTTAGCAGCTCAATCACTAGTCAAGCAATCATATGAACAGCCTGTATATACATATGAAGTAAATCTAATTGGAACTATTAATGTTCTAGAGTGTGTTAAAAATACAGAAAGTGTTAAAGTTGGGATTTTCATCACCACAGATAAGTGTTATGAGAACAAAGAGCAGGTATGGGGATATAAAGAGACAGATTCATTAGGAGGGTATGACCCTTATAGCTCTTCTAAAGGAGCATGTGAAATAGCTATTCATTCGTGGAGAGAATCTTTCATGAATCTTAATCAATATAGTGAACATGGTAAAGCTATAGCATCAGTTAGGGCGGGCAATGTAATAGGTGGTGGAGATTGGGCTTCTAATAGAATCATTCCGGATTGTATAAGAGCATTAGAGTGTAAGCAACCTATAGAAATCAGAAATCCATATGCAATAAGGCCATGGCAACATGTATTAGAACCTTTAAGTGGTTATCTAATTCTAGGACATAAATTAACAGAAAACCCTATGAAGTATAGTGGAGCATGGAATTTTGGACCTATGCTAAATTCAGTAGTAACGGTATGGGAAGTAGGATGCGAATTAGTTAAACAATATGGTAGTGGTCAGCTAAAGGATGTGTCTTTAAAAAAAGGGGTACATGAAGCTAAATTCTTAAATTTAGATATAAGCAAGGCTAAATTTCAATTAGGGTGGACTCCAAAATTAAAACTAGAAAAGGCTATACAATATACAGTGGAGTGGTATAAAAGATATAAGCAGGAAGATGTATACTATTTGTGTGTAGAACAAATAGGTGAATTTATGAATTGAATTGTGATATAGAAATATCGATAGTTAGTAAAATCTTAATTAAGAGTATCTACTTAAATTTCGTATAAACGAAATTTAGGTAGATACTTTTTTGTTTTATATCACCTTATAGTTTCCCTTTATATATTTATAATCTATTAAAGCTATAGGTTGATGGGGAATTGTGAACAGTTCTATCCCTTCTTGATCTTCATTAGGTCTAAAATATTTCTTACCGAATTTTTCTACTACCCAACCCTTGATTCCAGGCGGTATTTGAAAGCAGTTACCTTTTTCTGAAATAGTATCAAGAGAAGGCATAGGAGAATTGTATCCGTTAAGTATAATATTTGGATAACATCTTTTTATTATCTCTACTCTGTAGAGATTTTTTTTTTCGAATAATCCCATATCATTTCCTTCTTTCTTATATATTAAAATTAAAAATTTATTATATCAAATATATCAGAAATACAATTAAATGTAAAATTGATTAAGTGAAATAATAGTAATATTTTGATTGTAAAAATATTACATGAAAAATAAAGTTGACATCATAATGATAATGGGTTATTATCATTATGAAGATGAAAGTGATAATCAATATCTCTTGGAAATAATAATCTTTACGAATAACAAAAATTGAGGAGGAATTAAGATATGAAAAAGAAATTATTGTTAACTTTTTTAACTGTGGCATTTTCAATAGTATTACTTGTAGGTTGTACTACTAAGCAAGAAGGTACAGCTGGTAATGAAAGCAATGAAGAAAAAGCGGTTAACGTTTATACATCTAGACATTATGATGCTGATAAAGAGCTTTATAAAATATTTACAGAAGAGACAGGTATAAAGGTAAATGTAGTTGAAGGAAAAGATGATGAATTAATTGAAAGACTTGATAGAGAAGGTGAAGATACAGAAGCTGATGTACTTATAGTAGCAGATGCGGGAAGATTACATAGAGCTAAATCACAAGATTTATTACAGTCTATAGAAAGTGAAGTTTTAAACAGTAATATCCCAGAAAATTTAAGAGATAAAGATAACGAATGGTATGGATTAACTAAAAGAGGAAGAGTTATAGTTTACTCTAAAGATAGAGTCAACCCATCAGAATTATCTACTTATGAAGATTTAACTAATCCTAAATGGAATGGAAAAATATTAGTAAGATCATCATCAAACACTTATAATCAATCTTTACTTGCATCTTTCATTGAAATAAATGGAGAAGATAAAGCTAAAGAATGGGCAAAGGGCTTAGTTGATAATATGGCTAGAGAGCCAAAGGGAAATGATAGAGATCAAGCTAAAGCAGTTGTAGCTGGTGAAGGGGATATAGCTATAATGAATACTTATTACTTAGGTAAATTACTAAATTCATCAGACCCAGAAGAAGTAAAAGTAGGAGAGCAAGTTAGTGTGTTCTTCCCAAATCAAGATACTACAGGTACTCATGTAAATGTAAGTGGTGCTGGAGTTACTAAAAATGCTAATAATAAAGAAAATGCAGTTAAATTTATAGAATTTTTATCAAATGAAAAAGCTCAAAGTATATTTGCTAATGCAAACTACGAGTATCCTGCAAATCCTAATGTAGAGCCTTCAGATTTATTAAAATCATGGGGTGAGTTCAAAACTCAAGATATAAGCTTAAATAAATTAGGAGAGAACAATAAAAGAGCAGTAGAAATATTTAATGAAATTGGCTGGAAGTAATTAATATAAAGCCTCATATTGTAAAACAATATGGGGCTTTTAACGATAGGTGAAAAGGAAGTGTACTAATTTGATTAAATATAGAAAGCAAAATTTTAATATATGGTCGTTACTAAGCTTTGTATTCATAGCTTTAGTTATAATGCCTAATATAAATATATTTATGAGTATTTTTCAAAAACCAAATGAAAACTGGTTTCATATAAAAGAATATATGCTAAAGGGATATATTTTAAATTCTATGATTCTAGTTATTTTTACAGGCTTAATTACAGTTATTATAGGTGTAAGCTTGGCGTGGATTATATCAGTATATGAATTTCCGATGAGGTCGTTTTTTAAATGGGGGTTGATTTTGCCTCTTGCGATACCATCTTATATAGCAGCATACACGTATAATGGAATACTTAATTATACAGGTGTTATTCAAACATTTTTGAGAAATAGCCTAAATATGCAAATTAATCAGAAATATTTTGATATTATGTCTATAAAAGGAGCAATATTTATATTTACAATATCGTTGTTCCCGTATGTATACATAATTACGAGGTCTTTTTTAGAGAAGCAATCAGCAGCTTTAATAGAAAATGCTAGAGTATTGGGAAGAAATTTAATCGAGATTTTTATATTTGTAGTAATGCCTATTTCTAGAGGAGCTATAATATGTGGAGAAAGTCTTGTTGTATTAGAAGTCTTGAATGATTATGGTGTTGTTCAATACTTTGGTATACCTACGTTTAGCACAGCTATATTCAAAACTTGGTTTGGTATGGGAGATACAGATTCTGCTATTAGGTTATCTGGTGTATTGATGTTAATAGTTATAATGATACTTATATCAGAAAAGTTTTTGAGAGGCAACAAGAAATTTAGCTCTACAAATACAAAGATAAGGCCTATATCGAGAATAAAACTTAAAGGATTTAAATCAAATTTGGCATTCGGATATTGCTTTTTTATATTCAGTATTGGGTTTTTAATACCTACTATTCAGTTAATATATTGGAGTGTATTAACTTATAAGAAAATATTAAATATTGAATTTGTAACTCTTATATTAAACTCTTTTTCAGTAGCTGCAATTTCTGCAAGTCTTGTTGTTATAATGGCTGTAGTAATAGCTAATTATTGTAGAATAAACGAAAATTTTATTTCTAAGTTATACTCAAAGGCTACACTTATAGGATATTCTATACCAGCTGCTGTAATAGCTATAAGTGTAATTATGTTTTTTATAAAAATAGATAATAATTTTTATTGGATATATAAAATGATAGATAGTGATTCGAAAAAAATGTTACTAAGTACCAGTCTTATTATGCTAGTTTTTGCTTATATGATAAGATTTTTAGCTGTTGGATATAATTCCATAGAGTCTGGATTTGAAAAAATAGGTAAGAAATTTTTCGAAGCATCTAGAATGTTAGGAATGAGTGTAACTCAAACTTTTTTTAAGGTTGATTTAAAAATGATAAAGCCAGCTGTACTGAGTGCTTTTTTATTAGTTTTTGTAGATGTTTTAAAAGAGTTATCTCTTACTTTGATATTGAGACCGTTTAATTTCAATACATTACCGACAAAGGTTTTTGAATATGCAAATGATGAAATGATTCCAGAATCATCTATACCGTCTCTTGTAATAATCATAATCAGCTTTATTTCGATTTATTTATTTTACAAAATAGGGGATAAGGAGAGTGCTTAATGTATATTGATATTAAAAACTTAGATTTTAATTATAAAAACTCAAAAGAAAAAACTATAAATAATTTTAGTATAGATATAAACAAAGGAGAAATAATTGCTATTTTAGGGGAAAGTGGAAGTGGTAAAAGTACGATTCTCAGACTGATTTCTGGTCTTGAAGTTCCTAGTTCTGGACATATAAAAGTAGATAATAGAGTTCTAGTTGACGATGACTATTTTTTACAACCAGAAAAAAGAGGCGTTGGAATGGTATTTCAAGATTATGCCTTATTTCCTCATATGACGGTTGGTCAAAATATAAAGTTTGGGCTTAAAGATATGAAATCAAAAGAAAAAGAAATGAGAGTAGCTGAAGTGTTGAATTTAGTAGATTTAGAAGGTTACGAAAAAAGATATCCTCATGAATTAAGTGGAGGACAACAGCAAAGAATAGCATTAGCTAGAGCTTTAGCACCAAGACCATCTCTGCTTTTGATGGATGAACCGTTTAGTAATTTAGATACAAATTTAAAGAGTAAAATAAGAGAAGAGTTAAAGCAGATAATAGATAAATCTAGGATAACATCTATTTTTGTTACACATGATAAAGAAGATGCAATAAATATAGCTAATAGAGTAATAATTTTAAAAGAAGGCGAGCTTGTTAAAGCAGGAAATCCAAAGGATGTACTGTAGTTAATTTATCCGAAAGCTAAGAGTTCTAAGACTCCATCCTATTAAGGCTGGAGATAAGAACTCTGCAGCTTCTGGATTAGTTTATCCAAAAGTGCATTTACGCAACTAAAAATTCACTTTATATGAATGTTAGCATTTAAAATGCCAACAATTTTTTGTTTTTTTGCAAAATTAAGGTTGAAAATAAAGATTTTATAAAATAATTTAAAAAAATATTGTTGACTCTTAGTATGATATCTGTTAGAATTCTTTTAAACAATTAATCAGAAAATAAAAAAGAATATAAACAATGTGATATAGAGGCCGCGGTTGTAATTAGTACAGTATATAAATGTTATATATTGGAAAGGTCCAACTGCCGAAATACACAGATTTTTAGATTTTATGTATTGGGACTATGTTGAATAAGCATAGTACTGTCTTTCGAAAATAGCCCAATTTTCTAAAGGAGGACTTATCATGTTGGGGCAAAAGGAATAGATGTTTTCGTATAAAACAGTATTTTAGTTTTGTATAAAGCAGTTATGAGTACCTTTTGCTCATAGCTGCTTTTTTATATCTAAAAATAAGAAAAATAAAATAATATGAACAATATGATATAGAGGCCGCGGTTGCAATAAGTACAGTATATATATGATATATATTGGAAAGGTCCAACCGCCGAAATACATAGGTTTTTAGAGCTTATGTATTGGGACTGTGTTGAATAAGCATAGTACTGTCTTTAGAAAATAGCCCAATTTTCTAAAGGAGAACTTATCATATTGGGGCAAAAGGAATTATTGTTTTTGTATAAAATATATTTTAGTTTTGTATAAAACAGTCATGAGTACCTTTTGCTCATGACTGTTTTTTTTATTTATAAAAAAATTGGGAATATTAAAAATATATAATAAGAAGAGGTGGCGTTATAATGAAATTATTTGGAACGATGAATATAAATGATAGAGGAAATTTTGAAATAGGAAATTGTGATGTTGTTGATTTAGCTAAAGAGTATGGAACTCCATTGTATGTAGTAGATGAAGAACTAGTTAGGAATAATTGTAAATTATTTAATAAAAGTTTTTTAGTGAAAGGAATTGATACTGAAGTAATATATGCTTCTAAAGCATTTTTAAATTTAGCTATATGCAAAATTATAAAAGAGGAAGGGTTATCTTTAGATGTTGTATCTGGGGGAGAACTATATACAGCATTAAAATCAAATTTTCCTGCAAATAAAATATATATGCATGGAAATAATAAAACAGAAGAAGAATTAACTTTGGCTATTAAATCAGGTGTAGGTAGGATAATAGTAGATAATAGACAAGAATTAGACTTATTAGAAAATTTATGTGAAGAATTAGATAAACAAATAGATGTATTATTAAGAGTAAATCCAGGAATAGAGGCACATACTCATGAGTATATTCAGACTTCTAAAAATGATTCAAAGTTTGGTGAATCGATATTTAGTGATGATATTCATTTTATAATAAATAAATTTCAAATGAGTGATAGAGTAAATTTAAAGGGATTTCATTGTCATGTAGGTTCCCAAATTTTTGAGGAGAAGTCATTTTATTCAAGCGTTTTGGTTATGTTTGAGTTTATAAAAGAAATGAAAGATAAGAGCAATTTTACTACTGAAGAATTAAATTTAGGTGGAGGATTTGGAGTACGCTATACTGATGAAAATGAGCAAATTGATATAAAAAAATGTCTTAATAATATGCTTTTATTAGTAAAAGATGTAACACAAAAAATGGATATAAAAATTCCAAAGGTAATGATAGAGCCAGGACGATCAATAGTTGCTAATGCAGGAACTACACTTTACAAAATAGGAGGAGCTAAAAAAACATATGGAGGTAAGGCGTATATATTTGTTGATGGAGGTATGACTGATAACCCAAGAACAGCTTTATATGATGCTAAATATGAAGCGGTTGTTGCAAATAAAATGAATTTTGAATATGAAGAAATATATACTGTTGCAGGAAAGTGTTGTGAATCTGGAGATATCATAATAAAAGATATTAAATTACCAAAAGTTGAAAGAAATGATGTATTAGCTGTTTTAAGCACTGGTGCATATAACTATAGCATGTCTAGCAATTATAATAGAATTTTAAAGCCAGCAGTAGTATTTGTTAAAGATGGTCAAGCAAAACTTGCAGTTAAAAGAGAAACCTACGAAGATCTTATTAGAAATGATATATTATTTTAAATTTAAAGGGGGCAATTGATATGGCTATAATAGTTCAAAAATATGGTGGAACTTCTGTAGGAAGTATAGATAGGATGAAAGATATTGCAAAAAGAGTAATAGAGCAAAGAGACAAAGGAAATGATGTAGTACTTGTAGTTTCAGCTATGGGCAAAAGCACTGATATACTTCTTGGAATGGCTAAAGAAATTTCACAAAATCCATGCAAACGAGAGTTAGACATGCTAATGTCTACAGGAGAACAAGTTTCTATTTCATTATTATCAATGATATTTAAGGAACAAGGATATAATTCAATATCATTAACTGGTTTTCAGGCTGGAATAAAAACAGAAGGACTTCATACTAAAAATCGTGTTGCAGAAATTAATATCGATATTATTAAGAAGCATTTAAAAGAAGGAAAAATAATAGTTGTAGCAGGCTTCCAAGGTATGAATGAAAATGGTGATATAACTACCTTAGGAAGAGGCGGATCAGATACTACAGCAGTTGCTTTAGCTGCAAAACTTAATTGTACTTGTGAAATATATACTGATGTAGAGGGTATTTATAGTGTTGATCCTAGAGCCTATCCTAATGCTAAAAAATTAGAATATATAAGCTATGAGGAAATGATGGAATTGTCAAGTTTAGGAGCTGGGGTAATGGAAACAAGAGCAGTTGAAATAGGTTTTAAGTATAATATACCTATTTATGTGGCATTAAATAAAGGAAATATAAAAGGAACTTATATAAAGGAGTATGATGAAAATATGGAACAAAAAGCAATAACAGGTCTTACGACTACTGATGATGTTTTGATGGTCACTATCAATAATGTTTTACATAATTGCAAAAATATAGCATCTGTATTTGACAAATTATCACAAAATAATGTTAATATAGATATGATAAGTCAAACAGCACCTAATGATGGATATGTAAATGTTTCTTTTACTACATCTAAAGATGATATATATATTATCCATGATGTAATAAATGAATTGAAAAAAGAAATGGAAGATATAGAAATATCTGAGGAAGATAATATAACTAAGATATCTGTTGTTGGAATAGGTATGATGAATCAATCGGGAGTCGCAGCTAAGGTATTTAAAGTATTTGCAGACAATGATATTGAATTTAAGCAAGTTACAACTTCTGAGATAAGTATATCTCATGCTATAAACTCAAGTGACAAAGGAAAAGCAATAATTGCAATAGCAAAAGAATTTGATTTGTAAAATATAATATTTAGGCAAATAATAGTTTGATTTTAAAGTCACAAGGATTAGGAAATAATTTTATGGAATTAGAGGCTAATAGCCATAATTATATAGTTAAATAAATTTTAATTGGGGGTATAGAAATGAAAAAAGTAAATGTTGCTATAGTTGGAGCTACTGGAATGGTAGGAAGAACGTTTTTGAAAGTTTTAGAAGAAAGAGATTTTCCAATAGAAAATCTATATTTACTGGCATCAAAAAGATCAGCTGGAAATACTGTCGATTTTAAAGGTAAAGATTACATAATTGAAGAGTTAAATGAGAATTCTTTTGATAAAGATATAGATATTGCTCTATTTTCTGCTGGGGGAGACCTTAGTAAAAAATATGCGCCAATAGCTAAAGAAAAAGGAGTAATTGTAGTAGATAATAGTAGTGCTTGGAGAATGGATAAAGATATTCCATTAGTAGTTCCTGAAGTTAATCCAGAAGATGTTAAAAAACATAACGGAATAATAGCAAATCCTAACTGCTCAACTATTCAAGCTGTAGTTCCTTTAAAAGTATTACACGATAAATTTAAAATAAAGAGAATAGTTTATTCAACATATCAAGCTGTTTCTGGATCTGGAATTAAAGGAATTTCAGATTTAGAAGAAGGCTTAAAAGGCAATGAAAATAAATTATATCCTCATCCTATAGCTTATAATGCTCTACCTCATATAGATACGTTCTTAGATAATGGATATACAAAAGAAGAAATGAAAATGATAGATGAAACTAAGAAAATACTAAATGATTATGATCTTAAAATAACAGCTACAACAGTAAGGGTTCCTGTGTTATATAGTCACAGTGAATCTGTTAATGTAGAATTTGAAAAAGAATTTGAAGTTGAAGAAGTATTTAATACTTTAAAAAATGCTGAAGGTGTAGTAGTTGTAGATGATCCACAACAAAATAAATATCCTCTAGCATTAGATGTTGCAGGAAAAAATGAAGTATTTGTAGGTAGAATTAGAAGAGATTTTAGTGTGGATAATGGAATTAATATGTGGGTAGTTGCTGACAACATAAGAAAAGGTGCCGCAACTAATACGGTTCAAATAGCGGAACTTTTAGTAAAATATAATTTAGTATAGAAAGGGTGATGTTAATGTTATTTAAAGGTTCGGGTGTTGCTTTAGTAACTCCTTTTAAAGATGGAAGTATAGACTTTAACAAGTTAGAAGAAATTATTGAATACCATATAAAAGAAAAAACAGATGCTTTAATTGTATGTGGAACTACAGGAGAAGCATCTACAATGACTGATGAAGAACAAATTCAAATTATAAAATTTGTAGTTGAAAAAACTAATAAAAGAATTCCTGTAATAGCAGGAACGGGATCTAATAATACAGCTCATTCAATATATTTAAGTAAAAAAGCTGAAGAATATGGAGTTGATGGCCTTTTAGTTATAACTCCTTATTATAATAAAGCTACTCAAAAGGGACTTGTAGCTCACTTTGAAGCCATTGCAAATTCAGTAAATATACCTATTATAGTTTATAATGTACCAGGAAGAACAGGCGTTAATATAAATCCTTCAACGCTTGCTGAAATTGCTAAAATCAAAAATATAGTAGCAGTTAAAGAAGCTAGTGGAGATATATCTCAAGTTGCTGAAATGGCAAGGGTTTGTCCTAAAGGTTTTGGAATATACTCAGGAAACGATGATATGATTCTACCTTTATTATCTTTAGGTGGAATTGGCGTGATTTCGGTAGTTGCTAATATCTGTCCTAAAGATACTCATGATTTAGTAGCTAAATACTTTGATGGAGATATAGAAGGATCTAGAAAATTACAACTTGATATGAAAAGTTTAATAGATGCTTTATTTATAGAAGTAAACCCTATTCCGGTTAAAACTGCTATGAATTTATTAGGATTTGATATGGGAGAACTTAGACTTCCACTTGTTGAAATGAGTTCTGATAATTTAGAAGTATTAAAGAAAGAATTGATAGATTATGGATTTAAATTAGGAGGATCAAATGATTAAAGTTATAGTTAATGGTTCTCTTGGAAAAATGGGAAAAGTTTTGACGGACTTAATAATGGAAGATGAGGATTTTGAATTAGTTGCAGGAGTATCTAAGTATAAAAATGATAATATAAATTATTCTATATACTCGAATATATTAGATGTAAAAGAAAAAGCAGATGTTGTTATTGATTTTTCAAACCCGGATAGCTTAAACGATTTATTATCTTATTCTAAAAGTACAAAAACTCCTTTAGTTATTGCTACTACTGGGTATAGTGATGAAGAGCTTAATATGATAGAAGAAACATCTAAAGAAGTTTCTGTATTTCATAGCTCTAATATGTCAATTGGAGTGAATTTAATATTAAAGCTGGTAGAAATTTCAGCTAAGGCTTTAACTAATTTCGATATAGAAATAATTGAAAAACATCATAATAAGAAAGTAGATGCTCCTAGTGGGACTGCTTTAATGATAGCTAATGAAATACAACAGGTTTTAAATAATGAATTCAATTATGGAAGACATGGTAAAAATGCGAAAAGAAAAGAAAATGAAATAGGAATACATGCAGTAAGAGGTGGAACTATAGCAGGCGATCATTCTGTAATATTTGCTGGTAAAGATGAAATAGTAGAACTTAATCATATAGCTTTATCAAAAGAAATATTTGCACAAGGTTCATTAAAAGCTGCTAAATTTATTGTAAATAAAGAAAATGGATATTACAATATGAAGGATGTAGTAAGTCTATCCGAAAGCTAAAAGTTCTAAAACTCCATCCTCTTAACGCTGGAAATAAGAACTTAACAGCTTCTGGATTAGCTTACCCGCAGGGCACTTACGCAACTAGAAATTCAGTTGGAGAAAAAATTCCACCTGAATTAAGTTTCACTTTATATATTATAAGACAATTAGGAGGTATTTAACAAATGATGAAATTGACAGATCCATATGAAATAGCAAAATTTATAAAAAATTCTACAAAGAAAACACCAGTTAAAGTTTATCTAAACGGAAAAATAAATAGTCAAAATTATGAAAATGTAAAAATATTTGGAGATGAAAATTCTTATATACTTATTGGAGAACATGATGTTGTAAAAAATATACTAGAAGAAAATAAAGAAAGTATAATAGATTATCATATGGAATTTGATAGAAGAAATTCAGCTATACCTATGTATAATTATTTATATGAAGAAGCTAGAATTGAGCCGGGAGCTGTTATAAGAGATATGGTTTCTATTGGTAAAAATGCAGTTATAATGATGGGAGCAGTTCTAAACATAGGAGCAGAAATCGGAGAAGGAACAATGATAGATATGAATGCAGTTGTAGGGGCAAGAGGAACTATAGGTAAAAATGTTCATCTTGGAGCTGGAGCTGTTGTTGCAGGAGTACTTGAGCCCCCTTCTGCTACACCTGTCATCCTAGAAGATGATGTTGTTGTAGGAGCAAATGCTGTAATCCTAGAAGGTGTTATAGTTGGAAAAGGAGCTGTTGTTGCAGCCGGTGCTGTTGTAACTAGTGATGTACCTGAAGGTGCAGTTGTGGCAGGATCTCCTGCTAGGATAGTTAAAATGAAAGATGATAAAACAAAAGAGAAAACAAAATTAATGGAAGACTTAAGAGGATAAAAAGTTAATTTATCTGATTTAAAATAACCTTAGGCTTAATAGTCTAAGGTTATTTTTAAACAACGAAGCACATAGGGATTGTTGGCGACATAAGTCAGTGCGTAGCCACTAGACGGATTTTTTATTTTAATTAAAAAAGTAGTTGTGTAAAATTTAGTAAGATGTTATAATATGAATAACGATTTAGCGGTTTAACGAATTAAAGTAATGAAGTGAAATTGAGGAGGGGTGCTTAATATGAAAAATTTAGTTTTAGTAAAGTGGAATTTAAAGTTAAGACATCATCATAGATTTGAGGATTTGTAATAATGAGCTAAAAATAGTTCATAGATACAAGTCCTAGTTATTTTGCAAAAAATATAGGAATTGTATCTATGATGGTTTATATACCTAAGTTTTTATAATATTAAAAAGCCATGTAGGTATATACCTATATGGCTTTTTGTTTTTTTATAAATTATAAAAAGGTAGGGATTGTAATGGAATTTTTAAAAGTTAAAGAAGAAATAGATTATTCAGACAAGCGATATAAAATAACAAGAGAAATAGAAGATATATTTATAAATAATGGATGCATTAATATAGAACCTTCGATTTTCGAAGATTATGATAATTTCATTTCTGTTAACACAAGAATAAAAAAAGAATCTATGGTAAAGGTTTTAAATGGAAATTCAAATGTTTTGATTTTAAGACCAGATATTACAATGAATATAATAAAAAATTTAATTCCAAGATGGGAAAATGACTTGAAACTTAAGTTGTTTTATAATTCTACAATTTTTAGAAATAAAACTGATTCAAATATTAAAGAATTTAGACAAATGGGTGTAGAATATATAGGAGAAGCCTCTATGAAAGCAGATAGAGACGTGATTGGTTTAGCTTTAAATGTCTTAAAAAAATATAACAATAATTTCATTTTAGAAATTGGAAACAGCAAGTATATTGATGAATTATTAAGAATGACTGAGTTAGAAGAAAGTATTGAAAAAGAATTAAAAAGTCTAATTTATAAAAAAAATAAGATGGAACTAATAGATTATGTCGCAAATTTAAATGTAAAAAAAGAAATATATGATTTATTATCTAATATTTTAGATTTCCAGGGAAATATAGAAGAAATTATAAAAAAAGCTCAGAACTTTTATATGAATGATGAAATGAAAAAATCTATAGAAGAGCTTAGAGCTTTGAATGGATTTATTAAAGAGTATGGATATTTAAAAAATATACATTTTGATTTATCTATGGTTTCAGAGTTGGATTATTACGAAGGTATAGTATTCAAAGGCTATTATACAAATTCATATAGAGAAATTATAAGTGGAGGAAGATATGATTCTTTAACAGAAGTATTTGGGAAAAAAGTTTCGGCAATAGGTTTTTCAATAGATATAGATGAATTAATTAAAGTTATAAATAAGAAAGGTGATGGAGATTGGATTATATAACTATAGCTCTTTCGAAAGGAAGAATAGGAAAACAAGCTAATGATTTATTTGAAAAAATAGGATTAGGAGATTGTATAGATTTAGATTCTAGAAAGCTTATTTTTAAGGATGAGAAAAATAAAATTAATTTTATATATGTTAAACCATCTGATGTGGTTACATATGTAGAAAAAGGAGTCACGGATTTAGGTATAGTAGGTAAAGATACAATTTTAGAAAGTGATACAAATGTATATGAAGTTTTTGATTTGGGATTTGGAAAATGTAAATTTTCAATAGCAGGTATAAAAGGGGAAAAGATATATAAAAAAGATGATATTTTAAAGGTTGCAACTAAGTATCCTGAAATAGCTAAAAAATATTTTAAAGAAAGACAGCAAAAAATTGAGATAATAAAGCTTAATGGTTCTGTAGAATTAGCACCTTTAGTAGGACTTTCTGATGTAATAGTTGATTTGGTTGAAACGGGAAATACTTTAAAAGCGAATGGACTTGAGGTAATAGAAGATATGTTTAATATAAGTGCAAGATTAATATCTAATAGAGTAAGTTATAGATTTAAGTTTGATAGAATTCAAAATATTATTAAATCATTAAATGAAAATATGGAGGGATAATATGATAAGAATAATAGATTCAATAAAAGATAGCGGTTTTTTAAAAAAGCTTTTAGATAGAAGTCAATTTGAATTTGAAGAAGTAAATAAAGTAGTGGATGAAATTTTATTTAATATAAGAAAAAGAAAAGATGAAGCTTTAAAGGAATATACATTAAAGTTTGATAAAGTAAAAATAGATGATTTTTTAGTTTCACAAGAAGAAATAGATAATGCATTTGAAAGTATAGATGATAATTTAAAGAATGATCTTTTAAAGGCTAAGGAAAATATTGAAAAATACCACACTAAGCAACTGAAAACATCGTATACACTAAATGAGGGAGAAGATATAATTTTAGGTCAAATTATAAGACCTATAGAAACAGTTGGTATATATGTTCCGGGCGGAAGTGCAGCATATCCATCTACTGTTTTAATGAATGCAGTACCTGCAAAAATAGCTGAAGTTAAGGAACTAATTATGATAACTCCTCCAAATGAAAAAGGAAAGATAAAAGATTCTGTTATTGTAGCAGCTTCTATAGCTGGAGTAGATAAGATATACAAAATAGGAGGAGCTCAGGGAATAGCGGCACTTACATTTGGAACGGAAAGTGTACCTAAGGTATCTAAAATAGTTGGACCTGGGAATATATATGTTGCCATGGCTAAAAAGAAAGTTTCTGGATATGTAGGAATAGACATGATTGCAGGACCTAGTGAAATTTTAATAATTGCAGATGAATATGCAAATCCAAAATATATAGCTGCTGATTTAATATCTCAAGCAGAGCACGATGAAATGGCAGCATCAATACTTGTTACAGATTCTCCAAAAATAGCAAAAAAAGTGGAAGAGGAACTAAAAATACAAGTTGAAATGCTTGAAAGAAAAGAAATAATAAAAAAATCTCTTGAAAATTATGGAGCAATAATAATAACAAACTCTATGAATGAATCAATAAAAATAGCTAATGAAGTAGCACCAGAGCATTTAGAAATACTTACAAAAAATCCTTTTGATTTATATAAGCAAGTAAAAAATGCTGGGGCAATATTTCTTGGAGAGTTTTCACCAGAACCATTAGGAGATTATTTTGCAGGACCAAATCATACGTTGCCTACTAGTTCAACTTCTAAATTTGCTTCACCTTTAGGAGTTGAGGATTTCTTAAAGAAAACTTCATTAATATACTACAGCAAAGAGGCTTTAATGAAATCAAAAGATTCTATTATAAGAATTGCGGAGGATGAAGGATTAACGGCACACGCCAATTCCATAAAAGTAAGATTTGAATAGGGGGTATTAATATGGAATTAGTAAAAGAAAGTATAAAAAATTTGAAGGAATATAAGACGAATAATATTGAGTTTAAAATAAAGCTTGATGCTAATGAAGGTAAAAATATTTTACTGCAAGATGTGTATAAAGAAGGAATCAAATTTAATGAAGATTTCAACCTGAATTTTTATCCTGATAATGATGCATATCTTCTAAAACAAGAAATAAAAAAATATTTAAATGTGGATATTTCAAATGTTATAACTGGTAATGGGTCTAGCGAGATGATAGAACTTGTTATAAAGACTTATGTAGACAAGGATGAAACTATTTTAAGTCACATTCCTACATTTAGTATGTACTCAGTATATAGTCAAATATATTCAGCAGAATTTGTAGGAGTTAAAAGTAATGAAGACTTTGGGGTAGATATAGATAAGTTAATAAAAAAAGCAAAAGAAACAAATCCTAAGGTTATATTTATATGTAATCCAAATAATCCAACAGGAAACTTAATAAACAAAGATGATATTAAAAAGCTTTTGGAAAATACAAATGGATTAGTAGTAGTAGATGAAGCTTATATGGAATTTGCAGATGGTTCAATGGTTGATGAAATTTCAAATTATGAGAATTTAATAGTTTTAAGAACATTATCAAAGGCATTAGGGCTTGCAGGTATAAGGCTTGGATATATGATAGCTAATCAAAATATAATAAATGTTATAAATAAGGTAAAATCACCGTATAATTTAAACTCTATTTCTCAATATATAGGAGTAAAGGCTCTTGAAAATAAAGATAAAATTTTCGAATATATTGAAGAAGTAAAAAAGGAAAGAAAATTTTTATATAAAGAATTGAATGAAATAAAAATAAAAGCCTATAAATCGTATGCGAACTTTATATTTTTTAAATCAGATATAAACAATTTATATGAAAAGCTTATAGATCGTGGAATATTAATAAGAAAATTTTCTGATGAACTTGAAGGCTATTATAGAGTTAGTGTAGGAAATAAAAGTGAGAATAGAATATTTATCAAAATATTAAAGGAGATAATGTCAAATGAGAAAAGCTAAAATACAAAGAAAAACTCTTGAAACTGAAGTTTTAGTAGAAATAGATTTAGATGGAAGTGGAAAAAGTGATGTTGATACAAGTATCGGATTTTTAGACCATATGCTTACTTTGATGGCTTTTCACGGAAGGTTCGATTTGAAAGTAAAGTGTAGAGGAGATATATATGTAGATGATCACCATACGGTAGAGGATATAGGAATAGCATTAGGGGAAGCTTTTATTAAGGCTTTAGGTGATAAAAAAGGAATAAAAAGATATTCAAGCCTTTATATTCCAATGGATGAAAGCTTATGCCGTATAGCTTTAGATATAAGCAATCGACCTTATTTAGTATTTGATGTTGATTTTAAAAGAGAAAAGCTTGGAAGTATGGATACTCAGAATTTTAAAGAATTTTTTAGGGCTTTTATAAATGAAGCAAAAGTAACACTTCATATAGATGTTTTATATGGAGAAAATGACCATCATAAGATAGAAGCGGTATTTAAGTCATTTGCAAGAGCATTAAATGAAGGAGTACAAATACTTTCTGATAAAGTATCATCATCAAAGGGGGTTTTATAGTTGAATATAATAATTGATTATGGACTTGGAAATTTAGATTCCGTATCTAGAGCATTTGAAATGGTAGGAGTAGAAACAAAAATTTCAAAGGATAAAGATGAAATAAATAATGCTGACTCAATTATTCTGCCTGGAGTTGGAGCATTTAGAGATGCTATAAATTCACTTGAAAATATGGAATTAATACCGGTAATAAAAGAACATGTAGATAAAGGAAAGTTTTTAATAGGTATATGTCTCGGAATGCAGCTTCTGTATGAAAAAAGTTATGAAAACGGAGAATATGAAGGGCTAGGTCTTATAAAAGGAAATGTAGAAAAACTAGATATAGATTTAAAAGTTCCTCACATGGGGTGGAATAATATCAAATTTAACAAAAAAGATGAAATATTGAAATATATAAATGAAGACGATTATGTGTATTTTGTACATTCTTATTATGCAAATTCTTCAAATGAAGAACTTGTAGCATACACAGACTATGGAAAAATTATTCCTTCGATAGTTAGAAAAAATAATATTTATGGTATTCAGTTTCATCCAGAAAAAAGTTCTGAAGTGGGTGCAAATATACTAAAAGCATATGGGGAGATGATAAAATGATAATTTTTCCGGCGATAGATATAAAGGATAATAAATGTGTAAGACTTTCTCAAGGGGATTTTGACAAAATTAATATATATTCTAATGAGCCATTTGATATGGCAGTTAAGTGGAAAGATGAAGGAGCCTCATTTTTACATTTAGTTGATTTAGATGGAGCTAGAAGTGAAGAAATTATTAATAAAGAATCTATAGAAAAAATAGCTAAAAATATAGGAATACCAGTACAAGTAGGTGGAGGAATAAGAAGTGAAGAGAAGGTTAAAAGCCTAATTGATATAGGAGTAGAAAGGGTAATAGTTGGAACTATTGCAGTTGAAAATAAAGAACTTCTTAAAAACTTAGTTTCTAAATATAAAGAAAAAATAGTAGTTTCTATAGATGCTAAAAATGGTAAAGTTGCTCTTAGAGGGTGGGAAGTAGTAAGTGATGTAGATTCTATAGATTTATGTAAAGAACTTGAAGAAACAGGTGTGAAAACAATAGTATATACAGATATATCTAAAGATGGGATGCTTGAAGGTCCTAATTTTGAAATATATAAATTATTATCTGAACAAACGTCTTTAAATATAATAGCTTCTGGAGGTATAAGTTCAATTGATGATATAAAAAAGCTTAAGAATATGAATATATATGGAGCTATAACAGGAAAAGCTCTTTATGATAACAAAATAGAACTTAAGGAGGCATTAAAATGCTCACAAGAAGAATAATACCTTGCTTAGATGTAAGAAGTGGAAGAGTAGTTAAGGGTAAAAAATTTGAAAATATAGTAGATGTAGATAGTCCAGAGATTCTAGGTAAATATTATAGCGATTGTGGAGCTGATGAACTTGTATTTTATGATATAACAGCATCAAATGAAGAAAGAAAAACATCTCTAGAATTTGTATCAAAGGTTGCTAAAAATATAAATATTCCATTTTGTGTAGGTGGAGGAGTGTCTTCAATTGATGACTTTACAGATATTTTAAGAAGAGGAGCAGATAAAGTATCTATTAATTCTTCGGCTGTTAGAAATTCAGATTTAATTAAAGAAGCCTCTTTGAAATTTGGTGCACAATGTGTTGTTTTATCTATGGATGTTAAGAAAAATTATGAAGGTTCTTGGGATGTATACGTAAAAGGTGGGAGAGAAAAAACAGATTTGGATGCAGTAGCGTGGGCTATAAAAGGAGTTGAACTTGGAGCAGGAGAAATAGTTGTAAATAGTATAGATGAAGATGGAATGAAAAATGGATATGATATTGAACTTCTAAAAAGAATTACTAGTGTAGTAAACGTACCTGTAATTGCATCAGGAGGAGCAGGTAATATGAAGGACTTTTATGATGCTGTAGAATACGCAAATGTTGATGGAATATTAGCAGCTTCTGT
The DNA here is from genome assembly GCA_942492135.1 of uncultured Peptostreptococcaceae bacterium. Classification (GTDB taxonomy): domain Bacteria; phylum Bacillota; class Clostridia; order Peptostreptococcales; family Peptostreptococcaceae; genus Tepidibacter_A. The sequence goes on from CALODI010000010.1 coordinate 471,476, forward strand.
ATTTCACTTTGGAGAAATTAAAATAAAAGATCTTAAAAAATATCTGAAAGATAAAGGGATAGAAATTAGAATTTAGGAGTGAGATTTATGAATGTCGATAATGTAATAAAAGAAATAAAATTTGATGATAAAGGATTAGTTCCAGTAGTAGTACAAGATGTAAATACTAATAAAGTTTTAATGCTTGCATATATGAATGAAGAATCTATTAGAAAAACTTTAGATGAAAAAGAAGCTTGCTATTATAGTAGAAGCAGACAAGAACTTTGGAAAAAAGGAGAAACATCAGGAAATATACAAAAATTAAAGGGATTTTATTATGATTGTGATAAGGATACTATTCTTATTTATGTAGAACAAATAGGAGTAGCATGTCATACGGGTAGTTATACATGTTTTTTCAATGAAGTGATAAAAAATGAAAAAAGTAAAGATGAGGTTTTGGAGGATTTATATTCACTTATAAAAGAAAGAAAAAATAATCCTAAGGAAGGCTCTTATACTAACTATTTATTTGAAAAAGGATTAGATAAGATATTGAAGAAGGTAGGAGAAGAAACTAGTGAAGTTATAATAGGGGCTAAGAATAAAAATAAGGAAGAATTAGTTTATGAAATAAGTGACTTGATATATCACATTTTAGTACTTATGGTAAATGAAGATGTTACTATTGAAGATATAAAAAATCAACTTGAAAAGAGAAAAAAGTAATGAAATTTATAATAGATAGCCATATTCATACAGACTATTCACCTGACTGTAAAGCTAAGATGAAGGATATAGTTATAAAAGGTGTTGAATTAGGTTTAAAGAAAATTATTTTTACAGATCATGTAGATTACGATAGCCCTGATGAACTTTTTGGGGGAGAAATTGATTATAGTGAATATATGAATGAAATAAAATACTTAAGAGATAAATATAAAAATATTGAAATTTTAATGGGTGTAGAAATAGGATATCAACCTCATTTAAATAATAAGTTAGATAAATTTATAAAATCTTATCCCTTTGATTTTGTAATATGCTCTATGCATTCATGTGAAGGATTAGACTTATATAATGGTGACTTTTTTAAAGGAAAGACTCAAAGACAGAGCTATATAGACTATTTTGAAAGTATAAAGTATTGTATAGAAACCTATGATAATTATGATGTTTATGGACACTTAGATTATATAGTTAGATATGGAAATTTTGATAATAAAGAGTTAAAATATGAAGATTTTAAAGAAATTATAGATGGAATTTTAGGTCTAATTATTAAAAAAGGAAAAGGTATTGAAGTCAATACCGCTGGTTTTAGGTATAACCTTAAAACAACTCATCCTAATACAGATATAGTAAGAAGGTATATTGAAATGGGAGGAACTGTTATAACAATAGGATCAGATGCACATAAACCTGAAGATATATGTAGAGATTTTGAGCAAACGATAAAAACACTTAAGTCTATAGGAGTAAAGAAAATTGCACAATTTAAAAATAGAGTACCAAGTTTTATCGAAATTTAAAAAAGGATAAAACACCTCTTTAAGCAAGAATAAATGGCATATATTCTTGCTTAAAGAGGTGTTTTTATATAGTAAGGTATTATATGATTTTCAATTTGTGAATAACGTTGATTAAAGAACTATAGTATCAACTATTTTTAAGCAACAGAGTCGTAAGACTTGTTGGCGCTATGAACGCATGTGAATTTTGAGAACGGAGCCCGTTAGGGATCGTTGGCGATATGAGTCAGTGCGTAGCGACTAGACGAATTTTTTATATGTGTAAATTTATCCTGTAGCATAATTACAAGATAAAAGTTTAATATAATAATTTGATGATATAATAAAAGTACTTATTTAATCTAATAGGAATATGTTTTACGGAGGAAATTTCAGATGAAAAGAAAAATCATAGTAGCTTCATTTATAATGATATTGCTCATAATTTTTTTTATTGAAAGCTATATGAAAATAGAATATGATATAAATCTTTATGAATATTTAAAACATTCAAGTCAGATAACGAAAGAAGAAAAAGAATGGCTTAAGAATCATGGACCAATAATTTATGGTGCAGATAATAATTCTCCACCTCTTAGATATGTTGATGAAGAAAGTAAGCAGTATCAAGGTCTCGTAATTGATTATTTAAGAGCGCTTTCAATTGAACTTGAAACTGAGATAAAGTTTGAACCTCTTGTTTGGAATAAAGCGCTTGAAAGTCTCCAAAAAGGAGAAACTGATATTTGTGATATGTATCCATCAGAAGAAAGATCAAAAAAATACCTTCTTTCTGATCCTATATACTATCAAAGAGCTATTATATTAGTTCCTAAAAATGAAAATAATATAAATAGTTATATAGATTTAGCAGGGAAAAAAATTGCTGCACAAGATGGAGATTATGTAATAGAGTTTCTTTCTTCTAAGGTAGGGAAAGTAGATTACAGTTTAACTAGAGATTATTTTGAAGGAATAAATTTACTGAAAAACGGACAAGTAGATGCAATGGTTGGAGATGAGCCTGTTATAAGCTATTTTATGGAAGTGTTAAATTTAAAGGATGACTATAGGATACTTGAAAAGCCTATCTATGAAAAAGAGTCTGTGTTTGCAGTTCCAAAGTCTGAAAAAATATTTTTGAGCATACTGAATAAAGGTATTTACAATTTAAAAAAGAAAGATACAATGATTAAAATACAGCAGAAATGGTTTGGTATTTCAACCCCAATAATAAAGGAAACTACAAAAGAACGATATGGGCTTATTGTTTTATTTTTTATATCAATAATATTTATAGCTTCATATTTGTTTTTTTCGTGGAATAAGGAACTGAAAAAAGAAGTAGATAAAAGAACTAGAGAGCTATATATAAGTAGAAAAGACCTTGAGACTACATTTGATGGATTATCTAATTTTATGATAGTGCTTAATAATGAATGCAAAATAGTTAATGTTAATAAGTCTTTTAGCAATTTTATTAAATCTAATAAAGAAAATCTAATAGGAACATACTGTAAAGATTATCCTGGAATACTGAGCATGGAATGTGGAAGTTGTATAATAAAAAAGACTTTTGAAGAAGGAAAAAATTACAATATGGAATTTAATTATAAAAATAATATTTATGAAATTAATACATTTCATCTTGTAGATGACACAAATTCAATACACAGGGTTCTTGTAATGATAAGAGATGTTACAAAAATTAGGATAAGCGAGCAGCAGCTGCTTCATTCAAATAAGATGGCTGCAGTAGGTCAGCTTGCAGCTGGCGTTGCTCATGAGATTAGAAATCCTTTGGGACTAATAAGAAGTTATTGTTATGTTCTGAAAAATAATATAAATGAGGATACAGAAAAGATGAATAAATCAATAAAAGTTATGGAAACATCGGTTGAAAAAGCTAGTAACATAATAGACAATCTCTTGAATTTTTCTAGAATATCTGATAATAATATTGAAGAAATTGATTTGAGAAGTTTTATAGATAATATGCTTGAATTAAATTTAAAAAAAATGGAAAAACAAAATATTACTCAAAAAGTAGAATGTGAATATGGACTAAAGATTTACTTTAATGAAGAGTCTCTTAAACATATATTTATAAATCTTATATCAAATGCAATAGATGCAATGCCTAATGGTGGAGTGTTTAGTATATCATGTTTAGAAACTAATGGTTCTATTACGATTTTATGTTCAGATACTGGACATGGTATTAAAGAAGAAGATATTGAAAGTATATTTAATCCCTTTTTTACAACAAAATCGGCAGGTGAAGGTACTGGTTTAGGATTATTTATAACTTACAATGAGATTAAAAAATTTGGTGGAGAAATAAAGGTATCTAGTCAAATAGAGCAAGGAACAACCTTTAAAATAATTTTGCCATTGAGGGGAGTTGAACAAAATGGACAAAAACAATAGTGATTTTAAGATACTTGTTGTAGATGATGAAGAAGAATACAGAGAAGTTATTAGGATGATACTTGAGAGTAAGGGATATTATGTAGAAGATGCCCCAAGTGGTGAAGAAGCTTTAAAAATATTAGAAAGAAAAAGCTACAATCTTGTCTTGACAGATCTTATAATGAAAGGAATGGATGGGATAAAGCTTATTGAAGAAATAAAAAAAGAATTTTCTGATATAGAAGTTATAATAATAACAGGATATGGTAGTGTGAAAAATGCAGTAGAGGCTATGAAAAAAGGTGCATTTTCATACTTTGTAAAAAGTCATGATCCTGAGGAACTTCTAATTGAGATTGAAAAGCTAAAGAAAATAGAAACTCTTGAAAAAGATAATGAGGTTTTAAAAAACGAACAAAATTATTCGAAATTTATGCTAAAAACAAATAATAAAAAATTTAGAAAGATATTAGATATAGGTAAAAAGGCGGCAAATAGTAATGTGAATATTTTGATTTTAGGAGAATCAGGAGTTGGTAAGGAAGTATTTTCAAGATATATTCATAATTGTAGTGATAGAAAAGATAAACATTTTATTCCTGTTAACTGCCATGCTCTTTCTCAGAGTCTTTTAGAATCTGAATTGTTTGGTCATGAAAAAGGTGCATTTACCGGTGCGTTAGAGAGAAGAATAGGAAAGTTTGAAGCAGCGCACCATGGTACTTTATTTCTTGATGAGCTAGGAGATACTTCTTTAAGTACACAGGTTAAGCTTTTAAGAGCAATTGAGGAAAGAAAAATTGAGAGGCTAGGAAGTAATAAGTCAATAGATGCTAACTTTAGATTAATTTGTGCTACAAATAAGGATTTAGAAAAAGCCATAGAAGATGGGGAATTTAGAGAGGATTTATTTTATAGAATAAGCACCATAACTATAGAAATTCCTTCTTTAAGAGATAGAAAGGAAGATTTGCCAAGTCTTATTGATTTCTTCTTAGAAAAATCAAAAACTGAATTGAAAAAAAATGTAAATAAAATTGAAAAGGGAGTAATGGATTTTTTACTTTCATACGATTATCCTGGTAATGTTAGAGAGCTTAAAAATATAGTTGAAAGATTGGTTGTTTTATCTGAAAAGGGGATTATAAGAGAAATGGATATACCAGAATATAAGATTAAGAAAAAGGAAGTTGAAATAAAAGAAGATATAAAGTCTTTAAAAGATATAAGAAAAGAGGCTGAAAAAAAATATATTGAACAAGTTTTAGAAAAATACGAATACAATATTTCACAGTCTGCAAAAGTTATGGATATAAGTAGAAGGCAGCTTTTTAATAAACTAACAGAGTATAATTTAAAATGATGTGGAAATAAATTTCACACTAACATGGAAATTTATTTCACACATTAAATATTTATTAAGAAAGATAAGTCAGAAAAAAGACTTGTCTTTTTTTTTTGAAAATTCCCAAAAGTTGATTCGGACAACGATTTCCTGGTTTTTTTTGTTGTATTTTAAGAAGTTTTATAGAATTGGCACGGAAATTGCTAATTATTAATATTGAAATGATAGTTATTACATTTCTATAAAAATTATCTTATTAAGGGAGGACTAAAGTTTTATGTCGAAAAAAATTAAATTACCATCTATGTTTCAGGTATGTGTTGTGCTAAGTATTTTCCTTGCACTTGCTTTTTCGTTTACTACTGTATTTGAATTACCAATACAGTTAGCATTATTTATCTCATGGTTTGTGATAATTGGTCTTGGAATTAAGTTGGGTCACAGCTACAAGGATCTTGAAGGTTCTATAGCAAAGGGTATATATAATGGTATGGATGCAATATTAATTCTTATAGCAGTTGGGGCATTAGTTGGAACTTGGATTGCAGGAGGTATTGTTCCAAGTCTTATCTATTATGGTTTAAAAGTAATAAGTCCTAAAATTTTCTTGTTGGCTACTCTTTTCATATGTGCGTTAACATCTATTGCAACTGGAACTTCATGGGGAACGGCAGGAACTGCAGGGATTGCTATGATGGGTATTGGTCAAGGTCTTGGAATTCCTCTTCCAGTTGTTGCAGGAGCTGTATTATCAGGTTCGTATTTTGGAGATAAGATATCACCATTATCAGATAGTACTGTTCTTACTGCTTCAATGTCAGGGATTGATGTTATGGACCATATAAAAGGTATGGCTCCAGCTAGTATTCCTGGTTTTTTAATTACATGTGTTCTGTTTACTATTACTGGTTTGAAATATGGAGGACAGAATGTAGATCTTGGTAGAATTGAAACGTTTATGAATGCTTTAAATAGCAATTTTAATATCAGTGTGTTTTGTTTTGTACCTATGCTTATAATAATTGCGCTTCTTGCAAAGAGAAAGCCTTCTCTTCCTGTTATTGCATTTGGAGCATTTTTAGGAGCTGTTTGGGCAGTAATATTCCAAGGAATGGATCCAGTTGCAGCTTTATCAACACTATATGATCCATTTAATATAAGTACTGGAGTTGAATTTGTTGATAATATTCTAGGTCGTGGAGGAATTTCTTCGATGCTTGGGTCTATAGTAATTATCATATTTGGTCTTGGAGTTGGAGGTCTTCTAGATAAAATTGGATTACTTGAAGTTATAGCTAAAAAGTTTGAAAACTGGACTACAAACACAGGAAGACTTGCTACAGCAACAGTAGGAATTTCAGTACTTGGTAATGTATTTGGAAGTGCGATGTATGTTCCTTTAATACTTACTCCAAAAATTATGGCGAAAAATTATGATGAATTAAAAGTTCACAGAAGAGTTCTTTCAAGAAATACAGAATTTGGAGGAACATTAACAGCTGGTATGGTTCCTTGGAGTGATAATGGTATATTTATGGCTGGCATACTAGGTGTTCCTACTCTTCAATATTTACCTTATATGTGGCTTGCATTTACATGTTTAGCAATTACAATAATTTATGGTTATATGGGTAAATATCAATGGATTGGAGAAAAAGTTGAGTTTACAAATTACGATAATGAAGTAGGAGCGTAAGAAAAAATTAAATTTAGTTGTATAGGAGTGTTCATATGAAAAATATACTAATAATTGCAACGGGAGGAACGATAGCATCATCAGATAAAGGGGATGGTCTTACTCCGAGTTATGATGTGAATGAGCTTTTAGAATATATACCGAATGTATCTAAATTGTGTAACATATCAGGTGAACTTATAATGAATATAGATAGCACTAATATGAATCCTTCGAGGTGGACTCAAATAGCTGAAGCTGTATACTCAAATTATGATAAATATGACGGCTTTGTAATTACACATGGAACAGATACAATGGCATATACATCTGCAGCTCTAACGTATATGCTTCAAGGTGTTACTAAGCCTGTAGTGGTAACAGGATCTCAATATTCTATAGAAGAATTTGGAACTGATGCTTGTCAAAACTTAAGTGATGCAATAATGATTGCAATGGAAGAGATATCTGGAGTATTTTTGGTATTTGATGGAAAATTAATAAACGGAACAAGAGCTGTTAAAATAAAAACACGTAGTTTTGATGCTTTTGAAAGTGTTAATTTTCCATATATAGCAACTATAAAGCATGGTAAGATTGATTACAATTATTCAGTTATGAATTATTATGTAAAACAACAAAAACAAAATTATTATGTAAAACAACAAAAACAAATAAAATTTAATAATAACCTTTGCGAAAAAATATTAGTTTTAAAGCTATTTCCAGGAATAGATTCTAATATATTTGATTATATAAAAGAGAATTACAAAGGAGTTATTATAGAAAGTTATGGAATTGGTGGAATTCCTTTTGAAAATTTTGATATTACATCAAAAATAAAGGAATTGACAGACTCAAACATTGCAGTAGTTGTAACAACGCAGTGTATGGAGGAAGGTGTTGATTTTGACATTTACGAGGTTGGAAAAAAACTTGCTCAAAATAAGATTATATATGCAAAGGATATGAATACAGAAGCGTTGGTACCAAAACTCATGTGGGCACTTGGCAAATCAGATAATATGAATGAAATAAAGAATTTGGTCGAAAAGTCTTTTTTAGGTACCGTAGGTATTGATAATAAAGATTTAGAAAATCAAAAAATGGCTTAGAGATAAAAAGCTAAAGACATTATGAATAAGAGGTTAGTTTTTATACATTTAAGAGAGGAATTATGTATATGAATATACATATACTCAAAAAAGAAATCGAAGAGACAAGAACTAAATTAAACATGCTTATACAGGATGAAAATACTATAAAAAATAATTATGAAATATTGAAGGTAAGTCAAGAACTAGATGTCTTAATAAATAAATATATATTAAAAAAAGACAGTGAAATATAGACAAAAACTACTTATTTTTAATAAATCTATTTTGGTATAATTATTACTTTAGGAATTAGAATTGGTGCAAATGCAGATGCTAACACTTTTCTTAATGTATAATATAAAAGAGAACGTTGATAAGAATTATCAACGTTCTCTTTTTGTAACTTATGATACGGAATAATTTGAAATATGGTATTAATATATACGTATAAGATAAAAATTTATATTTAGATAATATATAAGAGGAGACGATAATATGAGTAGATTCTTAGGTCCAATACACCATTGGTTATTTAATAAGATTAGATTAAATGAGGAGTTAGAACTTAATATTATAGATAATGTTCAAACTAGATTAAATGTAAATATTAATGATATAGTATCGATGTCAAGAACTGAAATAGCAGATCCTATAGAAAATAAAGAACTTGAAGAATTAATAGATACTGATAATATCCATGGATGGCTTCAAGAAAAAATAACACTAGTTGAAACAAGACAAGCATATGTTATAAAAGCTATAGTAGATAAGTTTGGGGACAAAGGAGTTGATATAATAAAAGAAACTTACAAAGAGCAAGCTATAAAGTGTGCAGAGGATGCCAAATTAAATTCGGATGTATCAAGCCCAGCAGCTATATATAAGTCTTTAAATAACTACATTTTAGATGGTATGCCATGTGATAATGTAAACAATATGACTGCTAATGAAGAAGATAGACTTGAGTGGAAAGTTGAAAGATGTCTTCATAGAGGTTATTGGGAAAAAGTAGGAGCAAGTACAGAGTTATTATATGAACTTCGAAAAATATGGATTGAAAATTTTGTAGAAAGTTCAAATGAAAATTATAGATATGAATTTAATATAGAAGATGGAATGATGGTTCATCAAATAAAGAGATAAATTTAAAGTATGTTAACTTATGGTTAGCAGACTTTTTTTATATATAAAAAATCTATACTCAAAAACAGCGTTATAGAAAGGTTCTATATTAAGTTGTAAAAGTATAAAATTAAATACAAACATGGTAGAATATGTAGTGAATTGACGTAAAAGGGAGGATAATATTATGAAGGATTTACCTCAGATATTTGATGAATTTAGTGAAGCTAGAAGAGATGGATTTTTAAAAATTAAAAAATTAAAAGAAGATGGAAACAAGATAGTAGGAGTATACTGTGCATATACTCCAAAGGAGATAATTATGGCATCTGGTGCTATACCAGTATCTTTATGTGGAACTGGTGAAGAACCTATTAAAGATGCTGAGAAGCATCTTCCAAGAAATCTATGTCCTCTAATTAAATCAAGCTACGGATTTAGCATAACAGATAAATGTCCATATTTTTATTTTTCTGATCTACTAGTTGGAGAGACTACCTGTGATGGAAAGAAAAAAATGTATGAACTTTTAGCAGAAATAAAGCCTATGCATATTATGTATCTTCCTCAAAATTATAAAACAGAGGATTCTATAAATTCATGGTATAAAGAATTAACTCTTCTAAAGGATAGATTAGAGTCTGAATTTGAAGTTGAAATTACAGAAGATAAACTAAAAGAAAATATAAGAATTTGTAATGAAGAAAGAAAACTACTAAAAGAATTATACCAACTAAGCTCATTATGTCCTCCAGCTATAAAAGGATTTGACCTTATAAAAGTGTTGGAAGGCACTAGTTTCAAACTAGATAAAAATGAGTATGTAAAAGAATTAAGAGATTTGATAGATAAGGTTAAATGTGATTATGAGGATGAAGACAATAGAATATCTAAGGATTTAAAGAGAATATTGATAACAGGGTGTCCAATAGGTGGAGTTGCAGAGAAAATAATTAAAACAATAGAGGAGAACAGTGGAGTGGTTGTATGCTTTGAAAACTGTGGTGGAGCTAAATCAATCGAAAATTTAGTAGACGAAACTATTGAACCTATGGAAGCTTTAACAAAGCACTATTTAAATATTCCGTGCTCATGCATGACTCCTAATAATGATAGATTAGATTTATTATCAAGACTTGTAGACGAGTATAAAGTGGATGGTGTAATTGAAGTGGTTCTTCAAGCTTGCCATACATACAATGTAGAGACATATAATGTTAAGAAATTTGTAAATAATGATAAAAAAATACCTTATATGGCTTTAGAAACTGACTATTCTCAAACAGATATAGGTCAGATAAGTACTCGTATAGGTGCATTTATAGAGATGCTTTAAGAATATAGTTTTAATATAAAGCATAAAAAAGATCTAAGATTTCGTACGAATGAAATCTAGGTCTTTTTATTATGTTTAAATTATAATAACTATACTTATAATAGGTTTTGAAAAATATTGAAAAAAAACATAATAAAACAAAAAAGTCAAAAGATAATAATAGAAAAAACCATACATTTAAGGAGATGAATTGAGTGATAAAAGAGAATTTAGAGAAATTAGCTATTGCTGCAAAAGGAAAAACAACGCTTTTAAATGATAGCTTCGTTAAATATTTTATACTTTCAATGATGGCTGGAATTTATGTAGGATTCGGAATTATGATTATTTTTTCTATAGGAGCACCACTTAAAGCTGTTGGATCACCGGGACTTAAGGCTTTAATGGGATCAAGCTTTGCAATCGCATTAACATTAGTTATATTTGCAGGATCAGAACTTTTCACAGGAAATAATATGGTAATGACAGTAGGAGCTTTATCAAAAACAGTAACTTGGATAGATTCTATAAAAATATGGATTGTAAGTTATATTGGTAATTTGGTTGGTTCTTTATTAATGGCATGGACATTAGTTCAAACAGGGCTTGTAGCTAAAGCACCATTGAGTGATTTTGTATTAGGAGCTAGTGAGGGTAAGATGGGAGCCCCATCTATGGAACTATTCTTTAGAGGTGTATTGTGTAATATGTTGGTATGTCTAGCTATATGGATGGCTACAAAAACTAAAGAAGATATAGCAAAAATTGCATTAATATTCTTGTGTTTATTTGGATTTATAGGATCTGGGTTTGAGCATAGTATAGCTAACATGACACTTCTTGGAATGGGATTATTTATACCACATGATCCTAGTTTAGTATCTTGGGCAGGGTTTATGCATAACTTAATACCTGTAACACTTGGGAACATGGTAGGAGGAGCAGTTGTAATAGGTGCTATGTACTTTTATGTTGGAACTGAAAAAGGTAATTAAAATGACAGACTCTAAATTTTAGGGTTATAATAAGTACTTAGAAAAAACTAAAATAAAGGTTGTGAAAAAGTAATGATATATACTGTGACATTCAATCCAGCAATAGATTATATTGTGAATGTAAATGCTTTTAAAACAGGAGAAGTTAATAGAGTTAACAATGATATTAAGTATCCTGGAGGAAAGGGAATTAATGTATCTAGAGTTCTTAATAATTTTGGAGTAGGTACAAAGGCGCTAGGTTTTATAGGTGGATTTACAGGAGATTTTATCAAAAACTATATAGAAGATGAAGGAGTAAAGACTGATTTTATAAAGGTTGAAGAAGATACAAGAATAAATGTTAAGTTAAAATCAGATGAAGAAACGGAGATAAATGGATATGGACCAAATATAACAGAAGAAAATTTGAATTCTTTATTCGATAAAATAAAAAAATTAAATAATGATGATATATTAGTACTTTCAGGTAATGCTCAAAAAAGTGTTCCGAGAGATATATATGCTCAAATACAGAATATATGTATTCAAAATAATGTGAAAGTAGTGGTAGATACTACGGGTGAAGCGTTGTTGAATACTTTGAATAATAGACCTTTTTTAATAAAGCCAAACATCCATGAACTTAGTGAAATGCTAAATGTAGATATAGATAATATAGATGATACTATACACTATGCAAAGAAGCTTGTAGATATGGGTGCACAAAATGTAATAATATCAATGGCTGGTGATGGAGCATTACTTATATGTGATGAAGGTATATATAATGCATCAACTCTAAACGGTGAGGTTAAAAATTCTGTTGGAGCAGGAGATTCTCTTATAGCTGGTTTTTTAGCTAGCTATTATAAAGAAAAAGACATTTTAAAAGCTTTTAAGCTTGGAATAGCAACTGGTAGCGCAACTGCATTTTCTCTGGATTTATGTACAAAAGAATATGCTTTGAGTTTGCTAAATCAAGTTGACATAAAAAAAATAAGTTAAGAAATCTTTAAAGAAATGGAATTGACTAATAGAAAAATATAGAGCCAACCTTGGTTCTATATTTTTTTATTCATTTAAATTTCACACAGAGTACACAGAAAGTACACATCTAAAAATTATAATGTATATATAAACATCACTTGTTAGTTAATACAATTAAATAGAGAGAGGATATGATTTTATGAAAAAGTTAATGGCGTTAGTGTTATGTATTCTATTAATAGGGGGATTAAGTGGATGTGGATCGACTAGTGATAATGAAGTTGAAAAGAATCCTTTAAGTGGGAAAGTAATAAATAGATTCTCAGCTAAGGATTTAGAGGGAAATGAAATAACAAATAAAGTTTTCAAGGACAATGATTTAACTGTTATAAATATTTGGGGAACAGAATGTCCTCCGTGTATAGAAGAAATGCCAGAACTACAAAAGCTTCAAGATGAATTTAAGGATAAAAAAGTAAAGGTAATTGGAATAGTAAGTGATAAAGAAACAGAAGCTGCAAAAAAGATATTAAGTACTAAAAAAGTAAGTTACACCAATATAATTCCAGATGGAAATTTAGAAAAAGAAGTAGTAAATAATTTTGATTATACACCAGCTACTATATTTGTAAATTCAAAAGGTGAGGTATTAAATACTTTTATACCTGGAGTTACTGATTTCGAAAACTTTAGAACTACTGTAGAAAATATTTTGTCTAATAAAAATTAGGAGATATAAATGAAAAAATATATAAGATTAGGCCTTTTATATATAGGAATAATTTTCACAGTAATAGGAGCTTCTAGAGGTGAAGCTTTAAAAGTTTTAATGAAGGCTGTTAAGATATGTTTAGAGTGTATTGGAGTAGGTTAATATGAAAAGAAAAATGATTCAACTTATTAGTACTTTAATTACAAATGCTAATTTAAAGGGATTTTTAGAAGGTAAAATATATAAAGGTATATCTAAAAAAATATGTGTTCCTGGGCTTAATTGCTATTCTTGCCCAGGAGCAGTAGGATCTTGTCCTATAGGATCTATACAAGCTGTAATTGGAAGTGTGAAATATAATTTTTCATTTTATATATTTGGAATTTTAATGTTAATAGGGACTTTAATGGGAAGGCTAGTTTGTGGATTTTTATGTCCATTTGGATTTATACAGGAATTATTATATAAAATAAAAACAATTAAATTTAAATTACCAAGATGGACTAGATTTATAAAATATTTCATATTAATTATATTTGTTATAATTCTTCCTATATTGTTTACAAATGAATTAGGTATGGGTGATCCTACATTTTGTAAATATATATGTCCAGCTGGAACGTTAGAAGGTGGAATTTCACTAACATTATTAAATCCAGCACTTCAAAAAAGCCTAGGAATGTTGTTTAATAGGAAGGTAATTATACTGATATTTACTGTGATTTTATCTATTTTTACATTTAGACCATTTTGTAAAGTAATATGTCCTCTAGGAGCGATATATGCAATATTTAATCCTATAAGTATTTATAGGTATTCAATAGATGATAAAAAGTGTATAAGTTGTGGTAAATGTTCAAAGCAATGTAATATGGATATTGAAATATATAAAAATCCAAATAGCCTTGAATGTATCAGATGTGGAGAATGTAAAAGTATATGCCCAACAGGTGCCATAAAAACTGAATGTAAAATAACAAGTGACATAAAAAGTGAATTTAAAATTTAAATGAAAGAGGGGAGATAAATGAAATTTAATAAAAAAATACTAATTTCAATATTATCTTTAACCATAATAAGTGGAATTGCTTTATCAAGAGGATTTTATGATGAAGCTAATTATGAAGTAAAAGCAGACACTGTAATGAAGGATGAATTAAATTCTCAAGAAGATGAAGCCTTTTTAAGTTTTGAGGAATTATTAGGAGAAGAGATAGAAAAATTTGATGAAGAACAAATTAAAGAATTAAGAGATTTATATTCAAAGATTTTAGTATACGAAAAAGATAATAGCTATAGAAAAGCAGATTTACTTTGGGAAGAGTTTGATAGTATTCTTGAGAAAGTGGGAGTTAATCCGGAGGACTGTTATGATTCTGAAAGTGACAAGAATAAAATCACTTCTTATAAAGTGAGTAATGGAGATGTAAACTTTATATTTAATGAAGAAATATCAAAAGAAGATATAAATAAATACAAATTAATGTGGGATAGATCAAAAAAAATAATACCTAAATCTTACACTAATAGAATTACAGAATTTGAAATAATGACAGATGGAAAAGATGAAATGTTAGCTTATGTTTATTCACCTGATAATAAAAATAAGAAATGGACATTGGCTATAGATATAGAGGATGCTTTTTATAAAAAAGGAAAGTTAATAGGAAAAGATTTAGATGAAACTATCGTTCATGAATTTGCTCATATTCTAAGTTTAAATGACAAGCAGGTTATTCCTAAAGAAGAAAAAAGCATAAATTATATTACGGATGAAGGAACGACTAAAAGCAATTCTTATTTAAATTTGTTTTATAAAAAGTTCTGGGCTGATATTTTTGAAGAATTTAAAACATATAATGAAGATGAAGAGAATGAAGAAGCTATTATTGAGTTTTATGATAAATATGAAAATAGATTTGTTTCAGAATATGCAGCCACTAATCCAGAAGAAGATATAGCAGAGTCATTTAAAGAGTTTATTGTATCAGAGAAACCTAAAGGAAATAGTATAGCTAAAAAGAAAATATTATTTTTCTATGATTTTCCTGAACTTGTAAAAATAAGAGAAGAAATTAGAAAAAGCTTGTAATATATAAAAAACCTCTGTACTTATTTAAGGTATAATAAATAAGTGCAGAGGACTTTTAATTTATAAAGAAATCATAGAATTTTGAATCTGTGGATAGCATTTATTAAAGAACTATAATTGCAGCTGTTTTTGAGCAACGGAGCCCGGAGGACTCGTTGGCGATATGAGCTATGCGGAGCATAAAGCGAATTTTTTAATTATAAGTGAGGTGAAATAAAGGTGCAAAAAAATGTTCTATTAGTTGAAGATGAGGATAGGATAAGAGAAATAGTAAGTGATTACTTTAAATTTGAAGGATTTAATATATATGAAGCAGAGAATGGGAAAGATGCCATGGACACCTTTGAAGAAAAAAAAATAGATTTAATCATATTGGATGTTATGATACCAAAAATAGATGGATGGTCAGTTTGTAAAAGAATAAGAAATATTTCGGATGTACCTATTATAATGTTAACAGCTAGAAGTGAAGAAGATGATAAATTAATGGGGTTTGATCTTGGTGCAGATGATTATGTAACAAAGCCATTTAGTCCAAAGGTTTTAGTTGCTAGAGCTAAGATGTTATTAAAAAGAGCACAAGGAACTGTATCAAAAAATAATATATTAAGTATTAGTGGAATAGAAATTAATAAACTATCTCGTAGTGTTAAAATAGATGATGAAATTATAGACTTAGCTCCAAAAGAATATGATTTACTCATTTACATGATTGAAAATAAAGGCATAGTTTTATCTAGAGAAAATATTCTTAATAAAGTTTGGGGATATGATTATTTTGGAGACCTTAGAACGGTAGATACCCATATAAAAAAAATTAGGAAAAAATTAAAAGATAAAGCTACATATATTCGTACAATGATAAGAGCTGGCTATATGTTTGAGGTGGATTAATGAAATATAAAGGAATAACTTTTAAATTATTTATAGTTACTACAGGATTTTTTATGTTTTTTTTAATAGTTAACATGATATTACAAACTGTATTCTTTGAAGAATTTTATAGAGATAGAAAGATTAATACATTAGAAAAAAATATTCGAAAATTTACACAGGAGTATTTAGATATTAATAATAAAAAAAATATACATAAAAAATTAAGTGTATTTGCAGATGAAAATAATGCATTAATTACAATATTAGATAAAAATGGCTTAATAAAATATAATGATGATTTTGATGTAATCATAACAGATCTAAATGGTAAAAGTATAAGAGTTCTTTTAAATAATTTTATGGATATATATCAATTTGAAGATTTAAGTATTGAAGTTGGACAAAGCATAAGTTTTGAAGGAGCATATTTAAATGAACAAAAAAGTACATTAGTTCCTTTGAATATGCAAATTGATGGAGATTTCTTTTGGGGGTATGAATCAGATATAAATAAAAAAACACAAATGATAAATGGAAAAGTAAAGAAAATAAATATTCCAGTAAATACGGATAATCTACAGGTTTATGATGATTATATGTTTGTGGATTTAGTTAATGAGTTTTTTTGGGACAATAAGGAGTCAAGTTTTGAATTAAATGGAGAAATAATTAATTATAGCTACATAGATGATTTTAGTCAGGTAGAGAACATTGTTTTTGTAAAACCTATTATTAAAAATGGAAATATTCAAGAAATAGTTTTTGTAAATTCATCTTTACAACAAATAGATGAAGCAATGATAATTATGAAGGAGTATTATATATATGTTTTTATAGGAGCACTACTATTTATATTGATTTTAGCATTTGTATATTCAAAAATGATATCTGCTCCTTTAGTGAAAATCAATAAATCTGCTGTAAAAATGGCTAATTTGGATTTTTCTTCTTATTGTGATGTGAAATCTAATGATGAAATTGGTAGTCTAGCGAAAAGTTTAAATTCACTATCTAAAAATTTAAATAACGCTTTGCAAGAATTGAAAGATGCTAACAAAAAGTTAGAAAAAGATATTGAAAAAGAAAAGAAGTTAGAAAAAATGAGAAAGGAATTTATATCAAGTGCATCTCATGAATTAAAGACTCCTCTTGGAATAATTAAGGGGTTTGCTGAAGGAATTAAAGATGGGATTTATGAAAATAAAAAAGAATATTATTTAGATGTTATAATAGATGAAACAGAAAAAATGAATGATCTAGTATTAGATATGTTAGAACTTTCTAAATTAGAATCTAAATCTTATAAATTAAATAAAGAAGAGTTTATAATAGATAATTTGTTTTATAAAGTAATAAATAAATTTAAATATCATATACAAGATAAGAAGATAAACATTGAATTTCATATAGAAGCGAAAAATATATTAGTTTATGGAGATAAGAGAAAAATTGAACAAGTTATTGTAAATCTTTTTAGTAATGCAATAAGACATACAGAAATTTTGGGAAATATAAATATAGGTACAAGAATGCAGGATATGAAAATATATATGTATGTTGAAAATAGTGGAGAAAATATACCTAAAGAAAAAATTGATAAAATATGGGATAGATTTTATAGAGTTGAAGAGTCTAGATATAAACATTCAGGAGGAACTGGACTGGGATTATCAATTGTAAAAAATATATTAGAACTTCATGACAGCGAATATGGAGTTGAAAACACTGGTACTGGAGTACTATTTTATTTCATATTATAGAAAGTGTATTTAAAATAAACATATTATATGGTATAATTAACAGAAATAAATATAATAATTAAGAGATAGTTTTACTGATAATGGCAAACTTGCTGAAAAGCAAGGACGCAAAACTACAGGGCCTTCCTCAGAAATGAAATGGCAGCCAGTTACCAAAGGAAACTTTTATTGTTATCAATAAAACTTTTTCTCGAAATGGCAAACTTATTGAAAGATAAGGACGCAAAACTATAGGACCTTCCTCAAAAATGAGATGGTAGCCAGTTATCGAAGGGAGAGGTTTTTTATGTTCAAAAAATTACTTACAATAATATATATAATGTCTATATTTTTAATAAGAGAGAACGTTATATTCGCTGATGAAAATCCATTTGATTTATCTAATATTAATCAAGGGGTAATTGCAGTTAAGTATGAATTAAATACAAATGTAAAAACAAAAATGATGATTGAACATAATGGTCAAAAATATTACTATGATTTATTAACATCAGATGAAACTTTTCCATTACAAATGGGAAATGGTAAATATACGGTTGCTGTTTGTGAACAAAAAGAAGGAAAACAATATGTTATAAAAAACCAAGAAAATTTTGAAGTTAAGTTACAAAATGAAAAAGAAGTTTATCTAAATAGTAATCAAGTAATTTCTTGGGATGAGAATAATTCAGCAGTACAATTAGCAAAAAAACTTACTGAAGGAACAAATAATGACGAAGAAAAAGTTAGTATTATTCATGATTATATAGTAAAAAATATACAATATGATTCAGAAAAATATGCATCTTTAGATAAAACGTATTTACCAAATGTAGATGATATTTTACAAAACAAAAAAGGAATTTGCTATGATTATGCTTCTTTATTTGCAGTGATGCTTAGAAGTGTAGATGTTCCAACTAAATTAGTAAAAGGATATAAAAATGACATTTCAGAATATCATGCATGGAATGAAGTATATATAAACAATGAGTGGGTAACAGTAGATTGTACTTATGATACAGCTTTATATGCAGGAAATTTAGGAACAGAAACAGCTAAAGATTCGAATCAATATAAAACTGAAAAAATATATTAAATATTTTAGATAAAGAGAAGTGTTCAACTTGAACAGCTTCTCTTTTTTTAAAAAAAATAACATTGGATTAAGAAAATACAACTTTAACTATCTTTAGAGCAGCTGAGAGAGTAGGACTCGTTGGCAAAATAAGCTATATTTTATTTTGTTAAAAAGTACTATATTATACAAAAACCGCGATTAGTTGACAAAATAAAACAAAAATACTTGACAATTATCTGGATTTTTTTTATTATTATTATATAAATGATTTATACAAGGTTTGGAAGAAATTAAAATAGCTTCTGAATTTAAATCATATGGAACAAAAATTGAAAGATAAATAATATCGTAGACAGCAATTAAAGACAACAGTCTATCTTTGTTTAAGCTTTAACTGCTCTACGACAAAAATACCTATTTTTTACAAAGGTGATTTTGTCGTGGAGCAGTTTTTTTGTTCCCTAAAAATATTATGAAAGGAGGGTTTTATTAAAAATGAAGAGCTTTAATAAAAAAAGAGTATCTATTTTAACTTTATTCACTTTGATTGTACAATTATTTTTACCTTATTTCACAGATTCAGTTTTTGCTCAAGATCCTAGTGGATTATCAGTTACAATTAAAGAAGTAATTACAGGAACAGAACCATTTAACACAACAAATCAGGCTGGACCAGGATTTTATCCAGGAGATGACTATAGTAAAGATGATAATTATGTAAGAACACTAGATACGATAGCATATACCATTGACTATGGAATAAATCCAGCTGGATCTGTTGCTAAAAACGCTACTTTAACTGCTACTTTAAGTGCAGACGCAAGTGGAAAACCAATTGCAGTTTGGGATTCAAACCTAGTAAATTTATATGTAGGAGTTACCATATCTGATGATGGAAGAACACTTACATATAATATAGGAGATAAAGTAGGAGGAACTGCATATAGTTTTTCACCAACTGCAAAAGTGTTAGGAACAGCTAAAAATGGAGAAAAATTCAATATGGATGTAACTTTTTCAGCCGATAATACACCTAGTATATCTACTAATACTGTGGATATTGGAAAAGAGATAACAGTCTCTGCATTTCCAAAGCTGGATTTAGCAATTGATTGTTATAGAACAGAAACTGTATTAGGGCCATCTGGTGAATTAGGAGTTTTACTATCTTCAACGATAGAAATTCTAATAAAGAATGGCAAAGGTAGTGAAAATATACAGGAGGACTTAAATTTTGATGTAGATTTATCAAAGTTTAGAGAATTAGGTTTACATCCTAGGCTTTATAATTTCTCAAGTAAAAAAGCCGTAGCTGAAAGTGGAGCTTGGGGCGGTGTGGAATCGAGTTATTCAGCACCCTATGGTAAAGGTGGAGGAGAAAAAAGAGTAACTAATTCTGGTAACTTTACAGCGATACAATCTGCTACAGGAGAAGATGTGAAGATAACAATATCTGGGGCAGACTTAAGTGGAAATCACACTCCAAGTAAGTATCCAAATGGAGATATAATATCTTTAGAAGATAAGTATGTTGTTTCAGGATATTTAGCTCTTTGGATCCCTGCAGATGAAATACCTACTGGTGAAACAGAGGTTGAAGTTTCTTACAAAAATTTTGATCCAGAATCAACAAGTGGGCAATCAAATTTTGGAGATGGTATTGAACCTCTTGAAAATAATACAGATACAAGAAAAATTAGAAAACCACAAGTAAATGCAGAGTTAAGTATTGATGAATATTATGTTGATGAACAAGGAAATGAACTTCCTGCTGAAGATGATATTTGGGATAGAAATGGTGTACTTGTAGCAGGTGCAGAATTTGCAACGGTTATGAGAATTTATAACAGAGGTTTTGTACCGATTACAGATACTATAGTTGTAAATAAATTTGATCCTAAATTAGTTGAGTTAGTAGAAAAATCCTCAGGAATTGCCTATAGTATTCAAAGTAGTTCAAATATTAATAAAGAGGATATAATCGTTGAATATGGAACAGGGGAATACAGTGATTGGCAAGAGCAGAGGAGTTCTGTAGATTCCACTGACGGGTGGTATGAGAATATCAATGATGTGCCAGGACCTATCTCAAAGATACGTATAAGAATGAAGGATGGAAAAAACATTCCACCTAAAAGCGACATGAGCTTAAAAATATATATGAAGACAAAAGATAAGCGTATAGGAACAATCATTCCAAACTTTTTATCTTATAAAGCGACTGAACTGAATAAAGGGCAGTGGAGACATTCATCATATGATCCTCAAAATGATACAGGTTATAGTTATAGATCAGATCGAGTTACTATTACAGGAGCAGAAGCTCGTATAGAAGTAACTTCAGATAAAGATACTGTTAAAGCTGGAGATGATGTTAAGTATACTATAAAATCAACTCTTACAGCAGATCCACCAGGAACTTATGGAACTGCACAAAATGTAGAAATAATAAATATACTTCCAAAAGATTTAATATATGTTCAAAACTCAGCAAAAAGAGGCTCGTCTTATCTTGAACCTGAAATTACAGAAAATCCAGATGGAACAACCACTTTAAAATGGAGTTTAGGAGATCAATTAATAAATGAAGTAGTGGAAGATATAACATTTGATGCAAAAATTAGTATGGATGTAAAAGACTTAACTATTTTGAACGATAAGGTGATTATAAATACACCTACAGACATAAGTAGAGAAGCAGTTAGAACATCTCAAAAAACTGTTACTGTAACTAATGATACAGCTTGGGGAGTATATAAAACAGTAGATGAAGAATTTGTTGAGATGGAAGAAGACTTAGAATATACATTGAAGTATTTCCAATTAACAGATAAAACATTAAATGATTTCGAGTTCATAGATATACTTCCATATAGTGAAGATGGAAGAAGTCCAAATACAAGCTTTAAAGGTTCTTACAGTTTAAAGAGTATTTCTGGAAGCCATGGCGAAACATTCTTAGTTACGAATGCAGATCCAAGAAGTATAAATAAAGATCCAAATATATTAGGTGGAGTGAATTGGGTTTCTGTAGGAAGTATTCCTAATGACAGTGTAACAGCAGTTAAAATTTCAGTAGCAGATTTTCCAAAGAATCAACCTACTAGAGAAATAAAACTTATTTTAGAACCAACAGGAAACAAAGGTGGAGATATTTATACAAACAACTTCACTGGTAGAGTAAGTGATATTCTTGCCATGGTTGAATCAAATGATGTAAGAATAACGGTTGTAAGTAGTAGCGTAGAAGGATTGGTTTGGAAAGATTTAAATGGAAATGGACAAATAGATTCTGGTGAAGAAGGATTTCCAAATGTAAAAGTAAAGATTTTGGATAATAGTGAAAATATAATAGAAGCAAAAACTACAGATGAAAATGGAAAGTATACATTTGAAAATTTAAAATCAGGAAACTATAAAGTTCAAATAGAAGATGATTGTTTAAATGATTATAAACAGACTTATGAATATGATGGAAGTTTAGATCAAGTTGTTACTATAAACCTTAACAAAAACCAAAAGTTAACTGATGTGAATTTTGGATATAAATACAATAGAGGTGAAGTAGAAGCAAGATATTTAGAGCAAGGGACAGAAACAGAACTTGCAGGAAAATTTGGATCCATAGGAAAAGTAGGAGAAAGCTATACAACACAGAAAAAAGAAATAGAAGGATATAACTTTGTAAATGTAGATGGATCAGAAAGTGGAAAGTATGTAGAAGGAAAAACTATAGTGACGTACTACTACGCAAAGAAAACAGGAGATTTAGAAGTAAGATATTTAGAAAAAGGAACAGATAAAGAGTTATCAACAAAGGAAGAATCTACAAAGACAGTAGGAGAAGATTACACAACAGATAAGAAAGAAATAGCAGATTATGACTTTGTAGAAGTAGTAGGAAGTGAAAGTGGAAAGTATGTAGAAGAAAAAACTATAGTGACATACTATTACGAAAAGAAAAGTGGAGAAGTAGAAGCAAGATATTTAGAGCAAGGGACAGAAACAGAACTTGCAGGAAACGCTGGATCCATAGGAAAAGTAGGAGAAAGCTATACAACACAGAAAAAAGAAATAGAAGGATATAAATTTGTAGAAGTAGTAGGAAATGAAAATGGAGAGTATGTGGAAGAAAAAACTATAGTGACATACTATTACGAAAAGAAAAGTGGAGAAGTAGAAGCAAGATATTTAGAGCAAGGGACAGAAACAGAACTTGCAGGAAACGCTGGATCCATAGGAAAAGTAGGAGAAAGCTATACAACACAGAAAAAAGAAATAGAAGGATATAAATTTGTAGAAGTAGTAGGAAATGAAAATGGAGAGTATGTGGAAGAAAAAACTATAGTGACGTACTACTACGCAAAGAAAACAGGAGATTTAGAAGTAAGATATTTAGAAAAAGGAACAGATAAAGAGTTATCAACAAAGGAAGAATCTACAAAGGCAGTAGGAGAAGATTACACAACAGATAAGAAAGAAATAGCAGATTATGACTTTGTAGAAGTAGTAGGAAGTGAAAGTGGAAAGTATGTAGAAGGAAAAACCACAGTAACATACTATTACGAAAAGAAAAGTGGCGAAGTAGAAGCAAGATATTTAGAGCAAGGGACAGAAACAGAACTTGCAGGAAACGCTGGATCCATAGGAAAAGTAGGAGAAAGCTATACAACACAGAAAAAAGAAATAGAAGGATATAAATTTGTAGAAGTAGTAGGAAATGAAAATGGAGAGTATGTAGAAGGAAAAACAATAGTAACATACTACTACGCAAAGAAAACAGGAAATTTAGAAGTAAGATATTTAGAAAAAGGAACAGATAAAGAATTATTATCAAGTGAAGAATCTACAAAGGCAGTAGGAGAAGATTACACAACAGATAAGAAAGAAATAGCAAATTATGACTTTGTAGAAGTAGTAGGAAGTGAAAGTGGAAAGTATGTAGAAGGAAAAACAGTCGTAACCTATTATTATAAAAAAGTAGAAGAAAAAACTGGAGATCTAGAAGTAAGATATTTAGAAGAAGGAACAGATAAAGAGTTATCAACAAAGGAAGAATCTACAAAGGCAGTAGGAGAAAGCTATACAACAGAAAAGAAAGAAGTAGAAGGTTATAAATTTGTGAATGTAGATGGAGTAGAAAGTGGTCAATATATAGAAGGCAAGACAATTGTAACGTACTACTATGAAAAAGAAGATGAAGTTATTCCTGAAGTAAAGAAAGGAAGAGTAGTTGTAATCCATAAATGGGGTGAAAAAGTACTCAAACTAGAAGATTTAGGAGAAAAAGAAGTTGGAATAGAATATACTACTAACTCTTTATCAGAAGAATATAAAGACTTTAAAGTTATTGTTCCTGGAAATAAAGATGGTAAATATGAAGAAGGAACTATAGAAGTAATTTACTATTATATAAATACTAATCCTAATCCACCAGATATTGAGGAAAAGAAAATAGGAGAAGTAATAGTAAAATACTTAGAAAAGAATACAGATAAAAAATTAGTAGAAGAAGATTTATTAAAGGATGAAGTAGGGAACGACTATACAACAACAGAAAAGAAAATAGATGGATATAAGTTAATAGAAAAGCCATCAAATGAACAAGGACAATATATAGAAGGCACAATAGAAGTAATATATTATTATGAAAAAGAAATAGAACAGCCAATCGAACCAGAGAAAAAAATAGGACAAGTAATAATAAAATACCTAGAAAAGAACACAAATAAAGAATTAGCAGAAGAAAATTTATTAAAGGATGAAGTAGGAAAAGATTATACAACAGCAGAAAAGCAAATAGATGGATATAAGCTAGTGGAAAATCCGTCAAATGCACAAGGACAATATATAGAAGGCACGATAGAGGTAATATATTACTATGAAAAAGAAATACCAAAGAAGAATAAAAAAAGAAAACCAAAAGAAGAAAATGTGGAAGTTCCAAATGAAGAAGTAGAGATTCCAGATGAAGAAGTACCACAAGGGAATCCAGAAGTTGAAGTAGAGATTCCAGATGAAGAAGTACCTCAAGGCAATCCGGAAGTTGAAGTAGAGATTCCAGATGAAGAAGTACCTCAAGGCAATCCAGAAGTTGAAGTAGAGATTCCGGATGAAGAGGTACCACAAGGAAAAATGAAAGTGTTACCAAAAACAGGTGAAAAAGTACCATATTCAAATTATTTAATGGGAACATTAATCATGATTTTGGGAGGAACATTAATTTTAAGAAGAAGAAAAAATAGCTAATAATATTTACAGAAAGAAGACTAGGAAATGTATTTTGTATGTGGGCACTTGAAATACATGGAGTCAGTAGTGCAACCGATCTTTCTGATTTTTTAAATCAGGAGGATAGATATGAAAAAAATAGTTGCATATTTAAATATCATTCTGTTATTTACTTCAATAATAAATCCATTAAACGCTTATGGAGAACAAGTGAATGTAGAAGATGTTCTAACACTAAGTGAAGAAATATCAAAAGAAAAAATAGAAGAAGATAGTATAGAAGCACCAAAAGAAGAGATGGTTGAAGAAGAAATAGAGAATATAGAGGAAGAAGTTGAAGTAGAAGAAAAAATAGAAGAAGTTGTAGAAGTACGAAAAGAAGAGATGGTTGAAGAAGAAATAGGGAATATAGAGGAAGAAGTTGAAGTAGAAGAAAAAATAGAAGAAGTTGTAGAAGTACGAAAAGAAGAGATGGTTGAAGAAGAAATAGGGAATATAGAGGAAGAAGTTGAAGTAGAAGAAAAAATAGAAGAAGTTGTAGAAGTACGAAAAGAAGAGATGGTTGAAGAAGAAATAGGGAATACAGAGGAAGAAGTTGAAGTAGAAGAAAAAATAGAAGAAGTTGTAGAAGTACGAAAAGAAGAGATGGTTGAAGAAGAAATAGAAAATATAGAGGAAAAAGTTGAAGTAGAAGAAAAAATAGAAGAAGAGGTTGTAGAATCACCTCAAGAAGAAATAGTTGAAGAAGAAATAGAAAATATAGAGGAGGTGGTTGTAGAACTACCTCAAGAAGAGTTGGTTGAGGAAGTAATACAAGAGCCTATAGAGATACTAGAAGAAGTTATAATTATAGAAAAAAAAGAGATTAAGAATCTTTGGGAAAATATGAGTATGGAAATGACATCAAAAATAATAAGAAAAGATCATATTCAAATAAAAGTAATATATATATATAAGGGAGATATACCATCTAAACAAATCTTAGTTGAGGACGATTTTTTTGGGCAAACTGATTTGAATTTTGATGGAAATGAATTTTATGGAGAATCAATAAAAGAGATTGCAATAAATGAAATTCCTCAATATATAGATGTAAAAGCGTTTTATGAGGAAAAAATCAAAGAAATAAAAAAGACAATAAAAGAAGAAGTGACAGATGAATCGAAAGAAGAGATAGAGATAGAAGATACAAAAGAAGAAAATAAAGAAATAGCAGATGAAGTAAAAGCAGAGATTGAGAAAGAGAACACAAAAGAAGAAATACAAGAAGAAGTAAAAGAAGATGCAGATGAACCGAAAGTAGCGATTGAGAAAGAGGATGCAAGAGAAGAAATAAAAAAAGAGAGTGATGAAGAATAAATTGGGCAAGCGTAAAGCTTGCCTAATTCATTGGGAGGAAAAGAATTGAAAAAATTAGTAGGTGTGATTTTTATTATTTTAGGACTGATGATAGTATCTTATTCTCATATTAAGACAATTAGAAATGAAAAAATTCAACAAGAAATAGTAGAATCTATAAAAGAAAAACAAGAAGAAGAAAAAGATATAAGAGAAGAAGCTGATTTACCTAAATTTGAAAATGATAATGTTACAGACATTTTGAAAATAGAAAAGATAGATTTAGAATTGCCAATATTAGAAGATGCAACAAAAGAAAATTTAAATGTAGGTCCTTGCAGAATTTTAGAAACTAAAATACCAGGAGAAATAGGAAACTACGCAATTGCAGGGCATAGAAGTTATACTTATGGAAAACAGTTTAATAGGTTGGATGAAATAGAATTAGCAGATAAAATACAAGTGATTTCAAAAGGTAAAAGTTACATTTATACTGTAAATAATAAATTTATAGTAGAACCGGAAGATATATGGGTGTTGGAAGGGAATGAACGTGATAAAATGATAACCTTAATAACGTGTACTCCTATAAAGGTAGGTACACATAGATTGATAATACAAGGAATTATAGATGGTAAATTAGATTGAAATTTAATAATATACTATAAAAAATTATGATAAAATAAGTAATAATCGTGGGTACGATATGAAACGAATATTAACTTTTATCATAAGTATAGTTTTTACTATGTCTTTTATTATTGGTTGTAGTATGAATAAAGCTACGCTTAAAGAAATTGCAAAATATAAAAAAGAGATTTTGTTGAAAAATAATCAAAATACATATAAAGAAAGTCGTGTTCTTGAAGATATAACATATAAGTTGGTGGATGGACAAGAATTAAAGTTATATATTTATATGGGGAATGTAATAGACTATAAGAAAAGACTTACTATTGTTTATGTTCATGGAGAAAAAGATACCATAGTTCCTATTTCTCAATCTCAGGCTTTATATGAGAAGGCTAAAAGTTTCGGTATAGATGTTGAATTGGTTGCTGTAAAAAATGATAGCCATGGTCTTATTTCTATAGCAGGAGAAATTGGATCCGTCGCTAAATGATATAACAAATAGAGTTATATTGTTCATAGAGGATAAGTTTAAAAATAATAATTAAATACTAAAGTCCTATATTATTTAATTTTTAAAAAGGAGTGGATAATATAGGATTTTTTTGTAGTATAATAAAATTATATGCATTTTAAATTGTCCTTTAGACATATAAGGAGGCTTAATGGTGGAAAGCTTAAATATATTTAAAAATATAAAAGTTTTATATGTAGAAGATGAACCTATTACAAGAGATAAAGTTTTCAAGGGTTTGAAAAAAAGAGTTGGAAAAGTTATTTTAGCACAAAACGGAAACGATGGTATAAAAAAGTTTGTTGAGAATAAGCCAGATATAATAATAACCGATTTGATAATGCCTGATATGAGTGGTGTTGAAATGATGAAAAAAATTAGAAGTAACGGATCTAAATGTCCTGTTATTATAACTTCTGCATTATCAGATTCAAAAACTATTTTAGAAACTGTGGATTTGAAAATTGAAAAATATATAATAAAACCTATAGATGTAGATATATTACTGAATAGTTTAAGAGATATAGTTGTAGAAGAACTGGAGTATAATAAAAATTTATTAGTTATTGATAATGAATTTATTTTAACAGATGATAAAAAAAATGAATTAGAACTTGAAATTAGAAATATATATTCAAAATATTTGAAACAGGTTACAGGAAAAGGTGCAAAGCTTATTCAAGTTTTTATAAAAGGAAAACAGATAGAGATATTATCAAAAGAGAATTTGACTGTTATTGAAGAACATTTATTATTAGCTGGAAATAGTTTTAAGACAATAGAAATAATAAGGAAAACTATATATGAAAATACAAAATCGAAAATTGAAGAACAAATATCTACACTAATAAATAGAAAAGTATTATTAGAAAAAATAGAGGTCTGGCCAAGGGAAAGATATGAAAGAATAATACTCAATATTTGTTAAACGTATTTATAATAATATGTTTTGATTTTTAATACATAATATAATAATAGTGGTCATTCTTTATAGTAAGATTGTTTTTTGTTGTGAAAACAATCTTACTATAAAGTGATGACTTTTTTCATATGAGAAAGATATAGATTCAAAATTGCTTTCGTATTTTTTGAATAATGATACAAAAAACGATAAAATATGATAAAATAATATGGTTGACTATTAGAAGGAGAGATGAAAATGAATAAAAAGAACCAACCATATATTTTAGTATTTGGAGCCTCTGTTGTTGATATATTTGGGTTTTGTAGTTCAAGTTATAGACCTTATAACTCTACGCCTGGCAATATAAAAATATCATTTGGAGGAGTGTGTAGAAATATTGCTGAGAATATGGCTAGGGTAGGTGTGAATACAAAGTTTATATCAATACTAGGTGACGATTCAAAAGGCCGCAGTATGATGGAACACTCGAAAGTTATAGGATATGATATGAGTGAATCTTTAGTACTTGAGAATGAAGGAACACCTACTTATATGGCTATTTTAAATGAAAATGGGGAAATGGTATCTGGTATTGCAGACATGAAAGTTATCGACAAAATGGATTTTGCTTTCATTGATTCTAAAGAAGAAATTATAAATAATTCTGAGTATATTTGCTTAGATGCAGATGATCCTAAAAAACTTGAATATATACTAGATAAATTTAGAGGTAAAACAAAGTTTATACTAGATCCTATATCTGCGGCTAAAGCTGAAAATATAAAACATTTAATAAAGCATTTTCATACAATAAAGCCTAATAGACATGAAGCGGAAATTTTGGCTGGATTTGAAATAAAAAATGATGAAGATTTAAAAAAAGCAGGAGCGTATTTCTTATCGCTTGGAATAGAAAATGTATTTATAAGTCTTGATGCGGAAGGGATTTATTATTGCAATAAATCTCAATCTGGAAGAATTAAGGCTCATGATGTTGAAGTGAATAATGTAACTGGAGCGGGAGATTCTTTTGTAGCAGGTCTTGGATACGGATATATTAATAATATGAATATGGAAGATATGGTTAAATTTGCGATAGCTATGTCTATAATAACTATATCTCATGAAGAAACTATTCACCCTAAAATGAGTAAAGAGTTAGTAATGGAAGTAAGTAAAAACATTAAATGGGAAAAAATAGTATAATAATACAGAAAATTCGCAAAAACACAAAAAAATATAAAAAAGCACAAAAAAATATGCAGAAAATACGTGAAAACGGTTGCAAGCCATATTTTTTTATGCTATTATGTGTTTATAGGATAAATAAAAGTTAATATTTTTTAATAACTTTGTGTGTTACTAACTAGATTAGGCATGAGCAAAGGTTATAAATATTATTGCTTTAGGCAATAATATTTTATGACTTTGCTCATGCCTTTTTATTTTGTAATATACAACTTAATCGTTTTTATTATTAAATTAAAATAAGAGAGGAGAAAGAAATTATGAAAAAAATATTCGGAATTTTACAACAAATTGGTAAGGCTTTAATGCTTCCTGTAGCTATATTACCGGCTGCTGGATTGTTACTTGCTTTTGGAAATGCTTTTCAAAATCCAGAATTAGTTTCAAAATTAACTTTTTTAACATCACCTTCAATTCAGCATCTTGCTAAGATAATGGAACAAGCAGGAGGAATTATATTTGGAAATCTTGCTTTATTATTTGCGGTAGGGGTAGCGGTAGGACTTGCTGATGGAGAAGGCGTTGCAGGGATTGCAGC
Organism: uncultured Peptostreptococcaceae bacterium; assembly: GCA_942492135.1. Taxonomy (GTDB): domain Bacteria; phylum Bacillota; class Clostridia; order Peptostreptococcales; family Peptostreptococcaceae; genus Tepidibacter_A. Next base: position 501,802 of record CALODI010000010.1, read on the forward strand.
TATTATAGGATTTTTAATAATGAACGTTACTATGGGAACTGCTGCTAATATAACAGCAGATATGGTAGGAAGTAGCCCGGCTTATGCATCTGTTTTAGGAATACCAACTCTTCAAACAGGAGTGTTTGGAGGTCTTATAGTAGGGGTTTTAGCGGCAACTATGTACAAAAAATACTACAACATGGAGCTTCCTCCATATTTAGGATTCTTTGCAGGAAAGAGATTCGTTCCAATTATAACTTCGGTTTGTGCTTTGATATTAGGATTCGCAATGTTAATAATTTGGCCTCCTATACAAGGTGGACTTAACTGGTTCTCACACAGTTTAATAGACTCTAACAGAACTTTAGCAGCATTTATATTCGGAGTAATAGAAAGATCATTAATACCATTTGGACTGCATCATATATTCTACTCACCATTCTGGTTTGAATTTGGAGAGTACGTAAATAAGGCTGGTCAAATAGTAAGAGGAGATCAAGCTATATTCATGGCTCAAATAAAAGATGGTGTAGAACTTACAGCTGGTACTTTTATGACTGGTAAATTCCCATTCATGATGTTTGGGCTTCCAGCGGCAGCACTTGCTATGTATCATGAAGCAAAGCCTGAAAAGAAAGCTTTAGTTGGAGGTATAATGGCTTCAGCAGCTCTTACATCTTTCTTAACAGGTATCACAGAACCGATAGAATTTACATTCTTATTCGTAGCACCAGTATTATATGGAATTCACTGTGTATTTGCAGGTTTATCATTCATGTTAATGCAAATATTAAATGTTAAAATAGGTATGACATTCTCAGGAGGAGTTATAGACTTCTTATTATTCGGAGTTATGCCAGGAAAAACTGCTTGGTGGTTAGTAATATTAGTAGGACTTGGATTTTGCTGCTTTATACTACTTTGGATTTAGATTCGCTATTAGAAAGTTCAACTTAAAAACTCCTGGTAGAGAAGATGATGCAGATGTAATAGAAACTAAGAATACTAAAGGATCAGAGCTTGCTCAAGGTATATTAAAAGCTTTAGGTGGAAAAGAAAATATAAATAAGTTAGATGCTTGTATAACAAGACTTAGAATAACAGTTAATGATATTAAACATGTAGATAAAAATGAATTAAAAGCTTTAGGAGCAGCTGGGGTTATGGAAGTGGGTAACAACTTACAAGCTATATTCGGACCAAGATCAGAGACTTTAAAAGGTCAAATAAAGGATATAATGAATGGTAAGACTCCTGTTGTACAAGAAGTGCAAAAGAAGACTATAGCTAAAGATTCAAGTAAAGAGCTTAACTTTGTAGCACCTTTAAATGGTAAAGTGTTAGATATAACAGAAGTGCCTGATAAAGTATTCTCTCAAAAAATAATGGGAGATGGATTTGCTATAGAACCAACAAATGGAGAAGTAGTATCTCCTGTAGATGGAGTTATAACTACATTCTTTAAAACAAAGCATGCAATAGGATTTACTGCAGATAATGGACAAGAAGTATTAGTTCACTTTGGAATAGACACTGTAAATTTAAATGGAGAAGGGTTTGAAGCTTTAGCTAAAGAAGGTGACAAAGTTAAAGCAGGTCAACCGGTTCTTAAAGTTGATTTACAAAAAGTTAAAAAAGCAGTTCCGTCGCTTATAACTCCTATAGTATTTACTAACCTTGAAGAAGGTCAACAAGTAAGTGCTCAAATAGGTAAAACTGTTAAAGTTGGAGATGGAAATATAATAGAAGTAAAATAATAAAAAATTCGCTTAATGCTAACGCATTGCTCATGTAGCCAACGAGTCCTAACGGGCTCCGTTGCTCAAAATAGTTGCTATTTCGGTGGACACATCAATGTTATGCAAAAGTTGAAAGTTGTATAGGTTAATTGTATATAAAAAATAAAGGCTACTGCTTAGGCAGTGGCCTTTATTCTTTTACGGAAAACCAATGGGTTACATTTTTTTCACTAGATGGATTTTTGTAAGTATGAGGTGTGAACTTACTAATGTATGTACTATCGCCCTCGTTTAATAAATAAGTCTCGTTGTCTATTTGTATCTCTAAACAACCTTTTATAACTATACCTAACTCGTCGTAGTTGTGTCCCCATGAAACGTCACTATATTCACTGTTTCCGTCTATTGTTATAGCTATTGAATTTAAGTTTTTATTTCCGTTAGTAAGCATTTCGAATTTTATGTTATTGTCATCGGTTGTAAATATTTCTTTTCTTTCATCTTGCCTAACAATAAAGTCTTTTTCGCTAGAAGATTGCAAGATATCCATTAAATTTATACCTAATACTGCACATATGTGCTGAAGGTTACTTACGGAAGGGCTATTTAGATTTCTTTCTAGGTTACTTATAAATCCTATTGATAGATTGGTAAGATTAGATAATTCCTTTATTGTTAATCCTTTTCTTTTTCTGAAATGTTTTATTTTTGCTCCTAGTTCCATATCTCTCTCCTCACATAATAATCATTTAATAAATTATAACATAAAAAATATAATTTATTTAAATAAATTATATTTTTGTGATACACATATGAATTAAAAAATCGAAAAAACAAAAAAGATGAATATTAAAATGAAAAAAATGAATATTAAAATGAAAAAAATAAAATTTAACCTTTATCTTACTGTACAAAATGTTGAATTTATATTGAAAAAATAGCATGTTAATACTATTTTATGGTGTTAAATGTGTAAAAAGTAAAGAAGGTGCTTCAAAATAGTGAAAAAAATAATAAAAAAATGAAAAAACTATGGACATTATTCTGAAATTTGGTATACTGATAAATGTGTTTAAAATACAAATGTTAAAAAATTTATAAAATAAATTATAAATATTAAATTTGTAAAAAAACAGGAGGTAAATTAATGGAATTAATTAAAGGTACAATGTTATTATTATTTTGTTTGTCACTTTTTACTTTATTTAGTTTAAAAATGCCAAAGGGAATGAAGGCAATGGGAGCATTAGCAGATGCTGCAGTAGCTAGTTTCTTAGTGGAAGCCTTTCAAAGTTATGTTGGTGGAGATATGTTACATATTCAATTATTAAAAGACACTGGTTTAGCTTCGGGAGGTATGGGTGGAGCAGCGGCTGGTATTTTGGTACCATTAGCGCTAGGTGTTAGTCCTGTTTATGCAGTATTAATAGGATGTGCTTGTGCTGGAATGGGTATATTACCAGGATTTGTAGCTGGTTATATACTTTCGTTTATAGTTCCCAAAATAGAGAAAAAGGTACCAGCGGGATTAGATTTAATAGTATGTGTCGCTTTTGTAGCACCACTTGCTAGATTGATAGCTACTGCTGCTGATCCTGTGGTAACTTCTACATTACTTAATATAGGTGGTATAGTAACTTCAGCGGCTAATGGAAACCCTATGACTATGGGATTTATACTGGGGGGAGTTATAACTGTTGTTGCGACGGCACCACTTAGTTCAATGGCTTTAACTGCAATGCTTGGACTTACAGGCCTTCCGATGGCTATAGGCGCTTTATCGGTTATGGGATCATCTTTTATGAACTTTGTATTTTTTGATAGAATGAAGTTTGGAGATAGAAGTACAACTATATCAGTTGCGATAGAGCCTTTAACTCAAGCTGATGTAATATCTGCAAATCCTATACCTGTTTATGTGACTAACTTCGTAGGTGGAGGTCTAGCGGGTATGATAGTTGCTGCATTTGGATTAGTAAACAATGCACCGGGAACTGCAACTCCTATAGCTGGCCTTATGGTGATGTATGGATTTAATGATCCTAAGACTGTTACTATAGCGGCTTTACTTTGTGCACTTGCTGGAACACTAGTTGGTTTAGTGGGTTCTATAGTATTTAAAAACTACAAGATAAGAACTGTTGCAGAAATAAGAGAAGAAGTTAATACAGGAGAGAAAGCTGCATAATATAGAATTAAAAGACAATGCTAACTAGCATTGTCTTTTTTGCTTTTTTTAAAGTATAATGAAGAGTACAACTAAATTTAATATTGAAAAACTCCGTTTCGATTGAGGTTGATTTCATTATAAAAATAGGAGGGATTTATGAATAAAACAAAAAAAATGGTATTTATGTCTATATTAATATCTCAAAGCTTAGTTATGTATATAATAGAGTCCTACATAGCAAATCCGCTTGTGTTTATAGCGCCTGGTGCAAAACTTGGACTTTCGAATATAATTACTTTAATATCTTTAGTTTTTTTAGGTTTTAAAGATACATTTGTAATATTGACTGCGAGAATAATTATATCATCTATATTCGGCGGTGGTTTTTCAGCCTTCTTATACAGTATAGCGGGTGGTATCTTGAGTTTGCTATCGATGGCTATATTAGCTAAGTTTAGCAAAAAAAAATCTAGTTTAATAGGAATAAGTGTGGTAGGAGCAGTGTTCCATAACGTAGGGCAATTGATAATGGCATGTATAATAATACATACTATAGGTATATTTATATATTTACCTATACTTTTATTGACGTCTGTACCTACAGGTTTATTTATTGGGGTTGTATGTAGGTATCTTGTGCAAAATAAAAATATATATAAAGCTATGAATATCAATAATAGAGATTATACCATAACAAAACTCCAAAGAAGAGACTATATAATAGTATTATTAACTCTAGTTTTAAGTGTAATGGCATTTTCTTTTACTAATATTGATCGTGATGATGCGGGATATAAGAGAGTTCAAGTCATTATAGATGATAAGGTTTATGAAGAGGTGGTTATAACTGATAGGAATTATCAAAAAACTATAAAGATTGAAACTGAAGAAGGGTATAATTATATTCGGATTCACGATGGAGGAGTTGAAATTACAGAAGCTGATTGTTATGATGAGGTTTGTGTTAAAACTGGTTTTATAGATAGAAAGGGTCAGATAATAGCGTGTCTTCCTCATAAAATGTATGTTAAAATTTTGGGTGAAGATTCACAAATAGACAATGTATCTTATTGATTAAACATAATTATTAAATAATACATTAAATTTTAAATTATTCTATAAAATGAATAATTATTATGTTCTATATTGACATATATTCTATTTTTTTGATAGAATTATATCATGAGGGTTTCAAATATGCTGGAATAAGTGGTGATGTAGATATGCAAAAGACTTTAGATGAATTAAAAAAAGATATAGAGGAATTAAGGGAAGAGATAAACAGATATATTGAATATCCAGATATTTTTAAAGAAGAAATACAGAGCACTAGTCAGAAGATAGATATATGCATAAATGAGTACTTAAAATTACAAAATTTTAGATAAAAAAAGAAGCGATTAATGTCGCTTCTTTTTTTATACATGGAAAGTATAGAGATTGTTATATGTGGAGATAATTTAAATGTTAGTTAACAGATACAAGTTGAAGGAGAATTGTATGAGTAAATTTATAAATTCTATATTGATAATAATATGTAGTTACTTATTTGTGAGGGTTACAAAATATATAACTAAAAAAATATTTGACATAACTAAGTTTGATGTTCAAAGAGAAAATACATTGAAAAGTATAATAGTATCTATATCTTATTATCTATCTTTTTTTACAGCAAGTATACTTATACTAAAAGAATTTGGAATAATTGATTTGGATAAGTCTACTATATTAACTGGAGCGGGTATATTTGGGGTGATGGCTGGATTTGCATCTCAAAATCTTATAAAGGATGTGCTCAATGGTTTTTTTATATTATTTGAAAAACAGATGAAGGTAGGAGATTATGTTTATATAAATGAAAATTTTAGAGGAACTGTAGAAGAAATAGGACTTAGAAGTACTAGCATAAGGGATTGGAACTTGAGAAGAATAAGTCTACCAAATGGTGAGATAAAATCTGTTATGAATTATAGTAGAAAAAAAATGAGAGTAATAGTTGATGTTAGAGTTTCGTATGAATGTGATCCTGATTTTGTAATGAAAACTCTAGATGAAGTATGTCAAATGTTAAATGAGAAATATAAAGAGTTTTTAATTAATAATATAATGAATGAGCCATCGCGTCCGTTTTCTGTATATGGAGTAACTGATATAGAATCTAGTAGTATAGGTGCTAAGTATACTATTACGGGTGTTGTAGCTCCTTTTAAGTATTTTTCTATAGCAAAGAACGCTAGGTTAATGATTTTGGTTAAATTTAAAGAAAAGGGAATTAAAATAGCTTATCCTAAGAGGGTTAATATAGATGCAGATGAATATGAATGTTATATATAGATATAAAAAATTCAGATGAAGAATTGCTTCATCTGAATTTTTTTGTATCATAGCATAAAGCGAATTTTATTCTGAATGAAGGTTATTGTCTTGTGCATAGAAAGTTCCGGAAGTTTCTTTTGTTATTATCTTTTGAAGATTTTTTATTTCTAAGAAAGTTTGAGGGTGAGCATTTTTCAGTATAGATATCTCACCTTCACCCTTTGAGTGTAAACAGTCAGAAAGATATTTTCGCTTTTGCTCTAATGCTGATAGTTCATTTATGAACTTTTCATGGATGCTATAGTAGTATTCGTATTCTTTTATTTGGATCAATTCAGCAAAGGTTTCAACTTTGTTTTCGAAAATCTTCATTTCTTTTTTATTTTTCTCTATTTCTAATAAGCAATTTTTATATTTTATTAAAATTTCATCTAATTCTTTTTTTATTTTTTTTCTATCAAAGCCTTTTACGTTTATTATTGTCTTTCTTTCTGAAGAGTTTCCGATTGCACTTGTTACTACTTTTGCATATGCGCTAATTTTTCCGCCTATTATTCTACCTTTTTCAGGATTTAAAAGAATGCTTTTAGATTCGAGGACACTATCTAAGGAATAAAATCCTATATTTATAGTATCTTCAGCTATTATAGTGCATGAATTAGCATATTTAACAAAGACACTTTTTTTAGAATGAATTAAAGTTTTTCCTTTTCCGCAAACTCCACCTTTTATATAGATATCTCCATTTGTAGATACTATCTTTTCGGCAGACCCTATTCCCATTATGCTGTCTATAGAAATATCTTCTGTTGCTATAACTTTGAAATCATCGCAAACAGTTCCTTTAACTGTAACTGAGCCATCAAAAAAAATATTACCTGTTTCGTAGCTGACATCTCCATCGATTACTAAATGTTTTATAACGGATACTTTTCCGTGGTTGTGAGAAAGGGCACCACTTGTCAATGCTTTCAATACTATTTTATTGTCTTCATTGAACTCTGCAACTGTTTTTCTATCGTAACTTAACCTTTTATCTTTCCCGGGTTTTGATTGTATTACATTGCCTTTTATATTTAAACCATCAATACCTTTGGTTGGAGGTGTTTTTTCCCCTAAAATGTCGTTTTTATTGACTTCATAGATTAGATTCATTTCGTAATGATTAGTTGAACCGTCTTCTCGTATATTTGGTTTTTTATCTGGTAAATCTAGATACTTTATTATAGCATCTTGACCATTTTCAGCGGGCGTCGCTTTGGCGATTAATATATCTTCTTGTGTTTTTATATCTTCGTTAAGTGCAGTGTGAATTATCCCATGCATGATATTGTTTGATTCGAGCTCCAATAATATAGAATCGATTATTTTTTGTCTGTTATTTTTAATCTCATCATTTGATATATTTAACTTAATATATGCTTCAGTATTATCTGGCGATATACTCAATTCTACTTTGGGTTTTAATACACCTATTTCTACATTGTCGTCTGAAATTTTCTCTAAAGCATTTTTTAGATTAAAAAAATACCTTATACTGATTTGAGGATATGAGATTGATAAATTTGAAAAGTTTGAAATATCATATCCTTCTCTCTTTGTTTTTATATAAAGTTTTGCTTTGTCTTCGAAAATATCAAAAAATTCATTTTGTATTATGTACATAAATCACCTCGGATTAATTTGGGCATATAAACTATATCGGTAATAAAACTTGCATATTTAGAGGAATGTTTTTTCTTATATATTAAATATAACATTTTTTATAAATTAATAAAAACAGAAAATACTTCGTTACATATATTGTAAAAAAAGAAAATGTGTGTTATTATAATAATAAGAAAACTTAATAAATTATGCAGGTCCTTAATTAAAGGATAACAGGGAAGAACGGTTAAAATCCGTCACAGCCCCCGCTACTGTAATTGATGATGAAACCTATAAAACCACTGTAGATTATTCTACGGGAAGGATAGGGAGTAAGATGAATCATAAGTCAGGAGACCTACCTGTATAGAGTTTTCAGCCTTCGGAGGGAAGGGTCAGGAAAAAAGAAATTATTCCTGTCCTATTACGTCGCTTAGGCAGGTTTTTTATATATTTTTCTTTCCCTAAATATTTTTTTTCGCCCCAGGCCTATACAAGGCCTGTTTTTTTTGATATATAAAGATTTAAGTTATAATATAATAAAAAAAGAGGTGATTTAATGACTCATAAAGAAATTACATTTAGGTTGTTGTTTGCTCTTTTTATAGGTGGAGTAGTTGGTCTTGAAAGAGAAAAATCTCATCAATGGGCAGGGTTTAGAACTCATATATTGGTTTCTATAGGTTCTTGTGTTGTTGCGGTTACATCTTTGATGTTGTTTAAAGAATATGTACAATATGTAAATTTAGATCCTGCTAGGATGCCTGCTCAGGTGTTGTCTGGCATTGGTTTTTTAGGAGCTGGAGCGATACTTAAAACGTCAGATAGTATAAGAGGACTTACAACTGCAGCTGGTGTTTGGGTGACTGCTTGTATAGGAATAGCTATTGGGTTTGGATATTATTATTTAGCGTTCGTATCTTGTTTTTTGCTTGTTATGACATTATATACTTTGAAATTTATAAATAAGAAAATATTGCTTAGTAAAACTAGTACATTGTATATTAATACAAAAAATATTTCAAATATAACGTCTGAGGTTATAGATATAGTAGAAAGCAATAAAATTTTTATAAAGAATATAGATATATCTCATGATGAGTATAAGTATTGGGATATGAAAATGGTTGTAGTGTATAATAGTAAGATAGAGTTTAAAGAAATTGTAAAGAAAATTATGGATTTGGATGATGTTATAAAAATCGAACATGAATAGATAATATCTATTTACAAAAATCTACAAAAAAATACAATTAAATTAATTCCACAATTAAATAAATGTATAAGGATGTGTTGTGTTTTGAATAAGATAAAATTAATAACTGATAGCTCATGCGATTTGCCTAAAAATATAATACAAAAGTATAATATATCTGTTATACCATTAAATGTTTTGTTTGAAGAAAATTCTTATTTAGATGGGGTAGATATAACTAAAAAAGAATTTTATGAAAAAATGAGAAATAGCTCTAAACTTCCAAAAACATCTAGTCCGTCTCCAGGTAGATTTGTAGAAGAATTTTACTGTGATCAGGATGATGTTATTGTTATATCTCTATCATCTGGATTGTCTAGTACGTATAATAATGGTTTGATAGGTAAAAATATGTACTTGGAAGAAGGCAATGAGAAAAGGATAGAAATAATAGATTCTAAAAATGGATCTATGGGAACTGGATTGTTGGTTTTGGCTGCTGCTAGGATGATTGAAAAAGGAAAAAGTATGGATTACATAGTAGATAATATTAATAAAAATGTAAAAAACATTTCAACTTATGTTGTGCTTGATACAATAGAAAATGCAGCTAAGGCAGGTAGAATAAGTTCTTTTAAAGAAAAAATAGTTCAAGTGCTAAATTTAAAAATAACTGTAAAAGTTGAAGATGGTCTTGTGGAAATATTTAGTAAAGCTAGAGGAGATAAGAAAAGTTTGAACAAGTTAATGGATTTTATAGAAAATGAAGAAATAAATGCTTCCGAAAAAATATTGGCAATATGCCATTCAAATGCACTGGATAAAGCTTTAAAATTCAAAGAAATGGTTAATACTAAGTATAGCTTTAAAGAAATAATAATATCTGAAATAGGAGCAACTATAGGCTCTTATTCATCTGAAGGAGCTTTGTTGATTAGTTTTTGAGAATAAGGAGGAATATATATTGGAAAATAGAAATGATATTAACGATGAGTTTAAATGGGACTTAGAAAGCATATATGCAAATGAAGATAAACTTAATAGTGATTTTGAAAAAATCAAAAAAAATTTAGACGATATAAAAAAATATAAAGGTATTTTAAGTGAATCTGAAGATAATTTATATGAAGTTTTAAATTTGTATGAACAAATATCTAGATTGGCTGAAAACACATATGTATACTCTCATATGAAGCAACATGAGGATACAAGAAATACAAAGCAACAATCTCTATCTGGAAAATCAGATATGTTATCTACTCAAATAGGAACTGTGACATCGTTTATGATTCCTGAGATAATAAGTATAAAAGAAGATAAAATGAATGATTATTTGAATAGTGATAAACTAAAGCCATATAAAAAGCTTATAGATCAAATATTAAGAAAAAAACCTTATACATTGTCTGCAAAAGAAGAACAAATTTTGGCTATGAGTTCTGATGTTGCAAATGTAGCAGAGAATGCATTTGATATGTTATCTTTTGCAGATATTAAGTTTCCTAAGATAGAAGACGAAAAGGGCGATAAGATTAGACTTACCCATGGTAATTTTTCTAAGTTTTTACAAAGTAAAAATAGAGAAGTTAGAAAAAATGCGTTTGTAAATATGTATGATACTTATACTAAGTATAAAAACACATTTGCAGCTACATTAGAAGGCAGTGTTAAAAGAGAAATTTTTTATGCAAAAGCAAGAAATTATGATTCTGCTATACAAGCATCTTTATTTGAAGATGATATAAAGTTAAGTGTGTATGATAATTTAATAGATGTTATATCTAAAAATTTAGACACTCTGCATAAATATTTAAAGTTAAAAAAAGAATTTTTAGCTTTAGATGAAATACATATGTATGATATGTATACTCCTTTGGTGGAAAAATTAGATATAAAAATACCTTATGAAGAAGCTAAAGAAATAATACTTAAAGCTTTAAAGCCATTAGGGGATGAATATCTAAAGTTGATACAAAGAGCTTTTGATGAAAGATGGATAGATGTTTATGAAAATGAAGGTAAAAAAGGAGGGGCTTATTCTTGGGGAAGTTATGATTCTCATCCATTTATACTTCTTAATTATAAAGACGACTTAAATTCTTTATTTACTTTGGTTCATGAACTTGGCCATTCGGTGCATAGTTATTATTCTAGAAAAAATCAACCTTATCTATATTCTCATTATAAGATATTTGTGGCTGAGGTAGCATCTACTTTAAATGAACAGCTACTTATGGATTATATGCTTAAAAATAGTAAGAGTGAAGATGAAAGAATATATATATTAAACTATTATTTAGAACAGTTTAGAACTACTGTATATAGACAAACTATGTTTGCGGAATTTGAAAAAATGATACATGAAAAATCTGAAAATCAAGAAGCACTCACTAATGAAGAGTTTTGTAATATATATTATAATTTAAATGTGAAGTACTATGGAAAAAATGTATGTGTTGATGATGAAATTGGCATGGAATGGGCCAGAGTACCTCATTTTTATTCTAATTTTTATGTATATAAGTATGCAACTGGATTTTCGGCTGCTGCAACTCTTAGTCATAATATATTAAGTGGAGATTCTAAATCAGTAGATAGATATTTAGAATTTTTGAAAAGCGGAGGATCTGATTATCCACTAAATCAACTTAAAAAAGCTGGTGTGGATATGGAAGATGAAAAGGCAATACAAACAGCGCTTGATACCTTTAAGGAATTAGTAGACGAATTGGAAAAATCTAAATGAAATTTTATTAAAAAGAGAAATCGTTAGATTTCTCTTTTTTAGGTTTTAAGAAAATTATACAAACTTTAATTTGCGGATAATATTGATGAAAGAAGTAAAGTGGCAACTATTTTGAGCAACGGAGCCCGTTAGGACTGGATGGCGACATGAGCCATGCGTTAGCATGAAGCGAATTTTTGATAAAATAAAGACTATATCCTTATTGAAGTCAAAAATATACTTTGATAATATATATATAATGAAACTTATAATATATGTAGGAAAATTTGTAGTATGGGGTGATATGGTGAGAATTGTAAATGTTAATTATATAGATGTTGAAAAATATGAATATTATGTAGCTAAGCCTATATATTCGAATGGTATAGTGTTGCTTCAAGAAAAGGTTAAGTTAAATGTTAATTATATTAAGCAACTTGATTCGAAAAATATACAGTATATTTATATAAGTGATGAAATATCAGAGGGAATAGAACCGAACGAGACAATATCGATTGAAAAGTATAGAGAAGTAAAAGAGGTTATAAAAGATCAGTTTAATATGGCTAAAAAAGGTAAAAATATAGGTCTTAATATGAATATTATAAATAATACTATTTCTGAACTGCTAGATGTTGTAACTGCAAACAGAGATATATCTTATAGTATAAATGAAATTAGAATGTCTGATGATTACTTATATGAGCATAGTTTGAATGTTATGTTATCATGTCTTTATACTGGGATTCTTATGAAATACGATAAAATGAAACTTCAAAAAATGGCGTTGGGAGCTTTGTTGCATGATATTGGAAAAGTATTCATAGATTCTAAAATTCTGAACAAGCCAGGAAAGTTAACGATTGAAGAAAGAATTGAAATTGAGAAGCACTCTGAACTTGGATATAGATATGTAAGTGATAATTATGGAAGTGAAATATCTGCTTTGAGTAAGCAAATTATTTTACAGCATCATGAAAAGTGGAATGGGAAAGGCTACCCTAATCAATTATCGGGGGATTGTATATATGAAATGGCTAGGATATGTTCTATAGCAGATGTGTTTGATGCTTTGACGAGTGACAGAGTGTATAGGGAAAAGATGCCTGTATATAAAGCTTCTGAGTATATATACAGTTTGGGTCATAATGACTTTGATTTTGATATAGCTAAATTGTTTTTATCAAAAATAGTAAAATTTAAAGAAGGGTCTATAGTAAAGCTATCAGATGGTTGTAAAGGGATTGTATATAATCAAAATAAACACATGCTAGATAGACCTATTATAAAATTGCTTGTAGATAAAAATGGAAAAAATATAACGCATAAAAACATATTTATAGATTTAATAGAGGAAAAGACTTTGTTTATAGAGAAGCAATTAGAAAATATATTTTCTAATTGAGGAGAATGAATATGAAAGAATTAAAGAAAATTATAGTTATAAGCATTATTATAGCTTTTGTTTCTCAAATATATATAAATATATTTAATGATCATTTTAGGGTATCTGCTGGAATAATATTTTTATCTATTATCTTTATGTTTTTTAAAAATGTAGATATAATAAAAACTAGTTTAGTAACAGCGCATGTAGTGTTTTTTTTAAGAGTGATAATATCGGTTGTTAATGGAAATGAATTGTATTGTTCTTTAGAAATTAATTATCCAGTTATATTTTTTTATCTGACGTTTGGAATTGTATTCAATAACTTAAATATAAGAAATCAAAAAAATATATATATTTTATTTGCATCTCTTTGTGTTAGTGAATTTGTGGGGAATTTGGTCGAATCTGTATTTAGGTATAGTGTGGATTTAGATATACATAATATAAAAGTTTTGATTATGGTGTGCCTGGTTAGGAGTTCTATTACGCTTATATTTATAAATATAATAAAAGAATATAATATCCTTATAGAAAAAGAAGAACACGATGAAAGATATAGAAAGTTATTGTTTTTGATATCTAGTTTGAAAACAGAGATATATTTCATGAATAAGAATATGGACAATATAGAAGTTGTTATGAGCAATTCGTTTGAGTTATATGAAAAGCTAAATACGATGGATATAGATGCTAATATAAAGTCTATATCTCTTTCTATAACAAAAGATATACATGAGATTAAAAAAGATTATATAAGGGTTATAAAAGGGATAGAAGAGGTTACGCATATAAAAGCAAAGCACAAAGAAATGAGTCTTGTATATATATTTAATATACTTGAAGATAGTACTATTAAGTATATAGATTCAATAGGTTCTAGTATAGAAATTAATTTTAACACTGGAAAGGATATAAAGGTTAAGGACCATTATATCCTAATATCTATACTTAGGAATTTGATAAATAATTCTATAGAATCTATAAATGATAGAAATGGTGTTATTGATGTTGGTTATTTTTGTGAGGACGAAGAATTTGTTTTTATGGTATCTGATAATGGTAAGGGAATAAGGGCTTCTGATAAAAATTATATATTTAATCCAGGTTTTTCTACGAAGTTTAATATGAATACGGGAGATATGAATAGGGGAATAGGACTTACTATTGTGAAAGAGATGGTGGAGGCTCGCTTTAATGGTTGTATAAGTGTTGAATCGGAGTATAAGGTAGGTACTACATTTGAGATAACAATACCTAAAGAAAAGTTAGAAGGGTGATTGGATGAAATTTTATATAGTTGATGATGATATAAGTGTTGTAAAGGTTTTAGAAAATATAATAGAGTATAAGAACTTGGGAGAAGTAATAGGATATTCTTTGAGCGGTGAAGAGTGTATAAAAGAAATAGTAGCTAAAAATCCTAGTATAGTTATAGTTGATTTGTTAATGCCATGTAAAAATGGGATAGAGGTTGTAAAGGCTGTCAAAAATATAAAGCCTGATATTAAGTTTGTTATGATATCTCAGGTATCGTCAAAGGATATGATAGCAAAGGCCTACAAGCAAGGAATTGAATTTTTTATAAATAAACCTATAAATATAATAGAGGTTGAGAATGTTATAAATAATGTAAAAGAAAAAATTGAAATGCATGCTACTTTAAATAGTATAAAAGGTATGTTCGAAAATTTGCAATTGAATGATGGAATTGCAAGTAAAAAGTCTGAAATTGCAAAAATGAAGTATTCTCTTTCAAAATTAGGAATAATAGGAGAAATTGGAAGTAAGGATATAATAAATATATGTGAATATCTTATATCGAAAGGCGATAGGCATTTAAATTACAAGGTTAGTGAGATATGTAAAAAACTCAGCAATAATCCTAAAGCTATGGAGCAAAGAATTAGAAGAGCTATAAATAAGGCTTTAAATAATATAGCTAGCTTGGGAATTGAAGACTATATGAACGATGATTTTTCAACATATTCAAACTTGGTATTTAATTTTGAAGATGTGAAAGCGCAAATGGACTATATAAGGGGTAAAAATAAGGTGTGTGGTAAGATAAGTGTTAAAAAGTTTATAGAAGGGTTGTTGATACGAAATGAAATTATGAAATGAATACATTGCATTTTACTGAAAAATGAAATGTATTATTTTGAATATTTCAGTATTTTATTGTATTCTCCTTGTATTATAATATTGTAAGATAAAAATAGGAGGGGAATATATGAAAAAGAAGCTTAGTTTAACAATAAAAATATTTATAGCTTTAGGGCTGGGACTAATAATGGGACTAATATTAAATTCTATGCCATCGGGGTATGTGAAAGATACATTGTTAATAGACGGAATATTTAGGTTATTTGGTAAGGTGTTTATAAATGCGATAAAAATGCTTGTAGTACCACTTGTAGCTGTATCTTTAGTTTGTGGATCATCCGCAATTGGAGATGTTAAAAAATTAGGAAGAGTCGGGGTCAAAACACTTGTTTTCTACATGCTTACTACTGCTGTTGCTATAAGTATAGCTTTACTAGTAGGTAAATTTATAAATCCTGGTATTGGGCTTGATATGTCTAATATAATAAAGCAAGAACCTACTATAGGACAGTCAAAGTCACTTGTTGATGTTATTATAGCTATGGTACCTACGAATCCTATAGCCTCAATGGCAAATGGGGATATGCTTCCGATAATAGTTTTCTCTTTATTGATGGGAATAAGTATGGCTTTAGTTGGAGAAAAAGCTGATCCAGTGGTAAAAATATTTGAATCTTTAAATGAAATAGTAATGAAGATGGTTATGGTTGTTATGGAGTTTGCTCCTATTGGGGTATTTGCGCTTATATCTAATACGTTTGCGAATGTTGGGTTATCTGCCATGGCGAACTTAGGAAAATACATGGGAGCAGTTGTATTAGCACTATTAATACATGCAACACTTACTTATATGGGAGTACTTACATTCGTAGGTAGATTGAATCCTGTAGTATTCTTTAAAAAGTTTTTACCAGTAGCTGGAGTTGCTTTCTCGACTTCATCGAGTAATGCAACGCTACCTGTTACTATAGAAGCGGTTGAAAATATGGGAGTATCTAAGAATGTTGCATCGTTTACACTTCCGCTAGGTGCTACTATAAATATGGATGGAACTGCTATAATGCAAGGAGTTGCTTGTGTATTTATATCTCAAGTATATGGTATTGATTTAAGCTTACAAGCTCTTTTGACTATAATAGCTACGGCTACACTTGCATCTGTTGGAACTGCTGGAGTACCTGGGGTAGGGATGATTACACTATCTATGGTGTTGCAATCAGTAGGACTTCCTGTTGAAGGTATAGCACTTATAATCGGTATAGATAGAGTCTTAGATATGTCTAGAACTGTTGTAAATATAACTGGAGACTCAGTATGTACTATCGTTGTAGCTAAAACTGAAGGTGAATTCGATGAAGATATGTACTATGATCAAAAGGTAGTAAATGAAGTTTTAAACTAAAAAAATAAAGGGCATAAGTAAGCCGCTGAAAAAGTCCTTATGCAAAATTTTAAATATCAATACACAAAAGAGAGCCCTTAGAATCATTTCTAAGGGCTCTTTTCTTATCGTTGGACATGATGTTTCCTGACTGTTAAAAAACATTCTAAATATGAGAAAAGCCACTTTTCAGTGGCTTCGGGTCTAGGCCCTTTATTTTGTTATTTTCTGTTTTTGTTGTATTTTAATCTATCGTTTTCGTTTAATACTTTCTTTCTAAGTCTTATAGCATCAGGAGTGATTTCTACAAGCTCATCATCCGCTATAAATTCTAAAGCTTCTTCTAGAGTGAATGATTTAGGAGTACTTAATTTAAGAGCATCATCAGATCCAGAAGATCTTGTGTTAGTTAATTTCTTGTTCTTACAAGGGTTAACTGTCATATCTTCTCTTCTAGAGTTCATACCTATAATCATACCTTCGTAAACTTCTGTTGTAGCAGGTATGAACATTGTTGCTCTGTCGCTTAAGTTGAATAAAGAATAAGCCATAGCAACACCTTTAGCTTGAGAGATTAAAACTCCGTTTAATCTTTGAGGTATTTCGCCTTTGTATTCTTCAAATCTTGCAAATGAACGAACTATAGTACCTTCTCCTCTAGTATCGTTTATAAATTCAGTTCTATAACCGATAAGACCTCTTGTAGGAACTATATATTCAAGTTTTGTGTAGTTGTTTTCAGAAGCCATACCTTCCATAAGCCCTTTTCTTAAATTAAGCTTAGAAATTACTGCTCCAGAATATTCATCAGGAACATTTAAGATAACTCTTTCAACTGGCTCAAGTAAAACTCCATCTTTTTTGTGCATTAGAACCTCAGGTTTTGAAACTGAAAGCTCATATCCTTCTCTTCTCATACTTTCTATAAGTATAGATAAATGAAGTTCTCCTCTACCAGATACTTTGTATCCATCAGTAGTATCTAAAGAATCTACTTTCAATCCTACGTTTACTTCAAGTTCTTTTTCTAACCTATCTCTTAAGTGTCTAGTAGTTAAGAATTTACCACTTTGTCCAACGAATGGAGAATCATTAACGAAGAAATTCATAGAAAGTGTAGGCTCTTCTATAGTTATCATAGGCATAGGTAATATATTAGCTGCATTACAAAGTGTTTCTCCTATAGAAATATCAGGTATACCAGATATAACTACTATATCTCCACTTTTAGCTTCTTGCTTAGCAACTTGATTTAATCCTTCATATACGAACATTTTAGATACTTTACCTTTGCCAACAGAACCATCTCTTTTTGTTATAGAAACTGTTTCGCCTTCGCTTAAAGTACCCTTATAAATTCTTCCTATACCAAGTCTTCCTATATAATCATCATAACCAAGAGCAGACACTTGCATTTGAAGCGGCTCATTATCGTAATCAGGGTATACATCTATATGTTCAAGTATTGTCTCGAATAAAGGAGATAAATCAGTACTATCGTCATTTAATTCTCTCTTTGCAATACCCTCTTTGGCAATACCATATATAATTGGAAACTCTAATTGCTCATCATTAGCATTTAAATCTACGAATAAATCGAATACCATATCTACAACTTCTTCAGCTCTTTGATCTTTCTTATCTATTTTATTTATAAATAGGATCGGTCTAATTCCAAGTTCTAAAGATTTTTGAAGAACGAATCTAGTTTGAGGCATAGGTCCTTCACTTGAATCTACAAGTAGTATAACTGTATCAACAGTTTTGATAACTCTTTCAACCTCAGATGAGAAATCCGAGTGACCAGGTGTATCTACTATATTTACTTTTACTCCTTTGTATTGAATAGAACAGTTTTTAGAGTATATAGTTATACCTCTTTCACGCTCTAAATCATTACTATCCATTACACAATCAACAACTTCTTGATTCGCTCTAAAAACACCACTTTGACTTAAAAATGCATCTACTAGTGTAGATTTTCCTGCATCAACGTGGGCAATAACTGCTATATTTACAATATCTTGTTTTTTCGACATAATAAACTCCCTTTCTTTAAAAATCGCATTCTTATATTTTACACTTAAATTGATGAATAAGCAAATAAAGTTTTTGGGATACTGGTATTTACATATTATTAACAAACTTAACTAAGCTATAACATCTACTTAACATTGACATAACAAATGAATAGTATTCTAGAGATGTGGAAAAAATAAGTTCTGAAATTTGAAAGGAGAATTGATTATGGGAATTATTAAAACTAATATGAAAAAGCTTTTATCACTTGGAATAATAGGTACTTTATCAATAGGAATGTTAACAGGTTGTGGAGGTCAAACTAAAGATACTCAAATAGGACTAAGTGGATCAATAGCAATAGATGGTTCGAGTACAGTATATCCTGTAAGTGAGGCTGTAGCAGAAGAATTTCAGAAGATGAATCAAGGAGTTAAGGTTACTGTTAACTTTTCTGGAACAGGTGGAGGATTTGAAAAGTTCTTAGTTAAAGAAACGGATATAAATGATGCATCAAGACCTATAAAAGAAAAAGAGATAAATAAAGCTAAAGAGGCTGGGATTGATTATTTAGAACTTAAAGTTGCATATGATGGATTATCTGTTGTAGTAAATAAAGATAATGACTATGTAGACTATTTAACTTTAGAAGAATTAAATAAAATATGGGAGCCAAATAGTAGTGTTAAGACATGGAAAGATGTAAGAGCTGAGTGGCCAGCTGAACCGGTAAAGCTTTATGGACCTGGAAGTGATTCTGGAACATTTGAATACTTTACAGAAGAAGTCAATAGTGAAGCTGGAGCTATAAGAGTAGATTATACTGCAAGTGAAGATGATAACGTACTTGTAAATGGTATAGCAGGAGATCAGTATTCAATAGGGTTCTTCGGATATGCGTATTATATAGAGAATAAAGATAAGTTGAAGATAGTTCCGATAGATTCTGGAAATGGACCAGTAGCACCTACTGCTGAAACTGTAGAAAATGGAACATATTCTCCTTTATCAAGACCTTTATTCTTATATGTTAACAAAGAAGCTTTACAAAGAGAAGAAGTTAAAGAATTCATAAAGTATTATTTAACAGAAGGTAAAGAATTAGTTCCTGAAATTGGATACGTAAAATTACCACAATCTGAGTATGATAATCAACTTTCTCAAATAGAAGAATAATAAATGTAAAAAACACTAACAATGTGAAATCTAATTGCTAGTGTTTTTTTACATTTAAGAAAGTATATGATTTTCAAATTGTGGATAACCTTGATGAAGGAGCTACCTTTGCAACTATTTTTAAGCAACAGAGTCGCGAGACTTGTTGGCGCCATGAACTATGTGAATTTTGAGAACGGAGCCCGTAGGGGTTGTTGGCGACATGAGTCACCGCGTTAGCGAGTAGACGAATTTTACACAAAGTTAACGAAATTAACAAATATATAATATGTAGTTAACACTCACATAACAAATAAATAGTATTCTAAATATGTAATCAATAATAGTAAGGAAACTATATGATTTTAAATCTGTGGATAACATTGATTGAAGAACTATACTTGCAATTATTTTTGAGCAACGGAGACCGTTGTGGATCGTTGGCGACATGAGTCAGTGCGTAGCTACTAGACGAATTTTTTTATTGTAATATAGGAGGATGAAATATGAAAAAATCAAATGAAAAGGTAATAAAATATATTTTATTTGGATGCGGAATGGTATCTGTATTTATAACTATTAGTATATTATTTATTTTGTTTAAAGAAAGTGTATTGTTTTTTACCCATGTATCACCTGTAGAATTTTTTACAGGAAAGCAGTGGACTCCTCTTTTAAAACCTCAGCATTTTGGAATACTACCATTAGTCACCGGAACATTTTTAATAGTATTTTTCTCATCTATAATTTCAATACCTATAGGACTGTTAAGTGCTATATATTTAAGTGAGTATTCAAATAAAAAAGTTAGAAAAATAATTAAACCTATATTAGAAATATTAGCAGGAATACCCTCTATAGTTTATGGTTTTTTTGCACTTAATATTATTACACCTATACTTAAAAATATAATACCTCAAACTAATATTTACAATGCACTTAGTGCAGCTATAGCTGTAGGTATAATGACTATACCAATGGTACTATCTTTGAGTGAAGATTCTATGCAAGCAGTACCTAAAAGCTTAAGAGAAGGTGCTTATGCTCTAGGGCTTACAAAATTAGAAGTGGTATTTGGTGTAGTTATTCCTGCGTCTATATCAGGAATAATATCATCTTTTATATTGGCTATATCAAGAGCTGTAGGAGAAACTATGATAGTAGCACTTGCAGCAGGATCAACTCCGAAGCTTACTTTAAACCCACTTGAAAGTATTCAAACTATGACAGGATTTATAGTTCAAGTAAGTCAAGGCGATATAGCAAAAGGCACAATAGAATCTCAAACCTTATATGCAGTTGCTATGCTTTTATTTATTATGACATTAGTTATGAATATGTTATCTAGGTATGTTGCTGATAAACTTAGGGAGGAATATTAATGAATACACCTAATTTAAAAAACAAAAAATTTATAAATAAAAATTCTGACTATAATATGAACTTAAAAAAGAGAAAATTAATGAATAAATTTTTTCATTTGATATTATTAGCATCTATATCATGTATTATATTAATACTAATTGCACTTTTTTCAGATGTTTTTAAAAAGGGAATTTCTCATGTGAATGTTGATTTCTTTTTAAATTATACATCTAGAATTGCTAGTAAATCAGGAATAAGAGCGTCTATACTTGGATCCTTATGGGTAAATATATTGACGTTATTAATTGCATTTCCATTAGGGCTTGGATCGGCAATATATTTAGAGGAATATGCACCTAAAAATAAATTGACAAATATAATACAAATTAACATAAGTAACTTAGCAGGAGTTCCATCTATTGTATATGGAATATTAGGACTTTCTTTATTTGTTAGAACTTTTGGACTTGGAAGAAGTATTTTATCTGCATCTTTAACCATGGCACTACTAATACTTCCAATAATAATAGTTTCATCTCGAGAAGCTTTAAAAACAGTACCTAAAGATTTAAAGGAAGCATCGTATGCACTAGGTGCTACTAAATGGGGTACAATAACTGGGGCTATTATTCCTTATGCTATGCCTGGTATATTAACAGGTACAATACTTGCCGTATCTAGAGCTATAGGAGAAGCAGCACCACTTGTTGTTGTTGGAGGAGCAGCTGGAATTTGGTTTTCTCCAAAGGGAATATTTGATGAATTTACAACGCTACCTCTTCAAATATATAACTGGGCATCAAAGCCTCAAGCGGAATTTCAAAATGTTGCATCTGCAGGAATATTAGTTTTACTTATAGTTTTAATATCAATAAATTTAGTAGCAATACTTCTGAGAAATAAGTACCAAGATAGGATAAAGTGAAACTTAATTTAGATGGAGTTTTTACTCCAACTGAATTTTTAGCTAAACTAATCTAGAAGCTGTAGAGTTCTTATTCCAACCTTAAGAGGATGGAATATTAGAATTCTTAGCTTTCGGATAAAACAGTAGGAGGGGAAATAAAATGGCAGTTAAAATGAAAATAAATAATTTGGATTTTCACTATGGGAATTTTAAAGCTTTAAAAAACATAAATATAGATATAGAAGAAAAGAAAGTAACTGCTTTTATAGGTCCGTCAGGATGTGGGAAATCTACATTTTTAAGAACGTTAAATAGAATGAATGACTTAATAGAAGGAACAAAATTAAGTGGAGATGTTATATTAGACGGAGAAGATATATATTCAAATACTATTGAGGTAGAAGATTTAAGAAAAAGAGTAGGAATGGTATTTCAAAAACCTAATCCTTTTCCAAAGTCTATATATGAAAATATAGTATATGGACTTAGAAAACAAGGATTGAGAGATAAAAAGAAGTTAGATGAAATTGTTGAAAAAAGTCTTAAAGGTGCAGCCCTTTGGGATGAAGTAAAAGATAGATTAGATAAATCAGCGTATGGACTATCTGGAGGACAACAGCAAAGATTATGTATAGCAAGGGCTATAGCTATGGAACCTGAAGTTATTTTAATGGATGAGCCAACATCTGCACTAGATCCTATAGCTACCTCTAAAGTGGAAGATTTAATACAAGAATTAAAAAAAGACTATACTATAGTAATAGTTACACACTCTATGCAGCAAGCAGCTAGAATATCTGATAACACAGCATTTTTTTTAATGGGAGAAGTTGTTGAATTTGGAGAAACTAACAAAATATTTACAACTCCAAAAAACAAAAAAACGGAAGATTATATAACTGGAAGATTTGGGTAGGAGGTAGATTATGGTTAGGGAAAATTTTAAAACTGATTTAAATGAATTAAAAGAAGACGTTATGTTTATGATGGATAGGGTAGAAGAATTGATAGAAAAATCTGTTGATGCACTTGTTAATAGAGATTTAGAACTTGCAAGGACTATAAGAAAACTAGATGATGAAATAGATAATTGTATGTATGAAATAGAAGAGAAGGCAATAGAACTTATAGCTCTTCAACAACCAATGGCAAGAGATCTTAGGATTATATTTTCTGTGTCTAAGATAATAACTGATCTTGAGCGTATTGGAGATTTTTGTGTAAATATATCTAGAGAAACTATAAAAATAGGAAGAGAAGAGCATATAAAACCCCTTGTAGACATACCTAAAATTAAAGAAATTATTATTCATATGATGAAAAATTTAAAAATAAGTTTTAAATTAGAAGATGCGGAGATAGCTTTCAAAGTGGGACAAGAGGATGAACTTGTAGATGATTTATATAAAGATGTATATAGAGACATATTGAATATGATACATGAAAATACAGAGTATACAAATCAAGGTACAAAATTACTCTTTGTAGGACGGTATCTAGAGCGAATAGCAGACCATATAACTAATATATGTGAGAGGGTTATATATATATCAAAGGGAGAAAGAATAGAGATAAATTAAAAAAAGTGTTAATGCAGTTGATACTGTATTAACGCTTTTTTTGGAATTAAAAGATTGAATATTCCGAATATAAGCAAGTTTGTTAAAATATACACTTTTAAGGTTGAAAATTATTTTACAAGTTGTATAATTAAAGACAAAGGGATATCAAAAAATTAAAAATTTGATTTTGGGGGTATGTTTATATGTCAGTTATGGATAGTATTTTAGAACAAGTTAAAAAAAGAAATCCTGGTGAAGTAGAATTCCACCAAGCAGTAGAAGAGGTTTTACAATCATTAGAGCCTGTTATAGAAAAACACCCTGAATTTGTAGAATCTGGTCTTTTAGAAAGATTCGTAGAGCCAGAAAGACAAATTATGTTTAGAGTACCTTGGTTAGATGATAATGGTAAGGTTCAAGTTAATAGAGGTTTCAGAGTACAATTTAACAGTGCTATAGGACCTTACAAAGGGGGATTAAGATTCCATCCATCTGTTTATCTTGGAATTATAAAGTTCTTAGGATTTGAGCAAATACTTAAAAATTCATTAACTGGACTTCCAATAGGTGGAGGAAAAGGTGGATCAGACTTTAATCCTAAAGGAAAATCTGACAATGAAATAATGAAATTCTGTCAAAGTTTTATGACTGAATTATACAGACATATAGGTCAAGATTTAGATGTTCCAGCTGGAGATATAGGAGTTGGAGGAAGAGAAATAGGATACTTATTTGGACAATATAAAAGAGTTAAGAATGCCTATGAAGGTGGAGTTCTTACTGGTAAGGGACTTACATATGGTGGATCACTTGCAAGAACACAAGCTACTGGATTTGGACTTGTTTACTTTACTCAAGAAATGTTAAAAGAGCATGGACATAGCTTTGATGGTAAAACAGTAGTTATATCAGGAGCTGGAAATGTTGCTATATACGCTTGTGAAAAGGCTCAATCTTTAGGAGCTAAAGTAGTTGCTATGTGTGACTCTGCTGGATACATATATGATAAAGAAGGAATTAAATTAGATACAGTTAAAAGAATCAAAGAAGTTGAAAGAAAGAGAATTAGTGAGTATGTTAAGGATCATCCAGAAGCTGAATATCATGAAGGACAAAAAGGTATTTGGACTATTAAATGTGATGTAGCTCTTCCTTGTGCAACTCAAAATGATATAGATGTTAAAGAAGCTAAACAGTTAATTGATAACGGAGTAATAGCTATGGGAGAAGGAGCTAACATGCCTTGTACAAATGAAGCTGTTGGTGAATTCTTAAAGAGTAATGTATTAGTTGCGCCAGCTAAGGCTGCTAATGCAGGTGGAGTTGCAACTTCAGCTCTTGAAATGTCTCAAAATAGCATGAGACTTCACTGGACATTTGAAGAAGTTGATACTAAGCTTCACGGTATAATGGTAAACATATTCGCTGCAGCTAAAGAAGCAGCTAAAGAATATGGAGTAGAAGGAAATTACGTAGCTGGAGCTAATATAGCTGGTTTCTTAAAAGTTGCCGATGCTATGATGGCTCAAGGTATAGTTTAATACATAAAAAAATACTGGAGATTCTCCAGTATTTTTTTGTTTTTAAGTAAATTATAATCTTTTTAACTTACTGATAATATTGATAAGTGAATAAATGTATTAACTATTTTGAACAACGGAGCCCGTTAGGACTCGTTGGCGACATGAGCCATGCGATAGCATGAAGCGAATTTTATGCTGTGTGTGTGTTTGGTATCTCAGGTATATCCTTTTGTTTATCGTAATATTTATTTACTATAGATAAAGCTTCATTAAATGCACTATCGAAGTCTTTGAATAGTATATTTTGGTTTTTATTAGTTATAAATTCACATTTTTTTAATACTTTAAGAGGTTGGTATTGAATATCTAATATTAAAAGCTTTATTCCATTTTTATCACATAAATTTTTAGTAGATTCTAAAGCGTTATATGCAGTGGCATCCATTGCTAATACATTGCTCATCTTTAATATCAATACCTTAGGAAGGTTATTCATATTTTTCATAGTCTTTATAAATTTATCTGTAGCACCGAAGAAGAATGCTCCGTTTATCTCATATATGTAAATATCCTTAGGAATTTGAACCTTATATTCAAATTCGCTGTCATCTAATTGTTCGTAAGTATAAGATACAGGTTTTATATCCGTAACATCTGCCATTCTCTTCATAAATAAGAAAGAAGAAAGTACAATTCCAATGCCGATAGCTATTACGAGATCGAAAAATACAGTTAATAAAAATACAGTTATAAACACTAAAGAATCACTCTTTGGAAACTTATGTATTCTTTTGAAAGCATCCCATTCTCCCATATTGTATGAGACAACTATTAGAATAGCTGAAAGAGAAGCCATCGGAATTAACTTTATATAAGGCATTAAAATTATCATGAATAATATTAATGTGATTGAGTGAACTATACCTGATATTGGTGTTTTGCCTCCGTTTTTTATATTAGCTGCAGTTCTTGCGATAGCGCCTGTTGCTGGTATTCCACCAAATAATGCAGAACCTATATTAGCTATACCTTGAGCTACTAACTCCATATTAGAACGATGATTTCCACCTATCATACCATCTGCTACTACGGCTGACAATAAAGACTCTACACCTGCAAGTATAGCTATTGTTATAGCTGAAGGAATGAGCATTATTATCATATTCATATCAACGTTTGGAATATGAATACTAGGAAGTATAGAAGGTATATCGCTAAATTTGCTTCCGATTGTATCTATATTTAAATTAAAATACATCGTAGCAAATGTAGAAAATAGTATAGCTATAAGTGTAGGTGGAATTTTTTTGTTTATTTTAGGCAAGATTATTATTAGTAGGATAGAGATTATGCCTATTAATAAACTTTGTCTGTTAATTAAGTTTAGATTTTGTAAATATACTATCCATTTATCCATAAACTCTGAAGGAACTTCAATATTGAGTCCTAAAAAATCTTTTATCTGCGTTGAGAAAATAGTTACAGCTATACCGCTTGTGAATCCTGTTGTAATAGGATAAGGTATGAACTTTATCATATTACCGCATTTAAGAAGACCCATTAGAATAAGGAAAAATCCTGCCATTAATGTGGCAACGGTTAGCCCATCTATTCCATACTTTTGTACAATGCCGTAGACTATTACAACAAAAGCGCCTGTTGGACCTCCTATTTGAACCTTACTTCCTCCGAGTAAAGAAATTAAAAATCCTGCTATGATTGCAGTATAAAGACCTTTTTCTGGAGATACACCAGATGCAATAGCTAAAGCTATTGAAAGTGGTAGGGCTATAATTGCCACTATTATTCCTGATATAAGGTCCTTTGTGAATTGTTCTTTGCTGTATGATTTGAAACAAGTAAATAGTTTTGGAATTAACATAAACACCATCCCTTTGACGTTGAAATATTGTAATATATTGTATACAACATATAATCATACACCTAAGATAAGGATATGTCTATGGTAATTATATATAAAATCTGAAATTAAAAATATATCTATGAAAATATTAATCTTATCTTCATAGATATATTTTGAACAACTCAAGTTATTTATCTGAATTTTTTATAGCATTTTGAGAAAATTCAGTAGTTACTATTTTATCGTATGGAGCTCTTTTATCAAGTTCACCAGCTAAATCAATTATATCCATTAGGTGATTTAAACTATCTTCTTTTAAAATAGTAGTTTCTGACCATGTATCTTGTGATTTATATCGTTCGACTACAACTGTTAAATCGCTTATATCGGTATCTGGAAACTCAGATGATATAGAACGAGCTATCTCTTCAGAAGAGTGAGTTTTTACCCATTGTTGGCTTTTATATATGGCGTTTGTAAACTTTTGGATTACATCTGGATTCTTTTCTATATAGGATTTTTTAGAACTGTAACATGTATATGGAAGGTAACCAGATTCCATACCTATAGATGCTACTATATATCCTCTACCTTCTTTTTCTAAAGAAGAGGCTACAGGTTCAAATAATGTTACGTAATCTCCTGTTCCGCTTGTAAATGCTCCAGCCATTACACCAAATTGTATATCTGTTCTTATATTAACATCTTTTTCTAAGTCAAGCTTATTCTTTTTGAGAACATATTCAAGTGTCATTTCGGGAACTCCACCTTTTCTTCCTCCTAATATGCTTTTTCCTTTTAATTTATCGAATGTGAACTTGTCATCTTTTTCTCTACCGATTAAAAAACTACCATCTCTTTGGGTTAGTTGAGCAAAGTTTATTGCGTAATCTTCTTTTCCTTGGTTGTAGACATAAATAGAGGCCTCGGGACCCATAAGACCTATATCAGCTTCGTTTGAAAGAAGAGCTGCCATGGTTTTATCAGCACCTTTTGTGTTTATTATTTCAACATCTAGACCTTCTTCTTCAAAAAAACCTTCTGCAAGAGCTACATACTGGGGAGCATAGAAGGTTGAATGAGTAACCTCTGCAAGTGTTATTTTAGTTAAATTATTATTTGAACAACCTACAGTAACTAGCATTAATATCATCAGAGAGGATAATACTAGTGCCCAATTTTTTTGCGTATATTCATAAAATATCACCCCTTAATATAAGATTGGTTGTATTTTTAATGTATTCAATATGAAAAATAATAGTTACAAAATTCGTCTACTCGCTAACGCGGTGACTCATGTAGCCAACGATCCCTACGGGCTCCGTTCTCAAAATTTACATAGGTTCATGACGCCAACAAGTCTTACGACTCTGTTGCTTAAAAATAGTTGCAGGTGTAGCTTTTTTAAAAAAATACCCACAAAACGAAAATATTATAATTCTTAGTGGTAAAAAATTGTCTATTTGTTATAACAAAAGGGGATGAATATACATAGTATAATACGAAGGGGTGAGATTATGTATAACTATTATTATATGAATTATTGTTATAATCAGTCTAAAAAATCGTATCCTCCAATATACCATGAGGTATATCCTTATGTATATGAGTATTGCGAAGAATATGATTTAGAAGAAAATATTGATATGAATCCATTTCCAAGTCAAAAGAAAATAGAAAAAATTGTAGATAATATATATGAGAAATGTACTAAAAGCTGTTTGTTTAGAGATGAATATGAAGATGACTATGAAGATGAAGAAGATTTAACTAGGAATAGAAGAAGATATGCAAGAGATATAATAACTATATTATTACTTAGAGAACTTATGGATAGAAGAAGATATAGACCTCAAAGAAGAAGAAGGAGAAGAAGACGTGATTATTACGGTTATTACTAAAAACTTGGCGATTATACGCCAAGTTTTTTTGTATCTAACTACATTATACATTAATATGAATCATATTAATGTATAATGTAGTTAAGGAGGGGTTGTATGAGGGTTGGTATGAGAAATATAAAAACTGCAATAGCTGTATCGTTATCTGTTGCTATTTCTCGTTTTTTTAATATGGAATATCCTTTTTATGCAGCAATAGCCGCAATTATATCTATGCAAACAACGATAGGAGAATCTTTCAAAGTTGGAAGAAATAGAATGCTTGGAACTATACTTGGGGCTATGGTAGGTGTTGTATTCTATTTTATAAATTCAAGTAATGTAATTATTATGGGAATAGGAATAATGGTAGTTATATATATGTGTAATCTATTTGGGTGGAAGAAGTCTATGAGTATAGCGGGTATTGTATTTTGTGTGATTATGACTAATTTAGATGGACGAAATCCTGATTTTTTATGCACTAAATAGAATATTAGACACATTCATAGGAATTATAATTGCTGTTTTAGTCAATTATTTTATAAAACCTATAGTCAATTATAATAATATAGAGGACGATCTAATTCAAATTGGAAATAATTTAAATAAATTATTAGAAGACAAAGTATTAAAAGGACTTAAATGTAGATTTAAATAATATTGAAGATGTTATATTGAATCTTGAAAAAGATATAAATAATATTCATATGAATTCTAAAAATGAAGCTGAAATAAAAAAGTTTAAATCAATAATAAAAAATTACGATATAGTATTTAGGCATTTGAAAGTTATAGATGACATGGATGGAACATGTACTTTAAATAATATGAATCATATTGAATTGATGAATATGTATGGAAAATTTGACAGCAATAAAATATGCCCAAAATAGGGAAAATTACACTGTGTATAATTACCACATGAGAAAAATAATCGAAAATATTGACGGATATAGTAATGGTATAATATATAGTAATGGTGATATTAAAATACATAACTAAGGAGTGGTTATTATGAGAAAATTAGTATGCGTAGTAGCTTTGGGATTAAGTATGATTGTTTTTAGTGGATGTGCTAAAGATACTAAGGTAGACACTGTATACAAAAATGGGGTTCATGAAGCTTATGGAGATAAATGGAAATATGGAAGTGAACAGGCTGTTGTAACTATTGAAGACGATAAAATCAAAAATATAGACTTAAAAAGACTAGATGCAAATGGCAATGAAGTTGACTATGATATGTGGGCGGGTCAAGAAGTAGATGGAAAGATATTTCCTAATTTAAAAGAATATAGAATTAGTATGAAAGATGAAATGATTGAAAAACAAACATATGAGGTTGATTCTATAGCTGGAGCTACGGTTACTACTGATAATTGGAAAATCGCAGTTCAAAGAGCTTTAAAAAAAGCTAAAAATTAATGCGATATAAGCAACCTTATATCGCATTAATTTCATTAAATCCAAGTCTAGGTAAATAACCATCTTGACCTGTTGTGAAGAACCGAACTCTATCATATAAGAGTGTTTCTCCGAATATATTCTTTTCATCTGTAGGGCTAGGAATTGACCAATTCAAAGACATGATTTGGCTTCCAGCGGGAACTGTGAATGAATTTGAATTTAAATTTGGGGTATCGTATATTCTGTTCTCGGCTGTTGTAACATGCATTCTTTTTGAATATTTTCTTACTAGATCTATTCTAAGTAATGCCCACTGCGCTGCATTTGATATTAATTCATTTTCGTAAGTTATTAATTTTATAAGTTCGTCTATTACGGTTTTGTTGTTAGAACGTATTCTTCCAAGGCTTACTATGGAATAATACTTAACTATATCGCAAGGATTATTTAAAAGTTTAATTAAGTAAGGTATAGATTGTTTTCCTAATGCCTCCCAGACAAAAGAACCATTGTAATATATACTATGAACTTGATCTGCTGATAATTCATCGCATTTGTTATTTCCTGTTTCTTCCCATAGTTTATCTAATTCATCTGGGCTTTGGAAGATAATCACCTATTAGTATTTCATAACCGGTGGGAATCATGTTTGGGTTTAATCTATTCATATAGATTAGGTTGTTAACTGTAGTGTTAAATTCTTTAGATAAACATAAAAAAGTATCTCGGAACTGAACTATATAATAAGGTGATTGACCTTGTGATTTTGGTAGTTCTACACCTTCCTCCGGGATTATGAGAGGGGTGTTAACTGTTATATAATTGGGGTCGCAAATTACATTGGCTTTAATTATAGATTGTGGAGATACATTGAATTTATTCGCTATTATTTGAAGTGTATCACCTCTTTTTACGTAATAAAGCATGTTTTTATCTCCTTTCCTAGTTTATCAGGCTAAAAGTTCAGTTGGATTAAAAACTCCATCCGAATTAAATTTCGCTTTATATAGTCTATATTATTCAGCTTGAAAATTGTGGTTCCACAAATAACATAATTTTCAATGAATTTTAAATTTTAAAGTTATGTCATTTCAATAAGTTTGAATAAATATTTATTTAAGTGATATAATAATGATGTTGACAAAATTCAAAAAAAATATATAATATACTAAAATGATGTAAGTTAAATATACATAAAAGCTGTGAAGAAGAGGAGTACGAAAGTTTCGCCATTAGAGAGGAAGACCCTTGGCTGAAAGGTTTTCTAGGAATGGACTTTTGGAATGTAGCTTTGGAGCTTCTAGATTGAAGTGATAGTAGATCTGGCCGGCAAATTGTCGTTAACAAGAATGAGAGTCAGATTTATTCTGAAAATAAGGTGGTACCGCGAGTTTTTCGTCCTTTTAAGGATGAAAGGCTCTTTTTTTATTTATCCGAAAGCTAAAAGTTCTAAAACTCCATCCTCTTAAGGCTGGAGATAAGAACTTACAGCTTGGATTAGTCACTAAAAATTCAGGGAGTAAAACTCCATCTGATTAAGTTTCGCTTTATAGATAATTAATATTTAAATACAGGAGGAGTTAATATGGAAATTAAAAATTTACCTACACAGTATGACCCTAAAGAGTTTGAAGAAAGACTTTATAGTGGATGGTTAGAAAAAGGATATTTCAAAGGAGAAGTTGATGAGTCTAAAAAGCCTTATTCTATAATGCTTCCTCCGCCTAATATAACGGGACAGTTACATATGGGACACGCACTTGATCATACTCTTCAAGATATACTTGTTAGATGGAAAAGAATGGATGGATATGCTACTTTATGGCAACCTGGAACTGACCATGCGAGTATTGCAACAGAGGTTAAGGTTGTTGAGAAGATTAGAAATGATGAAGGTAAGAGCAAGTATGAGCTGGGAAGAGAAGGGTTCTTAAAAAGAGCTTGGGAATGGAGAAACATATATGGAAGAAGAATAGTTGAGCAAATGCAAAAGCTTGGAGATTCTTGTGACTGGGAAAAAGAAAGATTCACTATGGATGAGGGATGTAATAAAGCGGTTACAGAATTTTTCGTAAGGTTATACAATGATGGGCATATATACAGAGGAAATAGAATAATAAACTGGTGTCCTGATTGTAAAACGTCTTTATCAGATGCAGAGGTTGAACATGAGGAGCATGGAGGACATTTCTACCATGTTAAATACCAAGTTAAGGATTCTAATGAGTTCTTAGAAATAGCAACTACAAGACCAGAGACTATACTAGGAGATACTGCTGTTGCGGTTAATCCAGATGATGAAAGATACAAGGATTTAATAGGTAAAAAGCTTATATTACCTTTAGTAGGAAGAGAAATTCCTATAATTGCAGATGATTATGTTGAAATGGACTTTGGAACAGGAGCTGTTAAGATAACTCCAGCACATGATCCTAATGATTTTGAAATTGGAGAAAGACATAATCTTGAAAAAATAGTAGTTATGAATGAAGATGGAACTATGAACTCTAAAGCTGGTAAATATGAAGGTATGGATAGATATGAGTGTAGAAAACGTCTTGTTGAAGATTTAGATAAAGAAGGATACTTAGTTCACGTAAAAGATCATACTCATAATATAGGACATTGTTATAGATGTAATACGATAATTGAGCCTATGGTATCAAAACAATGGTTTGTTAAGATGGATGAGCTTGCAGGACCTGCTATAGATGCTGTTAAGGATGGTAAAATAAAGCTTGTTCCGGAGAGGTTTAATAAGACTTATTATCACTGGTTAGAGAATATAAGAGATTGGTGTATATCAAGACAATTATGGTGGGGACATAGAATACCGGCTTATTATTGTCAAGATTGTGAGGAAACTATTGTTTCTAAAGAAATGGCAAGTAAGTGTCCTAAGTGTAATTCTGCTAACTTAAAGCAAGATGAAGATGTACTAGACACTTGGTTCTCATCGGCTTTATGGCCTTTTTCTACACTTGGATGGCCTGAAAAGACTAAGGAACTTGATTTCTTCTACAAGACTGATGTGTTAGTTACAGGATATGATATTATATTCTTCTGGGTTATAAGAATGGTATTCTCAGGACTTTACTGTATGGATGAAATTCCGTTTAAACATGTTTTAATACATGGACTTGTTAGAGATTCTGAAGGAAGAAAGATGAGTAAGTCTTTAGGAAATGGAATAGATCCTCTTGAGATAATAGAGCAGTATGGAGCTGATGCGTTAAGATTTACATTAGCTACTGGAAATACTCCGGGAAATGATATGAGATTTTATATTGAGAGAGTAGAATCTGCTAGAAACTTTGCTAATAAGCTTTGGAATGCATCAAGATTTGTGTTCATGAACTTAAGTGAAGATTTAGTAGAAGGTTTAAATAGAGAGTATGTTGAAAAAGATTTAACTCTTGCTGATCAGTGGGTTATATCAAGAGTTAATGAGTTAGCTAAAGATGTAACAGATAATATGGAAAAATTTGAACTTGGAATGGCTAGTCAAAAAGTTTACGATTTCACATGGTCAGAGTACTGTGACTGGTATATAGAAATGGTTAAACCTAGACTTTACGGAGAAGATATAGCTTCTAAAAAATCTGCTTTATATACTTTAACTTATGTACTTGAAAATGTATTGAAGCTTCTTCATCCATATATGCCATTTATAACTGAAGAGATATATCAATATTTACCGACTGTAGATGGAAGTATAGTTTTAGCTTCTTGGCCTAAATACAAGGAAGAAGATAGTATGAAGGAAGAAGAAGAGAAAATGAACTTGATAATGGAAGGAATAAGAAATATAAGAAATATAAGAGCGGAAATGAATGTTATACCTTCTAAAAAGGCTAAGGTCATAATAGTTGCATCTGAGGAAAAAATAGCTACTATTGAAGAAGGAAAAGATTACTTCAAAACGTTAGCATCTGCATCAGAAGTTGAAATATTAAAGGATAAGGTTGGAATTCCTGAGGATGCAATGACAACTCTAATAGAAGGAGCTCAAATTTATATACCACTTGATGAATTGGTTGATTTTGAAAAAGAAATAGAAAGACTTCAAAAGGAAAAATCAAAAATTGAAGGCGAATTAAAAAGAGTATCTGGTAAGTTATCTAACCAAGGATTCTTAGCTAAAGCACCAGACTCTTTAATAGAAGAAGAAAAATCTAAGAAAGATAAGTATGAAGAAATGATGAAAACTGTAGTTGAAAGATTAGAAAATTTGCAATCTAAATTAAAATAGAGCATTAAAAATGTCTGAGTTCATTTTGAACTTAGATATTTTTTTTGATGAATTGGGAGAATAAATAAAAATTTCACAAACATACGATTTAAAATATATAAGATAAATGTTATACTAAAATAAAAAAGTCTTTATTTAAAAAAGTTGGGAATGGGGGATTTAAATGAATTATAACGAAGCTCTTGAGTATATACATGGTACTTATAAATTTGGAAGGGTATTAGGTCTTGATAATATCACTAAGCTTTTAGATATGCTGGGCAATCCTCAAGATGATTTAAATATAATACATGTTGCAGGAACTAATGGTAAAGGATCTACTTGTTCGTTTATAAATTCTATGCTTATAAGCGGTGGATATAAGGTTGGTATGTATACTTCTCCTTATTTAGAATCTTTCACTGAGAGAGTTAGGATTAATTCTGAAAACATAAAAGAAAGCGAGGTTGCAAGGGTTACTGAGATAGTAAAGTGTAAGGTTGATGACATGGTTAAGAATGGGTTTAATCATCCTACTGAATTTGAGATAGTAACGGCTGTAGCTTTTTATTATTATAAAGAACAAAATGCAGATTTTGTTGTATTAGAGGTTGGAATGGGTGGCAGATTTGATGCTACAAATGTTATAAAGAAACCACTTATAAATGTTATAACTCCTATTAGTATAGACCATACTGATTATTTAGGTGATACTTTAGCAAAAATTGCTTATGAAAAAGGTGGAATAATAAAAGACGATTGTGAAGTTGTTATGTATCCTCAAAATGAGGAAAGTGAAACTGTTATAAAAGAGATAGTTAAAGCAAAAAAATGCAATCTTACTATGGCTGATACAGAAAATAAAGAGATAACTAAAATGGATGTTTTAGGACAAGTTTTTAATTGTAAGGTTAAAGGTGAATCTTATAAAAATCTAGAAATACAGTTGATAGGAAAGCATCAAGTTAACAATGCAATAGTTGCGCTTAATGTTATTAGTATATTAAAGGATAAATACGGTTTTGAAATAAGTAATGAAAATATATATAACGGTCTTAAAAATACTAAGTGGGCTGGTAGGATTGAAGTTTTAAGAAAAGATCCTTTATTTATAATAGATGGAGCTCATAATGAAGATGGAGCTAATTCTTTATGTAATACAATAGATGCTATATGGTTGGTAAGGATATAACTCTTGTATTGGGTATGCTTAAAGACAAGGATATAGGTACTGTTTGTGAGATATTAATACCTAGATGTAAAAATATAATTACAACGAAGCCGAATAACCCTAGAGCTATGAAATCAGATGAATTAAAAGAAATAATAAATGACTTGGATAAAGAGTGTACGAGTTGTGATGATATAGAAGAAGCTGTGAAATTAGCTATTGAAAAAACTGATAAGAATTCAGTTGTAATATGTGCTGGATCATTATATATGATAGGAGATATTAGAAGTATAGTGAAAAAAGGTGATTTTTAATCACCTTTTTTTATCTGTAAGAAAATCATAAAATTTTCAACTTATGCACAATATTGATAAAAAATAAAATTATCAACTATTTTGAGCAACGGAGCCTGTTGGGATTCGTTGGCGACATGAGCCATGCGTTAGCATGAAGCGAATGTTAAGATTTTTGCTTTTTCTTATAAAGCTCTAGAGCTTTAGTAAATTGATCGGGACATGAAGTAGATTTTACTCCACAACCTATGCCTTTTAATTTTTCGATTACAGCATCTACGGTTGAACCTTCTACAAGAGTTTTGATTCCGATTAGATTTCCTGGACATCCTCCAACAAACTCTACAGATTTGATTATATCGTCTTCGATTTCAAATCTTATTTCTTTAGCACAAACACCAGAAGTTTTAAAAACATACATATTACAGTCCCCCTTATCGTCTAATAACTATACCCTACTATAGTATATGAAATAAAAAAAGTCAATGAAAATGTATCACAATACCGTAAGTCATAATATATTATTATAGTATAAGTAGTTTGGTAAAATGTGAATGAAAGGAGGGATAAAATTTGAAAATATATGTTTCTAATTTTGGGTCAAATAACATATCTGTTATAAATGAAAAGTTAGAAGTTGAAGATAAGATATATTTAGATGAAAATATTTACGTTCATCATTTTTGCATTGATGAAAAAGATGAAAAAATATATATTCCAAGTGGACTCAACGGAATACTATATGTTGTTGATATAAAGGATAAATCTGTTATAGAGTCTATTTCTATAGGAGGAAATCTAAGTCAGGTTGTAATGTACTCTAATGAAGAACTATATATAGCAAATGAGGATTCTAACAGCATATATATAGTTGATGTTAAAAATAATGATCCTGCAGGTCTTATTTGTGTAGATAGTATGCCTCATGGAATAATTATTGATGAAGAGCAAAAAAAATTATACGTTCCATGTTTGGATTCTTTAGTTGTAATAGATATTGTAGAAAAGCGAATTGTAAAAAATATAAAGTTAAATATGGCGCCATGGCATATAAAGATAAATAAAGAAGAAAATATAATATATATAGTAGCTAAAAATGGAAGGATAATACTAGTAGATAGATTTGAATTTAAAATAGTGAACGTGTTGAACGGTTTCAAATTTCCGGTAGAAATAAGTATTAATTATTTAAGAAAAGAAATGTATGTAACAGATTTTTGTAACAAAAGTATAGACGTACTAAATTATAAAACTAATGAACGTATAAAAAGCATTGGTGTAGAGGGAAGGCCTTTGGGCATGGACATATCAAAGGATCAAAGTAAGTTATTTGTATCAGATGTAAAAAATAATCTTATAATGGTATTTGAAACTAGCTCATTAGAATTAATAAAGAATATTGATGTAGAAAAAGAGCCTACTACTGTAATATGTAGATAGGCTCTTTTTCTAAGAATTTTTTATTAAAACCTGTATTATATCTCCGTATAAATTAGGTGCATTTTTTTTCCAATTATCACAGATTAGCTTAGCTTGCTTAGTGGAAGCCACATTTAAATCAATATTTATAAGTGGAATTTGATTTTCTATAACTTTTAGATTTACTATGAATTCGTTGTCTGATAACTTAGAGTAGTTACACTTAACTTGAGTTTCCTTTAAAACTTTTTCCTTATTCGTAGATATGTACCTGTCTAAATTTTCTTTTAAATCAGACGGTATTCTAGAAATAAAATATTCCAGAATTTGTACACTTTTTTTAGTCAGCGAATAATACTCCTTAAAGTCTTCTTTGTAGGTTTTCAAAAATTTAGACTGAATAAGCTCTGGTAAAAATTGTTGAAGAGAAAAGTAGTTCATTATTTCGTTTTCCATTACAACTTGAGTAATCTGAGAATTAGTTAAATCTATTTCTATTTTTTTCAAAATATACAATAAAACTAATTTATTAACTGCTAACTCTTCAGATGAGTTTTCAAACATAATACATCATCCTCCGCAAAATATATCTACATATATATTAAACTATTTACAAGAAAAATAAAAGCATAAAAATAAAAAGGATATTCACAATTCCGAATATCCTTTTTATTTTTATGCTTTTATTTTTTTCCTGCTATTTGGTTTTCTGCCATTTCAACCAACTTTTTAGTCATGTATCCACCAACATATCCATTTTGTCTTGCGCTTAAATTTCCTTTATCCATACTTTCGTAATTAGATAAACCTAATTCATTTGCTGTCTCTAATTTCATTTGATTTAAAGCTGCTTTTGCCTCTGGAACTACTTTAGTGTTTTTGCTTGCCATAGTATATTCCTCCTCTTTAATGTCTTTGAAATTTTGAGTATTAACATCTTTGGGATGTTGTAATATTAATTTAACCATTATTTTAAAAAATATTATGTTAATTTATGGATGTTAATATTTTTTGTGCATTTTTATTTTTACATTTTTTCTTGTATCAGTTTCTCTTATAGAATGAGACTCTCTTAGATAGTGTCTAGGTTCAAGTTTCAAGGTTTCTCTTGATGATTCTATTATTTTTCCATTTACATTTGAATAATGACTTTTTATATTAGACATCAAATCACCTCCTAAAAATAATTTTCCCATTTTAAAAAATAAATCTTCTAGTAATTTTTTGAAAAACAAAAAAATATAATTAATTACAAAGCAATAATGTTAAAGGGGGAAATTATGAAAGTAATTGTTATTTCTATAAGGAAATTTTTATTAAGTATTGTATTATTTGCGATATGTTCTACTGTACTTGTATGTTCTTGTTATGTGATTAAGGATGCTATGGCTCAAATCCCAGAAAAAAAACTTCCTATTTACTGTGTTGATACACAAGAAAAAAAAATAGCTATAAGCTTTGATGCTGCTTGGGGAGATGCATATACAAAAGGAATACTAGATACACTAGATAAATACGATGTTAAGACAACCTTTTTTCTTGTTGGATTTTGGGTGGATAAGCATCCAGAACTAGTGAAAGAAATCTCTGAAAGAGGGCATGAAATTGGAAATCATTCAACAACCCATCCTAAAATGAGTCTTTTAAGCAAAGAACAAATCAAAGAAGAACTTGAAACTACATCTAGTAAAATAGAAAAAATAATAAATAAAAGACCTGTAGTTTTTAGACCTCCTTTCGGTGATTACAATGATACTTTGATAGATACAGCTTCAAGCTTAAATTACAATACAATACAATGGGATGTGGATTCTCTTGATTGGAAAGAAATTGGAGTTGAGCATGTTGTAGATAGAGTGATTAAGAACACAAAAAATGGATCCATAGTACTTTTCCACAATAATGCTAAATACGTAAGTGAATATCTACCTTTGATTTTAGATAAATTAAAATCACAGGGATATGAAATAGTTCCTGTATCAGAACTTATATATAAAGAAAATTTTAATATGGATTCTACGGGGAAACAAAGAAAGAATGATTAAAATGAATAAAACTTAATTGATAACATAAAATCATGTTATCAATTAAGTTTTATTTTATGCTATCATATAAGTTTAAGGCATATTACTTATAAATTTGATATGAGGTGATTATGTGTTTTTAATACCAAAGAAGACATTGGTAAAAGAAGCTATGAGTGATAAATATATACAGGTTCACTATGAAGATGAATTATCTGTATGTTTAGACAAAATGCTAAGAAATAATTTGGACGATATATATATTGTAGATGAAGGTGAAAAATTAATAGGTTTATTGTCGTTAACTGATATATCTAAAACTAAAAATTCGGATCTGCAAAAGGGTAATCCAATAGAAAAATTTATGATAAAGGATATAAACACTATATCAAAAGATGTATCTTTGCTTGATTGCAGGAATATGATGATTGAAAATAAGATAGCAAGGCTTCCTGTTGTAGAAAGTGGTCATTTAATCGGAGTTATAAGAAGCGATCAAATAAGAGATTATTTTTATATGAAAATGGAGGAACTAGGAAGTAAGCTTAATCACATTATAAATAATATACATGAAGCAGTTTGTATAGTAGATAAAGATGGACATGTTGTAGTGTGGAATAAGAATTCAGAAAAACTATACCATGTAAATGCAGAAACTATAGTTGGAAAAAAGTTAGAAGAATTTTTTCCAAAAGGGATATTATTAAAGGTTTTGAAAACTCAAAAACCTGTAGATGATGTATATCATTCTCCTCCTAGAAAGGGTACAAATGTAATAGTTACTGCTCAACCGATATTTATAGATGGAGAATTTGTAGGTGCTGTATCTACGGATAGAGATATAACGGAGGTTAAACGTTTATCCAGTCAACTTCAAAAGGCAAATGATACTTTGAAGTTTTTAGAAAATGAAGTCAAAAAATTTTCAAGTGATGATTTCGGAAATATAATTGGGAAAAGTGAAAAACTTACAAAATCTATTCAAACAGCAAGGCAGGTAGCTAAAACTAATGCTAGTATATTAATACTTGGAGAAAGTGGTACTGGTAAAGAAGTATTTTCAAGGGCTATACACGACTACAGCCAAAGAGAAGGGTTGTTTGTACCTGTAAACTGTAGTGCTATACCTAGCGAATTATTTGAAAGTGAGTTTTTTGGGTATGAAGCAGGCGCTTTTACAGGAGCCAATAGAAAAGGAAAAATGGGTATATTTGAACTTGCTAATAATGGAACTGTATTTTTAGATGAAATCGCAGATCTTCCTATGCAAATGCAGGCTAAACTTTTAAGAGTGCTTCAAGAAAAAGAAGTAAGAAGAGTTGGTGGAGAAAAAATTATAAAGGTAAATGTAAGAGTCATATCTGCTACCAATAAAGAGCTAAAAGGCATGATTGAAAACGAAGAATTTAGGGAAGATTTATATTATAGACTAAATGTAGTTGAGCTTAATCTACCTCCTTTAAGAGAGCGACATGGAGATGTAGTAATATTAATACATAAGTTTTTAATTGATATATGTGATCAAAACTCCAAAATTGTTCCGGAAATAGATCCTGAAGTTATGGACATACTTAGAAACTATACTTGGAAAGGGAATATAAGGGAACTTAAAAATACAGTAGAACATCTTGTTGTACTGAGTAAGGACGATATTATAACAAAAGATTTAGTTCCTAAGTATATACTCCAGAATGTTAATAAAACTACTAATTGTGAAAGTTATCCTATGGATTTGAACCAAGCTATATCGAAACTAGAACAAGATACAATAAAAAAAGCTTTAAACATGTCGAATGGCAATAAGGCGAAGGCTGCTAAGTACTTGAATATACCTAGGAGTACTCTGTATTATAAGATGGATCAATATAAAATAAATTAAAATGTCGAAAACTCGACATTGGTCAGAAAACTGACGGAAAACAATTTCATGAATTAAATTCTTTGTAAATACAGATAATAAGAGCTGTGCATAGTTAATAAAATGTCGAAAAATCAAAAAAAGAGTCAATAAACTGACGTTATTAATTTAATTTTTATAGTACAAAAAATTTAAATTTAAATTATATATACTATAAAGAAAATAAATATCCGACGAATGATAGGTAAATCAAGGGATATGAGGTAAAACGATAAAAAAAATGTCGATTAAAATAAAAGTTGGCACGCTACTTGCTTTAATGTATGGCGAGAAGAAAAAATGGCAGGAGGTGAAAATGT
Source organism: uncultured Peptostreptococcaceae bacterium (assembly GCA_942492135.1). Taxonomy (GTDB): domain Bacteria; phylum Bacillota; class Clostridia; order Peptostreptococcales; family Peptostreptococcaceae; genus Tepidibacter_A. The sequence goes on from CALODI010000010.1 coordinate 543,490, forward strand.
GAATTTAACTATAAGTTTAAAACAACACGTTGGAGCGCCATGTAAACCTATTGTTAATGCAGGTGATAAAGTTAAGAAGGGACAGTTAATAGCTGAACCTAATGGACTAGGTGCTAATATACACTCAAGTGTATATGGAAAAATAGCAGAAATAACTGATGCTAACATAATCATAGAAGCTGATGAAAATCAATCAGATGAATATGTCAAGATAAAAGAAACAGAAAGTCATTTAGACGCTGTTAAAGAGGCTGGTATAGTTGGTGCTGGTGGAGCAGGATTTCCTACACATATTAAATTAAATGTAGATTTAAAAGGTGGATATGTTATAGCAAATGCAGCTGAGTGTGAACCAGTACTTTCTCATAACGTTACAGTAATGGAGGAAAATCCAGAAATTATTGTAAAAGGTCTTAAATATGTAGTTGAAATGACTAATGCTTCTAAAGGATATATAGCTATAAAGCCAAAGTACAAAAAAGCTATTATAGCGCTTGGTAAAGCTTGTAAAAATGAAGAAAAAATAGAAATAAAATACTTGCCAGATATGTATCCAGCAGGTGATGAGAGGGTTATAATAAGAGAACTACTTAATGTAGAATTAAAACCTGGTCAATTACCACTTGAAGCTAGTGCTGTTGTTTGTAACACTGAAACACTAAAAAATATCGTATTAGCTATAGAGGATAGAAAGCCTGTTATAACTAAGGACATTACAGTTGGTGGAAGAGTTAAAAATGCTAAAAATGGAATGCACTTCTTGGATGTTCCAATAGGAATGCCTATTAATCATTACATACAAGAATGTGGAGGCTATGAATTACCATATGGAGAAATAGTACTAGGAGGACCTTTCACAGGTAGTCATGGAGAAGAAGATTCTCCAGTTACTAAAACTTTAGGTGGTGTATTAGTAGCAATGCCATTCCCTAATGACAGCAGAAAAGTTGGTATAATTGCGTGCGAATGTGGTGCGCAAGAGGACAGACTTAAAGAAATAGCAGCTGGAATGGGTGCTGAAGTTGTAGCAGAAACTAAGTGTAAAAGAATGACAGAGTCAAATGGAAGATATAGATGTGACTTACCTGGTATGTGTCCAGGACAAGCTGAAAAGGTTCTATACCTTAAAAAACAAGGTGCAGAAATAGTTATTACTGGAACATGTGAGGACTGAACTAACACAGTTATGAACGTAGCTCCTAGGTTAGGAGTGCCAGTGTACCATAGTACTGACCATGTTTTAAGAGGTGCAGGACATAAAATATATAGAAGAAAAAAATAAGAGGAGGCGATTTATATGTCAATTACTCCAGAAACAGCTAAAGGCTCACGCTAAAGATCCAGCAGTATGCTGCTGCAGATTCGAAGCTGGTACTGTAATTGAAACATCAAATTTAGAAGATCCAGCAATATTTGCTGATTTAGAGGATTCAGGATTATTAGAAATATCTGCAGATTGTTTAACTATCGAAGAGGTTTTAGGAGCTAAATTAACTAAAACTGTAGATGCTTTAACTCCACTTACCGCTGATGTATTAGAAGGCGTTAATAAAGTAGAGAAAGCTGAAGAAGTTAAAGAAGAAGCTAAAGAAGTAGCTCCGGTAGCAACAATAGCTCCAGTAACTGCTGTTACACCAGTTGCAGGTGGATGTGTTAAGATACACATAGGAGAAGGAAGAAACATAGATTTAGAAATACCTTTAAATGTAGCTGCTTCTATGGGATTTGCACCAGCTGCATCAGTTCCTCAAACTGCTGAATTAGTTGCTGCACCAGTTGCTGAAGTTAAAGAAGCTAAGGCTGTTAGATCATTAACTAAAAAGCACTTTAAAATAGAAAAAGTTGAACTTGCTGATGAAACTAAAATAGAAGGAACTACTCTTTATATAAGAAAAGATGTATGCCCACAAGCAATAGCAAGTCAAGAATTAGTTGTAGATATGAAGTTAGAAATAATAACACCTGATAAGTACAACACTTATAGTGAAACTATAATGGATGTTCAACCTATAGCTGCTAAAGAAGAGGGAGAACTAGGATCAGGTAGCACTAGAATAATAGATGGTGTTATAGTTATGGTAACAGGAACTGACGAAAACGGAGTTCAAATAGGTGAATTTGGTTCTTCTGAAGGTGACTTAGACAAGAACATTATGTGGGGAAGACCAGGAGCTCCAGATAAAGGAGATATATTCATAAAGACTGAAGTTACAGTTAAGGCTGGAATGAATATGGAAAGACCAGGACCTCTTGCAGCTCATATGGCTACAGATGTTATAACTCAAGAAATAAGAGAAGCTTTAAAGAACGCTGATGAGTCTTTAGTTGTTGAAACTGAAGAATTAGTTCAATACAGAAGACCTGGAAAGAAAAAAGTAGTTATAGTTAAAGAGATAATGGGACAAGGTGCGATGCACGATAACTTAATATTACCAGTAGAGCCAGTAGGAACATTAGGAGCTAAGCCTAACGTTGACCTTGGAAACGTTCCAGTTATGTTATCTCCACTTGAAGTATTAGACGGAGGAATTCATGCATTAACTTGTATAGGACCTGCTTCTAAAGAAAATTCAAGACATTACTACAGAGAGCCTCTAGTAATAGAAGCTATGAAAGATGAAGAAATAGATTTAGCAGGTGTTATATTTGTAGGATCTCCTCAAGTTAACTCTGAGAAATTCTATGTATCTAATAGATTAGGTATGATAGTAGAAGCTATGGATGTAGACGGAGCGATAATAACTACAGAAGGATTTGGAAACAACCATATAGATTTCGCATCTCACCATGAGCAAATAGGTAAAAGAGGAGTTGCAGTAGTTGGGTGTACTTTCTCTGCAGTTCAAGGAGCACTAGTTGTTGGTAATAAATACATGACGAACATGATAGACAACAACAAGTCTAAGCAAGGTATTGAAAATGAGATACTTTCAAACAACACTTTATGTAAAGAAGATGCAGTAAGAGCATTAGCTATGGTTAAAGCTGTTATGGGCGGAGAAGAAATTAAGACAGCAGAAAGAAAATGGAACAACAATGTTAAGTTAAACAATGTTGAACTTATAGAAAAAGAAACAGGATTAAAAGTAGAACTTCTTGAAAATGAACAATCATTAGAATTAAGTAAGAAGAGAAAAGAAATCTACGAAAAATAAAATCCAAAAAAATAGGTGATATAAATGGATAGATTAAAATATTCTTCTACAGAGAGAATGTATGAAGGCGTACTAGTTGAGTTAACAGATGGTAGTGTTACTATTGATTTAAAAGGAAGACTTGGTCAATTTAAAATGCCAAAGAGAATGTTAATCACTGACTATGAACTAAAACTTGGCATGGAAGTTGGATTTTTATTAAGCTATCCTGAAGTATTAGGACCTGAAGTTAATGAAAAATATGCCAATGTAATAGCAGAAAATCAAAGACGTGAGCAAGAAAAAAATAAATAACAGGAAAGAGAGGTAATAGATATGAGTCTTACAGTAATAAAAGGACTTCAATCAGAAATATTTGTACCAATAACACCTCCACCAGTATGGACACCTGTAACTAAAGAATTAAAAGATATGAAAATAGCTTTAGCTACAGCTGCTGGTGTGCACTTGAAATCAGATAAGAAATTTAACTTAGCAGGAGATTTCGGATTCAGAGTAATCCCAGGAGATGCTCCAACTAGCGAAATGATGGTATCACATGGTGGATACGATAATGCAGACGTTAACAAGGATATCAACTGTATGTTCCCTATAGATAGATTAAGAGAAGTTGCTGCAGATGGATTTATTAAAGAAGTAGCTCCAGCACACTTTGGATTCATGGGTGGTGGTGGAGACCAACAAAAATTCACTGACGAAACTGGTCCAGAAATAGCTAGACAATTAAAAGAAGATGGCGTAGACGCAGTTGTCTTAACAGCTGGCTGAGGTACTTGCCACCGCTCTGCCGTGATCGTGCAGAGAGCGATTGAGGAAATAGGTATACCTACTATAATAATAGCAGCCCTTCCTCCAGTAGTAAGACAAAATGGTACTCCAAGAGCAGTTGCTCCATTAGTTCCAATGGGAGCTAATGCAGGTGGACCAAATGATGTTGATATGCAAACTAATATATTAAAAGATACTTTAACTAAACTTGTAGAAATACCAAGTGCGGGTAAAATAATATCTTTACCATACGAGTACGTAGCTCAAATATAATTTTAATAAGCTTCCCTCTTTAAGCAAAGAGGGAAGCTTTAAAAAACAAAAAATACCTTCAAAAAGGTGATGTATATGAATAAAGATAAAATTCTAAGAAGATTAGTAATAAAAGCTTTTCATATAGATAAAGTTCAATTTGGGGATAAAAACTCAATATGTAATCGTTTGCTTACGATTGACAAAGAAATGTCAAAAAATTCAGTTAATAGAGAAGAATTGATAGAAGATATAAATATTAATATAATAAAGCCTGGACAACATGATATTTATGTAAATACTATTATGGACATCGTACCAATATCTGCAAAGGTACTTGGTGAATTAGGAGAAGGTATAACTCATACTTTAACTGGGGTGTATGTTATGATAACAGGAGCTGATAGGAAAGGAAAGCAGATGCATGAATTTGGATCATCTGAAGGAATTTTAAAAGAACAGCTTGTGTTGGGAAAAGCAGGTACTCCATCTGAAGATGATTACATAATTCATTTTGATGTAACGTTAAAGTCTGATATTCCATATGAAAGAAAGCTTCCTCTATCGGCTTTTAGAGTATGTGATGAATTTATTCAAGAAATTAGACTTGTTTTAAAAGAATTAGATGGAAGAGAATCGACTGAGTCACATGAATACCTAGACAAAATAAAACCTAATTCTAAGAAAATTGTAATAGTAAAGCAAATAGCAGGCCAAGGTGCTATGTATGATAACCAACTTTTTTCAGATGAACCAAGTGGAGTTTCAGGAGGTAAATCTATTATAGATATAGGAAATGTTCCTATGATAATATCTCCTAATGAATACAGAGATGGCGCTTTAAGAGCCATGACGTAAGGCGGTGATATTATGGGTATAGGACCATCAACTAAAGAAACATCTCTTCATCATTTTAGAGATCCATTACTTGATGTTGTAAGTGGAGATAAAGATGTAGACCTTATGGGTATTATGGTAGTAGGAACACCTCAAGATAATAAAGAAAAGTATTTCGTAGGACAAAGAGCAGCAGCTTGGGTTGAAGCTATGAGAGCAGATGGTGTAATCATATCTGTTGATGGATGGGGAAACTCTCATGTTGATTATGCAAATACAATAGAAGAAATAGGAAAAAGAGGAATACCTGTAGTGGGACTTAGCTTTGTAGGAACTCAAGCAAAATTCGTAGTAACTAATAATTATATGGACACAATTGTAGATTTTAATAAATCAAAAGAAGGCATAGAAACACAGGTTGTTGGAGAAAACAACGTATCTGTTTTAGATGCAAAGAAAGCACTTGCGTTTTTAAAATTAAAAATGAGAAAAGAGGGGAAATAGTATGAAAGCTATAAGAAGTATTCACGCTGTTGATTCACACACTATGGGAGAGCCGACAAGAATAATAGTTGGTGGAGTACCTAATATACCAGGTAAAACTATGGCTGATAAAAAAGAATACCTAGAAAAAAATATGGATACATTAAGAACTGCTACTATGCTTGAGCCAAGAGGACACAACGACATGTTTGGTTCTATATTAACAGCTCCAGTAAATGAAGAAGCTGATTTTGGAATAATATTTATGGATGGTGGCGGATACTTAAATATGTGTGGCCACGGATCAATAGGAGCTATAACTGTAGCTATAGAAACTGGTATGGTTGAAGCAGTAGAACCTGTTACATCTGTTGTAATGGATACTCCTGCTGGAATAATAAGATCTACAGCTAAGGTTGAAGATGGAAAAGTTAAAGAAGTATCTATAGTTAATGTTCCAGCTTTTCACTACAAGAAAGATGTAGAAATAGAAGTTCCTGAAATTGGGAAAATAACATTTGATATATCTTTTGGAGGAAGTTTCTTCGCTATAATACATGCTAATCAATTAGGACTTTCAGTTGAGCCTAAGAACTCTCAAAAGTTAACTGCGTTAGCTCTTGAAATTAGAGATATAATAAACAAAGAAATAGAAATACAACATCCGACTTTATCTCATATAAATACTGTTGACTTAGTTGAAATATATGATGCACCTTCTCATCCAGAAGCAACTTATAAAAACGTAGTTGTATTTGGACAAGGACAGGTAGACAGATCTCCTTGTGGAACGGGAACAAGTGCTAAAATGGCAACTCTTCACTCTAAAGGGGAGTTAAAAGAAGGCGAATTATTCGTATACGAAAGTATATTAGGAACTTTATTCAAAGGTAAAGTAGTTGGAACTGGTAAGGTTGCTGAATACAATTCTGTAACTCCTGAAATAACAGCTTCAGCTTATATAACAGGATTTAACCATTTTGTAATAGATCCAGAAGATCCATTAAAGTATGGGTTTGTACTATAATAAAATAAAAAAATTATATATATATTGTTATAGTAATTAACATCAATTATTATAACAATATATGTAGAAAAAAGTATAATTTAGTAAAAATATGCAGGTTGTTTACTTTTTATCAAAGTCGTGATAAAATGTAAATACAAAAAATAAGGAGGGTACAAACAATGATAAACATGGTCTTAGGTGTGTTAGGAGTATTAACTCTTTGGTTTGCAGTGGTATTCATATCTGATTTTATGAAGAATAAAGATAACTTAGAAACACATAATACTTGGGGAAAAGTTCTTTTCATCGGATTTATAACAGATTTCTTTGATACTTTAGGAATAGGATCATTTGCACCTTCAACAGCACTACTTAAAGGTATGAAACAAACTCAAGATAGACTTTTACCAGGAACATTAAATGCTTCTCATACTATACCAGTTGTACTTGAAGCTTTCATATTTATAACAGTTATAAATATGGACCCTACAACATTAATATCTATGCTTGCAGCAGCAACTATAGGAGCGTATGTTGGAGCGGGAATAGTTTCTAACCTTCCAGAGAAAAAGGTACAAAAAATAATGGCCATTGCTTTATTTGTTACAGCTTGCTTAATGCTTGCAGGTCAGTTAAAATTAATGCCAGGTGGAGGAGACGCTACTGGACTTACAGGAGCTAAGCTTATAATAGCGGTAGTTGGTAACTTCATACTAGGAGCTTTAATGACTGCAGGAATAGGTCTTTATGCACCATGTATGGCACTTGTTTACTTATTAGGTATGTCTCCACAAGTTGCATTCCCTATAATGATGGGTTCTTGTGCATTCTTAATGCCAGTTGCATCAGTTAAATTCGTTAAAGAAGAAGCTATAGACAGAAGAGCGGCTATGGGTATAACAATAGGTGGTACTATAGGAGTTTTAATAGCTGCTTACCTTGTAAAATCTTTACCTATTACAATATTAACTTGGTTAGTTATAGTAGTTATATTCTATACAGCTACTACTATGTTAAAATCAGCTTCTGAAAATAAATAATTGACTACAAAATTAATAAAAATATAAAAAAAGACTATTTCTCTTATGTAAGGGAGATAGTCTTTTTTTATCTGTAATGAAATAATATAAAATTAATGATGTGTCTAAAAATAGACATGTGTCTAAAAATAGACGGAAAACGTTTTCGAGAATCAAAAAGAATCCAAATGTTTACAATAAGGGCGTTGTGATAGTTAATAAGTTATCAAAGATAACCAAAGTGAAGTCTAAAAACTGACACTTTTGAATCGGATTGAATTAATAATAGAATACTTTAAATTAAAACATATAAACTATAAAAAAATTAAATACTAGCAAAATCAATCGTTACAGAAAAAAGTATACAAAAAATGTAAACTAAAACAAAAGTTGGCAAGTAACTTGCTTAAATAATATAGCAACAAGAAAAAATGGCAGGAGGTGAAAATGTGAATTTAACTATAAGTTTAAAACAACACGTTGGAGCTCCATGTAAACCTATCGTTAATGTAGGTGATAAAGTTAACAAGGGACAGTTAATAGCTGAACCTAACGGACTAGGTGCTAATATACATTCTAGTGTATATGGAAAAATAGCAGAAATAACGGATGCTAACATAATCGTAGAAGCTGATGAAAATCAAGCAGATGAATATATTAAGATCAAAGAAACAGAAAGTCATTTAGACGCTGTTAAAGAGGCTGGTATAGTTGGTGCTGGTGGAGCAGGATTTCCTACACACATTAAATTAAATGTAGATTTAAAAGGTGGATATGTTATAGCGAATGCCGCTGAGTGTGAACCAGTACTTTCTCATAATGTTACAGTACTGGAGGAAAATCCAGAAATTATTGTAAAAGGTCTTAAATATGTAGTTGAAATGACTAATGCTTCTAAAGGATATATAGCTATAAAGCCAAAGTACAAAAAAGCTATTATAGCGCTTGGTAAGGCTTGTAAAAATGAAGATAAAATAGAAATAAAATACTTACCAGATATGTATCCAGCAGGTGATGAGAGGGTTATAATAAGAGAACTACTTAATGTAGAATTAAAACCTGGTCAATTACCTCTTGAAGCTAGTGCTGTTGTTTGTAACACTGAAACACTAAAAAATATCGTATTAGCTATAGAAGATAGAAAACCTGTTATAACTAAGGACATTACAGTTGGTGGAAGAGTTAAAAATGCTAAAAATGGAATGCACTTCTTGGATGTTCCAATAGGAATGCCTATTAATCATTACATACAAGAATGTGGAGGCTATGAATTACCATATGGAGAAATAGTACTAGGAGGACCTTTCACAGGTAGTCATGGAGACGAAGATTCTCCAGTTACTAAAACTTTAGGTGGTATATTAGTAGCAATGCCATTCCCTAATGACAGCAGAAAAGTTGGTATAATTGCGTGCGAATGTGGTGCGCAAGAAGACAGACTTAAAGAAATAGCAGCTGGAATGGGTGCTGAAGTTGTAGCAGAAACTAAGTGTAAAAGAATGACAGAGTCAAATGGAAGATATAGATGTGACTTACCTGGTATGTGTCCAGGACAAGCTGAAAAGGTTCTATACCTTAAAAAACAAGGTGCAGAAATAGTTATTACTGGAACATGTGAGGACTGAACTAACACAGTTATGAACGTAGCTCCTAGGTTAGGAGTGCCAGTGTACCATAGTACTGACCATGTTTTAAGAGGTGCAGGACATAAAATATATAGAAGAAAAAAATAAGAGGAGGCGATTTATATGTCAATTACTCCAGAAACAGCTAAAGCTCACGCTAAAGATCCAGCAGTATGCTGCTGCAGATTCGAAGCTGGTACTGTAATTGAAACATCAAATTTAGAAGATCCAGCAATATTTGCTGATTTAGAGGATTCAGGATTATTAGAAATATCTGCAGATTGTTTAACTATCGAAGAGGTTTTAGGAGCTAAATTAACTAAAACTGTAGATGCTTTAACTCCACTTACAGCTGATGTATTAGAAGGCGTTAATAAAGTAGAGAAAGCTGAAGAAGTTAAAGAAGAAGCTAAAGAAGTAGCTCCGGTAGCAACAATAGCTCCAGTAACTGCTGTTACACCAGTTGCAGGTGGATGTGTTAAGATACACATAGGAGAAGGAAGAAACATAGATTTAGAAATACCTTTAAATGTAGCTACTTCTATGGGATTTGCACCAGCTGCATCAGTTCCTCAAACTACTGAATTAGTTGCTGCACCAGTTGCTGCACCAGTTGCTGAAGTTAAAGAAGCTAAGGCTGTTAGATCATTAACTAAAAAGCACTTTAAAATAGAAAAAGTTGAACTTGCTGATGAAACTAAAATAGAAGGAACTACTCTTTATATAAGAAAAGATGTATGCCCAGAAGCAGTAGAGAGTCAAGAATTAGTTGTAGACATGAAGTTAGAAATAATAACTCCAGATAAGTACAACACTTATAGTGAAACTATAATGGACGTTCAACCTATAGCTTCTAAAGAAGAGGGGGAACTAGGAACAGGTAGCACTAGAATAATAGATGGTGTTATAGTTATGGTAACAGGAACTGACGAAAATGGAGTTCAAATAGGTGAATTTGGTTCTTCTGAAGGTGACTTAGACAAGAACATTATGTGGGGAAGACCAGGAGCTCCAGATAAAGGAGATATATTCATAAAGACTGAAGTTACAGTTAAGGCTGGAATGAATATGGAAAGACCAGGACCTCTTGCAGCTCATAGAGCTACAGATGTTATAACTCAAGAAATAAGAGAAGCTTTAAAGAACGCTGATGAGTCTTTAGTTGTTGAAACTGAAGAATTAGTTCAATACAGAAGACCTGGAAAGAAAAAAGTAGTCATAGTTAAAGAGATAATGGGTCAAGGTGCAATGCACGATAACTTAATATTACCAGTAGAGCCAGTAGGAACATTAGGAGCTAAGCCTAACGTTGATCTTGGAAACGTTCCAGTTATGTTATCTCCACTTGAAGTATTAGATGGAGGAATTCATGCATTAACTTGTATAGGACCTGCTTCTAAAGAAAACTCAAGACATTACTACAGAGAGCCTCTAGTAATAGAAGCTATGAAGGATGAAGAAATAGATTTAGCAGGTGTTATATTTGTAGGATCTCCTCAAGTTAACTCTGAGAAATTCTATGTATCTAATAGATTAGGTATGATAGTAGAAGCTATGGATGTAGACGGAGCGATAATAACTACAGAAGGATTTGGAAACAACCATATAGATTTCGCATCTCACCATGAGCAAATAGGTAAAAGAGGAGTTGCAGTAGTTGGGTGTACTTTCTCTGCAGTTCAAGGAGCACTAGTTGTTGGTAATAAATACATGACAAACATGATAGACAACAACAAGTCTAAGCAAGGTATTGAAAATGAGATACTTTCAAACAACACTTTATGTAAAGAAGATGCAGTAAGAGCATTAGCTATGGTTAAAGCTGTTATGGGCGGAGAAGAAATTAAGACAGCAGAAAGAAAATGGAACAACAATGTTAAGTTAAACAATGTTGAACTTATAGAAAAAGAAACAGGATTAAAAGTAGAACTTCTTGAAAATGAACAATCATTAGAATTAAGTAAGAAGAGAAAAGAAATCTACGAAAAATAAAATCCAAAAAAATAGGTGATATAAATGGATAGATTAAAATATTCTTCTACAGAGAGAATGTATGAAGGCGTACTAGTTGAGTTAACAGATGGTAGTGTTACTATTGATTTAAAAGGAAGACTTGGTCAATTTAAAATGCCAAAGAGAATGTTAATCACCGACTATGAATTGAAACTTGGCATGGAAGTTGGATTTTTATTAAGCTATCCTGAAGTTTTAGGACCTGAAGTTAATGAAAAGTATGCCAATGTAATAGCAGAAAATCAAAGACGTGAGCAAGAAAAAAATAAATAACAGGAAAGAGAGGTAATAGATATGAGTCTTACAGTAATAAAAGGACTTCAATCAGAAATATTTGTACCAATAACACCTCCACCAGTATGGACACCTGTAACTAAAGAATTAAAAGATATGAAAATAGCTTTAGCTACAGCTGCTGGTGTGCACTTAAAATCAGATAAGAGATTTAACTTAGCAGGAGATTTTGGATTCAGAGCGATTCCAGGAGATGCGCCAGTTAGCGATATGATGGTATCACATGGTGGATACGATAATGCAGACGTTAATAAGGATATCAACTGCATGTTCCCTATAGATAGATTAAGAGAAGTTGCTGCAGACGGATTTATTAAAGAAGTAGCACCAGTACACTTTGGATTCATGGGTGGTGGTGGAGACCAACAAAAATTCACTGATGAAACTGGTCCGGAAATAGCTAGACAATTAAAAGAAGAAGGCGTAGACGCAGTTGTCTTAACAGCTGGCTGAGGTACTTGCCACCGCTCTGCCGTGATCGTGCAGAGAGCGATTGAGGAAATAGGGATACCTACTATAATAATAGCAGCCCTTCCTCCAGTAGTAAGACAAAATGGTACTCCAAGAGCAGTTTCGCCATTAGTTCCAATGGGAGCTAATGCAGGTGAGCCAAATAATATTGATATGCAAACTAATATATTAAAAGATACTTTAACTAAACTTATAGAAATACCAAGTGCAGGTAAAATAATACCTTTACCATATGAGTACGCAGCTAAAGTATAATTAAAAAAACTTCCCTCTTTTTCTTTTTGAGCAAAGAGGGAAGTTTTATAAAACAAAAAATACCTTTAAGAAGGTGATATATATGAATAAAGATAAAATTCTAAGAAGATTAGTAATAAAAGCTTTTCATATAGATAAAGTTGAAGTTGGTAATAAAACTAAAGTATGTAAAGGTTTGCTCACTGTTGATAAAAAAATATCAAAAGATTTAGTTGAAAATGAAGAACTAATAGAAGATATAAATATTAATATAATAAAGCCTGGACAACATGATATTTATGTAAATACTATTATGGACATCGTACCAATATCTGCAAAGGTACTTGGTGAATTAGGAGAAGGTATAACTCATACTTTAACTGGGGTGTATGTGATGATAACAGGAGCTGATAGTAAAGGAAAGCAGATGCATGAATTTGGATCATCTGAAGGAATTTTAAAAGAACAGCTTGTGTTGGGAAAAGCAGGTACTTCATCTGAAGATGATTACATAATTCATTTTGATGTAACGTTAAAGTCTGATATTCCATATGAAAGAAAGCTTCCTCTATCGGCTTTTAGAGCATGTGATAAATTTATTCAAGAAATTAGACTTGTTTTAAAAGAATTAGATGGAAGAGAATCGACGGAGTCACATGAATACCTAGACAAAATAAAACTTAATTCTAAGAAAATTGTAATAGTAAAGCAAATAGCAGGCCAAGGTGCTATGTATGATAACCAACTTTTTTCAGATGAACCAAGTGGAGTTTTAGGAGGTAAATCTATTATAGATATAGGAAATGTTCCTATGATAATATCTCCTAATGAATACAGAGATGGCGCTTTAAGAGCCATGACGTAAGGCGGTGATATTATGGGTATAGGACCATCAACTAAAGAAACATCTCTTCATCATTTTAGAGATCCATTACTTGATGTTGTAAGTGGAGATAAAGATGTAGACCTTATGGGTATTATGGTAGTAGGAACACCTCAAGATAATAAAGAAAAGTATTTCGTAGGACAAAGAGCAGCAGCTTGGGTTGAAGCTATGAGAGCAGATGGTGTAATCATATCTGTTGATGGATGGGGAAACTCTCATGTTGATTATGCAAATACAATAGAAGAAATAGGAAAAAGAGGAATACCTGTAGTGGGACTTAGCTTTGTAGGAACTCAAGCAAAATTCGTAGTAACTAATAATTATATGGACACAATTGTAGATTTTAATAAATCAAAAGAAGGCATAGAAACACAGGTTGTTGGAGAAAACAACGTATCTGTTTTAGATGCAAAGAAAGCTCTTGCGTTTTTAAAATTAAAAATGAGAAAAGAGGGGAAATAGTATGAAAGCTATAAGAAGTATTCACGCTGTTGATTCACACACTATGGGAGAACCAACAAGAATAATAGTTGGTGGAGTACCTAATATACCAGGTAAAACTATGGCTGATAAAAAAGAATACCTAGAAAAAAATATGGATACATTAAGAACTGCTACTATGCTTGAGCCAAGAGGACACAACGACATGTTTGGTTCTATATTAACAGCTCCAGTAAATGAAGAAGCTGATTTTGGAATAATATTTATGGATGGTGGCGGATACTTAAATATGTGTGGCCACGGATCAATAGGAGCTATAACAGTAGCTATAGAAACTGGTATGGTTGAAGCAGTAGAACCTGTTACATCTGTTGTAATGGATACTCCTGCTGGAATAATAAGATCTACAGCTAAGGTTGAAGATGGAAAAGTTAAAGAAGTATCTATAGTTAATGTTCCAGCTTTTCACTACAAGAAAGATGTAGAAATAGAAGTTCCTGAAATTGGGAAAATAACATTTGATATATCTTTCGGAGGAAGCTTCTTTGCTATAATACATGCTAAGCAATTAGGACTTTCAGTTGAGCCTAAGAACTCTCAAAAGTTAACTGCGTTAGCTCTTGAAATTAGAGATATAATAAACAAAGAAATAGAAATACAGCATCCGACTTTATCTCATATAAATACTGTTGACTTAGTTGAAATATATGATGCACCTTCTCATCCAGAAGCAACTTATAAAAACGTAGTTGTATTTGGACAAGGACAAGTAGACAGATCTCCTTGTGGAACGGGAACAAGTGCTAAAATGGCAACTCTTCACTCTAAAGGGGAGTTAAAAGAAGGCGAATTATTCGTATACGAAAGTATATTAGGAACTTTATTCAAAGGTAAAGTAGTTGGAACTGGTAAGGTTGCAGAGTACAATTCTGTAATTCCTGAAATAACAGCTTCAGCTTATATAACAGGATTCAACCATTTTGTAATAGATCCAGAAGATCCATTAAAGTATGGGTTTGTACTATAATAAAATAAAAAAATTATACATATATTGTTATGGGAATTAATATTAATTACTATAACAATATATGCAGAAAAGATATGGTTTTGGAAGTAGATGTAAATAAAAAAAATAAGGAGGGTACAAACAATGATAAACATGGTCTTAAGTGTGTTGGGAGTATTAACGCTTTGGTTTGCAGTGGTATATATATCGGACTTTATAAAGCATAAAGATAACTTAGGAACACATAATACTTGGGGAAAAGTTATTTTCATCGGATTTATAACAGATTTCTTTGATACTTTAGGAATAGGATCATTTGCACCTTCAACAGCACTACTTAAAGGTATGAAACAAACTCAAGATAGACTTTTACCAGGAACATTAAATGCTTCTCATACTATACCCGTTGTACTTGAAGCTTTCATATTCATAACAGTCATAAATATGGACCCTACAACATTAATATCTATGCTTGCAGCAGCAACTATAGGAGCATATGTTGGAGCTGGAATAGTTTCTAAACTTCCGGAGAAAAAGGTTCAAATGGTAATGGCGATTGCTTTATTTGTTACAGCTTGCTTAATGCTTGCAGGTCAGTTGAAATTAATGCCAGGTGGAGGAGATGCTACTGGACTTACAGGATCTAAGCTTATAATAGCTATAGTTGGTAACTTCATACTAGGAGCTTTAATGACTGCAGGAATAGGTCTTTATGCACCATGTATGGCACTTGTTTACTTATTAGGTATGTCTCCACAAGTTGCATTCCCTATAATGATGGGTTCTTGTGCATTCTTAATGCCAGTTGCATCAGTTAAATTTGTTAAAGAAGAAGCTATAGACAGAAGAGCGGCAATTGGTATAACAATGGGTGGTGTTATAGGAGTTTTAATAGCTGCTTACCTTGTAAAATCTTTACCTATTACAATATTAACTTGGTTAGTTATAGTTGTTATATTCTACACAGCTGCTACTATGCTTAAATCAGCTTCTAAAAATAAAGAAATAGCAGACTAAATAAATTGAAATATAAAACTGTCGATAAATGTCGACAGTTTTTTTTGTGTTTAGTATATAGAATGATGCAAAATTTTGTTCTTAAAATCTTTTAAAAACCTGAATAAAATAAGGTTTATCCTAATATATTTATATAGATAATACATAAGAACATGGAGGGAATGAAGATGATTAATATAAAAGAAGATACGAATGTTGTGAATATGTTAGGAGAGATTACAGAAGAACTTAAAGTAAGTCATGAAATATTTGGAGAAAAGTTTTATTCCACGAAAATAAAAATAAAAAGACTTAGTGACTCCCAAGATATACTGCCTATTACAGTATCCGAGAGGCTGATTGTAGATTTGGATATGCAGGTTGGCAAAAAAGTTGAAGTAAGCGGACAGTTAAGATCATACAATAAGGTGGTAGATGGTAAAAATAAGCTTATATTAACTATATTTGCAAGGGAATTAGTTTTTGTAGACGAAGAAAATAAAGACCCTAATAGCGTATTTTTAGATGGATATGTATGTAAAAGTCCTATATATAGAAAAACTCCTCTAGGAAGAGAAATAACAGATTTATTACTTGCGGTAAATAGAGCTTATAATAAGTCGGATTATATACCATCTATAGCTTGGGGAAGAAATGCAAAATTTTGTAAAAATTTAAAGGTAGGAGATAGAGTTCAATTGTGGGGAAGAGTTCAAAGTAGACAATATGAGAAGAAAATTGATGATGGAGAAATTGATGTAAAGGTGGCATATGAAGTTTCTGTATCTAAAATGAAAAAGTTATTAGAAAATAATACTAAATAATCAATAAAAAAACAATGTTGTTAATAATATATTTTATATATTATTAAGACTATTTATATTGAATAATGGAATTATATTTATTATAATAGATAAGTAATAACTAAAGAATAGACAGAAGGTGAATTTACTTGGAAAAAATATGTGTAGATACATCTTATTATATAAGAGGTAGTATAAGCCCTAATAAAAAACAAAATAATATAAACAATTTCTTGGAGACCATAAACTGTTCTATTGGAGAAAAAGTCCTGCTTTTGGGAAATATATCTAACTATGGGAAGTACTTAAAAAAGCTAGGGGTAGAGGTTATTATACTTGAGAACGATAAACATGTTGCCAATTCTGCTATTGTAGATAATGGAAATTGTAACATAATTCAAGGTTCGGTTGAATATCTACCGTTTAAGGATAATTATTTTGATAAAGTAATATTTTTGAATTATTTTAATTGCTTTGAAAATGAAAAGAATGCTTTAAGTGAAGTGTATAGAGTATTAAAACATAAAGGCAAGGTAATAATAGAAGATAAAAATCCTAAAAATTTATCTGTAAAATTAAAGTCACTTCAAAATAAGATAAAAGGATATAACGGAAAATTTTATAGACCTACAGAAATAGTAGAAATATTTAGTGAAAATGGATTTTGCGGTACGTTTAAAGAAATAGACAGTGAAAATTATATTTATATGGGTATTAAAACAGATTAAAGACTAGGGTTACCTAGTCTTTTTTTCTGAAAAGGGAGGGAAATATGAAGATTTATTATGGGTCTATAGTCTGGATAATGGTTATTATTATACTTATGTCTATTCAATACTCTATAAATAAGATTATTATTTTACTAAGAGAAATAAAAGAAATACTTGTAGAGCTTAGAATAAAGGATAGGTTATAATATGGTAGATTTAATAATTATAAAAGATGATATAAAAAATACAGCAGATGTTATATCATCTGTGTTGAATGTAGATGTTACTATAGTTGACAAAAATTTAACTAGAATTGCAGGAACCGGAAAGTATGCGGATAAAATAGGAGAGAAGATAAGTTTGTACTCCGCGTTTAAAAATTCACTTGATACAGGTGAGAGCTTTATAATTGAAAATCCAAGAGAAGATAAAATATGTAAGATGTGTAAGGATAAAAATCAATGCAAAGAATTTGCAGAGGTTTGTTGTCCTATAGCTTTAGAAGGGAAAATATATGGCGTTATAGGTCTTATAGCATTTACAAAAGAACAAAGTGACAATATAAAAAGTAATAAAAGTAAATTGATGAGTTTTTTAACAAAAATGGCAGATTTAATATCTAGTAAAATAAAAGTAGAGAATAAATCTTATGAGATAAAAATACAGGCAAAGAGGCTAGAAATGCTTCTCAATAATATGGACAAGGCCGTAGTATCTACTGATGTGTATGGAAATATAGATAAATATAATGATAAATTCAAAAATATATTTAAATTAGATGACAGAGTAGATAAAAATAATATATTTGACATACTAAAATTTATAAATGAAAATGAAATGACAACTATAAAAAAAAGGTATAAAAGCACATCTTTTATCTACAAAACCAAGAATTATACGTTAAGAGGAATATATAATATAAATACTATAATAATAGATGGAGACATAAAAGGGTATGTATTTGATTTTATAGATAATTCTTCCGCTATAGAAAATTTTAACGAAATAACGGGGACAAACTATAATATAGGGTTTGATAATATAATAGGAGATAGTATGTCTATGCAGCATGTAAAAAATGAAGCCAGAGTTGCGTCTAAAACTTCATCTACTGTATTAATAACTGGAGAAAGTGGCACGGGAAAAGAATTGTTTGCAAGAGCAATACATAATACTGGTAGCAGATGTAAACATTCATTCATAGCTATTAACTGTGCAGCTATACCCGATAATTTACTTGAAAGTGAGTTGTTTGGATATGAGGAAGGTGCATTTACAGGAGCTAAAAAGGGTGGAAAAGTGGGAAAGTTTGAGCTTGCAAATAAAGGAACTATATTTCTTGACGAAATAGGGGATATGAGCATACATTTGCAGGGAAAGCTACTTAGAGTATTACAGGAAAGAGAAGTTGAAAAAATAGGAGGTAAAATAAATATACAAGTTGATGTTAGAATAATAGCTGCAACAAATAAGGATTTAGAAAATATGGTTGGGAAAGGTGAATTTAGGGAAGATCTATATTATAGATTAAACGTCATCCCTATATACATACCACCTTTAAGAGATCGAAGAGAAGATATAGTATTACTTGTAGATAATATTATTAAGGATTATTCTAAAAAATTAAATAAGCATATAAATGGAATAGAAGAAGATACAATAAATAAAATACTAGACTACCCATGGCCCGGCAACGTGAGACAGCTTCAAAATGTAATAGAGTACAGTATAAATATGTCAAACTCATCTACGATAAAATATGAAAATCTACCTCAGAAAATAATCAAAAAAAACAAGGAATTTAAATATGATCTAAATGATGATATAACACCTCTTAAGCAAATAGAAAAGTACGAAATAATTAAAGCGTTACATAAATTTAAGGATTACAAAAAAGATAAGGAAAAAACCTGTGAAGCTCTTGGAATATCTAGAGCTACTCTTTATAGAAAAATGAAAGAATACCAAATAAAATAATCTCAAATTGAGACTTTTATCTCAATTTGAGATTATTTTATTTCAAAAAGATACAAAATAATATATACTACCTTAAGTATGAACAAATAATAAGCTATAAAGCTTGAAAAAACTGGTTTGAAAAAGTTGGCATGCTTTGTGCTATATATAAGTGATATAAAAATTGAATTGGGGGTTTTAAAATGAAAAACACACTTATAGATATACTAAAAGCAGAAGTAAAGCCAGCTTTAGGATGTACAGAGCCAGTTGCAGTAGCACTAGCTTGTGCAAAAGCTAAGGAAATATTAGGAGAAGAAATAGTTGAATGTAATATATTTGTAAGCCCTAATGTATATAAGAATGGCATGTGCGTTGGAATACCTGGAACAACAAGATTGGGTCTTAAAATAGCGGCTGCTATGGGACTTAATGGAGGGGATTCTGAACTTGGCCTTAGAGTATTAGAAAAATTGGGAGAAAAAGAAGTTGCAATATCAGAAAAATTCATGGATCAAAACATGGTTAAAATATCTCCTATAGAAACTACGGAAAAGGTTTATATAGAGGTTAACTTAAAAGGAAAAGAAAATACATCAAAGACTATAATAATGACTAAGCATGATAACTTTGTTCATATTCAAAAAAATGACTCTGTAATAATAAATGGAGAAATAAGCTTAGACGTAGAATATACACATGTTGACAGCCCAACAGCTAAACTTACAATCAAAGAATTAGTTCAAGAAATAGAAAAAATGGATGAATCTGATTTAGACTTCTTATTAGAAGGCATAGATATGAACATGAATATGGCAAATGTTGCCATAGAAGATAAGGTGGGTATTGGTGTAGGATATGGAATTAAAAAGGCTATGGATGATAAAATGCTTTCGGATGACCTTATGAACAAAGCTATGATGTTAACAGCGGCAGCTTCTGATGCTAGAATGAGCGGAGTTAATAAGCCTGTTATGAGTTCAAATGGAAGTGGAAATCATGGACTTACAGCTATACTTCCAATAGCTGCTTACAATGAAATGTATCCTCAAACAAAAGAAAAATTATCAAAAGCATTAGCTATAAGTCATTTAGTTACAGGATATATAAAGAATTACACAGGAAGATTATCTGCTGTTTGTGGATGTGGAGTAGCAGCATCAACAGGTTCGGCAGCAGCTATAACTTGGCTTATGGATGGAACTTATGAGCAAATAGATGGAGCAATTGAGAATATGATTGCAAACTTAAGTGGTATGATATGTGACGGTGCAAAGGCTGGATGTGCTTTAAAGCTTGCGTCTGCTGCATCTGCTGCTGTTCAAAGTGCTGTAATAGCAAAATACAACTGTATAGTACCGGCTCTTAACGGAATAGTAGGAAATAAAGTTGAAGAAAGTATAAGAAATTTAGGAAAAGTTAGTGCACAAGGAATGACAATAACAGATGAGGTTATAATAAAAGTTATGGATGGCATGAATAACAACTAAAGTATTGTTGACAAAAATCTACTTTTTAATTAAAATAGAGTTTAAAATACAACTACTCTAGGAGGTTTATTATAAATGGATATAGAAACTAAAGTATGGGAAACGCTATGCTCTGAAGAAGATATAGTTAAAAGAACTGTTGAACTTGGAAAGCAGATATCTGATGATTACAAGGATAAGAAATTATTCGTTATATCGCTTTTAAAGGGAAGCTTTATATTTACTGCTGATCTTGTTAGGAAGATAGATATTCCAGTAAAATTAGGATTTATGACGACATCTAGTTATGGACATTCAGAAGAGTCAAGTGGAACAATAAATGTACTTGCAGATATAAATGATGATATAGAAGGATATGATGTTCTGGTAGTTGATGATATTACGGATTCAGCTCTTACTATGAGCTTTGTTATGAATCATTTAAAGGCAAAAAATCCTGCAAGTGTTAAATGTTGTGTATTATTAGATAAACCAGTTAGAAGGAAAGTAGATTTAGTTCCTGATTATGTAGGGTTTGGCATAGATGACAAATTCGTAGTTGGATATGGATTAAACTATGGAGATTACTATAGAAACGTTCCGTATGTATTCAATGTAACTGATCAAGATAGATAAAATTCGCTACATGCTAACGCATGGCTCATACCGCCAACGAGTCCTCACGGGCTCCGTTGCTCAAAATAGTTGATATTTTATAGGTCTAATAAATATTATGTATAAGTTGAAAATCATATGATTTCTTTATATAAAAAAAGATGGCTAATTAGCCATCTTTTTTTATCCTCTTAAATCTTCCATAAGCTTAGTTTTTTCTTTTGTTTTTTCATCTTTCATTTTTATAACTTTAGCAGGAGATCCGGCTACAACAGCACCCTCAGGTACATTTTGAGTTACAACAGCACCTGCTGCTACAACAGCACCTTTTCCAACTATAACACCTTCTAATATTACAGCATTTGCTCCGACAAGAACATCATCTTCTAAAATAACAGGTGTAGCAGAAGGGGGCTCAAGTACGCCTGCAACTACAGCTCCAGCTCCAAGATGTACATTTTTACCAATAGTACCTCTTGCGCCTATAACAGCATTCATATCTATCATAGAACCTTCTCCGATTTCAGCTCCTATATTGATAACTGCACCCATCATTATAACTGCATTTTTGCCAATAGAAACCATATCTCTTATAATTGCACCTGGTTCAATTCTTGCATCTTCATGTAAATAATTATAAGTAGGGATAGCAGAATTTCTTCTATCAAACTCTAAGTGATAATCCTCTATAGTTGATTTATTGTCATCTAGAATGTTTTTAACAGATGATTGTTCCCCTATTAAAATATAACTATTATCACTTCCAAATATTTTTACATTATCGTATTCTTTTTTTTCTAAAGAACCGTTTAAATATACTTTAACAGGTGTCTTTTTAGTTGAATTTTTTATGAATTTTGCTATTTCATATGGATCTGTTAATTTCATCATTAGTCGATTACCTCCTGAATTTTATTACAAAGATACTATGTCTTTCATATTATAATATCCATTTTCTTTATTTACAATGAATTTAGATGCTTGAAGAGATCCTTGAGCAAATATTTCTTTTGATAAAGCAGTATGATTAAGTTCTACTATCTCATCTTTACCTGCGAATATAACGCTATGATCGCCAACTATAGTTCCGCCGCGTACTGCATGAATACCGATTTCGTTTTCTTTTCTTTTTGCATTCTTTCCATGTCTTCCAAAATTAAACTCATTATCTAAAACAGCTTGAATTTCATTTGCAAGCATTAAAGCAGTGCCACTAGGAGCATCAACTTTTTTATTGTGATGTTTTTCGATTATTTCAATATCAAAATTACTAAGAGCTTTAGCAGATATTTCTACAAGCTTTAACATAAGGTTTACTCCTAGCGACATGTTTGAGCTATGAAATACTGCAACCTCTTTAGAATGTTCATTTATCATATTAAGCTCTTTATTAGTATACCCCGTTGTTGCTATAACTAACGGAGTTTTAGTTTTTTTAGAATAATCTAACATATCGTTTAATGTAGTTGGATTAGAAAAATCTATTATCACATCAGCTTTTTCTTTAATATCTAATATGTTAGAGTATGCATTATATTGAGTAGTTTCATTAATTTCTCTAGAAACTCCTGCTACAAGTTCAAAAGCTTCATTATCACATATAGATTTTGTCAAAACTTTTCCCATTTTACCAAGGCAACCATTAACTATAACCTTAATCATGTTAAACCTCCTATAATAATGCTATTTAAAATCCTATACCACATATGCAGTATAGGATTTTATAAAGTAAAAATTAATTCAGATGGAGTTTTTACTCCCATTGAATTTTTAGATTTCGGATAAAAAGCTATAATTTGAATCCGTAGTTTGTTAATTCGTTCTTTAATACATTTAAATTACAATCATCCATCTCTACCAGCGGAAGTCTAAGTTCGCCCATGTCAAATCCTAATAAATTCATAGCTGTTTTAACTGGAATAGGGTTTACTTCTATAAATAATGAATCTATTAAAGGCTTCATATCTAATTGAAGTTTTCTAGAACCTTCAATATCTCCTTCGAAATATTTAGCTACTAAGTCGTGTGTATCTTTAGGACATATATTTGCAACAACTGATATAACTCCGCATCCTCCAAGCGATAATAATGGTAGAATCATATCATCATTTCCAGAGTATATTCCAAATCCATCAGGACAAACTCTTGCCATCTCAGCAACTTGAGATATATCTCCACTAGCTTCTTTAACTGCTACTATGTTTTTATGTTTAGCCATTTGAGCTAGGGTAGAAGGTTTTATATTAACGCCTGTTCTTCCTGGCACGTTATAAGCTATTATAGGAATATTAACAGAATCAGCTATAGCATTAAAGTGAGAAACAAGACCTTTTTGAGTAGACTTATTGTAATAAGGAGTTATAATTAAAAGTCCATCAGCTCCTAGTTCTTCAGCTTTTTGGCTAAGATGTATAGAATGTGCAGTATTGTTAGAACCAGTACCGGCTATAACTGGTATTCTTTTGTTTGTCTTATCTATTACAAATTTTATAGTTTCTACTTGCTCTTCATCAGTCATTGTAGATGCTTCTCCGGTAGTTCCGCATACTATAAATGCATCAGTACCTTCTTTGATATGGTATTCTATAACTTCTGCTAATTTCTCAAAATCAATGTTTCCATTTTTATAAGGGGTAACTAAAGCAACACCAGAACCTTTAAATAGCATGAAAATCATCCTTTCTATACCAAATTATATTTTAATAAAAGCTCAGCTATTTGAACTGTGTTAGTTGCAGCTCCTTTTCTTATATTATCAGCAACAACCCACATATTGATACCATTATCTAAACTAAAGTCTCTTCTTATTCTACCTACGAATACTTCATCTTTTCCTTCTGCATCTAATGCAAGCGGATATTCGTTATTTTTAGGATTATCTACAACTATAATTCCATCTGTATTATTTAAAACATCGAAGACTTCTTTAACATCAAAGTTTTTTTCAAATTCAATGTTCACAGATTCGCTATGACTGTACATTACTGGTATTCTTACAGTAGTAGCTGTTATTTTTATAGTATGGTCATTTAATATTTTTTTAGTTTCATCTATCATCTTCATCTCTTCTTTTGTATAACCATTATCTAAAAATGTATCTATATGAGGTAATGCATTATAGGCTATAGGATGAGGATATAATTTGTTTTCATTTCCTTTTATACCTTCTTCTAAATCAGAAATACCTTTTACTCCAGAACCTGAAACTGCTTGATATGTTGAGTATACTATTCTTTTTATACCGAATTTAGAGTGAAGTGCTTTTAAAGGCACTACAGCTTGAATAGTAGAGCAGTTTGGATTTGCTATTATACCATTGTGTTTTTTTACATCCTCTGGGTTAACCTCTGGAACAACTAAAGGCACATCATCATACATTCTCCACATACTACTGTTGTCTACTACTATAACACCTTTTTCTTTAGCTATTGGAGCGAATTTTTTGCTTATTTCGCCTCCGGCAGAGAATAAAGCTATATCTATATCTTTGTCGAAAGAATTTTCTGTTAGTTCTTCTATTATGTAGTCTTTTCCATTAAAGTTGATAACATCACCAGCAGATTTCTTAGATGCAAATAAATATAGGTTTTCTATAGGAAAATTTCTTTCTTTTAAAATCTTCAAAAATGTTCTTCCTACCATCCCTGTTGCTCCAACTATAGCAACGTTTGCTTTTTTCATAGATAAACCCCCTTTATCATAAATATATGATATTATAAATTTTATAATGAAGCAAAAATTAAATACTTTAATATATAGTACCATTCAATATAAATATATTCAACAAAATATGATGTTGTGATAATTCTTTTTTGAAAGGAGAAAAAAATGAATTTAAGATCAGATGTTTCAATGTTAAATGACATTGTATATAAGCACAGAAATAAATTAAATAAAATAGCAGAATTGGGTATGAAAGAGTATAAAACATCTAAATATATAAAAGACTATTTAGATTATTTAGGAGTAGAATATGAAGTGTATTTAGAAACAGCAGTAGTTGGTATTATAAAAGGAAAAAAAGCTAAAAAAAATATAGCATTTAGAACAGATATGGATGCTTTAAACATAGATGGAGAAATAAAGCATCTTTGTGGTCATGATGGACATATGAGTATACTTTTAGGTCTTATAGAGTATTTAACTATTAATAAAGATAAATTGTTAGATAATATAGTCTTTATTTTTCAACCTGCGGAAGAATCTCCTGGTGGAGCGCTTCCTTTAATAAAAGAAGGGATTTTAGAGAAATATAGTGTTGATGAAATATATGGACTTCATATATATCCAGATATAGAAGAGGGATTTGTTGGAGTCAAACCGCATCATTTCTTAGCCCAAACAGGAGAAATAGATATTGAAATAAAAGGTAGAGGTGGACATGGAGCTATGCCTCAAAACTCTATTGATTCAATAATGATAGCTTCAAACTTCATAAACTCTATACAAAGTATAATATCTAGAAATATAAGACCTTTGGATGCGGGTGTTTTAAGCATTGGAAAAATAGAGGGCGGAAGTAGAAGGAATATAATAGCTGAGAGTGTGAAACTTGAAGGTACTATAAGAGCCTTTAGGCAAGAAGTGTACGACGAAATAAAGGAAAGAGTTTGTGATATTGCATGTGGATTTGAAAAATCTTTCAACTGTAATATAGATATAAATATAAAGGATGACTATCCGGCAGTTAACAATGATGAAAAATTATTTTATGAATTCAAAGAAGCTATTGATGATAAATATATAAAAATATTGGAGCCTTTGATGATATCTGAGGACTTCTCGTATTATCAACAGCATGTCAAAGGGTTGTTTTTTATGTTAGGCTCTAGGAATATTGATAAAGAGTTTGTGAGTGGACTTCACAATATAAAGTTTGACTTTGATGAAAAGATACTTTTAAATGGTTTAAATGTATATATAGAATTACTAGAGCATAAAGGAACTTTGTTAAAGTAAAATTAGCTTTAAAAATTATAAATTTTTTTGTATACGAAAAAGAGGTCAGCTATTTAGCTGACCTCTTTCTATACTAAAGGGGGAGTGGGAAAATAATATTATTTCACAACGAAGGATATTGTATCACTGTATACAAAAAAAATCAAGCGAAAAAAGTAAAAAAATGTCGAAGAATATTTATAAGTTAACATGGTAAAAATAACAATAAAAGGAGGTTTTATTATGGAAAAAAATAAAAAGAAGAAAATAGTTACAGAAAATGATATAATGAAATATGAAATTGCCGGTGAAATAGGGCTGATTGATAAAATAAATGAACAAGGCTGGGCAGGGCTGACAGCAAAGGAAGCGGGAAGAATTGGTGGAATGTTGACGGCTAGGAAAAAAAATAATAAAAAGAAATAGGAGACGGTTATGCAGTATAAAGATTTCGCATTCATATACGATAATTTAATGGACAATGTAGATTATGATAAATGGGTAGAGTATATAGAAGAAATAATTAAAAAAGAAAATGTAAATGTAAAAAACATACTAGAGCTTGCATGCGGAACAGGTAATATAACTATACCTTTTGCAAAAAAAAATTATGATATTTTAGGAATAGATATATCGGAGGATATGCTTAGTGTAGCGAGAGAAAAGTGCATAAATGACGGAATAGAGGTTATATTTTTAAATCAAGATATGACTGAACTTGATTTTGAAATCTACAATTTAGATTGTGTTTTATGTGCATGTGATGGATTTAATTATATAGTAGAAGATGAAGATATACAGAGCATATTCGATACTGTATATGAACTTCTTAAACAAAAAGGTGTGTTTATATTTGATATAAGCTCATATAATAAACTATCAAATATACTTGGAAATAACACTTTTGGAGAAAATAGAGAAGATATAACTTATATTTGGGAGAATTATTTTGATGATGAGAGTAATATGGTAGAGATGGATTTAGCTTTCTTTACACGAGATGGAGAATACTATCAAAAATTTGAAGAAACTCATTATCAAAGAGCTTATAAAAATGATGAAATAATACAAATGTTAAAAAATTCGGGATTTGAGGATGTAAAGGCATATAAGGACTTTACTTTTTCAAATGCAGATGAAGAAACAGAGAGAGTGTTTTTTGTATGTAAAAAACAATAGACATAATTGACTGCTTATTATTTAGATGGTATACTTTTTCCCTGGTAAAATAAATATCAGGGATTTTTGATTTTAAAAAAGACATATAAGGAGGAAAATATGAAAAATTATATAATTAGAGCAAGTGCTGGAAATCATAGTATAAGAGCTTTTGCAGCATATACAACTGATATGGTAGAGACTGCTAGAAAGATACATAATACAACTCCAGTTGCAAGTGCTGCATTTGGAAGAACTTTAACTGCAACATCTATAATGGGTATTATGATGAAAAATGAAAATGATAAATTAACAGTTCAGATAAAAGGTGATGGACCTGTTGGGAATATAGTTATAGTGAGTAATTCAAAAGGTATGGTAAAAGGATATGTATCAAATCCTCTTGCTGACGTCCCTCTTAAGTATGCAGGTAAGCTTGACGTTGGAGCTGCTGTTGGAACACAAGGAACTATAAGTGTTATAAAAGATTTAGGTCTTAAAGAACCATATATAGGTTCATATCCTTTAGTAAATGGAGAAATTGCAGAAGATTTTACTGCATACTTTGCATATTCAGAGCAACAACCATCTGCAATATCTTTGGGTGTATTAGTTGACACTGACTATTCTATAAAAGCATCTGGTGGATTTATAATTCAGCTTCTTCCTGATGCTAGTGAGGAGAGTATAAAGATATTAGAGAAAAACTTATCTGATATAGCTCCTATATCAACTTTGATAGCTGATGGAAAAATGCCAGAAGATATATTGAATATAGTACTTAAAGATCTTGATCATCAGATACTTGACAAGTATGAAGTTGGATTTGAGTGCGATTGTAGCAAAGAAAGATTAGAAAGAGCTTTGATGAGTATAGGTAAGAAGGATTTAGAAGAAATACTTGAAACTGATAAGAAAGCAGAACTTACGTGTCATTTCTGTAATAAAAGTCATCAGTTTGATGAAGTGGATTTAAAAAAACTTATAGATAGTATATAGAGTATTAGAACTCTTAACTTTAGGATAAGATCAAAAAAGTCAGATAGAATTTTTCTATCTGGCTTTTGATATATTAACAAAATTAAAAAAATTCAAATAAATCTAAAAATACAGATTAATTCCCTTGTAAGTAAATGAATTAACATGTAAAATATTACATGGAGGGGATATAATATGAGCAATTATAATTTAAAGAAAGCTGGTTTTTCTACAAAGACTATTCATGCTGGTCATAAGAAGGATATTGTGTCAGGGGCTTTAACTACTCCTATATATCAAACGTCTACTTTTGTATTTGATAATGCAGAGCAAGGTGGAAGAAGATTTGCACTTGAGGAGCCAGGGTATATATATACAAGACTTGGTAATCCAACGTCTACACAATTAGAAGATAAGGTAGCTGCACTAGAAAATGCTGAAGCTTGTATGTCTACAGCTTCAGGTATGGGAGCTATATCATCTGCAATGTGGACTGCCTTAAAAGCTGGAGATCATATTATTGCTGATGAGACCCTATATGGTTGTACTTTTGCACTTTTAAATCATGGACTTACAAGATTTGGAATAGAGGTTACTTTTGTAGATGCATCTAATATAGATAATATCAAGAAAGCTATGAAGGATAATACTAAGGTTGTGTACATAGAAACACCTGCTAATCCAAATTTAAAAGTTGTTGATATTGAAGAAGTAGCTAAGGTTACTCATGAAAAAGAAGATTGTATATTAATGGTTGATAATACATTCTGTACGCCTTTTATTCAAAGACCTATTGAGCTTGGAGCTGATGTTGTAGTTCATTCTGCTACTAAGTACTTAAATGGTCATGGGGATGTTATAGCAGGATTTGTAGTAGGAAAACAAGAATTTATAAATAATGTTAGATTATTTGGAGTAAAGGATATGACAGGAGCAGTTCTTAGTCCGTTTGATGCATACTTAATAATAAGAGGATTAAAAACTTTAGAGGTAAGAATGCAAAGACACTGTGAAAATGCAATGGAAGTTGCAAAATTTATAAAAAGCCATAAAGCTATAGAAAAGACATACTACCCAGGATTTGAAGATCATGAGCAATATGAAATAGCTAAAAAGCAAATGGATATGCCAGGTGCTATGATAGCTTTTGAAGTTAAAGGTGGAATAGCTGGCGGTATAAAATTCATAAACAGCCTTGAACTTTGCACATTAGCAGTTAGTTTAGGTGATTGTGAAACATTGATTCAACACCCAGCATCTATGACTCACTCTCCTTATACTCCGGAAGAGAGAATGCAGGCTGGAATAAGTGATGGACTTGTGAGATTATCAGTGGGTCTTGAAAATGTGGAAGATATTATTGCTGATTTAAAGCAGGGATTAGATAAATTATTATAATAAGAAAAGATGTGCCGATTAAAGGCACATCTTTTTTAGAATAACAAATAAAGATATTTAGATTTGTGGGTTATCTAAACTCTCTATAAAAATACCGTTCATGCAACGATATTTTGAATACAACTAAGATTTTGTCTTATTAATAATTCTAAAATTTGCAAACTCCCTACGGTCAGACAAGCAAATTTCTTAACGCATTATTAAACGACAAAAAATAAGTTATATTAATCAAAATATCTAAAAACATGAACTAACATTTTTATAGAGAGTTTTAAATTGTAACTATTTTATTATAGAATCAAATCTTGCCTCAATATTTTTACCATACAAAAAATATTTCTTAAATGAAAAATTTTTTTGCAATCGTAAGTTCCTTTAGATTTAGTAGCAAGACCTACTTCAAATAAGTTGTGCTATTTTGAGTTAAAATTAGTAGATAAGTATTATGTTTTTAAATCTATGTCCTGAGATGGATAGGATTTACAAAATCAAAGGGTATAAAAATATTTAACACATTCACGGTATTTTAATACCCTTTATTTTTGCTTAAAGCACAAAATTAAAATTCATTAAGATTTTTAAGGTCTTATAAACATTTGTGTCCAATACTTAGTTCCATTACTCTTAGTAGCAAGACCTACTCCTATTTGAGTAAAATTAGGAGATAAAATATTTTTTCTATGTCCTGGAGAGTTCATCCAAGAATTCATAACTTCAGCTGCTGTTTTTTGACCGTATGCTATATTTTCTCCTGCGGTTGAGTAACTTATACCAAAGTTTTTCATCATATCAAATGGGCTTCCATAAGTTGGTGACGTGTGAGAAAAATAGTTCTTATCTATCATATCTTGAGATTTATATCTTGCAATTCGTGATAATTCCCAGTTTTGAGTAAGTGGGCCTAAACCATTTTTAGATCTTTCTACATTTACAAGTCTTACGACTTCGTTTTCAACAGCTTTTACATCAGCTATCTGGGGAATTGTAAGTTTATTCCCTGGATATATAAGTGCTGGATTTTCAATTTGAGGATTGGCACTTATTATTTCTGATAAGCCAATTTCATATTTTACAGCAATCTTCCACATACTATCGCCTTTAACTACTGTATAAACAGTGTCGGCATAAGATATACCTGCACTGCAAAATATAAATAAAAACATAAAGCTTAAAATGGATAATTGGATTTTTTTTGTCACATTGAAACCTCCTTATAAAGTGAAACTTAATTCAGGTGGAGTTTTTACTCAATCTGAATTTTTAGTTAAACTAATCCAGAAGCTGTTAAGTTCTTATCTTCAGCCTTAACAGGGTGGAGTCTTAGAACTTTTAGCTTTCGGATAACAATAGAAAATGTTGAACTTTTAATTAGTATGTCAAAAAAACAGAAAATTATAGTGAAGTACATATATCAAAAATTTCAAAAAAAATAAAAAAATGGGTATAGAAAAGTAAAAAATTAAATTAATTAAAAAGCAAATTAAATAATTTTTTTTTGATATAATAAAAGTATTAAATATTAGTTGAATGTAAAGGATGGATTTTTATGAAAATAAATTTTGGTTTAGAATTAAATCAAAGTCAAAAGCTGGTACTTACAAAACAATTAAAACAATCCTTAGATATACTAAATATGAGCACCCAAGATTTAGAAGAAGTTATATCTAAAGAGACAGAAGAAAATCCTGTTATAGAAGTGGATAAAAATGACAAGATAGATTGGGAAAAATATATAGATAATGTAAATAATAGAACTTATAATAATGCAAGCTCGGTTAATTATGATAATGAAGATTATAATATAGAAAATATTATAAAATATAATATAAATCTGTATGAGTATTTAAAAAATCAAATAAATTATTACGACTTAAATAAAAAAGATAAAGAAATAACGGAATATATAATAGACTCAATAGATGAACAGGGATATTTTAAAAGTGATATCGAACAAATAGCAAATGCATTAAATACAACTAAAGAAAACATAATGAAAAACTTACAAGTAGTTCAGACTCTTGAACCAAGTGGTATAGGAGCCAGAAATATAGAAGAATGCTTACTTATTCAGTTAAGAGAAAAAAATATACAAGATAGTATTTTAGAAAATATTATTGAGAATGATTTGAAATTATTAGCAGATAAAAAATATAAAGAAGTATGCAAAAAACATAAGATAAATATGGAAAAATGCGTTGAAATAGTAAACTCAATAAAAACGTTAAATCCAAAACCGGGTAATAAATATACTTCTTCTAAAAATAATTATATAACACCAGATGTTATAGTTGAGAAAATAGGAAGAGAATATGAAGTATATCTAAATGAAAAAAATACTACTCATATAAAAATAAATAAATTTTATGAAGAAATATTAAAGAATTCTAAAGAGGATGAAAATGCCAAACAGTATATAAAAGAAAAATTAAATTCTGCATTTAATTTGGTTAAGAATATAGAAAGTAGAAAAAATACTATACTTAGGATTTCAAAAGAAATAGTAAAATACCAATATGAATTTTTTGAAAATGGAAATAAATATTTAAAGCCTTTGATATTGAAGGATATAGCTCAAAATTTAGAAATACATGAATCAACCGTTAGTAGAGGAGTGAATGGAAAATACATATTGACCCCACATGGAATGTTGGAACTAAAATACTTCTTCAGTAGTGGATTAAAGCAACAGGAAGATATAGCATCTACTAGTATAAAAAATATAATAAAGGAAATAATAAATTCTGAAGACAAGAAAAAACCATATAGCGATTCTAAAATATGTACTCTATTAGAAGAAAAGGATATAAATATATCTAGGAGAACTGTTGCTAAATATAGAGAAGAATTAAGAATACGGTCATCTTCTAAGAGGAAAGAATTTTGCTAAAAACTAAAAATAAAATAAAAAAAATAATATTATTGCAAAAAAATATTGAAAAAATTTCTATCTTGGTATAGAATTAAAACAAGAGGTGGGACTAAAAAGAAGCATAGGGACTTTTTGGTTCCCACTAAAAAAATAAAGATATAGGGACATAAAATAAACACAGGGACTAAAAAATCCCTAAGAGGTATGAGATTATGAAAAACTTGATACAACTTCAAAAGAAAATAATGCCTGAAGTTCTAGATGTTATGTATAGAAGATACAAAATATTAAATCAGATATCATTAAATGAATCCATAGGAAGAAGATCTCTTTCAAATAAATTAGATTTAAGCGAGAGAGTTGTAAGATCTGAAGTTGAATTTTTAAAAAAACAAGATCTTATAAATATACATACTTCTGGAATGAGTATAAACGAAAATGGATTGAATCTACTTAATGATTTGAAAGTATTCATGGGAGAAATAATGGGTATTTCTGAGTTAGAAGAAAAAATAAAGAAGAAATTAGGCATAAAAAAAGTCATAATACTACCGGGAAATGCTGATGATGACCCTCTTGTTATAAAAGATATAGGTAAAGCAACTTACAAATATCTTACTAAAATAATAAAAAATGACTATATAATAGGAGTCACTGGTGGAAATACTATGCTTGAGTTTGCTAATTGCTGTCATGAAACAAAAAAATATGAAAATATTTTAGTTGTTCCGGCTAGAGGAGGACTTGGCAAAGAGGTAGAAATACAATCAAATAATATAGCTGCAATAATTGGGAAAAAGCTTGGAGGAAACTATAAGCTCTTACATGTTCCCGATAATGTAACTGAAGAAACTTTAAATAGCTTAATATTAGAACCTGAAATAAATAAAACATTAAATCATATACAAAATGTAGATGTTTTAATATTTGGGGTAGGAAGAGCAGATGATATGGCGAGAAGAAGAAAAATGCCACATTCTGAGTACCATTATATAATGTCAAAAGAAGCTGTTGGTGAGGCATTTGGATATTATTTTAACAGAGATGGCGAAATAATATATGAGACTAGTACTATAGGGATAAAGCTTGAAAATTTCAAATCAGTAAAAGACACTATAGGAATAGTTGGAGGAAGTAGAAAGGCAGATGCAATACTTGCTATATCGAAGATAAAAAAGGATTTGGTATTAGTTACTGATGAAGGTGCTGCAAATAAAATATGTGAATTGATTTAATCTTACAAATTAATTCGCAATTTAAAATATAAATTAACTAGGAGGAATAAACATGATTAAAGTTGCTATTAATGGATTTGGAAGAATAGGTAGATTAGCACTAAGATTAATGCTTGATAAACCTGAATTTGAAGTGGTTGCAATAAATGATTTAACAGATGCTAAGACATTATCTCACTTATTTAAGTACGATTCAGCTCAAGGTCGTTTCAATGGAGAAATAGAAGTTAAAGAAGGAGCTTTTGTTGTAAACGGAAAAGAAATAAGAGTAACTGCTGAATCTAACCCAGTGAACCTACCTTGGGGAGAAATGGGAGTAGATGTAGTACTTGAATGTACTGGATTCTTCGCTGACAAAGCAAAGGCAGAAGCGCACATAAAAGCTGGAGCTAAGAAAGTTGTTATATCTGCACCAGCAACAGGAGATTTAAAGACTGTAGTTTTCAATGTTAACCACGAAATATTAGATGGAGCAGAAACAGTTATATCAGGAGCTTCTTGTACTACTAACTGTTTAGCACCAATGGTTAAGGTATTAAATGACGAGTTCAAGTTAACAAAAGGATTCATGACTACTATACATGCTTATACTAATGATCAAAATACATTAGATTCACCTCATAAAAAAGGAGATCTTCGTCGTGCTAGAGCTGCTGCTGCTAACATAGTTCCAGGATCAACAGGAGCTGCTAAAGCTATAGGTCTTGTTATACCAGAGCTTAAAGGTAAATTAGACGGAGGAGCTCAAAGAGTTCCAGTGATAACTGGTTCATTAACTGAGCTTGTTTGTACACTTGAAAATAAAGTAACTGCAGAAGAAATTAATGAAGCTATGAAGGCTGCTGCTAATGAATCATACGGATATACTGAAGAGCCATTAGTATCATCGGATATAATAGGAATGCACTTCGGATCATTATTCGATGCTACTCAAACTAAGGTTATGGAAGTTAATGGAGAGCAATTAGTTAAGGTCGCTTCTTGGTATGATAATGAAATGTCATATACAGCTCAATTAATAAGAACTTTACAACATTTTGTAGATCTTTCAAAATAATATTATAATTTGAGTTTTAAACAAGTCCGGGTTTGTAGTGTATACTACGGACTCAGGACTTTTTATATTTGGATTAAGCCATAAAAAGTATAGCGTTTTTATGAAAATGTGATATACTTTTAGCGAAAAGGAGTTGTATATTATGTCGATTTTAAATAAAAAGACTATAGAAAATATAGATGTGAGCGGAAAAAAAGTACTAGTAAGATGTGATTTTAATGTGCCTTTAAAAGATGGAGTTATAACTGATGAGAACAGATTAGTTGGAGCTTTACCTACTATAAAGTACTTAATAGAAAATGGAGCAAAAGTTATTTTATGTTCTCACTTAGGAAAGCCAAAAGGAGAAGCTAAGACTGAACTTTCATTGGAGCCTGTAGCTAAGAGATTATCCGAAATGTTAAACAAAGAAGTTGTATTTGCAGCGGATGATAATGTTGTAGGAGAAAATGCTAAAAAATCAGTTGATGGTATGAAAAACTCAGATGTAGTTTTACTTCAAAACACTAGATACAGAAAAGAAGAAACTAAAAATGAAGAGAATTTCTCAAAAGAATTAGCATCGTTAGCTGATGTATTCGTAAATGACGCATTTGGAACAGCACATAGAGCTCATTGTTCTACTGTTGGAGTTACTGAATTTGTAGAAACTAGTGTATGTGGATACTTAATTCAAAAAGAATTGAAATTCTTAGGAGAAGCTGTTGAAACTCCAGTAAGACCTTTTGTAGCTATACTTGGAGGAGCAAAGGTTTCTGATAAGATAAACGTTATAAACAACTTACTTGAGAAAGTAGATACTTTAATAATCGGTGGAGGAATGGCTTATACATTCTTAAAAGCACAAGGATATGGAATAGGAACTTCTTTACTTGAAGAAGATAAAATGAATTATTCAATGGAAATGGTTAAAAAAGCAAAAGAAAAGGGAGTTGAATTATTACTTCCAGTTGATCACATTACTGGAGAAAAATTTGATAAAGACACAGCTCCTATTGTTACAGATGATGAAAATATCAAAGAAGGATTTATGGGACTTGATATAGGACCTAAAACTGCAAAATTATATGCTGATGCTGTTAAAGACGCTAAAACAGTTATATGGAATGGACCTATGGGAGTATTCGAGTTTGAAAACTTTGCAAAAGGAACTGTAGAAGTTGCTAAGGCCATGGCAGATGCTGATGCGACAACTGTAATTGGTGGAGGAGACAGTGCGGCTGCTGTAAATATATTAGGCTTTGGAGATAAAATGACTCACATATCTACTGGAGGAGGAGCTTCACTTGAATTCTTAGAGGGAAAAGATCTTCCAGGGATAGTAGCTTTAAACAATAAATAATTTAAAGGGGAGTGTAGTTATGAGAAAACCGATTATTGCAGGAAACTGGAAAATGCATAAAACTATAAAAGAAGCTGTTGAATTTGTAAATGAAATTAAATCTGAAATAAAAGGAACTGATGTTGAAGCTGTTATTTGTGCTCCATTCACGTTACTTAAGGATTTGAAAGAAGCAGCTAAAGAAAGTAATATAAAAATTGGTGCTCAAAATATGCACTTTGAAGAAAATGGTGCTTTCACTGGAGAAATATCTCCTCTTATGTTAAAAGAGATAGATGTTGACTATGTTGTAATAGGTCACTCAGAGAGAAGACAGTACTTCAATGAAACTGATGAAACTGTAAACAAAAAGGTTATAAAAGCTTTAGAGTATAAAATAAATCCTATAATTTGTGTTGGTGAAACTTTAGAACAAAGAGAAGCTGATAAAACTAAGGATGTAGTTAAAGTTCAAGTTGAAAAAGCTTTAGTAAACATAGATGAAAAAGATATAAAGGATATAGTTGTAGCTTATGAGCCAATATGGGCTATAGGTACAGGAAAAACATCTAGTAGTAAAGATGCTAATGATGTTATATCTTATATAAGAGAAGTTATAGCTAATGTGTACTCTCAACAAACAGCAGAAGAAGTTAGAATACAATACGGTGGAAGTGTTAAGCCGGCTAATGTAGAAGAAATAATGAATGAATCAGATATAGATGGAGCTTTAGTTGGTGGAGCGAGTCTTCAACCAAAAGATTACGTAGAACTTGTTAATTTCTAAGGAGTTGATAGACATGAAAAAGCCGTCAGCTTTAATAATATTAGATGGTTGGGGTATAAATAATTCGGATTTAGGAAATGCGATAAAGCAAGCTAAAACTCCTAATATGAATGAATATGTAACAAAATATCCTTGTACTTCAATAAAGACAAGTGGAGAATATGTTGGACTTCCAGATGGTCAAATGGGAAATTCAGAGGTTGGACACTTAAATATTGGAGCAGGAAGGATAGTATACCAAGAGCTTACAAGAATAACTAAATCTATAAAAGATGGAGATTTCTTTAAAAATGAAGAATTATTAAAAGCGATAAATAATTCAAAAGAAAATAATAAAAACCTTCATATAATGGGTCTTCTATCTGATGGAGGAGTACATTCTCACATAGATCACTTAAAGGGAATTTTAGATTTTGCAAAAAAAGAAGGTCTTGAAAAAGTATACGTGCATGCAATATTAGATGGAAGAGATACAGATCCTAAAAGTGCAGTTAAATATATAGATGAAATAGAATCTTATATGACAGAAATAGGAGTAGGTAAAATAGCTACTGTTTCTGGAAGATACTATTCAATGGATAGAGATAAGAGATGGGAAAGAGTCGAACTTGGATTTAATAGCATGGTTTTATCTCAAGGAGAAACAGCGAATAGCGCAAAAGAAGCAGTTGAAAAAGCATATAATGACGATAAAACTGATGAATTTGTACTTCCTACTGTAATACTTAAAGATAATAGTCCGATAGCTAAAATAGAAGAAAATGATTCAATAATATTTTTTAACTTTAGACCAGATAGAGCAAGACAAATAACAAGAAGTATAGCATCAAAAGAGTTTGATGGGTTTAAAAGAGATTATATAGACACTGTATTTGTTTGTATGACTCAATATGATATAACTATAAAGGAAGTAAACGTTGCATTTAAGCCTCAAAAACTTAGCAATACATTGGGTGAATATTTAAGCGATAAGGGTATAAAACAACTTAGAATTGCAGAAACTGAAAAATATGCCCATGTTACATTCTTTTTCAATGGAGGAGTAGAAGATGCTAACGAAGGAGAAGATAGATGCTTAATACCATCTCCTAAAGTTGCAACGTATGACTTGAAGCCTGAAATGTCAGCTTATGAGGTTACTGAAAATCTACTTCAAAGACTTGATGAAGATAAGTATGACTTTATAGTTTTAAATTATGCAAATCCAGATATGGTAGGACATACAGGAGTTATAGATGCTGCTGTTAAAGCTGTGGAGACTATAGATGAATGTCTTGGAAAAATAATAGACAAAATAGTTTCATTAGGTGGAAATGCTATAATTACAGCAGATCATGGAAATGCTGAGTACATGCGTGATAAAGATGGAAATATAGTTACTGCGCATTCTACAAATGAAGTTCCGTGCATATTTGTAACTGATGAAGAGGTTAAGTTAAGAGATGGTGGTAGACTTTGTGATTTAGCTCCTACTTTACTTGACAACATGAACATAGAACAGCCTGAGGAAATGACTGGAGACAGTCTTCTTATAAAGTAACATTTAATTTATAAAAATACTACAATAAATCTGTTAATTTAGAGAGGAGAAATAAATATGAGTTTTATTCAAGAAGTATACGCTAGAGAGATATTAGATTCAAGAGGAAATCCAACTGTTGAGGTTGAAGTAATGCTTGAAAGTGGAGAAGTAGGAAGAGCAATAGTTCCATCTGGAGCTTCTACTGGAGCTTTTGAAGCTGTTGAACTTAGAGATGGAGATAAATCAAGATACTTAGGTAAGGGAGTTACTAAAGCTGTTGATAATGTAAACAACATAATAGCTCCAGAACTTCAAGATATGAATGTATTTGATCAAGTAGGAATAGACAATCTTTTAATAGAGCTTGATGGAACACATAACAAAGGTAAATTAGGAGCTAATGCAATCCTTGGAGTTTCTATGGCTGTAGCTAGAGCTGCTGCTGAAGAATTAGGACTTCCATTATTCCAATATATTGGTGGAGTAAATGCAAAGCAACTTCCAGTTCCAATGATGAACATATTAAATGGTGGAGAGCATGCTGATAATAACGTTGACATCCAAGAATTCATGATAATGCCTGTTGGAGCTTGTTGCTTTAAAGAAGCTGTAAGAATGTGTGCTGAAATATACCACAACCTAAAGAATGTATTAAAGAGCAAAGGATTAAGCACTTCTGTAGGTGACGAGGGTGGATTTGCTCCAAACTTAGCATCAAACGAAGAAGCTTTACAAGTAATAGTTGAAGCTGTTAAAGTTTCTGGATACGAGCCAGGAACAGATATTAGAATAGCTATAGATGCAGCTGCTACAGAGTTTTACAATAAAGAAACTAAGAAATATGTATTAGCTGGAGAAGGAAGAGAATTATCTGTTGAAGAAATGGTAGACTTCTATGCTGACTTAGTTGAAAAATATCCAATCGTATCTCTTGAAGATGCATTAGACGAAGATGATTGGGATGGATGGAAGTTACTTACTGAGAAATTAGGTAACAAGATCCAATTAGTTGGAGATGATTTATTCGTTACTAACACTGAAAGATTATCAAAAGGTATAGAAAATGGTATATCAAATTCTATACTTATAAAGCTTAACCAAATAGGAACTATAACTGAGACTTTAGATGCTATACAAATGGCTAATAGAGCTGGATACACAGCTGTTATATCTCATAGATCAGGAGAAACTGAAGACACTATTATAGCTGATTTATCTGTTGCAGTTAATGCAGGACAAATCAAGACTGGTGCTCCTTGTAGAACTGATAGAGTTGCTAAGTACAACCAGTTATTAAGAATAGAAGAAATAATAGGTGAAGTAGCTCAATTCCCTGGAATGAAAGCTTTCTTTAACTTAAAATAATTGAAAAAATAGGAAGGATAATATATCCTTCCTATTTTTAGTATATAAGACATTATAGATTTGGATTTGCGGATAACATTAATTGAAAATCTATACTTACAACTATTTTTGAGCAACGGAGCCTGTAAGGATCGTTGGCTATATGAGTCACCGCGCGAGCGAGTAGACGAATTTTTTATTGAATGATTAATTTATATATGTTAAACTAACTATATTAATTTAGCTTAAAATCAAGGAGGTGTAGCATGAAAACTTTTTTAATGGTACTTCAACTTATAACTAGCATAGTATTGATTGTAAGTGTATTACTTCAATCAGGAAAAAGCGCAGGTCTTTCTGGAAGTATAGCAGGAGGTGCAGAACAAGTCGTTGGAACTAAAGCAAGAGGTTTGGATGCTTTGTTTTCAAAGATAACATCTGTTTGTGCAACTTTATTTATATTAGTGGCATTAGCACTAGTTGCGATACAATAACTTTATATAGTGATTAAATAAAAAATGACGATTATTAAAATACCTTTATGTATTTTAATAATCGTCATTTTTTATAATGAATAGGAAATTATATTCCTTTTGAATTGGTGGTAACTATAATTTACGTTATGAATTTCAAAAAAGTCTACATTGAAATCTTTAGAATAAGGACTTTTTTATTTTTACCCAAATTATATATCATAATAGGACAAATAAAATAATATAAACTTAATATAGCTATTTAAAAGCTAAAATGAATATTGAAGGGGGAGGTTGAGAGAATGATCTCATATGCTGGGATTGCATCGATTTCAGGTGTTATAGCCTTGATATTTGCATTTATACTAGCCAATAAGATTAATAAGGTAGAGGTTGGTACTGACAGGATGAAAGAAATATCTTCGTACATACAAGAGGGTTCAATGGCTTTTTTGACTAGAGAGTATAAGAGCTTGATTGTATTTGTAGTAGCTATATTTATAGTTTTATGTTTATTTATAAACCCACTGACTGGAGTGTGTTTTTTAGTAGGAGCTTTATTCTCTACACTGGCAGGTTTCTTTGGGATGAAGGTTGCAACAAAGGCAAATGTAAGAACTGCAAACGCAGCCAAAGAAGATGGCATGAACAAGGCATTAAGCATTGCATTTTCGGGTGGAGCTGTAATGGGGATGACAGTAGTAGGTCTTGGCATTTTGGGAGTTGGTTTTTTATTCTTAATTCTTTATAAATTAGGAAATAATCCATCTGAATCAGCAAAGATACTTACAGGATTTGGTCTTGGAGCCTCTTCGCTTGCCTTGTTTGGACGTGTTGGAGGAGGTATATATACAAAGGCAGCTGATGTAGGAGCAGACCTTGTAGGTAAAGTAGAAGCGGGAATACCAGAAGATGATCCTAGAAATCCTGCTGTTATAGCTGATAATGTAGGGGACAATGTAGGCGATGTTGCAGGTATGGGTGCTGATTTGTTTGAATCATACGTAGGATCATTAATAGCGGCTATAACACTTGGACTTATAGCATACGGTATAAACGGAGCTATATTTCCTTTATTATTATCCGCAGGTGGAATAATAGGAAGTATAGTAGGTACATTCTTTGTAAAAGCAGACGAAAAGAGTGATCCTCACAAAGCACTTAAAATGGGAACTTACGTATCTTCAGTTTTAACTATGGCTTTTGGCATATTTTTGTCCAATAATCTGTTAGGAGACTTAAAAGGTTTTTGGGTAGTATTAATAGGTATAATAGTTGGAATATGTATAGGTCAATTAACTGAAATATATACATCTAGTGACTATTCTCATGTCCAAAAAATTGCAAAGCAATCTGAAACAGGACCTGCTACAACTATAATATCTGGTCTTGCTGTTGGAATGAAATCTACATTATGGCCTATAATGGTTATGTCGCTTGGAATATTGCTTGCTTATTCTGTTTTGGGAATTTATGGAATAGCACTTGCGTCTGTAGGTATGCTATCAACGGCTGGAATGACAATAGCTGTCGATGCTTATGGACCTATAGCTGATAATGCAGGTGGAATAGCAGAAATGTGTGAACTTCCAAGTGAAGTTAGAGAGATAACTGATAAGCTAGATTCTGTTGGAAATACTACAGCTGCTATTGGAAAAGGATTTGCAATAGGATCAGCAGCGCTTGCAGCACTTGCTTTGTTTGCATCGTATACAGCTGCTGCAAATCTTAGTGGAATAGATATAACTAATCCTGTAGTTATATCAGGTATGTTAATAGGAGGTATGCTTCCTTTCTTATTCTCGGCTATGACTATGGAGGCTGTAGGTAAAGCAGCTTTTGAGATGATAGAAGAAGTTAGAAGACAGTTTAGAGAAATGCCTGGAATAATGCAGGGAACTACAAAGCCGGATTATGCAAAATGTGTAGATATATCTACAGCATCCGCTCTAAAACAAATGGTATTACCTGGAGTCCTTGCAGTATCATCTCCTATATTAGCAGGATTATTACTTGGAACAGAAGGACTAGGAGGTCTTTTGGCTGGAGCTTTAGTATCGGGGATACTTATGGCTATAATGATGTCAAATGCAGGTGGTGCATGGGATAATGCAAAAAAATATATAGAGGCAGGAAATCATGGGGGTAAAGGAAGCGAACCTCATAAAGCAGCGGTTGTAGGTGATACAGTAGGAGATCCATTTAAGGATACATCGGGTCCGTCTATAAATATTTTGATTAAGCTTATGACTATAGTATCATTAGTATTTGCTCCTTTGTTTGTTGAGTATGGAGGAATATTATTGAAGATATTAAAATAAATGGTTGAATATTAAAAAGAACTGTATATTATATAATATACAGTTCTTTTTAATATATGGTAAAATTTTATCAAGGAAGGAAGGGATTTTATGAATAAAAAAGTTTACAGGTCTATAGATGATAAGGTTTTAGCTGGAGTTTGTGGTGGTTTGGCAAAGTATTTTGATATTGACTCAACTGTAGTTAGGGTTTTATGGATATTAGGATTCTTTGCAGGTGGATTAGGAATTTTTGCTTATATAATATGTGCAGTTATAATACCACAAGAAAGCTTTAGTGAATATAATATGAATAAACACAAATACGAAGAAGGCGTATCAAGATATGATACGGATAAATCTAGAAAAAATAAGATTGTATTGGGGAGTATATTGGTTTTAATAGGTACTTTTAGCTTGATAGATGAGTATTTATATTGGATAGATATAGAAAAATTGTGGCCTATAATTTTTATTGTAATTGGAATATATATTATAGTAAAAAAACAGGGAGATGATTAATGTGAATAAAGGTGGGTTGATTTGGGGTATATTTTTTATATTTTTAGGAATAGGATGGACTCTAGAAAATTTCAATATTATAGATGTGTCTACTATAGATATATTAGTTAGATTTTGGCCATTGATACTAATAGGTATAGGTATCGATATTATTTTTAGAAATAGAAAAAAATAATGTATTAATATAGAAAAAGATGATATTATAAGATTTAGTGTTAAAATTTACATTATTAATAAATGTATTTAAAATAATAATAAATGGAAAACATATAATTATGATTAAAACTTTAATTTTAATAGGAGGTATTAGATGGTACCAGGAATGAAAGAAACATTACTTATGTTTATGAGAGAAAATGCATACAATCCTTTAACTAAAGAGGAACTTTTAAATATATTCGATATACACACTGCTGAAAGAGCTTTATTTTATAATTTTCTAGATGAACTTGAAGAAGAATGCGAAATATATAAGACTAAAAAGAATAGATATGGGCTTCCTAGCAAAATGAATTTATTTGTTGGAAGAATTCAAATGCATCAAAGAGGATTTGGATTTGTCATATCAAATGAAGATGGAATAGCCGATCTATTTATACCAGCAGAGCATTTAAACGGAGCTATGCACAATGATAAGGTTGTATCTAGAATAATACAAACGGCGACTGAAAGTAAACGTGCAGAGGGCGAAATTATAAAAATAGTTGAAAGATCTATTAAAACTGTAGTTGGAGTATATGAACCTAACAAAAATTTTGGATTTGTAGTAGCGGATAACAAGAGATTCACAAGGGATATATATATACCAAAATCAGAATCTTTAAG
The DNA here is from genome assembly GCA_942492135.1 of uncultured Peptostreptococcaceae bacterium. GTDB lineage: Bacteria > Bacillota > Clostridia > Peptostreptococcales > Peptostreptococcaceae > Tepidibacter_A. Next base: position 587,259 of record CALODI010000010.1, read on the forward strand.
AGCGAGTTATGGAGATAAGGTAGTTTGCGAAATAACTCAGTGGCCTCAAAAGGGAAGAAATCCAGAGGGTAAAATAATAGAGATATTAGGTAAAAAAGGTGAAAAAGGTGTAGATATACTATCTGTAATCAGAGAGCTTGGCTTACCAGAAGAATTCCCTAATAAAGTATTAGCAGAAGCTCAAAAAATAGGCGATGAAGTACCTAAAGAAGAGATAAAAAGAAGAGTTGATTTAAGAAATATAACTACTTTTACCATAGATGGAGCAGATGCTAAGGATTTGGATGATGCGGTGTCAATAGAAGAGCTTGATAATGGGAATCATAAATTAGGAGTTCACATAGCTGACGTAACTCACTATGTTAAAGAAGGAAGTAAGCTTGATAAAGAAGCTTTAAAAAGAGGAACGTCTGTATACTTAATAGATAGAGTAATTCCTATGCTTCCAACTAAATTATCAAATGGACTATGTAGTTTAAATCCTAATGTAGATAGACTTACTTTATCTATATTTATGGAAATAGATGATAATGGTAATGTTGTAAAACACGAAATAGTTGAATCAGTAATAAATACTAAGGCTAGAATGGTGTATACCGATGTATCTGATATACTTGAAAATGAAGATGAAGAACTTATAAATAAATATAGCGAATTAGTTGAAGATTTTAGAACTATGGAAAAACTTGCGAAAATTCTTATGAAGAGAAGATCATCAAGAGGAGCTATAGACTTTGATTTTGCAGAAGCTAAAATAATGCTTGATAAGAATGGAAAAGTATTAGAGATTAAGAAGTATGAAAGAAGGATAGCTAATAGAATAATAGAGGAATTTATGCTTGTCAGTAATGAAACGGTAGCTGAACACTTTTTCTGGCTTAAGATGCCTTTTGTTTATAGAATACATGAAACACCAAATTTAGAGAGAATTGAGCAGTTCAATAAGTTTGTAGCAACATTTGGATATCATATAAAGGGAGAACTTGAAGGAATACATCCGAAGAGCTTACAAATGCTATTGCATGAGATTAAAGGCAAAAATGAAGAGATGGTTGTTTCTACACTTATGCTAAGATCATTAAAGCAGGCTAAATATTCACCAGATTGCTCAGGACATTTTGGGCTTGCTGCAAAATATTATTCTCACTACACATCACCTATAAGAAGATATCCAGATCTTCAAATACACAGAATAATAAAAGAATCTATAAATGGAAAAATAGATGATAAGAGAATTCAAGCTCTTAAAAAGATAGTGGCATATTCTGCAGAGCAGTCATCTATAAGAGAAAGAGCAGCAGATGATGCTCAAAGAGAAGTTGAAGATCTTAAAAAAGCAGAATACATGGCTGATAGAATTGGTGAGGAATTTGAAGGTAGAATAACGAGTGTTACGTCATTTGGCATGTTCATAGAAGTAGAGAACACTGTAGAAGGGCTTATAAGACTTTCTAATTTAAATGATGATTATTATATATTTGATTCTGAAAATTACGTTTTAATTGGAGAGCACACTAAGAAAACGTATAAAATAGGAGACAATTTAAGAGTTAAGGTATCTAGTGTTAATATAGATTTTAAAGAAATAGAACTTACAATAGTAAAATCAAAAGACTCGAGCTTAAAAGATTAAGCTCAAGTCTTAATCTTGACAATCGACTTTGTATATGGTATCATTAATTTTACAATAAGTATTGAAGTATTAAGAGGTGAGAATATGGGTGAAGGAAACAAAACTCTAGCATTAAACAGAAAAGCTAGACATAACTACTTTATAGAGGAAGTCTATGAGGCTGGTATTGAGCTTAAAGGTACAGAGGTTAAATCTATAAGAGCAGGTAAACTGAACTTAGGAGAAGGATATGCTTCTGTTGATAATACAGAGGTATTTTTAAAACAAGTTCATATAAGCCCATATGAGCAAGGAAATATATTTAATGTAGATCCGCTTAGACCTAGAAAGTTATTACTTCATAAACAGGAAATAACAAAGCTTATTGGACTTATAAACCAACAAGGATACTCACTAGTACCTCTTAGTGTATATTTAAAAAGAGGTAAGGTTAAAGTATCTATAGGCCTTGCAAAAGGTAAGAAGCTTTATGATAAACGCCATGATTTAGCTGCAAAAGATGCTCAAAGACGTATTCAAAGAGAAATGTCGGGCAAATACTAAAACATGGGGGCGTAAAGGTTTCGACGGGGGTTTGGAACTTGGAGTAGCGAGTCATGTTTCTCTAGACCATGTAAAAAACTAGGAACTAAACATAAACGCAAACGATAATTACGCTTTAGCAGCCTAATAGAGCTGCTCGTTCTACCTAACTTGCCCACGGGTTAGACTAGAACGTCATTTAAGTGGGGACCTATCTTTAGAGTTGCCTTGACTAAAGACGGATAAATTGAGGCTGGTCGATCTTAGAGCCCGCTACTAGGCGCTAGGAAAGACGAGAAACTAATATAGTAGATACACTCGTAGAAGCTTTAGGGAAAGGGCTTTCGGACAGGGGTTCGACTCCCCTCGCCTCCACCAATTGGAATTTAGAACCGTACAGAAAAATCTGTACGGTTTTTTAGTTTTTGTATAATACTAAAAAAACATTTATGTGACATTTAATATAAGATATAATAAAAGGTATTACCACCTATAAGTAAAAAAATTTAAAGTTAAGTAGAGGTATAAAAATGACCAATAATATTTCAAAAAATGTTCTTCATCAGATAAATAACTTTATAGAAACAAGGTTTGGTTTACACTTTACAGAAAAAAGATTTAATGATCTTATAAGAAGTATATCTAATGCAGCAAAACAAAAAAATATTGGGATTGAAGAATATACAAATTTAATACTTTTAAACAAATTATCTCAAGAAGACATCAAAAATTTAGTGACTTGTCTTACTATTGGAGAAACTTATTTTTTTAGAGACAAAAAATTATTTGATACAATGAGAACAAAAATATTGCCAGGCATAATTAATGATAGAAAATATTCTAACAAAAGTTTGAAAATTTGGAGCACAGCTTGTTCTTCCGGAGAAGAAGCCTATTCAATAGCCATTTTAGTTAAAGAGCTTATTCCTGATTATGAAGATTGGGATATTGAAATTATTGCTACTGATATAAATCATTTATCTCTTAGTAAGGCTAAAGAAGGAATATATAGTGAATGGTCTTTTAGAGGTGTAGGCTTAAGTATTAAAAATAAGTATTTTGTTAGAATGGATGATATGCGTTATAAGCTTAAGGATGATATACTAAAACTTGTAAAATTTCACAATTTAAATTTAACTGATTCAACTTATATATTAGATGGTAAAATTATAAAAAACATTGATATTATATTTTGTAGAAATGTGCTTATATATTTTAGTAAATATCAGGCTGATAAAATAATTAATCGTTTTTACAATAATATTGCAAATAAAGGATGGCTTATTGTAGCACCTACTGAAAGTTTATTTCTTAATAACAGTTCTTTTACACCTGTAAATATTAATGATATTTTTTTATATAATAAAAGCATTAAAAAAAATAATATAGTAAAGTCATTAGACAATAATGTTTTTGAAGATAATCTTATAGAACAAAAATTAGTAATACAAAATGAAATAATAAAACAGCAGAGAAACCTAGAAGTTAATAATAATATTACAATAAATAGTAAGAAAGAATTACCAAAGGAAGATAAAATAGATGCACAAGAGTTTGAAACAATATCTCGTTCTTTTGCTAATGAAGGAAAACTTGAAGAAGCTATTGAATGGTGTAAAAAAGCTATTTTTATCGATAAGATAAATCCTTTTTATTATTATCTTCTGGCGAGCATTCAGCAAGAGCAAGGAAACATTAGCGAAGCTGTTATAACATTGAAAAAAGTTATTTATTTGGATCCAAACTTTATTATGGCTTATTTTGATTTAGGGAATTTAAATTTAAAAAAAGAAAAATATAAACAAGCACTTAAAGATTTTAAAAATGCACGTGCATTACTTGATAATTTTAATGATGAGGATATAATTCCTTATTCAGAAGAAATGACAGTAGGGGGGTTAAAACAAATGATTAAAAATATAGATTATAAGGGAGATTTCTATGGCGAAATGTAGTGGACAAGAAACCTTTGAAAGTACTGAAATACTAGAATTTGTACTAAATGATGATTTAAGTCAAAGATATGCAGTTGAAATTGTATATGTAAATGAGGTATATTCTATAAAAAATGTTACTATGCTTCCCTGTACACCTTCATTTATAGTAGGTATAATGAATTTTAGAGGAAAAATAATATCTGTAATAGATATAAGAAATTTTTTAGGTTTTACTATGGAAAAAATAGATGCAGATAATGTAAAAAAAGTAATTGTTATAAACGTTGATGAACTAGAAATTGGAATAGCTGTGGACGACATTTTAGGATGTAAGGATATTTATTTATCAGAACTACAAAAAAATGTTTTGACTATAACAAATTTTAATACTGATTATTTCAAAGGAATAACAAAAGAAAGAAGTATTGTTTTAGATATAAAAAATATCATGATGGATGAAAAAATTATTGTCAATGAAGATGTAATTTAATCATTTAAAGGGAGCGAATGTAAATATGATAAAGAAAGATTTTATTAAAAGCTTAAAAGGAAAGTTAATAATATATTTTCTGCTACTAGCTATTATACCTGCTGTGATTATAGGTGAATTAAGTTATTATAATTCAGAAAAAACTTTACAAAAATTGGCTACTGATCAACTTATTTTTACAAGGGATACAAAGGAAAAAGAAATAGAAGATTATTTTAAAGTGAATCAAGATAGAATCACTTACATGGCACAGGAACCATCTGTTATAGAAGCCATGGAAGAATTTACGAAGGCTGGATTAAATAGTAGTTCTTATAATGGTGTGCATGAAAAATATAATCCTACATTTGCAAATTTTATTGATAAATTAGGGCATGGAGATGTAATGCTTGTAGATTCAAGTGGAAATGTTTTATATTCAGCATTTAAAGAAGCGGATTTTGGGACAAATCTTTTGACTGGACCGTATAAAGATACAAATATTGCAAATTCATATGAAACTGCAATAAATAGTAGTGATAAAAATTTTACAATAATTACAGATTATGAATTCTATAGTCCTTCTAATGAAAAACCAATTTTAGGAATAGCTTCTCCAATTTTTAAAGGAGAACAAAAAATTGGTGTTCTTATTTTCAAGATGGGAACGGATAAAATAGACGAAATTGTATCGAATAATAATAAATGGGAATCTTTAAAACTTGGTGAAAGTGGAGAAGTTGTTTTAATTGGGCAGGATTACAAATTAAGAAGCAATACTAGATTTGTGGAAGATGAGGAAGATGAAAAAATAAAGGCAACAAAATCTGCTATACTTTTAAAGGAAATAAGAACAAAAGGAACAGATGCTGTAATGACTGGAAAAACTGATGTGGATACATATTTTGATTATCATGGTATTGAATCGATTGTTGCATATACTCCATTAAATATTAATAATCTAAAGTGGGCGGTACTTGTTAAAATAGATGAAGCTGAAGCATTCCAATCAGTCCATAAATTACAAAATCTAACGATGCTTATTTTGATATTTGCAGCAATATTAATAATAATATTTTCGATTATTATATCTTCCAGTATTGCAACTCCATTGATAAAAATGGCGAATGTTGCTTCAAGAATAGCTCAAGGAGATTTAACTGTTGAAGTAGAGGAAGAAAGACGATCAGATGAAATAGGAATTTTGACAAAAGCAATTGGTAATATGCTAAATAATCTTAGAGAACAGACAAAAGAAACTATTAATGTAGTAAATGTACTTGCAGCTTCTGTGAATGAAATTACGGTTTCGCTTACTCAAGTTACAACAGGAGCGGCTCAAACTTCTTCAGCAGTTAGTGAAACGACAGCAACTGTTGAGGAAGTAAAGCAGACTGTATATGTATCAAGTGAAAAAACAAAAAATGTTTCAAATAGTGCAAAAAAATCACTTGAAATATCAAAAGTAGGAAGCAAAGCAACAGAAGATACATTAGAAGGAATGAATGTAATTAATAGTCAAATGCAAGAAATTGCAGAAAGTATAATAGCATTAAGTGAGCAAAGTCAAAATATTAGTGAGCTTATAGAGAGTGTAGATACTATTTCTGAGCAGTCTAATATACTTGCTGTAAATGCTTCAATAGAAGCAGCTAAAGCAGGAGAACATGGAAAAGGATTCTCTATAGTGGCACAGGAAATTAGAAATTTAGCAGAACAATCAAAACAAGGTACAAAGCAGATAAGAAATATATTAAGAGATATACAAAAAGCTGCAAATACGGCTGTAATGACAACAGAAAAAGGTATAAAGCTTGTTGATGCAGGTATGAAACAAGCAGGTGAAGCGGGCTACTCTATACATCAACTTATGGAAAATATAAATATATCTGCACAGTCAGCTATACAGATAGAGGCATCTAGTCAGCAACAGTTGATTGGAATGGATCAGGTTGCAATTGCAATGGAAGGCATAAATGAGGCTAGTATTCAAAATGTTGATAGCATGAAACAACTAGAAGAGGCAACTAATGGACTTCAAGAAATGGGATATAGACTTAAGCACTTAAATGAAAAATACAAGGTTTAGGGAAGAGAGGATAGAAATGCATATAAATGATGCTGAGTTTTTTAAAAAGCTACGTTCTACCTTCACAATAGAGGCTCATGAGCATTTAAGAACTATTTCCTTGTCATTACTTGAATTAGAAAAAATATCTATTGAAGAAGATAAAAAAACAATTGTTGAAACGATACATAGAGAATTTCACAGTTTGAAAGGTGCATCAAGAGCAGTGAGTATGAAAGAGATTGAAAGTCTTTGTCATATTTTAGAAAATATATTCTCTAAAACAAAAAAAGAAACATTAGAATTAAATGAACAAATGTTTGATATTTTCAATGAAGCTATTGATACGATAGAAGATATTCTTTCTCTACATGAAGATGAAATTAAAGATATTTCAGTGATTATGGGGGAACTTGAAAAAATAGAATGTGGTAATTTGGGAAAAAATGATTCGATAAAATCTAAGAATGTAAATTTGAATAAAGATATAAAAACTGATGTAAATATAAAATCTAAGTATGTACAAGAAGAAAATATTAATATTATAAAAGATTTTGAAGATATAAAAATCAAAGAAGACATAAAAACACAAAATAGTAATATTGTTAAAGTTCCTGAAGATAGAGCAAGCGAAATTGTTAGAGTTTCTAAATCTAAATTGGATTCTTTATTACTTCAGGGGGAAGAAATGATCTATGCAAAACTTACCTCTATTCAAAGGGCTAAGGAAATTAAAGAAATCAAGGAATTACTTGATTTATGGAAAAAAGAAAATGACTATACTTTTATTGAAATGCTGGAAAATAATATAGGAACTTTGTTAAAATCTGCTGAAAATGAGGCAAAAACAATAGAAATGATGACAGATACTTTTATAGAAGACATAAAAAACATTATGCTACTCCCTTTTTCTTCTATAATAGAAATATTTCCTAAGATGGTTAGGGATTTATCTAGATATATGGGTAAGGAAATTGAATTTATAAGTAAGGGGACAGAAATAGAAATCGATAGAAGAATTTTAGAAGAAATGAAAGATCCCCTTATGCATATTATTAGAAATTGTATTGATCATGGTATTAAAAAGTCTTCTAAAGGAACAATAAATTTGAATATTGTACAGGTAAGCAGTGATACAGTAAAAATTGAAATTTCTGATGATGGAGTGGGAATAGATATTGAAAAGTTAAAAGAAAAAGCAATTAGAAATAGTGTTTTGACACAAGGTCAAGTTAATGCTATAGATGATGAAAGTGCAAAAATGCTTATTTTCAAATCAGGAATTTCTACTAGTGATATAATTACAGATATATCAGGTAGAGGATTAGGACTTGCTATTGTACATGAAAAAGTACAAAAGCTTGAAGGTATGATAAGTGTAAAAAGCGAAAAAGAAAAGGGGACTACATTTACAATTATGCTTCCTATAACTATTTCTACTAATAGAGGAATAATTGTAAGGGTAGAGAAAAAAGATTTTGTAATACCAACTGGAAAAGTTGAAAAGGTTATGAGAGTCAAAAAAGATGAGGTCAAAATAATGGAAAATAGAGCTACTATATTATTAGACGGATATATTATTCCTATTGTTAGGCTAAAAGATATTTTAGAACTAAAGGATAGAAGAAAAGAAGAACCTTCGAGTGATGTTATCTCAATTTTAGTGGTAAATGATATGGAAAATAAGATTGCTTTAAGTGTGGATGAGATAATAATAGAGCAAGAAGTACTTGTAAAAAGGTTTAATAAACAATTAAAAAAAGTTAGAAATATTTCAGGAGCAACTATTCTAGGTTCAGGAGAGGTTGTACCTATATTAGCTGTACAGGATTTAATAAAATCATCACTTAAGAATGGTAATAAATCTTTAAATATTATTGTTGACAGAGAAAAAGACATTATTCAAAATAAAAGGATTATTGTAGTAGAAGATTCGATTACATCAAGAACTCTTTTGAAAAATATTTTAGAAAATCATGGATATAGTGTGAAAACTGCAGTGGATGGACTTCAAGGCTGGAAATTAATAAAATCTGAAGAATTTGATCTTGTAATAACAGATGTTGAAATGCCTAAAATGGATGGATTTGAATTAACGGCAAAAATTAGAAACGATAGTGAAATTTATGAAATACCTGTTATTCTTGTAACTTCACTTGAATCAAGGGAAGATAAGGAACGGGGAATAGATGTGGGTGCTAGTGCGTATATTGTAAAAAGTGATTTTCAACAAAATATTTTGTTGGAAACTATAAAAAGATTAATATAAAGCGAAACTTATAAAAAATCTATGCAGGAGTGTAAAAAATGATTAAAGTACTTGTAGTTGAAGATTCTCCTACTATTCAAGAATTAATAATATATATACTAAATTCTGATGAGAATATTGAAGTAATTGGAGTTGTTAATAATGGAAAAGAGTCAATTGAATTTATAGAAAAAAATAAACCTGATATAATAACTATGGATATAAATATGCCTGTAATGGATGGGTTTGAGGCAACGAAACGGATAATGGAAACGAATCCTATACCTATTATAGTAATAACTGGATTGTTCAATTCACATGATATAGATAGAACTTTTCAAGCTATTGAAGCTGGAGCTGTTTCAGTTATAGAAAAACCAGTAGGAATAAACCATGATGATTTTTATAAAATATCACAAAATATTATTGATATGGTTAAAATAATGTCAGAGGTAAAAGTTGTAAAGCGTAAAGCAGATTATAAAAATATTAAACTAAATTTATTAAGTGATATTAAGTCAAACAATGTTTTTTTGGACATAAAAATAGCAGCTATAGGGGTATCTACAGGAGGTCCTCCTGTTCTTCAAACTTTATTCTCTAAACTCCCCTCGAATATTAAAATTCCTATACTTGTTGTACAGCATATAGCTCCTGGATTTTTAAATGGACTTGTCGATTGGCTTTCTAAATTTACAGAGTATCCAATACATATAGCTTCACAGGGAGAAAAAGCATTGCCTGGGCATATTTATTTTGCACCTGATGGATTTCATATGGAGATTAGAAATAATGGACAAATACTTTTAAATAGCGGTGAAAAAGAAAATGGATTAAGACCGTCAGTTTCATGCTTATTTAGGTCCATTGCAAATTATTATGGTAAAAACTCTATGGCAATTCTTCTTACCGGAATGGGAAAAGATGGAGCTCAAGAGCTAAAAGTATTAAAAAATAAAGGTGCAATTACTGTAGCTCAGGATAAGGAAACTTCTGTAGTATATGGGATGCCAGGAGAAGCTGTAAAGCTTAATGCAGCTACATATGTTCTTGCACCTAAAAAAATTGCAGAGTTATTTAGGAAAATATAGATGGAAATCATAATAGTAGCTATTGATATATGGGAGGAGAGACATAAAAATGAATAAAGAAATACAAATTTTAGTTGTTGAAGATAGTTTAACTCAAGCTGAACAACTAAAATTTATTCTTGAGAAAAGAGATTATAAAGTAATAATTGCAAATGATGGAATGCAAGCTTTAGAATACATTAATAAATTTATGCCTGATTTAGTAGTAACAGATATACTTATGCCTAACATGGATGGATATAAGTTATGTCAAAAAATTAAAGAGGATGATGGATTAAACCACATTCCAGTTATTTTACTTACATCACTTTCAGATCCCATAGATGTTATAAAAGGACTGAAGGTTAAGGCAGATAATTTTATAACAAAACCATATAATGAAAGTTTTCTTCTTTCACGAATCCAGCATATGCTTATTAATGTAGAACTAAGAAAAAATAAAATTGGTGAAATGGGTATTGAAGTATTTTTTGCAGGAGAAAAACATTTTATTAATTCAGAAAGGATACAAATAATAGATCTTCTGCTTTCTACATTTGAAAATGCTGTACAAAAAAGTAAAGAACTTGAAAATGCAAATGACGAACTAAAAAAAGCATTTGAAACTATTGGGAAGCTTGAAAAAAATTATAGAGGAATTCTAGAAAGTAATACAGATGCTCTGGTAGTAATTAATCATGATAAAAAAATACTTTATCTTAATCCTGCAGCTAACAAGCTGTTTGGCGAAAACTATGAGGAATTAATATTTGATATTTTAGATTTTAATGAAATTGAAAATGGGATTAAAGAAATTACAATAAATAATATAGGTAACAATCAAATTATTGGAGAGATGTGCATTTCAGAAACAGATTGGGAAGGGAAGGAAGCATATCTTTTATCTATTAGAGATACTACTGAAAAAGTACGTCTTCGTGAAAAACTAAAAATTCAATCTCTTACAGATGAACTTACATCATTATATAATAGAAGAGGTTTTTTTAGTATAGTTGAACATAAAATTAAATTTGCAAAACGTAATAAAAAAGGAATGTTACTATTTTTTATTGATATTGATGGTATGAAATTTATTAACGATAGTTTATCTCATAATCAAGGGGATTGTGCATTAGTTGGTGCTGCAAATATTTTAAAAGATACTTTTGATGAAAATGACGTACTTGCAAGAATCGGAGGCGATGAATTTGCAGTTTTATGCATGAATGTAGGTGAACAGTATGCAGAAAAACTAATGAACAAACTTTTAGACAAACAAATAGAATTTAATGATAAAAATAATTATCCTTTTAATATATCCATGAGTATAGGATCTGCATATTTTGACCCTGAAAATCCAATGAATATTAAGGAATTAATGGTTAAAGCTGATAAAATGATGTATGAACATAAGAAAAGTAATCGCAATTTTTAAGAATTAAAAAGTATAAAATATAAAACCGTACTGGATATAATCTAGTACGGTGTTTTGTGTGTACGATTTTAAATGAAAAAGATAAAAGGCTATTATATGTAAAATTAACTGAAAATGTTATGATATAGATATAAATCTGAGTATTTTATAAGTGATTTGAAATATATAGGATATTTATAAACAGAGATAATGGGAGGATTACAATGCAATTAACACCAATAATATTCAATATATTCATGAAACCATTTGAACAAAAAATTTTACATGAACGTAGAAGCAATCTGATATCTAAAGTAAATGGAAACGTACTAGAATTAGGAGTTGGAACAGGTATTAACTTTAATTATTATAGAAATGAAAAAATATCAAAACTAACAATAATGGATTTAAGATTTAACAATATTATTAAAAATCATTCGTTCAACAAATCTAGGAAGGTTAACTATCTAGAAGGAAACGCAGAAAATATTCCTTTTCAAGATAATACATTTGATTCAGTTGTCTCTACTTTGATATATTGTTCAGTAGATAATCCAGAGTTAGTATTGAGTGAAGTATTTAGAGTTTTAAAACCTGGAGGACGAGTGTATTTTATTGAACATGTTTTGCCACAAAAAGGATACTATAGAAAACTTTTAAATACATTAAATGGAGCATGGAAAATGATAGGTAAATGCAATGTAAATAGAGAGACTTTAAAACTTATACAAAATGCTAATTTTAAAGTTGTTGATTTTGAGAGATTTGGTAAAGCATGTTTTATATTTATTAAAGGAATAGGTATCAAAGGATAAACATAAAAGTAGTATAAATTAAAGTTATGTTAAATTTTTCAAAAAAATGAATGGAATACTTAATAGTATAGTAAATATTTGCTATACTATTTTTATAATCAATAATTGGGGGAGTAGGTGAACGAAAATGTTTAAAACAAATATTAAAGGTTTATTAAACAGTTTAGGATTCAAAGTAGGAACTTATATGTTATTGGTTGCAATTGTGCCATTAATCACTTACTTAATATTGAATAATATAGTTGTTTCTAAAAATTTTTTGAGAATAGAGCAGGAAAGCATAATATCTAAAGCTCAGAAAGCAAATAAAATATTTCAATCAGAGGCATTAGGTCTACAAAAATTAGCAAAAGATAATGGAGTATGGGATGATCTTTATCAAAAAATAGAAGAAGAAGACACTGAATGGTTTAAAAATAATTATTCTGAGTGGATTCCAGATAATTTTGATATGGATTTGATAGTTATAGCTAATAAAAATAGAAAAATTATTGATCAATATGGATTAAAATATATGAATGATACACAATTATTTGATGATAATACGATTAGTGCTGTATTAAGTGGAGAATATGATAAAAAGAAGAATTATCCAAGTGGTATGAAAATGTATAATGGAAATCTGTACATTATAGGAATTTCACCTATTCTTTTATCTGATTACAAAGGGCCTTCGAGAGGTGTGGTTGTTTTTGGAAAAAAAATCACTCCTAAATATCTTCAGAATATAAAAGGTAAGTTCGGATACGATATTTTCTTTTCATATGGAAATGAGTTTGTTTTAAATACAGAAATAAGTAAAGAAATTAAAGAAAATTTTGATATAATTAGCGAATCAAGTAATCAAAAAACACTTAAATTAGGAAAAGCAAAGATTGTGGGTATCATTCCCATTAAAGATATTTGTGACGAGAAACTAGGAAAACTTTATATTGTTGAATCCAGGGATATATTTCTCTCCACACTTAGTTTAATACATAAGAATACTTTTTTGTTTTTTATCTTATCTTGTAGTTTAAGTATAGTATTAAGTATTAGATTAAAAAATATAATTGTCAATCCAATGAAGGAGTTTGAAAACGAAATTACTAAAAGGATAGATAAAAACTCACCAATACATATGAAAACCAGAGGGCCAAATGAAGTTATTAATTTTTCTAATAGTCTTGTAAAAGCTTTAAATCAAATGAATGATAGTATTTATCGATATAAAAAAGAAAACAAAAGCTTGAAGATTATTTCTAATACAGATGGATTGACTTCATTATATAATCATAGATATTTTTATGAATGTTTTAACAAGAAAATAGGGTCAGGGAGTAGACCAATAACAGTACTATTTTGTGATATCGACAAATTCAAATTGATAAATGATATTCATGGACATATTACTGGAGATATGATTTTAAAAGAAATAGGAAATATTATAAAGGGATCAGCAAAAGAAAATGAATTGATTTTTCGATATGGCGGAGAAGAGTTTGTTGTGATGTTGGATAATTATACTGAGGAAAAATCGTTTAGGATAGCAGAAGATATTAGAACTAATATTATAAGATCTAAAAAAATTCAAAAGTATTCTGGAGACTTACCAGTTACCATTAGTATTGGTATGGCATCCTATCCTAATGATTCAGTTGATGCAAAGGATTTAATAGAAAAAGCTGACAAAGCTATGTATTTTGCAAAACAAAATGGTCGTAATCAGTGTTGTATATATAAGGAAGAGATAGATAAAATAATACTACAAAATTCTACTGAGTTTGCAAAGCAAGAAATCTTGATAGACTCTGCTTTGGCTATAGGTGCAGCTATTGATGCTAAGGATGTATATACGGGTAAACATTCTGAGTTGGTGACAAGGTATTCATTTTTACTTGCTGAAAAACTTCAGTTGTCAGTACAGGATAAGTATGTATTAAAGATAGGTGCATTATTACATGACTGTGGAAAAATAGGAATTCCTGATGATATTATTCACAAACCCACTAGGCTAACAGATGAAGAATTTAATATAATAAAAAATCATACTATATTAGGAAATAATATTGCAAAACATATTGCAAAAAATCCAGTAATTATTGCTTGTGTTAGAAACCATCATGAAAGATGGGATGGAAAGGGGTATCCAGATGGACTGTCAGGGAAGTCTATCCCTGTACATGCTAGAATCGTATGTGTTGCAGATTCATATCATGCGATGATATCTGATCGACCATATAGAAAATCTTTGTCTCAAGATGAAGCTTTTAAGGAATTAAGAGAAAATAAAGGAACTCAATTTGATCCTGATTTAGTGGAGATATTTATCGAAACAGTTCAGGAAGATTAGGCGTTTGAAAATATCTAACAAAAGTATAAAATTTATTCTAAACCATTGAAAAACAGATGATTAACATGTTAAAATATAAAAGCACGCTAGTGAATATCTAATAAAATAAAATTATCATTAGACATAAAAAAGGAATTCGGCTAGTAATATTTGTAATATAGGTGTTAATATTATTTTGAGAGGTATTATTATGTATGAAAAAATTTTTGATCAAGAAATACAGAAAGAAATGGATCATTTTTTTATAAATAACTTATCAGCTTATGGTAAAACTGAAACATTAAAAAAAGGTCAAGTTATAAATCAAAAAAATTCAGACAACATTTATATTATTCTAGAAGGTGAATTTAATAAAATCATGTATTCCAAAAATGGTGATGAAATAATTTTTTTTAGGATGACTGTTGGAGATATATTTGGAGAAACAGATTTTTTTGATAATAGTAGAACATTTGTAATGTATAAGGCCCTAAAAAACGCCAAAGTATCCATTGTTAATAGAGAAATTTTAGAATCTAAGCTAATAGAATTTCCTAATATGTATAATTATTTTTTAAAGAGTATAATAAGAAAACAAAGAATGATTATGATGGAACTTAGTAATTTTAAATTTAATGATTCTATTGGAAAACTAGCAGACTTTTTAGTAAGGCTTTATTACACAGAAGATATAAATATAAATTTCAAAAACAATATAAGTATAGTACTAACCCATGAAGAAATAGCTAATAGAATAGGACTCAACAGAACTACTGTTACAAATGGGATTAAGATTTTTAAAGATAGAAAGCTTATAGAAGTAAAAGATAGGAAATTAATAATAAAAGATATAGAAGGTCTTAAAAATTTAACAAATATACCAATAGAAGAATAATCATGAGTATGCCATGATTGTTTTTTTTGACAAAATGTGATCTGGACAACAGAAATTTTTGAAAATTTCATATAAAATTTTTATAGTACATAAAGTGAAACTGTTAAGTTCTTATTCTCCAGCCTTAAGAGGATGGCGTTCTAGAACTTTTAGCTTTCGGATAAAAAATATATAAAAAGGGGTTTTGTATGAAAATTATAAAAGAAAAAATCGAATCGAATTTTAATGATTTTGTTGCTGATCTTCAAAGTGTAATCAAAATACCAAGTGTATATGAAGAAGATAATAGTAAGTATCCCTTTGGAAAAAATATAGACGACGCGTTAAAAGAAATGCTATCAATTGCTGAAAAATTAGGGCTCAAAACATATTGTGATCCTAATGGATATTATGGATATGCTGAATATGGTAGTGGGGAAGAAATGGTTGGAGTATTGGGACATATAGATGTGGTTCCAGCAGGGGACTTAAAAAAATGGAATACTAATCCTTTTGATCCTGTAATTGTAGATGGAAAATTATTTGGTAGAGGGACTCAAGACGATAAAGGGCCAACTCTTGCTGCAATGTATGCTTTTAAGGCATTATTAGATTCTAATGCTACAATTAATAAAAAAATAAGATTTATATATGGTACAGATGAGGAAAATCTTTGGAAGGGAATCAATGAATACAATAAAAAAGAGAAAATACCTGATTATGGATTCACTCCAGATGCTAGCTTTCCATTAATATATGCAGAAAAAGGTCTTTTACAAGTTGATTTAGTTGCTAAAAATGAGACGGATATAAGATTGAAGGGTGGAGATGCGTATAATTCTGTTCCTTCAAATGTATCTTATGAATCTAAAAATCCACAGAAGTTGGAAGAAGCTCTTCAAAATTTGGGATTTGAATACAAAAGAGAAGACAATAATATAACAGTTGTTGGAAAAAGTGTTCATGCTAAAGATTCTGAACAAGGTATAAATTCTATAACTAGATTATTGATAGCTATGAACAGAACAGGACTCAAATCAAAATCTATAGACTTTGTTGTAGATAATATTAATGAAGATGCATTTGCAACTAAGATATTTGGTGAGTGTATGGATGAGGCTTCAGGCAATTTAAAGTTTAATATTGGAAAGATAAATATTGATGAAGATAGAGAAGCTTTAAATATAGATATTAGAATTCCAGTAAGTGTTGAAAAGGATTTTGTTGTAAGTAGATTAAATGAGGTAGCGCAAAAATATGGATTTAATATTGAGGAAAATGATTATTTAAGATCTATATATACTTCTATTGATTCGCAATTAGTAAAAACTTTGATGGAATCTTATGTAGAAGTTACTGGAGATACAAAAAGCCAGCCTATTTCATCGGGTGGAGCAACTTATGCAAGAGCTATGGATAATTGTGTAGCTTTTGGACCAGCTTTTCCATATACAAAAGAGACAGAACATCAACCAAATGAGTACATTGAGCTAGATGAAATCAAAAGAGCAATAGAAATTTATTCATCAGCTTTAGTTAAATTATTAAAATAACAAAGGAGGGTATTTAAAATGCAAAAAACTAAGAAAAAAATGAGTTTTCCAACTGCTTATACGGTATTATTTATTGTTTTGATTTTAGCAGCAATATTAACTCACATAGTTCCTGCTGGTTCTTATGGTAAATTATTATACGATGATTCTACACAAAACTTTGTGGTTACTTCGGCAGATGGATCTACTAAGGAATATGAAGGAACACAAGCAACTCTTGATGAATTAGGAATTAAGATAGACGTTTCTAAATTTACAGATGGAAGTATCTATAAAGCTGTAGCAATTCCTAATACATATGAACAACTTGAAAGTAATCCTCAAGGAATTAAAGAGGTTATTCAAGCTCCTATAAACGGTGTTTATGAGACAATAGATATTATCATGTTTGTATTTATAATAGGAGGAATAATAGGAGTATTAAACAACAGTGGTGCTTTTGATGCAGGTTTTGCAAGTTTATCTCGTGCAACAAGAGGAAGAGAGTACTTACTTATAATTATAGTTACTTTCTTAATTGCCTTAGGTGGTACAACTTTTGGTTTAGCGGAAGAGACAATAGCGCTTTATCCTATATTAGTTCCGGTGTTTATGGTAGCGGGCTATGATGCAATTGTTTGTATAGCTGCCCTTTATATGGGTTCATCAATTGGTACAATGTTCTCGACTGTAAACCCTTTTTCTTCAGTTATAGCATCTAATGCAGCTGGAATAGCATTTACGAATGGGCTTAAATTTAGAATGGCTGGTCTTGTAATAGCTACTATAATAACTGTTGTATATATTATAAAGTATGCTGAAAAAATCAAGAAAGACCCATCAAAGTCTCTTATATTTAATCAAAAAGAAGACTTAGAGAAAAAATTCTTAAATCAAAATAAAGAAGTTCCAACATTTACTGCTAGACGTAAACTTATGTTAACTTTATTTACAGCAGCTTTTGGTGTTATGATCTGGGGTGTTTCATCTCAGGGATGGTGGTTCTTAGAAATGACAACGTTATTCTTTGTAGTTGGTATTATTATTTGTATGATTTCTGGAATGGGAGAAAAGGAATCAGTTCATCACTTTGTTGCAGGAGCTGCTGATCTTGTAGGTGTTGCACTTACTATTGGAGTAGCAAGAGCAGTTAACTTAATACTAGATAATGGACTTATTTCGGATTCAATACTTAATAGTGCTACACATGTAGTTCAAGGAATGAACGGAGGAATATTCGCTATATTAATGCTGTTTATATTCTCTGTTCTTGGATTCTTTATTCCATCTTCATCAGGTCTTGCGGTTTTATCTATGCCTATAATGGCACCTCTTGCAGATACTGTTGGACTTCCAAGAGATGTAGTAGTTAGTGCTTATCAATATGGACAAGGGTTAATGGCTTTTATAACTCCTACAGGACTTATATTAGTAACTCTTTCTATGGTAGATGTAACATATGATAAGTGGCTGAAATTTATAATGCCTTTAATGGGTATAATAGCAGCATTTGCGGGAATTATGTTATTAGCACAAGCATTAATTTAAATTTAAAGGACTATAATAATTTTTAATTATTATAGTCCTTTTTTTATTGTAAAAGTACTAAGCTTGACAGAATTGCTACACTGTCCTTTTTAACATAATTGATTTTTGCTAGTTAAGTATATATTCTTATACTATTAATATGAAATTTTGTATAGAAAAATTTCATGAGATTAAATTACAATATAGGAAATTTCTATTCGACAAGTTGGGGCGAATATTGTATTATTTCAGTGTGTAGAATTTTAAGAAATTATAACAGAGGAGGATTTATTGGATGAGAAAAATATTTGCCATGGCTTTAATTTTAGTTATGACAGTATCTGTTCTAGCTGGATGTGGAGCTAATTCTACTGAAAAAGCGGAAGAAGCTACAAAAGAGTTAACTGTATGGTTACCTCCTATCGGCGAAAACGATAAGCCTGTTTGGGAACCTATACTAAAAGAATTTGAAGAAAAAAACAATGTAAGAGTTAATTTAGAAATAATACCTTGGGAAGGATATCCTGAAAAATATGCAACTGCAATCGCTGCAGGAGAAGGTCCTGATATTGGATACATGTATGCAGAAATGTTTCCGCAATTCATCAAAATGGGAGCAGTTGAAGATTTAACGAATTACCTAACAGAAAAAGATATGGAAAACTACATCTACATGGATGATTCTAAAATGTTAGGTGGAATATATGGACTTGCTATAGAAGCTGCAAACCCAGCAGTTCTTTATTACAACAAAGACATATTAGCAGAACTTGGAGAAGAAGCTCCAAAAACTTGGGAAGACTTTAGAAGAATAGCTAAAAAAGCTACAAAAGATACTGATGGAGATGGAAAAATAGATCAATGGGGATTCTCTCAAGGATGGGGAGCTAACTTCTTTGGAGATCTTAACTGGAACTGGTATGGATTTTTATGGCAATCAGGTGGAGAACTTTATAACGAAGACTTAAAAACTGTAAGATTTAATGATGAAGCAGGACTAGAAGCTGCTCAATTCTTATATGACCTTAAGTTTAAAGATAAAGTAATTCCGGATAATGCAATGGCACAAACTAATAAAGAAATGTTACAAACTACATTTGGACCTGGAAAATCTGCATTCTCAATTTGGCTTTCATCAGCAGCACATGAAATACTAGATAAATCATTCCCAGATCTTAACTATGGATTTATAACTTCATTAGAAAATAAAGATATGGGAACATTTGCATCAGTTGATCAGTTAACTTTAATGTCATCAACTGAGGATAAAGAATTATCATTTAAATTAATGCAACATATGTTAAGCGCTGAGTCGATGACTAAGTTCCATAAATATCATCCAAGAGCTCCAATATCTAAAGACGAACCATATCAAGGAGATCCAGCACTTAAAGAAATGGTAGAAAACGATAAAGGAATATACAGACCATTAGTTGTAGCTCCTCATGGTGTTGAAGTTTATGATTATCTATGGAAGCAACTACAAATGATGATGGTTGGAGAAGTACAACCTAAAGAAGCTTTAGATGAAGCAGCTAGATATGCAAATGATTTATTAGCAGAAGATCAGTAAATTTAATAAAATAATTGAATGATTTATAGGAAGATTGAAATTTATAAGCTTCAGCTTATTAAAAGCTGAAGCTTACATTTATATTTAAAAAAGAAAATTGATTGCAATATGAGTTGTTAGTTCAAGTTTAATAGTTTTAACTGTGAAATTTGAAGTGATAATTCAAAATTGATATAACAAAAGGAGATTTTCTATGGAAGATATAGCTTTAAATAAAAATAAAGAATTAAAAAAATCTACAAGTATTAGCTTTAATAAAAGAAAAATATTGAAAAAATTTACAGCGTATGGATATATACTTCCAATAGCTATATTATTGGTGAGTTTTTATGTACTTCCTATAATAATGTCTATTTACTTTAGCTTTACAAAGTACAATATTATGGCTCCTGCAAAGTTTGTTGGATTTAAAAATTATCTAAATCTTGCTAATGATAAGATGTTTATGGAATCACTTAAAAATACAATCATATATACAGCCGTTGTCGTCCCACTTCAAACGATAATAGCCTTATTAATGGCTACATGGCTTACTAAAAGAGAAAAAAGTAAATTAAATGAATTTGTTAAAGGAGTGATGTTTGTCCCAGTAATATCTTCTATGATACTTATAGGTATTGTATGGAGAATATTTCTCAATGGAGAAGCCTCACCTCTTAATATGATATTTTCTTCTTTAGGCTTTAATGCTCCGAATTGGATAGGGGATACAAAGCTTGCATTACCTACGATGATGGGAATATCAATATGGAAAAATGTAGGATACTTTATGGTTATATATATATCAGGGATTATGGATATTCCAAAGAGTTATTATGAAGCAGCTAGGGTTGATGGAGCTAGCAAATTGCATGAATTTTTTCATATAACTATACCACTTTTAAAACCCACTACAGTAATGGTTGTTTTTCTAGGATGTATATGGTCCCTTCAGACATTTGATCTTGTATATACATTAACTGGAGGAGGACCAGGTATGTCGACAATGACCATGGTTTTGCATATATATAACTTAGTTTTCAAACAATTTCGAGTGGGATATGCGATGGCTGTCGCAAATGTACTATTTCTTTTAATCGCTATTATATCGATACTTCAGAGCAAATTACTTAAAAAAGACAAGTCTATTTACTAAAAAGGAGGGACTAGATGAAAAACACAAAAAAAATAGTTGGAAATATAGTTTTACTTATAATTGCAAGTTGCATGGTAGTTCCTTTTATATATATGATAATCACATCGTTCAAGGTTACGTATACAGCATATAATTTTGATTTTTCTTTATCCGATATGACTTTACAAAACTACATAACTATAATTAGAGATACTAAATTCTTACATTATTTCTTGAATAGTTTATTTATATCCATGTCGGGAGTAATATTAAATGTATTATTTAGTAGTTTAGCGGGATTTGCATTTGCTAAAAAAGAATTTAAGGGAAATGAGAAGATATTTTTATTCATGATTATGACACTTATAATACCTTCACAGGTAACTATGATTCCTCTTTACATAATAATGAGACATTTGGGATGGATTAATAGCTATCTTTCTCTGATTCTTCCTATACCAACAGCCTTTGGAGTGTTTTTAATGAGACAGGCTATATTAAATATACCTAATGATTTGATAGATTCGGCGAGAATAGATGGTTGCTCTGATCTTAGGATATTTTTTCAGATAGTAGTTCCTTTAATAAAACCTGCAATAATAACTCTTACTATATTTACATTTATAGGTGCGTGGAATGAGTTTTTATGGCCATTAATTGTTACAACTAATGATTCAGTTAGAACCTTGACTGTTGGACTTTCAAGCTTAAATGCTCAATATACTGTTAATTATGGATTGGTTATGGCGGGGTCAACATTAACTTTTTTACCATCTTTTATAATATATTTGATATTACAAAAGCGATTCGTAGAAGGGGTTACTCTTTCCGGAATGAAGGGATAAAATTAATTTAAGGGAGTGATTAATTTGGATTTTAATATGAAATTATATGATTCATCTGTAAAGCATATAAAAGGAAAAGAAGAAAAATTAGAAGTAATAAAGCAAAAAATAGAAGTTTTAAAAGAAGAAGAGTTTGGATTTCAGATAATTGTGAATTCTGATGAAGATTTTTTCTGTCAGTTAGGAACAACTAATGATATTGATTGGAGAGGTCTAGGAAACAAAATTCGATTAGAATTGGATATAGATAATAGTTTAATAGATTGTTTTAAAATGAAATTTTTAGGATATGTAAAGGATGATATAAAAGACTTAGTAGCAGATCCAATACTAGATAAAAAGTCTCTATACATAGAAAAAGATTATCAAATGATTTGGGTAGAAGGAAAAATTCCTAAAAATTATGATAAAGAGACTATTAAATTAAAGGTAAAGGCCTTTTACTCAGAGGGATATGAAAGAGAAAACCTAGTATCAGAAAAAGAGTTAGAAATCAAAGTAATAGAGTATATAGTAAAACCCATAAAAGAAGGGGAATTTTTCTTGGATTTATGGCAACACTTATGCAATTGGGCAAGAGTCTATGATGTAGAGTATTTTTCGGAGGAACATTTTGAAATAATAGAAAACTATATGAAGGATTTAGGGTGTTTAGGGCAAAGAGTTATAGACCTTGTAGTTACAGACTATTCATGGGCTGGGCAAAGATGTTTTGGAGTTGACGAAAACTTCTCGAATTTATTTGAGATGAACATTGTAAAAGTATTTAAGGATAAAGAAGGAAAAATAAAGTGTGATTTTTCTTCATTAGATAGATATATAGATATATGCTTTAAGCATGGAATAAAACAAGAGATTAATTTATTTGGACTGATAGGAAATTGGGATGCTTTTTTATTTGGAAATCCTGTAAAAGAACACAAAGATGCTTTAAGAGTTATATATTATGATGAAAATGATGGGTGCTTTGATTATATAAAAAATAAAGAAGAATTAAAAGCTTACTTATCCTTAATTTTTAATCATCTTGTACATAATGGATTATGGGATAAGGTTCAGATAATGAGTGATGAACCTGATAATGCTCAAATATTCAAAGAGTGCTCTGATTTTATACAATCAGCTATACCAGAGTATAAAATAAAGTATAAATGTGCAATCCATCATCAAGAGTTTTTTGATAAGCACGGTGATAATATACAATCATTATCTCTTAATACTTGTGAATTTGTAAATAATATAGATTCTATAGAAAAGCTTAAAAAAGAAATTAATAAAAGAGGTGGAGTTTTAACTTGGTATTCATGCTGTTTTCCAGAAAAACTGAATATATTCTTAAAATCACCTTTAATAGAAAGTAGACTTAAAGGATGGTTTACGTATTATTTTGATGTTGATGGATTTTTAAGATGGGCATATGGTATATGGCCTGGAAATGTTTTTGAAGATGCAAGCTATAAATATCCTAGATGGAATGCAGGCGATATGTTCTTTGTATATCCAGGTAAAAATTTAAAACCTATGCACAGTGTAAGATATAAAAACTTCTTATTTGGAATTCAAGACTTTAATATATTTAAGGAAATAGAGCAAAAAGGAATATCAAAAGATGAAATTTTAGATCAAATGAAAAATCTTTTAGGAAGTAAAGAAGAAATGAGAGCTTTACCTGAAAGAAAAGTGAAGATGGAGTATTCGTTAGATTATAAGAAATATAATGATTTAAGAAATGAACTGGTACAAAAATATTTAGTTTAAAGGTGATAAAAATGATAACGCCAAAGAGTGCAAAAATAGAAGAGTTTGAAGAGGTTATAAAACTTATAAATAAGGTATTTAGAATATCTAATGGATATAATCCTACTATGCAACAAGAATTTCCGCTTCTTCTTAATAAAAATAATATAGACAATATGATTGTTATAAAAGAAAATGAAAATATAGTGTCAGATGTAAACTACTTGATTCAAGATGTACTTATACAAGGAGTTAAGTTAAAAGTTGCATCAATAGGGAGCTGTTTGTACTGACCCAGAACATGAGGGAAAAAGGTATTCATCAAAAATTTTAGATAAAGTAGAAGAAAAAATGTACGATGATGGTGTAGATATAGTACTTATATCAGGGGATAGAAGTTTATATACAAGGAGAATGTGTAGCAGAGTTAAAAATTTTTATAAATACACTATAATACCTAAAGATATTTCATTAAACTTAGACATAGAAGAATATGATGAAAAATATATAAATGAAATGATACAAATTTATAATCAAAACTCTACAAGATATTTTAGAACAAAAGAGCAGTTTGAAATATTATTAGAAGCTGCTACAATACCGTGGGGAACTTATAGATACAAAAAAATAGTGATAAAGAAAGATGATAAATTAATTGGATATATAGTTATAAGAATAATAGATCAGGAAGGAAAAAAGTTAGGACAAATTATAGAATTGAATTTAGTATCTAATTATGTACATGATACTATTTCTTACATCGCTTATAAATACGATTTAGATTATGTAGATTATTGGGTACATGTAAAAGATTATAAAAATCATATAGAAGAATATGATGAAGCATGTATTGATTATCTTCATGGAACTATAAAAATTATAAATTATGAAAAACTATGTAAAAGCTTATATTATTATTTTGCTCAATATGTAGATAAGCAAACTTTGGATAACATTGAGTTTAAAGATTTAAGTGGAAAATATCTAATTAAATATAAAGATGAAGAACTTTTTATAGAAGATGTAGAGGGTTTAAATAAATTGCTTTTCGAAGGAAGAATTAACGAAAAAGATTTAAGTACAAACCCTAATATTAAAGAGTTTATACAAAGTGTATTCCCAATAAATTTTGTATGGCCTGCAAATCTTAATTATCAATAAAGAGTAAAGGGGACATTACATGAATGATATATTAACAAAAATTTCAGACTGTATAGTAAATATGGAAGAAAGAAATATCGAAAATTTAATTATAGAGGCTTTAAACTGTGATGATATTGATATAGATGATATTTATAATAAAGGGTTAAATTTTGGAATGAATAAAGCTATAGAACTATTTGAAAACAAAAAATATTATATACCAGAGGTTATAGTTTGCGCAGATACTCTAAATAAAGGACTTGAAGTATTAAGACGTTATGGAAAAATAAATAAAAAAAGCAAGGGAAAAGTAGTTTTTGCTGTAGTTAAAGGGGATACTCATGAAATAGGGAAAAATATTGTAAAAATCATGCTTGAAGCCAACGGGTATGAAGTTATAGACCTGGGAGTAAATAGAGATAATGAAGATATAATAGATGCAGCTATAAAGGAAGAAGCTCAGGTTATAGGAGTTTCATCTATGATGACTACTACTATGACGGAAATGAAAAAATTAATAGAAAAATTAGATAGTATTAACGTTCAAAAAAAACCGTATGTAATTATAGGTGGAGGTTGTATAACACAAAACTATGCTATAGAAATAGGAGCTGATGGCTATTCAGAAAATGCTCCAAAGGCAGTAAAACTTGTAGATAAATTAATTGGGGGACTATAAAAATGACTTTATTAGAATATATAAATAGTGAAGAAAGAGGTTTTTTTCTTCCGGATATGGGAACTAATGGATTGTTTTTAACTAATTATAGAGCCTATGATGTTTATGAAAATCCAAGTAAGCAATTAGAATTGGCAAAGCTTATGGATGAAACCTTTGAGTCTGACTTTATATATTCATTTTGTGATGGGATAATCTTTTGTGAAACATTGGGTCTTGATATACTAAAATCAGATTACGATTTTCCAAGTGTATTAAACCATCCAATCACAGATATAGAAATATTAAAAAAATATGAAATTCCAGATCCTTATAAGAGTGGCAGAATGCCCGTTAACCTTGAAAGTTTGTCATTGATAGCAAATAATATAAAAAAACCATTGTATGTTTCTATACAAGGACCATTTACATTAGCAGTACAGCTTGCAGGAGCTACTCATCTTTTGAGAAGTATAATAACCAATCCTGAATTTGTGGAAGAACTACTAGAGTTTACTACAGAAACTGTTAGAAGATATAGTGTAGCAGTGAAGAATGCCGGTGCTAAACTTATATCTATATCAGAACCCGCAGCAGTTACCTTAAACCCAGAAAGGTTTGATAAATATGTTGTACCGAATGTAGAAAAAATATACGACGAATTGACTTGCTGGAAGAGCATGCATATATGTGGAGATACGTCTTATATATTAGATAATATGTTGAGTTGCAATTTAGATGCTGTAAGTTTAGATCAGATTATGAATTACGAAAATGTAAAAGCTAGAATACCTAAGGATATTGTGCTAATAGGAAATCTTGACCCTATAGAACTTTTAGGAAGAGGAAAACCAGAGGATATAAGAGAAGAAACTATAAAGTTGATGAAAATTATGAGAGAAAATGATAATTATTTATGTGCTTTTGGTTGTAATTGTTTAAATGATACTCCGGTAAAAAATCTACAAAGTGCAATTGAAGCTGGTAGAATGACTTATAAAGAATTAGATAGTATTGATTTGTAGTTAGGAGATATAATGAAAAACATTGATAAGATTTATATAGATAAAAATAATGTACTGAAATTTTTGGGATATTCTAAAAGAAGACCTCAAGAAATTATATCTAGAAAGATTGATGAAGAATGTAATATCGCAGATAAGTTTATAAAATCACATGTGTATTTAAAACAATTTAAAATAGATACTGATAACAATCAAATAAATATTGAGAATAAATATATACTTAAAGGAAAATATGCTTTTGATAAATTAAAAGAGTGTAAAAGCATTTATGTAGTATTGTATACTATAGGTTCCGATATAGAAGAAAGAATAAAACATTATACTAACAATAATGAAATGATAAGAGGTATGGTATTAGATAAAATAGGTATAGTAGCACTAGATTATATAAATGATGAAATCAAATCTAATATCTTAAATCAAATATCAGATTTAAAAATATCGGCAGAAATATATCCTGGTGAAAGGGATTTTGAAGTATCAAACCAAAAAATAATATTTGATTTAGTAAAAGATGAAAATATTAATATCAAGATTAATGAACATTATCAATTCTTTCCTATAAAAACTGTAGGTGTAATCTTTGGGATAGGGTCAAATGATAATAATATAGATAGATGTGAGAACTGTAATAATAAATGTTATTAAAAAGGGGCTGTCTGAAAATGATTTTATAAATCATTCAAAAAGGTAGCCCCTTTTATATTAACTATAATCTTATTTATTCTTGATAATTATTTAAAGTATTGTTAACGGCTTGCATAGCACCATTAACAGCATTTAAAGTTTCTTGTATTTTTTGTCTGTTTTGTGGTTTTTCTACGGTACTAAGAGCATTGTTTAAGCAATCAGTAGAACTTTGAAGTTGTTGTTGTACCATTTGTACGTGTTGTTTAGCATTGTTATTTTGCATTTAAATACCTCCATAATATATTTATTTACTACGAATATATTATGTCTTTTTTTAAAAATATAATTCACATATTTATAGATTACAAATTATAACCAAGTTTTTTTGCTTTATAATAACAAGATACAAGTGCTGCAACATCATATCTTGCATCGTGAAAGTTTACATCATCACAGCTAAAAAGTCTTTTAGCTCCGTCTAAAACTTTCTCTGGTTTTATTTGAAAAAATTGCATAGATTCTTCAAGTCTAGGTTTTTTTATTCTTCCACTTTTATTTTTCAAATTCATTATAGGCTTGAAGTGTTCCATAGTGCAGAAAAAATCATGTGGATACCATACAACTCCGCCAAGTCTATTGAATTCTGCATCTACAAATTTTTTATCAAAGTTTACATTATGAGCTATGAAAATACCTCCCTGTAAATCATTTGCGACTTCCTTATAAACATCTTCAAACTTTTGTCCGTTTGACAATGATTTTAATATATCGACACTGAATCCGTGCACTTGTTGTGCGGATGGTTCTACATAATCAACATCAAAAAAGAAGTTTTTAGAATATGCAACTTTTTCTTCGCCTTTATCATTAATATCACATATACAATAGGTAAGTTGAAGTATTTGTCCAGGGTTTAATCCTGTTGTTTCTGTATCTATAAAAATTTTCTTCATAAAAAATCTCTCCTTTTAAAACTATTACTGCGATTATTATAATTATACACTATTTCAGAGATTGATTGCATTGAGAAATTTATGATATAATGAAATGCTGCTGAAGTGTTCACCTTGCATAACCACTTTTAAAAGAAAACAAGGGGGTATAACAACATGAAATTAGATCCTAAAAAAATAGCGATTATAGGTATAGTTGCCGCTATTTACGCTATGGCTACAATAGCTATAGCACCTATAAGCTATGGTGTGATTCAATTTAGAATATCAGAAATCTTAACTTTGCTTGCGTTTATAAATCCTATTTATATACCGGGTTTAGTTTTGGGATGTATCATAGCAAACTTATTCAGTCCACTTGGAATGGTGGACGTTTTAGTTGGAAGTACAGCTACACTTATAAGTGTATACTTAATAAGTAAAAGCAAGAACTTATTAATAGCAAGTCTTTGGCCTAGTATAATAAATGGCTTGATAATAGGATCGGAGCTTCATTATCTATTTAATTTACCGTATTTAAGTTCAGCAGCATACGTATTCATTGGAGAATTTGCAGTGGTGACAGTACTGGGATATCCGGTATTTAAAACTATTTTAAATAAAGAGAGTTTTTTAAAAACACTCAAACTAGGATAGAATAAAAAGAAACAATTAGAGCAAGCTAATTGTTTCTTTTTTTAATAAAAAATACGAAAGGAAAGTGTACATATGAAGAAAATAATAGTATGTATTTTATCTATAAGTTTAATACTTGGAATTACAGGATGTTCTAAAAAGGAAATAACTCCTGTATCAAGGGAGACATTTGCTCTTGGAACGATAATAGATTTTAAGGTCTACGATAAGGACCAAGATAAGGCGAATAAGATTATAGATGAATGTATAGAAAGAATAAAGGATATAGAACAGAAAATGTCTGCAAACATAGAGGATAGTGATGTAAGTATTGTAAATAAAAATGCAGGTAAACAAAGTGTTAAAGTAAGTAATGAAACTATGTATGTAGCTAAAAAATCACTTGAATACAGCTATATTACAAATGGGAAATTCAATATTACGGTATATCCTCTAGTGAATCTGTGGGGTATAGGAACCGAAAATGCTAGAGTTCCATCTGGAAGTGAGATAAATGAAGCTATAAGTAATATAGACTATAATGATGTTGTATTTGATGAAACTCAAAATACTATATACTTAAAAAGAGAAAATCAAGGTATAGACCTTGGAGCTATAGCAAAAGGTTATGTTGGAGATGAAATAAAAAAGATTTTCATGGAAAATAATATAAAATCTGCATTTGTCAATCTAGGCGGAAATGTAATGGCGTATGAGACTAAAGTAGATGGATCAAAATGGAGAATAGGAATACAAAACCCTTTAGAAACTAGAGGAGAATATCTTGGAATTGTAAGCGTAGAAAATAAATCTATAGTTACATCTGGAAATTATGAAAGATATTTCGAACAAGATGGAAAAAGATATCACCATATATTAGATGCTACAACTGGATATCCTGCAGATGCAGGAGTTATTAGTACGACTATTATAACAGAAAGTGGGATCGATGCAGATGCTCTATCTACGAGCCTTTATTTAATCGGATTAGGTGAGGGAATGAAACTTATAGAATCAATAGATGGTGTGGAGGCTATATTTGTAACTAAGGATAAAGAAATTTACACAACATCCGGACTTAAGGATAATTTTGAATTTACAAATGAGGAATTTATTTATAAAAAATAGACTACATTGAAGAGGTGATTTCTGTATTTACAGTAGTCATCTTTTTTTATTTTCATTGACATAGAATGGGGCACAACATTTGGGTTGAAATGGAGTAGGAATTGTTAAATCGGGTAAAAATAAAAAGAGAATGAATATAGAAGATCTAAACTTATAAGTAGTAGGAGGGTATAATGAAAGATAATACAATTGAAATTATTGAATACGATAGAAAATATAAAGATGCATATATTAATCTTAACATGAGATGGTTATTGGAGTATGACTTACTGGAAGAAAAGGATGAGACAATAATTAAAAATGTTGAAAAAGAAATTTTAGATAAGAACGGAAAAGTCTACTTGCTAAGAAAAAACGAAGAAATAATAGGAGCTGTTGGACTACATCCATTATCAGATGAAACGGTTGAAATTCTAAAGCTTGCAGTAGACAGTGATTTTAAAGGATTGGGCCTTGGAAGAAAATTAATGCAAAAAGCTATCGAGGAATCATATAATTTAGGATACAAGGATATAATTCTGTATACTAACAGCAAATTAAAAGCTGCTATTGGTTTATATGAAAAACTGGGTTTCAAAAAAATAGAGCTAGGTGATAGTGATTATGAAGAGGTAGATATAAAAATGATTTATGAAGGCGGAAGAATTTGATAACCAACAGACTCTAAAAAAGAACCTAGATCTCGTTTGTACGAAATCTAGGTAACTAAAATAACTTAGATTTATTTTTTTATATTATTCATAATATGATCTGCGAATTCTTTTGCTTTTGAATCTATATCATCTACATTTAGTATACTCTTTGGATCATTAGCGATTTCCATTAAAGAAAAATTAGGGGGTATGTGAAAGCCCTTGTTTATATTCAAAGCCCCTATTAGTTGCTTAGCTACTGAGTCGCTTCCTGAATTTCCAGAAACTATTATAGAAAATATACTCTTATCGTAAAATTTCATTTTTCTATAAAGTACTGTAAGACGATTTATAACTGCCATAAGCTTTGCAGAGATAGCGTCGTTGTAGTTTGGGCATATCCATATTATACAATCAGCTTTTTTTATGCTAGGCAAAAGCTCTTTAGTTATAGCTCCTCCATAAAAACAACTGTCGGTTTCGCTATAGTGCTTACATGCTATATAAGAACATCCCTTACAATCGGTTATTGTTCCATTTTCAACATGAAATTCATTGACGGTGCAGTTATTTAGATTTTCTTTTACCATATTCCATAGCATTAATGTATTAGATGTCTCGTAAGAGCTTGCGTGAAGTGCTAGT
Organism: uncultured Peptostreptococcaceae bacterium; assembly: GCA_942492135.1. GTDB lineage: Bacteria > Bacillota > Clostridia > Peptostreptococcales > Peptostreptococcaceae > Tepidibacter_A. The sequence goes on from CALODI010000010.1 coordinate 618,377, forward strand.
ATGTTAGGATTATCTATAAGTTCGTAGTTCTTTTTCATAAAGTTATTAATTAGCTTTTTAGATACATGAAAATATACATTATCAAGCTCAAGGTTTAATCTTTTTTTCCATGTCATAAAGTTATTCAAATCTTTAGTAGCTTCAACTAAGGGGTGTCCTATAAATGAACACCCTATTTGATTTAGTAAAAATATTATATTTTGGGATGAACTCTTTGTGTATAAGTCATTTGGACTTTGAACTATAAGTATTGCACTTGAGTTACTCAAAGAATCGTTTCCTGTTTTGTATAATTTAGATATAGAAGAGAATAAAGTGTTGTTAAATCCACAATCATCGAGTTCTATCGCAAATAATATTTTTTTGTTTTTAAGATTGGGTAAGTTTAAATCATTTTCAATCCATATAGTATTTAAATCATCAGTTAGATTATATATAAATGATTTAAATGCTTGCGATGCACTTGGGATTACAATGTAAAGATTATCCATAATAACACTTCCCTTAATTAAATATTAGAATTTAGAGCAATCTATATCATTTAAATCTTTGTAAGTATCTTTTATTTTATTTAACAATTGTTTTGGAAAATGCAGCATCTCTATTTCGACGCCTGATTGTGTCAATCTATTCTTAGATCCCATAAATACAGTTCCTGTATAAGTTGAGCTATAGTTCCAATTCCCCTTCATAGTATTTATAAGTGATAAAGCTCCTGATGATAAAGCTGGAGCAATATATGGCTTAAATCCAGTGTTTCTAACATCTATATTCGCATTTATAGCCTTATTGGTAAGCTCAAGAGATAAATTTTCATCGTAGTCAGTAATACTATTAGCTATTATAAGACCTTTTCCGTGAGGGCCAAATGCTCTTCCTTCAGTTATATAATCTTTTGCCTTAGGATCTTTTTTAGAGTAATATATAGCTCTAGCATTCATAACTCCAAGACCATATCCTCTGACTTGATCAGAACTTAGACCAAGAAAATCCAAATTTCCATTTTCATCTTTATTGCTAGATATAAATGCAACCTTGGAAAGTGGATCAACAGGGTCTGATACCACTGAAAAAATTCCTTTAAAATTAGAAGTACGAGCTTTTCTTGCGTAGTGACTGACTATTTTTGAATTTTCTTCAAATTGAATCATTCTAACATCGGATACCTCTGATCCTACAGGCGGTATGCCTTTTGATGCGCAAAATACAAACATATCGCAGTTGAACAATTCATCTTCTTGAATAATATTTATCTGTGGCATAGACTCATCAGAAAAAGGGTCTATTATTTGATTCATCTCATACTCTAGTCTTTGAAGATTGTCTTTATTTAATCCGTATAAACCTATGGAATCTATAGTATCTCCACCTAAAAGTTTAAGACCTATCAAAAGGGTAGAGCCTACATCACCAAGACCTACGATATTAACTTTCCATGATTTAGGCAAAGTATAATTTATTAAATCTATCCAATTAGGGTAATTTGTATTTATACCCATAACTTTTCTGTCGTTTATTTTATCCATTATCCATAAAGGAGTTTTGCATTCCAAATCATCACATATATTTATTAAATTTATATTTTCTTCTTTTAAATAAAGTAGACTTGGATGTGAAATACAAAACATTCTTCTGGAGTTTAATGGATTTAATCTATTTAAAAAATATATAATATTTTCGTTATTCATAGCTTCAGTCTCTGATATTTCATCTAAATTGTAATTAAAGTTTGAAAATAAAACATTATCATCTAATTTATAAAAAAACATTTAATCATCTCCAGTTCTAAACTATTATATTTTCCATACGTTTTAAAATCTCTAAGTCGTTTTCTAAATAATGAGATGGGTTTAAATTCAAATCATAATTCATATTTTTACCATGATCAACGTATCTAGGTGATTTCAAGACTTCTCCTAGGTGATTTAAAGTGAGCTTGCGCTGGTGTATCTTTTCATATTCTTTTTCTATACTTTTGAGTATATCTATAGAGTTTTGGATACAAACTTTTGATAACTCATATAAAGACGTTTTAGATGCATTTTTGACAAAAGACAAAGATGTATATGGAAATATCATATTAATAGAAGGAATTAAATTTCTTTTAGGAGCAACTCCTCTCCAAAGGGTATCTCCTCCTATAAATGGATACATCGCATTTTCATTAAACCATAGTCTTAGATTTGGAATAAAGTAAGCACAATCTATAGATCTATTTTGAATATCCATAAGCTCTTTGCCTCTACCCGATAGTATACCTACTATAATTTTATTAACATTTACATTTTGGTCCTTTAATATAGGATCGATAGCTTTTATTCTATATCCCTTATTTAAAATATCATCTATAAGAATTACATTTCTATCAAATGATGCTATTGTTTTAATTTGACTGTCAAGATCTAAGTAGTAAGGATATGAAGCAATAGAAAAATCGGTTAAGCTAGGATTGAACAATTTTTCTGTATGAAGAGATTTAGTAACTGTGTTTGGAACTACAACTCCTTTTAAAAGGTTACCAAATGGAACACACATAGAATCTCCAAGTTTTCTAGGCTTGGAACTTATAGTAGCTACATTGTTTTCCTTACATACCTTTCGTATTAAATTCTCATATAAAACTGTTTTATCAAAAGATAAAACAAGATTTCCAGGATAAATACCGCTAAGTGCCTCCTGTAATTTTTTTCTGGATTTTAATATACTTTTTCTTACGTTAAGACTATCTACAAATGGTGCTTTAATGAATGATTCTACGTCCAATGTTAATATACAAGGGTTTGTCATGTTAACTATAGAAATAGGATCTAAATCTGCATCTGATACTTCTGAGAATCCCTGAAGTTTTAATATATCATGGGCAGATTTAGTTAAATTGTAGTTATCAGTATGTTTATATATTGCATAAGTGTAATCTCTTTTAATACAAAAAGATAAAACTTCTGTTATTAATATTTGCTCTAAATTCTCTATTTCATAGTTTTCTATACAGGATATATAGTCTATCACAACAGCTTTACCTATAACATTTTGGCGTATGTATTCAGATGTAGTGTGATTTTTAAATTCTTTATAAAGCATACTCCAATTTAGTTGGTGGAATAAGCAAAATCCTAATATTTTATCGTTTTTGTTAGAGTCTTGTATATACAATATTTTGGTGTTGCACATTTTTAAATTATTATAAATATTTCTTATATTATAAATATTATTTTTGAAAAACTCTGAGTCTATTCTATCTATCAAATTTACGGAGATATCCGTATCTATATTGATATCTATAGACATTGTCTTTATAAGATCTTTATACTGAGGTTCTCTTTGGTATAATCCTTTTTCGTAGATATACTTTTGTGCAAGCGGGTCCAAAAGCTCTGAAATATCTCTGTCCTCGTCTATATAATCTCTTATTTGGCTAGAGCTTACATCCTCGTATTGAGCCGGTAAATTAAGTAGTATCGTATTTTTTTCTAGATTATCTATTTCACAATTAAGCTTATCATCTAGAATAGTAGAATCCTTGATATTTCTTTTGAAAATTATATGAGAAAAATTGTGTATAGAATAATCAGAAGCAGGTTTTTTGTATGCTGATGCATTAAGTATTACATCGCTTCCTATTACTATAGATATATCTGATTCAGGAAAACTGTCACTGAGTATTTTCAAATCATTAGGATTTGAAATGTTAACAGGTATATCTTCTGGATATAAATAAATATTAGGCTCATTAGCTATAGACATATTTATTATATTTCTTCTAAATAAATTAGGTTGAGCCTTTTTAGACCAAGAAAATTCATCTACAGAAAGATAAACCTCAAAGCCTAAATTTTGTATGGCTTTGGCAATTTCTTTATGACCAATAGAAAAAGGGTCGAAAGTTCCTGGAAAAAAAGCTATTTTAGAAGGAACATTTATGGATATATCTTTCTTTGAAAATGTGTATTCATTTATAAATCGATATACTTGATTTAAGGCTGCTGCATTAGTAAAAAATACTATATCTTTTGACTCAACTGAATCTATTAAAACCAAGAGTTTTTTAGCTATAAGCTTCAATATATTCTTCTTATTTTCTATATAAATCTTTTTAGAAGCGAATATATGCCTTCCTATGACTCTAAATGAAGTTTGTTTAACGTGATAATCATAATGGGCAAGTCCATTTAACAATATACCTAGTATTTTTATAAGTCTTTTATTTGATATATCTTCATTTTCTGAGAATCTATCTTTGTATTTAGTATAATTTTTTATAGTTATTCCAACTGTTTCTAGAATTAACGATGTTATTTGGTTGTTTGACTGCTTTATTTTTTGAATAAAATCATCTATAATTTCATCTAACTCAACTGGTTGAAGGTAAAGTATGATTTCACCTAAATAATCAGGTATATATTTACTGAATTGGTATTGTTCTATCTCAAGAGATCTAAGGAGCTCTATTGCAATATCATTTCTTTCTTCGAGTGAGAGATAAGGCATTATTTTTATGATGTTTTTTCCGGCAGCATTTCTAACACTTTCTATACTACTAACTTTTAATAAATTGCAAAAATGCATAGCGGTATAAGCCATATTGTTTAAATTTTTTACATTGTATTCAAGTAGTAAGTCTATATTGATTTTTTTTATAATCCAAGGAGTTAGAGTTTTTAAATTACTTAGAAATATGCTTCCTATTTTAGATTCATCACTTAAATAAAATGATCTGTACTTGTTTAAAGTAATATTTTTTAAGTTTAATTTAGTTGAAATTTTAAATTTTAAGAAATTTTCTGCTGATATTGTAGATTTGAATATATTTGTTTCGAAAAATTCATTTATATTTTTATCTGAGTTGAAATTATTAGTTTCTTTATTTAAAAGCAGATAAATTATGTTTAAAGCAGATATTCTTATATTATCGTTATCACTGTTTAAAGAGGAGAATACATAATTTAAAAGTATAGAATCATCATTTGTCATAGGTATATACTTTATTGTATTTATCAAATAAAGTTGAATGCTATTATTTTTATTGAAGTATTTTTTATAATAACTAAATATTATGCTTTTATAGGTTTTGATTTGAGATTCATTGCAATTAATAAATAGTGAAGAAACCATAACCGATATGTTATACCCTATCCATTTTTGGTGGATATCTATTATCTTATGATCTGGATTTATGAATAAGTTTAAGTAATCACATAAAAGAGAATAGCTAGTAATAAGAGGATTATTCAATTTAACATCACTAGGTATTTCTTTTCTGTAATTTTCATCAAATACTGCTATTAAATTTCCTATTAAATAAGCACATTGTTTTCTTATATCTTCATCGGTGTGAACTAGATTTTCATATAAAAATTTGAGCATTACTATTTTTTGGTTTTGAGTTAAATAAGTTGAATATTCGTCAAACACTTGAAGATATTTTCTTATATTATCTCCATCATTTTCGCTTCTAGCTAATTCTAATATATAATTAAGGGAATGTTCACTTCTGAGTTTGTGCATCAAATTTATATTGTGATGCACTGATAGATATTTTAGGTTATTTATTATTCCATCTCCAGTTATTAAAGAGTAGTATTGTTTTTTACTTGTATCTAATTTTAAATCTTGATATCCTAAATCTACACCTATATGAATTAAATAATTTTCAAAATCTTTAAGCTTTGCATAAACCTTAGAGTATCTTTTTTTCTTTAAATCATCTACATTATCAAGTTTTTGAAGTATAATATTAAAAGATTCCTTTAAGCTAAATATACTCATTTGGAAATTATCGTTGTTTTTAACACGAAAATCACAGTATATAAGGATTAAAGACTCTATAGATAAATTTTCAAGCTCGAGATCCCAAACAGAATGATTGAGCGCTATATTACCAATGTATGTTATATGGTGTTTTTTAAACCATTTATCTGTATAATAATAATGCAAATAAGGAACTCGTTTTGATTCGCTTTTTTTACATCCGAATTTTCCTAAGTCGTGACCGGCAGAACTTCCCGAGACTCTTCCTAAATCTATAGGAATACCGATTTGTTTTATTTGTCTTGCTATATTAAGGGCTAGATGATGTACCCCGCATATGTGATCTAGTGTATTATGTTGTAGTATTTCTTGATTTAGTTTCATCATTTCATATATGTATTCATTATTGAAATGTTTTAAAAAACGCATGTACTCTGATTTTGCATCAAGTAAATTAATTTCTTCCTTATCTAAAAAATTTAAAGGATATTTAAGATAAAAGCTTGAATTATTAGATAACTTTTCGTATTTGCAAAATACTCTAATAATTTCTATATATATGTTGCAAGCTATTTTTATGGTTTCACAAATTTCTGTCGGATTTATTTCTACAGAGTCTGGAAATGATTTGCATAAAATCATATTGTAGGTGTAATTTAGCCAATCTGATTTGCTTAAATTTGGATGAATATTGTCTAATATATTTTGGCAAAGAGTTAATATAGATTTACATGTATAGTCTCGATTTTTTATCATATTATTTATATTTGCTATAAATAAATAATTGTCTATATTATCTTTTAAAAATGAATGTGATATTTTGTTTGAAAAATCAAAAGTTAATATAGAGTCCAATATTTCTTTGTGTATATCTATTACAATATCTTTTTTCATCAATGAAACACCTCCATGTAAAGCGAAACTTAATTCAAGTGGAATTTTTATTCCAACTGAATTTTTAGCTGAGCTAATCCAGAAGCTTTTAAGTTCTTACCTCCAGCTTTAACTTAGAAGAGATGGAGATTTAGAACTTTTAGCTTTCGGATAAAGCGAAACTTAATTCAGATAGAGTTTTTAATACAACTGAATTTTTAGCTTTCGTATAAATGTATTTTAGATAATTATACTATGTATTATTGACTCTAAATATAGTAAAATTCATATAATTTAAATTATATATACAAAATAATAATCTTGACACAAACATAGGTTTTGTGTAGTGTAAAATAGGAAATTAAAAATAGAAGGTGGTAATATATATGAACAAAAATAACGACTATGGAAATAATAGTATATCATCTCTTAAGGGAGCAGACAGAGTTAGATTAAGACCTAGTGTAATATTTGGCTCGGATGGTATTGAAGGATGTAAGCACTCTGTGTTTGAAATATTATCAAATTCTATAGATGAGGCACGAGAAGGCTTTGGAAATATAATCGAAATAACAAGATGCATTGATAACTCTATAATAATAAAGGATAGCGGAAGAGGAATACCTCTTGATTATAATGAAAAAGAAGATAGATATAACTGGGAACTAGTATTTTGTGAATTGTATGCAGGTGGTAAGTATAAAAATAATTCGGGTGAGAACTATGAATTTAGTTTAGGACTTAATGGACTGGGAAGCTGTGCTACTCAATATAGTTCAGAATATATGGATGTTACCGTGTATAGAGACGGACATAAGTACGACCTTCATTTTGAAAAAGGTGAAAATGTAGGAGGTCTTAAAAAAGAAAAGTGTGATTATAAGAATACTGGAACGATAATAAAATGGAAGCCTGATATAGAGGTATTTACTGATATAGAAATAGATATAGACTATTATAACGATATAATTAAAAAACAGGCTATAGTAAATTCAAATCTTAAATTTAATATTTATGATGAAGAAACTGATAGTAATTTCGAATACTGTTATGAAAATGGTATCTTGGATTATATAGATGAAGTAAACAATTCAAAAGGATTTACTGATGTACAATTATATGAAGATGAAAGACGTGGTAGAGATAGAGAGGACAAGCCTGAGTATAAAGTTAAGGTTAAAGTAGGATTTTGTTTTAACAATGAAATCAATTTAATGGAATACTATCATAACTCTAGTTTCTTAGAATACGGAGGCTCCCCTGATAAGGCCGTTAAGAATGCATTTATATACATGATAGATAAGTACTTAAAAGACAATAATAAGTATAATAAAGGTGAGAAAAAGATAAGTTTTGTAGATATATCCGATAGTTTAATATTAGTTACGAATTCATTTTCTACAATTACAAGTTATGAAAACCAAACTAAAAAGTCTATAACTAATAAATTTATACAAGAATCTATAACTGATTTATTAAAAGAAAAGTTAGAAATATATTTTATAGAGAATAAATTAGAGGCAAATAAAATATGTGAACAAGTTTTAGTGAACAAAAGAAGTAGAGAGAGAGCTGAAAAAACTAGAATAAATATTAAGAAGCAGTTAGGTGGAAATATAGATATAAAAAATAGAGTTAAAAAATTTGTAGATTGTAGGACTAAAGATATTAGCAAGAGAGAATTATTCATAGTTGAAGGAGATTCTGCACTTGGTTCTTGTAAAATGGGAAGGAATTCAGAGTTTCAAGGTATAATACCTGTTAGAGGGAAGATACTTAACTGTCTTAAAGCGGATTATGATAAAATTTTTAAAAGTGATATAATAACGGATTTATTAAAGGTTCTTGGATGTGGTGTTCAAATAGAGTCTAAACATAATAAGGATTTGAATACATTTGATATAGATAATTTAAATTGGGATAAGGTAATAATATGTACCGATGCAGATGTAGATGGATTCCAAATTAGAACACTTATACTTACGATGCTGTATAGACTAGTACCTATGTTAATAGAAAAGGGAAAGGTATATATTGCTGAATCGCCATTATTTGAAATAAACACATCTAGAAAAACTTATTTTGCTTATAATGAAAAGGAAAAAAATAGTATACTATCTAAAATAAATAGTAAATACACTATACAAAGGTCAAAGGGACTTGGAGAGAATGAGCACTGAGATGATGTGGCAAACTACTATGAGCCCTGAAAGTAGAAGATTAATTCAAGTGCTTCCTGAAGATGTTGAAAAAACACAATTCGTATTTGATATGTTACTAGGAGAAGATATTAAAGAGAGAAAAAGATTCATAGCTGAGTACGGACACAAATATATGGATATGACAGATGTTAGTTAAGGGGAGTGAAGGTTTATGGTTGAAAATATAGAAAAACAAAGAATCACAAAAACACTAGAATTAAATTATATGCCATATGCTATGAGTGTAATAGTTTCAAGAGCTATTCCTGAGATAGATGGATTTAAGCCTAGTCATAGAAAATTACTTTATACTATGTATAAAATGGGGCTTTTAAATTCGAATAAAACAAAGTCTGCAAATGTTGTTGGACAAACTATGAAGTTAAATCCTCATGGAGATATGGCTATATATGAGACTTTAGTTAGACTTACAAGAGGAAATGATTCGCTACTTCATGCATTTATAGATTCTAAAGGAAACTTTGGTAAAAAATATTCTAAGGATATGAGTTTTGCTGCACCTAGATATACAGAGGTAAAATTAGACGATATATGCAAAGAAATCTTTAAGGATATAGATAAGAATACTGTAAAGTTCGTAGATAATTATGATGGTACTTTAAAGGAGCCTGTGCTTTTACCTACAACGTATCCTAATGTACTTGTAAATGCAAATCAAGGTATAGCTGTTGGTATGTCAAGTAGTATATGTAGCTTTAATTTGGAAGAAGTATGTACCGCCACTATTAATTATATTAAAAATGAAAATGTGGATATAAGTGATTATATAAAGGCTCCAGATTTTTCAACAGGTGGATATATAATATATTCAAAAGAGCAAATGGATAAGATATATAAAACAGGAAAAGGTAGTTTTAAATTAAGAGCTAAGTATAGATATGATAAAAAGAACAATTGTATAGAAATATATGAAATCCCTTATACTACTAATATAGAGACTATAATAGATAAGATAATAGATCTTGTTAAGGACAATAAAATTAAAGAAATATCAGATGTTAGAGATGAAACGGATTTAAGTGGTCTTAGGGTGACTATTGATTTAAAAAGAAACACGGATGTAGACCTACTTATGCATAAGCTTTATAAGATGACTACTCTTGAAGATAGCTTCTCTTGTAATTTTAATATGTTAATAAATGGGCAGCCAAAGGTGTTGGGTATAAAGAGTGTTTTAAAAGAATGGATTATTTTTAGAGTAGAGTGTATTAAAGGATTTTTGCAATACGATATAGAGAAAAAGACAGATAGACTTCATCTTCTTTTAGGGCTTGAAAAGATTCTTCTTGATATAGATAAGGCTATTGATATAATTAGAAATACTAAAGAGGACAAATTAGTTATACCTAATCTAATGAAAGGTTTTGGTATAGATGAAATTCAGGCTGAATATATAGCAGAGATAAAACTTAGAAATTTAAATAATGAATATATATTAAAGCAGTTAAACAATATAAAAGTTTTACAGTCTGATTTAAAAAATCTTAATGAAACGATTCAAAGTGAGAAAAAAATAAAGAATATAATAATAAATGACTTGAAAGAGGTTTCTAAAAAATACAAAAAACCTAGAAAAACTGAAATAATAAGTGGAGATGAGATAAAAGAAATAAAAGATGAACATCTAATAGATGACTATAATGTTAAATTATTTTTAACTAATGAAAATTACTTTAAAAAGATATCTCTTGCATCTCTTAGATCTTTTTCAGAGCAAAAGCTTAAAGATGATGATTTTATAATACAAGAAATAAATGCTAATAATAAAGATGAGATTCTACTTTTTTCAAATAAACAGAACTTATATAAATTAAAAGTTTATGATGTTGCTGATTGTAAAGCTAGTTCTTTAGGAGAGTATTTAACTAATGTATTAAAATTAAAAGAACATGAAAATATTATATATATGTGTCTTTCTAATAATTATGAAGGGTATATGCTTTATTGCTTTAAGGATGCAAAAATAGCTAAAACTCATATTGAAAATTATAAGACCAAGACTAATAGAAGAAAGCTTGTAAAGGCTTATTCTGATAAGTCAGAATTAGTTCGTATGCTTTTTATAAAGGATGATGTGGATTTAGAACTTTATAAAAACAATAAAAAATTCTCTACAATAAATACTAAGGATATAGAGATCCAATCTACTAAAAACTCTAAGGGTATAGAGGTTTTAACACTTGGAAAGAGAAGTCATTTGACTGATGTAAAGATTAAGGATTAAAAAATACGCCATATCTATGGCGTATTTTTTAATTTCTAAGGAAATTATATGATTTTGAATCTATAGATAACATTTATTAAAAATCTGCACTTGCAACTATTTTGAGCAACGGAGCCCGGAGGACTCGTTGGCGACATGAGCCATGCGTTAGCATGAAGCGAATTTTAAATAGAAGTTTCAGTTATAAGCTTATCAACAGCAATTTGAACTTTATTAGAAGAATCGGTTTGAGATTGTGAAAGGCTCTTTAGTTTATCAACTTCTGATGTTATAGTTTTTATTTCATCTGTTATTTTCCCTAGTATCTCATTGATTTCTTTAGCAAATCCTTCGCTATTTGTAGCGAGTTTTTGAACTTCATTTGCAACTACAGAAAATCCTTTTCCAGCTTGACCGGCTCTTGCAGCTTCTATAGTAGCGTTTATACCTAGTATTTTAGTTTGATGCGCTATTTTATTCACGTATTTTATTATTTTATCAGTATCTTGTATATGAGTTATAGAAGTCTTTGTAGAATTTAAAAGTGTATCGCTTATACCATGCATATTATTTATTGATGATGATATGTCGTCTAATTCGGTTTTTACTATATTTGAAGTATTTCTAATTATGGAAATATGGTTGTTAAGTTGTGATAGAGTATCTATATTTCTATCGACTAAAGTCATTACTAAAAGAGCTCCAGTAGAATCTATTATAGTGCATTTATGACTAAATTTTTCTTGCAATAATTTAGCTACGTTATGATTTCCAGTAGCCTCAATTATTAAATCTATATTATGATTATTTAAATCATCTATAGATTGTGAATAATTTATACCTAAGCTTTTACAAAGAATTATACCAGGTGCATCTAAATTTTTATCTATAACTAAAGATATATGTATAGAATCTGTGTCGTTTATTGCCTGTATAATATTTTTGCCACCTGTTCCTGCTCCAATTAATGCTATATTCAAGATAAAAAACCCCCTAAGTAGAATAAAATTTGACATATTAATTCTATAATAGATTGGTTTATAAGGCAATAAATAATAAAGTTACAACATTAAGAAAATTGCAATAAAATGAAATGGAGAGTATATAGTAATTATTATGGAGAAAGATGTACAGAATATTTATTTGGAATAAAGGGAATAAATATATACAGATGCATACACATACTTTTAGTAGCTGTAGGATCTTTATTTAAGCTAGATATGATATGGATACTAACTGACATTGTAAATGGCTTAATGGCTATACCTAATCTTATAGCAATTATAGGACTTAGAAATGTAATAATAGATGAGACGAGAGAATATTTTTGTAAAATCTAATCAAAGTATTAAGTTTCATAATAAAATCTATTAATTCGAAAATAGGTAAAATATTCAATGAGTTATAAAAATTTGAAATAATTAGAAAATTAAGAATAATTCATTGACATTTAACTACAGATTAGCTTATAATAAGATTAATCGAATAGTTCGGATGAAGATAATGAGAAAACGTTATCAGACGAGCCTCTGGAGAGACTCCACAAAGAGCACCGAAGGTGAAAGCTAATATGATTTAGTCAAACTCTCAGGTAAAAGGACAGAGATTATTCTTATCGGAATAAATTCCAGAGATCAAATTTTTATAATTTGACTTTTTGATTACTTTTCTTTATAGCTTTTCGTTTTACTTATCATTTTTACTTTTCAATGTTTTATAATTTCAAGTTTTGTTTTTTGCATCAAAAAATCAAAAAAAATTAAGAGGAGGAATTATATGGAAAATCTAGTCGGTATTATAAATGGATTGATTTGGAGTAAAGCACTTATTGTTTTATGTTTAGGAGCAGGGATATACTTTTCTGTTAGAACTGGGTTTATACAAGTTAGACTTATTAAGGATATGGTAAAGCTATTATTTGGAGGAGGATCCTCAGAAAAAGGTGTTTCTTCGTTCCAAGCATTTGCATTATCTGTATCGGGTCGTGTAGGAACTGGAAATATAGCAGGTGTTGCAACGGCTATAGCCATGGGAGGACCTGGAGCATTATTTTGGATGTGGGTAATTGCATTTTTAGGAGCAGGTTCAGCTTATGTGGAGGCTACTTTAGCTCAAATATATAAGGTAGAGCAAGATGGAGAGTATCGTGGAGGACCAGCATATTATATAGAAAAAGGAATGAACAATAAATGGTATGCAACTACATTTGCAGTTGCAACTATAGTAGCAATGGGATTTTTTCTACCAGGAGTTCAATCTAACAGTATAGCAGCAGGACTTAACAATGCATTTGGAGTAACTCCTACAATGACAGGACTTATATTAATTGTATTTTTAGGAATGATAATATTTGGTGGAGTTAAGCGTATAAGTAAAGCGGCTGAAATAATAGTACCTGTTATGGCTACAGGTTATATATTGGTTGCACTTATTGTAATAATTGTAAATATATCTGAATTACCTGCAGTTATAGTATTAGTATTTAAGAGTGCATTCGGATTACAGCCTGCATTTGCTGGTATACTAGGTCTTGCTATTTCTTGGGGAGTTAAGCGTGGTATTTATTCAAATGAAGCAGGTCAGGGAACTAGTCCACATGCAGCAGCTGCTGCTGAAGTTTCACATCCTGCAAAGCAAGGATTAGTTCAAGCGTTTTCAGTATATATAGATACTTTATTCGTTTGTTCAGCTACTGGATTTATGATTTTAATCACTGGAATGTACAATATTTATGATGGAGCTGAAGGCTTTATAGTTAATAATTTAGGTAATGTTGAAGTAGGGCCTATATATACGCAAAGAGCTGTTGAAACGATATTCCCATCTTTCGGTGGTGCGTTTGTAGCTATAGCATTATTCTTCTTTGCATTCACTACTTTAATGGCATATTATTATATTGCTGAAACTAATGTTGCTTACTTAATTAGAAAGAGTAAGAATAAATCGTTAATAAATGTTTTAAGAATTGCAATACTTGGATCAACTTTCTATGGTGCTATAAAGACTGCAAACTTAGCTTGGGCATTAGGAGATATAGGTGTTGGTACTATGGCTTGGTTAAATGTTATAGCTATACTTATAATGGGAAAACCGGCTCTTATAGCACTTAAAGATTATGAAGAGCAAAAAGCAGCAGGTAAAGATCCTGTATTTAATTCTAAAAAATATGGTATAAAAAATGCCGAGTTCTGGGAAAATACTACTGATAGTGTTACTAAATAATAAAATAGTGTTACTAAATAATAAAAGACCCCATATGGGGTCTTTTATTTATTCTATTTCCTTTTTGAATTCTTCAAATCCAACTCTATCTATATATGCACCTAATCTTTCGTGTTTCTTTGCATTTTTAGAGTAGATATTGATTACTTTATCTATTATTGTGAATACTTCATCTTCATCAACGTGTTCAAATAAAGTATTGCTTAATCTAGGTTTTAGTCCTCCTTTTCCTCCAACTTGAATTCTAAATCCTTTAGGAGTACCCATTACTCCTATATCTCTGAAATGATTATCTGCACATGAGTTTGGACATCCACTAACTCCTATTTTAAGCTTATTTGGAAGATTCATTCCGTGGTATAGTTCATCTAGCTTCATACCAACTCCTACAGAATCTTGTTGCCCTCTCTTACAAAATGTTGTTCCAGGGCAAAATTTAATACTTCTTACACAAAGTCCTATAGCAGCCCCTGGCTTCATTCCTAAATCTTCCCAAGCATTATCTATATCTTCTTCTTTAAGACCTACAATTGCTATTCTTTGAGATGATGTAACTTTTACTGCTTGTACATTGTACTTATCAGCAGTATTTGCAATCGTTCTTAAAGCATCAGGTGATATAAGCCCTCCTGGTAAATGAGGTGCTATTGCGTAAGTTTCTTTGTCCCTTTGAAGGACAGCCCCTTTTTCTAATAAATCTTTTTTAGACATAAAAATCCCCTTTCTAAACTAAATAATTGTAAAAACTTTACATGATATAGTGTACCCCAAAAATTAGCTGTGAAACGTAAAAAATTAACTTTATGTATAAATATAAAATTATGAAAAGATTATTTAGAATATATTGACAAAATATTCTAAATAATGTAAATTAATAGAAAGGTTCGAAAAGTGAATAAATTGAGCATTGAAAGTTCTATTGAGAGTTATATTTCATAAATTAAATTGGAATTATGAATATAATATGCATTAAACCGTATGGTACATGCATATCTATATATTAACAAAATAAAAGGGGGTTAAACATGTTTAAGAAGATTTTAGCCATATTTATGGCAACGTTTATGATTATAGGGCTTGTTGGCTGTGGTCAAGTTGCTGAAAAAGAAGAAGTTTCTAAAATTGGAATTATGACAGGTACTGTATCTCAAGGGGAAGAGGAGTATAGAGCAGCAGAAAAAATGAAGGCTAAATATGGTGATATGATAGTACTTCAAACTTATCCTGATAATTTTATGAAAGAGCAAGAAACAACTATAGCAAATGTCATGAGTATGGCATCAGATCCAGAGGTTAAAGCAATTGTTATAGTTCAAGGTATACCAGGCGTGTCAGCAGCTATAGATAAGGCAAGAGAAATAAGACCAGATATGTTATTTGTAGTTGGAGTTCCAGGGGAAGATCCAGATATGATAGCATCAAAAGCTGATGTAGTACTTCAAGCAGATGAACTTGGAATGGGAACTACTATAGTAGAACAAGCGAAAAAAATGGGTGCTACTAAATTAGTTCACTATTCATTCCCAAGACATATGTCTTATCAATTACTTGCAATGAGAAGAGATTTACTTAGAGAAACTTGTAAAAAGTTAGATATGGAATTTGTAGATGCAACAGCTCCGGATCCAACGGGAGATGCTGGTGTTCCAGGGGCACAACAATTTATACTAGAAGATGTACCAAGAAAAGTTGCTGAACTTGGAGCAGATACAGCATTCTTTAGTACTAACTGCTCTATGCAAGAGCCACTTATAAAAGCTGTTTTAGAACAAGGTGCTATATATCCACAACCATGTTGTCCTTCTCCATACCATGCATTCCCAGGAGCATTAGGAATTCAAATACCTGATGATAAAAAAGGCGATATTGATTATGTAGTTGAAGAAATTAAATCTAAGATAGCTGAAAAAGGTGGAACAGGTAAATTCTCTACATGGCCAGTTCCAGTTAATATGATGTTTGTTGAAGGTGGAGTTGAGTATGCTAAAGCATTCTTAGAAGGAAATACTAATGGCAAGGTAGACAAAGCTAAAATAGAAGAGATATTCAAAAATGTATCAGGTATAGAAATGAAATTAAGTACATTTACGAATGAAAGTACAGGAAATACCTTTGATAATTTCTTTATGGTACTTTCAGATTATATAACTTTCTAAATAAGGATATTAAATATAGGGTTGCCTTTTTATGGCAACCTTAATTTATATATAAGGGGGATTTGGGTTGAGCGAAGAATATGTCATTCAAATGAAAAACATTAAAAAAAATTATTTCGGTAACCAAGTTTTAAAGGGAATAAATTTATCAGCTAAAAAAGGAGAAATACATGCTCTTTTAGGAGAAAATGGAGCTGGTAAATCTACCCTTATGAATATATTATTTGGAATGCCTGTTATTCATTCTACTGGTGGATTTGAAGGTGAAATACATATAGATGGTAAAAAGGTTGATATTAAATCTCCTAATGAAGCAATGGAGATGGGAATAGGAATGGTCCATCAGGAATTTATGCTTATTCCAGGATTTAATATAACTGAAAACATAAAATTAAATCGAGAAACTACTAAACACAATATGCTAAGTAAAATTATGGGATCGAGTTTAAAGAGTCTAGATTTTGATAGTATGAATAAAGATGCAAGAAAAGACTTAGATAAATTAGGAATAGATATTGATGAAAAAACTAAGGTATCAGAACTTCCAGTAGGGTATATGCAGTTTATAGAAATTGCTAGAGAGATAGATAAGAGCAATATAAAACTTTTAGTATTTGATGAACCAACGGCAGTTTTGACAGAAAGTGAAGCTGATAATTTATTAAAGGCTATGAAAAGAATATCTGATTCAGGTATTGCAATATTGTTTATAACTCATAGATTAGATGAGGTAATGGAGGCGGCTGATAATATAACCATATTGAGAGATGGAGAGTTTGTAGCAGCACTTGATAAAAAAGATACAAATGTAATGCAACTTGCAGAATTGATGGTTGGTAGAAAAATTGAAAGTTTGAATACTAGTGAAGAAAGTAATATTGAAAATGAAGAGATAATGATGTCTATTAAAGACCTAAAAGTATCTATGCCGGGAGAATATGTAAAGGGCGTGAATCTAGAGATTAAAAAAGGAGAAATATTAGGTATCGGAGGTCTTGCAGGACAAGGTAAAATTGGGATTACAAATGGAATAATGGGGCTTTATCCGAGTAAAGGAGAGGTATTATTAAATGGTGAGAAACTAAATCTTAATTCTCCAAAGGATCCTTTGAATAATAAGGTTGCATTTGTGAGTGAGGATAGAAGAGGTATTGGCTTATTACTAGATACTTCTATAGAGACAAATATTGTATTGACATCCATGCAGATCAAAGGAGAGTATATTAAAAATTATGGATTATTTACTCAAAGGAATAAAAGAGAGATAAGACAGCATGCTCTTAAAATGATAAATGATCTTGATATAAGGTGTACAGGTCCTACTCAAGTTACTAGAAGGCTAAGTGGAGGAAATCAACAAAAGGTATGTATAGCTAGGGCTTTAACCTTAAAGCCTGATGTGTTGTTTGTATCAGAGCCTACTAGAGGAATTGATATTGGAGCTAAAAAATTAGTTCTTGATTTACTTGTAAAACTAAACAAAGAGCTCGGGATGACTATTGTAGTAACATCTAGCGAACTTGGAGAGTTAAGATCTGTGTGCAATAGAATAGCTATAGTTGCAGAAGGAAAAATAGAGGGTATATTAAAGCCTCAAGATAGTGATGTGGATTTTGGACTTATGATGGCTGGAGAATACAATAAGATTCATGCAAAGGAGGAAATATAAGTGGTTGAGACTATGAGAGATGTTACGAAAAAATTAGGATTTGCAAGAACTACTATAATAATTTTTTTGATAGTACTTTGCGTTATGGCTGTTTTCTTAAAAATTCCAATATATATGTTGCTATCTGATACGTTGGTTAGAACAGGTATGAATGGAATATTGGTTCTAGCTATGGTTCCTGGGATTTTATGTGGCATAGGACTTAACTTTGGTATTCCTTTGGGAATAGTGTGTGGACTTTTAGGAGGCCTTATAAGTATTGAAATGAATCTTACTGGATTTAGTGCATTTTTTATGGCTATACTTATATCTATGCCAATCGCTGCTATTGTAGGGTATTTTTATGGAGTTCTACTTAATAAAGTAAAAGGTTCTGAAATGATGGTATCTACATATGTAGGATTTTCGGCTATATCTTTGATGTGTATAGGATGGCTGATACTTCCGTTTACTAGTTCGGAGATAAAGTGGCCGATAGGTGATGGTCTTAGAACTACAATTTCTTTAAGTTCAAGGTTCGATAAAATACTAAACAAATTTTTATCATTTAATATAGGTAAAGTTAATATACCTACTGGTCTTTTAATATTCTTTATAATAGCTTGTTTATTAGTATATTTATTTTTGAATACTAAAGCGGGTATTACTATGAAGGCGGTAGGAGATAATCCCAAATTTGCAATAGCATCTGGTATTGATGTTGACAAAAGTAGAATAATAGGAACTATGCTATCTACCATTTTAGGTGCAGTAGGAATAATTGCATATGCTCAAAGTTATGGATTTTTTCAACTCTATCAAGCACCTATGATGATGGGATTTGCAGCGGTAGCTGCGATTTTAATAGGTGGAGCAAGTGCTCAAAATGCAAAAATATCGCATGTTATACTTGGAACTTTTTTATTTCAGGCACTTTTGACAATAGCACTTCCCGTTGCAAATAAAATAATTACAGAAGGAAACTTATCAGAGGTAGCAAGAGTTGTAGTACAGTATGGAATTATTTTATATGCATTAACAAAAGTAAAAGGAGGGGAGTAGTATGAATGAAGAGAATGCAATTAAGAATAAAAGGAAATCAATAGATATAAAAGCATTTTTATTTGATAATATAGTTACTATAATGTTTGTGATTTTATGTCTTATAGGTGTTAAGTATTCTGGTCAACCTATGATATTTATAGTAAATGAGTTGATTGCTAGAATTTCAAGAAATTCATTTTTAGTACTTTCTCTTATTATTCCTGTACTTGCAGGTATGGGTCTTAATTTTGGTATAGTAATAGGTGCAATGGCAGGTCAAATAGCAATAATAGCGGTAACTCACTGGAACATTGGTGGGATACAGGGATTTTTATTATGTGCTTTATTAACAGTTCCAATAGCAGTTTTATTTGGATATTTAACAGGAAAATTACTAAACAAAACTAAAGGACAGGAAATGATAGCGAGTATGATACTAGGATTTTTTGCGAATGGATTATACCAATTATTATTCTTGTTTCTGATTGGAACACTGATTCCTATGAACAATCCAATATTGGTTCTTAGTGGAGGTGTTGGGATAAAAAACACTATAGATTTAAGTGGAGGAATAAAGTATGCGCTTGATAATATAATCAAGTTTCCTATGCTCAATGTTATAGTAGTGATTTGTATTATAAGTATTGTATATATTTTATTTAAAGGAATAAAGAATAAGAAACTTACTAAGAAACATATAAGAAACTTATGTATATTTGTAGGTATTACTATAGTTTGTGTTTTATTAAATCAATCTCAGCCGATATTTAAAATGATGAAAGTGCCGGTTGTAACATTATTAGTTGTAATGCTTCTTTGTATATTTAATGTTTTTATAATGAAAACTAAGTTAGGGCAGGATTTTAAAGCGGTAGGACAGGATAATCATGTATCAAAGGTATCGGGTATAGATGTAGATAAAGTTAGAATAATATCTATAATAATATCTACTGTATTTGCTGGATGGGGACAATTAATATTTCTACAAAATTTAGGAACTTTGAATACCTATGGAAGTCATGAACAAGTAGGAATGTTTGCTATAGCAGCCTTGTTAATTGGAGGAGCATCGGTATCAAGAGCTACTATATCTCAAGCTATAATAGGAACTATATTATTTCATACTTTATTTATAGTATCTCCACAGGCTGGTAAAAATCTATTGGGGAGTGCTCAAATAGGAGAATATTTTAGAGTATTTGTAGCCTATGGAGTAATTGGATTATCTCTTGGACTTCATGCGTGGAAAAAACAGATACAAGCAAAAAATAAACTTAAAATCTAGAGGTTTTTAGTCATAAACTTAATATTAGGTTTACCACTTGAATTCAAAGGTATGAAATCTACATATTTTATAATTTGAAGTATTGCAATAAAATAATACCCTCTATTTTAGAGGGTATTATTTTATTGTACACAACTATAATACTACCTTGTTATTGATAGCTTTAGATACTCTACGACCTATAGAAATTGCAATAAAAGCTTTTAAAATATCGCCAGGAATGAAAGGAATAGCACCAGCTATAACAGATTTATATAACCCCATTTGAGTGACATGATTAAGCCATAATCCACCTATAAAATATATTACTATAATTCCTCCAAATATTGTTGCTAAAGCCATTCTAAGGTTAGTTGGTTTTTTGCCTTTTAAATAGCTTATTAATACAGCTCCTATTAAAAAACCTACTATATATCCACCGCTAGGACCAGCTATAATGTTAAATCCAGCTCTTCCTCCAGAAAAAACAGGTGCACCAGCTATACCTAACAGAACGAATGTTAGCATACTTAAAAATGCTTGGATAGGAGTTAATATACATCCAGCTAACATAACTCCAAGAGTTTGACCAGTTATTGGAACTGGACTAAATGGAAGTGGTATTGATATATAGCCCAAAACGCTAGTAAGAGCTGCAAATAAAGATGCGTACAATATGTCGTTGATTTTTAATTTACTATTCATAAGTAGACCTCCTAATGTTGGATTGATTTATTCACTTTATAAAAATTATAAATATAAATGAGTCTTTTGTCAACCTATATGAGAATGAGTTTACAATGAGAATTTTATAATAAAAAAATATAAATGAGAAAGTATAATAGAGTTCAAAGATATATGGTTAAAAATCTATTTATAATTCATAATATAATATATATAGTAAAATTTTAGCACTGTGATATAATAATATTTATATATAGTTTTAGGAGTGTGATGATTTTTGGATCCAAGTAGTTCGTGGCAATTTTTTATATTATTTATATTATTAGGGATATCTTCATTTTTTTCAGCTTCAGAGACGGCGTTAATGTCTTTAAGTAAGATTAAAATAAGACATATGAAGGAAGAAAATGTTAAAGGTGCAGACGTTGTAAGTAAATTAATCGAAAACCCAAATAAATTATTAGGAGCAATACTCGTTGGCAATAATGTTGTCAATATTGGAGCTTCGTCAATTGCTACATCTTTGTTTATAGGTTTATTTAAGGAAAATGGAGCAGTTATTGCAACGGCTTTTATGACAATATTAGTTCTTATATTTGGAGAGATAACTCCAAAATCGCTGGCTGCTCAGAATTCAGAAACTGTATCTTTAAAGGTTTCAAAAATCATATCCATAGTGGTTGTAGTACTGAGTCCTATAGTTTTTATATTCAATTATTTATCTAAATTCATAATAAAGCTCTTTGGAGGAAATCCAGATGTTCATCAACCGTTTATAACAGAGGAAGAGCTTAGAACTATGGTTGATGTAAGTCATGAAGAAGGAGTTCTTGAGGTTGAGGAAAAAGAAATGATACAAAATGTTTTTGAATTTGGAGATTTACAGGCAAAGGACGCTATGATTCAAAGAACTGATGTTATAGGTGTTGATGTAGAATCTACTTATGAAGAGTTAGTAGAGATATTTCAAGAGGGTCATTTTTCTAGAATGCCTATATATGAAGAGAGTATAGATGATATTATAGGTATTTTAAATGTCAAAGACTTTGCATTTGTTGATAAAGACAAGGATACCTTTGATATAAGAAAATATATGAGAGATCCGTATTATACGTTTGAATTTAAGAAAATAACTGAATTATTTCAAGAAATGAGAGAAGAAAAAGTGCATATGGCCATAGTATTAGATGAATACGGTGGAACGGCTGGTATTATAACTATAGAGGATCTGATAGAAGAAATAGTTGGAGATATAGAAGATGAGTATGATGAAGAAGATGATGAAATAAAGATGATAAGTGAAGATGAATATATTATAGATGGAAGTACAAGAATTAATATAGTGAATGAAACTATAGGAACTAATATAGAATCAGAAGAATTTGAATCAATAGGTGGAGTTTTAATAGGTCAATTAGGTAGACTCCCAGAAGAAGGGGAAGCAGTTGAATTTGATAATATAAAGTTTGTTGTTGAGAGTCTAGATAAAAACAGAATAAAGAGTATAAGACTTTTTACAAAATAGATAAAAAATTCGCTTCATGCTAACGCATGGGCTGATGTCGCCAACGAGTCCTCTGGGCTTCGTTGCTCAAAATAGTTGATACTGTAGTAATTCCATCAATACTATCCAAAAGTTGAAAATTATATAATCTATTAGTATAAAAAAATGCCAGAGCTATAGCTTTGGCATTTTTTTTGCATAGACATAACTATAAAGACAAATAATAAAACTAAAGTAATTTATAAAAGGTGATGAATATGTTTGATAAATGTTTTATTCAAAATATTAAGAAGTTATTTATTTTTACACTTATATATACATTGGTATTTATTATATTTTCGCTGACAATAGCGTATACATATCCATTTGTTTTAGCATTTGTAGTTGCTGTACTTATAAAGCCGTGTACAGACTATTTATATAAAAAGATTCGCTTAAAGAAAGGTATATCAGCTATATTGTTGTCGGTATTTATATTTATAATTCTTTTATTAGTTTGTGCGTTTATAGTATTGAATGTAAAGATAGAGTCTAAGGATATACTTGATTCTATAGATGATTTTAATGAATTATATAGTAATGTGGCACATCAAATGAATAAGTTAAATATATTTTATGAAAAGTTTGATCCAGAGATCGTAAAAAAGGTTCAACAACAGATTTCTTCTAATATTCACAATGTATTTGATGGTTTATTAGATATTATAAACAAAGGCATTCAAGTCATAATAGGTCTTCCGTTTTTAGCTATTGTCGTATTTGTTATATTATTTAGCTTGTATTTTTTTGATAAAGATATAAATAATATAAAACGTAAATTTTTATCTTTTTTTTGCGATGAAGGAAGAGAACAAGCTGAACGAATGTTGTCTGAAATAAATGATATGATGTTTGGATATTTAAAGGCATACATAATATTAGTGGGGATAACCTTCGTATTCACCTTAATAGGATTCTGGATATTAAAAATAAGGTATACATTGATTATAAGTATTTTAGTGGTGATTTCGGATATGATACCTATAGTTGGAATATGGTTTGTATATATTCCTATGTTCGTATTTTATATTGTAAAAAAACAGTATATGATATCTATGGGTATAATAGCTTTGTTTGGCATAATAACTGTGATAATAGAACTAATAGAACCAAAGGTTATATCAGATTCAGTTGGGATACATCCATTAACAGCACTGGGTATAATATTCATCGGAATTACATCATATGGTATACTTGGTATGATTTACTTAATGTTTTATGTTATACTATACAAAATATTTAAAAAAGTCGACATAATATAAAAAAAATTATATATATCATTTTATTATTGAAGAAACAATGGTAAAATAAAGAAAAGGTTTTCGAGGAGGTTTTTGGTATGAGTAATGTTGTTGATAGATTTATAAAATATGTTAAGCAAGATACAAAGGCAAATCCTGATTCTAGTTCTTGCCCTAGCTCAAGTATTCAAATGGATTTTGCAAAAAAATTAGTTGAGGAGTTAAAGGAAATCGGTTTAACAGATGTAAATGTTGATGAAAATGGATATGTCATGGCAACTCTTGAGTCTAATACAGATAAAAATGTAGAGACTATAGGTTTTATATCTCATATGGACACAGCTCCAGATATGAGTGGGAAAAATGTAAATCCTAAAATAGTTGAAAATTACGATGGAAAAGATATAATCTTAAGTGAAGATAAAAGTGTTGTATTATCGCCAGAAGATTCACCAGAAATTTTAAATTATGTAGGAAAGACGCTTATAACTACAGATGGTACAACTCTTTTAGGTGCTGATGATAAAGCTGGTATAGCTGAAATACTTACAGCTATGGAGTATTTAATAAATAATCCTAAAATAAAGCATGGTAAAATAAGAGTTGGTTTTACACCTGATGAAGAAATAGGGAGAGGCGCTGATAAATTCGATGTTGAAAAGTTCGGTGCAAAATACGCTTATACTCTAGATGGAGGAGAAATAGGTGAATTAGAGTATGAAAACTTTAATGCAGCAGGAGCAGATATTACTGTAAATGGTAAGAATGTACACCCTGGATATGCTAAAAATAAGATGAAAAATGCTGTTTTAATATCTATGGAGCTTAATGAAATGCTTCCTAAAGAAGAAATACCATCAAAGACTGATGGATATGAGGGATTCTATCATCTAAATGATTTAAATGGAAATGTTGAAGAAGTTAAAATGGAATACATAATAAGAGATTTTGATATAGATAGTTTTGAAAATAGAAAAAAAGTTATGAAAAATGTGGTAGATAAAATAAATGATATATATGGTAAAAATACTGCTGTACTAGACATGGAAGATCAGTACTATAATATGAAAGAAAAAGTAGAGCCTGTAAAATACATAGTTGATATAGTTGAGGAGGCTATGAATGAGACAGGTATAACTCCGATGATAAAGCCTATAAGAGGTGGAACTGATGGAGCAAGACTTTCGTTTGAAGGATTGCCAACTCCTAATATATTTACTGGAGGACATAATTTCCATGGAAAATACGAGTATATACCGACATTTGCTATGGAAAAAGCAGTAGAGCTTATAGTTAAAATAGCTCAAAAGTATGAAGCTAAAAATTAAACTTAAAAAATAAATCCAACATAAGATTAGATTATGTTGGATTTATTTTTTTGCAAATTACAAAATATTAAAAAAGTGATATAATAATATATAATTAATAGAGAAGGGGGTGTTTTAGAATGACCTATATTCAAAGTTTTATCAGTACTAGTATTAATCACCATTTGAATAATTTGGGAATATACTTTATATATTATTATATAATTATAAATATATATGGATTTATAATGGCTGGTTTAGATAAGAGAAAAGCTAGAAGAAGACAGTTTAGAACACAAGAACTCAGTTTTTTTGTTGTTTCACTTTTAGGAGGAGCTTTAGGTGTTGTTATGGGAATGACAGTTTTTAGACATAAAACACAAAAAAGCAAGTTTTATATAGGGATTCCTTCTATATTTTTATTAAACTTAGTCGTTTCATTTTTGATATATAGATATTTGATTTAAAGGGGGTTAAATTATGTATGCTTTATTTTTAGTTTTGAATAAGGTAGATAAGTTGGATGATATATTAGATATATTTTATCATTTAGACCTAGGTGCTACCGTTATAGACAGTGAGGGGATGGGAAAGGTTCTTCTTGAGCATGACATTGATGTTCCTGTATTTTCTGGCATTAAAAAGTTAATAGAAGGTCATAAACCATACAATAAAACTCTTGTTAGTGTAATAAGAGATGAAAAAGTATTAAGAACAGCAGTTGATAAGATAAAAGAAGAATTAAACTACATAGAAAAGCCAGGAATTGGATTCTTATTCGTAGTTCCTGTTATGGAATGCCATGGCTTTGGATTAAACCAAATAGAAAATAAATAAGTATACATAAAATATGTCTATGAAAATGATGCTGATGCAAAAATTTCCATAGACATGTTTTTTATATATCCATCTCTTTTAAAACTTCACCCGTCATTAAATCTATAAGCTTTATACAATTATCTTCTAATATAGCTATTGAATTAGTACCATCCTTAGGAAGTGATGTACTGCCTGGATTAAGTACTATTAAATCCCCATCCTTGTAAAGTTCTTTTACGTGTGTGTGACCAAATATTAAGATATCTGCATTATATTCTTTTGCCATCTTTATTATATCTTCCTTTGATTTTCTATAGCCATGGCATAAAAGCACACTTAAATCACCAAACTTACTAAATACAAAAGGTGTTTGAATCGGATGACTTATAACCATTTGGTCCACATCAGAATCACAATTTCCACTTGCAAATATTAAATTGTTTAAAGAATTGATTTTAACAGCTAATTCTTTTGGATTATATCCATCAGGAAGTGGATTTCTAGGACCATGATACAATACATCTCCTGCGTGAAGTATATACTCGCAATCGTTTAAATAAGATAAAGCTTTATCAAAATAAGTTAAGCTACCGTGAGTATCGCTTATTATTCCTAACTTCATATGTATTCCCTCCTATAAAAAATTCTTTACTTTATAAAAATTTTTCTGATACCTTACTCCAAAATTCATAATTTTTAAATCTAAGTAATTTTATTTTAATATCAGAAGATTTAATTATAATTTTAGTAGTCTCACTATATTTATGTTCAACACCATCGTGCACTATCAAAACATAATTTTCAAATCTATACTCTGGTGTTATATCAACTACAGAATGCTGAGAGAGTATAATACTAGATGTAAAAGATCTATAAGCATTAGTGTTGATTGGAGATAGTGGTGTTATTTGAATTAATTTCAAACTAGGGTCTACTATGCTTCCACCAGAGGAATAATTGTATGCAGTAGAACCCGTTGGAGTTGATACTATTACTCCATCTCCACTAAATTTTTCTATGAAATTATTATTTACACTTAAATTTAAATGTATAGTTCTTGATAGATTGTTTTTTATAACTATTTCATTTATTGCAAATGATTCAATACATCTATTTTTTGTATAAATATAAGATTTTATAGGATTTATTTCTTGTATGTAGTAATCATTTTTTATGTAAGAATCTATAAAATCATCTATTTCACATGGATGTATTTCCTGAAAAAAACCTAGATGACCTGTATTTATACCTATAATAGGTATTGATGTAAAGTTATATTCGTGAACTGTTCTTAAAAAAGAGCCATCCCCACCTATACATACTATAAGGTCTACTTTTGAAGTTAGCTTATCTGTAACTTCAAACCCCTTGGATTCTAATTTTACCTTTAATGTTTTGGCAGTTTCCTGAGAGATGACAGATAAATTAGCAGTTATATTTATAATTTTTTTCATATAAAATCTCCCTTTCATTAACCCTAAACATATTATAACACAATTAGATTAATCTAATAACTTGCCTATTAAAAATATAAATAATATAATACTTTTATTGAGTATTTTAATTAGGAGGTAATAATTTGCTGGATAAAAAAAACCAAAGATACAACTTGATATCATATCAAGTGCAAGATAAAGAACTTAAATTAAAAGAGGTTCTTTTAAATGAATTAAATATGTCTGTTAGATTTATAAATAAGATGAAAAAAGATAAAAACATACTAGTTAATTCAAAATATCAAACTCTTTCTTATGAAACTAAAGTAGGGGATTTAATAGAAGTTAGAATAGATGAGGAAAGTAATCAATTTGAACCTCAAAATTTAGATACGCAAGTACTTTATGAAGACTTTGATATTATTATGGTAAATAAGCCTCCATATAGGGTTGTTCATCCAACAAAGAGTCATCCGGATAAGACTATTGCAAATGGACTTATGTTCTACTTAAAGGATAAGAATGAAAATCCTAGAATAAGATTTGTAAATAGACTTGATATGAATACATCGGGGCTATTAATAGTTGCAAAGAATGCATATGCACATCACTTATTATCTGAAGAGATGAAGGAAAACAAGGTTACTAAAAAATATATAGCAATAGTAAAAGGTGTAATAGAAGAAGACTTTGGAACTATAGACCAACCTATATATAGAGAAACAGAAGATAGCATAAAAAGGATAGTAGATGAGAGAGGACAAAAGTCAGTATCACATTTTAGGGTTATAGAAAGATTGAAGAATGCTACAATAGTAGAGATACTACTTGAAACTGGAAGAACTCATCAAATAAGAGTACATTTAAATCATTTGGGATATGGAATAATAGGGGATGAACTTTATGGATACGTGGATGAGAGCTTAATAAAAAGACAAGCTCTTCATGCCTATGAATTAGAATTTGATCAACCTAGAATTAAAGAAAAGCTAAATTTTAAGGCAGAGCTTCCAACGGATATGAAAGAATTGATAGATAAGTTAAAGGGGGAAAAATAATGATAATACACAAGTTTATAATACATGTACTGGATAAAAATTCTGATATGCCAGTTTTAAACGACTTTGAAGGCATAATGACAAAAGAGATAGAAGACCTTTTACAAAAGCACACTAAAAAGGTATTAAGAGATGATGATTTTAAAAAGGCTACATTCAATCAAAATGAGAATGTATTGAAGGACTTATGCGAAAAAATAATATATGATGCTAATACATTCGTAGATAATTCAAAAGAAATTGCTCAATATATATTCGATAAAATGAAGTTGGATTCTTCAACTGAATCATGTGATTTAGCTATATGCTTATATTCTATAAAAGAGGACACTTATGTTGAAATACTTCCACTTGAATACAAAAAGTCGTATACTCACTCAATAGAGGTAGTAGAAGACAGATTAAAGATAAATTTAGTTCCTCATGAGGTTGGTCTTTTAAGTTCTTCTCAAAAGATAAAAGTTGCTGCAATAGTAGGGTTAAGTGGAGTTAATGATGAGTATCATATAGAAATTTTAGATAAAAAAGCTGCAAAATCAGCTTATAAGGATGAAAGCTTCTTTGTAAAAAAGCTATTCGATTGTAGCATCGTCTTTGATGATAAAGATAAAACTAAAATATTCAGAGATTCAACTGAAAAATGGATAGCAAATAGTTTTTATGACGATATAGATACAGCTAGAGTTATGAGAGAGAACCTAGTTTATACATTGAAAGAAAAAGAAGATGTTAATATAGAAGAATTTATAGAAAAAACAGTAGAAGATGATGATTTGAAATATGGATTTAAAGAGCAAATGTTTGAGGATGGAATAGAAGAAAATAACTTTGCAATAGATAAAAAATGGGTTGAGAAAAAACTTAAGAAGAAGAGTATAAAAACAGATACTGGATTTGAAATAAAGGGTAATATGGACGAATTTGATGACTACCTTAAATATCAAATGAAGAAAAATCCTGATGGAAGTGTTGATATAGTTATAAAGAATGTAAAGTTCTATGAGGAAAAATAAAAATATTTTCAAAAATGCACTTATAGATATTTAGGTGGTAGATGAAAATTATGTTCATTGAAATACTGCTACTTAATGAATACTAAAACGTAACAATTTGAGTTAAATAGTAAAATATTAACATAAAAGTAGCAACCTAGATTTCGTAAAAATTAAATCTAGGTTCTTTTTTAGAGTCTGTGGGTTATCAAAAACTTTCTATAAAAATACCGCGAATGCAACGATATTTTGAATACAACTAAGTTTTTATCTTATTAATAATCCTAAAATTTACGAACTCTCTACGGTCAAACACGCAAATTTCTTAACGAATTATTAAACGATAAAATCTAAGTTATATTAGTCAAAATATCTAAAAGCATTCACTACTATTTTTATAGAAAGTTTTAATAGTATTCACTATATTATAAAATTGACACTTACCTCATTTTATGCTAACGCATTTATACCACATTCTTAATATAGGTACTTATAACTTGGGTAGATTTAAAATTAACTATATAAATAAATTGTGATAACCTTCAATAAATATCTTTATAGCAAAATATAAAAATAAAATAGAAGATAATATAGAGCAACTACGCATTAACTTGAAGCCTATATTTCGAGATCCTCTAGAAGATAAAAAAGCAATGAATGTAGACCAAAGCTCAGAGGCAATAAAAAATCCTATGAAAAATAAAAAAATAGAAGTTTTCCCTTTCGTATTCGTAGAAGCAATTACACTTCCTCCAATTGTAGCAAACCATAGAATAGAGGAGGGAGAAGCCAAAGCTAAACCTATTCCATATAAAAAATCCTTAGTACTTCCAATTGAAATTTTCTCTTTATGTTCAATTAGTTGATTTATATCTTTAGGTTTTATTGCTTGTCTAACCATATTAAAACACATATACAAAAGAATTAGAGTTCCGCCAATCCAGAAAAACCATCTAAAGAAAATATTGTCTGATACCATTGAGAGTCCGAATAAGGAAAAAACTGCGTAAATCATATCTCCAACACCTGCTCCTAATCCAATATACAGTGCTGGAATAAATCCTCTTTCTATACCATTTTTGATTGTAGCTACATTTACTATACCTAAATCTAAACATAAAGAAAGTGAAAGTAAGAAACCCGTTATAAAAATTGACATATTAATCTCCTTTCTAAAAATTGATAACTTAAACTACTTATATTATAATAGATAAAGGGTAATTTTTCCTTTTCCCTTGATACTATTTTAAAGGTGAAGTTATTTCGAATAAAACAAAAAAGGAGGTAATTTATATCAAATGAAAATAGATAATACAGACATTAAAATTCTAATGGAACTTCAAACAGATAGTCGTCTATCTATTAGAGAATTATCTAAAAGAGTGAATTTATCTCCTCCTTCTGTTACAGAAAGAATAAGAAAATTAGAAGACAGAGGAATAATTGAAGGATATACTATAAAAATAAATGAGAAGGCTTTGGGCTTATCTATACAGTGTATTATTCAAATTGATCTTCGAAATAATAAATTCGAAAAGTTCAAAGAATTGATTTATAATCATCCGCGTGTAGTTTTTTGCTATAGGATAGCTGGTCCTTCTTGTGTCCTTGTAAAGTTAAGTGTAGAATCAATCTCAGAAATTGAAGAGTTTGTTGACTTCATTTCAGCTTTAGACTCTACTACATCTACTCACATTATATTTTCAGAAGTTCCTATAAACGAAAGTGTGGGAAAATTTTTCTCTGATTTTGAACTGATGTAATATTAATAAAACTATCTATAAAAATATAGTTGCATTTACGGTATTTTTATAGATAGTTTTTGATTATCCACGTAACTCTAAAAGGAGCTACGATGTATTAAAGTGAAGTCAATATTTTTATCCAATTATAAAATAATAAATTAGAATGGCCTCTCCATTTCACAATAGGCTTATTATTTGGATTATCATCTAAAAAATAGTTTTTAGGAATTTGTATGTCTATATTTTTGTCAACATCTCTTTTATACTCATTATATAAAGTATAAGAATCATACTCGGAATGACCAGTTACGAATATATTTTTTAAATTCTTAGATTTTACTATATATATTCCCGCTTCATCTGATTCAGATAATATTTGAAGGTCATCTAAACCTTCAAAATCATCCTTTTTTATATATGAGTACCTTGAGTGTGGAGCAAAAAATTCATCATCGAATCCGTTTAACAATTTTGAGTTAGAATTATTTGACTTATGAGAAAAAACGCCAAAAACTTTTTTGTCTAGATTATATTTTTTTATCCCGTAATGATGGTAAAGCCCTGCTTGAGCTCCCCAACATATATGAAAAGTAGATTTTATATTTTTAGATGAATAATCCATTATATCTTTAAGCTCATTCCAGTAGATAACATCCTCAAAATTTAAATGTTCAACTGGAGCTCCTGTTATAATCATACCATCGAAATATTCATCTTTTATTTCATCAAAAGTCTTATAAAACATATCTAAATAATCTTTAGATGCATTTTTAGACGTATATGATTTAGTTGTTAAAAATGTTATTTCTATATAGTGATTACTAAATCCAAGGACACGAAGAAGTTGAATTTCAGTTTCTAATTTTGTAGGCATTAAGTTCAAAATCACAACTTTTAATGGCTTTATATTTGTATCAAAACTAGGTCTATCTATTAAAGAGATGCCTTCATAAGTTAAAACATCGTATAGACAATTATTTTGGGGTACTAAAATAGGCATTTTATATCCCTCCCTTAACTATTTAAAACCATTAAGGAATTTATTGTATTAACTTCTTCTAACTCAAGTAATCTATTTGATATTTCATTTATATATTTTTCGCATTCAGATTTGACTACTACAAGAATTTGATTAGTTTTTTTATTAATTTCCAAATCTATATTTTTGAAATATTCAGTTAATTCAACTAGGATTTTATGTGAATTTTTATAGTTGATTTTTATATACCAATCATATTGTTCACTAGAGTCACTTTCAATAAAAGCCTTATCGTAGTTAAATAAAAAAGAATTTTCTTTATTTTGTATAGAGTCTATTATATCGGAATACACTGCCGTAGCTGTTGGAAGCTTTCCTGCACCTTTTCCAGTGAATGTAAGTTTACCAACGCTGTCGCCTTCTACTATTATAGAGTTGTATTCGTCATTTATTTTTGAAAACTCAGAATTTTCATTAACTATAACCGGTCTAACGCTTGCATAAATATTACCTTCTTTAAAGTTACTGATACCTAAAAGCTTAATAACTCCTCCTAATTCATTTGCTTTTTTTATATCGATTTCGGTTATATCATCAATTCCTTCAACTTTAAAACTTTCCCAACAAACTTTTTTCTCATAAGCTATTGTAGAAAGGATTGAAAGTTTTCTTGCACTATCATATCCTTTGACGTCGGATGTAGGGTCGGATTCAGCAAATCCAAGTTCTTGTGCTAGTTTTAAAGCACTATTATAAGAGGTTTTTTCTTTATCCATTTTTGTTAAAATAAAATTTGTTGTTCCATTTAGGATACCTTTTATACTTTTTATTTCATTACTTATTAAGTAATGTTTAATATTTTTAATTATAGGAATACCTGCACCAACACTTGCTTCAAAGTACAGGTTTACATTGTTTTCATAAGCAATTTGCAAAAGTTCTTCACCGTGCTTTGAAATTAAATCTTTATTTGCAGTAATAACATGTTTTTTATTTTTTAACCCCTGTTGTATATATTCATAAGCAGGATGTATTCCACCTATTAGCTCTACAATTACATCTATATCTTCATGAAAAATATCTTCGATTTTGTTTGTTATAATACTGCAATTTTTATCATTCTTATGTTTATCTATATTTTTAACTAAAATTTTTGATAGCTTTATATTATTATCATTTTTATTAATAAGCTCACAAACACCAGAGCCCACAACTCCATTTCCTAAAACTGCTACTGAAACCATTAATATCACCTCGAATTATATATTATTTAAAGCATAGTTAAAATCATCTATTATATCATCGATACTTTCAATTCCAACTGAGACTCTAATTAAATCAGGCGTAACTCCTGCATTTAATTGATCTTTCTCACTTAGTTGACGATGAGTTGTACTAGCAGGGTGCAGTACACTGGTTCTAGTGTCTGCCACATGAACTACTAGGGAAGTGAGTTGTAAATTTTTAATAAAAGCTTTAGCAGTATCAATTCCACCTTCAATACCAAAGGTTAAGATTCCGCTTGCACCTTTTTTTAGATATTTTTGTGCATTATCATAAGTTTTACTACTTTTAAGATAAGGGTAGTTAACCCATTTTACATTTTTATGTTTTTCTAAAAAAGTAGCTAGCTTTGATGCATTTTCACTATGTCTTTCCATTCTAAGGTGAAGTGTTTCAACTCCAAAATTGAATAAAAAAGAGTTAAAAGGACTCAGGCAGTTTCCTAAATCTCTAAGAAGTTGAACTCTAAGTTTGGTTATATAAGCAAGATTCTTAAATTTTTCTATATAACTAATTCCGTTATAGGTTGGGTCCGGGGATACTAATTCATCAAATTTACCACTAGTCCAATCGAAATTTCCTCCATCTACAATTACTCCTCCGACACTTGAAGCATGACCATCTATATATTTAGTAGCTGAATGAACTACTATATTTGCTCCATGTTTAAACGGATTTAGAAGATATGGTGTAATTAAAGTATTATCTACAATAAAAGGAACTTTTATTTTTTTAGATACTTGTGAAAATTTATCAAAATCTAAAATATTAAGTCCGGGATTTCCAATACTTTCCCCAAAAACTAATTTGGTGTTTTCTTTTGCATATTCTAGTATTTCTTCTCTAGTTAAATAAGGGTCCACAAATGTAACTTCTATTCCGAATTTTTTTAGTGTTGAAGAAATAAGAGTGAAGGTACCTCCGTATAATGTAGATGAAGCTAAAATATGGTCTCCATTTGTACATATATTTAAAATAGCTAAAGCTGTGGCACTTTGACCAGACGATACAGCAACTGCACCAACGCCACCTTCTAAAAGAGCTATTTTTTCTTCAAATGCAGAAACTGTTGGATTGCTTATTCTAGAATACATATGACCTTCTTCTTTTAAATCAAACAAAGCTGCAACATGATCTGGATCTTCATATTTGTATGTTGTACTTTGTATTATAGGTAATATTCTAGGTTCTCCTGGTTTTGGATTGTAGCCACCCTGTACGCAGAGTGTTTCAAAATTTAAATTTCTTTCTTTCATATTTAATCCTCCTTTTAAAATCTGAATTTTAAAATGAGAAGAATAAAAAAACAACCATTTCTACAGTCTTTGAGAATTGGTTGTTAGATTAGAATAGTTATGTACAACTATTTTATTCCCTCATCTCTCAGTAATATTACTGCAGGAATTAGCACATTTCTAGTAAATACTAGCTGTTGCTGGGCTTCATAGGGCCTGATCCCTCAGCCACTCTTGATAAGAGTTACTTAAAAATATTTAATTTTTTTAATTTAAAATCAATTATAATCAATTATTATATAACTGTCAATAATTAAATTGAAAAATTTTATTGTTATGATAATATAGAACATATTATTTAATTAATAAATCTTACAAATATATTGTTTAAAAACAATAGAAAAATGGCATATGCCAATTATCATATTGACAAAAGATGTTAGCTACTGTAAAATTTTACATAAGAATATATGTAAATATATATTTATAAATTAACCATGAAGGTTTATTTAGTCGTTGAAGCGATTAAATTATTTTCGTGGTTTTTTTATTTTTAAATATTAATAAATAGGGGTGAATTGAATATGGATAAAAGAGAATGGGAAAAATGTGTTGAGTTTCACGGTCATGAATGTCCCGGACTTGCAATTGGATTTAAGGCATGTGAAGCAATAATGGAGAAGATGAGTATTAGTTTTTCATCTGATGAGGAAATTGTATGTGTTACAGAAAATGATGCATGTGGAGTTGATGCTATTCAATTAATAACAGGCTGTACATTTGGAAAAGGTAATCTTATATACAGAGGTACAGGAAAACATGCATATACTTTTTTTAACAGACGAACTGGAGAAAATATAAGATTAATATTAAAATCTTTTGAAGGTGAAATGAACAGAGAAGAAAGACAAGAACAAATACTAAATTCTAATGCAGTTGATTTATTTGAATTTAAGAATCCTAAGTTTGATTTACCAGATAAAGCAAGAATATTCAATAATATAATATGTGAAATTTGTAACGAAACTGCACCAGAGCATAAAATTAGATTGATGAATGGGAAAAAAGTATGTATTGATTGTTTTGAGGACTATTCAAGGGGTTGGTAGTAAATGAATATAAATGATTTTTTAGAACTTTGGGAAAATGAAAATACAAATGAAGAAGCTGTTGAAAGATTTTGGGATAATAGAGCTGAGGAATTTAATAAAAATGAAAAAGATATAAGTAATCTTATTGACTTTTTATTAAACAATGAAATGCTTAGTAAGGATAGTAAAGCTTTAGATATAGGATGTGGACCTGGAAAATATTCAATAGAACTTGCAAAATTATGTAAAGAAGTAGTGGCTTTAGATATTTCAAGCGAAATGTTAAAATTTGCAAAAGAGAATGCAAGAAAAAACAATATTAATAATATTGAGTTTGAAAAAGTATTTTGGAATAATATTGATTTAAAACAGAATGATTTAGAAAATAAATTTGACTTGGTATTTGCATCTATGTGTCCTGGTATAAATAGTTATGAGACTTTAAATAAAATGATAAAAGCAAGTAAAAAACATTGTTTTATGAGTGGGTTTGTTAAAAGACAGAGTATTATATGGGATAAATTAAATCAATATTTAAAAAAAGACAGTATTAATGAAAATATTGATAAAAAAATCTATTGTGCATTTAATATTCTTTATCTTATGGGATATTACCCTCAAATAAAGTACATAGATAGGAACTGGGAGAAACTATGCTCTGTAGAATATTTAGCAAATCAGTACATATCACGTTTTGAAATGAAGGACAAGTTAAATAATAAAGAAAAAGAAAAAATATTTAGTTATTTGAACACTATATCTGAGAACGGATATATTACAGAAAATATAAATTCAAAAATAGCATGGATATACTGGAATGTTGAATAAAAGGGGGAGGAAATTACTTATGATAAAGATTTTTAAGAAGAGCTTTGTATTTATTTCTTCAGTATTAATAGTATGTATGCTAATGGTAGGTTGTGGTACTGAATCTTTAGATACAAATTTTAAAAATGAAGATAATAAAAATTTAACTATAAGACTTGCTGGAGGAGATTGGGGATATCCAAATCCTTATAAACATTATCAAAGAGGTCCTGGTGTGTATAAAATGAAACTTATATTTGATAGCCTTTTAGAAAAAGATGAAAATGGAATTATACCATGGCTTGCAAGTGATTGGGAAATTAAAAATAAAGGGAAAGAATACATATTTACTTTAAATGATAATGTGAAATGGCAGGATGGAGAAAAATTTAGTGCTGATGATGTAAAATTTTCATTTGAATACTATAAAGATCACCCTCCTATATCAAATCAGTTATTAGTAAATGGAAAATACATCATAGAAAATATTGAAGTACTAGATAAAAATAAAGTGAAAATTAAAGTTGATAGTCCCAATGCTACATACTTAGAAAAAATAGGAGATATGAGGATTATACCTAAGCATATATGGGAAAATATAGATGACCCACAACAATTTGATTCAGACAAAACAGTTATAGGATGCGGTCCATATAAACTTACATCGTATAATAGTGAGCAAGGAACATATAAATTAGAAGCTTTTGAAGATTATTGGGGACCAAAACAAAGAGTAAAAGTTATAGAATGGGTTCCTGTAAGTGATTCTGTTTTAGCATTTGAAAAAGGGGATATAGATTTAGCATCAGTACCTGTAGATATTTTGTCAAGATATGAAAATAATAAAGAATTAAAAATAATTGAAAATAAACCTTTTTGGGGATATAGATTTATATTTAATATGAAAAAAAGGGATGAACTTAAAGATTTAAATATAAGAAAAGCTTTTGCATATGGAATAGATAGAGAAGAAATACTTGAAAAAATAGGAAGAGGTGCAGGTATAGTTGCAAGTATGAGCTATATTCCTAAAGAACATATATGGTATAACGATAAAGTTGAAAAATACAGCTTAGACACTGATAAATCAAAAGATCTTATTAACAATAAGAAATACACTTTTGAACTACTTATAGGAAATTCAAATCCAGAGGTTAAAATGGCAGAGCTAATGAAGTTAAGCCTTCAAAAATCAGGAATTGATATTAATATTAAAAGTGTTGATATGAAAACTAGAGATAGCTTAGTTAAAAATTCTGAGTTTGAGCTTGCAATAATAGGCCATGGCGGATGGGGGAGAGATGCTGATTCATTAAGAGGATATTATGGCTCTAATACAGAAGGAAGTAAAAGTCCTGCATCAGGATCTATACCTGGATACTATAATGAGGAAATATATGAACTGGCTCAAAAGCAAATGAGCGAATTAAATCTTCAAAAAAGAAAAGACTTAGTATTTAAGCTTCAAGAGCTTATTGCAAAGGATGTTCCTCAAATTCCTATTTACAATACAATATCATATTATGCATATAACCCTTCAAAATATGATGGATGGATGTATATGTTTGATCATCATTCTTTAGAACATAGTAAATTATCATATTTAGAAAGAGAGTAGTAATATCATGAAAAAAGATTCTTTGAAGAAAACTAGAGAATATTTAATTACATTGATATTTATAATTTCAGTAAATTTCTTTATTCCTAGGTTAATGCCTGGGGATCCTTTTACTTTTCTTTCAAGTGAAAATGATAGTGTTTGCATTACTTTTTCAGAAGAAGAAATTCAAAAATATAAAGATTATTATGGACTTGATAAACCATTAAGGATTCAATATATCCAGTATATAAAAAATACATTTAAAGGATATTTAGGATATAGCATAATTTTAAAACAAAAAGTTTCAGACATAATAATAGATAGAATAGGATGGACTGTATTATTAGTAGTAATATCTATAAGTATAAGTGCTGTATTAGGTACAGTTTTGGGATGTATATCAGCATTTTATAGAAAAAAATCAATTGATAAGATTTTTTATTTTATATTTGTTGTTTTTTCTGAAACCCCTTCATTTTTAATAGGGGTATTGTTTTTGTTTTATTTTTCAGCTTATCTAGGTGTATTTCCATTGTCCGGAGGAATAACACCTTTTGCAAATTATAATTCTATCTATGAATATATTACTGATTTAGGATATCATGCAGCACTTCCAATAATAACATTAAGCTTTACACATATAGGTGGTTTTTATCTTCTTTCTAGAAATAGTATGATAACTGTATTATCAAAAGACTACATGGTTACAGCAAAAGCTAAAGGTCTTAAGAAAGAAAGAATTTTATTTTATCATGCTTTAAAAAATGCAATACCACCTATAATAACAAGAGTTTTTTTGAGTTTTGGACATGTAATTGGAGGTTCTATTCTTATAGAAAATGTATTTAAGTATCCTGGTCTTGGAGTTTTAATGAAGCAAGCAGTTTTTTATAGAGACTATCCATTGATACAAGGAATATTTTTATTATTTGCTGTAATGGTACTTACTATGAATTTATTGGCAGATTTAACATATAAAAAATTAGATCCGAGGTTAAGATAAATGAAAAAGATTTTTAAAGAAATACACAAAATTTCACTTGTTGGAAAAATTTCATATTCTATTTTTATATTGATTATTTTAATAGCTTTTTTAGCTCCTTATATATCAAATCATCCTTATAATTTGCCGTCAGGAAATTCTTTAGTACCACCATCTAAAACTCATATATTAGGAACTGATGATCTT
Organism: uncultured Peptostreptococcaceae bacterium; assembly: GCA_942492135.1. Classification (GTDB taxonomy): domain Bacteria; phylum Bacillota; class Clostridia; order Peptostreptococcales; family Peptostreptococcaceae; genus Tepidibacter_A. The sequence goes on from CALODI010000010.1 coordinate 657,767, forward strand.
GGAATTGATTTGTATTCACAAATATGTTATGGAGCAAGAATTAGCATATTTGTAGGATTAGGGACTGCATTTTTATCAGTATTAATTGGAAGTAGTATTGGAATTTTATCAGGATATTGGGGTGGATGGTTAGATAAGTTTTTAATGAGATTTACGGATATGATAATAACTTTACCTCAACTGCCTACTATGATTGTACTTGGAGCATTTTTTGGCCCGAGTATAAAAAATATAATTATTGTTTTAAGTATTTTTTCATGGACTTCACTAGCTAGAATAGTACGTTCTAGAATTTTAACTATAAAAGAAGAAAAATATATACAAGTAGCTAAGGGGTATGGAGCAAAATTTTCACATATTACTATAAAGCATTTTATACCTCAAATTTTCCCTATAATTATGGTAAGTTTTATTAAACTTATAAGTAAGGCAGTAATTGCTGAAGCTTCTCTTGCTTTTTTAGGATTAGGAGATCCTACTTCAAAGAGTTGGGGACTTATTCTTCATTATGCTGTAAGTTTTAGTGGAATATATTTTACACCTTACTGGAAATGGTGGGTATTGTCTCCTCTTATAGCCATAATTCTTATGGTTATTTCTATATCTTTTATTGTTAGGGAATTTGAAAACAAATTTAATTATAAAGTGTAAAAGAGGGATGAATATGAAAAGTACATTACTTGAAGTTAAAAATCTTAAAGTTACATATAATTCAAAAAGTAATCCAGTTGAAGCTGTAAAAGGAATTTCTTTTAGTATTAATAAAGGAGATACATTAGGTATTATAGGAGAGTCTGGAAGTGGTAAGACTTCTATTGCCATGGCCATAACATCTTTGTTAGATAATAAATCTGAAATTAATGGAGAAATAATTTATGATGGTGTAGATATTACAAAGCTTTCGGATAAAGAAAAAAACAAATATAGATGGAATAAAATTGCTATTGTATTTCAAAATAGATTAGAAATTTTAAATCCAGTATTAACTATTAAAGAGCAGATTGAAGAAACCTTAAAACAACACACTAATTTTTGTAAAAAAGAAATTAAAGATAAAGTAGAATCACTTTTAAATATGGTTGGACTTGATGAAATATGGATTGATAGATATCCTCATGAGCTTTCAGGTGGAATGCGGCAGAAGGTTTTAATAGCAATGGCTCTTGCTTGTGATCCAGAGCTTTTAATATTAGATGAACCTACTTCAGCACTTGATTCAATATCTAGAAATCAAATTATAAAGTTACTTAAAAACATTCAAAGTAAAAATAAATTTTCTATGATAGTAATATCTCATGAAATTTCTACTATAAACAAACTTACTTCTAATATACGAATTTTTTATAAAGGATACACATTAGAAGAGGGATTAACAAAAGAAGTTATTAAAAATCCTATTCACCCATATACAAGAGGCCTTATAAATTCATCTCCTGAAATAAATCCATATCATGATTTATGGGGAATACCATCAAGTATAAAAAATGAAAAAAATAATGGCTGTGCTTTTTATCAAAGATGCAGTCAAGCTATAGATAAATGTTTGAATAATATTCCAAATTTGAAATATGTGTCTTTAGAAAGAAAAGTTGCATGTAATAGAGGTGGAATAGTTACTATACTTGATGCTAGAAATATAAATAAAACGTATAAAGTTAATAATAAATTGATTAAAGTATGTAGAAATTGTAGTATTAGTGTTAAATCTGGAGAAATAGTTGCGCTAATAGGACAATCAGGTTCTGGAAAAACTACTCTTGCAAGTATTATTTCTGGCTATTTAAAACAAGATAGTGGGGAGGTAATATATGAAGAAAATAAAGTAAATAATTATGAAGTTATAAGAAGAAAAAAAGGTCTTCAAATAGTATTTCAGGATCCGTTTTCATCTACAAATGACAGTTTTACGGTTGAAAATGTAATAAAAGAACCCCTTGATATTTTAAAGATAGGAATTAAAGAAGAAATAAAAGAAATGGTAATAAAGGTATTAAAAGATGTACAACTTCCTATAGATGAAGAATTTTTAAATAAAAAATGCTTTAGTTTAAGTGGAGGACAAAGACAAAGAATAGCTATTGCTAGAAGTCTAATAATGGAGCCAAAACTTTTGATTGCAGATGAAATAAGTTCTATGCTAGATCCTTCAACAAAAGCTAATGTATTAAGATTATTAAAAAAACTTCAAAACAAAAATGGGTTTTCAATGATATATATAACTCATGATTTAACTATTGCAAGAAAAATAGCAGATAGAATATATATAATGGATAAAGGTGAAATTATAGAAGATGGAATAAGTATAGATATATTTAATAATCCTAAATGTAGTTTCACTAAAGAATTGGTGGAAAATGGATTATAGAGAATCTTATAACAATTATAGATGAAGGAGCTTCAGCATTAGTTAAAATCTTACTATTTATAAAATATGTAAAAAAAAGATAAGAGGAAAAATTCCTCTTATCTTTTTTATTTATTATCTTCTATATAAGAGCATATGTCTCCTATGTTTTTGAAATTTTCAGCTTTTTCATCTGGAATTTCAATATTAAATTCATCTTCAAGAGCCATCATTATTTCAACAGCATCAAGTGAGTCAGCTTCTAAATCAGTTACTAAAGAAGTTGATGGTGTTATAGAATCCATATCATCTACACCTAATTGATCTGCTATTATCTCTTTTACTTTTTCAAACATACTTATTACCTCCTAAAACTTAATAAACTAATATTTTAATAGTAGTTTATTACATGTCTGAAAATTTTTCAATATATTTTTTTAAACTAAGCTAAATAACTGTAATAACTTGTACAAATATGAATATAAATATAATGAAAGTAATACTAAGGAGGAAATATATGAGAAAATTTACTGTTATATTTATATTTTACGTATTGTTTTTTTGCATGAACTTGAATATCTATCAGAATGAATTGATAAATGAGGTCAACAATATAAACCCGTACATAAGAGAAACTAATTTTATAGTTGAAGATTTTAATGATAATCTCATTAATCAGGATAATATACAGGAATACATAAAACGAATAGAGAGTTTAAAAAGTGGTATATCGAGTATTGAAAATAATAAAGCACTTCAAACGTATATTGACTACAAGATGGTTTCCTTAGAAAAATTAAAAATAGCTATAAACAATAGATTGAATTTCAAAGAAGAACTAAAGTATAATATCAAAGATTATAATACATACAATAGATTATCCCAAGAGGAAATACAAAAAGAATTAAAAAAAACACTTATAAGAGTAACAAAATTAGATGAAATCTCATAACATAAAGGAGAAGGCAATAACCTTTAATATTAATTTATGGGAGGTAATAGAATGAGTGAAAATAGTGGAAATTTATTTAGAGGATGTGGAAAAGGCTTATTTGGCGGATGCGACGATGATAATGGATTTATATGGATACTACTATTATTAGTAATATTCTGCTGTTGTGATTTTGATTGTTTCTGTGGAGATGACAATAATTTCTTGTTTATAATACTAATAGGTATCGTATTATTTTGCTGCTGTGATGGATTTGGATGCTAAAAAGCTAGTTTTTACTAGCTTTTTTCTTTTTTTGATAAATAAAAACAAAACTTTTACGTATATGCATTAACCAAAGTAACCCAAAAAACATAGTATATACAAGAAGGTATAACCTTCAAAAAAACAAGGAGGTTAGATTATGGGCTGTTTTAAAGATTTTGATTGTTGGTGGATTATAGCTTTATTTGTTTTATTCATAATATTCCAAGATTGTATAGATGATCTGGATATATGTGATTGGATTCCGTTCTTAATATTAGTATTAATAATAGTTGCATGCGATGAATTTAAGTGCTGTTAACAAATAATAAGTCAAATTCATAGCATATATTAAGAAGGTAAAACCTTCAAACTAATTTTAGCTTATAAGGAGGTAAGATTATGGGTTGTTTTAAAGATTTTGATTGTTGGTGGATTATAGCTTTATTCTTTATATTCTTAATATTCCAAGATTGTATAAAAGATATAGATATATGTGATTGGATTCCATTCTTAATATTAGTACTGATAATTTGTGCATGTAACGAGTTTGACTGTAACTAATATTTGAATTAATAATGAATAACAAATCTAAAAGCAAAATCATAGTATATATCAAGAAGTAAATTCTTTCAAAATTATAAGGAGGTAAGATTATGGGTTGTTTTAAAGACTTTGATTGTTGGTGGATTATAGCTTTATTTTTCTTATTCTTAATATTCCAAGAGTGTTTAGAGGATATAGATATATGTGATTGGATTCCATTCTTAATATTAATATTAATAATTTGTGCATGTAATGAATTTGATTGTCATTAATATTAAAAATATGAGTAAAGAGCTAGATCAAAATCTAGCTCTTTATTTTTTATATGAATAAATGATATAATTAATATTTAATTAATGTAGAAGAATATAAACTTTAAATAGGGAAAAAATGTAAAGGACGAGAGGAGTGAAAATATGATTACTATAAAGGATGTAGCTAAAAGAGCAGGCGTCTCTATATCAACAGTTTCAAGAGTAATTAATGATTCTAAGCCTGTGAGTAATGAGATAAGAGAAAGAGTATTAAAAATAATAGAAGAAACGGGATATGTTCCAAATCCGCTAGCTAGAAGCTTAGTGACTAAAAAAAGTCAGTTAATAGGGGTAATAGTTCCTGACATATCTGATTTTTTTATGGGAGAGTTACTTAATGGAATAGAAGAAGTGGGTAAGATATATAATTACGATATCATTTTGTGTAATAGCTATGGAGAATCTGATGAAGAATTAAAATATATTAATCTTTTAAGATCGAAGCAGGTTGCGGGTATAATATTTGTATCATGGAAGATGGAGCAAAAACATGTAGATGTAATAGAAAAAGCAAATATACCAGCCGTATACATAAGCAAGAATGCAAGTGAATTCGATGTTTATTCTGTAAGTATTGATAATTTCGAAGCATCTTATGATATGACTAAATACTTAATAGAAAATGGTAACAAAAAAATAGCATTTATGAAATCATCTGCACAAGATAATATAATGGATTCAGATAGATATAGAGGATATCAGAAGGCACTAGAAGAATCAGATATCCAAATGGATGAGACTCTTGTAAAAGAAGGAGATGATACTAGTGAATCTGGATATTATCTTATGAGTCAGATTCTTGAGTCAAAGAATATACCGGATGCGGTATTTGCATCTCGAGATGAAATCGCAGTAGGTGTTATAAATTGTATATTAGATGCTGGATATAAGGTGCCAGAGGATATATCTGTATCAGGTTATAATGACATCAAATTAGCATCTTTATACAGACCAGCTCTTACTACCATTAAACAGCCTATATATGATATGGGAGCTGTATCTATTAGAATGATAGTCAAGATGATAAATGATGAAAGATTAGAAAATAAAAAAATACTTCTTCCTTATAGTCTTGTAGAAAGACAGAGTGTACTTAAAAAGTAGGTTTATAACCTGCTTTTTTTGTACACTTTTTCTAAGCTAGGCATTCATAAAGTGACTGCGCATGAATAGATTTATGTCGAATAAAAAGGTGAAATAAAACATATCACTGTACTTAAATGAAGTGATACAGCGATGTGTGCGTGTTTACATAAAATGTAAAAAAATAAGGATTTCGCAAAATATATCAAAAAAGATGAAGGGAAAACGATTGTGAATATAGAATAGATTATAAAGAAAATGAATTTTTAGACAATTCCGAAGGGGGTATAGTTTTGAATAAGGTATACATAGATGGGAAGAGTTTAACTATTAAAGATGTTGTTAATGTAGCTAGAAATGAATATAGGGTAGAGCTTACTAAAGAATCAGAAGAAAAAGTTATAAAGGCTAGAAATATAGTTGATAAGTTTGTTGATGAAGGAAGAACTGTTTATGGAATAACTACGGGATTTGGAAAATTTTCTGATGTTGCTATAACTAAGGAAGAAACAAAGACATTACAAAGAAACCTAATAATTAGCCATTCTTGCGGAGTAGGAGAATGCTTTGAGGAGGAAATTTCAAGAAGTATAATGCTTCTTAGGATAAACAATTTAGCAAAAGGGTATTCAGGGATAAGGTTAGAAACTTTGAAAACTCTTATAAAAATGTTAAATGAGGGCGTTCACCCATTGATACCACAAAAGGGATCACTTGGTGCATCAGGGGATTTAGCACCGCTTTCTCATATGGTTTTGGTTATGATTGGTGAAGGAGAAGCTATTTATAAAGGTGAAAAAATGAGCGGAATAGAGGCTTTAAAGAAAGCTGATATAGAACCTGTTATTCTTACATCAAAAGAAGGTCTTGCGCTTATAAATGGAACTCAGGTAATGACTGCTGTAGGTGCATTAACTGTATATGATGCAGTTAATTTATTAAAGACTGCAGATGTGGCAGCATCACTTACTATGGAAGCTTTAAATGGAATAGTTACAGCTTTTGATAAAAAAGTACATGAAGTTAGAGCTCATCAAGGTCAAATAGATGCAGCTAAAAATATTTTAAATATATTAGAAAATAGTAATATGACTACAACTCAAGGAGAGATTAGAGTTCAAGATGCATATACATTAAGATGTACTCCTCAGATTCATGGAGCTAGTAAGGATGCAATTGAGTATATAAAGAAAAAGGTAGAAATTGAAATAAATGCTGCAACTGATAACCCTCTTATATTCCCAGATACAGAAGAGGTTATATCAGGAGGAAATTTCCATGGTCAGCCTATGGCTTTAAGTTTTGACTTTTTAGCAATAGCACTAGCTGAAATTGCGAATGTATCTGAGAGAAGACTTGAAAGACTTGTAAATCCTGCACTAGGAGGACTTCCAGCATTTTTAACTAAAAAGGGAGGACTTAATTCTGGATTTATGATAGTTCAATATTCTGCGGCTTCGCTTGTTTCTGAAAATAAGGTGTTAGCGCATCCAGCAAGTGTGGATTCTATACCATCATCAGCAAATCAAGAAGATCATGTATCTATGGGTACTATAGCTGCTAGAAAAGCTAGAGAAATAATGGGAAATGTAAGAAAGGTACTAGCTATGGAAATGTTAGGAGCAGTACAGGGAATAGATCTTAATGATAATAGAGGTCTTGGAGTTGGAACTAGTATAGCTTATGAACTTATAAGAGAAAAGACTAAGACTATAGAAGAAGATATTATAATGTATAAAGAAATAAATAAATGTGAAGATTTAATAATTTCTAATGTAATAGTTGATAAAATAGAAGAAAAGATAGGAAACCTTAGTTAAGAGTATTAAAAAAATTCGTTTCGTGCTATCTCATGGCTCATGTCGCCAATGAGTCTTCACGGATTCCGTTTCTTAAAAATAGTTGTTATTTAAGTGCATTCATCAATGTTATCTACAAGTCGAAAATTATATGATTTCCTTATAGATAAAAAATAATAAATGGTATAGTTTGAAAACTATACCATTTATTATTTAACGAATATAGAATTTTTAAAATATAATTAATAGAAAGACGGTTTTAGTTATGGATATTATAAATATAAAATTTTTTAATAATCATAGTGTATCCAAAAATAATAATATTATTTGTTTTCCTTATAAAAAAACTGAGGCACTCTTTTATTATTTAGTAATAAACAAAGAAGCTAGCAGAGATGAGCTTGTTAATCTTTTATGGGAGGATTCAAAGGAAAGTACTGCAAAGAAAAACTTAAGAAATGCAATGTATCAAATAAGAAAAATATTTGATACGGATATAATAATATCTCCTAAAAAAAGTACTGTAAGTATAAATCCAAAGATAAATATAAAAACAGATTTGAATTATTTTCTAAATAAAAAAGATGGTCATTTTGAAAATGGAAAATGTGAATTTTTAAAAGGTCTTATATTAAAAAATAATGAAAATTTCAATTGGTGGATAAATAACAAACGGCAAGAATACAAGGATATGAATATAGATAAATTGTATAATAAAACTAAACTATTAATGAAAAAAAGAAAATACGAAGAAGCTTTAGTATGTGCAAAAGCATTTATGAGTGAGGATGAATTTGATGAAAGAGCATATAGGGCTGTGATGAATATATATTATGAGCAAGGTTGTTTTTATAAGGCAATAAATTTATATTATAGATTGGAAAAAACATTAGATCTAGAGCTTGGAATAAAACCAGATGATAAAACTTATAAGTTGTATAAAAAAATAGTGAATGAAAAAAATATAAGCCAAATAGAATTTAAAAAGCAGAGCTTATTTTATTATAGAGAAGAAGAAATGAAATGTATACTTAATAATCACAGTGAATTTGTAAAAGGAAAAAATTCAAAATCAATACTTATAACAGGCGAATTTGGGATAGGGAAGACAAAGCTTATAAATGAGTTTGTAAATAATGCAAGTAAAAAATATTGTTATATTATAGATGTAACTTGTTATGAAGGAGAAAGAGAAATTTTATTAAAGCCATGGCATTATATACTCATAAAGTTAAATAAGATAATAAAAGATCAAAATATAAAAATACCTAAGTCTTGGAAAAAAAATATAGATACTATATTTCCTGTATTTGATATAAACTACGATAACTATGAGAAATTAGATGGGTTAAATATAGAATTTATAAAAAATACTATTATAAATATAGTTGAAAAAATCTCTCTACACACAAAAATTATTATAGTGGTAGATGATATACATTGGATGGATGAAACCAGTATGAATTTACTAAAGAGCATACTAGTAAGACAAGACAATACGATTTTGATATCAACTGCTAGAATTTGTAATGAATACAATATAGATCGATTTAAAAACTTTATGGTTAAAAATGAAAAATTGATAAATATAAGGCTTAAAAGGTTTGATCAAAGACAGGTATATGAAATATGTAAATTGAAAATTTCCCAATGTGAATTTAATAAAAAAATATCTGATAAAATATACAGAGAAAGTGAAGGTAATATATTCTTTGTAAATGAAATTGTTGATAATATAAACAATAATACCAAACATGGAATATCTGACAAATCTATTGAAATGATAAAGAGTGTCTTAGTGGATTTATCTTGCGAATCAATTAAGATACTTGATGTAGCATCTATATTTTTAGAAGGTTTTAATATAAATATATTAAAACTTATAACTGCAAAGTCAGAGTTTGAGTTAATAGATTTTTTAGATGAACTAGAAAGAAAAAATATTATTAAAGAAGATATAGAAAGTGGTAATAACAAATACGTATTCACCCATAATAAACTCAGAAAATATATATTCAACCAACAGAGTAATACTAAAAAGAGAATTATTTATGAAAAAATAGAATATATATTTAATAAGAATGCAGATAATATTAAGCACGATATATTATTTTCTAAGTTTAAAGAATTCAATTTTAATATAAAACCTATAAAAGAAAATAATATAGCTTTAAAAAATTAGAGTGTATTTAAGGGGGATATATGGCTAGACGTTCTAAAAATAATTGTGAGAAAGTAAATGCTTATTTAGATGAAATTTTAAACAATACTAATGAATATAGAGGAAAAATAAAGATATCTACAGGGTTTGACAACATAGATAGATTAATAGGTGGAGGAATAACAAGTCAACTCTACGTTGTAGGTGCCATGCCTAGTTTTGGAAAAACAGATTTTTTGAATCAAATAGGAGATAATATATGTACTCAAGGATATGATGTTTTATTTTTTTCATATCAAATGAATCAAAAAGAGATTATAGATAAAAGCTTATGTAGGAAACTATTTTTATTAAATCCTAGAAGGTATAAAAAAATGAATTCATTCAATTTAGCTTATGATGAAGTTGATAGAGAAGAATTAGAAATGGTAGTAGATAAATATAAAGAAGAAATATCTGAAAGAATGGATATTGTTGAATGTGATTCGAAATTTTCAATAAAGCAGATAAAAGATAAAATAGAAAATCATATAAAAACAAAAAAAACTAATCCTATTGTAATAATAGACTATCTACAAGCTATTAAGGCTTCAGATATTAAAATCACTGATAAAGAAAAAAATGACTATAACTTAGCTCAATTAAAGAATATGGTAAAAAGCTTTAATATCGGTGTTATTTGCACATCATGTCAAAATAGAGATTCATATTTTAAACAGGCAAGTTACGACAGTTTTAAGGATACATATGATATAGAGGATATAGCAGATGTGGTTGGGTATTTGCAGTTTAAGAATATATCGGAACAGTTTAAAGGTGGAACTGATGTTGAGAAGATAAGAAAATTTCATGAACTTAATAATCAATATCCTAGAAAAATAGATTTTGTATTACTCAAAAATAAAAGCGGAATAGACTATAAAATAGATAATATATACTACTATTATAAGAATGATTATTTTTGTAGTGAAAGAATAAAAGAGAGCATGTAAATTTACATGCTCTCTTTCATTTTTAGTCATCGTGGTCGTCATCGTCGTCATCAAAGCTAAAATCTAAATTCCTAGTATTGCATTCACATTCTTTTTCGTCTAGATAACATAAAACGTTAAGACGAGACTCTCCTGTTATTTCAATTTTAATTTCATACTCTGCTTCTACAGAAATAGTAGGGCATCCACTCTTATTTATGATCATTGCACCTAGTGATACTGGTTTTTTGGAAAGTTTACACAGTATTTTTTTGCTGTAATAATCTACACCTTCAAATACTGGTATAGATATGTTTTGTGAAAATTTTTCATAGCTTTTTACTACATTTGTATTGTCGTTTTCTTCATACCAAACGTGAACCTCAAATTCTCCCATAACGTTTACTAACATAAAATCATTCGATATATCAACGATTTTACTCTCTTCAATATGAGAATTTCTAATAGCTGAACCTAAAATTTGAGTAGGTAGTACAATATCATCAATATCCAAGCTTATAGTATTTTGACATAATTGCGTCTTTTTACCGCAAACTGTATTAGTGATAATAGTTGTTACGCGCTTTTCTTTCTTATACTTATTATCCATAATACCCCCTCCTTCTCTATACTTATATATGTTATTCAAGTTGGAATAAAAATGTGATATTAAAATTAAATTTTTTTTGCGTTATCATAAAGCGAATTTTTTAGAACGCAGACTTAAATAAAAACATATAAGTATACTAACAGCTTAATTTGAGGGGGTTGATATTTTGAAAGTGCTCGTAACTGGATGTGCAGGCTTTATAGGATCGACTTTAAGTGAAAGATTATTAGATGAAGGATTTGAGGTTATAGGTATAGATTCTTTTACAGATTATTATTCTAAAGATATAAAAGAATACAATTTAAAAAATTTAATTTCAAATGATAAATTTACATTGGTAAGTGAAAATTTAGTAACTTGCGATTTGAGAAAGTATTTAGATGTAGACTATGTATTCCATCAGGCTGGTCAGCCTGGAGTAAGGGGCAGTTGGGGATATGATTTTGAAGAGTATATATATAATAATATATCTGCTACACAAAAACTTTTGGAATCAGCTAGAAATTTTGACATAAAGAAGATAGTATATGCATCATCATCATCAGTTTACGGAAATACAGATATTATACCTATGAAAGAAACACAAATAACAAAACCATATTCTCCGTATGGAGTTACTAAACTTGCAGCAGAAAATTTATGTGATCTATATAGTAAAAACTATGGGTTGCCAGTCATATCTCTTAGATATTTTACTGTTTATGGGCCAAGACAAAGACCGGAGATGGCTATAAGTAGATTTATAAAAAATATATTAGATGATAAGCCAATATGTATATACGGAGATGGTAATCAGGGAAGGGACTTCACATATGTAGATGATATAGTGGATGCCAATATAAAAGCTGCGTATTCAGATATTAAATCGGATATATTCAATGTTGGAAGTCAAAGTCCAATAAAACTTATAGATGTAGTAAAAATAATAGAAGACATTACAAGTAAAAAAGCTAATATAAATTATTTGGATTCTGAAAAAGGAGATGTAAAGGATACTTACTCGGATATAAGTAAGATAAAGAAGCATTTAGGATATGAATGTAAATTTGATATACAAAAAGGCATATATGAGCAAATAAAATATATAGAAAATTTTCATTTACAGTAACACAATTAGATATACAGAATATAATATAGAGAAGTTAAATTAAAAAGCAAAAAGAGTTTAATTTAAAGGGGGAATTATAAAATGAAATATCAAGAAAAATATGTTGGAAGTAAAGAAGATTTATATGTATTCTTAAAAAATAACTATTCAAAATTAATGAAGGAAATGTTAGATATAGAAGGCGAAAGAGTAGTACTTCCTGATGATAAAGAATTAGTGTATAAGATAAAGTATGAGAATAACGAAATAGATGGATCTTATTCTGTTAAAATAACTTGGGCAAACCAAGAAGAATTCGAAGAAGAAGAAGAAGAAGAAAAAGAAGAATTTTAATAAAGAAATATAGGGGGAGAAATCCCCCTATTATTGTATATTAAGTTAATTTTCTAATGGGAGGAAGTTATATGGTTAGTAAAGGTGAAGATATAACTGGGGTTTTAAAAGAATATGATATTGAAGTTAAAGGGATTAAGTTGGAATCTTATAAAGGGAAAAAAGGTGTTTGGTGGATTAATACTGATAATGGATATAAGATACTTAAAAAGCAATCTTTTTCATATAAAACACTAGATTTTATTATAGATGCAGTCAATCATTTAAATAGTAATGGAGTTTATATACCTGAGATAATGAAGACTAAATCAGGAGATGATTATGTCATAAAAAATGATGTTTGTTTTGTGTTAAGTGAAGCAATTAATGGATCTACTCTGGATTATTCAAGTGATGAAAATGTTAAAAGAATAATACATGAACTTGCAAGATTTCATAAAGCATCTAAAGGATTTAAGCCAAGAGAAGATTATAAGGTTAGAACTCATCTTGGACTTTGGATAGAAAAGTATGAGAATGAGATGAAAAAAATAGAAAAATATTATGATATTGAGCTGAGTAAAAAGGAACATTCTGAGTTTGGAAAGATTATATTACAAGAATATCCTCATTTTTATAAGAGAATAAAAAGCTCTATAGATGAATTTAAGGGGCAATCTTATAGTGATTGGGTAAATGAAGTACAAGAACGTGGAGGTCTTTGTCATCAAGATTTCACAGCGGGCAATTGTATATTGGAAGGTTCTGGTAAACTATATATACTAGATACTGATTCTTTAACCATTGATATACCTCTTAGAGATATTAGAAAGATATTGAATAAGATAATGAAGAGAAAAAATAATGGGTGGGAATATGAACTCACAAAGAATATATTGAGATGGTACAATGAAGAAAATCCTTTAAAAGATTATCAATGGCATTTTTTAAATCCTACATTGACATATCCTCATTTATTTGTAGGGATAATGAGTAAGTATTATGAGCGAAGAGAAAAGACATGGACAGAACAAAAATACGTAAAGAGATTAAAGGAAATGGTATCTATTGAAAAATCTGTAGAACCTATTATAAATAATTTTGAAGATATTATTCCAATGTAAGGGGAGGAACGTGTATGTCGATTTTAGATCAACTTGCTAAGGATGTTTTACTGAATTATGGGATGGAAGTAGATGAGTTTAAGATAATTCAAAATAGTGGGCTTAAAACTATATGGAAGTTTGATTACAATGGAAAAACTATGTGCCTTAAAAGACTTAGACATAGTAAGGAGAGAGCTTTATTTTCAGTGAATGCACAAGTATATATTCGAAATAAAGGCGGACATGTTCCGAGTATATATTTAAATAATGATGAAGACCCTTTAACAGAATATAATGAGCAGTTATTCGTAGTATATGAATGGATAGATTCAACGGATTTGAATTTTGGTAAAGCAGATGATTTTAAGATTGCAATGGAGGCTCTTGCTAGGTTCCATATTGAATCTATAGGTTATATATCACCTGAGGAGGCTAAAATATCATCAAAAATAGGAGAATGGAAGAATCAGTATGAATCTATGAAAAAGAGGATGTTAAAGTGGAAAGATGAGGCTTCTAATAATTTAAATAATAAATCTCATAAAGCATATTTTGATAATATAGATTCTGTAATAGAGATTGCTGATATTAGTATCGGAATGCTTGAAAAATCATCTTATTTTAATATTTGTGATAATGAACTTCATAAATTTACTTTATGTCATCAGGATTATGGTGTAGGAAACGTTATTTATTCAAAGGAAGGTCCATACGTTATAGACCTTGATGGTGTAACCTATGATTTAGTTATAAGAGATCTTAGAAAAATAATAGGTAAGAAGATGCAAAAAGGTGGAGCGTGGAAAGAAAATGTAATAAAGACGACTTTATCTTACTATGAAAAGTACAACAAGCTATCTCCTGAAATGTTGGAATTATTAAAGATAGATTTATTGTATCCCCATTGGTTTTTTGGAGATGTTAAGAACTTGTATAAGAAGAATAAGAGTGTTAGTGCTAATAAGATAGAGTCAATAGCAAAATTAGAGCTTAGTAAGGTGAATTTATTAAAAGATTTGTTCTAGGAAGGAGATATTTATGAAAATTGCATTTGTGTGTACGGAAAAGTTACCAGTACCACCTATACTAAGTGGCGCTATTCAAATATATATAACAAATTTACTTCCTATTCTATCGAAGTATCATGATATAACTGTATTTAGCGTGAGTAATATAAATTTGCCGGATAGAGAAGAAGTTGACAATGTAACTCATATAAGAGTTCAGGGAAGAACAAAAGCGGAGTATGTAAACAATGTAAAAGACAATCTTACAGATGAATTTGATCTTGTTCATGTGTTCAATAGACCTAAGTGGATTCGAGTACTTAGTAATGATTTACCTGATACACCTTTTAGCTTGAGTCTTCACAACGAGATGTTTTTACCTAAAAAAATAGATTCTAAAAGGGCTACAGAGTGTATAGATAGAGTTGAGTTTATATGTACTGTAAGTGAATTTATAGCTAATGGAGTTGAAAAGCTATATCCAAATGCTGAGGGAAAGATGAATGCAGTTTATTCTGCTGTTGACTTAGATCTTATAAAGCCGTTTTGGAGTGAAGATGTTTTAAAAGATAGGATTGATATGAGGAACAGATACGGGGTAAAGGATGATGCAAAGGTTATTATATATGTTGGAAGACTTTCTAAGAAAAAAGGGCCTCATATTTTAATTAAGGCTATGAAGAGTGTTTTAGAGAAATATCCAGATGCGAAACTTATATTTGTTGGTAGCAAATGGTATGGAAATAATGCTACTGATGATTATGTGAAAAATCTTCAGGTTGCAGCTCAAGAAATTAAGGATAATATAGATTTTACGGGATTTTTAACTCCTGATGAAATACCTAAGTATTACAATATGGGTGACTTATTCGTGTGTACATCTCAATGGCAAGAACCTCTTGCTAGAGTACATTATGAAGCAATGGCAAGTGCCCTTCCTATAATAACTACTAACAGAGGCGGAAATGCAGAGGTAATAAATGAAGGAGTAAATGGATTTGCAATTGACGATTATACCAATCCTGATGAGTTTAGTAAGTATATAAAATATTTGATAAAAAATGAAGAAAAGGGTATTGAGATGGGGAAGGCTGGAAGAGCATTTGTTGAGGAAAATCACAATTGGGATGTAATAGCTAATAGATTGCTGAAGCTATTTGATAGTGTGGAGAAAAAATATAAGTAATATTTTCTGAAAAATAATAAATTGAATAATCACAAAAAAAATCAAATATATGTGCTTAATCTCAAAATACAGGGTATTAAAATACCGCAAATATGGTAAATATTTTAATAAAACTAAGTATTACATCGTATTGAATATACTAAAAGTTCTAAACTCCCTAACGGTCAAACAACGAACTTTCTTAACGTATATTCAAACGATGTAATACGAGTTTTATACAAAATATTTAAATCATTTGCTAACATTTTAATACCCTGTATTTTGTAGGTGTAGTTCTTAATTGTTAAATAGATTTAAAAAGGTGATTAAATCTATTTAGAAATTAAGATATTTTGTAAATAATCTTAATATATTAAATTAATGAATTGTTTTCTAGATATATTTCGACTGTAATGGAGAATTATAATAACATATATGGTTAAAAATATAGTAATAAAAATAAAAAGAAGGTGAGAAATTATGAATTTATTAAACAAATATATTATAGGTTTATGCTCTATGTTACTAATTATAAATCCATTAATATCTTATGCAATGGATGAGTATGGACATATGTTAAGTCTTATTCATCAAAATCTTTGGGCGGATTCTATTATGAAACAAGGGAGATTCGGTAAGACAAAGCCTACTGCTATTGATTATCAAAATGTTAATTGGAAGTATTAAGTTGAAAGAGGCGTATAAAAGTGAAAAAAAAGAGTATAATCATAAGTTTTATATCGTTAATACTATTAGTGGCTATAGGATCATTACTAAATAATAATTTATTAGGTAAAAAGAATGTAAATAATGTTAATGAGCAAAAAGCTGAAATAGCTTCAGATAATATTGAAAGCCAAAAAGAAAGTGAATTAGTACTATATGAAGTGGATTATTCACCGGTTAATAATATAACAGAATTAGAAGATTTATCTAAGTTAATTGTAAGAGCACAATATAAAGGAAAAAGAAAAATAATAGATTTTAAACAAGATGGACATATTGTTGATACAGAAAGTAAATCCTATGTAGATGTTAAAGAAATTTTCAAAGGTCAAGAATCTAAAAAAACAATCTCAGTTTTTGAACCAGCATATCAAAAAAATGGCAGATATATAAGCATGGAAGGTTATAAGTTAATGGATAAAGGTGAAGAGTATATTCTTTTTTTAAGAGACAGTGGAGTAGGTGATACATACACTATTATTGGTATGCATGAAGGCAAATATAATCTGAATTTATCTATTGATAAAGAACAACTTAAAAATATGTCAAGTGATGATAAATTAAAAAATCCACAAGTTGAATATATGGGTAATAATATAGAACAATTTATAAAATTAAAAAATGAAGTGAAGAATAAATATAAGGTTAGAGAATAAGTTTTATGGATAAGTGATAGGTAATTTATAATGAGAAAGAACGATTTTATATTATAAGAATTAATATAAAAAACTATCTATGAAAATGTTAGTGAATTCTTTTAGATATTTTGATTAATAAAACTTAGCCTTTGTCGTTAAATAATCTGTTAGAAAATTTCTGTGTTTGACCGTAGGGAGTTCAGAAAGTTTAAGATTATTTATAAGACAAAGGGTTAGTTTTATTCAAAATATCGCTGAATTCACGGTATTTTTATAGATAGTTTTGATAACCCACAGAATTTAAGAAAAAGAATTAAAAAACTTAATTTGTATATCCTTTCCCTATAGAGTAATACTTTATATTTCGCTTCTTAGCATCGTCTAATTTCAACATATTTCTTCCATCTATTATGAAGCACTCTTTCATATTATCTTTTAAAAAGTCTAGATCAATATCTTTGAACTCTTCCCAATCTGTACATATGATAATACATTCAGAGCCTAGTACAGAGTCATTCATATTATCGAAATAGTTTATATCTGGATAAATATCTTTTATTTCATCTGATGCCATAGGGTCGTATGAATTTATTTTTGCTCCTTTTTTTAAAAGTTCTTCCATTATATATAAAGATGGAGATTCTCTTATATCGTCTGTTCCACTTTTGAATGTAAGACCTAAAAGTGTTATTGTTTTATTCTTTATATCACCGTATTCACTCAGCAATATATCAACTGGGATAAGTCTTTGCTTATTGTTCACACTAACTGTGCTTTTTACTATTTCAAATGGGCAGTCGTATTTTTCGCCTATTGAAATAAGGCCAATAGTATCCTTTGGAAAACAGGATCCACCATATCCAATTCCGGGTTTCAAGAATTCAGGGGATATTCTTTTATCAAGACCTAGTGCCAGAGCTACTGTGTCTACGTCAGCGCCTACCTTATTACACAGATTAGCAATCTCATTTATAAATGATATTTTAGTAGATAAAAAGGCATTTGAGGTGTATTTTATGAGCTCTGCAGTTTCTGGGGATGTAAATATAATTGGTATATTAAATGGTTTGTACAATACATTCATTATATTTCTAGATTTTTGAGATTCGCATCCTATTACTATTTTATCACCATAGAAAAAGTCGTATAAAGCTTTTCCTTCTCTTAAAAATTCTGGATTAGATACGACATCGAACTTGTTAGAAGGTACGCCATTTTTAGTTAATATGTCTTTTACATACTTCTGGCTACCAACGGGAACTGTACTTTTGTTTACTATTATTTTATATCTATTTATGCATTTAGATATTTCATTTATAGATTCATATACTTGACTCATATCGATCTCTCCGTTGTCAAGAGAAGGGGTTCCAACAGCTATGAATACAATATCGGATTTTTTTACACTATCATCCAATTTATTTGTAAAGTTTATAGTTTTTTTTTCTAGACACTCATCCAATAAATCATTTAAACCGTCTTCATATATAGTTGGGATACCATTATTTAGACTATCGACTTTTTTTATATTTTTTTCAACGCATGTTACACTATTTCCCATTTTAGCAAATGCTAAAGAGGTTATAATACCTACATAACCAGCGCCTATTACACAAATGTTCATTTAGATCACCTTCTTGGTCGGAATTTAGTTTTGACTATTACTATAACATTATATGTAAAATTATGGTTGGTGTGCTAAATTAGACGTTTTATAGACGATAAATCAATATAATTTAATTTGAAAATATTTAGATTAAAATGTAAAAAATTATAAAAGGGGGAGTTTTTTATGATATCTAATATTGATATTTCTAATGGGATGACGATAAAACTTGATGATGTATTTTATGAAATGCCTGAATTTGCACCTAATATAAGGAAGGCACCAAAGAGAGAATTCACTTTAAACAAAGCAGACACTGAGCTTGCGCTTAAAAATGCTCTTCGTTATATACCGGAAAATCTACATGAAAAGGTAGCTCCTGAATTTTTAGATGAGCTTTTAACTAGGGGAAGAATATATGGATATAGATTTAGACCGAGTGGAAATATAAAGGCTAAATCAATAGAGGAATATAAGGGAAAGTGTATTGAAGGTAAAGCTTTTCAGGTAATGATAGATAATAATTTAGATTTTGATATAGCTTTATATCCTTACGAACTCGTTACTTATGGAGAAACGGGACAGGTTTGTCAAAACTGGATGCAATATAGACTTATAATGAAGTATCTTGAAGAACTTACGGTTGATCAGACTCTTGTTATCCAATCTGGTCATCCTGTAGGCCTTTTTAGATCGAATCCTAAAGCTCCAAGAGTTATAATTACTAATGCTCTTATGATTGGTATGTTTGATGATCAGCAAAATTGGCATAGAGCAATGGCTCTAGGTATTGCGAATTATGGACAAATGACAGCAGGAGGATGGATGTACATTGGACCTCAAGGTATAGTTCATGGTACATATTCGACTTTATTAAATGCTGGAAGATTAATACTAGGACTTGATGAAAAAAGTGATTTAAGAGGAAAACTATTTGTAACATCAGGTCTTGGTGGTATGAGTGGAGCTCAAGGTAAGGCAGTAGAGATTGCCAATGGAGTAGGTATTATAGCTGAGGTTGATTATTCAAGAATTCAAACTAGACATGAACAAGGCTGGGTAAGTAAAGTTGTAAAAACTGCTAAGGATGCCTTTGATGTAGCTAAGGAATATATGGATAAAAATGAAAAGTGTGCTATTGCTTATCATGGAAATATAGTAGATCTTTTGGAATATGCAGTAGATAATGATGTTAAAATAGATTTACTTTCTGACCAAACATCATGCCATGCTGTATATGATGGAGGATATTGTCCTCAAGGTCTTACATTTGAAGAAAGAACTGAGCTTTTAGATAAAGACAAGGCTAAGTTTATAGAACTCGTAGACTTAACTTTAAAGAATCATTTTGAAGTTATTAAAAAGTTACATAAAAACGGAACATACTTCTTCGATTATGGAAATAGCTTTATGAAGGCGGTATATGATGCAGGAGCTGTTGAAATATCTAAAAATGGAATAGATGAAAAAGATGGATTCATATTTCCTTCATACGTAGAAGATATATTAGGACCTCAATTATTTGATTTCGGATATGGACCATTTAGATGGGTATGCTTAACTGGTAAAGAAGAGGATTTATTAAAAACTGATAAAGCGGCTATGCATTGCATAGATCCAGATAGAAGATATCAAGATAGGGACAACTATATGTGGATTAAGGATGCACATAAGAATAAATTAGTAGTTGGAACACAAGCAAGAATATTATATCAAGATGCTATGGGAAGAACTAGAATAGCTCTTAAATTCAATGAAATGGTTAGAAATGGAGAGATAGGACCTGTGATGTTAGGTAGAGATCACCACGATGTATCTGGAACAGATTCTCCATTTAGAGAGACTTCTAATATAAAAGATGGAAGTAATATAATGGCTGATATGGCAACTCATTGTTTTGCAGGAAATGCTGCAAGAGGTATGAGTCTTATAGCACTGCACAATGGAGGCGGAGTAGGTATAGGTAAATCTATAAACGGTGGATTTGGAATGGTGCTTGATGGAAGTAAGAGAGTAGATGATATATTAAACTCGGCTATGCCATGGGATGTTATGGGTGGAGTTGCAAGAAGATCTTGGGCAAGAAATGAAAATTCTATAACTACAAGTATTGAATACAACCAAAATAATAAGGGTACAGATCATATAACACTTCCTTACATAGCTAGTGATGAACTTGTAAGAAGTTTAGTTGAAAATAAACTTTAAATATAGGAGGGAAAAGACATGGCTAAAATAGTTCAATGTGTTCCAAACTTCAGTGAAGGTAGAGATTTAGATAAAATAGAAAAAATAGTAAATCCTCTTAGAGGAAAAAAAGGTGTTAAGCTTTTAAACTATGAAGCTGATAAAGATTATAACAGGGTAGTTGTTACTGTAATTGGAGAGCCTGAAGCTGTAAAAAATGCAGTTGTAGAATCTATCGGTGTTGCGGCAGAGTTAATAGATATGACTAAACATGAAGGACAACATTCTAGAATGGGAGCAACTGATGTAGTTCCGTTTATTCCTATTAAAGAAATGAGCATGGATGAGGCAGTTGAGCTTGCAAAATCTTGTGCAAAAGATGTTTGGGAAAAACATAATGTACCAGTATTTTTATATGAAAAAGCAGCTACAAAACCTGAAAGAGAAAACTTAGCAACAGTTAGAAAAGGTCAGTTTGAGGGAATGAGTGAAAAATTACAAGATCCTAATTGGCACCCAGATTTTGGTGATAATAAGATACATCCTAGTGCTGGAATTACTGCTGTTGGAGTTAGAATGCCACTTATCGCATATAATATAAATCTTGATACTACAAATATAGAAATAGCAAATAAGATAGCAAGATGTATAAGACATTCAAATGGAGGATTTAGATTCTGTAAGGCGGGTCCTGTTGAAATACCAGAAAGAAATATAGTTCAGGTTACTATGAACTTAACAGATTATACTAAAACTAGTATGTATAGAGTTTTTGAAACTGTAAGAATGGAAGCTAAAAGATATGGTGTAAATGTTTTAGGAAGTGAAGTTGTAGGATTAGTTCCGATGGAGGCTATAGCTGATACAGCAGCTTACTATTTAGGCCTTGAAAACTTCGGTATGGATAAGATATTAGAAACTGGACTTATGGAGTAGGTGATAATATGAGAGCTGATTTGATTATAAAAAATATAGGACACTTGGCTACTATGAGAGGTGTTAACAAACCTAGAATAAAAGAAGAAATGAACGATATTGAGATACTTGAAAATGCATATGTAGCTATAAAGGATGGAAAAATATCGTATATAGGACAAGGTCATATAATAGATGGATTAGTAGATGAGAATACGGATGTACATGATGCTAAAGGACTTACTGTAACTCCTGGACTTATAGATCCTCATACACATTTAGTTCATGGAGGATCACGTGAGAATGAATTTAGCTTAAAAATAAGTGGAGTTCCATATATAGATATATTAAAACAGGGTGGAGGAATACTTAGTACTGTTAAGTCTACTAAAGAAGCTTCGTTAGATCAACTTTATTATAAAGCTAAAAAGAGCCTTGATATAATGCTTGGATACGGCGTAACTACTGTAGAATCAAAGAGTGGATACGGTCTAGAACTAGATACAGAAAAAAAACAGCTTGAAGTAAACAAAAAATTAAATGAAAGTCACCCTGTTGATATAGTATCTACCTTCTTAGGAGCTCATGCAGTACCTAAGGAGTATAAGGAAAATCCAGATAGATTTGTAGATATAATAATAGATATGCTTCCGAAGGTAAAAGGTTTAGCTCAGTTTTGTGATGTATTCTGTGAAGAAGCTGTTTTTTCAGTAGAACAAAGTAGAAAAATATTAAATGCGGCTAAAGAATATGGATATAAGGTTAAGCTTCACGCAGACGAGATTGTATCAATTGGTGGAGCAGAGCTTGCAGCAGAATTAGGAGCTGTATCGGCAGATCACTTAATGGCTGCTAGTGAAGAAGGAATGAAATTAATGGCCCAGAATGGAGTTATTGCAAATATTCTTCCTGGAACATCATTTAGTTTAATGAAAAACTATGCAGATGCTAGAAAGATGATAGAACATGGAGTACCTATTGCTTTATCGACTGATTACAATCCGGGAAGTTGTCCAACTGAAAATATACAACTTATAATGCAATTAGGATCATTAGCACTTAAAATGACTCCAAATGAAGTATTAACAGCTGTAACTATAAATGCAGCTTATTCAGTTGATAGAGCCGATGAAGTTGGATCAATAGAGGTTGGAAAAAAAGCTGATTTAGTTATATTTGATGCTCCTAATGTAGAGTATATAATGTATCATTTTGGAATAAACCATACCCATAGTGTTTATAAAGAAGGAAAATTAGTTGTAGATAATAAGAAAATTGTGTATTAGTAAAGGGAGGTTATAGAGTGAAACTTATAGATATGAAGGTTGTTGATTTTTCTAATGAAGTAGATTCTAATTCTCCAGCTCCTGGTGGGGGATCTGTTGCAGCTCTTGCTTCTAATATAGGTATAAGTCTTGGAAGAATGATGGGAAATCTAAGCTTTGGAAAGAAAAAGTTTGAAGCTTTAGATGAAGATATAAAAAAAGAGTTTAAAGAAAAATTTGAAAAGCTAGGCTCAATAAGAGATAATCTTTTAGAACTTGTAGATAAGGACACAGAGTCTTTTAATGAAGTTATGAAGGCATTTAAGCTTCCAAAGGAAACTGATGAACAAAAGAGTATAAGAAAAAAAGCTATACAAGATGCTACTATAAAATCTATAGATGTTCCTTTTGAAACAGCTAAAAACTCACTAGATGCGCTTGAACTTATGGAATATTTTGTTGATTACGGAAACCAAAATGCCATAACTGATTTAGGTGTTGGAAATCTTCTTTTATACACAGGTCTTGAAGGTGCAATATTAAATGTCAAAGTTAATTTATGCGGACTTGATGATGGTGAATTTGTGGAAAAGAAAAGATCTGAGTGCGAAGATATGATATTAAAAGGTTCTGGAATAAAGGACTGTGTACTAAGAAGAATACATGGAAAATTAGTTTAAAGAGTTGTTGAAAGGAAAAGATGTGCCAATCAAAGGCACATCTTTTTTAATAAAGTAAGTACTATAAATTTTTTGAACAACTAAAGTTATTTATTTAATTCTTTAGATATCTTATCCAATTTTTCTTGTTGTTTTTTATTTAGAAAAGGTTTTAATTTTTGTAATATTTTGTCCTTATTATCTATTTTCTTTGAAATTTTTTTCAATTCATCCATAAGTTCATCTTCGTTTTTTCCTTCATAATCTTTTTTTACTTTGTCTTTCATTTTTTTTAGTTTTTCCTTATCTAAGTTAGCCTCTTTAAGTTTTTTTTCATCTATCTTCATATTCAATACCCCCTTTATAAATACTATATGCAAATTAATTACAAATCAGTAACACATTTTAACTAATATACATAGTATATAAAATGAATAGTACTATTTGTTTGTATGGGAGGGAATTATATTGAATAATAAGATGATAATCGCTATGGCGGTACTTGCGCTTAATGGAGACAAACTTTTAAATAGTGAAAAAGATATTTTGGGAAATTTTAGAATGGAAGAATTAAATGAAAAAGGTTTAGAACGAGGAATAGAAATGCTAATGAGAAGCAAAAAATATATGAAATCAGATGAAAAACTAGTAATAAACAAGGCGGAGAGTATGCTGGATTTAATAAGAGGTATAAAAAAATTAAGTGCTGTAAATGAACCTAGAGAAATGGACGATAGCGACTTTTTCAGAAGCATGGATAGTAAAGATAGAAGAAATATGATGATAAAAGAAATTATAGAAGTTTTTCCAGAAAATAAAAAAGAGGGTATAACAAAAATTATGGATATGAAAAAAAAGATAGAGTTGTTAAAAGAGCTTATGCAGTCTGAAGCTATGGGAGATATGAAAAATATGAATTTCCTACAGAATCTGATAAGTTCAGACGAAGAGTAAACAAAAATTATAAAAAAAATCAGAATTTGGAAAGCAAAAATACTTTTAAAAATATACAGATTGGTATATAATAATGTCAAGAACAAAACATTGTTTGAGAATTTCTGAGGTGTACGTTATAGCTTATAAATTCAGCCTACATGAAGTATACGGGAGTTCGTGTTTATCTGTGGACAACAAGCCTTGTTAGAAGAGGAAGTTAGAAACAGATGACAGAACACCCACCTGGGTGACGCTCGGGTATGTATTTAATAGGCAGACGGCACAATGGATTAAAGAGGCTCATTTATGAGCCTCTTTTTTAATGCAAAAAAATGTAACGAATTATTTTAGAAGGCATATAATTTAATAGACTATTTAATAACTTAAAGAAAGGATGTTCATTATGAGTTTAAATAGAGAATTAAATATAGCTAAAGAATTAGCTATTAAAGCTGGAAAACATATATTAAATATATATAACGGTTTAATAACAGTAAAGTACAAAGAAGATAAATCACCTTTAACAGAAGCGGATAAACAATCGAATGAAATAATAGTATCTAAACTTAAAGAAGAATTTCAAAATCATGCTATATTATCGGAAGAATCTAAAGATGACAAATCAAGATTAAACAATGATTGGTGTTGGATAATTGATCCACTAGATGGAACTAAAGAATTTATTAAAAGAAATGGAGAATTTACAGTAAATATAGCACTTACATATAAACATAAAGTTGTTCTGGGAGTAATTTATGTTCCAGTAACAGATGAACTTTATTATGCAACTAAAAATCAAGGTGCTTTTTATGAAAAAGATGGAGAAATTAAAAAATTACAAGTTTCTGATAAAAAAGAAAATTTAAGATTGGTGATGAGTAGGTCTCATCCATCAGATAAATTAAAAGAATTAATAGACAGAAATGATATTAAAAATGTTAAAAGAGCAGGAAGCTCACTAAAAGGATGCTTAATAGCAAAAGGAGATGCAGAAGTATATTATAGATTTGGACCTACTATGGAATGGGATACAGCAGCCATGGAGTGTATTGTTAAAGAAGCTGGTGGGGTGTTTAGACAAATGGATGATACAGAAATGATCTATAACAGGGAAAATAGTTTGAATGATAAAGGGTTTTATATACTTAATAATATAGAAAATAAGATGATGTAGATATTTGATTAAAAAATGTATTTTATTATATAATTTTTAATATTGTTAATCTGCAATTGACTTTTATTCAATTTTAATATCAAAAATACATAAAAAAGCATATAAGTAAAACAAAGAATATATATTTTGTTTACTACAGTTCTTTTTATATAACGTTCATATTTTTTTGTTAGGTGGAGGTACTATGAATATTTTAGTTATTGGAGGGCAAGGGTTTATAGGATATAATCTTGTATTAAAATTATTGAAAGAAGGACATAATATTATAATATTTGATAAAAATATTAATAAAGAGAGGTATTTGTCCTGTTGTGAATATGTAGCTGGTGATTTTATACAAATAGATAAATTTAAACATATATTAAAAGATGTTGATGTGGTTTATCACTTAATAAGCACAACAGTACCACATACTTCAAATGATAATCTAGTTTATGATATAGAATCTAATGTTGTTAGTAGTATTAAATTATTCGAGATGTGTTGTGAAGCAGATATAAAAAAAATAATATTTTCTTCATCTGGAGGAACTGTATATGGAGTGCCAAATTTAGTTCCTATTAAAGAAGAACATTACAACAAACCAATTTCAGCTTATGGAATTTCTAAATTAATGATAGAAAAATATTTATATATGTTTAAATATCAACATGGATTAAATTATAAAATATTAAGGATTGCTAATCCATATGGTCCGTATCAAAATCCTCTAGCTAGCCAAGGGGTTATAGGTGTATTTTTAGGTAAGATATTAAAAGGTGAGGATATAAAAATATGGGGTGATGGAACTATATGTAGAGATTATATATTTATTGAAGATGTCGTTGAGGCTTTATATTTAGCTTCTATAAAGAATACAAATAGCAATATTTTAAATATTGGTAGTGGAAGAGGCATAACTTTAAATAATCTAATTTTAATTATTGAAGAAGTTTTAGGTTTGAATATGAATGTGATTTATGAAGAATCTAGAAATGTAGATATTCCTATAAATATACTTAATATAAAAAAAGCAGTAGATGAATTAGGGTGGTACCCAAAAGTCGATATAGATTGTGGAATTAGGAGAACATGGGATTGGCTTATTAATAACTAAATGAAAAACTTAGAACAGTTCTATATATTTGAAGACTGCATTTTGTAATTCTAAAATTCTTTTTAGAATTTAAAAGTAAAAAATGTAGATAGCATTTAAATATCTTTGGATGTTTTGGGCTATAGGAAAAGGCAGTATAGTAGTATTATGGTTTTCTAGAAAAGTAGGGTAGTTGCATGATTACAATATACCAATAAAAAATTAAAGTAATCTTTAAAATATAAAGGTATATAAATTAAAGCGTGTACCTCTCTTTTGGAGAATGATTTTATACTTCAATTATCACGACTTTTGGAAGGTTGCACACTTTAAATTATATATTCATTCATCCTATAATTCAAAAAAATTAAATATCAACAAAAACTTGTGTTATCAAATTTTCAAGTTCTTTTTTTGTTAATATAGTATCTATGGCTTTTTTGCGTTTTTGATTATCTACATTTAATCCTAAAAATTCAATTATATTATCTACATATTTATGAGAATTATTAATTGCATCACTATAATAACAATCTAGTTTTTTTAGATTTTTATTTCTTTCAAAGAAATTGAAAATATGTTCATCATAAATCTTTTTTAATTTTATTCCTTTTTCAATTTCAAAATTATTTCTTGTTTTTAAGGACTTAGCCACTTCGTAAGCATTTCTGTGACAAATAATAAAGTAAGGATTCTTAATATAGGGTAAGTATAGTTCAATAGTTATACTTGTTCTAGGATCTTTCCAACCCCAAATTTTAAGTTTATATTGTGAAATTAAAGATTTGATTTCATCTTTAAATTTATTTTTTTGCATTAAGATAGCTTTCCAGGTAGGTGGTTTCTCCCAATTGCCACCTGCCGTTTTTAATATTTTGCGATTTAATATAATAAAATTCATATCTTCAAAATGACCTATAGGATTGGCAATGTAGTTAACATATAAATTTTCTCCCATATTTACTCCCAGTTCATTTAAAATTGCTGCAGTCATAGAGGTACCGCTTCTATGCATACCTAAAACAATTACTGTTTTAGAATCATCTTTATTCATTATTTTTCCTCCTCATAAAATATAGAAATCATATTTTTAACTGTTATAATTTTACATTTGATGGTTTGCTAGTAAACTATTAAAGTTATATATAATTTTGGTTTTTACTTTTAATTATTTAAATAAGTTAATAATATATTTTATTTTATAGATAGTTTATTATAATCTACATTTTTTTCATAACTATAAATTGTCCATCCTAGCTTCTTTTGAATAACATATTAAGTTTGGTTCAATTATTTTTGTTAATATAGTATGTATATTTTATATTTAAGTGATATATATGTGATTATGTTTTTTAAGTTATAACATATTATAGAGAACGGAATACAATAATGTAGGAAAAGAAAGGAGGAACTAAATATGGATCATTTAGATAGATTAGAATCTAAAAGTATGTATATTTTAAGAGAAGCATATAGTGAGTTTAAAAATCTTTGTATGTTATGGTCAATTGGAAAAGATAGTACTGTATTATTATGGCTTGCTAGGAAAGCTTTCTTCGGTCATGTACCTTTTCCATTAATTCATATAGATACACATTATAAAATACCAGAAATGATTAAACATAGAGATAAATTAGCTTTAGAATGGAAATTAGATATGATATATGGAGAAAACAGAGAAGCTTTAAAAAATAAACAAACATTTCCTGATGGAAAAGTTACAAGAATACAGTGTTGTAAAAACCTAAAGACAGAGGCTTTAGTAAACACACTTAATGGAACTTGGCCAAGAAATAGAATAAATCATGAAACAGGTAAATATGAAGTAGATAAAAATATAGAACCCTTTACAGGTGTTATTGCAGGAATAAGAGCTGATGAGGAAGGGACTCGTTCGAAGGAAAGATATTTTTCACCAAGAGGTAAGGATAGTAATTGGGATTTAGCAGATCAACCTCCAGAATTTTGGAACCAATTTAATACAGACTTTGAGCCTGGAACTCATGTAAGAATTCATCCATTACTTGATTGGACAGAGCTGGATATATGGGAGTATATAAAAAGAGAAAATATACCTATGGTATCGCTATATTTTGACCAAGGAGAAGGAAAGAGGTATAGATCATTAGGATGTTATCCCTGTACGAAGCCAGTTGAATCAACTGCTAAGAATATAGATGAGGTAATAGAAGAATTAAAAACAGGAAAATTCTCAAATATAGCTGAAAGAGAAGGAAGAGATCAAGATAAAGAAGATGGTGGAGGATTAGAGGAGTTGAGAAAAAATGGATATATGTAAGGAAGATATGAATATTGTAATCGTAGGTCATGTAGACCATGGCAAAAGTACAATCATAGGTAGGCTTTTAGCAGATACAAATTCACTACCAGAAGGCAAACTTGAACAAGTAAAAGAAATATGTAAAAGAAATTCAAAGCCATTTGAATATGCTTTTTTATTAGATGCATTAAAAGAGGAGCAAGCACAGGGAATAACAATAGATACTGCAAGAGTTTTTTTTAAAACAGAAAAAAGAAACTATATAATAATAGATGCTCCGGGACATATAGAATTTTTAAAGAATATGATAACAGGAGCATCAAGAGCAGAAGCAGCATTATTAGTTGTAGATGCGAATGAAGGAATAAAGGAAAATTCAAAAAGACATGCGTACATGTTATCAATGCTTGGAATTAAGCAGATATCAGTATTAATTAACAAAATGGATTTAGTAAATTATGATGTTAATGTGTACAAAAATATTGTAAATGAACTTAAAGATTTTTTAAAAAAGATTGATATAACAGAAAAATCTTTTATTCCAGTAAGTGGAATGAAAGGAGATAATATTGCAATAAGTTCAGAAGATATGAAATGGAATAGCGGAAAAACTGTTTTAGAAACTTTAGATGATTTTAAAATTGAAAAAACACTTGAAGACAAACCATTTAGAATGCCTGTTCAAGGTGTATATAAATTCACACAAAACGGAGATTCCAGAAGGATTATAGCAGGTACAGTATTATCAGGAAAACTAAGTGTTGGAGATGAAGTAATATTTTATCCATCAGGAAAGAAAAGTAAAGTCAAATCTATAGAGGCATTTAATAAAGAAAAACAAATAACTATAAAATCTGGATATGCAACAGGATTTACATTAGAAGAACAAATATATGTAAAAAGAGGAGAGATAGCAGCAATTTCAAATGAATCTAAACCACGTGTTACAACAAAAATAAAAGCTAATTTGTTTTGGACTGGTAAAAAATCTATGGAAAAAACAAAAAAATATTTCTTGAAATTAGGAACAGTTAAAGTAGCAGTCCAAATAGAAAAATTAAATAATGTAATAGATGCATCTAATTTAGAAAAGAAAAAAAAAGAGAAAATAGAAAAGTATGACGTAGCAGAATGTATATTAAAATTAGATAAGGCCATAGCATTTGACATTGTTTATGAAATATCAGAAACTAGTAGATTTGTAATAGTAGATGATTATGCAATAGTAGGAGGAGGAATTATTCAAGAAGCATTAGAAGATAAACAAACTTGGATAAGAGAAAACGTATTTATCAGAGATAACAAATGGGAAAAGAGCGAGATATTACAGGAAGAAAGATCAGAAAAATACAACCAAAAACCTACTTTGATATTGATAACAGGTAAAAAAAATGTAGGTAAAAAAAATATAGCAAAGGCATTAGAAAAGAAATTAGTTAATGATAGTAAAATTGCATATTTTTTAGGTATAGGAAATGTGGTGTATGGAGTTAATGCAGATATAAAAGCGAATAAAAACAATAATAAAGAAGAGTGTTTAAGAAGATTGGCAGAAGTATCAAATATAATGCTTGATGCAGGAATGATATTAATAGTAACAGCCATACAACTATCACAAGAGGATTTGAATACTATAAAAAATACTGTGAATTCTGACAGTGTAGTAACTATTTGGATAGGAGAAAATGTAACTACAGATATATCATATAACCTGCTTATATCATCATTAGATTCATTAGAAGAAGCAGTAACTAAAATAAAGATATTATTACAATCTAAAGGGATAATATTTAAGCCGTTTTAAAAAAGATTTTCTATTTAAAATTAAAAAAGAGAGGAGTCAACATGTCATGGTTAAAAATAAAACTACTTTAAATAATGTAATAAAATATAGAACACCATTATATAATATAGATTTTCCATTAATTCTTTTTTGGAGTCATAAAAGTGGATGCACTTCATTTGTAAAGTGGTTTTTTTTTCAAATTGGGATTCTTGATAAAGCAATTCAATATCATCCATGGGTTCATGAGTATGAAAACCAAGTATATAAAAGACAAAGCAATTACAAAGAAGAAATGATAGAGCAAATCTTACAGTCAAATAAAGATATTTTTAAACTTGTAAGAAATCCGTATAAAAGGGCAGTTAGCTCGTTTTTAGCAATTTCACAGGTTGGAGTTTTTGAAATGAAGAGTAATCCTTTATATAAAGAATGGGAAAAAATAGGACAATATTTATACGATAATGGAAATAGTAATGAAGGTATATCTTTTAAACAATTTTTATATTACATTAATATGGTAGGTTCAGATATAGGAAAAATAGATCCTCATATGGCTCAACAATATATAGAAGGTGAAGAACTGTTTATAAAAAATTATATACATTTAGAAAATTTTAATGACCATATTTCAAAAATTGAAGAAAAATACAGACTAGTAAAATCTCCCCTATCAGTAATAACTAAATCAAACCATCACAATGATTCATTAATGAATATAATAGGAAATTACTCAGAAACTCGAATTACAAAGGAATATTTTTCAAGAAAATCTCTTCCGACTTATGAAAGTTTTTATGATAAAGAGTCAATAGGGTTAGTTAAGGACATATTTAAAAAAGATATTATAATGTATCAATATAAAAATATATAGAAATTGCAATAAAAATAAATTTATGGGGTTGGAATATATGATATATATCCATCTCCTATTTTAATTATAAGAAAATTATATGATTTTGAAGATTTTAATAATATTGATTAAAGAACTAAATTTGCAACTACTTTGAGCAACGGAGACCTTTTAGACTTAAGTCATTAGATAGTATGAAGTGAATACATTTAATAAATAACATATTTGGAAATAGTGAATACAATATTATACAAGAAAAAGAGTATCTTATAGTTAATATAAATACCCTATAAGATAAATAATAATCTATTTAAATGAACTATGAAAGGTTTTGATATTATGTATAAAAAGGAAATAAATTCTAATATAAATTGGAATAAAGGGAAGATTTCTTATGAAGATAGATGCAAAAATTTAGGGCAAAAAGGTTTAGTTATATGGTTTACAGGACTTTCAGGATCGGGAAAATCTACAATATCAGTAGAAATAGAAAAAGAATTAATAAAGAAAGGAAAAGTGGTATATAGATTAGATGGAGATAATATAAGATATGGATTGAGTTCGGATTTAGGTTTTTCACAAGAAAATAGGAATGAGAATGTAAGAAGGATAGCAGAAGTTGCAGCATTATTTAAAGATGCTAGTTTAATAATTTTAGTTTCTTGTATATCACCATACAAAAGTATGAGAGAATTTGCAAAACAAAAAGTGGGTAAAGA
This sequence comes from uncultured Peptostreptococcaceae bacterium, assembly GCA_942492135.1. Classification (GTDB taxonomy): domain Bacteria; phylum Bacillota; class Clostridia; order Peptostreptococcales; family Peptostreptococcaceae; genus Tepidibacter_A. The sequence continues at coordinate 690,305 of CALODI010000010.1, forward strand.
GAGCTTTGTAGAAGTATATGTAAAAGCAGATATAAATACATGTTCTAAAAGAGATCCAAAAGGTCTTTATGAGAAAGTAAAAAAAGGAGAGATAAATAATTTCACAGGAGTTACATCTATATATGAAGAACCAGAAAATCCTGATTTAGTAATAGATACTACTAAATTATCTATTAAAGAATCCGTAGATAAGGTTTTGGAGGCTATTGGATATGAATAAAAAAAATATATTAAAGACTATAACCTGGAGAATAACAGCATCAACAACAACTTTATTATTAGTATATATTTTAACTGGAGAAATAAAAATAGCAGGTTCTGTTACTTTATTAGAAATTATTGTGAAATCGATAATTTATTATTTACATGAAACAATTTGGGATGAAGCTACCGTAAAAAAGAAAGAAGAAATTGAAAAAATGTAAAAAGGCGAGAATATAATAAATTTTATATAAATGGATTTTTTCATAATAAATTTATTTTCCAATAAGACTATATGTATGTGCTTGTGTATAGTCTTATTTTAATTTTATATAAATTTTTTAAGATTGTTACATAACTTATATAAAATTAAAATAAGGCACATTACTATGAGAGGCAGAATAATATATATTGTAGTAAAAAGAAAAAATGAAATATGAATTATTTTATATAGATTGAGAGTTAAATGTATTTATATTTCAAGAAAAGTATACAGTGGATTTGAAAATATAAATATTATATATTATTTAAAACTATAATAAAGATGCATATAAAACTTAGAGGGGATGATTAATATGTCCAAAGTTAAAGCAATTGCTTTTTATTTACCACAATTTCATGTAATACCTGAAAATGATATGTGGTGGGGAAAAGGATTTACAGAATGGACAAATGTTAAAAGAGCAAAGCCTTTATTTGATGGACATTATCAACAATGTGTGCCAACTGAATTGGGATATTATGATTTAGTTAAAGATAAAAATATCCAAAAAAAGCAAATAGAATTAGCAAAAAAATATGATATATATGGATTTTGTTATTATTATTATTGGTTTAATGGAAAAAGATTATTAGAAAAACCGCTTAATCAAGTTCTAGAAAATAAAGATTTAGATTTACCATTTTGCATATGTTGGGCAAATGAAAATTGGACGAGAAGGTGGGATGGATTAGATAAGGAAATATTAATTAGACAAAATCATAGCTTGGATTCAGATATAAAATTTATTAAAGATATAATACCTATTTTAAAGGATGAAAGATACATTAAGATAGGAGATTCTCCTATGTTACTCATTTATCGAATAAATTTATTACCTAACCCATTAAAAACTATAAAAGTTTGGCGTGAGGAATGTAAAAAAGCAGGAATAGATAATATCCATATATCTGCTATTCAGTCTGTTGGAGTAACAGATCCTAGAAATTTTGGCTGTGATTCTGCAGTTGAATTTCCACCACATGGATTCTTTGACTTAAGGAAACGATTAAGAAATATTAAGAACTTAGATCCAAAATTTAAAGGGTATATCTTTGATTATAATGAAGCTGTTAATAAGGGGTTAATGAAACAAAAAACAGATTATTTGCTGTATAGGAGTGTTATGTTAGGTTTTGATAACACTCCAAGAAAATTAAATTCAGCAGCTTTATTTCATAATTTTACAATTGAAAGTTATAAAAAATGGTTACTAGGATGTATAGATTATGAAAAACTACATCAACCAGAAAATGAACAAATGGTTTTTATAAATGCATGGAACGAGTGGGGAGAAGGTACTTATTTAGAGCCAGACGAAAAATATGGTTTTCAATATCTTGAGGCAACAAAAGACATTATAAATTTAAGAAAGTGAGGTTAATATGAATCCATTAATGAAAGGAAATATAGAGCAATGTGCTATATTAAAAAATAATCAAGAGAAATATATTGAAATTAAGGGATGGATTTTTTTTATGAAATATAACAAACCTTTATCAATAAAAGTTGAAGGCTTTCAAACAAATGATGTGGAAATTAATTATAGTGAAAGAAGAGATGTATTTGAAGTTTTTCCCAAATGCGAGGGATCTTTAAATAGTGGATTTAATATTAAAATATATGGTTTTGAAAATAAAGATAGGATAAATATTAGATTTGAAGATGGAGTTAATGGAAATCAGTGGACATACAATGTAAATGTAAAGAAACTAATTTTGAAACAAAGAAAAGATTGTATAGATAAAACAAACAAAACTAAAGTTCAAGAAAAAAATATAATTTTTGTATCGCATGATGCAAGTTTTAGTGGTGCTCCTTTATTAGCTTTAAATATTGTTAAAATATTTAAAGAAAAATTTAACTATAAAGTTCATTTGTTTCTTAAGTCAGGAGGATTTCTTGAAAAAGAATTTAGGAAGTATTCTAATGTTTATAATCTAGCTAGAGATTACTCAGAAAAAGGAAAATTAGAAAAATTAGTTGAAAATTTTTATAGCCAAGGTGTGAAATCAGCTATTTGTAATACTGTAGTTACTGGAGATATTGTTGAGATTTTAGCACAAAAAAATATAAAAACAATATCACTTATACATGAGTTGCCAGGTGTAATTAAAAAATTGAAAGCAGAAAATAATGCAAAATTAATTTCGCAGTATGCAGAAAAGGTTGTATTTCCTTCTGAATATGTTAAAATGCATTTCAATAAAATTACAAATGTAAAAGATGATAAAGTTGTAATTGCTCCTCAAGGATTGTTTAATGAAAATAACTATAAAAATAATAAAGATAAGGCACGAATTGAGTTAAGACAAAAGCTAAATATTCCAGAAGATGGGGTTATTGTTTTAGGTGTTGGATATGCAGATATTAGAAAAGGTATTGACCTATTTGTGGAAGTGGGGTTAAATGTTATTGCTAGAAATGAAAAGGTTTATTTTATATGGGTTGGCAATCAAGATAAACATCTATTAAATAAAATTATGACTAAAATAAATAAAACATCGTTTAACGATAAAATTTTGTTTATAAATGCACAAGAAGACATATCTTTATTTTATTCTGGATCAGATATTTATTTAATGACATCAAGAGAAGACCCATTTCCATCTGTAGTTCTTGAAGCTATGGATGCAGGATTACCTGTTATTGGTTTTAAGGATGCTGGTGGATTTGTTGATATTGTAACAAAGGATACTGGTATTTTAGTACCTTATCTAGATATTGAAGAAATGTCTAATAAAGCAGTAGAATTGATTAATGATAATGAAACTAGAATATTAATGAGTAAAAATAGTTCAATTTTAATTGATGAAAAATTTAAATTTGTTGATTATGTATATTTATTACTTGAAATATTAGATCATAACTATAGAAAAGTTAGTGTTATAGTTCCCAATTATAATTATGGAAATTTTTTGGAAGATAGATTAACTAGTGTTATAAATCAGACTTATCCAATATATGAAATTGTTTTTTTAGATGATGCTTCATCTGATAATAGCATAGATATACTAAACGACATTAAATCTAAATATTCGATTGACTTAAAACTTTTTGAAAATGCATATAATTCTGGTTCTGTATTTAAACAATGGATAAAAGGAATTTCTATAGTAACAGGAGATTATATTTGGATAGCTGAAGCAGATGATTTATGTGAAAATAATTTCTTAGAGGAAGTTGTGAAAGGTTTTAATAATAAAGATGTAATATTAAGCTATAGCCAATCAAAGCAAATAGATTATATGGGAAAAACTATTTGTAAAAATTATTTAAAATATACAGATGATATCTGTGTGCATAAATGGAAAAAAGATTATATTATAGATGGAATAGAAGAAATATCTACGACATTAGTTGTAAAAAATACAATACCTAATGTTTCTGCGGTGGTATTTAAAAAAGTTGATATAGAAGAAATAATTGAAGAACTTACTACTTTTAAAATTGCTGGTGATTGGTTTTTCTATGTGTGGTTATTGCAGAAAGGAAGTATATCGTATATAGCTATGCCATTAAACATAAATAGAAGACATAATAATAATGTTACCAAACGAGAAAGTTCAATTTTACATGATAAAGAAGTAGTAAAAATGCAAAATTATATTATTAATAAATTTTTTTTAAATGAAAATACTATAAAAAAAGTATATCAATATAGAAAAAAAGTTAGAACTATTCTTAGGAAATAGTATTTAGGAAATTTTAATGCTAAATACAGAGGTAGAACTGATGTGTGAAAAATTTAAATAAATGATTTTATTTATCTGAAAATAAGAATAATCTTTTGTTTCTATTTATTTTATTATAATTTTAATTAGAGCATGGCTTAAAATATTTTATTAAAAAAGCTATTTCTCCATGGAGATTAATTTGTATTGAGAGATAGCTTATTTATTATGTGAAAAATAAAAAAATGAATTCTGGAGAATTTACACTTATGTATTTTGTATATAATATAAAAAAGTTACATAATAAAATTAAAATAAATATTCAAAAACCAAGAGAATCTTAGAATCTCTATTTTGCATTACCCAAAATAAGAAAACACCCTTATTTTCACACTATTAATAAAATGTAAAAATAAAGATGTTTTTTAAAAATCAAGAGAAAAAGAAATTTATTTTCAAAATGATTTTAGAAATTATTTTCAGACATACACTTATTAAAATACTCTTTTAAAGAGTATTCCCATGAATTTAATTTATAATCAAAATTTAACTCTAACATATAATTATTCATGACAGAATACCTAGGTCTTGTTGCAGGTCTATTTAACTCTTCTGTAGTTATTGGCAGAACTTCAATATCTGCTATATTTGCTAGTTTGAATATTTTATTAGCAAATTCAAACCAAGTACATTCACCTTCGTTTGAAGCATGATAAGTTCCGTAAGCATCTGTTTTTATAATCATATTTATAACATCTATCAAATCCTTTGTATATGTTGGAGTTCCTCTTTGATCATTAACTACTTTTAAAGCTTTATTTTCTTTTGACAATTTCAACATTGTTTTTACAAAGTTATTTCCATTTTCTCCGTACAACCAAGAAGTTCTTAGTATATAATGTTTAGGGGTTATTTCTTTTATAAATTCTTCTCCTAATAGTTTTGATTTACCATAAATACTTAAAGGATTGGGTTTATCAAATTCTATATAAGGTTGTTTTTTTTCTCCATCAAACACAAAGTCAGTAGATATGTGAACTAATCTAGAGTTGTTTTCTAAAGATGCTATGGCTAAATTTTTGGCTCCTAATGAATTTATTTTATAAGATAAATCTATATTTTCTTCAGCTTTATCTACATTTGTATATGCGGCTGAATTTATTATTATATTAGGATTTAGAGTTTTTACTGTATTCAGAACATAATCTAGGTTTGTTATATCTAACATTTGTTTATCTAAACCTATTACATAATATTCATTAGATAAAATATTTATTAAATCAACTCCTAATTGTCCTTTTGAACCTGTAACTAGAATTTTTTTCATAAATACACCCTCTATCTATTTCTAATATTTTTCCACCAATTTTTATTATCTAAATACCACTGAATTGTTTTTTTAATTCCAGTTTCAAATGTATAATCAGGCTTCCATCCCAGTTCGTTTTGTATTTTACTTGAATCTATTGCATATCTTTTATCGTGTCCAGGCCTATCTTTTACATATTTGATTAATGATTTGGGTTTATCTAGTTTTTCAATTATTAACTTAACTATTTCTATATTTTTCATTTCATTATTTCCACCTATGTTATAGACTTCACCAACTTTACCTTTATGAAGTACCAAATCTATAGCGCTACAGTGATCTTCTACATAAAGCCAATCCCTTATATTTAGACCATCTCCATATATAGGAAGGTCTTTATTTTCATAAGCATTAGCTATTATAAGAGGTATTAATTTTTCTGGGAATTGATAAGGTCCATAATTATTTGAACATCTTGTAATATTAATTGGCAAATTAAATGTTTCGTGATATGACCTAACTAATAAATCTGCACCTGCTTTACTAGCTGAATATGGGCTGTTAGGAGTAAGGGGAGTTTCTTCTGTGAAATATCCAGTTTCTTCAAGAGAACCATATACTTCATCAGTAGATATTTGAATATATTTTTCTATATTATATTTTTTAGATGCATCTAAAAGTACTTGTGTTCCCATTATATTTGTTTTTATAAATATACTAGGATTTTCTATACTTCTATCTACATGAGATTCTGCTGCAAAATTTATTATATAATCTATATTAGTAGATAATATCTTATCTACTAATTCTATATTTGTTATATTTCCTTTTATAAATTCATAGTTAGGATTATCTTCAATATCTTTTAAATTCTCTAGATTTCCTGCATATGTTAATAAATCTAAATTTACTATTTTATAATTTTTATATTTATTTAGCATATATTTTATAAAATTGCTTCCTATAAATCCAGCTCCACCAGTAACTAATATTGTTTTCATGCTAACCTCCAAAAGTATTAAAAAATAATATTTGTTTCTTTTAAAATATTCCAGTTGCTATCTTTATCAGATAGTATTATTTTATCTAAATTATCTATAGGCCAATTGATATTTATATCAGGGTCGTTCCATATTATTCCGCCTTCGTCGTCGGGATTATAATAATCTGTGCATTTATATACAAATTCAGCTTCATAAGATAAAACCAAGAAGCCATGGCCAAATCCTTCAGGTATATAAAACTGTCTGTTGTTTTCTTCTGACAATATAATTCCAAACCAATCTCCATATGTTTTAGAGTTTTTCCTAAGATCAACTGCAACATCAAAAACTGTTCCTTTTATAACTCTTACTAATTTTCCTTGAGGGTATTTATTTTGAAAGTGAATACCTCTAAGTACTCCTTTTTTAGATTTAGAATGATTATCTTGAACAAATATCATATTAAGTCCATTTTCTTTAAATTCTTTATAATTGTATGTTTCCATAAAAAAACCTCTACTATCTCCAAAAACAGTAGGCTCTATTATATATAAACCTTCTATATCTGTTTTTATAAATTTAAATTTGCTCATTATTTCACCTCTACTATATTCATTTTGATATATCTTCTAAATACTTTCCATAGTCTGTTTTTAAAAGTGGTTGTGCTAATTTCAATAATGTTTCTCTATCTATATAACCAAGTCTATATGCTATTTCTTCTAAACAAGAGATATAAAGTCCTTGCCCTTTTTGAATAGCTTGTATAAAATTACTCGCCTCTAAAAGTCCACTATGAGTACCGGTATCAAACCAAGCCATTCCTCTGCCAAATAGTTCGACCTTGAGTTTTTCTTTTTTTAAATATTCATTATTTACACTTGTTATCTCAAGTTCTCCTCGCATTGAGGGTTTAACATTTCTAGCTATTTCAACTACATTATTATCATAAAAATAAAGACCTGGAACTGCATAGTTGGATTTGGGATAATCTGGTTTTTCTTCAATAGAAAAAACATTTTTATTTTTATCAAATTCAACAACACCAAATTCTTGTGGATTTTTCACATAATATCCAAATATAAGAGCTCCTTCTTTTAATGAAGATGCTCTTTTAAGTATTTCACTAAAATTTTGTCCGTAGAAAATATTATCACCTAAAATTAAAGCAACGCTGTCGTTCCCTATAAAGTCTTCTCCTAGTATAAAAGCTTCTGCTAGCCCTCGCGGGTTTTCTTGAACTGTATAAATGAAAGAAACTCCTAAATCACTTCCATCTCCTAAGAGTTCCTTATATAAATGCAAATCTTTAGGAGTTGAAATTATTAATATCTCTCTTATTCCTGCAAGCATCAGAACCGATATTGGATAATATATCATTGGCTTGTCATATATTGGCAACAACTGTTTCGATAATGATTTTGTTATAGGATAGAGTCTTGTACCAGCTCCACCTGCTAATACTATTCCCTTCATAGAAGATCACCTTCTTTTCTGATTTTATTATATAGAGTAATTTTCCTATATAATATGATTTTAAAAAGGTATTGGTTAATTAATTTTTATATAAAGTAACACATATTAAAAAAATATAAATATTATGTAATAGAGAAAATAAAGGGAGGGATATAAAATTCAAAATAATAAAGTAGAATCTGAAGATTTTAAAGAAGTATATGAAGAAGTTGAAAATAATATAAAAGATATTCATAAGTTAGTAAGCATAATTATTGTTACATTTAATAACCTAAATTACACTAAAGAATGTATACAAAGTATTTTAGATAAAACTCATTATCCTAATTATGAGATAATTATTGTAGATAATAACTCTCAAGGTAATACTACAATGTATTTAAAAGAATTAGAAAAACAATATTCTAATGTAACTATAGTTTTGAATGAACAGAATTATGGATTTGCAAAAGGGAATAATATAGGAATTAAAAAAGCTAAAGGGGATTATATTATATTGCTTAATAATGATACTGTAGTTACTAGAGGATGGATTACTGGTTTTATTAAACACTTGGAAAAAGATGAGAGATTAGGAATGATAGGACCCGTTACTAATCATGCAAGAAATGAGGCTAGAATTAATGTTTCATATAGAAATATTAAAGATATGGATAGGTTTGCTGAAATGTACACATTAGCTAATTCTAATAAACTATATACGGATATAGATATGTTAGTTATGTTTTGTGTAGCTATGAAAAAAGAATTAATCAATGAAGTAGGTTATTTAGATGAAAGCTTTGGTATAGGAATGTTTGAAGATGATGATTTTTCATATGCAGTAAAGAAAGCAGGATACAATATAGCGTATGTAAAAGATGTTTTTATTCATCATTATGGTAGTGCTTCTTTTAAAAAACTTGGAAGACAAAAATTGGTACAAATTTTTAATGAAAATAAAAAGATATTTGAAAAAAAATGGAATGTAAAATGGACTGGACATAAATCAAAATAAATATTTTGAAAACAAAGTCAATATGTATTTTACGCATAGAGACTTTGTTTAGTTCTTTTTATATCATTATAAAATAATAACTAGAAAATTATAATGCCCTATATATTTTCAATTTGCCAATCTATAGGTTCTTTCCCTGTTGAAATTAGAAATTCGTTAGTTTTAGAAAAAGGCTTACTTCCAAAAAAACCTCTATGTGCAGATAATGGGCTTGGATGAACAGACTTTAATATAAAGTGTTTTGGATTTTTTATTATGTTGAGCTTTGATTGAGCATTTTTTCCCCATAAAATAAAAACAATAGGATTTTCTTTATCGTTCAATAGACTTATTATTTTATCAGTGAAATATTCCCAACCTATTTTTTTGTGAGAGTTTGCTTGTCCAGCTCTAACTGTAAGTACAGTGTTAAGAAGCATAACTCCTTGATCTGACCATTTCTTTAAATAACCATTATTAGGAATAGAACAGCCTAAATCACTATTAAGCTCCTTGTATATGTTTACAAGTGAAGGCGGAATAGTTACGTTGGGTTTTACAGAAAAGCTTAGACCATGTGCTTGATTGGGACCATGATATGGATCTTGTCCTAATATAACTACTTTTACATCTTTATTCTGTGTATAGTTTAAGGCGTTAAATATATCGTACATATCTGGATATATAGTTTTTGTCTTGTATTCATCTGCTAAAAAACTTCTAAGTTTTAAATAATAATCTTTTTCAAACTCATCTTTTAATAGATCTTGCCAATCATTTTTTAATATTTGCATATAAATCACCTCGATAGATTATATCATAACAATATGCATATTATTCTTCTTATTCCGTAACTTATGTATGTAAAATAACATAAATTAAATTATAGATACTTAAACACAACTAAAGGGTTAAAGAGGTGTTTTTATGAAGAATATCTTAGTAACTGGATGCAATGAGTTTATAGGTAAGAATTTATTAGAAGGACTTAGTAGGATGGCGGGCTTAAATATATTTAAATACGGAATAGATAATACTGAAGATAAGCTAAAAGAATATCTTGAAAGAGCTGACTTTATATATCATATAGCGGGTATTAATAGAACTGAAAATATATCTGGATTTCAAGAGGGCAATGTAGATTTAACCAAATATATGGTTGGAATTCTTAAAAAACTAAATAAGAAGACACCTATACTGATAACATCATCAATTCAAACGACTCAGGATAGGAGTAAGAAAGAAGTAGAAGATATTATTATAGATTATAGAGAAAAAACAGAGGCAAAAGTATATATATATATGCTATGTAATATATTTGGCAAATGGAGTAAACCTAACTATAATTCGGCTGTTGCAACATTATGCAATAATATAAGCAAAGATTTACAAATAACCATACATGATAAAAATAGAGAACTGGAGCTTGTTTATATAGATGATGTAGTAGATAAGTTTTTGGAGCATATATATGAAACGAGTGATGATATTTATTATAGTGTTAATCCAATGTATAAGATAACTATAAAAGAACTTGTAGATATCATATATAAAATAAGAAAGAATGTAGAGTCATTGATTATGCCGAATATGGAAAGTGATTTTATTAAAAAGCTTTATGCTACATATATAAGCTTTTTAGATCCTAAATATTTTTCATACGAGTTAAAAGAGCATAAGGATAATAAAGGTAAATTTAGTGAATTTATAAAATCAAAGCAATTTGGTCAAATATCTGTATCGACTACTAATCAAAGATTTATAATAGGAAATCACTACCATAATACTAAGGGTGAGAAAATATGTGTTGTAAAGGGATGCGCACTGATAAAGTTTAAAGATATGAATACAGATGAAATAATAGAGTATTATCTATCTGATGAAAAATTCGAAGTAGTAGACATACCTGTAGGCTACGCTCATAGTATAGAAAATTTATTAGACGATGAGCTAATATTACTTATTTGGGCTAGTCAAATATATGATGGTAAAAAACCAGATACTTATTATTGTGAGGTGTGAAAACAGATATAGTTTTTAATAAAAAAATGAAGCTTATTGAAATATTCTCTAATATTTCAATAAGCTTCATTTTTTTATAATGAGTAGGAAATTATATTCCTATCTAAATTATGGATAAGTATAATTTTCGTTACGAATTTCAAAAAAGTCTACATTTAAAATCTTTCAAAGAAAGACTTTTTTATTCTCAGAATTGAATTTAGTTTTTTTGAATATATATATATAATAAGAACGTTAGGGGGTGTAGTATGATTCTTACTAAAGAGTATGAATATGTGACATGTATTAATAATGTATTCAATTTTTTCTATTTAAAAAAAGGAATATTATATAGAAAAAGTAATGATAATATTGAAGAACTTCTGAATTATGTATTTAAATTTTCGGTTTGTATAGATCGCTTTGGAATTGTGCATATAGGAATTATAAACTTTTTCGGAGAGATAATACATGTAAAATATGAAAATGGCGTATGTGTAGAAAATAAAATAGAAATATACAACGGTCCTATAACGGACTTTAAAAATATAAGAATATATGTGCATGATAATATAACAAATATAATAATTGTAAAAAAGGACACTAGTAAGAACAATGTATGGGATATGATGCATTATTATATAATAGACAATAAAATAAACAAGTACAGGGTATTAGAGTTTTTGGAATATGATAAGAATAAACTTTATGAAACTGATGTGGATATTAATGGGAATATACATATTGTATATAGATCTAAAAACAATATAAATCATTTATTTTATAAGATGTTTAATAATAGACATAATAATTGGACTATCCCTGAGAAGATAAATAACAATAAAGAGGTTATAAAAGAATTTTCTATTTTATGTGATACAAAGGGTAATGTTCATATAACTTTATACCGACTTGAGTTTGATGGAATAAACGTTGATTATTTATTTAAGGATATAAAGAGTACATATACTATTGAATTTGAAAAAAAGGAAAACATAAAGAAGATATTAGGTGGATTAAATGAAGCATTCTTGATTCAAATTGATGATGATATAAATATGATCTGGAATCAAAATAATAAGTTTTATAAATTTAATACGGATGAGTTATCCGCAAAAAATATAGATTTAGAGCATCATGAAAAGTTAATACCTATTATATATGTTGGGAATTCATATAAAGATTTTGAAAGTATTAAAATACATATGTACTACAGGTGTTTAGAAGAAGAAGTAAATCTATTGGGTATAGATAAGAAAAAATTTATAGATAATAATTTATTTAGAAGTACAAATTATGAATATAAAATAATAGATGATTTAGATGAAGAAGCTGTGTCAATAGACGATATAAATAATATAAAAAATAGTATAATGAATTATTCAAATGATATTAAAGATTATTTAAATAATAAAAATATAGGTAAATTATTTGGTAATAATCGAGAATCTATTATATACGATCATAACGAACATTATTCGTATAAGATTACAAGACTTAAAAATGATATAGAGTATATGAAGAATAGAGAAGCTAAATTTATGGAAGCTCTAGGTAAGATAAGTGAAGATTATAAAAATCTTGAGTATAAATTCAATGATCTTTTAAAGCAGCATGAGGATATGAAGAGTAAGATCGAAAAAACTAGTTTAATTTCAAAGATGAATAATTACATAGGGGTAAATAAGAAAAAAGGTTAAATATTAACCTTTTTTCTTATTTCATTTATACAATTGAGCTTGACTGAACTGCTTACTTGTCTACTGTAATTTTTATTGTGAGATCTTGTTTTGACTAGAGATTTAGTTATATGAAAAAATTCATATTTATATCCAAGCTTTAGCCACAAATCGTAGTCTTCTAGGTACTTAAGTTCTTCATCAAATAAACCAACATTATATAAACAATCTTTTTTTATCATTACAGTAGATGTATTTATAAAGTTATGCTTTATTAGATAACCAAGTGCGTGCTTATGGGATTTGAATCTGGGACATTGATAGTGTTGTATGCTTAAATTTAGTTTTTTGTTTACAGATGTGAAATTGGAGTATAAAAGAGCTGTGTTTTGATTTGAAATTGAATTGAATGTATCTATTTGAACCTGGAGTTTGTTGGGAATGAAAATATCATCTGAATCCAAAAAACATATATATGAACCACTAGCGTTTTTAATACCTAGATTTCTAGCACTTGCAGGGCCTTTGTTATCTTGGTAGTAATACTTTATTTTATCCGAGTATTTATTTAATACATCTTTTGTATTATCAGTAGAACCGTCATCAACAACTATTATTTCTAAGTCTTCAAATGTTTGGGATAATACACTCTCTATTGCATCGGGTATAAATTCTGCATAGTTGAATGTAGGAATAATGACACTTATCATAGGCACATTAATCCCTCCTTATTTGTTTTATATGTATATGATATTCTCTTGTGTTCATAATTATGATTCTAACTAGTATTTATAATATTAAATAAGCATATATATTAATAAGAATAGGTATTTTAAAGGAGGGGAGATTATGGATTTGAGTGTATGTAAGCAAAATATAATAAGAAAAGAGTCGGGAGAGTTATTGAATTTTTATATACATAACGGGAATGTTTATTGTAAAAAAATAAATGAAGAATCGCAGGACGATGTAGAAATATTAAAAAACGTCAAGATTTATGATGTAGCAGTTGATTTTAAGGACAATATTCATTTGTTGTGTGTTACTAATTGTGGTAAATTATACTATTGTATTTATTCGTCAGATAAAATCAAAACTAATGTTTTAAAAAATTATAGACCATCTATAAATCAAATAGAGAAAGTAAATTTATTCAGTATAGGAAGAAAAATGCATATGTTTTATTCATTTAAAAAAGTAAGTGAAAGAAATCTAAAAATAGTACATATTTACCTAGAAGGGAATAAATGGAGAACGAATTATCTTGATATAAAAGCTTCGCACGATTATGGATTAAGCTATATGGTTGATTACGATTCTAAAGGAGATATATTTTTAATATACAAAGATTCAGAAAAAAAATCATGTATAAGAGTATATTATAATAGCTTAAGAAAATGGAAAGACCCTGTGAATTTAAATTTAAATAACAATGATATAGAATTTGAAAACATGCTAGTGGATTCTATAAATAATATTCATATATTATATAGGTTTAAAAATGATAAGAAAAAATTAAATCATATATTTAAAAATAATCAAGATATTTTAAAAGATTCTTCCTGGGTGGAATATACTTTTGATAAAGTTGAGCATGAATGTAATGTTAAAATATTTGAATTTAATAGAAATATATTCATAGTATGGAATATAAATAACATAATAAATATTAGAAATTCTATAGGAGACACACTAAAATGGGAGATGACAAAGCAAATAAGCTTATATGATATACAGAGTATAAAATATATAGGAAGTAAATATAAAAATAGGAATATAGATAAATACATAGATTCTCTGGGAGTTATACAAAATAATAATATAAATTTTATATGTATAGATAAAGGGATTGCATTTAAAGAAGATAAAGAAAAAAAAGTGGAAGAAGAAAATATAGAAAAAGAGGTGTATGAAAAGGAAGAGGAAAAAGAAGAAGAAGTAAAACAAGAAGTGAGAAAAGAAATAGATGAAAATAATTGTTTTAGATCATATAAGGAAGAAAAAAAATCATTTATAGGAAGTTTAAAAAAACATTTTAAATTATAAAAGAAAAAGAAGGCTAGAAAGCCTTCTTTTTAGTCATACTCACAGTTACAACTAGAATCGCCTATTACAGGTTTGTTGATTTGATCTGGGAATAGTTGAGGGAAATCAGAGCATAATCCTAATTGCTTTGGTGGTTCACAGAATCCTGTAGATAGAACACAAAGTTGTACAGGAACTTTAACTTTCTTTTCGCAAGTTATACATAATACTAGGAATGCATTTTCTATTTTAACTTTAATATCACCTGCATCGTCAATTAAGGATACATCATCTAATCCGTTAGGTAAAACAAGTTCACAAGAAATTGAGCAAAATTCAGCTAAAGATGGCTTCATAGCATAAGCTGTTGATGGAATACACAATTTAGCAAATGCATTTATTGATATATCATCAATATTTTTAGAAGCTGTAGTTTTGAATTTGCAAAATTTTGGTTCAGAACAAGATTTAACTACTCCGCTTATTCCTAAGTTTATCTTTCCACTAATTTCTACTGTTTGAGCTATATAAATAGGAGTTCCTTTGTTTTCTAAATCACACTTTGAAGTATCTATGAAATCTAAAGGTATTTGATCAATTCCACCAGGACCTGTTGGAGTTGGAAAAGGTGTCACATCTGTTCCGTTGATTTTTGTAACTAAAGGAGTTACAGTAATTTCTTTAGTAGAGCAAGTTATATTAAGTTTTTCTATTTCTGATTCTAGAGAAACATTAATAGGCTTAGACTTTATATTACCTGGAACTGCATCTACTTCTTTATTTATTATCACTGAATCATAAACTTTTTCTACAAATATACATTCTGATATTATTTTTTCTGGATCGTATTCATATGGAGTAGTGCATGATGAGTTAGCTGAACAACAAGTTTTTTCTACTGGTGCCTTAGGATCATCTTTAGTATAGGTTTTTGTACCACAAGTTTTACATGACATATTATATTTACCTCCTCTTTACTACTAAAATATAGGAAAATGAATAACTCCCTTATTACTTTTAGTATATGGTTTTGAGTTTGCATCGTTACTATATTTTTAAAATGGTTTTTATTACATACTTAATATATGCATTTAGTAAATTATAGGTTACTAACCACATATAATTTAAATAATAAAATAGTTAGGAGATGTATATATGGCTTTTATTAATCATGTTGAAACGATAATAAAAAAATCAAATAAGGACACATTGGTATTTTATACGCATAAAAACGATTTAATGCTTAAAACATTTATACATAATAAAGGGTGGTTAGACTTAAAAAAAATAGTATCAGATATTATAAGTAATCAATTTAATATACAAATAGATGAAAATGATGAAATCTATGGAGTAGCAAATAATTTGCATGGAGAACTACTATACTTATATACAGATAATAACTTAGATATAAAGTATAAAAAACTATTTGATTATGATAATGAAAAATATATTATAAAGTATCCTTATATAATAAAAAATGGGGATAATATAAATGTTTTTTATTATATAAGAGATATTAAAGATTATAGAGTGTGGTCAATATTGTCTCATTATTTTGATGGTGATAAATGGGAAAATTCTAATGTGGAATTTATAGAATCATATCCGATTATAAATCCTTTTATAGTTACTAAGTATAATGATGATTTGAATATTTTTTATTTTAATAAAGTAGATGATAAAGAAGAAGTATTTTATAATACATTTAATTATAATTCTAAGCAGTGGAGTGAATCTCAAAGATTGACAAATACAAAGAATAAAAAAATATATCTAGATGTATTGAAAGATGATAACAACTTGTACCATATAACATGGTCTGAATTTATAAATGAGAATTTGACTATTAAATATACAAATAGGGATTTAAATAAAGATATAACCGAAGAAAATGATGAAATAATATTATCTGAGCAGTCTAATTGTTCATTTCCAACTATAATAAAATCTGGAGATGTATTATGGAATGTATGGGCTCAGATGAATAAAGTATATAGCTCTAATTCATTTGATGGAGGAAATACATGGTATGAACCTACCATAGATAATAATAGTTTTAAGAATGATATAATAAGATATAAATTTATTACTAATGATAAAGAAGAATTGAAAACTTTCAAACTAAATAATGCATTTGGTCTTAATTATCCCAAAATAGCATTTGTAGGTTTTAAAAATATAAAAACAAAATAAAACACAAAGAAGGTGGTTTTAATGCCACCTTCTTTGTGTTTTATAAAGTGTAATTATATGAAGTGTAAATATTATAACTCCAGATAAAGTAAATCCATATATAAAGCCGTATATATTTATAGAACTAATAGGAAGTAAGAAGTATATACAAAATAGTTGAACTGATAATCCTATTATATTATTGATAGTAGCATTGTATTCCTTTTCAATAGAATGAAGTATACCTGATAAAGTGTGATTTAATACCATAAAGAAAGTACTTATAGAAATTGCTTTTAAGTACATTCCAGCAAGTTTGCTATGGAACACTAACATACATATTTTCTCACCGAAGAAAAAATATATTAGGCTTGAAGAGAATCCTATGCATGAAGTTAAAAATATAGAAAAAAATATTTTTTTGTTTATTAAGCTGTAGTTTTTATGTGGCATTTCTTGAGAAATACTTGGAATCAAATTCACAACTAATGCTGATGTTAAAGTAAATGGTAAAAATAAAAAAGGAAATACCATACCTGTCATAGTTCCGTAAAGAGACATAGATTGCAAATGAGAGAGACCACTTAGTTCCAGCCTGCTAGGTATCAATATAGAACTAATAGATTGAATTACCACTGTAAAAACTCGATTAAAGGTTATAGGAAGAGCCATTTTAGTTATGTTATTAATACTATTCTTAAAATCATTAAGGGTAATAGAGTAATTATTGGATAGAGTAGGTTCAAAGAACAAGTTTATAAGTATAAATAATATATTTGCTATTTCTCCAACGGATATACCTATTAATGCTATTAGAGGATATATGGATTTGTCTTTTGTAAATGAAAATAGTATAACTACAAATAGCACTCTGCCTAATTGTTCTAATATTTGACCTATGGCTGGGACTTGAACTTTTTTTATACCGTAATAATAGTTTCTTAGTATGTTTGATACTGTAATTAATGATATGGCTGGTAATATGCATATTATCAACATTTGAGAATCATCAGAATGTATTAACTTAAATCCTATAAATTTTGAATTAAAAAATACTATTAATGATATTAATATAGAAATAAAAAAAGAAATATAAAGCGTAGAAATAAAAAGTGAATTCATATTATGGTTATTATTCATTTTCTTTTCTTTTGAAATAAGGCTATTTAGCGCAACTGGTATACCTGTTGTTGTTAAGCATACGCAAAGCATTAAGAAATGAAAAATCATATGGAATACACCTAAACCATTTGCACCTATTTGCTTTGATAAAAATATTTTATATAAAAAGCCTATTATTCTAACTATAAAGTTGGATAAAAAAAGTATAGTTGTTGAATATATGAGATTTGGAACCTTCAATTCATCACCTCCTCTTCAAATATATTCTTTAAATTTAAATTTTATAACTATTTTGTTTTGAAATGTATAAGTTTTCCTTTGATTTATAGAATGTTGCTTTGATATCAATTGATACAGTCCTCGTATAATCTAATAAAAAATGTGATATTACGATGAAAATTAAAGCATTGTTTAAAAATAATTCTTGAATTGATAAAAAACTAATGCAGAAAATGAAGTATGCAACAAATAAAATTGCAATATTCAATTGACAAACAATTGAAAAAATGATAATATATAATTGCAAAGATAAAAAGGGGGTATTCTAAATGAAAAATATGAATATGATTGAAACTAAAATAAATGAAATAGATAATAAATATGAAACTAATATGAAAAAGTGTAGAGTAGTAACATGTATTCACTGTATAGGAGATGTATGCACAAACGAAACTTGTGAAATTTATGAGAGATCATTTATTCAAGAAGGATAAAAAAATTCGCTTCATGCTAACGCATCGTCATATAATTTACTTATAAATAAAAAGGGGTTGTCTCGAAATAGAAAGTAATTTCTAGAGTGAGATAGCTCTTTTTTCGTTTTAAAATATCGATCTGCAAGTGACCTGATATACTTAAATTGTAACATCTTATGCTGATAAATATATTATAATTTGAGATAAATCAAAACAAGTAAAATCTTAATAAGGTTATAAGATTTTACTTGTTTTGATTTATACTTTTTCTAATTTCTTTGAAACATCTTATCTTTACTGAATTATTAACTTGTGTACTATAATTTTTATAATGAGATCGTGTTTTTACTAGAGGTTTGTCTAGGTGAAGATATTCATAATTTGTACCTAATTTTACCCATAAATCGTAATCTTCTAGATACTTATAATTTTCATTAAATAAACCCACTTCAAGTAAATAATCTTTTACTATCATTACTGTAGAAGTATTAATATAGTTATGCTGTAATAAGTATTTAAAGGCCTCATTATGGGAAATAAATTTTTGGCATTTATAATGTTTCATAACTAAATTTAAGTTTTGATTGACAATAAGAAAATCTGAGTATAAAAGTCCTATGTTTTTATTTGAGTTATTATTTAATAATGTTACTTGAGTCTCTAGTTTGTTTTGAATAAAAATATCATCTGCATCTAAAAAACATATATAGTCACCAGTTGACTTTTTTATTCCTAAATTTCGTGCACTAGCAGGTCCTTCGTTTGTTTGATAATAATAAGATATTTTATCATTATATTTTTTTATGATATTTTTTGTGTTATCGGTAGAACCATCATCAACAACTATAATTTCATAGTCTTTAAAAGTTTGATTTAACACACTATCTATTGCATCGCATATGAATTCACCGTAATTATATGTAGGTATAATTACACTTACCTTAGCCATGGCAATCTCTCCTTATATTTGTAATGAAGATACATATTATAAATAATCACTAAAGATAATAAATAAAAACAAAGTCCTATATTTCTATTATAGAAATGCAAGGACTTTATTTTTGTATAAAGATTAAGTGATACTACTTATCTGCACAAGTGCAACCATCTTTACAAGGTTTGCATATTTCTTTGTCTATTGATCTCTCTTTTCCTGTAGCTGGTTTGCTTACTATAATTTTAAACTGTTCTTTAGCTTTTGGAGGGCATATATCAAATTGATAAAATCCCATACAATCAGTTACTGTATGTGCTATTCCGTGATATTCTGCTTTTCCACATGTATAAACTTTTTTTATTAGTTTAACTAATGCACATTTTATAGGCTTTCCAGAACAATCTTTTACTTGACCCCATAACCTAATTGTTTTTATTCTATCTACCTTTACATCTGCTCTTACTTCACAGTCATCCTTTCTAACTTCCACATCAACTACATTTCCTTCTATGTGTTCACAAAATACCTTGTCGTGACAATCGTGATGTTTTTCCTTACAATCGCAATCTTTTCTTAACATATCTAGGTCTGCTCTTATAGAAAAATCATCCTCTTGAACATCTATTTCAGTTTTATTTTCTTCTAAACCTTCATAATAGTGAGTTTGCATAATATTTTATTCCCCCTTCAGAATTTATTTAAAAGCTAAAAGTTCTAAAACACCATCCTTATAAGGTTGGAGATGAGAACTTAAGAGATTCTGGATTACATTACCCTTAGGGCACACGTAACTAAAAATTCAGTTGGAGTAAAAACTCCATATGAATTAAGTTTCGCTTTATAGAATTTTAATTTGTTTTCACTGTAGTATATTACCTTTTTAGAAATTAGGTTACATTATTACTAAAAAATTTGAAAGTTATCTCATTCTATTTAATTACTTACTTTATACACTGATAACTTGCATAATTATTGTATAAATTAGAATAGCAATCGTCTTTGCATATACTTCTATTTTTGTTTGAATGATAATCCATATTGCAATTTGCATCAGAATGACAGTTTATATTAATATTATAGTTTATATTTTGTTTACAATTTGCATCAGAATGACAATGATCATGTTTCTTTTTAAATATAGGGCAAGCGAATATAATCATTGATAGTGTAAAAGATCTACAATCTAATTGGCGTATAGATATATGTTCTATTCCAGTAAACACCTCTATTACTTCGCAGTCTATATCTTTTAATAATATAAACATACAAAATGGAATATCAAAATGAGCTGAATGCACATTTTGACACGGTTCATCTGCTACATAAAGGATTTTGATATGTTTTGTACCGTCTATTACTAATTTTTTTCCTAAAGGAGTACAAATTACTTTAAAAGAACATACAGATACATTTGCAATAACTTGTAAAATATTTTCTATATTGGGTTTTTGTCTAGGGATAAATAATCTATCTGTTTCGCACATTTGTGAGCAAGGGTGATTTTTTAGACAATTAGGAAAATGATCATATGGAGTTATACCTGTAATTTGAATACAGTCATTTTTCATTTAATAAACCTCCTTAATATATAATTTTTTCTATATATATTATGCTTTATTATCAGTTGTGCAACTTAAAAAATGAAATTATTTGCTTGAATATAGTAACAAACAAATAATACGTATCATAGACTGGTTGTAGAAAGGAGGGGATAGGAATAAATGGCAGGATATATATATACAGATAAACAAATGGAAGAAGAACATAAAAAGAATAAATCGCAATTGTATTATGGAGGAAATACATCATGTATATCACAAGGCCCTCCGGGATATCCTGGACCTCCAGGACATCCAGGATATCCTGGACCTCCAGGACATCCAGGATATCCTGGACCGCCAGGGTATCAAGGACAAAAGGGTGACTTAGGGTGTCAAGGGTATCCAGGCCCAGTAGGACCGCAAGGGCCAAAAGGTGATTCTGGATCAACAGGATGTCCAGGTCAAATAGGTTCGCAGGGATTTCCAGGGACAGTAGGACCTCAAGGACCAAAAGGAGATTCTGGTGTACCGGGATATCCAGGTCCACCAGGACCACAAGGGTGTCCAGGACCTCCAGGACCTCCTGGATCAGTAGGACCACAGGGACCAAAAGGTGATCAGGGACCTTGTGGACCAATGGGACCACAAGGTCCAAAAGGTGATGGAGGATGTATGGGTCCACCAGGAATAGTAGGTCCACCAGGACCAAGGGGTGACACAGGATGTCAAGGACCTCCGGGGTGTCAAGGACCACAAGGAGCGATAGGACCAAAAGGAGATGCAGGACCACCTGGATGTCCAGGACCTACAGGACCACAAGGGCCAAAAGGAGATACAGGACCACAAGGACCACAAGGATGCCCAGGGCCAGAAGGACCGGAAGGACCTCAAGGACCACAAGGAGAACAAGGACCTCAAGGACCACAAGGTGAACAAGGACCGCAAGGACCACAAGGTGAACAAGGACCGCAAGGACCACAAGGTGAACAAGGACCAAAAGGCGATACATGCCCAAAATGTAATTTGATTAGAAATGGTGGATTTGAATGTGGAGAAATTACAAACTGCTGGAGAGTTACAAATAGTGTAACAAAATCAGATTCTCTTTTAAATATGGAAAAAATAGTTCCTGGTACAATAGGCTTAATTGCTCATTCTGGGAGGGTATCAGCTTGTCTTCAGACTGAAGCAAATGATGATTTGACTGGTTGGAAACCAGCAATTCTATCTCAAGTAGTGCCAATAAATCAGTGTGTTTCTGAACTTAGATTTTGGGGAGCAAGGCTGGATAGAAGAAATGGGTCTTCCCCAAATATACCTTGGAGTTTAAGAACTACTGCACTTGTATTTTGGAATAGTGTAATAGAAATAGATGATATTATAGATAGAATTATTGATCAAGGAGTAGATTCAGTAGTAACGGATGCTGCATTAGTAGTTAGAATTTTTGAAGGTTCACCTGATCAAATAGAAACAATTGGTTGTCCTTGTCCGCCGTTTCCAACGCCATTTCCAACGCCGTTTCCTAATGAACCATTTATCGTTGGATATGATTTTGAATCTTATGCTGACATGTTGAATTGTAATTGCACAGATACAGCTGATTGTACTTTTGATGACTGTACTTGTAGTTCTTCAATACCATCAGGAACTACACAAGCAACAATTGTATTTGTAGCAGAAGAAGTAGATGCAAATCCGCCAATAATTGCAAATGAAAAAGGTGGGATTTGGTATATTGATGATGTAATATTTGGATAGATTATATAAAATTAGAATGCAAAAAAGGGAGGATATTATAATATGAATCAAAGTTGTATTAATACAGATTTTATTGATATTGTAGGATTATGTGATCCAGAAACAATAGACTTAACAGCTCCTAACAATTTATGGACTCAAATATCAGTGCCGGAAAACTTAATTATACCTGAGCAAAAACCGGATATAGAACAAATAAACTCAGTAAAAATACAAGCAAATATTATTAAGAAAAAAATAATAGCTACACCAACAGGAACAAATGAAGAAGGTAAAATAATAACAGGAAGAAAACTTATTGTAGAAGGAGAGCTTATTCAAGCTGTAATGTATACTGCAGCTGTGCCAGAACAGACTTTACACACTGCGCATTTTATAGTTCCATTTTCAGCTTTTATAGTAATACCTGGAGATACTGAATTTGATGATAATTTTGAAATAAATGTATGTATTGAAGATGTATTTATTAAAAGCTTCTGTCCTAGACAAATATTTAAAAATATAACTTTATTTTTACAAGCTATAAAAACGCCAAGAACTGAATGTCCAAATAATTGTTAATTATATATTGAAAAGGAGGATAATAATTTATGAATTGTGGATGTAATGACAATAAGGTAGAAAGAAAAATAGGATCTATAGCCTGTAGCTCAACGGGAAAATTAAATGAAAACAATAATGGATTTGATTCTTGTGGCTGCGAAGAAGATATGCTAATAGAGATTAAAGGAGTATGTTCAAAAGAAAAATTAGAAAATATGGATCCTGGTGATACTTGGACTCAAGTATTTATACCTGAAGTTTTATGTATTCCTAATCAAAAACCAGATGTTGAACAGATTACAAGTATAACTTCATGTGTAGATATAATATCACAAAGAGTAGTAAAAACACCTGTATTTAAATTAGAGGATGGGACTTTATTAGACAATAATGAAGGAACGTATTTAACTGGAAGAAAACTTGTTATTGAAGGGATTTTAAGACAGAAAATAATATATACTGCAGATGTTGAAGAACAATCTATGCACTCTGCTCATTTTGATGTTCCGTTTTCCGCTTTTATTATACTTGAAGAGGATGCTTCGCTTGTAACTAGATATAAGATAGAAACATGCATAGAAGATATATTTGTATGCAGAGTTTCAAAGAGACAGATATTTAAGAATGTAACATTATTCATAAAAGCAACTAGCCGTGATTGTTAATAATATAAAAAGGAGGAAATTAATATATGAGTTGTAAATGTTCGTATAATGAAGTAGTTGATGTTGTAGGATTATGTAATACTGATGAGATTAGTGAGACGTTCCCTACTGAGCCAGGTGCTGATAAATTAAGTTGGACTGAAATTTCAATACCAGAAGTATTAGTTATTCCACCACAAAAGCCAGATATAGAGACGATAGATAAGGTATTAATTGATGTAAAAATCATATCAAAAAGAGTTATCAAAACACCAGGACCAATAGTTGAATGTACACCATTTCCTTCACCTCTTCCTGAGGATGAAAATGAAGAAGGAACTAAATTAACAGGAAGGAAGTTAATTGTTGAGGGGATTTTAAATCAAAAAATAGTTTATACTGCAGATGTACCACAGCAAAATGTTCATTCAGCACATTTTAATATTCCATTTTCAGCCTTTATAGTTATACCAAAGTGTATTCAGATGAATGGTGAAAATTTTGATGCATTAGATGTTACATTCTGTGTTGAAAAGTGTGTTGAAGATGTATTTGTTAAAGCTTTTAACAATAGAGAAATATTTAAAAATGTAACATTGTTCTTA
Source organism: uncultured Peptostreptococcaceae bacterium (assembly GCA_942492135.1). Lineage (GTDB taxonomy): Bacteria > Bacillota > Clostridia > Peptostreptococcales > Peptostreptococcaceae > Tepidibacter_A. Next base: position 714,911 of record CALODI010000010.1, read on the forward strand.
AGAGCACTTCCTTTAGATGAGGGTTGTTAATAATATAAATTAGTATAAAAAAGCTTAAAATAAGAAAATTAATTTCTTGTCTTAAGCTTTTGTTATTTTTAGCATATATAACTTCTCTTTGAATATTTATTAATTAAAACAAATAATTAAAGTATATAATTTTAGGAGGATAAAAATGAATAGTATTGTTGAAAATCTAATAAGTATATCGGGAATAGCTAATAATTTACCTCAAAATACCTTAACATTTAAACAATTTTGTATAGAACAGAATTTAATTTTATCGGAAAACAAACCTAACATACAACAGATTGTGAGTGTTATTGCAGATATTTTTATTATAAACAAAAAAATAATAAATGTGCCAATAAAAACTTCTATAGAAGGGCAAAGAGTAACTGGAAAAGCATTAGTTGTTGAAGGTGAAATAAGGCAAAAAATTGAATATGTTGCAGATGTTCCAACTCAAGTTGTTTATGGTACATATTTTGATGTTCCGTTTAGTAATTTTATTATGCTTCCTAATGACTACAAAATGAATAATTCACTTATTGCTACAGGATACATAGAAAATATACATTTGTCTTTATTAGATAAAAACACAATATTTGAAAATACAACTGTATTGATAGATGTAACCTATGAATAAAAAGCTCGTTAAATAGTATGAGTCAATTGCTTAATGCAATTGACTCATATTATTTTTGGTCTATAATTTAATTCTATATCACAAGCAGTAGTATTTGTAATTATATATTTTGAATAATCTTTTAAAGATGTAGAGTAAATATTGAAATATTTAAATTCTTTTGCAGAGTAATAAATAGTTGATGAATCTATTGTCCAAATGAAATCATTTATTTTTATATTAAAAATATTATTTGTTAAATTTACAAAAGAATCTTCTTTTATATTGTATATATAAATATTATCTGTAATTAAATCAGAACCAATAAAAGCTATAAACTTATTACAGTTAGAATATTGTATATTTTTTATTTTTATGATTTGTTTTGGGATTTTTAATAATGTACTTTCAAAACTTATTAAGTTTAATATGTAAATTTTATCACAAGTATCACTTTTACCATAAGTATATGTAATAAAGTTACCATCTTTAGACCAACTAAAATCTTTTATATAACCTGATGATGTGATTCTATTTATATTCATTTTGTTTATATTCATAATACATAAATTTGAAATACCGGATATTGACTGTAAAAAAGCAACTTCTTCTCTATTTGGGCAGCATTCAGGCTTATAGTTTTTTATAGAGCTACTTACAAAAGTGAGTTGTTGGCATTTACATGTATTAATATCGATATAAAATAAATTTTTTTGATTTTCATAAGAACCAGCGAAAATAATTTTTTGCCCATCATTAGTCCAACAAAAACTGGTGATAGATGAAATTTCATATGAAGTAGTTATTTTTTTTACAATGGAATCTTTTACAGAGTAAATATACAGCATGTATTTTGGATTGTTATTGTCTTTGTTAGAAAGAAATGCTATTTTATCTCCGTTAGGAGACCATGTTGGTCTTATGTTTTTACTATTATTAGACAATGTTATTTGTTTCTTTTTACAGCAATTATCATAAGATATAAAAATATTACTTTCAATATAATTACTATGTATACAATAACTTAGTTCATATGAAGGTATAAAACATGTATTTATATCCAAAATCGCATTTTTGTAAATACAACGATTATTGATTAGTTTAGTTATAGAATTTTGAACTTTAATAGTGGTTTTTAGATAATTAAATTTAAGTAGATCTTTTATATCAGAACCTTTTATAAAAGCAGGAACTATAATATATGCACTTTGCAAATACTCATTTTGAATCGTATGTATAGATTGATTTTGTATATCTGCTAGATATAATATTTTTTGTTTTAATTTAATATGAAGAACCATCTTTTTGCCATATAAGTGCTGACCTTCATCAGAAATACCATTAATAGTATCTATAATTTTTGTATGTGTAATCTCAGGCTCTATAATAATAGAAACAAATTCTTTGATATCTGGCATATTTTTTGGTAAATTAATTACTTCTTCAGAAGAAATTAATGAAAAAAAATTATTTTTATCATATAGGTAGTTTTGAATGTCTACTTTTTCCATTTTACAACCTCCAAACTATTATTACAACAAATAATTAACATCTAGAATCATCATAATGCTTGTGAAAATTTTTCTTTTAGAAATTTGCTCTACATATATATCTTCGATATAAGGTACAACTTTTAATTTTGAATCATAAATATACTCTTTATCTAAAATTATATAAGTTGAAAAAGGTATAATAAATTGTGTAGCTTGCACAGATGTATTAGAATCGTTTGTTATATACTCTAAATTTTGAACAATATCTCCGTTTACTATTAACTGATTACCTGTTAAAATTTGTCCTTCGCTTGAAATTCCTTTAGAAGTATTTATTATTTTTGAGTTTAATATTTCTGTTTTTGAAGATACTCTCAATATTTTATGAATATCAGGTAAAGAACTATTTATACAGGATACTTTTTGTATATGAAGCTGTTTGAATGTGTCTGAGTATGATGGAAAAGTTTCTGAAATACCAAAGAATTGTATAAGATTATCTAGGTTTGAATTCATATTTATCTCCTTTCTTATTTAATGATTATATAAATATATATTCAATGTTATTTGAAATTAGCCATTTTTTTTATTATAAATAAACTCCCAATAAATAGGCTTTTTTAATTTGTCTACTTCTGGGGGTTTATAAGGAATGTGAAACATTAGAAGAATTAAAAAAAGAAATCAAGCAATATATGATTTACTGTAATAACTATAGATATCAGTGAAAACTAAAAAAGATGACTCCTGTTTAATACAGAAATCATCTTAGTAATGCTGCATAGGCTTTTTTTATTGTCCTTGACAAATGGTACATTTTAGTTTTTTTATAGTTCTTCTTCTTCAAAATCATCTAAAAATTCATCTTTTCTTTTATCTTCACAAGGGTCATCGCAATCAGGTTCAATAATTAATTCTCTAATTTTCACATCATTAAACCATACTTTAATTACATAGTTTTTATTAGGGCAAAGAGGACCAAATAGAAATTGTCCACACTCATCTGTAAAAGTATGAGTTAAAGGTTTTAAACCACAAGGTGGATAAACTACTTCAAATAATTTAACAACAGCATCTTTTACTATTTTACCTTTATAATCTTTCACTATTCCATGAATTACACTTCTTTTTTCTTCTGCTACTTTTACCACAGCTTCTATTTGTTCATTTTCTTTTGGCTTAAATCCAAATTTAACTAATCTAGCTCCCATATAATATAAATCCTCCTTTAAAGTTAAGTAATCTTAAAATAATTTTATTATTATTTTGTTATAAATATGAATAAAATTAAAATAAAAAACAATATAATAATTAAGGGGGGAGATAGTATGGGGATTGTTAGAAATTTTATAAATGTGATAGGAGTAGCTCCTGAGTATGAATTACCAAATAAAATAAATGGACAAATAGTACAGTATTCTGAAATAGAAACGATACTTATACCTAATGATAAACCAGAGGTAAAGAGTATATATGAAATTATGGTAGACGTAAAAGTTAAATCTATTCGAACTATTAATGCTCCTTTAGGAAAAACAATTGTAGTTGATGGAGAAAAAAAGTATAAAATTATTTATACTGAAAATGGAGATAGTGAAAAGGCAAATATTTTATATTTAAGTACACCATATAATACTTTTTTTGAATTATCTAAGGATAATGTTGATATTGATATTAATAATATTAAAGTGTATATTTTAGATGCATATTTTGATTTGATATCTCCTAGAAAGATATACTGCCATTCTGTATATTTATTAGATGCAAATTATAGTTGTGAAAATTTGAAGAATGAATTTGATAAGAATGTAAATGTAAGCAGTTTTAAAGAAAATATTATTTTTGAGAGTAATGAAAATATTAAAATTGAACTTAATGAAGAATTTGATTATGATAAAAAAATTTTAAGTGAAATATCAATGTCAACAGATGAATGTGGTGAAGATGTAATTAATGAACTGATTGATATTGATGCTGAGTATTTATAGGGAGTTGAAAAAATGAAAATATGTATAGATTCATTAGCTATTACTAAATTGCATGGAACAGGGCTTTGTTCTTATAATTTTGAATTTATAAATAATTTGATGCAGATATATCCCCAACCTAAATATGACCTTATTTGTGATGAGGATATACAGATTCCTATGTGGGATAAATATAGAAATATTACATATACTAGATTAAATTTAAATAGAAGACAAAATAATTACATTAATCTTGAAGAATATATTAAAAATAATAATATACATATATATCATTCACCTAATAATGGACTTAGTATTCCTTTTAAAAAACATTGCAAGCAGGTTATTACAGTTCATGATTTAATTCCGGTAATGAATAAAGAATATGCGGATCAAAAATACTTAAAAAAGTTTATGGATATATTTCCTCGTGCTATAGAAGAAAGTGACAAGATTATTGCTGTTTCAAATTTTATAAAAAAAGGAATTATGGATAATTTTAATATTTGTGAAGATAAAATTGAAGTTATATATCCGGGATGTTCAGATATATTTAGACCTATAAAAAAGGAAGAATGTAAGGTAGTTATACAAAATAAATATAAGATAAACAGAGATTATTTACTATGTGTAGGAAGTATTCATAAAAGAAAGAATTTGGAAAAAATATTTGAAATATTTAAAGAAATAAAAAAAGCTAATCATAATTTAAAGCTTGTTATTGTTGGAAAATGTGATGGAAAAAGAGAGGCGTATTACTACGGTCTTAAAGTTTTAGCTAGAAATTTTGGAATTGAAGATAGTGTTATTTTCACTGGAGTTGTAGAGTATGCAGATATGCCTTATTTTTATAATGGATCTAAGTTAGTTTTAAATTTATCTGATTATGAAGGGTTTCCTATGTCGAGTATAGAAGCTATGGCTTGTAAAAAAGCAGTTATATGTTCTAACTCATCTTCTTTTAAGGAAGTATTAGGAAATGAAGCTATTTTATTAAATCCAAATGATAAAATGCTAATAAAAGATATTATACTAGAGATTATTAATAATAAAGAGTATCGTATAAATATTGAACAAGAAGGAAAAATACAATCTGAAAAGTATATATGGGATGATTCGAATAAAAAACTTGTTAATGTATATGAGTCAATTGCATAATGCGATTGACTCATATTGTTTTTTTATCTATAATTCAATTTTATATCAGAAAAGCTAGTATTTGTAATTATGCACTTACTTTTAAAAGTTATCAAATACTATAGTATTCAGATATAATAATTTTTGTTATAATAAAACTGGTGATATATATGGAAAAATACAAATTCGACATGATTACAAATAATATTCCTAAGTATGTTCAGATATATAGGAATATTAAAAATATGCTAGAGAGTGAAAAGATTACAAAGAATGAAAAACTACCCCCTATAAGGAAAATTTCAAATTTATTGGGTGTTAATACGTCTACTATAGTAAAGGCATATGAACTATTAGAAAATGAAGGATATATATATAAGATAGTAGGAAGTGGAAGCTATGCAACCGAAATTAAAAATTATAACCAAGCATCTTCAATTGTAGATGATAAAATTATAGGATTTGATGTTGGTAATCCATCTACAGATATATTTCCTATTGAGAATTTTAAGAAAGCTATAAACATGGCTCTTCAAAATGAAGGTCCATCTTTATTTGAATATGATGAAGGTCTTGGATATTTAAATCTTAGAAATTCGATATGTGATTATTTAAAAAGTTTAAACATATATACAGATCCATCCACAATACAAATAATATCTGGTGCACAGCAAGGGATAGATGTTATTTGTAAAACACTTATTAACTACGGTGATGTTATATTTTGTGAGGAGCCTACGTACAGTGGAGCTTTAGAAATATTTAAAAATAAGGGTGCGAAAATAATGCAGGTTCCATTGTTGAATGATGGAATGGATATTGGTATTTTAAAGTTAAAATTAGAAAAAATAAGGCCTAAGCTTTTATATGTTATGCCAAATCATCAAAATCCAACTGGAATATCATATTCTGAGCAGAAAAAGAAAAAGCTTATAGAACTTGCAAATGAATATGATTTTTATATATTAGAGGATGATTTTTTAAGTGATTTTAAATTTTATTCAGAAGACAATAATACGTTAAGATCATATGACGATTCTAATAGGGTTATATATATTAAGAGTTTTTCAAAAATATTAATGCCAGGTCTTAGAGTAGGTTTTATGGATATACCTATAGGTATTTTAAATAAGGTAATATGGGCCAAATATTCAAGTGATATAGTAACATCGAGTTTAGTTCAAAAGTCATTGTACTATTATATGAAGTATTATGATTTCAAAAACCATTTGAAAAATGTAGAAAAAACGTATAAAATAAGATTTGATAGTATGATTAATTCAATAGAAACAAGGTTATCTTCTAAAATAGAATTTAATAAGCCAATGGGGGGAATAAACTTCTTTATGTCTCTTCCAAAAGGATACTCTTCAATTGATTTTAGAAATTATTTGATACCATATGGGGTTTCTATTATGCCTGGAAACTATTTTTTTGATAATCCTATAGAGGATAGATTTTTTAGGATTAATATAGCGTCTACAAATTGTGAACAAATAGAAAAGGGAATAAGGATAATAGATGAAAATTTAGATGAATTTTTATTAAAGTATAAAAACAATGTTGATTTTAAAAATAGTAGGATGTTTTTTTAAATAAGAAAGAGGTGTTAAAATGTTATCTAAAGAAAAGATAGATAGAATAAATTGGTTAGCAAATAAAGCTAAAGCAGAAGGTTTAAATGAAGAAGAAAAAAAGGAACAACAAGATTTAAGAAAAGAATATATAGAAAATTTCAGAAAAGATTTCAGAGAAAAATTAGAGTGTATAGAAGTTGTAGATTAGTATATTAGGGGGGATATTTATGTCTGAAAAAAAATATGTTATTTTCAAGCTTAACAATGAAGAGTATGGAGTCGACATAATGAAGGTTAAGGAAGTCAGCGAAGTTAAGGAGATTGTTAAAGTTCCAAATACTCCTGATTTTGTAGATGGAATTATAAACATAAGGGGAGATGTAACTCCTATAATAAATTTAAAAAAGAGATTTAATTTATCTCAGGATGTAGAATCTTGTGAAGTATCTAGAATAATTGTAGCTAATATAGATGGTAAAATGTTTGGATTTTTAGTAGATGATGCCTCTCATGTGATATCTATGGATGATACTGATATAGAACTAGCTCCAGAAATAATAGCAGGATCTGATAGAGTGCATATTGAAGGTATTGGAAAAATTGATTCTAGAATGATAATAATATTAAATCTTGAAGAAGTTCTAAATGAAAGTGAAAAAAATAGTATAAACAGTATTGAATTTTAGTTCATAAATGAAAGGTTGCCACACGGTGATCTTTTATTTTTGTATAAATAGTAAGATGAATAGGTGTAATGTTTCTTGAAAATATAGTATAATGTAAATAGATGTCGAAAAATGAAAAAAGAGGTAAATTATTGTGAATGGAGAAGAAATATTTATAAATTTTAATGAAATATTCAATAAGGTGATAGACACTATAAAGAATAGCCAAGATGAAGTTTTGTCTATGTATGAAAGTGTACATAATGAGTGTGAAAAAATGAGGATAGACTTAGAAAACTTCAGGATAAGAGTTATGGTTTTGATAGATGAGGTTGAATACTTGGAAAAAGAGGAAAAAAAGAGTAAACAAAGATTAGCTACTATAAGTAAGAATTTCCACAATCATACGGAAGAGAAAATAAGACAGGCATATGAAGATGCTAAGAGTATACAAGTTAAGCTTACGGTGAAAAGAGAAGAAGAAAAAAATATAATAAAAAGTAGAAATGATCTTGAGATAAGACTTAGAAAAATGGATCGAATATTAGAAAAAGGCGAATCATATATGTCTAAAATGAAATCTGTTGTTGATTTTTTGAGGGGTGATTTAGAAAATGTATCTCAGAAGATGAATTCACTAGAGGATAAAGCTCAGATTGGAATGAAGATAATAAAATCACAAGAGGAAGAACGAAGAAGAATAGTTAGAGATATACACGATGGACCAGCACAGAGTATGGCTTCTTTAGTAATAAAATCTGAAATAATGAATAGGCTTTTAGATAAAGATATAGAATTATCTAGAGACGAACTTAAGAATATGAAGAAAATTCTTAGGACTACACTTAGAGATTTAAGAAGAATTATGTATGATTTAAGTCCAACATCATTAGATGATTTAGGTTTGATACCTACAATAGAAAGAATCATATCGGATATAGAGTATGAGAAGGATGTAAATATAGATTTGATTGTACTTAATAATACAAAAATAATGCATCCTCTGGTTAGGATAACTACATTTAGAGTTATACAGGAATCTTTGAATAATGTATGCAAGCACTCTAAAGCATCTAATGTTAAAATTAAACTTGATATAAATGAAAAAAGAGTAGCTGGTGTTGTTGAAGATGATGGTATTGGATTTAATATGGAGTATAATAATAGTATAGAAGGATCATTAGGAGTAGGTTTTATGAGGGAAAGAGCATCTTTACTAGATGGTCAACTAAAAATAGACAGCAAAATAGGGGAAGGAACTAAGGTTATTTTTGCTTTTCCTAATAAGGAGGTAAATGATGAAGAAAAATAATATCAACGTTATGATAGTGGATGATCATTCTCTTATGAGGGAGGGTCTTGCAAAAATATTGGAGCTTGAGGATGATATAACTATTGTAGCTAAGGCTTGTGATGGTTATGAAGCTATAGAATACTACGGAAAAAAAAATATAGACATAGTTTTATTGGATATTAATATGCCTAATATGAATGGTATAGAAACTTTAAGAAAATTAAAGGATATGGACCCATCTACTAAGGTCATAATGTTGACTATATATGATGAAAGAGAATATCTTATAGAAACTTTGAACCTGGGAGCAAATGGATACATGCTTAAGGATTCAGAATCATCAAGTCTGGTATCTGCAATAATAAACGTATATAATGGGGGAAGTTATGTTCATCCAAATCTTGCAGGGGAATTATTAAGAGAGATAAACAAAAGAAAAGATAGAAATACAGTTAAAGAGGGTCTAGATAGCTTAACTAAGAGAGAGTATGAAGTACTATGTCTTATTGCCGACGGGATGAGCAATAAGGAAATTTCAGAAAGACTTTACATAAGTGAAAAGACTGTAAAAAATCACGTTTCTAGTATATTAAGAAAACTTGAGGTATCAGATAGAACTCAAGCTGCTATATATGCGTATAAAAACAACATAAAGAAAATATAAAAAAATCGTATCTGTAGATACGATTTTTTATCTATTGAATAGGAAATACTAAAAATATATAAAATAATGAATAAGAATACTAAAAATTTGATTAATTGATATTTCCCAAAAATAACCTGCAAAATATGATATAATAAAAATAATATGTTAAAATAATACTATACGGAAGGTGATAAATATGAATTTAACTCATGAATTTAAAAATGCATGGAAAAATTTAAAAGATGGGGACATGGATGCTTTAATGTCTTATTCTAAGGAATATATGGATTTTTTAGACAATGGAAAAACTGAAAGAAGATGTGTAGATGAGATAATTAAAAAGGCAAAGGAGCAGGGATATATTTCGTTAGAAGAAGCTTTGGAAAATAAGAATATTAAAGTAGGTTCTAAGATATATGCAAATAACAAAGGTAAAGGAGTTGCGTTATTTGTAATAGGACAAAATGAAATAGAAAAAGGTATGAAGATAGTTGGATCTCATATAGATTCACCAAGACTGGATTTAAAACCATTTCCACTTTATGAAGATGGTAATTTGGCACTTCTTAAAACTCATTATTATGGAGGAGTTAAAAAGTATCAATGGACAACAATTCCTTTAAGTATGCATGGAGTTGTTTATACTAAGGATGGAAGTAAGGTAGATATTAACATAGGTGATGATGAAAATGATCCTATAGTATACATAAGTGATCTTTTAATACATTTAGCTAAGGATCAAATGGGTAAAAAACTTTCTGACGGGATTACAGGTGAGGGTCTTAATGTTTTAGTAGGTCACATACCTTTAAAGGATGAGGAGAAGGATTCTGTTAAGAAAAGTGTATTAAAATTATTAAATGAGAAATACAAAATGACAGAAGAAGATTTTTTAACTGCTGAAATAGAAATAGTTCCTGCTGGAAAGTCAAGAGATGTAGGTCTTGATAGATCTATGATTGCTGCTTATGGGCATGATGATAGAGTATGTACATTTGCAGGACTTAAAGGTATTTTCGAAGTGGAAAAACCTGAGTATACAGCTGTTGGATTGTTTGTAGATAAAGAAGAAGTTGGTTCTATGGGCAATACTGGAATGGAATCTAGATTCTTTGAGAATACAGTTGCTGAAATTATAAATGCTCAAGGAAATTATAGTGATTTGAAATTAAGAAGAGCATTAGCTAATTCAAAGGTATTATCTGCAGATGTTACTTGTGGTTTTGATCCAAATTTCCCTGATGTTGTGGATAAGAGAAATGCAGCATTTATAGGCCATGGGGTAGTTATAGCTAAATACACAGGATCAAGAGGAAAATCAGGTTGTAATGATGCAAATGCAGAATTCTTATCTGAAATAAGAAAGACTTTTGATGGAAATGATGTTACATGGCAAGTGGGAGAACTTGGAAAGGTAGACCAAGGTGGAGGTGGAACTATAGCCTACATATTAGCAAATTATGGAGCTGAAGTTGTAGATTGTGGAGTTGCTCTTTTAAGTATGCATGCACCTATGGAACTTGCAAGTAAAGTAGATTGCTATGAAACTTTCAAGGCTTATAGAGGATTCTTGAAGTAGTTTTTTTAATTGATTAGTAAGAGAAGTTGTATGGTTAACCGAAAAATGGCACTCATTTAAATGAGCGCCATTTTTTTATTTGAATTTTCATATGCATATTTTGAATGACTCACAGATGACCTAAGAACTTATGCATTTAAAATACTTAGAACGAAGTGAACGTTATTCGAAAAAGTTTTTTATATGATCTATGAATTTTTCTTCTAAAGGCGTATTTATTCGTTTCCTAGAATATATAAAATAAAATTTTCTTTGAAGATCTAACTCTTTTATCTTATAGGCTTTTAATGACTTAGAACTAATATCATCTACTATGGATTTATTAGATACAATAGAAAGTCCCATACCTTTTTTTACCATTTCTTTAGTTGCTTCATTACTTTCTACATGAGCTAATATATTGAAATGATCCAATGGAAGATCGTTTTTCTTAAGCTCATTTACTATAACCTTTCTAGTTCCTGAACCTTCTTTTCTCATTATGAAATTTTCGTTTTTAAGAGAAAAAATACTCACATATGAATCATCACATATAATATTATAATCATAAGGAGCTATTAAAACCAGCTCGTCTTTCATTAAGTCTATATATTGTATTTGTGAGTTTGGGATTTTTGAACCTACAAATCCAAAATTCACTTTTTCATTTAATATCTCATCTATTGCATCGTGTGAATCGTGGTGAGTTATAGTAAATTTAACATCGGGAAAATTGTTTATGAAAGATTTTAAAATATCTGGAAGTATATATGTTTCAGGAATAGAACTTGAGGTTATATCTATAATACCTTCTATTTTTCCTTCATATTCCTTTAAACTGAATAATGCTTTTTTTCTCGAATTTAGTATTTCTAGAGCATGAGAATAAAGAATTTCTCCTGGCTCTGTTAAAGATATATTTTTGTTATTTCTATTTATTAAAATAGTTCCCAAATCTTTTTCAAGATTTTGGATATGGGTAGTTATAGTAGGTTGTGTTAAAAAAAGTTCTTTGGCAGCTTTTGAAAAACTTTTGTGTTTTGCTATTTCTATAAATGTTTCGAGTTGTTTAAAATCCATATTATCTGCTCCCTTGTGTTAAATTATAACTAAATTATAACATATAGTCATAATATGTTGGTAAATAACATATAGATTTTCAAACCTAAAAATAAAATAAAATAGCATGAAGCGAATTCTGGTTGTATATTCACAATATGAGAGGTGATTATATGGATAAAAATAAGATATCTAACCTTTTAAAAAAGCCTGAGGGTGCGAAGCTTGATTATAAATTGAAGATAAATTTGAATACTCAAGCAGAAAAAAAAGAACTAGCTAAAGATATACTAGCAATTGCTAATACATACGGAGGAAGAGGTTATATAATATTTGGGATTGAGGATAAAACAAAGAATATAATAGGTATTCAAAAGGATTCGTATGCAGAGGAAAAAATACAACAGATATTATCGAATAGAATTGATCCGCCGGTGAGTATAAAAATGGAGTATGAAGAATATGAAGGAAAAACATTAGGAATACTTGTGATATTTAAGAGTAATCAAAAACCTCATCAATTAAGGCAAAATGGGAGTTTTTATATAAGAAGGGGATCTACTACGGATATAGCTAGAAGACATGAAGTTGCGAGTATGTTTGAGGAAAGTGGCATTATAAATACTGAAATGATGCCTGTTGTTGAAAGTGATATAAGTGAAATAGATGAAAAGATAGTTCGTGCATATTGTAAAAAGATAAATATTAACGAAGAGATATCTATAGAGTTGCTAGAAAATTTAGGAATATGTATAAAGATGGAAGATGGGAATTATGTAACTACACTAGGAGGATTATTAGTTTTTGGAAATCATCCTCAAAAACATATAACAAGTTCATCTATACGAGTTATAGATGATTTGGATAAAGAGGTTACTACCAAAATATTTCAAGGAAATATAATCTATATGTTAAATGAAGTTGAGTATTATCTTGGAACTATTTTAAAAAATTATAATTATCCTATAGAGGGGCTTTATGAATGTATTAGAAATAGCTTAGTACATAGAGATTATTATAATTTAACAAGGGAGACAGTTATATATTTGGGAAAAGACAAAGTTGAGGTAAATAATCCAGGTGTACTTATTAGAGGAGATGGTATAAATACTATAGTAAAAGAAAAGAATCCATCGAGAAGAAATGATTGGATATATCAAAGGCTATTAATACTAGATGATAAGATGAGATTTTTAGGAAGTGGAATGGGTTTTAATAGAATAAAGAATTCTTTTGAAAAAAAAGGTAGTGTCAAATTTATAAATGTGACTAAAAGAAATTTATTTAGAGCCATGCTACCTGGAGTGAGGTAGATGGATATGGGAATTAAAAAAAAGATAGGTATATACCTATCTTTTTTGATTGGTGCCCGAGGCGAGATTCGAACTCGCAAAACCACGATTTTGAGTCGCGTACGTATGCCGGTTCCATCACTCGGGCAAAAAATACTACAAACAAATATTAACACATATAAAAAAAAAAATCAACATATTTAAAAAAAATATAATAGAGAAGAATAAAAAAATCGTATAATGCTACGCATTGATTCGTGTCGCCAACAATCCCTACGGGCTCCGTTGCTCAAAATAGTTGATAGTTTAGTTATTTAATCAACGTTATCTAACAAGTTGAAATTTATCCGAAAGCTAAGAGTTCTAAGACTCCATTATCTTAATGTTGGAGATAAGAACTCTACAGCTTCTGGATTAGTGAAACTAAAAATTTAGATGGAGTAAAAAGTACATCTAAATTAAGTTTCACTTTATATAATTTACTTGTGATTAAAACATATAATAATGATATAATAAAGTGGAACTTAATTCAGATGAAGTTAAACTTTATCTGAATTATTTGTGTTATTTCTAAATAAATATGGAGTGTGAGAAAAGTGAATAAAAGACTTGTTATAATAGATGGAAACTCTTTGATGAATAGGGCATTTTATGCTCTACCTGATCTTATGAATAAAGAAGGATTACATACTAATGCGATATATGGATTTACTACTATGCTATTTAAGATAATAGACGAATATGAACCAACTCATATGAGTGTTGCGTTTGACCTTAAAGCACCTACGTTTAGACATAAGCAGTATGAAGATTATAAGGCTGGAAGAAAAAAAATGCCTGATGAATTAAGAGTACAGGTTGAGCCACTAAAAGAACTTTTAGATGCATTTAAGATAAACAGACTTGAAATGGAAGGCTTTGAGGCTGATGATATAATTGGAACCGTATCCAAAATCGCAGAAGAAGATGATTTTGAGGTTATTATAGTTACTGGAGATAAAGATGCTATACAACTTGCATCTTATAAGACTAAGATACTTATAACTAAAAAAGGAATAACAGAACTTGAAATTTACGACTATGATGAGGTTTTAAAAAGATATGAGTTAACTCCAGATCAATTTATAGATCTTAAAGGACTTATGGGAGATAAGTCTGATAACATACCAGGAGTACCTGGAATAGGAGAAAAAACTGGAATTAAGCTTTTAAAAGAATTTGAAACAATTGAAAATTTAGTTCAAAATACAGACAAGCTAAAGGGAAATGTAAAAAATAAAATAGAGGAAAATATAGATACAGCCCTTATGAGTAAGCGTCTTGCCACAATAGTAAGAGATATGCCTATTGATATGAATGTAGATGAATTAAAACTTGAAAATTATGATGAACAAAGGATAATAAAGCTTTTTAATACTTTTGGGTTCAATAGTTTGATTAAAAGAATAAGCATGAACAAAGAAGTTGTGGAGGAGAATAATACAGAGTCGGTACTAATAAATGATGATAATATAGATTTTGTTATAGATGAAATAAAGAATAGAAGATATATGTTCTTAAAGACTGTTACAAAACAAGGAAATATACTAGATAAAAATATTATATATATGTTCATAGGCTTAGATAAAGATAAGGTATATTATATGAACGAAGAAAGATTTATATTGAAATTAAAATATATATTAGAATCAGAAGATATACAAAAATACGGTTATAAACTAAAAGAAGAATATATTGCCCTTAGAAGTTATGGTATCGATATTAAAAATATGAAGTTTGATATTGTAATAGGAGAATATTTAATAGATGCTACGAGTTCTAATTACTTACACGATAACTTAGCAGCTAAATATATGGGTAAAAATATAAATAGTGAGGAAGAACTTTTAGGTAAGGGCAAAAAAGCCAAAAAATTTGAAGAATTAGAAGAAGATATTTTGGTTAAATATTTTAATACTCTAATTGAAGTTGTTATAGGTATAAAAAGTGAGATGGAAAAAACTATAGATACGTATGAAATGCAAGAACTTTTTTACGATATAGAAATGCCACTTATTGAAGTGTTAGGATATATGGAGTATGAAGGGTTCAAGGTCGATATTGAAAAGTTAGAACAACTTAAGGAAGAATACTCAATTATAATTCAAACTCTAGAAAAAGATATATATGAGATTGCTGGGGAAGAATTCAATATAAATTCACCTAAGCAACTGGGAGTTATACTATTTGAGAAATTAGAACTTCCTGTAATAAAAAAAACTAAGACTGGATATTCAACTAACGCTGAAGTTCTTGAAAAATTAAGAACTGAACATGAGATAATAGACAAGATATCTGAATATAGACAGATTGTTAAGTTACAATCTACTTATGTAGATGGACTTTTAAATATAATAAATCAAAAGAGTAAGAGAATTCATTCATCTTTTAATCAAACTATAACTACTACAGGAAGAATATCATCTACTGAGCCTAATCTTCAAAATATTCCTGTAAGACTTGAGATGGGAAGGAATTTAAGAAAGGTATTCATACCGAATGAAGGATATAGCCTAGTTGACGCAGATTACTCTCAAATAGAACTTAGAGTACTTGCTCACATAAGTGATGATGATAACTTAATAAATGCGTTTGAGAGTGGAGAAGATATTCATACGAGTACTGCATCGAAGGTGTTTGGTGTTGATATAGAAGATGTAGATAGTGAAATGAGAAGTGCTGCAAAGGCTGTTAACTTTGGTATAGTATACGGGATTAGTGATTTTGGTTTAGCTAAAAATCTTAATATACCAGCTAAAAAAGCTAAAGAATATATAGATAACTATTTTGACAAATATCCTAATATAAAAAAATATATGGATGATATAGTGGAAAAAGCTAAAGTTGATGGGTATGTAAGTACTGTTCTTAATAGAAGAAGATATATCCCAGAGATAAACTCTAAGAATTTTATAGTTAAAAATTTAGGAAAAAGATTAGCTATGAATACACCTATACAGGGAAGTGCTGCTGATGTTATAAAGATTGCAATGGTGAATGTGTATAGAAAGCTTAAAGAAGAAAATTTAAAATCAAAGCTCATTCTACAAGTGCACGATGAACTTATAATAGAGGCGCTAGAAGATGAAATCCATGAAGTTGAGAAGATTTTGAAAAATGAAATGGAAAACGCTGTGAGTATGAAGGTTAGACTAAGTATAGACCTTAATACAGGGAATTCATGGTATGAAACGAAGTAGGTGAGAATATGATAGTAATAGGTCTTACAGGGTCAATAGGAAGTGGGAAAAGTACGGTTTCTAATATTTTAAAGAAAAAGAATATGAATATAATAGATGCAGATGAAATTTCAAGGAAAATATTTGATGACAAGAAAAATCTTGATACTCTGGTTAAATGTTTTGGAGGCGAAATACTTAATTCTGATAATGAGTTAGATAGAAAAAAACTAGGAAGTATTGTTTTCTCGGATGAAGATAATCTTAAAAAACTAAATTCTATAACTCATCCTATAATCATAAGTAAAATAAAAGCTAGTATAAATAAATTTAAGAAACAACGTCAAAAGTTTATAATATTAGATGCGCCTCTCTTAATAGAGGCAAATCTATTAAATTTAGTCGATATGGTACTTCTTGTTATGTGCAATGAAAATATACAGATTAAAAGAATCATAAAAAGAGATAATATAAGCAAAGAAGATACTATACTAAGAATTAGATCACAGATGAGTGTAGAAGATAAGAAAAAGTATGCTGATTATATAATAGATAATTCCTATAATCAGCATATACTTGAAGCAGATGTAGAAAAATTTTGTGATTATGTGGAGGAAATGTGTCTTGATTAAAAAGAAGTATTTTATTATTTACGCTATTATACTTATTGTGGGTTTAACATTTGGAGTAGATAGATGTTTGAAAATAGTGTATCCCATACATTATGAAGAGTATGTGATGAAATATTCGAAAGAATATGACATAGATCCATATTTGGTATTCTCTATAATAAAGGCTGAAAGTAAATTTTTCCCTTATGCTGAATCAAATAGGGAAGCTCGAGGTCTTATGCAAATATCAAATATTACTCAACAGTGGGCTCAGGATGAACTTAAAATGAATGATATAAATATATTTAATCCAGAAACTAATATCCAAATAGGATGCTGGTATATAAGTAAGCTCTTTAATCAATT
Source organism: uncultured Peptostreptococcaceae bacterium (assembly GCA_942492135.1). Classification (GTDB taxonomy): domain Bacteria; phylum Bacillota; class Clostridia; order Peptostreptococcales; family Peptostreptococcaceae; genus Tepidibacter_A. The sequence goes on from CALODI010000010.1 coordinate 732,422, forward strand.
TAATGATAAAGATTTAGTAATAGCGGCATATAATGGTGGATCGGGTAATGTAGATAAATGGCTAAACGATAAAAGATATAGTGCAAATGGAATAAACTTAGACAAAATACCGTTTAAAGAAACTAGTGATTACGTGAATAAGGTAAATGAATATTATAAAAGATACAAAGTTATTTATAAGAAATGAGGAAAAAACTAATGAAAAACATTAAAATTATTTTTCTTTTAATTATGGTTGTGTTTCTCTTTGGGTGTAGTAAAAATAATAATAAGATAGATGAAGATTTGAAAAAAACCATATTACAAGAGGAGGACTTAACGCCTAAGAGTGGTGGAGAAATAAAAATTTCCGTTGTTGAGTTTAGAACTTTAAATCCTCTTTTAAATAATGAAAGATCTTTAGATCAAGCGCTTAAATTAGTTTATGATAGTCTATTTGTAGTAGATGAAAATTATAATATAAAATCAAAGCTTGTGAAAGATTATACTCTTTCGCAGGATGGAATGAGTTTGAATATAAATTTAAAAGATAATATACACTGGCATGATGGAGTTAGATTAACGAGTCAAGATGTTGAATTTACAATAAATCTACTAAAAACATTAGATAAAAGCACGTATAGTCCTCTTGTTGATAACGTAGCTAGGGTGGAGATTTTATCTGATACTAGCTTTAATATAGTACTCAACGGTATATATTCTTTTTCTTTAGAAAATTTTATATTTCCAATACTTCCAAAACATAGACTTGCTGGTTTGAGTACTGATGATATGAATCTTTATTCAAACAATTTAATAGGATCTGGAATGTATAAAATAGATAAATATGAGAAACGAAAATATATAGATTTAGTAAAAAATGAAGAATACTATGATAAAAAACCTTATATAGATAAGGTAAGACTAGTTATAGTACCTGATAAAGAAGCTAAAGAGAGCATGATTATATCTCTTGAAACGGATATTTGTAAAATAGATAAGATAATAAGCGGAGAGTTTCCTGCTAAACGATTTGATATAAACAAGTATACAGGAAATGAGTATGAATTTGTAGCTTTAAATTTTGATAATCAGTATATACAAGATATAAATTTTAGAAAAGCATTATTGTATAGTATAGACAGAGAAAAAATATTAAAGGATGTTTATTTGGATAATGGAGATGTAGTGGAATTTCCATTAAATAAAAAATCAAAATACTACAATAAAGAATTAGAGAATGCAAAATACGATATAGACAAGGCTAAAAAATATCTGAAAAATATAAATTTAGAGGAAGTTCAGTTTAGATTGATTGTAAATCAAGAACATTTTGAGAGACTAAAAGAAGCGTATTTAATAAAAACTTCATTGTCGGATGTAGGAATTGATGTACAAGTAGTAGAGCTTTTTGGAGAAGATCTTACAAATGCTATTAATAATAAGGATTATGATTTAGCACTTTTGGGATGGACTCTTCCTATTGTGCCAGACCCTAAGTTTAATTTCGATAATAGCTTTACAAACTATAATGATGATAATGTAAATATATTGATTCAAAAGCTTGTAAGTGCTAGTAGGGAATCTGAAAAAATAGAGAATTATAGAGCGTTAGAAAAATATGTTGGTAAGAATATTCCGTTTATAAGTATTTTGATTAAGGATAAGAATTTAGTTTTAAACAACAAGATAAAAGGTAAGCTGGATTCAAATGAATTTAATATATATAATGGTTTTGAAAACTTATATATAAGTAAGTAAAAAATATATTGACTTATATATACAGAACAATTAGAATATTATTAAAGATTGAGTATGCGGATGTGGTGGAATCGGCAGACGCGCTACCTTGAGGGGGTAGTGAGCTACGCTCGTATGGGTTCAAGTCCCGTCATCCGCACCAGTTATATACATAAAAAAACTCCACTTTAAAGTGGAGTTTTTTTACTTTTCTTTTTCAAAACTTGAGCAATCTGTGCACTCTGAACATGTAGCTTCACTCTTATGCTTAGTAACTTCTATATGAGTAAGAGTACAGTTGTTGATAGCCTTAGCGTGATATCTACACTCAGTAACAGTACATCCTATATTATGGTTTCCTTGATTCATTAGAACACCTCCTAAAAGTCTAATAATAGTATTAGCTTTTTGAAGAAATTAATAACAAGAATTATTTACATAAAAATATATATTTTCCTGGGAAATACAAAAAAACGCAAAGTTCATCTTTATATAAAGAACTACAACATTAAATAACTCTTTTTATTTCTAAGAAAATTATATGATTTTTAAACTGTGGATAATACTGGTGATTGAACTGAAGTAGCAACTATTTTGAACAACGGAGACTGTTAGGACTCGTTGGCGACATGAGCTATGCGATAGCATAAAGCGAATTTTTTTATCATATTAAGGATTCGCAAAGTTCAATGAAATTTCTTTCAAACAAATCGTTGTCTAATTTTGTTCTTTTTTTTGCGCTTCTAATTCTTTTTCTAGCTTTTCTAGCTTTTTGTGATAAATGTCTTTGAAGAAGTAGTATATCTATATTATCATCAGTATAAATGAGCCCGTTTTGATTTATAACATTAGCTTTTTTGGCAAGTACCATAGCAGCTAACCCATAATCTTGAGTAATAATTACATCTCCTTTTTCAACTGAATTTATCAAAGCCATATCTACAGAATCTTTTCCTTGACCTACAGTAATGACTTTTGAATAATTGTCATGTAGAACATGACTTGTATCTATAAACATCATAACAGCTATATTAAAGTGCTTAGCGACTTTAATTATTATATCCTTAACAGGACAAGCATCTGCATCAACAAGAATTCTCATAAGCTACTCCTTTGTATATTGTTATATTATAAAGCGAAATCTAATTCAGATTTAAATTTTACTGTAACTGAATTTTCAACTTTCAGATAAATTATATCGTATAGATAACTGAATTGATACACTAAATATAAAGCGAAACTTAATTCAGAGGAGTTTTTACTCCAACTGAATTTTTAGCTGAGCTAATCCAGAAGCTGTTAAGTTCTTATCTCCAGCATTAAGAGGGTGTAGTTTTAGAACTTTTAGCTTTCTGATAAATATAAATAATAATCTGATGCTTAACCTTGATTTTTAATTATAATGACTAAGTAAAGTACTCTATAGTACTGTTTTTAAAGTTATCGTATATAAGATTTGATATATATTCTTTTAATTCGTTGCTTTTTTCTTTTGGATATACATACTTAAATTTTCCATAGGGACCCCATTTTAACTGTCTGTTATTTTCATCTAGGTTAAGCTTTGTATTTGGAAATCTAGTTAGTATAAGTTCTTTGGCAGTGCTTGTGAATCTATGTTGTATAAGTTCAAAAGTTATAGAGTTGTTGTAGTCTTTGAGCTCTTTTTTAAGTTTTATTATTAATTCTTCGTATTCGGCTTTCCAATTATCATAAATCATAATGGGAGCTATTATAAAGCCTAGAGGATAATTGCTAGAAGCTATTTTTTTTGAAGCCATTATTCTTTCTTCAAAGGTAGATGTATTATGTTCAAAGTTATTTATAACATATCTTGTATTTATACTGAACCTGAATTTAGTATGATTATTGTGATCTATATCCAAAAAAGAATCTACATTATCGTATTTAGTTATAATCCTAAGTCTTCCGTTTTTTGATTTTGAAAAAAAATTAATGCACTCTTTCAGATTTCCGGTTAGATATTCAAGTGCAACAGGATCGGTTATGCTACCGCATTCAAAAGTTGTAATGTCTGATTTCTTATCTATATGTTCTTTAATCACATCTAATATTTCATCTATATTTACAAATACCTTCATAAAAGGCTTTTCACCTTGAGTAGTTTGAAGATAGCAGTACTCACAGTGACCTGGGCACGAACTGGATAAAGAAAACTGATAGTCAGCGGATGGTTTACAAGGTCTTAGCTTTTTCTGCTTATTAACTGTAAGATATATAGTTTTTTTAGATTTTGAATAGTTTTCTAAAGAATTTTTTCCGTCTATTACAACTTTTCTAGATTCTTCTATAGGAACGTTTAATTGTTTTAGATGGTTAATACTAATCGGAGTTACATCGTATTTTAGTGCCCTAGGGTCCACATATGCTTTATCTGGTATAAAAAAATTCATGTTTTTCACCTCTTGATTATTATTTCAAAATAAGATTAGATTTATACAAATTGAGTTATAAAGCTAAATCTAATTCAGGTGAAGTTTTAGAACTTTTAGACTTGGGATAAATTAAATCGATGGATAAAATATATTTAATATATTAAAAAAATAAAATTTTATATAAAATTCAAATTATAAAAATGTTATAATAATATAAAGGTAAAAGTTATTTTGTTAATACATACTAATAAAAGAAGGTGATTTTAATGAAGGATTTATATTGTGCAGTTGATTTAGGTGGAACTAAGATTAATATAGGTATCATGACTAAAGATGGAGAAGTACTTGATAATATTAAGATACCTACAGAGGTTGAAAAAGGACCTAATAATAGTATAAATAATATAAAAAAGAATATATATGAATTATTAGAAAGATTAAATTTAAATAAGAACAATTTAAAGGGAATAGGAATAGGTTCTCCTGGACCAATAGATAGTGAAAAAGGAATAATAGTTGAAAGTGGAAATCTAAAAGATTGGAAAAATGTAAATTTAGTAGAAAATTTATCAGAAGAATTTGAAGGAATTAATATAAAACTTCAAAATGATGGCAATGCAGCTGCTCTTGGAGAATACTTATTTGGATTTGGACAAGGATGTAAAAATTTTATATATATAACTGTTAGCACCGGAGTTGGTGGTGGAGCTATAATAGATTCTAAACTTCAAGTAGGAGCTAGTTCAAATGGATTTGAAGCAGGTCATATGATTATAAATATGAATGGTAGGAAGTGTAATTGTGGAAATGAAGGGTGTTTTGAAGCTTATGCATCTGGAACTGCTATAGAAAAAATTGCTTCTGAGAGAATTGTAAATGAAGAAAGTATTATATCAGAACTCTCAAGAGACGGAAAAGTAAAGGCTGAATATGTATTTGAAGCAGCTAAAAGAGGAGATAAGCTTGCTTTGGAAATAGTAGAAAATGAGGGATATTACTTAGGGATTGGTATTTTTAATATTATAGCTATGTACAATCCAGAAAAAATAAGTATAGGTGGTGGAGTATCTAATTGCCTAGATATGTTCTATGATAAGATGATGGATACTATAAATAGTATGTCTTTAAAGCCTAGTACTCAAATTTGCAAAATAGAAAAGGCTAAGAGAGGTGATTGTGGACTTGTTGGAGCTGGAGCTCTGGCATTTTATGATATATAATTAAAAATTAATGTATATTAGTGGTTAATCGAAAATGAGGCTTATTGAAATGTAACTAACCTTTCAATAAGCCTCATTTTTAATGTATATAAACAAAATCCCCATAATAAATATATACCATATGAATATTAGTATATGGGGGGATATTGTGGTATATAAGAAATGTAGAAAAAAAAGAAGAATCACAGTTGAAGATTCTATTAAAGACTTAATTTCTATACAGAATATACTGCACGATAAAATCAATGAATTAAAAGAAATAGTAGACGTTGAAGATGTAAATAAAATTTTAGAGAATAAGAATAAATTAAATGAAATAGAGATTGAAAATATATTAACTGATATTAAAAAAAATAGAGATTCAGTGAAATGCATAGATTTTAAAAAGGGAAAATGCCAATACTGTATAGATAATTCTATTAAAAGACATGATTATTTAATAGAGAAAATCCAAACTGATATAAATAAATATAATCAATACATAAATACATTTAAGGATGTACTTTACTTAAGAGATAAAAAAAATATAGATGATTTATTTATTAGATTTGGACTTGATAAAAACTACGATCTGATATGTTTGATTTGCGATAATATGAAGTATTATGAGAATGATGAAAAAGGAAATGTATATATTATTTATGGAGATCTACATAAGACTAAGAGTGAGTATAAGAGCTCTTTAAAAATGGAGTTTAAATATAGAAGTGATTATATATACATAGATAGAATAAATGCATCTACTGATAAATTAAGATGTGGGCATGCTACATTTGCACTTTCTAATTTAAATTCATTGATAGAAAACATGAAACTTCCTAGAAGTATATACTATATAAAAGGATATATAAATGAAAATAAAAAGTATATAAAAAGGAATGATTTAATTAAGTTTTATAAGAAAAATGGATTTTTTGTATATAAAGATTTAGCTTTTGAAAAAAACATATAAAAAAGTCTTTATTCTAAAGATTTCAATGTAGACTTTTTTGAAACTCATAACGGAATTTATATTTATCCATAATTTAAAGAAGAATATAATTCCCTATTCGTTATAAAAAATTTGTCTAGTTGCTACGAACTGATTCATGTCGCCAACAAGTCTCTCGACTCTGTTGCTTAAAATAGATGTAGATGTAGATTTTTAATTAAAGTTATCTACAAATTGAAAATTATATGTTTAATACTAATTTTACGGGGTAAATATTAAATACAAATAAGAAAACAATAATTTAAAATATAAATGATATGGAGGAATAGAAAATGAAAAAATATGTATGTGTAGTATGTGGTTATGTATATGATCCAACAGAGGGGGATCTGGATAACGGAGTAGCAGTAGGAACTAAATGGGAAGATGTACCGGAGGATTGGTTATGCCCTTTATGTTCAGTAGGTAAAGATGATTTTGAAGAAGAAGCTTAAAAAATATGTTTTAAACTAAAGATAAAAGGTAAATACTAAATACAAATAAGAAATTGATAATTTAAAATATAAATGATATGGAGGAATAGAAAATGAAAAAATATGTATGTGTAGTATGTGGTTATGTATATGATCCAACCGAGGGAGATCCAGATAACGGAGTAGCAGCAGGAACTAAGTGGGAAGATGTACCGGAAGAGTGGTTATGTCCTCTATGTGCAGTAGGTAAAGATCAATTTGAAGAAGAAGCTTAAAAAAGTCATGGAGATAATCTCCATGACTTTTTTATAATTTTTTATACTGAACTCTATTATCAGTTTCTTTGTTCACTACTATATTTTCATATTTACCATTGTCCACTTCTGATTTGAATCTTCTACCGTCTATTCCATGATCCTCAGTTGGTAAATCATCACATACAACATCCTTATACTCAAATGGATGATTTGATGGAACTTTATTTAACTTATCTAAGTCTATATGACTTTTATTTAGCATATTCAGACCTCCTTAATAAAATATAATATTAGTATTGACATATTATAAAAAACTATGCTTATTTAGAATAAAAAATTCGCTTCATACTATCGCATGGCTCATGTAGCCAGCGAGTGCTAACGGGCTTTGTTGCTCAAAAATAGTTGATACTTTTGATTTCTCATCAATAGCATGCGCAATCACAAAATAAATATAATCTCTTATTCGTTATAAAAAACTAGATACATTAGGTGTAATATGTTAAAATTGGAATAAATTAAAAGCATCATGATAAGAATATTAAATAATAGTATATTTAGGAGGGGTAAGTATGAATAGAGAAAAAGCTATTGAGCTAATCAACACGCATATAAAAACACCTCATATTGTAAAACATAGTTATGCCGTTGAGAGTGTTATGAGAGTTCTTGCAAGGAAATTAGATCCTAAAAATGAAGAAATGTGGGGTTTGGCTGGACTTTTACATGACCTTGATAATGATACTGTAGACTGGAAAAGTGACATGTCGCTTCATGGACCAAAAACTGTTGAGATACTTAAAACTGAGGAGTTTGGAAATGAAGAAATGTATCATGCTATATGCGCTCATAATCCATGTAATGGAACTAAGATAGAAAATGAATTTGATAGAGCTCTTTATGCAGCAGATCCAATAACTGGATTCATAACTGCTATAGCACTTGTTTATCCTGATAAAAAAATAAGCAGTGTAAAAGTAAAATCAATAACAAAAAGAATGAAAGAAACTAGGTTCGCAGCTGGAGCAAATAGAGAAGCTATGAAATCTATTGAGAAATTGGGAATAGAATTTAGTGATTTTGCAAAAATGTCGCTTGATGCTATGGTTCAAATAGGCGATGTTTTGGGATTATAAAAAAATATATGAGATAAAATTCCAATAGATTATACAAATATTGAAAAAAGAGAGTATATTTAGTATAATAATAGGGTGGTAGTATGTAAATACAAGAATGGAGGATGATTTAGTTGAAAATGAGAAAACGTTTTGCAGCTTTTATAGTTTCATTATTAATGGTTTTAACTATGTTTGGACAAGTTCCAGTAGCTAAAGCTACAGATGAAGTAAATATTGATATTTTACAAATTAATGATTTTCATGGTGCACTTAATGAAGATGGAAAGAATGTAGGTGCAGCAAAATTAACAAATGAGTTAAAAAAAGCAAAACAAAATAATCCAAATACAATAATATTATCGGCAGGAGACAACTACAACGGTTCACCAGAATCAAACCTTTTATATGGAGAGCCTGTTGCTAAATTCATGAAAGAAGCTGGAATTATGTATTCAGCTCTTGGTAATCACGAATTCGATTGGGGAATGGATAAGATAAGTAAGTGGGAAGAAATTTCAGGAATACCATTCTTAGCAGCTAATGTATACGACAAAAAAACTAATAAGCCAGTTGAGTGGGCTGACCCTTATAAAATAGTTGAATTAGATGGAATAAAAGTAGGAATTCTAGGTCTTACAACTCAAGAAACAGCTTATAAGACTAATCCAGCAAATGTTGCTGATATAGAGTTTAAAAATCCAGCAGAAGTAGCAAAAGAAATGGTTCCAAAAATGAAGGAAGAGGGAGTAGATGTAGTTATAATACTTGCTCATATAGGAGCTTTCCAAGATTCTAATACAAAAGAAATAAAAATAGAAGTTCCAGAACTTGCCGATGTAGAAAATGTCGATGGAATTATATTAGGACATTCTCATCAAAGAGTATCAGGATTAGTAAATGACATACCTGTGGTTCAAGGATACAAGCAAGGTAGAGCTTTAGGAAAAATATCTTTTGCATTAGATAAAGATACAAAAAAAATAGTTAAAAAAGAAGCTTCAATAGATTTACTATACTCAAGACCAGATACTTTAACAGAAGATGCTACTGTAAAAGAAATGATAGCTAAAGATAGAGAAAAAGTAGCACCTATATTAGATGAGGTTATAGGTAAAACAGTTAATGAATTAGATCATGATCGTAATGATTTTACAACTAGTACTTTAGGTCAATGGACTACAGATGTTATGAAAAAATTAGACAATGCAGATATTGCAATGACTAATGGTGGTGGACTTAGAGTTAATGTTCCAGCTGGAGATATAACAGTTGGAAAAATGTATGAAGTAATGCCATTTGATAATGTATTAGCATCTTTTGAAATGACAGGAGCTCAAATAAAAGAAGCTTTTGAAAATGGAATCGAAAATCAAGAGATAGGATCAATTCAGTTCTCAGGAGTTACAGTTGAATACATAAAAGGAGCTGAAAAAGGAAGCAAAGTAGTAAAAATGACTTTAGATAATGGAGAAGAAGTTGATTTAAACAAGACATATAAAGTTGTAACTAATGACTTTATGGCAGCTGGTGGAGATGGATTTACATCATTCAAAGATGCTAAAGCATTAGGTGAGACTATAGCTATAAGAGATGCTTTAATTGAAGAAGTTAGAGCAATTAAGGTTGTAGACTATAAAAAGCAAGATAGATTAGTAGTAAAAGAAGTTAAACAAGAAGTTAAACAAGAAGTTAAACAAGAAGTTAAGCCAGAAACTGTAACTTATGTAGTTGTAAAGGGAGATGCTCTTTATAAAATAGGAAAGAAATACAATGTAGATTGGAAAACAATAGCTGAAGTTAATTCACTAAAAAATCCAAACTTAATACATATTGGACAGACATTGTCTATTCCAGTTAAGTAATAAAAAAGAGGACTTTAGTCCTCTTTTTTTACTCTATAGGAAATTATATAGTTTTGAATCTGTGGATAACATTGATTAAAGATCTACACTTGCAACTATTTTTGAGCAACGGAGCCCTGTAGGGATCGTTGGCGATATGAGTCAGTGCGTAGCGACTAGACGAATTTTTTATGCGTATTATAAATATATAATAATTTTAATAAATATTTACATATACAATATATACATTAGAGTAAAAATATGGTAACATTTATAATGAAAATATTGCTTTGAAGGGGTGATATTCATTTTAAAAATATATTATTTTTTGTTTTGGGTTGGAGTTTTATATAGTTTGGCAAGTTTTATATTAGGTAGCATAATGGATTTGGATTTTGATTCGGATATAGATTTTGGTTATCTTAATATAATACCAATTAAACCAGCTGTTATAGCAATATTCATGACTGTGTTTGGTGGTATTGGAATTATGAAAACTAAATCTGGTCAACAAGCTTTATATATATTTTTCATTTCTTTTATTGTAGCCTGTGCGACTTCGTATTTGATAAATAAATATATATTTTGTTTTTTGAAAAAAGCTGAAAATACATCTAGCGAATCTCAAAAAAAACTAATAGGGCAATATGCTAAAGTTATATCTGCTATTTTGCAAGATGGGTTTGGACAGATAAAATATAGCATGAATGGAAATACGTATAACTCTCCAGCAAAGCACATAGAGGGTAAAAGAGTTGAATTTAATAGCAAGGTTGTAATAGTTCTCATAGAAAACGATGTATTCTATGTAGATACTATGTAAATAAAGTGAAAATTAATTAAAAATTAAGGGGGCGTACTAAATGGGATTAGAAACTTTAATATATCCAATTATAATAGTATTAGTAATACTTATTCTTGTTGGTGGTTTTTTATCTATGTGGAAGAAAGTTCCGCAAGATAAGGCTAGAGTTGTAACTGGACTTAAAAAGAGAGTTATATCTGGTGGAGGAGGACTTGTTATTCCTTTGCTTGAAAGAACTGATATTATTTCCTTGGAAAACATGAAGATTGAGCTTAGAACAGATGGAGCTCTTACTGAGGAAGGTGTTGAACTTACTGTAGATGGAGTTACTGTTGTTAAGGTTAAATCTGATGAAGAATCTATATACTCTGCTATGGAACAATTTAACACGGGTAAGGAATTCGATACAATAAATAGAATAAAGGAAACCTCTAAAGATGTTTTAGAAGGAAAATTACGTGAGATTATATCTACAATGACAGTAGAAGAAATATATAAAAATAGAGAAAAGTTTGCATCTCAAGTTCAAGAAGTAGCTGCAGTGGATCTGGCTCAAATGGGTCTTGAAATAAAGGCATTTACAATAAGAGATATATCTGATGAAAATGGATATTTAAAAGCTTTAGGTAAAAAGAGAATATCTGAAGTTAAAAGAGATGCTGAAATAGCTGAAGCTAAAGCAAAATCAGAAACTGAAATTAAAAAAGCAGAGGCTCAAAGAGATTCTAAGGTTCAAACTGCAATAGCTTATAAAGATGGAGAAAGAGCAAGACTTGAATCTGAAACTGAAATCTCGGAATTTAATAAAAATAAGGAATTAAAAGTTCAAGTATATAGACAAGAACAACAAGTTCAAACAGCACAAGCTGACCTTGCTTATGAAATCGAGCAAAACAAGGTTAAAAAAGAAGTTGTAGAAACTGAGATGCAGGTTAAATTACTAGAACAAGATAGACAAATTGAAATAGCTGAAAAAGAAGCAGTAAGAGTAGAAAAAGAGCTTGATGCAAAGGTTAAAAAACAAGCAGATGCAAATAAATATGAAGCAGAAAAACGTGCAGATGCTGAAAAATACAAACAAATACAAGATGCTCAAGCAAGAGCTGAGTCTATAAAGCTTGAAGGTCAGGCGAGAGCAGAAGCTAGAAGACTTGAAGGTTTAGCAGAAGTTGATATTATAAAAGAAACAGGTAAGGCGGAAGCAGAGGCTATGCAAGCTAAAGCGGAAGCGTTCAAGCAATATAATGAAGCGGCTATTACTCAAATGCTAGTTGAAAAATTACCAGACATAGCAAAATCAATAGCAGAACCTCTAACTAAAACTGAAAAAATAGTGATAATAGATAATGGAAATACTGAAGGTAAAGGTGGAGCATCAAAAGTTACAGGATATGTAACTGATATAATGAGCCAACTTCCGGATGCAGTAGAGGCTTTAACGGGTGTTAATATAATGGATGTTGTAAAGAGTAAATTTATACCTAAGGATATGAATAAAATAGAACAAGTAGATTCTGTTGAGATAAAGGAAGTAGATGAAAATAAATAGATAAAAGGAGCTATCTCGAAATAGAAAATATTTTCTAGAGTGAGATAGCTATTTTTTATATGAACCATAGTTTTATTTATGATATTATTATATTAATCAATTAATAAACGGAGGGGTATTAAAATGAAGTTTACATTTAATCACAATAACTTTAATGTATTAGATCTTGAAAAAAGTATAAAATTTTATGAAGAAGCTCTAGGGCTTGTAGAAACTAGAAGAAAAGTAGCAAGTGATGAAAGTTTTATACTAGTATTTTTAGGTGATGAAGAGAATAATCATAAGCTTGAACTTACTTGGCTTAAAGATAGAAAAGAGAAATATAATTTAGGAGAAAATGAATTCCATTTAGCATTTGAAACTGATGATTTTGAAAAAGCATATGAGTACCATAAGAATATGGGATGCATATGTTATGAAAATAAAGCAATGGGAATATATTTTATAGCAGATCCGGATAATTACTGGATAGAGATAATTCCTCCTAAAAAATAGTACTAAAGAATTAGATATTATCTAATTCTTTTTTGGCTTTATAGGAAAATATAATATTTTCAACTTATGGATGACATTGCTGAAAGTACTACAGCATCAACTATTTTGAGCAACGGAGCCCGTGGGACTCGTTGGCGACATGAGCCATGCGATAGAATGAAGCGAATTTTTGTATTTTAAAAATTATATATATAATGTATAATTTAAAATATAAGATATCTAAATTATAATGTTTTGAGTTTTAAAGGGGGTATCTATGGGAAATATTGTAGAATTTTCAAAGGGTCACAATATAAAAGCATACGATATAAAATCTAAAGATATTATAGTTGAGGAAAGGGTTTACTTAAAATGCGCATATGGATGTAAGGATTTTGGGAAGAGGCTTAACTGTCCGCCTAATTGTATTAGTATAGACAAGTTTAAAACTATATTAAGTGAATACGATAATGCCATTATACTTTTACAAGAATATAGAACTTCTTCAAAAGAAAATATAATGGATGTATGGGAAAATGCAAGACGTGAAGCTTTTAGAAAAATGATTGAAATAGAAAAATTCGCCTTTAATAGTGGATTCACTTTTGCACATCTTTTAAGACCTGGATCTTGCAATGAATGCGAAAGATGTAAAGAAAAATGTTCAAAACCAAGTCTTAGAAGGTTTTCGCCTGAAGCTGTAGGTATAAATTTAGATAAAACTCTAAGAAATGTAAATATAACTATCGATTATTCGGATTATAGCATAATTAACTTAATTGGAATCTTACTGCTTGAATGAAAAAAAATATTTAAAAAATAGAGGGAATCTCAAAATAATGTCGAATATAGTAAAAAAGATAGCATTATATAACTAAGGAGGAATCGCATGACGAGTATGAAAAAAATAGTAGCACCTGTACTGGCTATGATTATATCACTCACGTTTAATGTATCTAAACCATTAGCGAACACGTATGAAGAAGTTCAAATAAATACTGATAATTTGAATGTGAGAAGCGAAAATAATGTAAATTCTAATAGTATAACTAAGGTAAATTCGGGTCAACAGTACTTAATCCTTGAAGAACAAGAAGGATGGTATAAAATTAAATTAAACTCTTCTCAAGAAGGATGGGTTAGCTCTCAATATTCCACTAAAAAACAAGCTATAGGCGTTATAAAAGGAAATAATGTAAATGTAAGAAGTTCAAATACAACTGTAAGTGACTCTATAGCTAATTTAAATACAGGAAATGAAGTTAGAATATTAGACAAAAATGAAGATTGGTACAAGGTTCAAATAGATGAGGAAAAAATAGGATATATATATCATTCCTTAATAGATATAAAAAAGAATAACATGACTGTAACAAGAGGATCGAGTGATAAATTAACTAAATTATATGAGGTAGCTTATAGTAAGCTAGGAAGCAATTATGTATGGGCATCTAGTGGTCCTGATACTTTTGATTGCTCGGGATTTACTATGTATGTTTATAAAAATGGGGCAGGAATTGATATTCCTCATAGTTCTAAATCTCAAAGTGGTGTAGGAACAGCTGTTTCGAAGGATCAATTAAGATTAGGGGATTTAGTATTCTTTGATACTAGTAGAAACTCTAGTATAGGTCATGTTGGTATGTACATAGGGAAGGGTAATTTTATACACGCGTCTTCTGCTAAAGCTAATGTTATGATATCTAGCTTGAGTGAAGGATATTATCAAAATACATATGTCTGTGCAAGAAGAGTAATAAACTAAAATTCGTCTAATGCTACGCATTGACTCGTGTCGCCAATTCGAAATCACATAATTTATTTATTTATATATATAAAACAGGTGGTCTATAGACCACCTGTTTTAGTTTCGTTCTTTAGTTTGTTATAAGTACTCATAACCTTGTTGACATAGCCTTGAGTTTCTTTAAATGGTGGTATACCATTGTATTTATCTACATTTCCTGGACCGGCGTTATAAGAAGCTACAGCTAAGGGGGTATTGTTATACTTATTTAAAAGTGAATCGAGGTATTTTGTACCACCTAGTATATTTTCTTTTACATCGTATGGGTTTTGTACATTTAATGACTTTGCTGTACCGGGCATTAACTGCATAAGTCCCATAGCTCCTTTATTTGAAGTCGCATTTGGATTGAAGTTTGATTCAGCCTGTATAACTGATCTTATCAAATTTTCATCGATATTATACTTTAAAGAAGCTTCCTTTATTGCACTATCAATAGAAGGTTTGTTACTACTTTCAGATAGTTCTTTATCAGCAGAATATGGATTGATACTTACAGATTTTTCATTTAGTATTTCTTTGAAATTATTGGTATTTCCACTAGAAGTTATTTTTACAGGTACTCTACTTTGGATTTCGTTGAGTTTATTTAAATAAATCTGATTTACAAAATTATTCATAGACAATACTCCTTATTTAGTAATATTTTATATATAAATATTATATAAATAATATATAGAATAGTAAATAGGGAGGAATTACTAATGAATAAAAGATATAAAAAACAAAGAAAATCTTTACTTATATTTTTCTTAATAATACCACTTATAGCATCGTGGGCTACATCAAAATATGTATTTAGCAAACTATCGAATAAAAAAACGATAAAAGCTGTAAAGATAGAGGTTGAAGACGAAAATAAAAAAAATATAGAGATGGAAGGTGAGATTAAAAAAGAAATAAATGGGTTTGAGATATATTCTATACAAGTAGCATCTGTAAATGATAATAAGGAAGCACGAGATATAGTAAGTAATCTAGATAGTGCTTTTATACCTAATCATGTACATGAAAAAGAAGGTAGCTATAAGGTATATACATATACATCATTGCAGGAATCTAATGTGAGAAGGTATCTGGAAAGTATTAGGGCTAGTTATTCAGATGCATTCATATCTAAAATCGAAGTAGGTTCTATAGATTTAGAATATACAAAAAAATATGAATATATGAATGAGGTATGTAAGAATTTAGAACTTATGATTGAAAACATGAATCAAGAGTCACAGTTTTGGAACGAATATAAATTGGGAACATCAAACTATAATGAGTATATAAAAATAATTAATAGTAAAAGTAAAATAGTAGATTCATTAACGAAGAATTCAAAAAAATTCAAAGAAAAAGATACAGAAAATTTTGAAAAAGAAATGTCGAAATTTTGCGAACGAAGTAGAAAAAATACAAAATATGTAAATGGATATTTGAAAAATGAGAATTTAAAATCGTGTGAAAAGCTTTTCCTATCAAGCTTATTCGACTATAATGAATTTATAAATAAAATTAAAAAAATATAGATTTAAATAAAAGCAGGTTATTACAACCTGCTTTTATTTTGCAAAAGTAATTCAAAATACTGCATTTAAAGTATGTTAAAAAAAAGATTTATAGGACTTTATAAAAAAAATATAGTATACTATATGTTGAAATGTTTTTCAGAGGATATAAATACTTATACTTGGTAAATTCAAGTTGATTTATAATTTATTGTAAGGAGGTAATATGAATGAAGCTCTTAAGTTTTAGAGGTGGTGTTCATCCGCCACATAGAAAGAAAAGTACTGAAAAGATAAAAGTAGAAAGAGCTAAGGATCCTGCTATGTTGTATATACCTCTTCAACAACATATAGGTGCACCATGTAAGGCTATTGTTAATGTTGGAGATACGGTTAAAGTGGGTCAAAAGATAGGAGAGGCACAAGGTTTTGTTTCTGCACATGTACATTCTTCTGTTTCTGGTAAAGTAAAAGCGATTAAAGAATGTCCAGTACCAGGAGGAAACGGATTATGTGTAGTTATTGAAAACGATTTCGAGAATGAAATCCATGAAAGTGTTGTTTCTAAAGGAAGCATAGACTCTCTAACAGGAGAGCAAATATTAGAAATAATAAAAGAAGCTGGTATAGTTGGTATGGGTGGAGCAACATTTCCAATGCATGTAAAACTATCTCCGCCAAAAGATAAAAAAATAGATACCGTTATATTAAATGGAGCTGAGTGTGAGCCATATCTTACAGCAGACCATAGACTTATGCTTGAAAATCCAGAGTCTGTAGTTTATGGACTTAAGGCTATTATGAAGGTTCTAAATGTTGAAAAAGGATACATAGGAATAGAGGATAATAAGCCGGATGCAATAGAAGCTATGTCAAAGGCTGCTGAAAAAGAAAGTAATATAGAAGTTGTAGGTTTAAGAACTAAATATCCTCAGGGAGCAGAAAAACAGCTTATATATGCTTGTACAAATAAAGAAGTTCCATCTGGTGGATTACCTATGGAGGCTGGAGTTGTAGTAAATAACGTTGCAACAGCAGCTCAAGTATATGAAACTATAAAAACAGGTATGCCACTTGTAGAAAGAATAACTACTGTAACAGGTAGCGCTATAACAAATCCTACTAACCTACTTATTAAGATAGGAACTACATTTGAAGAAATAATAAATCAATGTGGTGGATTTAAAGAGGAACCGGGAAAAGTTATAATGGGAGGACCTATGATGGGACTTACTCAATATACACTTGAAGTTCCTGTGACTAAAGGTGGATCAGGGATACTATGCCTTAATAGAGAAGAGGCTACTTTACCAAAACCAAGCAATTGTATAAGATGTGGTAAATGTGTAGATATATGTCCTGCATTTTTACAACCGCTTTTCATAAGCGCTCATTCGTTAAAATACAATTTTGATAGAGCTGAAGATTGCAGAGCACTTGACTGTATAGAGTGTGGATCATGTTCATTTATATGTCCATCAAAGAGACCTCTTCTTCAGTCTATAAGAGTTGCAAAGAGAGAAATAATCGCACAAAAAAGAAAACAAAGTAAGTAAAAGGAGGTAAAAGGATGGATAGTAAGCTTATAATATCTTCTTCTCCTCATTTAAGATCGAAAGAAGATACTTCTAGTATAATGAGGGATGTTGTAATCGCATTAATTCCAGCAACTATAGCTGCTGTTTATTATTTTGGAATGGGAGCTTTAGGTGTAATTATATCTGCGTTAGTAGGTGCGGTTGCATCAGAAGTAATATGTCAAAAACTTATGGGAAAAGAAATAACTATAAATGATTGGTCTGCAATAGTTACAGGATTATTAGTAGCATTTAATATACCTGCTAGTGCTCCTTTATGGCTACCATTTGTAGGATCTGTATTCGCAATCGTTATAGTAAAACAATTATTTGGAGGAATAGGACACAACTTTATGAACCCTGCTCTTGCAGCACGTGCGATGTTACTTGCTTCTTGGCCAGTTGAAATGACAAGCTGGGTAACTCCAGGACCAGATGCAGTAGCTACAGCTACTCCGCTTGCAATAATTAAAGGCGCAGAGGCAATAGATATGGCAAAACCAAGCCTATTCGATCTTTTATCAGGTAATATAGGAGGATGTATTGGAGAAACATCTGCAATACTTTTAATATTAGGTGGAGTATATTTATTATATAGAGGGGTAATTACTTATGTAATACCTGCTTACTATATAGGAACAGTTTTTATATTAACATTAATATTTGGTGGATTTGATGTAACTAATTCAATATATCACTTATTCGCGGGTGGATTAATGATAGGTGCATTCTTTATGGCAACTGATTATTCTTCATCACCTATGACTCAAAAGGGTCAAATAATATATGCAATTGGATGTGGAGCGTTAACTACTATAATAAGACTATGGGGAGGATATCCAGAAGGGGTTTCTTACTCAATATTATTAATGAACGTAGCGGCACCACTTATAGATAAATATGTGAACCCTAAAGTATTTGGGGAGGTGGCTAAGTAATGAAAGAAATATTAAAACTTGGAGTAATTCTTTTAATAATAACATCTATATCAGCTGTTGTTTTAGGATTTACTAACGACGTTACATTACCTGCAATACAAGAACAAAATGAAAAGGCTAACATTGAAGCTCGTAAGATTGTTTTATCAGAAGCTAAAGAATTTGAACGTGTTGAAGAAGAAGTAGAATCAGCTATGGTTAAAGAAATATATAAAGGTTTAGATGGATCTGATGTAGTAGGATACACTATAAAAACTGCTCCTAAAGGATACGCAGGAGAAGTTGAAGTTATGGTAGGAATAGGAACTGATGGAACTATTCAAGGTATTTCTATAGGAAATCATGCAGAAACTCCAGGACTAGGAGCAAAGGCGGCTGATGAACCATTTAAGAGCCAATACAACGGAAAAAGTATAGATAAAAACATCGAAGTTATTAAAACTCCAGGACCAAAAGAAAATGAAATTGTGGCAATAGCAGGAGCAACAATAACTTCAAAAGCAGTAACTGATGGTGTTAATGAAGCGATAAGAATATACAATGAAGCTTTAAAATAGGTTGGAGGTGAAACAATGAAATTAGGTAAATTATTAAAAAATGGTATTATAAATGAAAACCCAGTATTTGTACAGGTTTTAGGTATGTGTCCAACTCTTGGGGTTACGACTTCTGCTGAAAATGGATTAGCTATGGGACTTGCAACGGCTGCAGTTCTTATATGTGCAAACTTAGTTATATCACTTCTTAGAAAACTTATACCTTCTAAGATAAGAATACCTGCATTCATAGTAGTAATAGCTACGTTCGTTACTCTAGTAGGAATGATTTTAAAGGCTTATGCTCCAGCACTTGACAAAAAACTTGGATTATTTATACCTCTTATAGTTGTTAACTGCTTGATATTAGCAAGAGCGGAAAGTTTTGCATCTAAAAACGGACCAGTAGCATCTATAGTAGATGGACTTGGAATGGGACTTGGATTTACAGCTTCTTTAACAATACTTGGTCTTGTTAGAGAACTGTTTGGAAACGGAACTATATTTGGACAGTTAATATTAGGTAGTGCATATAAACCAGCACTTATAATGATATTACCTCCAGGTGCGTTTTTAGCATTAGGTTTACTTCTTGCAATGATTAATAAAATTGCTGATAAAAAAGCTAGTTAGGAGGGGAATTGGATGGAAATATTTTTAATATTAGTAAGTTCTATATTAGTAAACAACTTCGTATTATCTAGGTTCTTAGGTATATGTCCGTTCCTTGGAGTTTCTAAAAAAGTTGAAACTGCAGTAGGTATGGGTATGGCTGTTACTTTCGTTATGACTTTAGCATCTATAATAACTTATTTTATTCAATATTATGTGCTTGAGCCACTTGGAATACAGTTTTTACAAACGATTGCATTTATACTTGTAATAGCATCTCTTGTTCAGTTTGTTGAGATGGTAATTCAAAAGATGAGTCCTACTCTTTACCAAGCATTAGGAGTTTTCTTACCACTTATAACTACAAACTGTGCAGTTTTAGGGGTTGCTATAATAAATATAGACAGTAGTTACAATTTAATTCAAACAATAGTAAACGGTATGGGCGCTGCTATTGGATTCACACTTGCAATAGTTTTATTTGCAGGAATAAGAGAAAGACTTGAGCTTGCAGACGTACCAGAAAGTTTTAAAGGATTTCCTATTGCTTTAATTACAGCAAGTCTTATGGCAATAGCATTCTTAGGATTTTCAGGATTAGTTTAGGTAGGGGGTGAAAAGTATGTCTTTAATATTAAATTCAGTAGTAAGTTTAGGTGCTATGGGACTTTTATTCGGTTCTGGTCTTGCGTATGCTTCTAAAAAGTTTGCAGTAGAGATTGACCCAAGAGTAGAAGCTATAAATGAAGCTTTACCAGGAGCTAACTGTGGAGGGTGTGGTTATCCTGGTTGTGGAGGATTATCAAATGCAATAGTTGCTGGAGAAGCTCCAATAAATGCATGTCCAGTAGGAGGATCAGATACTACAGCTAAAATAGCAGAAATAATGGGTCAAGTTGCACAAGAAGGGGAAAAAACAGTAGCAAAAGTTATATGTAAAGGTACATGTAACAATGCTAAGGAAAAAAGTGAATACTTTGGAATAAATGACTGTAGAGCAGCAGCCTTAGTATCTGGGGGATCTAAATCATGTCAATATGGATGTTTAGGTCTTGGAACTTGTGTTAATGTATGTCAATTTGGAGCTATTATAATAGAAGATGGAATAGCTAGCATAGACAAAGATAAGTGTGTATCTTGTGGTAAGTGCTTAGAGGTTTGTCCAAAGGCTGTAATAGAGTGGGCTCCTTATTCTCAAGAAGTAGTTGTTGAGTGTAATAGTAAAGAATTCGGGAAAGATGTAAAAACTAAGTGTGCAGTTGGATGTATAGGATGTGGAATGTGTGCTAAGGCATGTCCATTTGGAGCTATAACTATGGAAGGCAAATTAGCTAAAATAGATTATACAAAGTGTACACAATGTATGGTTTGTACACAAAAATGTCCAACTAAAGCTATATCTGGAGAACTAAGCAAGAGAAAGAAAGCTTTTATAGAAGAAGAAAAATGTGTTGGATGTACTATATGTAAGAAGAAGTGTCCTGTTGAAGCAATCGAAGGAGAGCTTAAGCAAAAACACGTTGTTATAGAAGAAAAGTGTATAGGATGTGGCGAGTGTGCTAAAAAATGTCCTAAAGATGCTATAAAAATGAAATAAAAAGGTAAAAATATAAGGTGTGGTATTTACCACACCTTATTGTTTTTTTTTGACCTAAATGGTAAACTGTTTAAGGACAATCTATTATATAGAGGTGATTTTATGAATATTGTATTAGCGTCAGCTTCACCTAGGAGAAAGGAACTACTTTCTAATTTGAATTTGGATTTTAAAATTATTAAAAGTGATATAGAAGAGTTTGTAAATGATAAGGATATACCAACATCTGTAGCTATGAGCTTATCATTTCAAAAGGCAATTGATATTGCAAATAAAACATCTGAGAACGACATAGTAATTGGAGCTGATACAATAGTTGTTCTTGATGACAAAATATTAGGAAAGCCAAAGGACGAACAAGATGCTTTTAATACATTAACTCAGCTATCAGGTAAATACCATAAAGTTATCACAGGTATTTGTGTATTGAGACTTTCAGACAATAAAAAAGTTGTTGACTATGAAGTAACAAAAGTAAAAATGAGAGAATTTAGTGAAGATGAAATTAAAAGGTACATAAAAACAACAGAACCTATGGATAAAGCTGGTTCGTACGCTATACAAGGGTATGGGTCTTTATTAGTAGAACAAATAAACGGAGATTATTTCAATGTAGTAGGACTTCCTGTTTCAAAGTTGGCACAAATTTTATATAGACATTTTGATGTAAATATTATATAAATTAGGAGGAAGGTATATGGGTCATATAAATAAAATATCAATAAAAGATATGGCTAAAAATCAAAGACCCAGAGAAAAAATAATATTAAATGGAGTGAATAGCTTATCTGATACAGAACTTTTGGCTATTTTACTTAGAACCGGGAATAAAAATATGTCGTCTATAGAGCTCGCAAATTGCATAATAAATATAGATAAGTCTTTAGGAATAAGAAAATTAGCTAATACTAATATAGAAGAGCTTAAAGAGATAAAAGGTGTAGGAACAGCAAAAGCTTGTCAAATAATAGCTGCAATAGAAATAGGCAGGAGGATTGCTAGATTTATTCCAGACAAAAAACAAAAAATAACAAGCCCGGATGACATAGTAGATATGTACATGGAAGATATTAGATACCTAAAAAAGGAAGTGTTTAAAGCTATTTTATTAAACACCAAGAATGAGATTATATGTGATGTTGAAATTTCAGTAGGAACTTTGAATTCATCATTAGTACATCCAAGAGAAGTCTTTATTGAAGCTATAAAAAGGAGTACGAATAAAATTATTCTTATGCATAATCATCCTTCAGGCAACCCAGAGCCGAGTAGAGAAGATAAAAACATAACTAACAGGCTCATTGAGGGAGGAAAAATATTAGGTATAGATATAATAGATCATATAATAGTTGGAGATGGAGTGTATTTTAGCTTCAAAGAAAAAGCTTTAATCTAGAGAGGAGAATTCAAAATGAAAAAGGATAAAACCGCAAAAAAGACTAAACAAAAAATGAATTTTTTTAATACAAGATCAAATGATATGGGGATAGATTTAGGAACAGCAAATACATTAGTTTATGTAAGAGGGAATGGAATAGTAGTAAGAGAACCATCTGTTGTTGCTATAAGAGACGATAACAAAGAAGTTTTAGCGGTTGGAGAAGATGCTAAGAAAATGATAGGAAGAACTCCTGGAAATATAATAGCTATAAGACCTATGAAAGATGGAGTAATTGCGGATTTTGATGTTACTCAAAGTATGCTTAGATACTTTATAAAAAAAGCATATCCTAAAAAATCGCTGTTTAGCAGTCCAAGAATTGCAGTATGTGTTCCTTATGGAGTTACAGAAGTAGAAAAAAGAGCAATAGAAGAAGCTGCTCGTCAAGCTGGTGCTAAAGATGCTTATTTGATAGAAGAGCCTATGGCTGCTGCTATTGGAGCAGGTCTTAAAGTAGAAGAGCCAGATGGAAACATGGTAGTAGATATAGGTGGAGGTACTAGTGAGATAGCGGTTATATCATTAGGTGGTATAGTTACAGCCAAGTCAATTAGAATTGGTGGAGATGAATTTGATGAATCAATAGTAAATTACGTTAAAAAAGAGTACAACCTTATGATTGGAGAAAGAACTGCAGAAGACGTAAAAATGAAGATAGGATCTGCTTTTGAAGAAGAAGAGGAAAGTATGGACATAAGAGGAAGAGACTTGCTATCTGGTCTTCCTAAAACTATGAATATAACATCTAGTGAGGTAAGAGAAGCGTTAAAAGAGCCTATAACTAGTATATTAGAGGGAATAAAGGCAACACTTGAAAAAACACCACCAGAGCTTGCATCTGATATTATGGAGAATGGTATAATGCTTACAGGTGGAGGAGCTCTTTTAAAGGGACTTGATAAACTAGTTAGAGAAGAAACTGGAATGCCTGTGCATATAGCAGAAGATCCACTTGATTGCGTTGCAAAAGGAACAGGTAAATCTGTTGAGGATAAAGAAATTTTTGATAAAATTCTTATGTATGGAAAAAGAGGATAAAAGATGGTGATAGCATGAGAAGCAAAAAGAAAAATAAAAACAAGCTAAATAAAGAAGTGATAGTGATTAGTTTAATCACTATCACTCTACTTGTAATTATAGGAATATCAATAGAGGGAAGATACAACAATTATATTCCAAGAGCAGTACTTGATATTATTACTCCTGCACAAAGGGGCTTAAATAAGATCTCTAGTTTAACAAGTGAAAATGTTGTAGGTATAATCAAATATAAGAAGAATTTAAAAGAGATAGAACAGCTTTCAAAAGAAAACGAGGATTTAAAAAAGAAGATAATAGAAATAGACTTAAGTAAAGATGAATTAAGTGAACTCCAAAATCTTAAAAGATCTTTAAACTATATACCAGAAGGATATGATCAAAACTATATTAGTGCATCTGTTATAAGT
Organism: uncultured Peptostreptococcaceae bacterium; assembly: GCA_942492135.1. Taxonomy (GTDB): domain Bacteria; phylum Bacillota; class Clostridia; order Peptostreptococcales; family Peptostreptococcaceae; genus Tepidibacter_A. The sequence continues at coordinate 756,657 of CALODI010000010.1, forward strand.
AAAAATGATGGAAATTGGTATGATTCATTTACAATATCCGCGGGTAAAAAAGATGGTGTGGTTGAAGATAGTATAGTGATATCAGGAACAGGCCTTGTTGGAAAAGTGTATGAGGTATCGGATAATTATTGCAAAGCAATTTCACTTTTAAATAACAAATCAGCTGTTAGTTTTGAAGTTTTAAGAAAAGGAGAATATACGGGTGTTATAAGTCAAAATATATCGATTGATTCTAGTGAGAACTTTGCTGGATACCTTAAAGGTTATTTATTTGACATTAAATACGAGGTTGTTCCAGGTGATATACTTATAACTTCTGGAATCGGAATATATCCAAAGGGCATACCTCTAGGAGAGGTTGAAAAGGTTATAGAGGATAAAAATAATTTATTAAAATATGTAAAGGTAAAGCCTTATGTGGATTTTAAGCATATAGATAAAGTATTAATAACAAGACCTAGAATAGTAGAATAAAGAGGTAATAATTATGAAAAATATAATATTAATTTTAATAGGAATATTCATAATAATTATAGAAAATAGTATTGTGAATTATATAGATATATTTAATATAAGTTTAAATGTATCTATTGTATATATAAGTATTATATCTTTATTTGTCAAAAGAAATGAAGGAGCTTTAATAGGTTTAATACTTGGTATTTTAAAGGATATATTAATTGGAAGATTTATGGGTATTAATGCTCTTGTGTTCTTTGTTGTAGGATGTTTATATGGGATATTGCAGGATAAAATATTCAAAGAGAACGTTACAACTATATTGATATTAACATTTTTTTCTTCCGTATTAGATTCTTCTGTAAATTGTCTTTTATTAAAAAGTTCATTTGCAAGTGAAAAGATACTATTTTCTTTAATCAAAGGATTTGTTTTTATACCTGTTTTAAATACAGTTTTTGCTCTACTTATATATAAAGTTTTAATAGATTTTGTAAAAAAAATAGATAATATTTAGTGGTGATTATATTATGAATAAAAAAATTAAGGATAGATATGATGTTTTAAGATTTTCTTTTGTTGTCATATGTTCTATTATTGTATTAAAACTAGGATATATGACGATTATAAAGGGCGATTACTATTTTGAGAAGGCTCAAAACAAGGTATATAAAAAAATACTAGTAGAAAGTCCTCGAGGAGAAATAAGAGATAGGTATGGAAGATTGCTTGCGGGAAATAGAGCATCTTTTACCGTTCAACTCCTCAAAAATGAAATAGAAAAAGCTAATGCAAATGAAGTTGGCCAAACAGTTATAAATGTGTTAGAGAAAAACGGAGAAAAGTACATAGACGAATTTCCTATAATAAAGGAGAATGGAAAGTTTGTTTATACTTATGATAAAAACATTGAAGATTGGAAGATTAAGAATGATATTCCGTTGAACTATAATGCAAAAGAAAGTTTTTATATTATAGTAGATAGATTAGTGGACGAAGGACGTATTACCGTAGACGATGATACTACTGAATATGACTTACAAAAGATGCTAAATGAAAACGGATATTATCCTCCTATATACGTTTCGAAATGGGAGTTTGCAGAAAACGTAAAAAAAACCCAATGGCTGTATAGATATAGAATAAAAGAAGAGAATATAAGCACAGAGGAAGCATTTAATAAATTAAAAGAATATTTTAAGATTGAAGAAAGTTTAAATGATGATGACACTAGAAAAATACTTTTATTCAGAGATTTACTTAAGTCTCAAGGATATTTACAGTATCAACCTATGAAGCTTGCTATTGATGTTAAGAAAGAAACCGTTGCAGAAATAGAGGAACTTGCAATAGAACTTCCGGGGGTTAGTATAGAAACTGAACCTATTAGATATTATCCAAACCAAAATCTAGCATCTCATATACTTGGACAAACAGGTAAAATATCTCAGCAAACAGAAATAGATGCTTATACTAAGGATAAAGGATATAGTGTAAGTGATATGATAGGAAAAACTGGGATTGAAAAGACGTTTGAAGATAAGCTTCATGGAGAAAAAGGATTTAAGAAGGTTATAGTAGATTCATCTGGAAGACTAATAGAGAAGATTGATATACAGTCTCCTAAAGCTGGAGATGCTGTTTATTTAACAATAGACAAGGATTTGCAAAAGGTAGCAGAAGATTCTCTTGAAAAAGCATTAAAAACCATACAGGTTGGAGGAACTTATGAAAGTCCTTGGGGAAATTATAGATTAAACGACGGAAAAAAAATATATAGTAAAGCTACTTCAGGAGCAGTTGTTGCACTTGATGTTAAAACTGGAGAAATTTTAGCTATGGCTAGTTATCCAGATTATGATCCTAATTTATTTGCAACTGGTATAACAACTGAGGAAATGAATAAGCTTTTACCTAAAAATAAAAATAATCCACTTGAAGCAAAGCCTCTTTATAATATAGCTACAATGACATCGGTTCAGCCAGGCTCTACATTTAAGATGATAACTGGACTTGCAGCTATAGATAATGGTCTAGATCCAAATTATGAAATATATGATAAAGGAAGTATAATGCTTGGAAATAAGTCATTTGGATGTTGGATATGGAATGAAAGCAGAGGAAGTCATGGAGCTACAAACCTTTATAAGGCTTTAGAGCAGTCTTGTAACTACTATTTTTATTGTGTCAGTGTAGGCTATGATTATGCAAAACAATCACCTCTTTCTGTTAATATGAACGTAGATGAGATACTTAGATATGCAAGATTATTTGGACTTGATGGAAGAACTGGAATTCAAATAGAAGAAATTCCTGGTAAGGTTCCAAATCCAGAATCTAAGTTTGAAACAACTAAAAGATCTCTTAAATATGCTCTTGATAGAAAACTTAAAACTTACTTTGACGATATAACTAGTACAAATAAAGAAGAATATGAAAAAAGAATAGATGAAATAGTTAGTTGGATGGATAATAATCCAAGTAGAAATACTTTATTAAAGAGATTAGAAGAGTTACATATAAAAGAAGATAAAATAGCTGAAGTTACTGATTTGATTAAGTATAGTTATTTTAATCAATCTAAGTGGACTACAGGAGATACGTTCAATATAGCTATAGGTCAAGGTGCAAATGCATATACACCACTTCAAATGGCAAATTATATATCTGGACTTGTCAATGGAGGATATAAAAATAAAGTTACCGTAGTTGATAAAATAGAGTCTTATGATAAAATGAATATAGATAAAGTTGAGAGCGAAAGAGAAAAAATACCTTTAAACGACGACTCGAATTTAGAAGAAATTAAAAAGGGTATGTTAAGAGTTACTGAGCAAGGAACGGCAAAGAAAGTGTTTGGAACATTTCCTGTTAAGGTTGGGGCAAAGACTGGTACTGCACAAAAAAGTGGGAGAATTCCAACCGCTGATGAAGTTGAATATTTAGTTTCTCATATGTCAAGCTTTGGAGTTAGGACTGAAGAGGCTTTAGAACTTGCTGATGAATATGGAAAAGAAGATGACAACAAGTACAGCAAGGAGTATTATATAAGAAAAGCTTTGTACAAGCTAAATCCGCGTCTTACTTATGATGAAATAAATAGATTTAAGGATACTTATGATAACTTCGCCTGGTTTGTATCATTCGCACCTTATGATGAACCTGAGATAGCAGTTGTATCTATTATATTCCAGGGTGGTCATGGAGGATATGCATCCCCTATAGCTAGAGACATAATGGCTGAGTATTTCGGTATTACGAAAAATGAGAAGGATTATGAAGTTAAAGAGGAATTGAGAATAAAGGAAGAATTAAAAAGATAAAAAGAAGGATTTATATAGTTTTTGAAGAATAATAAAATATATAATCTTTTGGAGGAAATCATATGGCTTTAGGAGAGATAATAGAATTTAAAGGAAATAAAAGAAATCTAAAAACAGATAATGTAGAATTTAAAGGGAGTAAGAAAGGTTTAGTTATAAATATAAAAGATTGTGATGATTTTGAAAAAGTGAAGCAGGAGATAATGCAGAAAATTAAATGTGCTGGAAAATTTTTTATAGGAGCACAAATAGCTTCTATTGATGGCCATGCAATTACAGATCTTCAAAAGATAGAGATTAAAGAGAGTATAAGTAGTAAATTTCAAATAAAATTTGTAGAAGAAGAATCAGTATTCGGTGGAATAAATGAAGGTCAAACTAAATTTGTTAAAGCCACTTTAAGATCTGGAATGAAGATTGAGTTTAAAGGAAATATAGTTGTTATAGGAGATGTAAATCCAGGCGCTCAAATAATAGCTTATGGTAATGTAATTATAATGGGATGTTTAAGAGGTCTTGTTCATGCAGGTTCTAATGGGAATAAAGATGCCTTTGTTGTTGCATATGATTTAAATCCTATGCAGCTTAGGATTGAGAATTTAATATCTATAGCGCCTGATGAAGCGTTTCAAAAACCTAATTATCCTGAAATAGCTTTTATAAAAGATAATTGTATAGTAATAGAGCCATATTTAAATAAAAGATAGTTAATATGCACGAATGGGGGTAGTATTGTGAGTGAAGTTATTGTAATCACATCGGGTAAAGGTGGAGTTGGAAAGACTACGACTACTGCTAACCTAGGAACAGCGCTGAGCCTTGCAGGTAAAAAAACTGTAGTAGTGGATGCTGATATTGGTCTTAGAAATTTAGATGTTGTAATGGGTCTTGAAAATAGAATAGTTTATGATATTGTTGATGTAGTTGAAGGTACTTGTAGATTAAAGCAAGCGCTTATAAAAGATAAAAGATTTGAAAATTTATATCTTTTACCTGCTGCTCAAACTAGGGACAAAAATGCAATAACACCAGATCAGATGAAGAAGCTGTGTGATTCATTAAGAGAGTCATTTGATTATTCATTAATTGATTGTCCTGCGGGAATTGAGCAAGGATTCAAAAATGCAATAGCTGGAGCAAATAGAGCGTTAGTAGTTACAACTCCTGAAGTTTCTGCGGTTAGAGATGCAGATAGAATAATAGGACTTTTAGAGGCTAACGAAATACATGATCCAGAATTAATAATCAATAGAATTAGACTTGAGATGGTTAAGCGTGGAGATATGATGAATATGGAAGATATAATAGATATATTAGCTATAGACCTGTTGGGAGTTATTCCTGATGATGAAACTGTTATAATATCTACTAATAAGGGGGAACCTGCTGTTAATGATTCAAGTTCATTAGCTGGACAAGCCTACAGAAATGTTTGCCAAAGAATAATGGGAGAGCAAGTTCCGTTTTTGAATATGGAGACACAAGGTTCTTTTATGGATAAATTGAAAAAAATATTTGGTATTGCTAGATAGGGGGGGAAAGCTTTGTTAGATTTATTTAAGATATTTGGAAATGAATCTAAAACCAGCAAGAATGTAGCTAAAGAAAGGCTTAAATTAGTGCTGGTTCATGATAGAGTAGATTGTTCTTCCAAATTTCTAGAGATGATAAAAGGAGATATTATAAATGTTATATCTGAATACATAGAAATTGATGAAAGTGGCTTAGAGGTTAGAGTCGCAAAATCTAGAAACTCAGATGGTGATGCTCCTATGTCTGCACTTATTGCAAATATACCTATAAAAAAAGTAAGAGAAGGAAGAAGATAAAAATATTATTGGGGAATCCTATTGGATTTCCCAATAATATTTTTATGGACAAGAAAATTGTATGATTTTGAGATTGAGTATAACATTGGTGAAATAACTACACTTGTAACTATTTTTAAGCAACAGAGTCGTAAGACTTGTTGGCGACATGAGTCAGCGCGTAGCGACTAGACGAATTTTTTTTAAGTAGGTGATGACGTTGAAGATAGAATTGAAAATGTTTAAGGATATTGATTGGATATTAGTTGCGACTGTAGTAGCAATATTTTCAATAGGAATGGTTATTATAAGTAGTGCAACACATGTTAATGATTCGGGAAGCTTTAGACAGCTTAAAGTTCAAGCTATATCATTTGTGATCGGTTTGATAATAATATTTTTTATGCTTTTGTTTGATTATAACAATATAGGAAGATACCATAAGTATATATATGGATTCAATATATTTTTGTTGATAGCGGTTTATATTCCAGGCATAGGAGTATCACATGCAGGTGCTACTTCATGGATTAAATTAGGACCAATAGATATTCAAACTTCAGAAATAGTTAAGTTAGGGTTTATAATAAGCTTTGCTAAATTTATGGAAAATAAAAAAGATAAATTGAAAACATTTAAAGATTTATTGCCTATAATTGGATATTCTGCACCTATATTATTATTGATTTTAAAACAGCCTGATTTGGGAACTGCAATAGTATTTATATCTATAATATTTGGTATGACATTTATTTCAGGTCTTAATTATAAGATAATAGCTTATACGTCGGTTACGGCAATAGGGTCTATACCTATAGTGTACAATTTTTTAAAACCACATCAAAGGGTTAGAATAGATGCTTTCTTGCATCCTGGGGATCCTAAATATCCTGGAAATTATCAGGTTATTCAATCTATGGTAGCTATAGGATCTGGAAAGATATTTGGAAAAGGTCTTTTTAAAGGAACTCAGAATCAATATGATTTTCTACCGGTACAGGAAACAGATTTTATATTCGCTGTATTAGGAGAAGAGTTAGGTTTGATTGGTGGAGTTTTATTAGTGGCGTTATTTTTATTGTTTTTAAATAGAATACTTAAGATTGCAAAAAATTCAAAAGATTTTTATGGAACGTTAGTAACAACAGGTGTATTATTTATGTTTTTATATCAAATTGTTCAAAATATAGGAATGGCTATAGGACTTATGCCTGTTACTGGCGTTACTCTTCCTTTTGTTAGTTATGGTGGAAGTTCTTTGGTTACAAGTATGATGGCCCTTGGAATAGTATTAAATGTATCTATGAGAAGAAAAAAGATAAACTTTTAAGGGGAGTGTATATATGAATATAGCTCTAATAGCTCATGACAGAAAAAAAGAAACTATGGTTAATTTTACAATAGCATATAAAGATATACTAAAAAAACACGATTTGTATGCTACTGGAACTACAGGACTTAGAATTCAAGATGCAACTGGACTTAATATAAACAGGTTTTTATCTGGGCCCTTAGGTGGAGACCAGCAAATAGGAGCAAAAATTGCAGAAGAAGATATGGATTTAGTTATATTTTTAAGAGATGCACTAGAGGCTCAACCTCATGAACCCGATATACAAGCTTTAATAAGGTTGTGTGATGTGCATTATGTTCCAGTAGCTACTAATTTAGCAAGTGCTGAGATATTTATAAAAGCTATTGAAAGAGGAGATTTGGACTGGAGAAGTGTAAGGAAAACTAATATGTTCAAATAATTAAGCAAAGATATGTTATCTAAGATTTTAGATAGCATATTTTTTTTGCATATAAATGGATATTTAATCATATTTATTATTGTAAAAGAAAAACAACTTAATTATTTACATGAATAGAGGCCGCAGGAAAAAGGGTAGTCTTTAGTTTTAAGGAGAAGAACCTCTGATATTAAGGATGAATTGTTTTCTTGCCGAAAGAACTTGTTTGTTCTTAGATTAGTTCTTGGGGACAAGGTATATTGCCTTGTAACTGTCATTGTATATTATGATGTGCTATTTATGTGATGAAAATAAAGATTTTCATTGCGTAGATTAGTATTAATTTAAAGCGTTGAAAATTCTCAACGCTTTTTCAAATGGAAGGGGGATGAATTATGAGTGCTTTGATAAGAGTTAGAATGAGCTCACATGATGCACATTACGGAGGAAATTTGGTGGATGGAGCTAAGATGCTTCAGTTATTTGGAGATGTAGCTACAGAACTTCTTATTAGAAGTGATGGAGATGAAGGGCTTTTTAAAGCATACGATAATGTGGAGTTTTTAGCTCCTGTATATGGGGGAGATTATATAGAAGCTTATGGAAGTATAGTGAGTGCGGGGACTTCTTCTAGAAAGATGGAGTTTGAAGCTAGAAAGGTTGCAGTTTTAAGACAAGATATAAATGATTCAGCTGCGGAGATACTAGATGAACCTATTGTTGTTTGTAGAGCAAGTGGAACTTGTGTAGTTCCAAAAGATAAGCAGAGAAGATAAGGAGAGGTAAGCATGGAAAAGTTAATAATAACTACAGCTATATGTGGTGCAGAGGTTACAAAGGAAAATAATCCAGCAGTTCCTTATACAGTTAAAGAGATTGGAGACGAGGCACAAAAAGCCTATGAAGCTGGATCTAGTATAATACATCTTCATGTCAGAGATGATAAGGGACAACCAACTCAAGATATAGAAAGGTTTAGAGCGTGTATAGATGAGATTAAAAGTAGATGTCCAGATGTTATAATTCAGCCATCTACTGGTGGTGCTGTTGGAATGAGCAATGAAGAGAGATTACAACCTATATATTTAAATCCAGAAATGGCAACACTTGATTGCGGTACTTGTAATTTTGGTGGAGATGATATATTCGTAAATAGTGAAAATACTATAAAAGAGTTTGCTATTAAAATGAAAGATATGAATATAAAGCCGGAAATTGAAGTATTCGATAAGGGAATGATAGATAGCGCCATTAGACTTTTTAAGAAAGGATATATAAAGGATAATATGCATTTCAACTTTGTAATGGGTATTAATGGAGGCATAAGTGCAAGCTATAGAGATTTATTATTCTTAAAAGAAAGTATACCTGAAAATGCAACTTTTACTGTTGCTGGAATTGGGAAATATGAGTTTGAAATGGCTGCGTTATCAATACTTATAGGAGGTCATGTCAGAGTTGGATTTGAAGATAATGTGTACATATCAAAAGGTGTTTTAGCTAAGTCAAATGCAGAGCTAGTTAAAAAGGCAGTTGAAATATCTAGAGTATTAGGAAGAGATATAGCTTCTTGTGAGGATGCTAGAAGGATACTTAAACTTAAGGGGTGAGAATATGAATAAGGTAGTTGATGTAGATTCTTTGAAGTCTTTATTCAAGGATGGAATGACAATTATGATAGGTGGATTCTTAGGTTGTGGAACTCCAGAGAAATTGATTGATTTGTTAATAGATATGAATATTAAAGATTTGATTATTATAGGAAATGATACAAGTTTTGTTGACAAGGGAATTGGAAGACTTGTTGCCAATAATCAAGTAAAAAAGGTTATAGCATCTCATATAGGAACTAATGCTGAAACGGGAAGGTTGATGAATGAGGGGAAAATGGAGGTTGAGCTATCTCCACAGGGAACTTTGGTTGAGAGAATAAGAGCAGGTGGGTTTGGTCTTGGAGGGGTACTTACTGAGACTGGAATTGGGACTTTAGTAGAAGAAAATAAGCAAAAGATAAATATAGATAAAAAAGAGTATTTATTAGAGCTTCCTCTTAAGGCTGATATAGGCCTAATAAAGGGAAGTACTGTAGATACATTCGGAAATACATATTATAAGGGAACTACTAAAAATTTCAATCCTATGATTGCAATGGCTTCAGATAAAGTAGTAGTAGAAGCCCAAACTTTAGTAGATATAGGAGATATAAAGCAAGAATCAGTAATGACACCAGGGGTTTTAATAGATTACATAGTCAAAGGAGATGAATGAATTTATGATAGATTCAAAAGAAGCTAAAGTAATAATAGCAAAAAGAGTAGCTAAGGAATTAAAGGATGGACAATTAGTGAATTTGGGAATAGGCCTTCCAACTAAGGTTGTAAATTATATACCTGATGATATTAATATCACACTTCAATCTGAAAATGGAATGGTTGGAATGGGAAAGTTAGTAAGAGATGAAGGTGTAGATGAAGATGTAACTAATGCAGGAGGACAGTTCGTTTCTATATTAAATGAAGGAGCATTCTTTGATAGCTCTATGTCATTTGGTTTGATAAGAGGAGGACATGTGGATGCTACTGTTCTAGGAGCTCTTCAAGTTGATGAAAAAGGAAATCTTGCAAATTGGATAATTCCTGGGAAATTAGTTCCTGGTATGGGCGGAGCAATGGACTTAGTAGTAGGAGCCAAAAAAGTTGTAGTTGCAATGATTCATACAGCAAAAGGAAAGCCAAAGATATTAAAAGAATGTAAGCTTCCATTTACAGCAAAGGGAGTAGTTGATTTGATTGTTACAGAATATGGAGTTATGGAGGTTACGAAGGAAGGACTTGTATTAAAGGAGATAAATAAAGATATTACAGTTGAGCAAATACAAGAATTAACTGAGGCTAACCTTATAATTTCAGAAGATTTAAAATATATGAATTAAATTAAAGGGGGATAAACTATGAAGTTATGTAAATATGGAACACACAGAGTAATTGAGCCGAAAGAGGTTTTACCACAACCAGCTAATAGAATATCTAATGATATGAATATATACGATAATGAGATACTAATAGACGTTGATGCTCTTAATATAGATTCTGCAAGCTTTACTCAAATAGAAAAAGAATGCTTAGGAGATATAGAAAAAATAAAATCTAGAATACTTCAAATAGTAAATGAAAAAGGAAAAATGCAAAATCCAGTAACCGGATCAGGCGGTATGTTAATCGGAAGAGTAGAAAAAATAGGAAATAGTGTAAATGATAAAATCGGATTGAAAGAAGGAGACAAAATAGCGACATTAGTTTCTCTTTCCCTAACTCCACTTAAAATAGATGAAATTATAGATATAAAGCCTGAAATAGATAGAGTTGAAATAAAAGGAAAGGCAATACTGTTTGAAAGTGGCATATACTCAGTATTACCAGATGATATGGAGGAAACTCTAGCTCTTGCAGCTCTTGATGTTGCTGGAGCACCTGCACAAACTAGAAAGCTAGCTAAAAAAGGAGAGACAGTACTTATATTGGGAGCTGCTGGAAAATCAGGATTGCTTTGTTGTTATGAAGCTAAAAAAGCTGTTGGTCAAAATGGAAAGGTTATAGGACTTGTAAGAAATAAAAAAAGTAAAGATCTTCTTAACTATACTGGATTTTGTAATGAAATAATAGTTGCAGATGCTAAAAATCCAACTCAGGTTTTAAATGAAGTGTTAAGAGTTAACGATGGAAAAGAAGTAGACATATCTATTAACTGCGTAAATGTAGAGAATACAGAAATGTCTAGCATATTACCAGTTAGAAACGAAGGAATAGTATACTTCTTCTCAATGGCAACAAGCTTTACAAAAGCAGCCCTTGGAGCAGAAGGGGTAGGTAAAGATGTAACTATGATAATAGGTAATGGATACACCAAAAATCATGCAGATATAACATTAGAAGATTTAAGAGAGTGCGATACGCTAAGAACTATATTCAAAAATTTATATGCATAAGTGAATTTAAAAAATATTTATATAAGAGAGTAGAAGGGGGATTATATGAAAGATAGTAGAAGGTTTGAGATGTTTGAAAATGTTACTGATGAGAAGTGGAATGATTGGAAGTGGCAGTTGAAAAATAGAATAGAGACTGTTGATGAACTTAAAAAATACATACCTTTAACAGAGGAAGAAGAAAAAGGAGCTCTTGAGTGCCTTGAAACCTTAAGAATGTCAATAACTCCGTATTACTTATCTTTAATAGATAAGAATGATTTGAATGATCCTATAAGAAAGCAAGCAATTCCAACATCTCTTGAACTTCACGAATCTGAGGCTGATCTACTTGACCCGCTACATGAAGATGAGGATTCTCCTGTTGAAGGCCTTACACATAGATATCCAGATAGAGCACTTATATTAGTAACAGATCAATGTTCTATGTACTGTAGACATTGTACAAGAAGAAGATTTGCAGGTCAAAATGATTGTACTCTTCCTATGAATCAAATAGATAAGGCAATTGATCATATAGCTAAAACACCTCAAATAAGAGATGTACTATTATCTGGTGGAGATGCACTTTTAATATCAGATGATAAACTTGAGTACATAATCAAGAGATTAAGAGAAATACCTCATGTTGAAATAATTAGAATAGGATCTAGAGCACCCGTTGTTATGCCACAAAGAATAACTGAAGATCTTGTAAACATGCTTAAAAAATATCATCCTATATGGTTAAATACACATTTTAATCATCCTAATGAGATAACTCCAGAATCTAAAAAAGCATGTGAAATGCTAGCTGATGCAGGTATACCTCTTGGAAATCAATCAGTTCTGTTAAGAGGAGTAAATGATTGTGTTCATTTGATGAAAAAACTTGTAAATGAATTAGTTAAAATAAGGGTTAGACCTTATTATATATATCAGTGTGATCTATCTATGGGGCTTGAACACTTTAGAACTAGTGTATCAAAGGGAATAGAGATAATTGAAGGATTAAGAGGTCATACATCAGGATATTGTGTTCCTACATTTGTGGTTGATGCTCCTGGTGGAGGAGGAAAGACACCTGTTATGCCAAACTATGTAATTTCTCAAAGTAATAATAAAGTGATACTTAGAAACTTTGAAGGAGTTATCACGACATATAAGGAGCCTGACACATATATTCCATCATGTTCATGTGAAGTTTGTAAATCAGGCGAAAAGGTAGAACTTGTAGGAGTTTCAGGGCTTTTAAATAATCAAAAGATGGCACTTGAACCAGAAGGCCTTGAGAGAAAGTTAAGAGGCATCAAAAACCATGAAGAATCTAATAAAAAATCTTAGAGATTACAAGAGTATATCCATAATAGGTATGGATAAAAATGTAGGTAAAACTACAACTTTAAATTATATATTGAGTAAAGCCAAGGGGGAAATTACCCTTGGCCTTACTTCAATAGGTAGAGATGGAGAAGAAAAAGATGTAGTTACAAGTACTCATAAGCCTAAAATATACATTTCTAAAGACACATTGATTGCAACTAGTAAAATGTGTTTTTTAAATAGCGATGTAACTAAGGAAATACTTACTACTACAGGTATAAACACACCTATGGGACAGGTTATACTATTTAAATCTTTAAGTGATGGATATGTAGAACTAGCTGGTGCATCTTCTAATAAGGATATAAAAACTATATGTGATAGCCTTATCAAATTAGGCGCTGAACATGTATTAGTTGATGGAGCTTTATCTAGAAAAACTTTTGCATCACCATCTATTACAGACGCGACAATACTTTGCACTGGTGCTTGTGTATCAACAAGTATGGATGATGTTGTGAAAAAGACTGTATACACTGTTAATAAACTGTCTTTAGATAAGGAAGAAGATAAAATTATATTAGAAAGAGCAAATAATATATCCAGGGTTGGAATTATATATAATAACCTAGAATATAAAGATTTAAATCTTTTAACTTCGATAGATTCATCAAAATATATAGTGGAAAATCTAGATGAGAGATCAACCCATATAGTTATAAAAGGTCTACTTCTTGATAATTTAATTAAAGATATAATGAAATCCACTGATTTATATAAGGGCATAACTATATTAATACAAGATCCAACTAAGTCATTTGTGAGTGAGGATACAATGTATAGGTTCTTAAAAACTGGCGGAAGTATAAAGGTTATAAAAAAAATAAAATTAATAGGAATAAGTGTAAATCCTAAATCAATATATGGATATGAATTCGATAAAAATCAATTTCTAGAAAAAATAAGAGCACAAGTTAAACTACCTGTATTTGACGTTATAGGAGGTGGTTAGTATTAGATTTTTAGATGATAGACAAAGAGAAGCGATAGGATTTAATTATATAATGAGAAATCTAGATGTTTCAACACCCTATGGACTAAAAATGAAAAAAGATATAAAGCCATATAGAAAAAATCAAAGAGATATTCTAATAAAGGAATTAAGTTACATAGAAATAATGAAAAATAGCTTTGACAAAAATAAAAATTATCATATGAAAGTAGATAGTTTGCTATATAAATTTAAAGATATAAGAAAGTCTGTTGAAAGATGTGAAAAATCGAATGTTTTAGATGAAATCGAAATATTTGAGATAAAATGCTTCTGTATTTTAATCCAAGAGCTGATAGATATATACAAAGAGATTGATATAAATATAAATGATATAAACTTTAAGTCACCAGATAAAATAATAGATTTATTGGACCCAGAAAAAAGAAGAATACCTACATTCTATATATACGATTCATATAGTCAGAATCTAAAAAAAATAAGATATAGAAAAAGGGAGATAGAGCAAAAAATATTCAATCAGATAGATGAAGAAATAATATACAACTTGAAGCAAGAAAGGCTAGGGATTATAATACTTGAGGAAAAAGAAGAATTAAAAATAAAAAAACATTTATCAAATGAAATTAATAAATTTGTAGATGATATGAAAATCAATATGAATTCTTTAGCAAAACTTGATTTTTTAATAGGGAAAACAAAATTAGCCATTAAATATGAAGGGGTCAAGCCTAAAATATGTGATGAAATGGTTATAAATATAAAGGATAGCGTTAATCCATATGTAAAAGAGATTGTTGAAAAGAAAAATAAGAAATTTGTACCTATAAGCATAAATTTAACTAGTGGATCAACAGTAATAACAGGAGCTAACATGGGGGGCAAGAGTGTTAGTTTAAATACTATAGTATTGAATTTGATGCTTGGACAAATGGGATTTTTCGTGTTTTGCAAAGAGGCTGTATTTCCTATACTAGATTTTATATATTTTATATCGGATGATATGCAATCTGTATCTAAGGGACTCAGTACATTTGGAGCGGAAATACACAAGTTAAAAGAGGTTGTGGAATCTATAAAAAGAGGAGATGGATTTGTAGCTCTTGATGAATTTGCAAGAGGTACAAACCCAAAGGAAGGTTCTATATTAGTACGGTCGGTGTGTGAGTATTTAGAAACATTTAAAAGTATAAGCATTATATCTACTCATTATGACGGGGTTATAGATAATAATACAGTTCATTATCAAGTTAGAGGGCTTAAAGATGTAGATTTTGATTCATTAAAATACAAAATAGATTTGAATAAATCAAAATCTATACAGATAATACAGGATGATATGGACTATAGATTAGAAAGAGTTACAAAGGATTATGAAGTGCCAAAGGATGCACTAAATATATCTATTCTTATGGGACTTGATGAATCAATAGTGAACATAGCAAAACAATATTACTAAATAGTTACTGGGGGGATAAGATAAAATGCAAAGTAAGCTTAATTTGGATTGGGAGATTGTAGATAAAGCTAGGCAATGTGCGAAAAATATTGCAAGCGATGTACAAGGGTTTATAGATGATCATACTACAGTAGCAGTTGAGAGAACTGTGTGTAGGTTATTAGGAATAGATGGAGTTGATGAATACGGAGTACCTCTTTCAAATATAGTTGTAGACAGTATAAAGAGTCAAAATATGTTGTCTTTAGGAGCAGCTTTATTCGTTGGAAATGCAATGATTACATATGAGATAAGTGCTCAGGAGGTAGCAAATCGTATTAGTAAAAAAGAGATAGATATAACTAAAATACCTGTTCATGATTTATTCGATATAAAGATGAATTTAGTATCTACGGTAAAGGAAACTATGGATAAAATAGATGCTAACAAGATGAAAAGAGAAGAGTATTTAAATAGATTCTCAGACAAAGAAGGTCCATATTTATATGTAATAGTAGCTACTGGAAATATATATGAAGATATAATTCAAGCAAAGGCTGCTGCAAAACAAGGAGCAGACATAATAGCGGTTATAAGAACTACTGGTCAAAGTCTTCTCGATTATGTGCCATATGGAGCTACTACTGAAGGATTTGGTGGAACTTATGCAACACAAGAAAACTTTAGGTTAATGAGAGCGGCTCTTGATGAGGTTGGAGAAGAACTTGGAAGATATATAAGAGTTTGCAATTATTGTTCTGGGCTTTGTATGCCAGAAATTGCTGCCATGGGTGCTATGGAAAGATTAGATGTAATGTTAAATGATGCACTTTATGGAATATTATTCAGAGATATAAATATGAAAAGAACGATGATAGATCAGTATTTCTCAAGAGCTATAAATGGGTATGCAGGAGTAATTATAAATACAGGTGAAGATAATTATTTAACTACTGCTGATGCTGTAGAGGAAGCTCACACTGTACTTGCATCTCAACTTATAAATGAACAGTTCGCACTACTTGCAGGACTATCTGAGGAACAAATGGGTCTAGGTCATGCATTTGAGATACATCCTGATATAAAAGATGGATTTTTACTGGAACTATCACAAGCACAAATGGCTAGAGAAATATTCCCTAAAGCACCGCTTAAGTATATGCCACCTACAAAGTTTATGACGGGTAATATATTCAAGGGCCATATACAAGATGCAATGTTTAACATGATAAGTGTAATGACAAATCAAAAGATACATCTTCTAGGAATGTTAACAGAGGCACTTCATACACCTTTCATGTCTGATAGAGCACTTGCAATAGAAAATGCAACATATGTATTCAACAATATGAGTTCTTTGGGTGAAGAGATAACATTTAAAAAAGGCGGGATAATAGAAAATAGAGCTGATGAGGTATTAAATAAATCATATGAACTATTAAAAGAAATAGAATCACAAGGATTATTTAAGACATTAGAAAGAGGAACTTTTGCTGGGATAAAAAGACCTGTAGACTTAGGTAAAGGACTTGATGGGGTTATTAAAAAGGACAAAAAATATTTCAATCCATTTATAGATATTATGTTAGGAGGGAAGAGATAATGAGTGGTGGACTTTACTCTATGGATAATAAAGATTTTGATAAGACAATTAATTTAACAAAAGTAAAGCCTTATGGAGACACCATGAACGACGGGAAAATTCAAGTAAGTTTTACTCTTCCAGTAAAAAATGATGAAAAGGGTATAGAGTGTGCAAAAATACTTGCTTCTAAGATGGGACTTAGTGAACCATCTGTAGCTTATCATGGAAGTTTAGATAAAGAATTTACATATTACGTTGTGTATGGAAGCTTAAAGCACACTGTTGATTATACTAGTGTACATGTTGAAACTGTGGAAGTAGATACAATGTCTATGAAAGAAGTAGATGAATATATAAGAGATAATATAAAGAGAAAAGTAGTGGTTATAGGAGCTAGTACTGGAACGGATGCTCATACTGTTGGAATAGATGCAATAATGAATATGAAGGGATATGCAGGACACTATGGATTAGAAAGATACGATATGATAGAAGCCTATAATCTTGGAAGTCAAGTTCCTAATGAAGAATTGATAAAAAAAGCTATAGAACTTAAAGCAGATGTTCTTTTAGTATCTCAAACTGTAACTCAAAAAAATGTACATATAAACAACTTGGCTAATTTGGTAGAGATATTAGAGGCTGAGGGATTACGAGATAAAATTGTTTTAATATGTGGGGGAGCTAGAATAGATCATGAATTAGCTAAAGAACTTGGATATGATGCTGGGTTTGGTGCTGGAAAATATGCAGACGATGTAGCTACATTTGCAGTTACAGAGATGGTAAGTAAACAAATTGTATAGAGGGGGATACTATGGAAAATTTAGTTTATGAGAAGATTAATGATAATATAGGTATTTTAAAAATAAATAGAGCTAAGTATATGAATAGTTTAAATAAAGAGACTTTGATTGAGATCGACATATTTTTAGATAAAATAGAAAAAGATAAAAATCTTCATGTTCTAATAATATCGGGTGAAGGTAATAAGGCTTTTGTAGCTGGGGCTGATATTAAGCAGATGAAAGATATGAGCTGTGTTGAAGCTATGAGATTTTCAAAGCTTGGAAACCAGGTATTCAAAAAGATAGAAAACTTACAAAAGATTGTAATAGCTGCTATAAACGGATATTGCTTAGGTGGAGGACTAGAGCTCGCACTAGCTTGTGATATTAGAATAGGAAATGAAAAGGCTAAGTTTGCTCAACCTGAGGTTGGACTTGGTATAATTCCGGGATTTGGAGCAACTCAAAGACTATCAAATGTTATAGGAATTTCAAAAGCTAAAGAAATGATATATACAGGGGACATTGTAGATTCAAAAGAAGCTTTGAGATTGGGTATTTTAAATAAAATAGAAGAAGATCCTATAAAAGAATCAATTGACATGGCAAATAAGATAATAAAGAAAGCTCCTATCGCTGTAAAACAAGCTAAGAAATCTATAAACTTTGCTTATAATAAAAATATATATACTGATTATGAGGTTGAATGCTTTAGCACTTGCTTTAGTACGAGTGATCAAAAAGAGGGAATGCGTGCATTTGATGAAAAAAGAAAACCTAATTTTGAAAATAAATAGGGGGTAAACTTTATGAAAATAGGGGTAATAGGAACTGGAACTATGGGAAGTGGAATTGCACAAGTTTTTACAGAAAGAGGATATGATGTTATATTAAATGGAATTAGTGAAAGTGAAATAAAAAGTGGATTTAATATTATAGATAAAAATTTAGATAGAAAAGTAAAAAAAGAAAAAATCACATTAAAAGATAAGGAAGATATTCTAAAAAGACTTGATACTTGTGTTGAAATAGATGGATTAAAAGAATGTGATATTGTAATTGAAGCAATAGTTGAGGATATGGAATTAAAAAAAGAATTATTTAAAAAGTTAGATGAGGTCGTAAAAGACGATGGAATACTTGCAACTAATACATCATCTCTTAGCATAACAGAAGTAGCTCTTTCAACTAAAAGACCTGATAAGGTAATAGGAATGCATTTTTTCAATCCTGCTCCTGTTATGAAATTGGTTGAAATAATAGAGGGAATAGCATCATCACAAGATACTGTAGATAAGGTTCATGAATTATGTATTCAAATAGGTAAGGAGCCTGTTATAGTTAAAGAGGCTCCGGGATTTATAGTTAATAGGATATTAGTACCTATGATCAATGAATCTATAGGTATTTTAGGAGATGGAATAGCAACTAATGAAGAAATAGATAAGGCTATGAAGTTAGGTGCTGGTCATCCTATGGGACCACTTGAGTTATCTGATCTTATAGGAAATGATGTTGTTTTATCCATAATGGAGATACTACATAGAGAATTTGGTGATGACAAGTATAGACCTCATACTCTTCTTAAAAAGATGGTTAGAGGAAATTTACTAGGAAGAAAAACAAAGAACGGATTTTATAAATATTAAGGGGGATTTGGGATGAGAGAAGCTGTAGTTGTCTCGGCAGTTAGAACACCTATAGGAAATTATGGAGGGTCACTTAAGGATGTAGAAGCTAAAAATCTCGGAAGTTTGGTTATTAAAGAAGCTTTAAAAAAAGCTAGTGTAGATTCAAATGAGGTAGATGAAGTCATATTTGGATGTGTGCTTCAAGGTGGTCTTGGTCAAAATATAGCTAGACAATGCTCGATAGATGCAGGTATTCCAGAGAGTATTCCAGCTATGACTATAAATAAAGTATGTGGTTCAGGTCTTAGAAGTGTATCGCTTGCTGTTCAAACTATATTGTCAGGGGATAATGATGTAGTTGTAGTAGGTGGAGTTGAGAATATGTCAAAATCTCCTTATTTACTCCAAGATGCTAGATGGGGTTATAGAATGGGTGATTCTGATATAAAGGATACGATGATAAAGGACGGACTTTGGGATGCTTTTAATAACTACCATATGGGAATTACTGCTGAGAATTTAGCTCAAAAGTATTCTATAACTAGAGAAGAACAGGATGAATTCTCTGTTAAATCTCAAAATAAGGCTGAAAAGGCACAGTTAAATGGAAAGTTTGATGATGAAATAGTACCTGTTATTATACCTCAAAGAAAAAAAGATCCTATAGTGTTTGATAAAGATGAGTTTATAAAGTATGGTGCTAAATTAGAAAAATTACAAAAGTTAAGACCTGCATTTAAAAAGGATGGAATGGTAACGGCGGCAAATGCATCTGGAATAAATGACGGTGCAGCAGCTCTTGTTATAATGAGTAAGGAAAAGTGTGAAGAGTTAGGGCTTGAACCTTTGGCAACTATAGTTAGTTATGCATCAAAAGGAGTAGATCCGTCTATAATGGGAATAGGACCGGTTGATGCTGTTAAGAAAGCTTTAGATAAAGCTGCTTTGAGTATTGATGATATGGATTTGATAGAAGCTAATGAAGCTTTTGCAGCTCAATCTATAGCTGTTGCAAAAGAGTTGAATTTTGATATGGATAAGGTGAATGTAAATGGTGGAGCAATAGCACTAGGGCATCCAATAGGAGCATCTGGAGCTAGGATATTTGTGACATTACTTCATGAGATGAAGAGGAGAGAATCTACGTATGGGCTTGCTACTTTGTGCATTGGTGGTGGAATGGGTACTGCTGTTGTAGTTAAAAGATAGTGTTAGTTTGGGGCTTTGGTGTGTTATGCATCAGAGTCTTTTTTTATTACAATATACAAAAGAAGATGGAATAATTTAGGGTTATTTGATATATTATGTATATAGAGTGGAAATATAAATCTAGGGTTTGTACTTAAGCTCAAAATAATACACATTAAAATAACGCTACTTCGTCAACGTTTTAATAAAACTACAGATTGTGCCTTATAAAATATCCTAAAAGTTCTAAACTCCCTACGGTCAGACAAACGAACTTTCTTAACGGATATTTTAACAGCATAATCTGAGTTTTATAGTAAAACGTTAACCAAAAGTAGCTAACATTTTAATGTGCATTATTTTGGGGGCAGCATTCTTATAGTTTATTTGTGATATTGAAGTAGAAGAACTTAGGAACATTGTTCATATACCTAGTATTCATACATAATCATATTTATTGAGATAAAAGTAAAGTATAACATATATTATGTAAAGTTATTTATTTGTATAAATAATTATTAGTAGGAGGTTTACTATGGTAATTAATATCATACATATAGTAGGTGCATCTGGTTCTGGAACAACAACACTTGGCAAGGCAATTGAACATAAATATGCCTATACGCATTTGGATGTTGATGACTATTACTGGCTTCCAACAGATCCTCCATTTACAATTCCTAGAGATCTAAATCAACGAGTGAAGCTATTAGAAGAAGATATAAAGAAATATAAGAAATGCGTAATAACAGGTTCGTTATGTGGGTGGGGAGATTGTTTTATCTCAAAATTTGATTTAATAATTACTGTAGTTACACCTACGGAAATTCGAATAAAGCGATTGAAACAAAGAGAACTTCAGAGGTCTGGGAATCGTATTCGACCTAATGGTGATATGTTTAATAAACATATGGAATTTATACGATGGGCTGAAAAATATGACACAGGAGATACATCTATAAGAAGTAAACAATTACATGACGAGTGGTTAAAATTAATTTCATGTAAGAAAATTGTAGTTGATGGAACAATATCTACTGATATAGCACTTTTCAAGATTGAGGAGTTATTTGTCAAATGAGGATAAAATAGTTGTGTTATTATCTAATTTTAGATATGTAGAAATAATATGAACAGCTTAATATAGTAAATAGAGTTGGAGAATTTATTGATTTTTTAATTTGTAACCAATAATTGTAGGATTTTTTTTAGTGTCTAATTGAAATCTCAATTTTACTGTTGAATAGATTGATTATGAAAAATTACTTGACTAAGGGGGATAGATTTAGTGAGAGTTTGGGGGATTATAATATACTCTCTCACTAAAGATAAATAATGTTTAAAAAGATAATAGACGAAGATATTGAATTGAAAATCTTAGAAGAGAGACATGGAGAAGAAGATTACTTATTGATTGATAATAATAGAAATTATTTAAGACAATGGCTACCTTGGGTGGACAATACTAAGAATAATGAAGATGTCAATGAATTTATTAAATCATGTCTTGAACAGGTTGCTAATAATGAAGGTTTTACAGCAGGGATATGGTATAGAGGTGATTTTGCAGGTGTAATTGGATATCATGAACTAAATTGGTCACATAAAAAAGTGAATATTGGATATTGGTTAGGTTCTGAATTTACTGGTTTTGGCATAATGACAAGAGCTTGTAAAGTTATGGTTGATTATGCTTTTTCAGAGTTGGGCTTACATAGAGTTGAGATAAGGTGTGCAGAAGGGAATGTAAAAAGTAGGGCAATACCAGAGAGATTAGCTTTTAAGAATGAAGGAATATTAAGAGACGCAGAATGGGTATATAATCATTATGTAAGTCATGTTGTTTATGGTATGTTAGATATTGAATGGAATATTACTAAGTAATTGAACGTATCTCATAAGAGAAAAAATATCTTTTTTAGCTTGATGGCTCTGTGGTTAAGTGGTAAATTTAATATATATTAAATTCTGTATAGAAATATAAATTTTAAGGAGTGGTTTGGGTGAAAGAAATAAAATATAATGAATTATCTAAAGAAATTTTGGATCAGCTTCAAAAGGGAGCTTTTTTAAATGTTAAAGATAATGATGGAAATGTAAATACAATGACAATAGCTTGGGGAAATTTAGGTTTTATGTGGAATAAGCCTGTTTTTACTGCCATGGTAAGATACTCAAGACATACATATAAATTAATAGAAAATGCTAAAGATTTTTCTGTAAGCTTTCCACTAAAAGGACAGTTAAAAGAAGCATTAAGTATATGTGGAAGTAAATCAGGAAGAGATATGGATAAATTTAAAGAATCTAATATAAATATAGTAGATAGCAAAAATATAAGTTCGCCTATAATAGAAGAATGTGACCTTCATATTGAATGTAAAATAGTTTACAAACAGGAAATGGATCCCAAATGTATAATAGACAGTGAAATCAAAGAAAAAAAATATTCAAATGAAGACTATCATGTATTATATTATGGAGAAATAGTAGGTACTTATATAAATGAATAATTAATATATATTAGTTGAAAACTTCAATTCAGTAGAATCAGCAAGTTGTATTATTATCTAATTTAGATATGTGGAAAGAATATGAACTGTTTAATATAGTAAATAGTGTTAGGAAATTTATTGATAAATCTATTTTGAATTAAATGTTTTTGAAAATTATAAGTGGATAAAAGTCATAAGTATATTTATGGCTTTTTATTTTGGAATTTAAAAAAATCATATGAAACTTTGAGGCAAGATGTATTCTCTATAAATAACACAAATCTTATTGTATTGTTTATAGATAATTTGAATGGTTTCATTGAGGCGGTATTAAGCAATATATTTAACATATAGTTAAATATATGAATAAGGAGATATGTTATATGAGTTTAAATAGAAATGATAAATGTTGGTGTGGTAGTGGGCTAAAATATAAAAAGTGCCATGTGGATTTTGATGAGAAATTAAAAAAATTAAAACAAAAAGGATATAGAGTTCCAACAAGAAATATGATTAAGAACAATGAACAAATTGAAGGTATAAGAGAAAGTGCTAAAATTAATAATGGTCTTTTAGATGAGATTAATAAGAATATTAGAGCTGGAATGAGTACGGAAGAAATAAATACATTAGCACATGAGTACACAGTATCTCGTGGAGGAACACCAGCAGATCTTAATTATAATGGTTTTCCAAAGAGTATTTGTACATCTATTAACAATGAAGTGTGCCATGGCATACCTAGCAAAGATGTAATTCTTAAAGAGGGAGATATCATAAATGTTGATGCAACAACTATGCTTAATGGATACTATTCAGATGCATCAAGAATGTTTGAAATTGGCAAGATAAGTGAGGAAGCCAGAAAAATTGTTGATGTAACTAAAGAGTGCTTATATAAGGGAATCGATGAGATTAAACCGTGGAAAAGTTGTTTAGGTGATATCGGGGCAGCTGTTCAAGAACATGCAGAAAGTAATGGATATTCTGTAGTTAGAGAGTTTGGAGGGCATGGAGTTGGAGTTGCTATTCATGAAGAACCGTTTGTATATCATTTTGGAAAAAGAGGTACAGGTATGCTTTTAGTACCAGGTATGGTATTTACTATTGAACCTATGATAAATGGTGGAAGTCATAAAATATTTATAGATAAAAAGAACGGATGGACAGCATTTACAGAGGATGGAGCACTTTCAGCACAATGGGAACATACAATTCTTGTAACTGAAGAGGGCGTGGAGATAATATCTAAATAAAAGAACGAATCGTATACAATATGTACTTTAAAGTATAAAGTGAAACTTAATTCAGATGGAGTTTTTACTCCAACTGAATTTTTAGTTAAACTAATCCAGAAACTGTAGAGTTCTTATCTCCAGCTTCAAGAGGGTGGAGTTTTAGAACTCTACAGTTTCTGGATAAATGAATATTTAATTTGGAAAAGTTTTTGATTAAGGGTTTCGATGCTATGCATTGAAGCCCTTTTGAATTCAATAAAATCATATGTAAAAAATAGGAAAAACAATATATTTCATGTATAATAGCATTGTATGGGAGATAAAATGAAAGTTTATGGTGATTAAATTTAGAAAGTAATATATGTAGAATAAGATATATTTTTTACTATATAAATATAGAATAATTTGATTGGGTTCGATATAGTATGTATATAAATAATAATTTATATTGAAAGGAGTTATACTAATGGATTCGATTTGGAAATGTATAAATGGAAATAATTTAGGAATAAAGACCTTTTGGACTTTTATAGCTCTTATAGTTATTATGCTAATTATTAGGGGTATTAATCATATCCTTTATAGTAATATTGATGATAATAATAAGTATTATTTAGTTAGAAAAAGAGTTTATTATTTTTTTAGCTCTATTTTTGTTATTGTTTGTGTATTTCTTTGGTCTAATTCTGTAACTAGTTTAACGACTTATTTAGGTCTTGTATCAGCTGGTATTGCTATTGCTTTAAAAAACTTATTTTCAAATATTGCAGCATGGATATTTATCATTGTTAGAAAACCATTTAAAGTAAGCGATAGAATAAGTATAAATAAGCAAAAAGGAGATGTTATTGATATAAGAATGTTTCAATTTAGTTTAATGGAGGTATCATCCTTTGAAAATGGAGAGCAGAGTACAGGACGTATTGTTATTGTTCCAAACCATTATATTTTTTCACATTCATTAATTAACTATAATAAAGGATTTAAATATCTTTGGAGTGAAATAAAGGTGCTTATTACTTTTGAAAGTGATTGGGAAAAGGCTAAAAAAATTTTGACGGATATAAGTAACCAGCATTCTTTGCACTTATCTGATAAAGCCTCTAAAATGGTAGATAGAGCAAAAAAAGATTATATGATTCATTATAACAATTTAACTCCAATTGTATATACAGATGTTAAAGAAAATGGTATACAGTTAACGATAAGGTACCTATGTCTACCACGTCAAATGCGTAACACTGTAAATGATATATGGGAAGATATTCTTAGAATATTTAGGGATGAAGAGGATATACAATTAGCCTATCCAACGATAAGAGTTACTCGTGATTAGAAATTTGAACTAATTTAAAGAGAAAAATAAATTATTTTAAAAATAAAATAGAAAAATGATTTAAATAAAACATTCAATTGTCTTAAAGCTCTTTGTTATTAAATAACAAAGAGCTTTTTTGCTGAAATAATCTAGATTGATAATCGTGATTATGAAAAATATTTATGAAAAGTATATTTGATATAAAATTTTTCTATTGGACAACTTCTGAAAAATATACTAAATTCTATCTTAGGTGACAAATTTTTTAGAATATACTAAATGTTATCTTATATTACAAATTGATACAAATTACTATGGTATTTTGTCATGTTTGTTTTATTCGAAGTTATGTTAGGAGGAATAGATATTGTTCAACTATATTACAAGAAGATTAATTTGCTTAGTTCCTGTAATTATCATAGTGTCAATTATTGCATTTCTAATTACACATATAATGCCAGGTGATCCTGTTCGTGTAATATTAGGTAATTTTGCAACTGAGGATCAAGTTACACAATTAAACAGTCAGTTAGGACTTGATAAACCATTACATACTCAGTTTGTATTATGGATTTCGAATATAGTTAAAGGGGATCTTGGAGAATCTTTATTTTTAGATATGCCTGTGACTGAAGCTATATTAAGCAGAATAGAACCTACATTTTTACTTGCTATAATGGGGCAGTTTATAGGGTTATTTATTGGAATTCCAATGGGAGTGATTGCAGCAGTTAAACATAAAAGTTGGGTTGATCAATCTGCAATAGCAGTTTCTTTGGCAGGAGTATCAATTCCAAGTTTTTGGCTATCATTAATGCTTATTTTAGTTTTTGGTGTAGAATTGAGATGGTTTCCTGTATGTGGATATAGACCTATAGCTGAAGTAGGCTTTGGAGTAATAAAATATTTAGTACTACCTGGAATAGCTTTAGGTTTTATGCAAAGTGGATTAATTGCTAGAATGACAAGAAGTGCGATGTTGGATGTTTTAAGACAGGATTATATTAGAACAGCTAGGAATAAAGGTCTTTCTGAGAGTATTGTTATAGCAAGACATGCTCTAAAAAATGCGTTAATTCCGGTTGTTACAGTAATTGGATTTAGCTTAGCAGTTTTACTTGGAGGTACATGGATTGTTGAAACTGTATTTAATATTCCCGGAACTGGTTCTTTGGCAATAAATGCAATTATGAAGCGTGATTATCCTATTATTCAAGGGTGTATGATATTCATAGCAATGATATATATATTAGTTAATTTATTTGTTGACATCAGTTATGCTTTCTTAAATCCAAGAGTTAAATATAAGTAGGGAGGAAGCAGTATGGAGAACATAAAAAAATTTATAGAAGAAATGAAAAGACACCCGTATATAGTAGTCGGAGGTATGTTGGTAATTTTAGCAGTTATAGTAGCTATATTAGCACCATTAATTACAACGTTTGATCCAATAGAAGTAGATGCGAAAAATAGACTTCTTTCACCATCAACTATTCATCCAATGGGTACTGATGAATTTGGTAGAGATGTTATGAGTAGAGTACTATATGGAGCAAGAACTTCTATTCAAGTAGGTGTATCAGTTGTATTATTAACTACTATCATAGGTAGTATTGTGGGTGTGATAGCTGGATATTATTCAAAAATTGACAATATAATAATGAGAATACTGGATGGATTTATGGCTTTTCCAGGAATTATTATAGCTATTTGTTTAGCAGCTATATGGGGAGCAGGTAAGTTAAATATTATTCTAGCATTGTCTTTTGCATATTTTCCGCCCATGGCCAGAATAGTACGAAGCTGTGTAATAACAGTAAAAGAATGGGAGTGTGTTGAATCTGCAAGAGCAGCAGGTGCTAAGAATATATATATAATTTTAAAGTATATATTATCAAATTCACTCTCACCAATAATTGTACAAGCTACCTTTAGCTTTGCTGTAGCTATACTAGATGAAGCTGCATTGAGCTTTTTAGGAGTAGGTATTGCTCCTCCTAATCCGAGTTGGGGTGGAATGATTACTGAGGCAAGGTCTTTTATGGCTGTTGCTCCATGGACGATGATTTTTCCAGGAATTGCAATTGTATTGACTGTTTTAGGGTTGAATCTTTTAGGGGATGGATTGAGGGATTTATTAGACCCTCGTTTACAGGAGGGATGCTAGAGTATTAACCTATTTGTTTAGATTTATCATATATAAGCAAGTTAAGAAAAGAGGGATCAAATGGAGGAAAGATTGCTTGAAGTTAAAAATCTTAAAACCTATTTTTATACAAGAGATGGAAAGGTACCTGCTGTAGATGATGTGAATTTTCATATAAACAAGGGAGATTCAGTGGCTATAGTTGGAGAGTCAGGAAGTGGTAAGAGTATAACTGCTCTTAGTATTATGAAATCTATACATGCTCCAGGAAAAATAGAGTCAGGTGAAATAATGTTTGAAAATGATGACATATTAAAAAAATCAGAGAGAGAAATGAGAAAAATTAGAGGAAATGAAATTTCAATGATATTTCAAGAACCAATGACTGCTCTTAATCCAGTATATACAGTAGGAAGACAGATTAGTGAGGTTTTTGAGATGCATCAAGGATTAAGTCGAAAAGAAGGTATAAAAAAAGCTATAAATCTTCTAAGACTTGTTGGTATAGCTCTTCCAGAAAAGCGTGTTAATGAATATCCTCATCAGATGTCTGGAGGTATGAGACAACGTGTAATGATTGCCATGGCGTTATCTTGTAATCCTAAGCTGTTAATAGCAGATGAGCCTACAACAGCACTTGATGTAACTATACAGGCACAGATACTTGAAATAATAAAAGACCTAAAAAAACGAATGGGTATGGCAATTCTTATGATTACCCATGATTTAGGTATTGTTGCTGAAATGAGTGATAGAGTTATTGTTATGTATGCAGGAAAGATTGTTGAGATAGCTGATGTTAAGGATTTATTTAAAAATCCAAGACATCCTTATACTCAAGGATTATTATCCTCAATGCCAAGCTTGGCTAAAACAGAAGAAAGGCTTAATGTAATTAAGGGATCTATTCCTAAACCTACAGATTTGCCTACTGGATGCAGATTCAATCCAAGATGTGAATTTGCTAAGGAAATATGTACAAAAATTGAACCTCCTCTTATAAATGGTAAAGATAATAGATGTTTAAGCTGCTGGATAGGAAACGAAGAGTACACAAGTGAGGTAATAGCATGATAAATAAAGAGTGTGATGATATTATTTTAAAAGTGAACAACTTGTCCAAGTATTTTCCAATTACAGATGGTATTTTTTCTCGAGTAGTTAACCATGTAAAGGCAATTGATGGAGTTAGCTTTGAATTAAAAAGAGGAGAAACATTAGGAATCGTTGGAGAATCTGGTTGTGGTAAGTCAACAACTGGTAGAGCTATTTTAAGATTACTTGAAGCAACTGGAGGAGAAGTGATTTTTAATGGAAAAAATATTTACGATATGTCTAGTCATAGCTTAAGAAAATTAAGAAGAGAGATGCAGATTATTTTTCAAGACCCATTTGCATCTTTAAATCCAAGAATGAAAGTTGGAGAATTAATAGAAGAACCTTTAAAGCTTCATAATATTGGAAGCAAAGAAGAAAGAATCAATAAGGTTAATAAAATTATTGATGTTGTAGGGCTCAATGAATATCATTTAAAAAAATATCCACATGAGTTTTCTGGAGGGCAGAGACAGAGAATATGTATTGCTAGAGCTCTTATATTAAATCCTAAATTTATAATTTGTGATGAACCAGTTTCAGCACTGGATGTATCTATTCAGAGTCAAATAATTAACCTTTTAAAAGACCTTCAAAATGAGTTTGATTTGACTTATATGTTTATTTCGCACGATCTTTCAGTGGTCAAGCATATAAGTGACAGAGTAGGGGTTATGTATTTGGGTAAAATGGTTGAGCTGGCACCAGTAAATGAAATTTTTGATAATCCAAAACATCCATACACTAAGGCTTTATTATCTGCTATACCAATTCCTAATCCTGAAGCTAAAAGGGAGAAAATAATTCTTAAAGGAGATGTACCAAATCCTATAAATATACCAAAAGGATGTAGATTCCATACGAGATGTCCTTATAACATGGATATTTGCTCTGTAAAAGAACCAGATTTTAATGATTATGGAAATGGACATTTTACGTCATGTCATTTAGAGTTTTCTAAAGCTAAGGCTTTTTAGAATATAATTAAGGAGGAATAAAATGAAAAAATTATCTAAAATATTAGCTTGTACTCTAGTAATTACTATGCTGTGTGCAATGCTAAGTGCATGCTCAACTAATGAAGTAAGTGAAGAACAAAAAAATGAAAAAGAAACTACTGAGGAAAGCCGCTATGGTGGAACAATAGTGGTAGCAAAAAAAATGACACCACCCCATCTAGATAGTGATAAATCAACAGACTGGGCTATTTCATCAATAATGAATCATGTATATGAAGGACTTTTTGAATTTGATAAAAATTTTGAAGCTCAGCCTCATTTGGCAAAAGGTTATAAAACTACAGATGATGGAAAAACATATAATGTAAAATTAAGAGAAGGAGTCTTATTCCATAATGGAAAAGAAATGACATCAGAAGATGTACTTGCATCATTTAACAGATGGATTAAAAATAATGATGCAGGAAATATGATTGCTCCATATTTTGATAAAGCTGAAATAGTTGGACCTTATGAAATTAATTTTAAATTTAAAGAACCCTATGCACCTTTTATAAATATTTTAGCTTCACATGTTTCTAATCAAAAGATGGTAGTAAGATCTAAAGAGACTATAGAAAAATTTGGTGATGATGTAATCACAGAACATATTGGTACTGGTCCATACAAATTTGTTAAATGGACTCCAGACCAACAAGTTGAATTAGCCAGATTTGAAGATTATGTACCAAGTAAGTTACCATCTTCTATGCTTGCTGGAGAAAGAAAAGCTTATGCAGACAATATAGTTATAAAATTCGTTAAAGAGCAATCAGTTAGAGTTGCAGGAGTACAAACTGGTGAATTCCAATTCGCGGAAGAAGTGCCACAAGATCAATACGATATGTTTGAAAGTAATCCAGATGTCAATACGGTTATAGTTAAGCCTGATGGAATGGAAATGCTTATAATAAATGAGGGAATAGCTCCTTTTAACAACATAGATGCTAGAAAAGCATTAACTTATGCTATTGATATGGAAGAACAAGGAAGAGGTATGATTGGTGATGAAAGATTCTGGGATTTAGAAGGATGCTTATACCCTAAAGGCAATATATGGTATGATGAGAATTCTGGAAAAGGAATATACAATAACTATGACCCAGAAAAATCTAAAGAGCTCCTTAAAAAAACTGGATATGATGGAACTCCTATTGTTATAATGAGTGGTCAAGATGATAAAGTTGAAAAGCAGGGAGCAATAACATTAAAAAATCAATTAGAGAAGGCTGGGTTTAAAGTAGAGCTTCAATTATTCGATAGACCAACTGTAGTTGAAAAGCGTTCAAATAAGGAAGGTTGGAACCTGCATTTATCATACTTCTATAAATCTGTACCAGATCCTCAAGTACACGAAGCTTGGACAGGAACAAATAAATGGGTTTCAAACTGGGATGATGAAGACTCGCATGAAATGGATGAAATTTTCGCAAGAATGAAAAAAGAGACTAATTTTGAAAAAAGATATGAAATAGTAAAAGAGTTCTATAATAAAACATGGGATACTGTTCCATATATAAACATGGTGGATTACAGTAGATTGCATATTACAAATAAAGAACTTAAAGGATATACTAATGGATGTCAGCCGTTCTTCTGGAATACATGGTTAGAAAAATAATAAAGTGAAACTTAATTCAGATAGAGTTTTTACTCTAACGGAATTTTTAGGTGAGCTAATCCAGAAGCTGTTAAGTTCTTATCTCCAGCCCTAAGAGTATGGAGTACTAGAACTTTTAGCTTTCGGATAAATTATATTTTAAGGGAATCGTAAAAATTTACGATTCCCTTAAGTGTATAAAGGAGATGTAAAAAATGAATGAAACAATAACAACATATTGCCGTATGTGTTTGGATGAATGCTGTATAGATGTTAATGTCAATGATGGAAAAATTACTGATATTAGAGGTAATAAAAAACATCCTTGGAGTGAAGGAAGAATATGTGTAAAAGGTAAAGCTGCAAAAGATTGGGTATATTCAAAAGATAGAATAAAAAAACCACTTAAAAAAAACGCTAATGGATGGGAAGAAATATCGCTTGAGAAAGCAATTGATGAAATAGCAGAAAAAATGAATAAATTAAAAGAAGAATATGGTGCTCAAAGTATGAGTGTTTGGAAGGGAGAAGCTACAGGATTTAATCAGCAGGAAGAATACATAAGAAGGTTTTGTCACGCCTTTGGCACTCCTAATTTTTTTTCATGTGATTCAATATGCTTTGCCTCTGTATATATGGCATATTGTTTAGTTGAAGGTACTAGACCAACACCAGATTTTGAAAATTCAAAGTATATTATTATATGGGGTACCAATCCTATATACACTCATATTAATATGGCAGCTAGAATAAAAAAAGCAAGAGAAAATGGTGCTAAGCTAGTTGTTATAGACCCTAGAAAAACTATAACTGCATCTAGTGCAGATATGTATGTCCAAATAAAGCCAGGAACTGATGGCGCACTTGCTTTAGGAATAATAAATTTAATAATAAAGAATAGTTGGTATGATAAAGACTTTGTTGATAGATATACCATAGGATTTGACAAATTAAAAAATTATGCCCAAAAGTTTACTCCTGATTATGTTGAAAAGGAAACTGGAGTATCTAAGGATATATTATATAGTATTGCTAGAGATTTTTATCTTAACTCACCAAGAGCACTAAACCATTCAGGCAACGGTATTGAGCATCATGAAAATGGAGTTAACAATACAAGATTAATTGCATCTATAGGAGCACTTTGCGGGTGTATAGACAAGATAGGTGGGGAACTTTTAATGAGAGGAATAGGATCTCGTTCATTAACATTATATAATGAAATTCCTTTAGAGGATATTAAGCCTATTGGATCAGATGAATATCCGCTTCTTTATAAATATAGAAAAGAATGTAATTCTATGCTTGGAATAGAAACAATTTTAAGTGGAGACCCTTATGATATTAAAGGAATGATTGTTACTGCTGCAAATCCAGTTCTTACAAATCCTAACTCTAATAAAGTAAAGAAAGCTTTAGAAAAATTAGAACTTCTAGTAGTAAGAGATTTATTTATGACTGAAACAGCAAAACTTGCAGATTATATACTCCCAGCAGCATCTTTTCTTGAAAGATCTGAACTTGTACTACATTCAAGTATTAAAAGGGTAGGTCTTAGAAAAAGAATATTAAAGTATGAAGATTGCCAAGATGAATATGAATTTTTAGAGAGTTTATCTAAAAAACTTGGAATTAAAAAATATTTTCCATGGAATAATGAAGACTGTGTGAATAAATGGCTTTTAAAAAGAACTGATGTATCTTATGATGAACTTAATGAATCAAAGCTTGGTATTAAATACGGAGATATAAAGTATAAAAAATACGAAAAAGAACCATTTAACACTCCTTCAGGAAAGATAGAGTTTGTATCTGAGTATTTGAAGGATTTTGGTTATAGTGAGCTTCCTGAATACAAATCACCTTCATATAATGATTTATCAAATAAAGATTATCCATATGTGTTAGTCACTGGTGCAAGAAAGCTTTATCATGTTCAATCAAGAAAAGATACTATGCCTAATTACTTAAAAGAAAAAATATTCCCAGAAGTTGAAATTCATCCAAACGATGCAGAAAGACTAAAGCTTAAAGATAAAGATATTGTAAGAGTTAATAGTAAAATAGGTAGCATAGAAATGCCAGTAAAAATTGTTGGACAAACTGATATATTGCCTGGTGTCATACAAATTACTCATGGATGGAACAGTTCAAATGTTAACTTGATTACTGATGATTTAACAAATGATAGTCTTAGCGGATTCCCAAATTTGAGGTCTTTACCTGTTAGTTTGGAAAAAGTGAATTAGAAGAAGGTATATAAGTGAGTGTGTAAATAACTTTGTGCTTCAGAATGTAGAATTGCCCAATTTGATATTAATCAATTTTTGGAAAATAATTGAATATTCTAAGCTTTAGTTATATAATAGCCCAATTTATATAGAAATATACATATTTTATTATATTTTGGGCTATAATCATAACAATGGAGAACTATGCTCAAAATATTGTTAATTTCGATATAATGAGCATTATGTAATCCTTTGCAAATTTTTAATTTTACAAGATAAGAATTATATATATTGTTCAAATCTTTCGCCATAGATAATTATTAATTGGTTTAAAATCATATCCCAATCATCATATCTTCTTGTCCATTTTTTTGATATATTCTTAGTTGCTAAGTACAATATTTTCTCTAACGACTCATCAGAAGGAAAAACTGATTTAGTTTTAGTTACTTTTCTATATTGTCTATTCAATGATTCGATAATATTAGTTGTATATATTATTTTTCTAACTTCATATGGATACTTAAAGAAAGTACTTAAAACATCCCAATTAGCTTCCCAGCTTTGAATAGCAAATGGATATTTACTTGCCCAGGCTGCTTTTACATCCTCTAATGCTAAGAAACCACTTTTTTCATCTACAGCTGAGTAAATTGTTTTCAGATCTTTAGCAAATGGCTTTCTATCTTTATATGGAACATATTTAAGAGTGTTTCTTATTTGATGAATAATACATCTTTGAACTTCCGAATTAGGAAATGTAGCCTCTAAAGCTTGTTTAAAACCGCTTAATCCATCTACACAAAATACCATAACATCTTTAAGTCCTCTGTTTTTTAAGTTATTTAAAACAGATAACCAAAACTTAGAAGTTTCATTTTCACCTATCCATATTCCTAAAACTTCTCTTAATCCATCTGTATTTACACCTAAAACTATATATGCAGCTTTAGAAACAATCTGATTATCTTGACGAACTTTAAAGTGTATAGCATCCATAAATACAAAAGGATACATAGCCTCTATGGGTCTGCTTTGCCAATCCATAATATCAGGTAATATCATATCAGTTATTTTGCTAACCATTTCAGCTGAAACTTCGATACCATAAATATCATTAATTTGATCATGAATATCTCTAGTTGACATCCCCCTAGCATAAAGGGAGATTATTTTATCTTCAATACCAGATATATTTCTTTTGTTCTTAGGAACAACAACTGGTTCAAAATCTCCATTTCTATCTCTTGGAATATCTAATTGCATTTGTCCAAATTGAGTTTTGACATTTTTTTGAGTATGTCCATTTCTACGATTGTCAGTATCTTTGCTTTTTCTGTCTCGTTTTGGATAACCTAACTCCATATCAAGTTCGGCTTCTAACATTTCTTGTAATGTATCTTTAAATAGGTCTTTAAGGTATGAGTGAAGATCTCCTGTAGTTTTAAGATCTCCATCTGTAATCATTTCTCTTAAGAATTCTTTTTTTAAATTACTCATAAAAAATCCCCTTTCTAGTTTTAATCTTATTATTGATTATTACCAAAAATAGGGATTTTTTTCATTTAAGCACAGATTTATTTACACTACCATATAAGTAGCATTGCTTTACTAATTGAATCAATGGATCATGATGAGGATTATAGGTGGCATGTCATTGAAGATTAAATCATTATAAAAAAAGTGTGTACCCTCCTTACTGTTTGGAAGTTTACACACTTTATTTTACATTACCTTATTTTGAGATAGCTCCTTTTAAAGCCTAATCTTCAACTTCTATTTCTACAATAACATTATTTACTACTTTTATTTCGATTTCTGAACCAACTTTTAAATCTTTAAATTCGCCATCTTCATCATCTTCAAATTCAATTTCTACAGCTTCATCTAATTCGAAGGTTTCAGTATCTCCATCTATTTTAACAGTAAGCTTATTTACTTTTCCATCAATTTTTTCTATTATTTTTCCTTCGTATTCTTTGTCTATAGATTCAGCATATACTCTCACTACTTTTTCATCTTCTACTATAATTTTAACATTCATTCCCACATATAAATTTTCAATATCTTCTTTTTCACCATCTATTTTTATAACTGTATTATTTTCTATTTCAAATAATTTTTCTTTATTATCTATTTTGACAATAATATCTTCATCTTCTAAGTCTAATTCAGTTATTTTTCCTTTGAAAATCTCTTTTTTCTCTAATTCATCTTTATCATCATCTACTTCAATTTCTTCATCATTTAACTTTTCATCTAAATTATCAATTAATTTAGCCATTTCTACTCTTTTTACTGATTGATTTGGTCTAAATGTATCATCTGGATATCCTGTCATAATTTCTTTTTTATCAATTAAGTGAATGTATCCTACATTTCCTATTTGAACTGCTGATGTATCTTTAAATCTAAGTTCTTCTTTCATATATTTCTGTGCTTCTTCTTCATATCCTAAAGCTCTTATAATATATTTTGCTACCTCTTGTCTTGTTGCAGGTGTAGTAAAATTATCCTGCCATATATCAACTTCATCAATTATACTTTTATCAAGAGCTACTTCGATGTACCCTTTACCCCAATCTTGTAATTTTTCTTCTAGTTTATCATCTTTCTTACCTTCCTTTATTAAGTCAAGGTAATCATCAGCCTCATCATCCCATTCCATTGTACGAATAATCATTGCTAATGACTCTATTTTAGTAACATTTTTCGAAGGTGAAAATTCATTGTCACTCATTCCTTTTATTATACCTTTTAATGACATTCTTTCTATAGACTTTTGAGCCCACTCGTATTCATTTATATCTCTAAAATTTTTGGCTATCCCCGGTGGTAAGCCTCCTTTTTTTGCTAATCCAGGTGGAAAAAAACCATGTTTAGACTTAGCGTAACTTGGAGTTAAAGTCATTGGAAGTACTAATATAACTGCCAATATAAAACTAACTATTCTTTTCATAATGTTGCCTCCCTTATTTATTAATCTATTACAGATTACGAACTATATATGTTTTTTTGGTACCTTTATTTAAATTTTATTCATATTTGTAATTTATTTGAAATTAATTCAATGTCTTTTTAACCTTAGTTATACAAAATAATTTAATAGTATATATTGTGTTAAATACTTAACATTCTATACGTAGCTCTCTCATCACGAAATAACTCTATGCTTGAAATCAATAAAATGTAATATATTAATTACAACTTATATATGATAAAATCTATTTACAAATAAAGGAATAAAAAAGTACATACAAAGTTCAAAGGCGTGGTGGGTAAATTGAAGAAAATAATGATAATTGGCTCTGGAGGAGCTGGAAAGTCTACATTGGCAAGAGCATTAGGAAGTATCATGAATATAGAAGTTATTCACTTAGATAAATTATTTTGGAAAAGTAATTGGGTGGAGACTGATACAATCATTTTTCTTGATTTTTCAAGGTATACTTGCTTGTTAAGAGCTATTAAGCGAAGATTTATATATAAAAATAAATCTAGACCAGATATAACAGAAGGTTGTATTGAAACATTTGATTTAGAATTTTTCGGATGGATTTGGAATTTTCCAAAATCGAATAGGGTTAAGATATTAAAAAAACTAGACAGATATAAAAATCGAAAAAATATATTTATATTGAAAAATCAAAAAGAATTAATGCGTTTTTTAAATGATATAGAGAAAAATAATTTGAAATAAAAAACTCGTCTATTGTTTTATAATAATAGACGAGTTTTTTTATTTTGAATTGTATATTATAAGAATTGTATGAAAACTATAAAAAAAGATATTGAAATATACTTTATGTGATGATATACTTTAGGTAAACGGTTTAGTAAAACGTTTACCCAAAGAGTGGAGGCAAAATAGAATGGGTATTACAATGAAAGATATTGCAAAGTTTGCAGGTGTATCTACAACAACAGTATCAAAAATACTTAATAATAAAGATAAGGATATAAGTAATGCTACAAGAGAAAGAGTACTAAATTTAATTGAAGAACATAATTATAGACCTAATAAAATAGCTAAAAGCTTAGTTACTAAGAAAACAAATACCATAGGTCTCGTAATACCAGATATAAGAAATCCCTTTTTCCCCGAACTTGCAAGAGGAGCTGAAGATAAGGCTAATGAAAAAGGATATAATATAATATTCTGCAATACAGATGATGATTCAGATAAAGAAGAAAAATATATTAATATGTTAGTTGAAAAAATGGTAGATGGAATAGTATTTACGGCAGCATCTGAAAGAGAAAAAGGATTTGAAGGTAAGAAGAAATTCTCTGTTCCGATAGTGCTAGTAGATAGAGATATAGATATAGACGGAATAATAGGCAAGGTTACTGTAGACAATTTCATGGGAGGATATGAAGGAACTAAACATTTACTTCAATTAGGACATGAAAGAATATTATATTTATCAGGCCCTTTAGTAAATAAGACTGGATCAGATAGATTAAAAGGATATAAAAAAGCTTTAAATGAATTTAATGTAGAACTTAAGGAAGAATATATAAAAGAAGGAAATTATAAAAGTGAATGGGGATATAAAGTAATAAATGATATAGGAAATGAACTTAAATATACTAGTGTATTTTGCGGAAATGATTTGATTGCAATAGGAGCAATTAAAGCTTTAAAAGAAATGAAATTAGATGTTCCCAATGATGTAAGCGTAGTTGGGTTTGATGATATATATATGGCAAATCTGATTGATCCAGAACTTACTACAATTAGACAACCTAATTATGAAATGGGATATAAAGCTATTGAGATACTTATAGATGCAATTGAGAATAAAGAAAAAACTATAAAACACATAGATTTGGCTACACAGCTTGTAGTTAGAAAATCTACTTTAAAGAGGTGAAAAATATGAAAAAAATTACTGTAGTAGGAAGTTTAAATATGGATTTAGTAGTTAATGTGAATACAATGCCAAAAGTTGGACAAACAGTAATTGGGTCAAATTTTAAAGAAGTTCCAGGAGGTAAAGGAGCAAATCAAGCTGTTGCTATGGCAAGACTAAATGGAAAAGTAAATATGATAGGAAAAGTTGGACAAGACGGATTTGGAAAAGAATTATTAAATGCTCTTAAAAAAGATAAAATAAATGTAGAGTATGTAAAGACAGAAAAAAATATAGCATCAGGTGTTGCACTGATTACAGTTAACAAAGATGCAGATAACAGTATAGTAGTTGCTCCGGGTGCAAACTATGAATTGAAAAAAGATGATATAGATAAGAGTATAGATGCAATAAAAGAATCAGATATAGTAGTAACTCAACTTGAAGTGCCAATAGATACAGTAAGATATGTACTTCAAAAATCGAAAGAGTTAAATAAATATACAATATTAAATCCAGCTCCAGCAGTTAAATTAGGAGATGAAATAATAAAAAATGTAGATTTGTTAACTCCAAATGAAACAGAACTTGAAATATTAAGTGGAATTGAAATAAAAGAAGATGAAGATATATTAAGTGCAGCAAAAATATTGATAAATAAAGGAGTAAAAGAGCTTATAGTTACTCTGGGATCAAAAGGAGCTTTATATATAAATAAAGATATACAAAAAATGTACAAATCATACAAAGTAAATGCAATAGATACAACAGCAGCAGGAGATAGTTTTACAGGAGCAGTAGCAGTTTCTTTGGCAAATAATGAAAATATAGATAAAGCTATAGACTTTGCATCAAAGGTTGGGGCACTTAGTGTAACCAAAGAAGGAGCACAAAGCTCATTACCATATTTAGAAGATGTTATAAACTTTGAAGGAGGGAATGATTAATGAAAAAAGGAAAACTTATCAACAGCAAAATATCTTATGTTATATCTAAAATGGGACATACAGACATGCTAACTATTTGCGATAGTGGTCTTCCCATACATCCAAATACACAAAGAATAGATTTAGCTTTGAAGAAGGGAATTCCTTCATTCTTAGAAACATTAGATACAGTATTAGAAGAATTAAAAGTTGAAGAAATTATTATAGCTTCTGAAATGGAAGCGATAAGTCCTAAGTTATATGAAGAAATGGTAAAGAGATTTAAAGATATAAAAATAATAAAAGTAAAACATGAAGAATTTAAAAATATAACAAAAGATTCTATGGCTATAGTTAGAACGGGAGAGTTTACACCATATGCTAATGTGATATTAAAATCTGGAGTAGTCTTTTAAGAGGTGAAAAATATGAAAAAACCAATTTTAGAAATGAGAGGTATAACTAAAGAATTTCCTGGAGTAAAAGCTTTAGATGGAGTTGATTTGAAGTTATATACTGGAGAAGTAATGGCATTACTGGGAGAAAATGGAGCAGGTAAATCAACACTAATGAAAATATTAAGTGGTGTGTATAAGAAAAATGATGGCGAAATTTATTACGAAGGACAGAAAGTAGAAATTAGGGGACCTAAAGATGCACAAGAAAAAGGAATAGCAATAATACATCAAGAGCTTAACTTGATTCCGCAGTTAACTATAGGTGAGAATATATTTTTAGGAAGAGAACCTCTAAATTCTTTTGGAAAAATAGATTGGACAAAGCTTTATAAAGATGCGGATGTACTTTTAAAGAAGTTAAGAGTAGATAAAAGTCCTAAGGAATTGTTGGGAACCCTTAGTTTAGGAGAACAACAAATGGTTGAAATAGCAAAGGCTCTTTCTTTGAATGCAAAAATAATAATAATGGATGAGCCAACAGACGCTTTAACAGATAAAGAAACAGTAAGCTTATTTAAAGTTATAAATGAACTTAAGAATGAAGATAAAGCAATTGTTTATATTTCACACAGATTAAAGGAAATATTTGAAATATGTGATGATATCACTATTTTGAGAGATGGAAAGTATATAGGCGAGGAAAAGGTTTGCAATTTAGATGAAGATAAAGTTATTGAGATGATGGTAGGAAGAAAACTTACAGAACAGTTTCCAAAAATAAATTCATTAACTGGAGACACTGTATTGAAGGTTTGTAATGTTAGTAATAAGTATGTAAAAGATATAAACTTTGAAGTGAAAAAAGGAGAAATACTTGGAATTTCAGGACTTATGGGAGCGGGAAGAACAGAACTTGCGAAAACTTTATATGGAGCTATAAGTAAAGATACAGGTGAGGTATTTATAAATGGTAAAAAGGTGAGTATAAATTCTCCAAAGGAAGGATTAAAAGAAGGAATAGCTTATGTATGTGAAGACAGAAAATCAGAAGGATTAATACTAGGACTTTCTGTAAAGGAAAATATGACTATATCATCTTTAGACAAAATTTCGACCGTATTAAAGATAGATAAAACTAAAGAAGAAAGTAATGTAAATGATTATATAAATAAAATATCTATAAAAACTCCAAGTGTTGATCAAATAATTAAAAATTTAAGTGGAGGAAATCAGCAAAAGGTAGCTATTGCAAAAGCTATTATGACACAGCCAGAAGTTTTAATATTAGATGAACCTACTAGAGGAGTAGATGTAGGAGCTAAAAAGGAAATTTATGATCTTATAAATATATTAAAAGGGCAAGGAAAAGCAATTATAATGATATCTTCAGAAATGCCTGAGATTTTAGGAATGAGTGATAGAATACTGGTACTTCATGAAGGTGAAATTACAGGAGAGTTCAATATGAATGATGTAACTCAAGAAAAAATAATGAAGAGCGCAGTTGGTGTAAAGGAGG
Source organism: uncultured Peptostreptococcaceae bacterium (assembly GCA_942492135.1). Classification (GTDB taxonomy): domain Bacteria; phylum Bacillota; class Clostridia; order Peptostreptococcales; family Peptostreptococcaceae; genus Tepidibacter_A. The sequence continues at coordinate 797,729 of CALODI010000010.1, forward strand.
CTTAATAATGAGTAAAGAAAAACTTATGAAATTTAAATCTATAATAGGACTTATCGTATTTTCTATAATAGTTTCCTTTTTAAGTCCTAGATTTTTAACAGTACCTAATATGCTAAATGTATTTAAACAGACATCTATAAATGCTGTTATTGCAGCTGGTATGACATTTGTAATACTAACTGGGGGAATAGATCTTTCGGTAGGTTCAGTACTTGCATTTTCAGGAGCTATTTGTGCAAGTTTAATAGCTTCAGGTATGAATGTATTCGTAGCTATTATAGTAGCACTTATAGTAGGAGGAGTATTAGGAGCATTAACTGGATTAATTATAAGTAAAGGGAAAATCCAACCATTCATTGCAACTCTTGCGATGATGACAATACTTAGAGGGGCTACTTTAGTTTTTACTGATGGAAGACCTATAGGATTAGGAAATAGTCAAGGTGCTATGGTTTTTTCTAAGTTAGGAGCAGGTCAATTATTAGGAATACCAATACCTGTGTATTTTATGATTTTAGTCTTTGCTATATGTTACTATATATTAACTCAAACAAGACTAGGTAGATATGTATATGCACTAGGTGGAAATGAAGAAGCTTCAAGATTATCAGGGCTTAATACAACTAAATTAAAAATATGGGTTTATACAATAAGTGGAATATTAGCATCGTTATCAGGAATTATAGTTACCTCAAGACTTTTTTCTGCTCAGCCAAATGCTGGTTCAGGATATGAATTAGATGCTATCGCTGCTGTAGTTTTAGGAGGAACAAGTCTTGCAGGAGGACAAGGAAGTATACTTGGAACAGTTGTTGGTGCTTTAATTATAGGAATATTAAATAATTCACTTAACCTGCTTAATGTATCTTCTTATTATCAAATGATTGCAAAAGGTGCGGTAATATTAATTGCAGTGCTTTTAGACAGAAGATCAAAATAGATATTATGGTAAATACCTTAATATAAAGTGAAACTTATTAAACAAATCCAGAAGCTGTAGAGTTCTTATCTCCAGTCCTAAGATCGTGGAGAATCAGAACGCTTAGCTTTCGGATAAAAATTAAAGAGGAGGAAATATAAATGAAAAAAATATTTTCAATTTTACTTGTTGCTATTTTAACTTTAGGAATGCTTGCTGGATGTGGAAAACAACAAGAAAATACAGCACAAGAAGGTGGCAAAAAAATAGGCTTAGTATTATCAACTCTTAATAATCCATTCTTTGTAACATTAAAAGATGGAGCTGAAGCTAAGGCAAAAGAATTAGGTTATGAACTTGTTGTACTTGATTCGCAGAATGATCCTGCTAAGGAAATTGCAAATATGGAGGATTTAACTACAAGAGGCGTGTCTTTAATAATGATAAATCCTGTTGACTCAGATGCAGTAGTAAATGCTGTTCAAGCTGCAAATAATTCTAATATACCAGTTATAACATTAGATAGAGCTGCTAATGGTGGAGATGTTATAACACATATAGCTTCTGATAATATAGCTGGTGGAAAAATGGCAGGAGAATATATAGTAGAAAAATTAGGCGGAAAAGGTAAAATGGTTGAACTTGAAGGGATACCAGGAGCTTCTGCTACAAGAGATAGAGGACAAGGTTTCAATGATGCTATAAAAACGAGTGAAATAGAAGTAGTAGCAAAACAAGCTGCTGACTTTGATAGAACAAAAGGACTTTCAGTAATGGAGAATATGCTACAAGCTCAACCAGAAATAAAGGCAGTATTTGCACATAATGATGAAATGGCGCTAGGAGCATTAAAAGCCATAGAAACAAGTGGAAAAGAGATTATGGTTGTAGGATTTGATGCAACAGACGATGCTGTAGCAGCTGTAAAAGAAGGAAAAATGGCTGCAACAGTTGCTCAACAACCAGATCAAATAGGTTCTTTAGGAGTTGAAAGTGCAGATAAGGTAATAAAAGGTGAGAGTGTAGAAAAATTCATACCTGTTGAATTAAAGTTAATAATTAAAGAGTAATAAGGTAATAAACTGAGGAGAAGGCTTATAGCCTTCTTTTTTTTGTATTTACAAAATAAGAAGTGTAGTATATAATTATAACTGTACTATACATAACAATACAGTTAATACACGGTATACAGATGGAATGGAAGGAGGGTTTACATGTTTGAATTAGATTTAAGAAGCAGATTACCTATATATGAACAATTAGTAGAGAGATTTAAAGAACTTATAATTAGCGAGGTTCTAAAAGTAGATGAAAAATTACCTTCAGTACGTACGCTTTCAAAACAGCTTACAATTAACCCAAATACTATTCAAAAGGCATATAGAGAGTTGGAAAGACAAGGATATATTTATTCTATAAAGGGGAAAGGAAGTTTTGTAATGTCATCATCACAAATTACGAATTCTGAAAAGTTAACGACTATAAAAAAAGAATTAGCTAAGAACTTATCTGAAGCAATTTATTTAGGTATGGATAAAGGTGAAATTATAGATATGATTTCAGAGACTGAGAGATTGGTTAAAGGAGGAGAAGCAAATGATTGTAGCAGAGAATGTAAGTAAATCGTTTGAAGGGTTTGAAGCTTTAAAAAATGTTAGTTTAAGTGTAGAAAAGGGTTCTGTATATGGGTTAGTAGGTTCAAATGGAGCTGGAAAAACTACACTTTTAAAGCTTCTATCTGGTATTTATAAGCAAGACAGTGGAGAAGTGTACATAGACGATAATGAAGTATATGAAAATATAGATATAAAATCAGATATGATATTTATGCCTGATACTCTTTATTTCTTTTCTCAATACACAATAAAAGAAATGGCTAAATTTTATAAAAGAATTTATACAAACTGGAATGAGGATAGATTTAAGAAATTAGAAGAGGTTTTTAATATCAATATTAACAAAAGAATTAGCAGTCTATCTAAAGGTATGCAAAGGCAAGTTGCATTCTGGCTTAGCTTATCTACAATGCCAAAAGTTATGATTCTAGATGAGCCAGTTGATGGATTGGATCCTGTTATGAGAAAAAAAGTAAAGAATTTAATCATTCAGGATGTGGCAGAAAGAGAAATGACAGTATTTATTTCTTCTCACAACCTAAGAGAACTTGAAGATATATGCGATCATATAGGAATACTTCACAAAGGAAATATGATAATTCAAAAAGATTTAGATGACTTAAAATCGGATGTGCATAAAATACAAGTTGCTTTTGATGAAATGCCAAAAGAAATTTTAGATAATGTAGATATAATTTATAAAGAAGAAAGAGGAAGTATTGTTCTGTTAATTGTTAGAGGTAAAAAAGAAACTATAATATCTAATTTCAGAAAGTATGAACCTAAAATTTTAGATGTATTACCATTAACATTAGAAGAAATATTTATTTACGAAATGGGGGGTATAGGGTATGAAATCGAAAACATCATTTTTTAATAAAGGAGTAATATTAAATGATTTAAAAAGATTTTCTTGGATAGGAGTAGTCTACTTATTAGGGTTATTACTTACGATACCAATGAAAATACTAATGGTTAATAGTGAAATTGAAAATTATGTATACCATAACGGTAATGATATAAAAAGAATATTTGATTTTGAAAGTGGAGAAACAATGATTTTAGTAGGGGTTATACCTATTGTGCTCTCTATTTTATTGTTTAGATATATGCACGTAAAAAAATCATCAGATATGATTCATTCTCTTCCTATAAAAAGAGGGAATTTATATAATAATCATATATTAGTAGGTACAGTACTTTTAATACTACCAGTAATTGTAACTACAATTATATCTACTATATTAAATTCCACACTAAATTATAATGAACATTATAAAGAAGTTGTATATACAATAGATATCTTAAGATGGGGTGGAATAACTATAATTTTAAGTATATTAAATTTTATGTTTAGTGTTCTCATAGGAATGATTACAGGAATATCAGCTGTTCAAGCGGTATTAACTTACATATTTTTATTTTTACCTATAGGATTAACTGGTTTAACAGTTTATAACATGGGAATTTTCGTTTATGGATTCAATGCTGATTCTTATTTAATGGAGAATCTATTTAAACTATCTCCATTAACCATAGCACCTTTCGTACCAAATGAAGATATGATGAGTATGAAAGCAATGTTAATATATATAATAATTTATATTATTTTATACTGTATATCTAAAATTTTATATAATAAAAGAAATCTCCAATCAGCATCTCAATCTATTGCCTTTAGAAATTTTAAGCCTATATTCAAATATGGAGTAACATTTTGTAGTATGTTATTAGGTGGATTATATTTTGGAGGATCAAGAAATAGTATTTATTGGGTATTATCTTGGTATATTATTATGTCTTTAATTGGATATTTTATTGCAGAAATTACTATAAAGAAATCTTTAAGAGTATTCAAAAATGTAAAAGGATATTTTATATATGTTGGAATTATAATATTGCTTTTATTGGGAATGAAGTTTGATATTGTTGGATATGAAAAATATGTTCCAGATTTAGAAAAAGTAGAAAGTATATATTTTGATCAAAATTTTTATAAATTAAGATATTCTGAAGAAAAAAGATTTTATTATGATGAAGATAATTTGACTAATATTCAACAACTTCATAAGCAAATTATAAATAATAAAGAGAAAAATTTAGACAGTGAAAATTCAAACCAAAATGTTGCTATTGCATATAAATTTAAAAATGGAAAAAAAATAAAAAGAAAATATTTAATTTCAAAAAAAGACTATATCAAATATTTGAAACCTATTTATGAATCTAGAGAATATAAAAAAATGAATTATAAAATCTTTGATGTTAATGATTTAGATGTTGATAAAATAACAATTAGACCTGTAGAGAATGGAAATAAAGTAACTTCTATAACTGATAAAAAAGACATTAAAGAATGTTTAGAAATTTTAAAAGATGAAATAAATAATCAAAAATATGAAGAAATGATAGATAAAAAAGTAGATTGGGCAGACATAAATATTTCATTAATAGATAACAAAAAAGAAGATAAAGAAGATGATATGGAATATAAGTATAACAATAATATAAATATTGGATGGGATAAATCTTTTGTCAAACTTGAAAAATGGTTAGAAGAAAAAGATTATATAAAAAATTCAAGAATTACTCCACAGGAAATAGCTTATGCTACTGTTGAAAAAAAAGAAGATAAAGATGATATACATATAGACCAGTATGATAGATATATAAACCACAATGATAAAAATATAAAGAGATTAGATATATTAGATAATGATAAAATAGAAACGTGTTTAAGAAATTATGAAAATGGTTATCATAATGGAGATTCAAACGCAAAGTATATTATAGGGTTTTACTCAGAGGATAAAAATAATATAGCTTATGGAAGTTTTGATAAAGACGGCGCTCCTAATTTTATTAAAGACTTTTTTAAATAAAAAATTTGCACTATGTTATTTAATATGTTCATATCCTCAACAGAGTTTTGAAACTCACTCTTTGAAATTTGCGTGTCTTAAATTAATTTATAATTTTATCCGATGACTAATCACTAGATAGTAATTTGAAAATAGTGGCTGTCTCGAAATGGAAATTAATTTCTGTGGAGAGACAGCTATATTTTTGAATTTAGTACCTTGCAATATGCAATACCGTATAATATACTATATATGAACCAAATTTATACAGGGAAGGGAATAAATATGAATATTCAGTTTAAAAAAGGTGTTTTAGAATTATGTGTTCTAGTTTTACTCAGTAAAAATGATTGTTATGGATATGAATTAGTAGAAAAGATATCAAAATATATAAATATATCTGAAGGAACAATATATCCCCTTTTAAGAAGACTTCAAAAAGAAGGATATTTTACAAGCTATCTTAAGGAATCAACGGAAGGACCACCTAGAAAATATTATAAAATAACAGATGAAGGTAAAAAAATAAAAAATGAATTAATTAATGAGTGGAATCATTTTGTTAAAGGAGTTAATAGTATTATAAATGAGGAGGATTTAAATGAATAAAAAAGAGTTTATAGATATTTTAAAAAACCAACTTTATGGATTACCTAAAGGAGATATAGATGAAATAATCTACGATTATGAAGAACATTTTAGTGTAGGTTTGGGAAGAGGAAAATCAGAAGATGAAATATCAAAAGAATTAGGTGACCCTAAAAAAATAGCTAAGTCATATAAAGCAAATATTGTTATTGAAAATGCACAGAATAATCCAACACCAACTAATATAGTAAAGGCGGTTATTGCTACAATAGCTCTTGGATTGTTTAATTTAATTTTTGTTTTAGGTCCTTTCATAGGATTAGTAGGAGTATTGATAGGGTTATTTGGTGGGGCATTAGGCGTAACTTTTGGTGGAATAGGAATGTTTATTGGTGCAATATTTGGACCTGTATTTGGAGGCAATGTTAATATTAGTATTAATCCTATAGGTGCTGCATTTATAGGGTTAGGAACAACTGCTTTAGGAATACTGTTTTTCATCTTGGATATCTATTTAACAAAATTTGCATATAAAGGTACTGTAAAATATTTAAAATATAACATTGATATTATTAAAAAATAATTAGGAGGGAATTTTATGAGCATCAAAAATATTATTAAATACTTAGTAATTATAATGTTAATTTGTTATGGAATAGGATTTACTATAATATCTTTTACTGGAGGATTCAAAGGTGACTTTAGTATTTCATATAAAAATAAAAAAACCTATAATGATCTAGATCAAGAGAAAATTGAAAAAATAGATACAATAAGCCAAATCTCTGCTGAAACTTCAAGTTGTGATGTTAATATAATTCCTGAGGATAGAGAAGATATTAAAGCTCATTTTTATGGAAATGCTACTTCAACGTTTAAGCCTGAACTTGAAACAAAAATAAATGGCAAAGAACTTTTAATATTTATAAAAAGACCAAAATCTTATAGTATATTTAATTCTGATTTAAAGCTTGATATTTTTGTACCTGAAAATTACAAAGAAAATATAAAAATAGATTCTTCTTCTGGAAGTATAAATATTCAAAATGAATTAACATTAAATAATCTTTTTATAGATGTTAGTTCAGGAGACGCGAGTTTAAAAGATTTGAATATTAAAAATTTAAAATACGACAGTTCTTCAGGATCATTAATAGGAGAAAATATAGTTACAGATTCTACAGTATTAGATGTATCTTCTGGAACTATAGAGTTAAATGATTTTACTGGTGATTTAAAAGGGGATTCATCGTCAGGAACAATAAAAGTTAATTATAATGTATTTGATAATAATATTGATTTGGATACTTCGTCAGGAACTGTAAATATAGGCTTGCCAGATGATGCTAAATTTTATTTAGATGCTGAGTGCTCTAGTGGAGAGATAGAATGTGATTTTCCTATTGTAGTAAGAGGTAAACAGGAAGATAATACGCTAAGAGGAACTGTTGGAAATGATAAAAACAAAATAAAAATAGATACTTCATCAGGAGATATAAATATATACTAAAAACTAAAATTTAGATACTATTTTAAATATATCCAAGATTAATAAACTAAAAAAATCAATAAAAATGTTATTTGATACAACGTTTTGGGTATATATAATAAAAAAGGATTAATAAATAGTATTGGAGGAAAAAAATGCTTGAATGGTTATCTCGATTTTCACCAGTAACTCAAGCTCTAATTGGGACATTATTTACTTGGGGTGTTACAGCACTTGGAGCATCTTTAGTATTTTTCTTTAAAACAATTAACAAAAAAGTATTAAATGGTATGTTAGGTTTTGCAGCAGGTGTTATGATTGCAGCTAGTTTCTGGTCACTACTAGCACCTAGTATTGAAATGGCAGAAGAGTTAGGGCAAACAGCTTGGTTGACGGCTGCCATTGGTTTTTTAGCTGGAGGAGCTTTTTTATTTTGTGTAGATAAGTTATTACCTCATCTACATATAGGACAGGACACTTCTCAAGCAGAAGGTGTAAAAACAAGTTGGCAAAGAAGCATACTTCTTGTGTTAGCGATTACATTACACAACATTCCTGAAGGTCTTGCGGTTGGGGTTGCTTTTGGTGCAGTTGCTTATGGACTGCCTTCAGCGTCATTAGCAGGAGCAGTTGCTTTAGCGATTGGTATTGGGTTGCAGAATTTTCCAGAGGGCGCAGCGGTTTCAATACCACTTAGGAGAGAAGGTTTTTCTCGTAAAAAAGCATTTTTATATGGTCAAGCATCGGGTATAGTTGAACCAATTGCAGGTGTTATTGGTGCAGTAGCTATTATAGGTATGCGTCCTTTATTACCATATGCATTAGCATTTGCTGCTGGAGCAATGATTTATGTTGTTGTGGAGGAATTAATTCCAGAAGCTCAACAAGGTGAAGAACATATAAGAACAGATATTGCTACAATTGGGTGTATGATTGGCTTTGCTGTAATGATGGTTTTAGATGTTGCATTAGGTTAATTAAAAATTATAAAAATAATTCTTACAGATTGATTTTATAAAGTTAAATATGAGGTGATTTGATTTGAAGAAAATATTAGTTATAGCGCTTACTTTGTTTTTTGTTTTCTCAATATTAACAGGTTGCGAATCAAATGAATCCAAAAGTGTGAATGGTATACAAAAAATAAACATAGAAAAATTAATACAATATAAAGATTCTTATGTGGGAGATAATAGTTCTGTAGGTGGGATTTTATATAATTTACCGGGCAATATCTATGTAAAACAGTTTTCTTTACAAACAAATACTACACCGTATGGGATAAAAGTAAATTATGGATTAGAACAAAATTCAAATTTAAAAGAAGATGATTTTAACAAGTTCTGGAATAGTGAAAGCGTCAGAAAAATATTTTTAAACAATTCTACTACGTTGTTTATACTAGTAAAAAATGTAGATAAAGTTGAGTTTGAACTGGATACTCCAAGTAAACAATCATTTAGCATAACAAGAAAAGAACTGGAAGCTTTCTATGGGAAAGATTTAAGAGAATACAGTAATGATATTTCATCTTGGGAAAAAGAAATTATAGATTCAGGTGAAAAAGTAGAAGATTTCTTTAAAAATAATAATATAACTACAGCTGAATAGATATTTAGAAATTTAATTATAATTCAAATAAGTAAAACCCACGATTTTTTAATGTCGTGGGTTTTACTTATTTCAATTAAGCTATTAAGAAGCTTGCTTTGCTTTATTAGTATATTTAGATTTAAGAATAAATGTACTTACAAATCCACCTATTAAAGCAGGTAAGATCCATCCAAAACCAAGAGAAGAAAAAGGCATTTTATAAGCCAAAGTATTCAAAAAACCGAGCTTTATATTTAATACGCCAAGACCATCGTTAAGACTTATTAAAAATGCACCTAAAACTGCTCCAGGATAAGAAGCGGGAGGCATTAATTCATCTATAGAGGCCATTATTATAAGTACTATGGCAACTGGATATACTGTTACTAAAAGCGGAACGGCAATAGAAACAATTGAATCCACTCCAATGCATGCAAAAATTCCACTAAATAAACTTGTTCCTATTACTACCATATTATAACTCAATTTACCTTTAGTAAGATTGCTAAAGAAATTTCCTACTGTAGCAGTAAGACCAATTGATGTAGTAAGACAAGCAAGGGTAACAACTATACCAAGAGCCACCTTACCAAAGCTTCCTAATAGTGTATCTGTGATACTCATAAGAAGTTGAGCCATAGGAATATCAGCAGGGAAAGTTCCACTAGAAGATGCTCCAAGGTATATAAGACCACCATATACAATAGCAAGTCCTAAAGCTGCTACTATACCAGCTTTTATAGTAATACTAACTTGATCCTTTACATTTGTATATCCTTTGTCTTTTATTGAATTAAGAATTACTATACCAAATACTAAAGATGCTAAAGCGTCCATTGTTTGATATCCATCTGTAAATCCTTTAGAAATAGCGCTTCCTTCCATGTATACAGAAGGCGTACCTATTGGCGATAGAATACCCTTTCCTATTATCAAAAGTATCATTAAAAGAAGAGCAGGAGTAAGAATTTTAGCTATCTTGTCTATCATTTTAGATGGCTTTATAACAAAATAAAGAGTAAGAGCAAAAAATACTGCAGACACTAAAACAACACTAACATTAGGAAAAATAGGTTTAACTCCCATTTCATAAGTAGTAGCACCAGTTCTAGGTATAGCTAGAAGAGGTCCTATAGATAAAATTATTATAGCAGCAAAAATTTTACTAAATAATTTACCAACCTTATTTCCTATATCATCTACAGATCCTCCTGCCTTAGCCCCTGCGATAATTCCGAGAAGTGGCATTCCTATTGCAGTTATAAAAAAACCAACTGCACAAATGACCCAACTTTTTCCTGATACAAGTCCTAGAGCTGGAGGAAATAGTAAATTACCAGCACCGAAGAACATGGCAAATAGAGCTAAGCCAAGAACGATAAAATCATTGTTTTTCTTTTTCATTATGAGTCCTCCTTAATAAATTAAATTCCAAAAAATTTTAAGTAAAAAATATGTAACTGAATATTGTGTACAAAATACAAGAGTAAACACACATATAGATTACAAAATATTTGAACAATAACAAATATTTTCAATTTTCGGTAATTACTAAGTATTATAATGTGACCAAATTTCAATGTCAACAGCTTTTTTTAAGGTTTATAAGATAAAGTAAAATTAAAATAAAATGAAAATTCAAAAAAATAAAAAAATAACTTAATGAATTTTCAATTGTGAAGAAGAGTAAACAATTCAATATAAAAGAAAATGTTTTCCTCAAGGGTTTGTAATATTTTTGATATAGGTATTTTGTAAAAATGATTACACTATTGATTTAATGATTTGTATAAAAAACATAATATGTATTTATTAAATTAAATTGGTATGAATAAAAACTTTCTAGAATTTGGATAAACAGGCGAATCGGATTAAGGAGTAAGAAATGTATTTATAAAAGATTGTATAATATCATTAGGTTTAATGGTAAAATACATATAGAAACAAATGGAATGCACATAATAAGTGAGGGCTTGAATCACTGCATGTTGATGAGACTAATAGAGAGAATGGAATTGTTAAGAAGCTTAAAGCTTAGTTGTTTTTTACATTGTAGTATGATAGATATTTTTATAGAGGTGAATATATGGGCGGGAAATGGATTGCTATTGTAGGGAGTGCTAGAAGAGGAAAAAATACAGAATTAATAACAGATTATATGATAAAAGCTCTTGAAGAAAAAGAGATTGAGGTTGGAAAGTACATACTCAGTAGTGAAAATATATCCACTTGTTTTGGTTGTGAGTATTGTATAAAAACAGGTAAATGTAATATAGATGATGATGTATCAAAAATAATAGAAAATATGAAATCGTCTGATGGATATATACTAGCTTCTCCGTCTTATAATTACAATATGACTGCTCAAATAAAGGCATTACTTGATAGAACATTTTTTCTTAATGATTATAGTGATGGAACATGGAAAAGTAGACTACCATCAAATAAGAAAGCGATAGTTGTAGGTACTTGTAAAGGTAAGAGTAAAGAAAGTATGGGGTATACTGTTGAAGGTATGAAAAAGGCTCTGTTAGAGTTAGATATAGATGTGGTTGATGAGATAGAGTATTATGATACAAAATATATGCCTGTTGAGACAAATGAAGATATAGAGGTGCGTATATTAGAAAGAATTAAAAACAACGAAAAAATTTAACTTAAATATTAAAAAAATTTTAGTTTGGTAGTTAATGAAAAAGATGGATATGAAAATAACACTAATGCAATAGATACTTTGAAAAAAATATCTAAAAGCAGCGGTTTATATTTTTATATACATCTTTTTTAGCGTATGTAAATAAATAGTAAATACGAATACAAATAGATCCATCAGGAAAGGATTTATGATTAGTTGATTTAGCATACTAATTAGTTCTTCTTTTTTACAAATATATACTTTTTTATGAAATCTATTTCTTTGTCTGTTATAAAGTTTATAGACAAAGATGTTACTAGTACTTCAAGTGCACCTATTAATGTATATAATTATATACACTTTTACTTGATAGTATTTCCCCTTATAATAAATATACTATAAAAAAGATAATGATTTAAATGTTCGGAAAATAATAAAATATATTAAATACTATTATATTTAATATATTTTATTATGTAAATTTTTAGTTTGAATTTTGTTTTATATAGGGGGTATTGTAATGTTTAAAAATGTTATTGTGAGAAGACCAAGTCAATCAATGGTTAATGGAATTACTTCAGCACCTGAGTTAGGTAAATCAGATTATGAGTTAGCATTAAAACAACACGAACAATACATAGAAGCGTTAAAATTTTGTGGAGTAGAAGTAACATTGTTAGATGTGCTTGAGGAATATCCTGATTCTTGCTTTGTTGAAGATGTTGCTGTTGTTACAAAAAAATGTGCTATTGTAACGAATCCAGGAGCAGATAGCAGAAAAGGCGAAGAACAGGATATGATAAATGTTTTAAAGAAATTTTATGATGATGATTGTATAGAATATATTAAAATGCCTGGAACGATAGAGGGTGGAGATGTAATGATGGTTGGAAATCATTTTTATGTTGGAATTTCAGATAGAACTAATCAAGAGGGAGCAAGACAATTTATAAAGGCTCTTGAAAAACATGGACATACAGGTTCTGCGGTAGATTTTAAAGAGGTTCTTCACTTAAAGACAGGACTTGCGTATTTAGAAAATAATAATTTGCTGGTATCTGGTGAATTTGTAGAACATCCAACATTTGAAAAATTTAAAAAAATTGTTTTAGATGAAGATGAAAGCTATGCATCAAACTGCATTTGGGTAAATGATAAGGTGATTGTTCCTTTTGGATATGAAAAGGCTGAAAAAGCTATTAAGGATGCAGGTTATGAAGTTGTATTGGTTGATACTTCTGAATTTAGAAAATTAGATGGTGGACTTAGCTGTTTATCATTGAGATTCTAAATATAGAGGTAGATATAATTATAGATAGGTTTATAGTGAGGAAGCATTGTTGTATAAAATAAAAAAAGAACATAGAAATTATAGATCCAAAAAAGTAGAGCTATTAATGAGGGCACCGAAAAATACAACTTTTTCAGTGCCCTCGTTCATTCTACTTATAATTTTATATTAAGGAGGATACTTATGAGTATTATTGAAACTATAGTATGGGAATATCTATGGGGAATGCCTTTAATTATTATAAGTTTAAGTGTTGGTTTTTATTTTACTGTATTATCTGGTTTTTTTCAGTTTAGATTTTTGAAGCACGCTTTTAGTGTTACATTAAAAAAAATCTTTGGTACTAAAAATTCAGATGAAAATGGAACTATATCTTCTTTTGAAGCCTTAAGTATAGCAATTGGATCAACTGTTGGAGTTGGAAATATAGGAGGAGTTGCAACTGCTATTGCTGTAGGTGGTCCAGGAGCTGTATTTTGGCTTTTACTAGCTGGTATTTTAGGTCAAATAGTAAAGATGGTTGAGGTTTCTTTGGCAGTTCATTATCGAAGTGTACGCGATGATGGTTCTACATATGGAGGGCCTACTTATTACATGGCTAAAGGTCTTGGAATTGAAAAAGGTTGGAAAATAATCCCTAAGGTACTTTCGTTTATATTCATATTTGGATTTGGAATAGGTTTCTTTTTAACTATGCAAAACTATACTATTTCAGAGGCTATAGCAACAACCTTTGATGTAAATATGATATTGGTAAGTGTGGTATATACTGTATTGCTTTATATAATGATAAGTGGAGGATTAACTTCGGTAGGAAAGATTGCATCTAAATTAGTTCCATTTATGTGTTTATTTTATATACTTGGAGGATTGTTTATTATACTAAAAAACATAAATATGATACCAAGTACTATACAATTAATTTTTGAAGGAGCTTTTAGTGGAACTGCTGCATTTGGAGGATTTGCCGGAGCCGGATTTAGTCAGGTTATTAAAATAGGTATGTCAAGAGCTGTATTTTCAAATGAAGCAGGTTGGGGATCATCACCTATGATTCACGCTTCATCAAAAACGGATCATCCTATTAACCAGGGTTTATTAGGTATATTTGAAGTATTTATAGATACAATAATTATTTGTTCTATAACTTCTCTTGTAATTATTACTACTGGCCAATGGTCATCTGGACTATCTGGAGCAGAACTCACTTTAAGTTCTTTTGAAATAGGTATGGGAAGTTTGGGTAGAATAATTTTATGTATTGGAATTTTATTATTCGGTATAACAACATCATCTGGTATATATGCTCAAATAGAAGTTTTAATAAGATATTTAATTGGAGAAGGTAAAAAAGCTGAAAAAATTATATTAAATATTTATAAATGGACATATCCTATACCTGGATTGGCATTAGTTGTTATCGCAGTTCTTAAAGGAATGCCTGGTACTAGCGTGTGGTTATTCGCAGATATGTCAACTGCTTTACCTATATTCGCTAATTTATTGACAATACTATTGTTAAGCGGAACGTTCTTTAAGCTTTTAAAAGATTATAAAGCAAGATATTTAGGTATTGGAGATGTAGATGAAGATTTTGATATATTTTATGAAGATAAAAAAATAGAGAATATTAATAAATAGAAATATAACACCTCTTTATATATCAAAAAAGGATTTTATCCACAAATTTCTTAGGGTAAAATTAAAATTTTTACATAAAATAAATTAGATTATATATAAAGGAGATGTTTGTATGGCTGGTAAAAATAAACAATTCAATAAGCAGGATAAAAAAATTGCAGAAAGAATAGAAAGTATGAATCTAGAAACTGCAAACGAACTGGGTGTAGATGAATATAAGACAGATGTTGGATACAGAAAGAAAAATAATAAACAAGGGCCAAAGGCAAGAATAGAGCAGTAGAAAGATAGGAGCGAAAGCTCCTGTTTTTTTGTATATGCAACAAAACTAAAAAATATAACTATGAAAATATCAGCCAATGCTTAAAAATAACATCACAATAAACACTATATATTGTATTTTAAATAGAAAAACAAAAAAATGAACACAATATAATGATATAATGTTTGATTTGATGTTATGTTGGTATATATAGTTTGAATGTATCATTATTTAAGTAGGAGCTGAATTTATGAATATAAAAAAATTGATTAAAAGATATTATACAAAAGACTTAGAAGAGAATAAAAATTTAACTGTATATGATTTATTTGGTTGGAAAAAAGTTACTGTGAAAATGTTTGATTATAAAACCAATAATATATTATTTCAAAAAGAAAATTTAGAGTTTCCTGTATTTTATAGTCAAAATGCTTGTGATATTATTGCTAGTAAGTATTTTAGAAAAACTGGTGTGACTAATGAATATGGTTATGAAAAATCTTTAAAAGAAGTTGTTCACAGAATGGTGGATTTTTGGAGTGAAAGTGCTTTAGATGAAGGATTAATAGACGAGAATAATAAAAATATATTTTATGATGAACTTTCTTATATGCTTATAAATCAGATGTTTGCACCAAATTCTCCTCAGTGGTTTAATACGGGATTGAAGCTAACTTATGGAATAGATAAAGAGTCAGAAGGTCATTTTTATTATGATATAAAAAAGGAAAAGGTAGTAAAATCTATAGATGCTTATACAAGAACACAAGGCAGTGCTTGCTTTATACTTAATATAAAGGACAAATTACTTGGAGATAAATCTATAACAGATCAAATCGTAACTGAAACAAGGCTTTTTAAACATGGGTCAGGAACAGGGACTAATTTTAGTAGTATTCGTGCAGAAGGGGAACTTTTATCTGGAGGAGGAACATCATCCGGTATTATGAGTTTCCTTAAGGTATTTGATGCTAATGCAGGAGCGATAAAGTCAGGTGGCACAACAAGAAGAGCAGCTAAAATGGTAATCATGGATGGAGATCATCCTGGAATTTTAGATTTTATAAGATGGAAAGCAAAAGAAGAAGATAAAGTAATAGCACTTGGTAAAATGGGATATGATACTGATTTTAATTCAGAAGCATATTCAACTGTATCAGGTCAAAATTCAAATAATTCAATTAGAATTACGAATAAGTTGATGAAAAAAATGATAGGAAGAGATAAAGATGATTCTTGGGAGCTAAAGGGAAGAGTAGACTCAAAAGTAAATAAAGTTATAAATGCAAAAGATTTGTGGAATGAAATAAATTATTCATCATGGAGATGTGCAGATCCAGCACTTCAATTTCACGATATAATAAATGATTGGAATACATGTCCTTTAGGAGAAAATGGTGAGAATGAAGAAATAAAAGGATCAAATCCTTGTAGTGAATATCACTTTTTAGATGATACTGCATGTAATTTGGCTAGTATAAATATAGTGAAATTCTATGATTCAAAAACTAATAAATTCGATATAGATGGATATTTACATGCAATAAGTCTTATTCAATTAGTCCTTGAATCAACTATTCATTGGGGTCAATTTCCAACAGAAGATATTGCAAGAAGATCACATTTTTTCAGAACTACAGGACTTGGAATTGCTAATACTGGTTCTCTTCACATTATGATGGGACATCCTTATGATTCAGATAATGCAAGAACAATAGCAGCTTCTTTGGTTGGAATTATGACAGGTCAATCTTATTATGTATCATCATTAATGGCAAAAGAAGTAGGTAGTTTTTCTAAATATGAAATCAATAAAAATCATATGCTAAAGGTTATAAAAAATCATGCTATAGCTGCTGGGTCAATTGATTCTTCTTATGAAGGTTTAGGATATACTCCAGTTAAAGTAAATCATGAAATATTAATAGATGAAAAACAAGATGACTTAAGATCTACTTTAAAAGATGTATGGGAAAAGGCAATTGAAGGTGGAAAAAAATATGGATATAGGAATGCTCAAGTGAGTGTTATTGCTCCAACTGGGACTATATCTCTTGCCATGGATTGTGCTACTACTTCAATAGAGCCATTCTTTGCACACGTAGTATATAAAAAATTAGTAGGGGGAGGATTTATGGAATTTATAAACCCATATATTCCTACAACACTTGAAAAATTAGGATATAGTAAAGAACAGATAGAAGATATAGTGAATTATGTAATGGAAAAAGAAATTATAAATGAAAATGGATATGAGTATAAAAAAATAATAGATGGCAAAATAGAAGGAGCACCTCATATAAAAGAAGCGCATCTCCCTATATTTGATACAGCTAATAAATGCGGAAGTGGAAAAAGGTTCATATCATCCATAGGACATGTTAAGATGGTAGCAGCTTTGACACCATTTGTCTCAGGAGCAATAAGTAAAACTGTTAATCTTCCTAATGAAGCTAGTATAGATGATTTTAAAAATGTTTATAACAAGGCATTTGAATTAGGTGTAAAATGCATTTCGTTATACAGAGATGGATCTAAAGCCAGTCAGCCACTCAATCAATCTAAGCGTGCTAAAAGTGAGAAGTTAGAAGATATGACATATAATGAACTTTTAGAATATGTTAAGGTATTAAAAGAAAATAATAAACAAACATCTATAGAAATAGATGAGAAGAAAAATTTAAAAGAATATAAGAAAGTAACATGCCCAAACTGTTCAAGCACTAGTATTATACCTAATGGGACTTGCTATATTTGCAGGAATTGTGGTACAACGACAGGGTGTAGTTAAAAGATATAAATATTGAGTATTTAATTAAATATGTGTAAAAAAGATGTATACGAAAATAAGAGTATACAAATAATTTTGTGGTTTAAAATTTATAATTATCTAATCTGATATTAATCAACTCTTTGAAAATAATTTAATATCGTAAGCTTTAGTTATATTAGTCCAAGTTATATAGGAATATACATATTTTTTTATAATTTGGTCTATAATCATATTCCAATTATCATATCTTTTTGTCTATTTTTTGATATATTCTTAGTTGCTAAGTACAATATCTTTTTTAAATACTCATCTGAAGGAAAAACTGATTTAGTTTTAGTTACTTGTGTATATTGTCTATTCAATGAGTCGCTAATATTAGTTGTATATATTATTTTTCTAACTGCATAAGGATATTATTGTATAAATACTCTATATTTTTATTTGTATTTATAACACAAAAGTATCTTCCTAGTATTTGTAATACATAGAAGGTCTTTTAACTATTTTTTAAAACTTGATTTTTAGCATGTTTAAAATCACCTAACATATATATATGTTAGGTGATTTTTCGGTTTATCATATATGGGTGTAATCTAATAAGTAGAAGTTCCTCACGGGGCTTAGTAGTAAAAAGTGTAAAGTTGAGTTTCTCTATAGTTATCTAGTTAAAGGATAAGGCAAGAATAATATGGTTAATTAGGGTGAAATATTTTGTATACAGAAATAATAAAAATTGTTTTTTAAAAGAATGGAGGGGTAAGATTGGGAAATCTAAACAATCATAATATGCTAAAAAAAGAATTAACACAGTACGAACATTTATATACTGAAATAGCTAGAATGGAAGAATTAACATTTGATCAAATTACTATTCTAGATGGTAATGCAAAAGTCTTATTAGTTGGACAAGCATGTAAAGAAAGTTTTGGAATCACAGAGGAAGAAATGATAGGAGAATATGCTTGTAATCTAAAACAAAAGGGTGTTTTTGATAAATCTATTACAGTAGAAGTACTTAAACAAAGGAAAAAGGTTATATTGATACAGCATACAGCTGGTAATAAAACATTAATGGTAACAGGTTTTCCTATATTTAACGATAAAAAAGAAATAATTAAAATTATAAATATATCAAAAGATATCACTAATATTGAGAAATTTCAAAAGTCGGTAGGAAGTGAAGAACAAATATTAAAAAGAAAGATAATAGAAAAAAAAGAAATTGTAAGCAAAAATGGTGAAATGAAAAAAATTCTTGATTTAATAAAAAGAACTGCTCATTTAGATAATACAATACTCCTTTTAGGCGAAACAGGTACAGGAAAAAGTCTTTTCGCTAATATTATTCACCAAATGGGTAATCGAAAGAATAAGCCTTTTATAACAATCAATTGTGGAGCAATTCCTGAAAATCTACTTGAATCTGAATTATTTGGATATGTTGAAGGTGCTTTTACAGGAGCAAGTAAAAAAGGTAAGAAAGGTTTATTTGAAATAGCAGAAGATGGAATTATATTTCTTGATGAGGTTGGAGAAATGCCTATACAACTTCAAGTGAAATTATTGAATATCTTACAAGATATGAGAGCCTGTAGAATCGGTGGTTTAAGTACATATGAAATAAAAGCTAAGATAATTGCAGCAACCAATAAGGATCTAAAAAAAGCAGTAGAAAATGGTAAGTTTCGTGAAGACCTTTATTATAGGTTAAATGTTCTACCTATGTACATTCCCCCATTAAGGGCACGAATTGAAGATCTTGATATGCTTAACAATCGTTTTTTTGAAAAATATAATAATAAATATCACAGCAATAAAAAACTATCAGAGGATGCATTTAATATGTTACTAGGATATAACTGGCCAGGAAATATAAGAGAACTTGAAAATACAATTGAAAGGTTAGTAATTATAAGCAATAAAGATCTGATAACTAAAGATCAACTAGAAGATATAATTAGACCTGAAAATGATACAGAAAAAATATATTTAGAAATAAGTGATGTCATCCCTCTAAAGAAAGCAGTTAAAACACTAGAAAAACAACTATTATTATTAGCTAAAAGAAAATATAAAACAACTAGAAAAATGGCTAGAATGCTTGAATTAGATCAATCAACGGTTGTGAGAAAGTTGAAAGAGTATACTCTGAATTAGTTTGATGCATATTTAAATCGCTTAATGATGCACCAATACATCACTAAGTAGTTTGTTTTTTCTGATTGTACAAGTTTTAGAAATTTCTTTCAAAGATATAGAATATACAAGCATTGAAATCTAGATGTTTCTTATTTTTTTTTGTGGATTTTCTCAAAAAACTAAAACTTGGCATATATATTGCTTTATAAATTGGCAAGTGAAAAATTTTAAAAGTAAATAGTTAAAGAGGAGGCACATAATGAAAAACAATGTACAAAAACTCAGTCTCGGAAAAATGTTAATATTAGGAGGCGTTATTTTTTCCATGCATTTTGGGGGATCAAGTATGATATGGCCTATGACATGGGGAAAAGAAAGTGGAAGTGATGTTTTCATAGCATTTATAGGGGTTTTCTTTACAGCACTCTTATTTCCTTTATTAGGCTATGTAGCACTTGCAAGAGGAAAAGGAACTTTATATCAAGTAACAAAGAGGATCTCAACTAAGTTTGCTAAGATATTTTGTGGAATTATTATGTTAGTATTAGGTCCATTGTTTGCAATTCCGCGTATGAGTGCTGCTGCATGGGATGCTTTTATTCAATTAACAAGTTATCAACCTAGTAACTTTATACCAATAACTATTTTTTCTGTAATGTATTATTTATTAGTTTATTGGTTTATATCTAAGAAAGATGATACCGTAGACAAAGTAAGTAAATACTTATTTCCTATTCTCGTAATAGCTGTTATAGCAATAATAGGAAAGGGATTATTGACTCCTTTATCATCAATGACAATGAAGACTTATGAACTACCTGCATTTGTTTATGGATTTACAGAAGGGTATGCTACGCTTGAATTACCATGTGCATTAGTTTATGCCACAATAATTATTGAAAGTTTAAGAAACACGGGATTAAAAGAAAAAAAACTTGATAAAACCCTAGCTAAGGTAGGAATTATTGGTATTGGATTTTTAACTTTAACTCATTTAGGTCATATGCTTGTAGGTGCTGGTACAGGAGATTTATTTGTTAATGTTAAGTATGCTTCTTTATATACAAGAGTAGTAATAGAACTATTAGGAACAATGGGTGGAGCAATATTCAATGTAGCGTTAATGTTAGCAGCTCTTACAACTGCCATAGGTCTTTCTTTAGCTACTTCAGATTATTTTGTTGAAGTAAATGAAGGAAGGTTAACATATAAAAAATGTGCTATAGCTATTCTTGGACTTAGTACATTAATAAGTATTATGGGACTTACAACAATTATCAAATATACTGCACCGTTGTTAGACACTATATATCCAGCAGCAATAACATTAACACTTTATTATGCTTTAATACCTAATTTAACAGAAAAGATAAGAATGTTTAATGCATTTAAAGTTGCAGTGGTAGCAGCATTTTTCTGGGGAATCTTTGAAGGACTTATAGGATATATGTCTATGTTTAATATCAATGTAAGTGTTCTAAACACTATACATGATTCTTTCCCACTAGCAAATTATAAACTTGGTTGGATTAGTGTTACAGTTATAGCTTCTATTCTTGGATATGCTTTAACAAAGGTAACTGTTAGCAAAGAAGTAGCTCAATAGTCAAAAATTTAATTAAATAAAGGAGAGATTGAGATGAGAAAATTTGACAGTATTATTAAAGGTGGTACAATCATAACAGCTTCGGATACATTCGAAGGAGATATAGGCATAAAAGATGAAAAAATTGTACAAATAGGATTAGATTTAGACGATAAGGAAGCGAAGATTATTGATGCAAAAGGAAAATATGTAATGCCAGGAGGAATAGACCCTCATACTCACATGGATATGCCATTTGGCGGCACACATGCTAGTGATGATTTTAATACTGGTACTATTGCAGCCGCTTGTGGAGGAACAACAACAATAGTAGATTTTTCAATACAACCTAAAGGAAAAACATTAAAGGAAACTGCTGCGATTTGGAGAGAAAAAGCTGATGGAAATGCTGTAATAGATTATGGTATTCATTTAAGCATAACTGATATGAATGATGATGTTTTAGAAGAGATACCTACTATAATTAAAGCAGGTTACCCTACTTTTAAACTGTTCATGACTTATGATGGCCTGAGAGTTACAGATTATACTCTTATGAAGACATTAAAGAAGGTTTCTGAAAATGGCGGATTAACATCTGTTCATGCTGAAAATTACCACGCTATAAAATATTTCACAGAAGAATTAAAAGCCCAAGGAAAAGTAGAACCTAAATATCATGCATTATCTCGCCCAGCTATAGTGGAAGGTGAAGCTGCTGGTAGAGCTATTAAATTAGCTAAATTATGTAAAACACCTCTTTATATAGTTCATAATAGTTGTGAAGAATCTGCTTCAGAAATACAACGTGCAAGAGAAGAAGGATACCCAATAATGGGAGAAACATGCCCTCAATATTTACTATTATCATATGACAATTATGAAGAACCAGGATTTGAGGGTGCTAAATATGTTATGTCACCACCTCTAAGAGATAAAAGTAATTGGTCATATATGTGGAAATCATTAGCAAAGAATACTGTTCAATTAGTAGCAACTGATCATTGTCCATTCTTTATGGAACAAAAAGAATTAGGTAAAGAATTCTTTGGAAAAATTCCAAATGGAGCTCCTGGAATAGAATTAAGAATGGCATTGATGTATACATATGGAATAGGAGAAAATAACTTTGATTTACAAAGATTAGTACAAATCACATCAACTAATGCAGCTAAAATATTTGGAATGTATCCTAAAAAAGGTACTATCGCTGTAGGTAGTGATGCTGATATCGTTATTTTTAATCCTGATATAGAAAAAACAGTAACAAAAGAAATGCTTCATGAAAATGTAGATTATACTCCTTATGAAGGAATGAAACTAAAAGGATATCCAGAAGTTACGATTTCTAGAGGAAAAGTAATTGTAGAAAATGGTGAATTTATTGGAGAAAAAGGTTATGGTAAATTTATTAAAAGAAAAGCTCCAATGATAATATAACTAAGTATGTAAGACTATTGTTGACTAATCATATTTGCTTAGAAAAGAAGGAATTTTAATAAATGAAATATTCGCAATATTCATAAAACAAATACGATTAAATATAAAAAATTAGAGGGGGTATTTTATAATGAATAATAAATTTTGTGATGCAAAAAGAATGGAAGATAAGATAAGAACTTTTGCAACTTATGGTGATGCAGGGAATGGTGGAATTACTAGATACTCATTATCACAAGAAGCTGTTCAAGCTAGGGAAGAATTCACAAAGAGAATGGAAGCTATCGGTGCCGAAATAACTGTCGATGATATGGCAAATATGTATGCTACTATTCCAGGTTCAGATCCTAATGCAAAACGAATTGTTATGGCATCTCATGTTGACTCAGTAAAAAATGGGGGCAACTATGATGGGATCTTAGGTGTTATTGTAGCTATGGAAGTTTTAGAAGCTATTGTAGATCAACAGATTCCTCATAAACATCCGATTACAGCTATGATTTGGACAAATGAGGAAGGTTCATTATATCCACCAGCAATGATGTCATCAGGCGTAATTTGTGGGAAATTTGATAAGGATATAATGCTTGCATCAAAGAACGTATTAGATAGAGAAACTACTTTCGGAGAAGCTTTAGCAGCGAGTAGTTATGCTGGATCTGTAGCGAATAGATTAAATCCTAATGATTATAAATGTATGCTGGAACTTCACATTGAACAGGGTCCAATTCTTGAAGCTGCTAATAATGATATCGGTGTTGTTACTTGTGTACTTGGTATGCTTAACTACAGAATAAGAACTTATGGTCAAGCAGATCACGCTGGTACTACTCCAATGAGATATAGACAGGACGCTCTTTATGCAGCTTCTCAAGTTCTTACTTATCTGCATAATGAGTTAGACAAACTTGATTCAGATCTTGTTTATACAACTGGTGAAATTAAGTGTCATCCTTGTGTACATACAGTAATTCCTGATTTTGTTGACTTCTCAATTGATGCAAGGCATGAAGATCCTAAGGTAATTGAACAGGTTCTTGATATTATTAAGAACATGCCTAAGGAAGTTGCTAAGTGTAAGGTTGATTATGAGAAAGCTTGGGCTCGTGATACGGTATACTTTGATAAAGAATTAGTGGAAATTGTAAAGAATAGTGCTGATGAGGCAGGAATATCTAATCAATACATTAACAGTGGAGCAGGACATGATGCTCAATATGTATGTGATATGATGCCTACTACTATGATATTTGTTCCTTCAAAAGATGGTCATAGCCATTGTGAGCCGGAGTTTACAACTGTTGAGGAGTGTACAAATGGAGCAAGTGTGATGCTAAACACAGTACTTAAGATAGATGCAAAATAGAAAATAAAAATTCAATTGATAGCATAAAAAAAGTGTAAAATATAAACTATTGTTAATAGAATTAAAAGGCACAGGTATTTATTATTCTGTGTCTTTTGATTTAAGAAACTCACAAAAGCTATTTGGAAAAAATTGATTTCTAAGATTGTTTATAATCTAATAAAATAGGGGTGAAAAAATGAAGAGTTTAACTGCACTTTCTTTAACTACTGCAATTTTGTGTGGTATTTGGACAGCGTTAAGTCCTTCTTTGGGATTGATTGGATGGGCGGGATTTGCTGGATGTACAGCATTTTTTGCAGCAGGAGGTAAGTTTAAAGGTTTTAAAAGTGCTATTATTACAAATTTAAGTGGCGTTTTTTGGGCTATGGTAATTATACAAATGTGTAACCATATGGAGTTTACACATGTTGGTGCTATTAGTACTGCTGTGATAACATTTGTGATGTGTATTCAGGCTAAAATCAAGTTGTTTGAATTTATTCCAGGAACATTCATAGGATCATTCTCAACTTTTGCTTCTGGAGGAAATTGGCAAGCAGTAGTACCAGCACTAATTTTAGGTGGGATTTTAGGATTATTATGTGAATCAAGTGGTACATGGTTATTTAATGCAACAAATAAGAATACTGGTTCTGAAGAAAACGTTGATATGTAGTTTTTCATACAAGTTATTTAGATCTTGCTATCACAAAGTATAAACTTACCACGCTAAGATATATTCATACTATCTTACAAGTTAGAATCTTTAGGTGTTAATTCTGAGTCTAAATATTCAAACACCAATGCATAATTGCAAATAATTAAAATAGAATGAGTAAATATTTTTGCAATCTATAAGTAATAAACGAATTTTACAAGAATTGTTTTTTCCTGTATTATATTTATATAAAATAATCTATCACTAATGACATTGATGGATAAACTAGAGGTAAGGAGACATCTATAATGGAAATTAATATACCAGGAAGAGGAATTATAAACATTAAAAATCTTCTAATAGACTATAATGGAACTATAGCTTGTGATGGTAAAGTTGTACCTTCAGTAAAAGAGAAAATAGAGGCTATTAATAAAGAAGGAATAAGAGTACATTTAGTAACTGCTGACACTCATGGCACAGTAACAAATCAATGTACTAATATGCCTGTTGAAATACAAATATTTGATAATTCAAATGCTGCAGAAAATAAAAGAGAGATTGTAAAAAAACTTGGATCAGAAAATTGTATATGTATTGGAAATGGATTTAATGATGGGCAAATGTTTGAAGCTTGTAATATATCCATTATAGTAATGGGGGTAGAAGGGTGTTCCGCAAAATCTTTAATGAAAGCGGATATTGTATGTAAAAACATTGAAGATGCTTTTGATTTGATATTGAAACCAAATAGAATGGTTGCAACTTTAAGAGGATAGAAAATTTAGATGTATTAAAAAAACAAGAAATATCAGCAACAATCACTTAAACTGAAAAAATATGGCTATGAAAATGTTAGGTAATGCTTTTAGATACTTTTGATTAAGATAACTTAGCTTTTGTCGTTTGATAAGCCCTTAAGGAATTTCTGTGTTTGACCGTAGGGAGTTCAGAAATTTTAGGATTATCAATAAGACGAAGGCTTAGTTGTCTTCAAAATATCGTAGCATTACCGTTATTTTCATAGTCATATTTTACATTTAAGCACAAGTTAATTTAATATAGTTTTTAACTATATATGCTTTGCAAATTCTTTACCGAATTCTATACATTGATTTAAAGTCTCTTCTGATGGTGAGAATTTCTTAGTTACAGACTCAACAGGCATCTTAAAGCCCATTATCTTAACCATAGACTCTGCCATCTTGATTCCTTCTCCACTCCATCCAAATGAACCAAATACTCCAGCTACTTTACCTATATTAGCCATAGGATCAATTATTGATAAAGCATCCCACATAGGCTTAACCATAGACTTGTTTATAGTAGGAGATCCTAGTAAAAGTCCTTTAGACATGTTTATTACATCATGTATAGTCTCTAAATTTTCTTTTTCTATATCTAAAAACTCTACAGAAACTCCTTCAGACTCTAATCCTTCCTTTATCTTCTCAGCCATTAAAACAGTGTTTTTGTAAGCTGATAAGTAAAGTAGGGCTACCTTCTTTTGGTTTGAAGTTTCAACTACCTCAGTAGACCACTCAGTGTATTTCTCTATATTGTAGCTTATATCTTCAGATAATATAGGGCCGTGAGAAGTTAATATTGTATCTATTTCAAAATCTTTCACCTTATCCATAGCACTTAAAGCGTGTTTTGCAAAAGGCTTTACTATACAGTCGTAATAATGTTTTAATGATTTCTTGTAATCATCAGTATGTACAATCTTAGGGTCTACACTTGCATAGTGAGAACCAAAAGCATCACATGAGAATAATACTTTGTCAGATTCACTGTATACAAACATCGTATCAGACCAGTGAAGGAATGGTGCTGTTACGAATTTTAATTTCTTGCTTCCAATATCAAGCTCTTCTCCGTCCTTTATAACATGACATTTAAATTCTGTATTTACTTGTTCCGCTAAGAATATACTGGCAGCTTTGGTACAGTATACTTCAATATCAGGGTTTATCTCTAGTATGTACTTAAGACATCCTGTGTGGTCTGGTTCTGTATGATTTACTATAAGGTAGTCTATACTTTCAATATCAGTTAATTTAGATAATTTCTCAAGATATTCTTCTTTGAAATTAGCTTTAACAGTCTCTATCAATACTTTTTTTTCGTCGTTTATAAAGTATGAATTATAAGTGCTTCCAAACTCTGTCTTCATTATAATATCAAATACTTCAAGACCTGGGTCTAATACTCCTGTCCAGTGAATATTGTTTTTTATTTTAAATGATTCCATTTATAAAATACCTCCTAAATTTATTATACTCTATATATACCCAGTTGATTTTAATTTAATCACAAAATATGGATAAGTACTAGATTAAATTTTGTTATATAAGTTAATTATTAAGATAATATAGGAATAATATTCATATAATTAAATATAAGCTTTTTACATAAGTGTTACAGAGTTATCTATTTGAGTGGAAATTAAGAGGTTAATGTATATATTAAGGAGGGGTTATTATGGTTAGAAAAAATAAGTTTAAGAGAAATTTAAGAAAAAATAGGTTTAAAAAACAGGGATTTAATAAAAATAGAAATAGAGTCAATAAAATTTTGATACAGTTTGTAATTTCATGTATAATTGTTTTATTGGCTTTTGGGACAAAATTAAATATATATAACAGTCAAAGGTATACAAATCAGCTTAAAACAGTCTTGGAATATAATGTGGACTTTAAAGAATATTCAAATGTATTACACAAAAAAGTGACGGAGGTATTAAAAATATATGACCAAAAAGGTGAACTTAAATGATATTTTAATGAAGGTTGAAAAGCCTGCAAGATATTTGGGAAATGAAATAAATTCTTATCATAAGGATACAGCAAAAGAAGATTTAATTAGATTTGGTTTTTCGTTTCCTGATGTATATGAAGTAGGAATGAGTCATTTGGGACTTCAGATATTATATGGAGCTTTAAATGAAAGAGATGATATTTTCTGTGAAAGAATATTTTCTCCAGCTGTTGATATGGAAGAAAAAATGAGAGAAAACAATATTCCGATGTTCGGTTTAGAATCAAGAGAGCCTATTAATAGTTTTGATTTCTTAGCATTTACGCTACAATATGAGCTTTCTTATACAAATATATTAAATATATTAGATTTAGCTAAGGTTGAAATTTTAGCTAAAGACAGGAAAAGAAAAGATCCTTTTGTATTAGTTGGAGGCCCTTGTGCTTATAATAGTGAGCCTCTAGCAGATTTTGTTGATATAGTTTCTCTTGGAGAAGGGGAAGAGGTTTTATTAGAAGTAGTAGATAGATATAAGATGTGGAAGAATACAGATAAATCCAGAGAAGAATTTTTATATGATTTAGCTAAAAACGTAGATGGTATATATATTCCTTCTTTATATGAGGTTGAATATAATGATGATAATACAGTAAAGAGTGTTAATCCATTAAAAGATGATATACCTAAAAAAATTCAAAAGAGAATAATAAAGAATTTGGATGAATGTTTTTTCCCAGAAAAAATAGTAGTTCCTTTTATAGATATAGTACACAATAGAATAATGCTTGAGTTATTTAGAGGATGTACAAGAGGATGTAGATTCTGTCAAGCTGGAATGATATACAGACCTGTAAGAGAGCGAAGTGTAGATAGATTAAAAGAGATTGCTAAAAAGTTAGTTGAAAGCACTGGACATGAAGAAATGTCTTTAGCGTCTTTAAGTACTAGTGATTATTCAAACCTGGGAGCGATAACAGATCATTTAATTGAAGAGTATTCTAAAAAACAAAGAGTAGCTCTATCTCTTCCGTCTTTAAGACTTGACAACTTCTCTTTAGAGCTTGCACATAAGGTTCAAGAGGTTAGAAAGAGTGGATTGACATTTGCACCAGAGGCTGGAACTCAAAGACTTAGAGATGTTATAAATAAGGGGATTACTGAATTTGATCTTGAGAATGCAACTAGAAAAGCATTTGGAAAAGGATGGAATAGTGTAAAGCTTTACTTTATGATAGGACTTCCTACGGAGAATTATGATGATTTAGATGGAATAAAGCATCTTGCTTATAAGGTAATGGATATATACAGAGATGTTCATGAAGGAAAGTTGACTAGAAACTTTGGTATTACAGTGAGTACATCTACATTTGTTCCAAAACCATTTACTCCATTCCAATGGCATGGACAAGATACTCAAGAAGAGATTAGAGAAAAACAAATACACTTAACTAGAAATTTAAAAAATAGAAATATTAAGTATAGCTACCATGATAGTAAGACAAGCTTATTAGAGGCTGTAATGGCAAGAGGCGATAGAAGAATAGGTAAGGTTATTTATGATGCATATAAAAAGGGATGTAAGTTTGATGGATGGAGTGAGCACTTCAAGTTTGATTTATGGGTAGAAGCTTTTGAAGAAAACAATATAGATATGGCTTTTTATGCTAATAGGCATAGAGAGTATGATGAAGTATTCCCTTGGGATCATATAGATGTAGGTGTTAGTAAGAAGTTCCTAGTTAAAGAAAATGAACTTTCAAAGACTGAAGCTTTAACTCCTGATTGTAGACATAAATGTAATGCTTGTGGTATAAATACTGACTTAGCAGGGGGGTTATGCTAATGAATGTTATAAGATGTAAGCTTATTAAAGAAAAAGATATGGTATATATATCGCATTTAGACCTTCAAAGACTATTGCAAAGAGTTTTACGAAAGGCTGGAATTAAGGTAGCTTATTCTCAAGGATTTAATCCTCATCCAAAGATTTCATTTGGACAGGCACTATCTTTAGGTGTTACAAGTTATGGAGAGTATATCGATGTTGAACTTGAGGAGATAGTTGAGGCAGATGAGTTTATGACCAGAGTAAATAATGCTCTTCCAGATGGAATAAAAATTCAAAAGGTAAAGTTCATAGATAAAACTTTAACTACTTCATTGAGTTCTTCTATAAGCCATGGCTCATACTTAATAAGCATGAATGTAAATTCTGACATAGAAATTGCATCTATAAAAACTAAGGTTGATGAATTTATGAAACTTGATGAAATAATAAACATAAAAAAGAATAAAAAAGGGAAATTAAAAGAAGTAAATATAAGACCATTAATAAAAACATTGAAAGTGGTATCTCTAGAAGAAAGTATACTTACTTTAAATATGTTAGTTGCAACTGGATCTAGTGCAAACTTAAATCCAAGTGTTTTAATAGAAAAATTAGATGGATTTTCTAATATAGGAATAGACCTTGAAAACCTTAAAATAATTAGAAATGATTTATATATAGAAGATAATAATAAACTTTTAGCACCTATGTAGGAAGTGATTTAATGAAGAGATTATTAGTAGATATCGGGTTGTATCAATCTAAGGTTGCATATGTTGAGGATGACAAAGTAGTAGATCTATTCATTGAAGATAAAATGGATGAAAAACTGCAAGGAAATATATATAGAGGAATAGTAAAAAATGTGCTTCTTGGAATGGAAGCCGCATTTGTCGATATAGGGATTGATAAAAATGCGTATTTAAAGCTTTCTAAAGGTCATGATATAAAAATAGGACAAGAAGTACTTGTTCAAGTTAACAAAGAAGCAATAGGCGATAAAGGGCCTAAAATCACTCAAGAAATAAGTATACCGGGTAGATATTTAGTGTTAATGCCTACTAGAGATGATATAGCTATATCAAACAAGATAAAAGATAAAGAAGAAGTAAAGAGAATCAAATCTATAATAGAAGAAATAGATACTAATAGCATGGGACTTATAATAAGAACTGATGCTTTAGATAAACAAAAAATAGATTTTGAAAATGATATAAATCAAACTTTAAAAATCTGGAACGAAATTCAAAGTAGCAATAATCTAGGTATGGGTTCCAAAGCTTTGTATAAGGATTTAGACATAACACTAAAGGTAATAAGAGATATTTTTACGAATGATTTTGAAAAAATAGTTGTAAACAATAAACAAGAATATGAAAGAGTAGTCGATGTTTTAACTAAAATAGATAAATCGTTTAAAAATAAAGTTGAATACTTCGATGAAGGACTTGACTTGTTTGATTATTACAAAATAAAAAAAGATTTAAAAACAGCTTTAAATAGAAAGGTATGGCTAAAAAACGGTGCTTACATAATAATAGATAAGACAGAAGCCATGACCGTTATAGATGTCAATACAGGTAAGTTTACAGGCAAATTAGGGCTTGATGAAACGGTATTTAAAACAAATTTAGAAGCGTGTAAAGAAATAGCTAGGCAGATAAGGCTTAGAAATATAGCTGGAATTATAATTATAGATTTTATAGATATGAGAAAAGAGAATTATAAACAGCAGATTTTAAAAACGCTTCAAATACAATTAAACAAAGATAAAACAAAATCACAGGTTTTAGGAATGACAAACTTAGGGCTTGTAGAAGTTGTTAGGAAAAAATCTAATGACACACTAGATAAGTACTTTGAAACGAAATGTATTTACTGTAGTGGAGAAGGTTACCTAAAATCTGAAAATAAAATACTCAACGATATAGAAAAGGAAATAATAAGACTTAAGAACCATACAAGTCTTGAAAAAGTTCTATTTAAATCCTCAAACTATATATTTAATATAGTAAAACAAGATGATTTTAAGCATATAAAAGAAATATCTAAATACTATAATATTGGCATTGAGTTTGAACAACATAAAGATTTGAGTGTAAATGATGTAATTACTGTGTATTAAGGTAAATATTTTCTTGACAACAAATGAAAACTTTGATAATATTTATATCTGTAGTAAGTAGCCGCACAATCCGGGTTACAAAATCCTAATTAGGTACCTAGAATTGGCGAGACTGGTTTGAGGAGGTGTAACATAATGTACGCAATAGTAGAGACAGGTGGAAAGCAATATAGAGTTTCTGAGGGAGACGTAATATTCGTTGAAAAATTAGAAGCTAATGCAGGAGAGATCGTTACTTTAGACAAGGTATTAGTTTGTTCTAAAGAGGGAAATCTTGTAGTAGGAAATCCAGTAGTTGATGGAGCTAAAGTTGAGGCTAAAGTCTTAGAGCAAGGAAAAGCTAAGAAAATGATAGTTTTCAAATACAAGCCGAAGAAAGACTACAGAAGAAAGCAAGGACATCGTCAACCTTTCACTAAATTAGTTATAGAAAAGATAAACGCTTAATTCTATGATTAAAATTGTGATAATAAGAAATTTCAAAAGTGATATAATTGAATTTAATGTAAAAGGTCATGCTGGATTTGCAAAACACGGACAAGATATTGTCTGCGCAGCAGTTTCTGTATTGACTCAAACAGCACTAATTGGAATACATGAATATGCGAAAGTAGAGTCAAAGTATCAAGTTAGTGATGGAAACCTTAAATGTAAAATACCTTCTGATATTTCAGCTGATAAAAGAAACATAATCAATCCTATACTTGAGACTATGGTATTAGGACTTAAAAATATAAAAGAAGAATACTCTTCTTATATAAAAATTAAAGAAGAGGAGGTGTAATTATGATGTTAAAAATGAACCTTCAGTTATTTGCCAGTAAAAAAGGAGTTGGTTCTTCTAAGAATGGACGTGACTCTAAATCTAAAAGACTTGGAGTTAAGAGATTTGACGGACAAGTTGTTAGTGCTGGTAGTATAATAGTTAGACAAAGAGGAACTAAAATTCACCCAGGAAATAATGTAGGAAGAGGCGGAGACGATACATTATTTGCTAAGATCGATGGTGTAGTTAAGTTTGAAAGAAAAGATAAAAAAAGAAAGCAAGTTAGCATATATACAGTTGCTGCTGCTGAATAATCAAAAAAGGAGTGTTTTTAAACACTCCTTTTTATAATGAATAGGAACTTATATATCTTTGAAAATATAGCCAGTATAATTGACGTTATGAATTTCAAAGTAATCCACTTTTTATATTGAAAAAAGGTTATTTTATTCGAAAGCTAAAGGTTCAATTAGAGTAAAAACTCCATCTGAATTAAGTTTCGCTTTATAATGAATAAGAAATTTAAAAGAGGATTGACCTTTGAATTAGTAGAAATAAGATAAGTATAAGTTAATATAAGGAGGGTTTTTTTTGGAAAGAATTAATGATTTGGACTTGAAATACTGGAATTTGATAGATGATTTATTGAAACAGCAAAGACATGATTATTTGAATGAAATACAAATAATATTTGGATACATAAAGCTTAATAAAATAGATCAAGCTGTTGAATATATAAACAAAGTTAGAAATGAAGCAGCTATTAATTCAAAAATTTCTAATATAAGTTGTATTGAATTGTATTTAATGCTTGAAAAAAAACTAAAGCAGTGCCTAAAAAAAGGCGTTAATATAGATTTTGATGTATACACTAATGCTAAAAGAGAAAACTTTAAAAATAGAGAAATATCAAAGAGCTTGACATATATGCAAAAAGCATTAGATATAATATTTGATTATATGAATAATAATAACGAATTTGAAGAATATATAATCTATATTGAAGAAACATCGGAGTGCTTCGTATTGAAGGTTGCTCATGAATATTTAAAAGATATTGAAAGTATAAAAAAAGAGCTTGATTCAGAATTTACGGAAGTTATTATTGAAGAAAATTACTTAATATATGAAATTGAGCTTGAATAAAGGGTGATAAGAATGTTTATAGATAAGGCTAGGATATTCGTTAAATCTGGAAAAGGTGGAAATGGAGCTGTATCTTTTAGAAAAGAAAAATACGTTCCTGCTGGAGGACCTGCTGGAGGAGACGGTGGTAACGGAGGTAATGTTGTATTTGAAGTAAATGAAGGATTAAGAACATTAATGGACTTTAGATACCAGACTAAATACAACGCTGAAAATGGAGAAGATGGAAAAAAGAAAAAAATGCATGGTAGATCTGTGGAAGATTTAGTACTTAAAGTTCCTCCTGGAACTTTGATAAGAGATGAAGAAACTAATCTTATAATAGCAGATCTTAGAAATCATGGAGACCGAGCTATTGTTGCTAAGGGTGGAACCGGAGGACGTGGTAATACTCATTTTACAACGGCCGTAAGGCAAGCTCCAAGCTTTGCAGAAGCTGGTAAAGCAGCTCAAGAAAGATGGATTATACTAGAGCTTAAGATGATAGCTGACGTTGGATTACTTGGATTTCCAAATGTAGGTAAATCGACATTTCTATCTGTTGTAACAAAAGCTAAACCGAAAATTGCAAACTATCATTTTACTACTATAAAGCCTAATTTAGGAGTTGTTCAAACTAAATTTGGAGATTCTTTTGTTCTTGCAGACATTCCTGGACTTATAGAGGGAGCTCATGAAGGAGTCGGTCTTGGTCATGCATTTTTAAGACATGTGGAAAGAACTAAAGTTCTTATTCATATAGTAGATATCTCTGGAATAGAAGGTAGAGATCCTATAGATGATTTTAATAAAATAAATGAAGAATTAAAACTATATAACGACAAGTTAACTACTAGAACTCAAATAGTAGTTGCAAATAAAATGGACATACCTGAATCTAGAGAAAATTATGAAAATTTCAAAGAAGAACTTGAAAAAAGAGGATACAAGGTGTTTGCTATGTCTGCTGCTACAAGAGAAGGTATAGATGAGGTAATAAACTATGCTGCTGCTATTGTAAAAGAAACAGAAGATATAGAATTAGTATCTGAAACTGAAATGTTAAAAGAAGAAGATGTAAAGCCTAAAAA
This sequence comes from uncultured Peptostreptococcaceae bacterium, assembly GCA_942492135.1. Taxonomy (GTDB): domain Bacteria; phylum Bacillota; class Clostridia; order Peptostreptococcales; family Peptostreptococcaceae; genus Tepidibacter_A. Next base: position 832,262 of record CALODI010000010.1, read on the forward strand.
AGAAGAAATTGAGATTACTAATGAAGAGGGCGTATTTGTAATACAAGGAAAATCTCTTCAAAGACTTTTATACTCTGTTAACTTTGAAGACATTGAATCTGTTCAATACTTCCAAAAGATAATGGATAAAAAAGGCGTATTCCAAAGATTAAAGGATATGGGTGCGCAAGATGGAGATACAGTTAGATTATATGACTTAGAATTTGAATATTACGAGTAAAATGGAGGATATTATGTTAAAAGGAAAACAAAGATCATATTTAAAGGCAATGGCAAACAAAACAAAATCTATAACTCAAATAGGAAAAGAAGGTGTTACTGAATCATTTTTAAGACAATTAGAAGATGCTTTAGAAGCTAGAGAAATAGTCAAAGTAACAGTACTTGAAAATAGTGGACTTGACGCAAAACAAACTGCAAATGAAGTAGCGGAAGCTATAAGAGGCGAATTTGTTCAAGCTATAGGATCGAAATTCACTATATATAAAAAGAATATTGAAAATCCTAAAATAGATTTACCTAAATAATGAAATCTTATAAATGATACCCGTATTAATTATAATTAATACGGGTATTATTATGCCTATATTTAAAAGATTTATAAGAAATTAGGGAATGTTTTTGACGTTTTTACATTTATAGTGTAAAATTACACTATAAATGTAAAAATTCTAAGTGGAGGAGAGAACAAAAATGAAACAAAAAATAAAAAATATTATATATATAATATTGAATTTATTATATATTGGTGTTATGGGATTTTCTTTAATGATCTATACATCATTGAATAAAAATCTTCCGTGGTATGAATCATGTGGAACTCAGTTTTTAGCAATACCAATACTAAGTGTACCGTTATTATTAGTAGTAGGGATATGTTTGAAAGTTTTAAGTAGAAAATATTCTATAAATAGCTTAAATATAAAGCTTCCTTTCTATACGATAATAGGGATTTTTCTTCCACTTATTATAGATGGGGGATTATCTAAAATAACAATTGCTTTTGGAACATTCTTTTGTGTTATGTTTATTTTTGCGGATATGTATGTTGTTATAAATAATTTTAGAATTATAAAATAAATTAATTAAAGGGATAAAAGAAAAATCTTTTATCCCTAATAAAATTCAGTATTCATGATTTTGTTTACTACTTTTCTAACAATATCATAGCCAAAGCCTTTGTAAGTAAGGTGACTAGATAATTTTTTATATATTTTATTTTTATCCTCATTCTTTATTTTTTCATATTTCTTATTTCCTAGATAAAGTGCATTATCAAATTCTTTGTCCTCATCTATCTCACATTCGAGAGTAGTATTTATTGTTAAACTATCAATGCCCTTTGAATACAAGGCTTGCTTGATTTTGTTTTTGCCGTATTTATTTATATTTAGTTTATCTTTTACCATGTTCTTAGCTAGATTTTCATCATCTATAAATTTGTATTCTTTTAAAAAATCTAAAACTCTATCTATGGTTTTTTCATCGAATTCATTTCTTGAAAGTTTATATACTATATTCTTTTGAGACTGAGAAGATCTTGAGAGTATATTCAAAGCTTTGTTTTTTGCCTTTAAGAACATTTCGTCATCTACGATTTTTTGAATAGATTCTTTATCTATATTGTTTCCTTTCTTAAGCTTTAAAGTGTAGACTAAATCTGCATATATTCCAATGAAGAATTCATCATCTACATAAATATTTACTCTATCTTTATTTTTTTGCTCTTCTATTTTCGTTATCTTTGGCATAAAATCATCCTTTTTTTATTATTAAGAAACTATATAACAGAGGCTAGTAATAAAAGTTCCTCGTTATCGTTGTATATCTTATCGAACTGAGATATAGGAAGTGGATTGATGCCTTTTCCAACCTCTATTGTGTATCCTGGGCGTTTATATTCTTTAATAAACCAGTCTTTATATCCGGAATAAGAAGTAATTCCAGAGGGTTCATCTAAAAGGTATCCGCTAACCTGAGAAAAAGATTCGCCTATATCCTTTGCTTCTTCTGGAGCCTCATTCATATAATTCCAGTAAATAACTTCTCCTTGAGAGTGATAGGCAAGCACTAATCTAGGGTCTACGCTTCTAGTAAATTCTACAACTGCTTTTGATTCTGGTTCGGATTCAGGATATTCGCCTGAATATCTTGTAGGCCCAGGGCCATCAATTCCGTATAAAGATTCTGCTTCTTTTGATAATTCCCAAGAAGCATCGTAATTATGATTAAGGTCAACACCTCTATTATTAGCACTCCAATTTTTAGAAAAATCAGAACTTCCATTGTTCCATTTTATTAAATCGTCATAGTAAGGGTTATCTTTTTGAAGTCCATTTAAAACTAAATCAACTCCATCGGGGTTTACCATAGGCATTATATAAATTGTACTTTGCTCCCAGATATCTTTTGGATTATAACCTCTTATTGTCTTGTTTTTAGCATATGCTTTAGAAAAGTTTTCTATAAATTTCATCAAAAGAGGAGTTGTTATCCATTCAAGAGCGTGGTGAGATCCATTATAAAATACCTTATTGGGTCCATTTCCTAGTTTAACTGAATATAAGTTTTTGTCAAGAATGCTTTTTCCAGAAGTAGATACCTCTATGAACGGATACTTCTTTTTTAAGGCTTCTAAATCTTTTACTAAAACATCGTAAGTGTAATTTATATTAGTATCAACTATGTCGACATTATACGGAATTACAATGATATCTCCTTCTATTATCTCATTTAAACTTATGTCTGGATTTGCTGTTAATATAGAATTTACAGTAGTATTAAAATTTTTTGCTATTTTGGAAAGGGTATCACCTTTTTTTATGGTATATTCTTCAAAATAATTCATATTATCAACCTCCGAAAATAATATTGTATTATATTTTATAGGATATTAATTTTTTGGTGAATAATATATATCTAATAGATGTATATTAACTTAAACTTCTTAAATTAGCTTATATATCTTTAATTTTTTAAAAAAATATTATATAATATGTAGGTTAGCAATATATAAAGAGGTGTTTAAATGAATGTGAGTGATATTTTAAAAAAAGCGATTATTATTAATAAGAAGAAATCAAACAAATTACATAATAGGACAACTTTGAAAAAAATAGGTGTAATGGGAGGAACTTTTAATCCTATTCATTATGGACATCTAGCAACTGCAGAAGCGGTAAGGAACAAATACAATTTAGATAAAATCATATTTATGCCATCTGGAAATCCACCTCATAAATCAAAAAAAGAAATAATACATAAAGATCATAGATATAATATGACGATGATTGCTACTATGAGCAATATCTACTTTGAAGCATCAGACATTGAAATAAAAAGAGATGGTATGACTTATACTGTTGATACTCTTGAACAATTAAAAAAAAATTATAAGAACTCTCAAATATTTTTCATAACAGGTGCAGATGCTTTATGTGATATAGACAGTTGGAAGTATCTTGATAAGAATTTTGAATTAGCTACATTTGTAGGAGCTACAAGACCGGGAATTGAATGTGATGAAGTGAATCAAAAAATAGATCAATTAAAACAAAAATATAATGCAAATATACTTGATATATATGTTCCATCTTTGGATATATCTTCTACTAATTTGAGAAAAAAAATTAAAAAAATAGAATCTATTAAGTATTTACTTCCTGAAAATGTAGAAAAATATATTTATAAAAATAATTTATATAGGTGATGTTATGGAATTAAAAGAAATGATACGAATTTTAGAACAAATAATAAGTCCTAAAAGGCTGAAACATTCACTAGGAGTAGTTGAAAGTGCTAAGCGATTAGCAAATATTTATAAAGAGGATATAAAAAAGGTAGAAGTTGCAGCATTGTTACATGACTGTGCAAAATGTCTAAACAAGGAAGAAGTATTACATTTAGTGCAAAAGTATGATATATTATTAGATGATATTGAAAAAAAAGAAACGGAACTTGTACACGGAAAAATAGGTGCTTATTTGTGTACAGAAAAATTTGACGTTTATGATAATGATATATTATCAGCTATAACATACCATACAACAGGTAAAAAAAACATGAATAACCTTGAAAAAATAATATATTTGGCGGATTTTATAGAACCTAATAGAAATTATGATGGGGTTGATGAGCTTAGAAATATTGCTTATAATGAAGGGTTAAATGAAGGTTTACTTATGGCATTTGATAACACTATAAAATACGTTATTTCTATAAAAAAGATTATTCATCCTAGAACTATTGAAGCTAGAAATTTTTTACTTGGAGAATTAAATGAAATATAGGAGTGATAGATTTGAAGCACTTTTTTAAAATTTTTATAGTATTTTTTGTTATATTCAGCATGATATTTGGGACGAGTCTATATTTAATTGTAGCTAAAGAAAATGATCAATTAGCAGAAATTCCAATGCCTGGGGATACAGGAACGGCTGTTGTACAAGAGGGTGAAATGGTTAATGTATTGCTTCTTGGAGTTGACAGTTTAGATGGAGACAAAAAAGGTATTAGAACTGACACTATGATGGTTTTGAGTATGGATCCTAAAAGTGGTGATTCATCTATATTATCAATACCAAGAGATACTAGAGTTAAGATAAGAGGTAGAAAAGGATATGATAAGATAAATGCAGCACATGCCTATGGCGGAGTCGAATTATCTGTTCAAGCTGCTAAAGATCTTTTAGGAATACCTATACATCATTACGTTAAAGTTGATTATCAAGCACTTTATAAGACTGTTGATGATGTAGGAGGAGTTGAGGTCTATGTTCCTATGAATATGAAATACAATGACCCTTACGCCACTCCACCTCTTCGAATAAATCTTAAAAAAGGAACTCAAGTATTAGATGGAGATAAGGCTATGCAGTTTTTGAGATTTAGAAAGGGTTATGCTAATCAAGATCTTGGAAGAATAGAGTCACAACAGAAATTTATGGATGCTCTAGCTAAAAAGGTTTTAAGTGCATCTTCAATATTTAGAATAAAGGATTATATAGATACTTTTAATATGTATGTAGATACTGATATGAGTGTGTCTGAAATGGCATCACTTGGAATGCAAGCTAAAAAAATGGATGTAAATAATATAAGAAAAGAGACCGTTCCAGGAGCTCCGATGTATATAAATTCAATATCTTACTACAATCCTGATAATGATAAAATAAACAAATTAGTAAATGAACTTTATTATGATAAGAATAATCAAACTAATTTAGATTTAAAAATTGCAGTACTTAATGGCTCTGGTTTATCTGGAGCTGCAACAGAAGTTGCTGATAAGCTTGCACGTCAAGGATTAAAACCTAATACAGTTGGTAATGCTGAGGAATTTAATAATCCTAAGACTATAATATATTACGATTCTAAAAAAGAAGAAGCTCAAAAAATAAGACAGATTATAGGTAAAGGCGAGTTGAGAAAAGATAAATCCAGAATTGATAATGAAAATGTGGATATAATGGTATTAATAGGTAAAGACATTTAAGGAGGAAATTAAATGATAGAAAGTGTTGAACAAATTGTAAAAGTAGCATACGATGCTATAGGTGATAAATTAGGTGAAGATACAGTAGTTTTAAATGTTGGTAAAATATCTTCAATTGCTGATTACTTTATAATAGCTAGTGCATCATCAGAAAGACAAGTAAAGGCAATAGCGCACAATGTAGAAGATGAACTTAAGAAAAAAGACCTGTGTGTTATATCAAAAGAAGGACATGATTCATCAAGATGGATACTTCTTGATTATGGAGATGTAGTAGTACATGTATTCCATGATGATGAAAGAGATGTATATGGTTTAGAAAAAGTATGGAAAGATGCACCAAATGTTGATGTTGACAATTTAGTTTAAAAGTCGTATTATATATAAAATGAAACTTAATTCAGATGGAGTTTTTACTCTCTCTGAATTTATAGTTAAGTAAGTGCCCTTTGGGTAAATCAATCCATAAGCTATAGTATTATAAATCTTAGCTTTCGGATAAATAATAGTCTAGAGTAGTAAAAGGAATTTGTTCTTAAAGAGAGCTAGTGGTTGCTGAGAACTAGTAGTGCATGCCTTTGAACTTGTTAGTAAATACTATTAGGGGTGGCTCCCTTATAAGCTACACTAAGAGGGCTTTTTGGCCAATTAGGGTGGTACCGCGAGATGTAACTCCTCGTCCCTAAATATACAGGGATAGAGGGGTTTTTTTATACAAAAATATAAGCAAAGATAAATTTAGGAGGATTAAATATGTATGATTTTAAACAAATAGAACCATATTGGCAAAAAAAGTGGGAAGATGAAAAAACTTTTGAAACTGTTGAAAATGATAAACCTAAATACTATGTTTTAGAGATGTTCCCGTATCCATCAGGGAAAATCCATATGGGACACGTTAGAAACTACTCAATAGGAGATGTAGTTGCAAGATTCATGAAAATGAAGGGATATAATGTACTTCATCCTATGGGATGGGATTCTTTTGGATTACCAGCAGAGAATGCAGCTATAAAGCATGGAATTCACCCTGATAAGTGGACAAGAGAAAATATACAAGAGATGAAAGAACAATTAAAACTTTTAGGACTTAGTTATGATTGGGATAGAGAAATAGCTACTTGTCTTCCTGATTACTATAAATGGACTCAAGACTTATTCTTAAAGTTCTATGAAAAAGGACTAGCATACAAGAAAAAATCATTCGTTAACTGGTGCCCATCTTGTGAAACTGTTTTAGCTAACGAGCAAGTAGTTGGTGGAGAATGTGAAAGATGTGATTCAGCAGTAATTAAGAAAGACTTAGAGCAATGGTATTTAAAGATAACGGATTATGCAGAAGTTCTTTTACAAGATCTAGATAAGTTAGATGGATGGCCTGAAAAAGTTAAGATAATGCAAAGAAACTGGATAGGAAAGAGTACTGGAGCAGAGGCTGATTTTGAGATAAAGGGATACAACAAGAAATTGAAAATATTTACAACAAGACCAGATACTATGTATGGTGTTACTTATATGGTATTAGCTCCAGAACATGAATATGTTGGGGAACTTGTAAAAGGAACAGAGTATGAAGAATCTGTTAAAGCTTTCAAAACTAAAATTCAGCATATGAGTGAAATAGAGAGAACTTCTACTGATACTGAAAAAGAAGGAGTGTTCATAGGAAGATATTGTATAAATCCTTTAAATGGACAAGAAATTCCTATTTATATAGCTAACTATGTAATGGTTGATTATGGAACAGGAGCTATAATGGCAGTTCCAGCGCATGATGATAGAGATGAAGAATTTGCTAAAAAATATGAATTACAAATAATACCTGTAATAGACGAAGATTCTAATATGATAAATTCAGAAGAGTTTAATGGTATGAACTCTAAAGAAGCATTTGAAAAAATAGTTGAAAAATTAGAAGGATCTAAGATAGGTAAGAAGACTATAAACTACAGATTAAGAGACTGGTTAATATCAAGACAAAGATACTGGGGTTGTCCAATTCCAATAGTTTACTGTGAAGATTGTGGAACGGTTGCTGTTGAAAGAGAGAATCTACCTGTTAAATTACCGACTGATGTTGAATTTACAGGAAAAGGACAATCTCCTTTAATAACTTCTGAAAGCTTTATGAATACAACGTGTCCTAAGTGTTCAAAACCAGCTAGAAGAGAAATGGATACTATGGATACATTCATAGATTCATCTTGGTACTTCTTAAGATATATAGATGCTAAAAATGAAAATGAAGCTTTTAATAAAGAATTAGCACAAAAGTGGATGCCTGTTGATCAATATATAGGAGGAGTAGAGCATGCTATACTTCACCTACTTTATTCAAGATTCTTTGTTAAGGTTTTAAAGGATTTAGGAATGGTAGATTTTGATGAGCCATTTAAGAACTTATTAACTCAGGGAATGGTATTAAAAGAAGGAGCTAAAATGTCAAAATCTAAGGGAAATGTAGTTAGTCCTTTAGAAATAATTGAAAAGTATGGTGCTGATACTGCTAGATTATTTGTATTATTCGCTGCACCTCCTGAAAGAGATTTAGATTGGGCTGAGCAGGGTGTAGAAGGATGCTACAGATTTATAAATAGAGTATTTAGATTGATAGAAGAGCTTAAAGATTCCGTAAATGCAAAGGATGATCTTCAGAATTTAACTAAAGAAGATAAGCAAGCTAGATTTGTTATACATTCTACAATTAAAAAAGTTACTGATGATATATCAGGTAAATTTGGATTTAATACTGCAATATCAGCTCTTATGGAGCTTGTAAATGAAATGTACAAGTACAAGGAAAATGAAAATGCAAAAGAGTGTATATTAAAAGAAGGTATAGAAGCTATAATTACTATAATTTCACCGTTTACACCACACGTGGGTGAACAACTTTGGACTATAATAGGAAAAGAAGGTAGTGTATCAGAAATACTGTGGCCTGAGTATGATGAGTCTGCTCTTGTTAAGGATGAGGTAGAAGTTGTAGTTCAAATTAATGGTAAGGTTAGAGGAAAGTTAAATTTAAGCTCTAATGTTACAAGAGAAGAAATGCAAGAAAAAGCATTAGCAGATGAAAAAATAAAAGAATTTACTGATGGTAAGGAAATAGTTAAAGTTATAGCTGTTCCTAAAAAACTAGTTAACATAGTTGTTAAGTAAAAAAATAAAAAACAGCTTAAGCATTTTTTAGAATGCTTAAGCTGTTTTTTATATACTTATGGTATTATATTATTTTCAACTTATAGATGATATTTATGAAAGAACTATAGTATCAACTATTTTGGATGGATGGAAACTGTAGGACTCGTAAATGAAGGTGAATACAACCTTGTTTGAAAGAGGCAAAAATACAATTGTTTGATAAAAAAATGAACAAAAAAGTATAATAAAAAAATATAATAATGAAATTCAAAGGTGATAAAATAAGCATAAAAAGACTAAAAAAACAAAAGAAAATGTCCAGTTCTTATGAACAACAGTGCTTTTGGCGTGGAATTACAATAGTTCGATAAATTATAAAATTATGAAAACGATTTTCTTGTTGATTTTTAGGAAAATACGATGTAAAATACATCTTGTAGAATAATTAACTTAGGGAGTGATAATAATGGCAAAAATTACTTTAGAAGATGTTAAACAGGCGAGAAAAGCAATCAGTGGTATCGCAGTTAAAACTAAATTATTAGAATGTTCAGCTCTTAGTGAGATGAGTAACAATAGAGTATTTTTAAAATTAGAAAACTTACAAAAGACAGGATCTTTTAAAATAAGAGGAGCTGTTAATAAAATAGCTAACTTAACTGAAGAAGAGAAAAGATGTGGAGTTATAGCATCAAGTGCAGGAAACCATGCTCAAGGAGTTGCTCTAGGAGCTAGAATGAATGGTATTAAAGCTACTATAGCTATGCCAGCGACTGCACCACTTGCAAAGGTAGCTGCTACTAAGTCTTATGGAGCAGAAGTTGTTTTAAACGGACTAGTATATGATGATGCTTATGCAAAAGCTGTAGAGATACAAAAAGAAACAGGAGCTACATTTCTTCACCCGTTCAATGATCCATACGTTATAGCGGGACAAGGTACTATAGCACTTGAAATATTTGAAGATCTTGAAAATGTTGACATAATATTAGCACCAATCGGTGGTGGTGGTATAATATCTGGTATAGCTGTTGCGGCAAAAGCATTAAATCCAAATGTTAAGATAATAGGTGTTCAATCAGAAAACATAGGTTCTATGAAGGCATCAAGAGAAGCTGGAAAAGTTACAACATTCTTCAAAGCTCCAACAATAGCTGATGGTATAGCTGTAAAAACTCCTGGAGATTTAACTTTTGAAATAATACAAGAGTTAGTAGATGAAATAGTAACTGTAACTGAAGAAGAGATAGCTCAGGCAATCCTTTTCTTAACAGAAAAAGATAAGATAGTAGCTGAAGGTGCTGGTGCTGTTTGTACAGCTGCTATAATGAGTGGTAAAGTTAAAGAAACTAATAAGAATGTAGTAGGAGTAATTTCAGGTGGAAATATAGATGTAAATATGCTTTACAGAATAATAGATAAAGGTTTAGAAAAAGAAGGAAGAAGATTATGCTTTAATACTATGCTTCCAGATAAGTGTGGAGAAATGTTAAAGTTCATAAACTTAATAGCTGAAACTAAGGCTAATATACTTCATATAAATCAAAGTAGAATGGGTAACGAAGTTATCTTAGGAACTCAAGAAGTAGATGTTGTTCTTGAAACTTTTGACAAAGAGCATATAGATGAGATAGTAACTAAGATTGAGGAAAATGGATACAAAGTAAATATTAAAAATAAATAATATAAAAAGAAATTTCACTTTTATTATTATGAATTTATAGTATAATATAGTAAATTAAAGATTTATTAGGAGGTTTTTACATGAACAATCAAGTAATTCATACAGATAATGCACCAAAGGCTATAGGACCATATTCTCAAGCAGTAAAAGCTGGAAATTTATTATTCGTATCTGGACAAGTTCCATTTGATCCAGCTACTATGGAAGTAGTTGAAGGCGGAGTTAAAGAGCAAACTGCTAGATCATTAGAAAATGTAAAGGCTATATTAGCTGAAGCAGGAGCTACTTTTGCAGATGTAGTAAAGAGTACTGTATTCATCAAAGATATGAATGAATTCGGACAAATCAACGAAGTATATGCTGAGTACTTCGGAGAAAACAAGCCAGCTAGAGCTTGTGTAGAAGTTGCTAGACTTCCAAGAGACGTTAAAGTTGAAATCGAAGTTATAGCAGTTGTAAAATAATAATTAATTAATGACCAAGCTTAGCTTGGTCATTTTTTTGTGTTTTTTAAAATTATATTTTTTTAAAATTAATAATATAAATAAAATAGCAAATAATATATATAGGTTTTTTGAAAAAATTGGGGAAAACGATTTGTTACACGAACATATAGTATAGAATTAGTAGAACTTTTAAAAAATACATAAAGAAATAGATGCAATATATTGAAAAGAAATATAGTATAATGATATTTTTTGTAGTATAATTAATATGTAATAATTAATGTGGAATAATTAATGTGGAATAATTAAACTATTATATTGTGTAATTTGAAAGGAGAAACTAATGAAAGACTATAGTGTTTTTGATGTAGTGGGACCTAATATGATTGGACCTTCAAGTTCTCATACAGCAGGTGCTGCAAAATTAGGGAGTATGGCAAGAAAAATGGCAGGGGGAAGTGTTAAAAAAGTAAAGTTTTTACTTCATGGATCTTTTGCTCAAACTTATAAGGGACACGGTACTGATAAGGCTCTTGTAGGAGGAATATTAGGATTTTCTCCAGACGATGATAAAATAAAAACTTCTTTTGATATAGCTAAAGAAAGCGGATTAGAGTTTGAGATGATTCCAACAGATTTAGGAGATGATAAGCATCCTAATACTGTTAAATTTATAATAGAGACAGAGGATAATAGAACTGTAGAAGTTATGGGAGCTTCAATTGGAGGAGGAAACATAAAAATAACTCAGTTGAATGGATTAGCTATAGAATTTACAGGCGTATATCCAACTTTAGTAGTAAAACAATGGGATTTACCAGGAGCTGCAGCTCATATAACTAATTGTGTTGCTAATAATAATATTAATATAGCATTTATGAGTATATACAGAGAAGAAAAAGGAAATGAAGCTTTTACTATAATAGAGGCTGATGACAAAATAGATTCTAATGTAATAGTTGATATAAAATCTAATGATAAGTTAATACAAGATGCATTTATAATAGAAGGAATGTAAATATTATAAGGAAAAGGTGATACTTATGAATTTTACTAATGGTAAAGAACTATTAGATATATGTGAAAAGCAAAATAAAACTATATATGAAGTTTGTATAGAGAGAGAAATAGATTTAACTTCAAAGACTAGAGAAGAAATAATAGAGAGAATGTCTCGCAGTTTAGACATAATGAAAAATTCTATTAATAAAAGTTTAACAGAAGATATAAAGTCAGTTGGAGGTCTTATAGGTGGAGAAGCAAAGCTTATAAAAAATAGATTAGAAACTGGTAAGACTGTATGTGGGTCTTTAATGTCAAAGGCTATAAGTGCTGCTATGGGAGTTTTAGAGGTTAATGCTTCTATGGGTCTTATTGTTGCAGCGCCTACTGCAGGTTCTTGTGGAATACTTCCAGCTGCTATAATAACAGTTGCGAATGAATACGGATTAAGTGATGAAGATATGATAAATGCAATATTTTCAGGATCTGCTATAGGAGCTATAATAACAAGAAATGCTACTGTTGCAGGAGCAGAAGGTGGATGCCAAGCAGAAACTGGAGCAGCAGCAGCTATGGCAGCAGCAGGTGTAGTTGAAATGATGGGTGGTACTCCAATACAAGCTATGCATGCGGCAGCTACTACATTAAAAAATGTAATGGGACTTGTATGCGATCCTATAGCTGGACTTGTAGAGGCACCTTGTCAAAAAAGAAATGCAATAGGAGTTGCAAATGCATTAATATCTGCTGAAATGGGACTTGCTGGAGTTAAGAGTATAATACCATTTGATGAGGTTGTAGAGGCTATGTATAAGGTAGGAAAAGCTCTTCCTATGGAACTTAGAGAAACAGCTTTAGGTGGTGTGGCAGCTACTTGTACAGGATGTAGTATAACTAAAAGAGTATTTGGATAGGTAAAATTTGCTGTATATAAAAATAAGCTGTTGGGAATCCCAATAGCTTATTTTTTTCTTTTATTTATATATCTTATCAAAAGAATTATAGATACAACTATAAATGAAATTAGTAGTATTATTTTGGTTGTAAACCATAATATTCTTAGTAATTTGTTTATGTCTATGTTACCCAATATAGAGTTTACATCTTCTGATGCAACTAAGTTAACAGCAGATATTACTTTGTTATCTCTTAAAATTTGGATTTTTCCTATATTATCACCTTTTTTTATAGGTATTTCAATAGGTTCTTTTAATATTATTTTAGTTTTTATATTGTCTATATTTTCATATTTTTTAGTGACTATATTGAAATCTTCTTGAGCTTTGTATTTTAGAATTTTTTCTTTAGTAAATGATATTTTTTTACTTCCTATCTCTGTATCTTTATTTATAATATTGTGTTCTGTATAATTATCAAATCCATAATCTAATAGAGTTCTAGAATCTTTATAGACTTCGTTTCCTTCGGATTTTAATACAACGGAAATTAATCTGAACTTATCTTTTTGCCCACTAGATATTAAGCATTTTCTTGCAACATCCGTATACCCTGTTTTTATACCGTCTACTAAATCGTACTTTATATCTACAATAGATCCTTTGTATTCTATTGTATTACCTCCTCTAACCCCCCATAAAAACTTGTTTGTACTCTTAAAAACTCTGTCATATGGATATTGCTCACTTGCAGGGATTTTAATATATGTAGATTTAACTATTTCTCTAAATTTATCATACTTCATAGCTTCTCCTGCGATTAAAGCCAAATCGTATGAGCTAGTATAATGATTTTCATCTGGAAGTCCATTAGGGTTGTTAAAATGAGTGTTTTTTGTTCCTAATTCTTCTGATTTTTTGTTCATGAGATTTGCAAATTCTTCTGTAGACCCTGAAATATGATTAGCAAGAACTACAGCGGCATCATTTGCAGATTTAATAAGAAGAGCTCTTAAAAGTGTTTCTACTGTGAATGATTCCCCTTGCTTAATATAGATGCCACTACCATCTATATATCCTAAATCATAATCTATGGTTACTACTTCGTCTAAATCACAATTTTCAAGAGTTAAAAGAGCTGTCATGACCTTTGTTGTTGAAGCTGGATACATTTTTTTATGTATATTTTTACCATATAAAATTTTACCTGTATCATAATCCATTAAAATTGCAGATTCACCTAAAACACTGGGTTTTTCATCGGAAAAAGAAATTATAAAGGAAGATGATATTAAAAGTATTACTAGAATTAAAGATGTGATTTTTTTCATATATACCCCCTTAATTGATAGTGCGATATGATTTTAGTATATCATATTTTTGTCAATAATATTGAAGAGGAGGGATATTTTATGAATTTTAATAAAAGAAATTTAACTGTATTTGCTAGTATATTATTGATTGTGATTATAAGTATGTTTGCAACTAATAAAATAAACTTTGGAAAAGCTACATATGTTGTAAGCCCTAAAGAAGATAAGTATATTGATGAAGAAGAAAGTGATATGAAAGAAAATATAAGTTTAGAAAGTGAAGACTTAAATTTTGAGGACGAAAACTCAGAAATTGTAGTGTTCATAAGTGGAGAGGTGGGCATTTGTGGAGTTGTAAAAATGGAATCTAATTCAAGGCTTGTAGATGCAGTTGAAAAGCTTGGAGGGCTTACTGAAAATGCAGATATGAATAGAGTTAATTTAGCTATAAAGTTAGAAGATGGAGCTCATTATATAATTCCAAGTGTTGATAATAATGAAAGTCAAGTTATCGGTGATCAATTAAATAGTAATGATAGTGAAGAATATGTAAAGCAGGATAGTTATAATGATTCTAATTCAAGGGAAAATGTGTTGTCTAAAATAAATATAAATAAAGCAAGTTCTAATGAACTTAAATCTTTAGCAGGAATTGGAGATGTTACAGCTACAAAAATTATAGAATATAGAAACCAAAATGGAAAATTTAAAACTATAGAGGAGGTAATGAGTGTAAAAGGAATAGGTGAGAAAAAGTTTGAATCGATAAAAAACGATATAAAAGTAAATTAAATACAACTATAAAACAAAATATGATATCATATACTTATATTTTACTAAGAAGGACGGTGGAGCTGAATGGAAAATAAAATAAGATTAACTCAGATGACAACTTCTGCGGGATGAGCTGCTAAAATTGGGCCAGAGGATCTGGCTAAAGCTCTTAGTAATCTGCCGAAGATAGAAAGTGATAAGCTTATAGTTGGTCTTGATACAGCAGATGATGCTGCTGTTTATAAATTAAATGAAGAAATGGCATTGATACAGACCTTAGATTTTTTTACACCTGTTGTAGATGACCCGTATTTATTCGGTCAAATAGCAGCTACGAATTCTTTGTCTGATATATATGCTATGGGAGGAAAACCTACCGTTGCCATGAATATAGTATGTTTTCCATCTTGTAAAGATATGGCTATACTAGGGGAAATATTAAAAGGTGGATTTGACAAGGTTGAAGAAGCAGGGGCTCTATTAGTAGGAGGACATACTGTTGATGATAAAGAACCTAAATATGGGCTTTCTGTATCTGGACTTGTTCATCCTGATAAAGTTTTATCTAATGCAGGGGCTAAGGTTGGAGATGTGTTAGTTATAACGAAACCTATTGGAACAGGTATAATAAATACGGCTATAAAGGCTGATCTAGCGGATAAATCTGTAGAAGATGAAGCTATTAGGATTATGACTCATTTAAATAAGTATGCAGCTATGGCATTTGATGATGTAGATGTAAACTCGGTAACTGATATAACTGGGTTTGGACTTTTGGGTCATACTCTTGAAATGGCAAAGGCATCTGATGTTTGCATTGAAATTGAATCTAACAAAGTTCCTATAATGAATGCTGCAATTGATTTTGCTAAGATGGGTATAATTCCAGAGGGAATGTATAAAAATATGAGCTATATATCACCTGATGTAGAAAGTGAAGGAATTGAACAACATATAATAGATATTTTATATGATCCACAAACATCTGGAGGACTATTGGTTTCAGTTGAAAAAGAAAAAGCAGATGAATTAATAAAGAAAATGATAGAGAATAAGTCGATAGATGCTAAAATAATAGGAAGTGTAGTTAAAAAAGAAGGCAAATATATAAAAGTGAAGTAAAGAGGCTAACCCCTCTTTATTTTTTTATGGTTTAAAATATGTTATAATTGATTGTAAAAAAAATATAAAGGGGCGATCAACTTGAATAAGAAGAAGCTATTTTCGTTATTACCATCTGTAGATGAGGTACTAAATGATAAAACTATAATAGATTTAATAGAACAATACCCTAGAAGTTTAGTTGTTGATATAATAAGAAAGAATATAGATGCAATAAGAAAAACTATAATAAACTTAAAGGAAGAACAAGTAAATGATTTTTCTGTTAATTATGATAAATTTATAAATGATATTAAAAATGAATTGAGATTATCGTATTCTCTTTCATTAAAAAAGGTTATAAATGCAACTGGAGTAGTTATACACACAAATTTAGGGAGATCTCTTTTATCTGATAGTATAAAAGAAGAAGTTTGGCAGGTAGCGTCAAGATATTCTAATCTTGAATATGACATAGATAAAGGAAAAAGGGGATCTAGATATTCTCACTTAGAAGAAATAATTAAAAAAATAACAGGAGCGGAAGATGTACTGGTAGTAAATAATAATGCTGCTGCTGTTTTATTGGTATTAAGCACTATGTCAAAAAATAAAGAAGCAATAGTTTCAAGAGGAGAACTTGTTGAGGTAGGAGGATCATTTAGGATACCTAAGGTTATGGAGGAAAGTGGTACTATCTTAAAAGAGATAGGTGCTACTAATAAAACTCATTTGAGAGATTACGAAGAAGCTATAAATGAAAATACAGGAGTATTACTTAAAGTGCATACTAGTAATTACAGAGTGTTAGGTTTTACTGATAGTGTTGATATAGATGAATTATCTAAATTATCAAAAGAACATGATATACCTGTAATTGAGGATTTAGGTAGTGGATTATTCGTTGATATATCAAAATATGGTCTTAGTTATGAGCCTACAGTTATAGATTCTCTTAACAAGGGTGCTGATATAGTAACTTTTAGTGGGGATAAAATACTAGGAGGACCTCAAGCTGGAATAATTGTAGGTAAGAAAGAATATATAGAAAAGATGAAGAAAAATCAACTGACTCGTGCACTGAGAGTAGATAAGTTAACTATAGCGGCTCTTGAGGCTACGTTTAGACTTTATTTAGATGAGCAAAAGGCAGTTAAGGAAATACCTACTTTAAGAATGCTAACTTATTCTAAGGATGAATTAAATGGTAAAGCTCAAAAGTTTTATGAAATGATAAAGAATCAAAATTTAGATGCTGATGTTAAAATAGAAGATGGACATTCTCAGGTTGGAGGAGGATCTATGCCTCTTGAAACTATAGATACAAAAGTGATAACTATAGTGCCTAAGAATATGGGTGTGTCTGAGCTTGAAGAAAGATTAAGACTTAGCGAAGATAGTATTGTAGCTAGAGTGTATGATAATAAGTATGTTTTAGATGTTAGAACTATCTTTGATGATGAATTTGAGGTTATATCAAAACAACTAGAGGCTGAACTAAAATAGGAGGGTTAGTATGAAGAATATAATAATAGGAACAGCAGGGCATATAGATCATGGAAAAACAACTCTTATAAAATCTCTTACAGGAAGAGAGACTGATAGATTAAAGGAAGAGCAAAAAAGAGGTATATCAATAGATTTGGGATTTACATATTTTGATTTACCTAGTGGTAAAAGAGCGGGTATAGTGGATGTTCCAGGGCATGAAAAGTTCATAAAAAATATGTTAGCTGGTATATCTGGTATAGATATAGTTTTACTTGTAGTTGCAGCTGATGAGGGAGTTATGCCTCAGACTGTTGAACATTTAGATATTTTGAGTTTTTTAAATATAGAAAATGGGATAGTAGTTATAACGAAATGTGATATGGTAGATGATGAATTTTTAGAAGCTAATAAAAGAAGATATAAAAGAGAAAGTTCAAGATACTTTCTTAAAAGGTGTATCTATGATAGAGGTTGATTCGATAAGTAAAAGAGGAATAAGCGAGTTAATAGGTGAGATTGATAAAATAAGTGAAGAGGTTAAGAGCAAAAATTTAAATGCTCAACCTAGGGTTAATATAGATAGAGCATTTACAGTTAAAGGATTTGGAACTGTGGTTACTGGTACTTTAATAGAGGGAAGTATAAATGTAGAGGATACTTTAGATCTTTATCCTCGAAATAAACCTACTAAGATTAGAAGTATACAAGTTCACGGAGAATCTGTAAAAACAGCTTATGCAGGTCAAAGGGTAGCTATAAATTTATCTAATATTAAACTTGATGAGGTGGAAAGAGGAGATATATTAGCTTATCCTGAATCACTAAGTGAATCTATGATGTTGGATGTGAAAGTTTCTTTAGTTAAGCATTCTAATAGAATGGTAAAATACTGGGATAGAATAAGATTTTATCATGGCACTAGAGAAATTTTAGGAAGAATAGTTCCTATTGATAAAGAAGTTTTAAATCCAGGGGAAGAAGGATATTGCCAAATAAGACTTGAAGAAACTATTGTAGCTAAGAACAAGGATTTATTCGTAATAAGATTTTATTCTCCGATGGAAACTATAGGTGGAGGAATTATACTTGATTCAAATCCTAAAAAACATAAAAGGTTTGATGGAGATGTTCTCAATTCTCTTCAGTTAAAGGAAAAAGGAGATTTAAAAGAGATAATAGAAGAAATTATAAAAAAACATAGTAAAGAATACCCTGTTTTAAGTGATATTGCTGTTTATATTGGTGAAAAAAGGGAAATAATACAACAAGAGATAGATATTCTATGTGAACAAAATAAAATTATGAATATAAACAATATATATATACACAAGAACTTTTATGAGGAATTGAAAAATAAGATTGTAAACGTATTATCTAATTTCCATAAAAACAATCCTCTTAAAAATGGAGTATCTAAAGAAGAATTAAGAACTAGAATAGAGAAAAATTTAAAGACTAAGGATTTTGACGTTTTACTAAATATTATAGGAAAAGATAAAGATATAAAGGTTATAGATAATATAACTAGTTTATACGATTTTGAAGTTGTATTTAGTAAATCACAATTAAATATACAAAACGAAATAGAGTCTAATCTGAAAAATGACAAGTTCACACCTAGAAATATATCTGAGATAATACAAGATAAGAAAGAATATCAAGAAGTTTTAGAAGCATTGCTAGGAAATACTCTTGTTATGGTTACTGAGGATATTGTATATCATAAGAAAAATTATGATATAGCTGTTGAGATGGTAAAGAAACATCTAAATGAGAATAAAACTTTAACTTTATCCGAATTTAGAGATTTAATAGGTGCAAGTAGAAAATATTCCATGGTCCTTTTAGAAGATTTTGATAGAAATAAGGTAACAAGAAGACTAGGAGACAAAAGAATGCTTTTCTAGGGGGAATGTTTATGGTGAAAATATTAATAATAGATTCACAGTCATTATTAATAAAGGAAATAAAATATGCATTTGAATATGAAGATTATAAAATTGATAAAGTATGCAATTCACAAGAGGCTGTAGGTAAAAAATATAGTGATTACCATATAATAATAATAGATTCTGAAATAGGAAAAAAAGATGGATTTCAGTTGTGTAAAGAAATAAGAGAGGTATCAGCCGTACCTATAATAATGATAACCCCACAAGGAGAAGACTATAAAAAAATAATGGCGCTTGAAATTGGAGCCGATGATTGTCTGTCGAAGCCTGTTAATATATTAGAACTTAAGGCTAGAACAAAGGTTATATTGAGAAGAATTCAAAAATAGAAGATGTAGGAATGTTATCGGAGTTTAAGGTTGGAGAATTTGAAATAAATACACTTGGAAGAAGAGTTATGTACAAAAAAGAACATATAAATTTAACAGGAAAAGAATTTGACTTACTATTATTTTTAATAACTAATCCTAGTGAAGTATTCGATAGAGAATATTTACTTCAAAAAATATGGGGATATGAATATTATGGAGATCTAAGGACTGTAGATGTTCATATAAGAAGACTTAGAGAAAAAATAGAAATGAATTCTTCAAGTCCAAGATACATATTAACTAAATGGGGAAAGGGATATTACTTTAAAAAAAATTAATAAAAACCTATTTAGTTTAGGAGGTAAGTATGAGAAAAAAAATATATTTTACAATTATGATATCTATTTTGATGATATTTTCAATTAGTTGTAGCAATAAGGTATCGAATAGTAATATTGAAAAACAAGAAGTTAAACTTTATTATACAAGTAATGATAATTCAAAAATAAATTGGATTACAAGGCCGGTTGAGTATATGAATGGTGAAAAATACGATGCTACTTTAAAAGCGTTATTAAATGGACCATATTCTTCTAATATGGTTAGAAGTATAAATGAAAAAACAAAAATATTATCTGTAAAGAAAGAAAAGGATATATTGTATATAGACTTATCTAAGGATTTTTTTAACTTTAAATCAGATGTGGATGAAGTTAACTCTGTAATAACTATTAGTAATACTTTAAACCAATTTGAAGAAATAAACGGCATAGAAATAAAAATTGAGGGTAAGGACCTAATGTCTTCTGACGGAGAAAGATATGGACTATTAAAAGAATTTGATTTAACAGATGAAAAAAATGCATCTCTTACTCTATATCTTCCAGATGAAAATCTAGAATACCTTGTTCCTATTAAAAAGAATGTTGTGATTAAAGAAGGTGAGATAATAGGCCAAAAAGTTATTCAGGAGCTTATAAATGAATCTGACAAACAAGGCTATAATGTAGTACCTAAAGGAACTAAATTATTAAACTATTCACAAGATAAGGGAATAGCTACAGTAGATTTAAGCCAAGAATTTATAAAAAATTCAAGTGGTGGTTCAATATCACAGACTATGGCTATATACAGTATAGTAAGTTCTTTAACAGAATTCGAAAATATAAAAAGTGTCTTATTTTTAATAGAAGGAAAAAGCGTAGAGGATTTTTCTCATTATGAATTTAACAAACCTTTTTCTAGAGATGAAAGCTTGATAAAACATTAATAAGAGATATTAATATTAAATCTTAATAGAGAGAAAAGGTGCTTAGAAAATATTTAAAGAGATTGATTATATTTTCTGAGCATCATTTTTATGAAGGGGGGAAAGGCCTGTGCTTGACTATGTAATGGACAGGCTATATTATATGAAAAAAACTAAGTGGCAAATTAAGCTAGGAATTACGTTGTTGATATTATCAGCTGTATTGTATTATATCAACTATATTATATTTCACGATATTCACCATATGGTTGTATTTTTATTGGAAGATTTAGCATTTATACCTATAGAAGTTCTTGTTGTAACATTAATTATTGATAGAGTTATTGAAAAAAGAGAAAAACAACACTTAATTCAAAAACTAAATATAATAATAGGGGTATTTTTTACTGAGGCTGGAACTGAAATGTTGAGATTTTGTGCAAAACTTGATGAGAATATAGAGCATATAAAAAATGAACTTATTATTACAAATAATTGGTTAGATTCTGATTTTAACAAAGCTATAAAAATTATAAATAATCATAACTGCTCTATAAATTTAGAAGATTTCGATTTTGAAAAGATAAAATGTTTTCTTGTAAGTAAAAAAGATTTTACAATGAGACTGTTAGAAAACCCCAATCTAATTGAGCATGAAACTTTTACTGAACTGCTGAATTCTATATTACATTTAGAACAGGAATTAATAAGCAGAGATATATCCAAGTTATCTAAAGAAGATATTGATCATATGGAAATTGATATTAAGAGGGTATATAAATATATATTAATTGAATGGGTATATTATATGAGACATTTAAAAAAGAAATATCCTTATATATTTATAAATGCTATTGAAAATAATCCTTTTAAAAAAATGTAAGTAAAAATGATAAAAAGTATTTGTCAAAAAATATAGATAATAAAAGACCTCAAATTTGAGGTCTTTTATTCATTCTAAATGTAAAATTGTTTTTCAGTTTTTGCTTATTTTTGAAACCTTGTATTTTTATTTTTAAATTCTATAGATTTCGATTAGCTTTATTTCATCTCGGCTAAGGGGTTCTTTTATTATTAATTTATCATGTATATTAATGACAGAAATATTCAACATTATATTTTCTTTTGATTTTAGATATTCTAAATCTTCAACATTTAAATCTTCTGGTGCACCCATATTAATCCAAGAATCAAAAATAGAACCATGGTTTTGATTTAAGGTATAAGTTTTAATTTTATATTTACCTTTATCTAAATTTAACTTTAAGGTTATTAACTTACATTTTTCTTTTTCTATTTCTTTTTTTCTTTCATAATAATCTATATTTTTATCTTCATTATCTATCTTTTCGCAAAAATTATATAATAAAATAAAGAGTTTATTTTTATCTCTAACTACAAAGTGAGAAGGACCTTTGTTTATTAAATCTCCGTTTAGATTATTTAATAAATAATATGCATTATATATAGGTTTTTTAAGACCATTATATGTTAGAAGTCCTGAACCACCATTAAAAACTTTAGTATTCTTTATGTCATCAATAAATGAAACTTGAGTATCTACACCGTTTAAATTATTTAAAATACTATAGATTAAATTACTAGCATTAAAACATGTATCATTTAAATAATTTTTTTCATCTAGTTTAATAAAATAAGGTTTTAAATTCATATTTTTTATATTTAGTAAAAGTTCTTTAAAAAGTTCTTTTTTTTGAAAATAAGCTTCATGAGTCATTTCTACTGACATAAAACTTAAATTCTTATTTTTAAAATTTATTAAATAATTTCTCTCTTCAAAATTACTAGCAGGCACAAATAAAATTCCAAGTTTTAAAGTATTGAAATTTTTATTTAGTTTATTAAGCGTTTTAGTATAAAGTTTAATAGCTTTCTCATAACTTTTATCATCGCTTGCTAATTCAAATTTCCAAGTTTCTACTTCTTCTAAACCATATCTTTGTATACAATGAAAAAGGAAGTTTTCTAGTAGAATATGCCAGTTATTTAGAGCCGATTCTTTTGAAGTGTAAGTAAGTTCAATAAAAGGTTTCAAATTGATTTTTATAAAAAAATCTAATAAATTATCTATATTAAACCAGTTATAACAATTGTCTCTTTTATTATAAAAAAACATACCTTTAGTAAAAATACCATTAAATCGTATATAATTAAATTTAATTTCTTCCTGTATTTTTTCTAAATTGTACTGCCAATTTGAATTCAAGCCATCATAAACAAAATCAAAATAAATTATTTTTTCAAAATTTATTTTTTCATTTTTCTTTTCATTAATGTCTATTTCTAAATTATATAATTCCATCTCTCGTGTAGTATCTATTTTTTTTCTATACACTAGAAAATCTTTCAATACACTTTGAGAATTAGCAGATAGCTTTAGATATTTTTTTTTAATAGAATTTTTTTCAGATAAAGTTTTTTTTCTATAAGAACTTGGTGTGATTTCATAATTCTCTTTGAAAATTTTTGTATAGGATTTAACATTAGAAAAACCATTGTCTAGTGATATTTCTAGTATACTTTTATTAGTATTACAAAGATCATTTATAGATTTATTTAAACGAAATAAGTTCAGATATTTAGAAAAACCCATTCCAATTTGATTTTTAAAAAATTTAGATAAATAATGAATACTTATATATTCTCTTTGAGCCAAATCAGTTAGTGTTATTTTCTTTTTATAATTTTTATTTATATATTCAAGGATTCTTCTGAATCTATCCTGTAATTGATTATCATGAATTTTATTATCTATGATAATGTCTTTTTTAAAATTATTAATAAGATGTTCAACTAGATTTAGCGATTCTCCTAGAATTTCTAATTGATAACCTTCATTTTTGTTTATAAAACTCCACATAATGGTAGCTAACTTATCTCTAATATATTCATATTGTTTATTTTTCTCACTAGCATAAAAAGATTTACATTCAAAATAAATTTCGGTAAATTGTGAATAATATTTTTCGAAAAAATCTGGGTCTATTTGCATTATCAAAATTGAAGTATTTTCTTCTGTATTAGATATACCGTGAATCTCATTGCTATTAATTAAAATTATATCTTTATCTTTTAAAAAATAATTTTTATCTTTTAAATCAATTGTTGCACTACCCTTTAAAATAAAAAGAATTTCTATTTCTTTATGCCAATTTAAAGGATATTCTTCATTTTCATGAAAAAATATGCTAAATGGTAAATTTTCGTAATGTTTGATGAATTCGTATTGATACTTCATAAATGCTCCTTTCATTAATTTAAAGTATCGAATTTTAGCTAAATATTAAATTTGTTTTTATTTTATATCAAATTATCCTTTTTTTCAAATCTCTTTTTAAATTTCGGATTTCAAATTACAGATTCAACATATTTTGCTGAAAAAGTTCAAAAAAAGACTTATAAAGGGGTATATTTTGTCCTTTTTAGATTGGGTTAAAAATTATAACATAAAAATCGACTTTTTTTTACGAAAAACGACCTATGTTTCTTTGGGAAAAGTGTTAATCTTATAACACAGTCTTTTGTTAAAGAAACAAAATGTCTATGTAACTATAAAAGGTTATTTGAATAAAAAACTACTAGTAGAGAATCAATTATAAGATAAGGAGGAAAGTTATGAAAATTTTAGTTTTGAATAGTGGAAGTTCATCATTAAAATATAAAGTTATAGATATTCTTTTAGAAAATGTTCTAGCTGAAGGAATATGTGAAAGAATTGGAATTGATGGTGTAATGGGGTATAAAGTTGAATCAAAAAATATTAAGGAAAGCTTTGAAATATCATTACCAACTCACAAGGAAGCAATAGAGTTGGTTTTAGAAAAAATTCAAAATAAAGTAAATGGAGTAATAAAATCAGTTGAAGAAATTAATGCAATTGGTCATAGAGTTGCTCATGGAGGAGAATATTTTGATGGTTCTGTAGTGGTAAATGATGAAGTATTAGAAAAAATAAAAGAATTAAGTGAATTAGCACCATTGCATAACCCAGCAAATGTATTAGGAATTGAAATATGTAAGGAACTAATGCCAAATAAATTGAGTGTTGCTGTTTTTGATACAGCATTTCATCAAAGTATGCCAGATTTTTCTTATATGTATGCACTTCCATATGAAGATTACGAAGAATTAAAAGTTAGAAGATATGGCTTTCATGGAACATCACATAAGTTCGTGTCTAATATAGCAAATGACTTATTAAAAAAAGAAGGATCTAAAATAGTAGTTTGTCACTTGGGAAATGGTTCATCAATTACAGCAGTAAAGAATGGAAACAGTATAGATACTTCAATGGGATTTACACCCCTGCAAGGACTTATTATGGGAACTAGATGTGGGGATGTAGATCCTGCAAGTGTACTTTATATAATGGAAAAAAGAAGTTTAAGCAGTGATGAAATGAATAGTAGAATGAACAAAAAATCTGGAATACTTGGAGTTTTTGGTAAATCTTCAGATTGCAGAGATTTACAAGAAGAAATGGTAAAAGGTGATGAAAGAGCTAAATTAGCTTTTAATATGCTTACATATAAAATTAAAAAGTATGTAGGTTCATATGCAGCAGTTTTAGGAGGAATAGATGCAATTTGTTTCACAGGGGGAATTGGAGAAAATTCTTCTTTAGTAAGAGAAAAGGTTTGCGAAGGTTTGGAATATATGGGTGTTAAATTAGATGAAGAAAAGAATTTAGAAAGACAAGATGGAATTGTAGATTTATCTTCTAAAGAGTCACAAGTAAAAATATTTAAAATTCCTACAAATGAGGAATTAGTAATTGCTAGAGATACTTATAGATTAGTAAAAGGAAATAATTAAGATTAAATAAGATTTAAAAGGAGGAAATTTAATAATTATGGAAAAGAAAAAAACAAGTGATGCAGAATTTTCAAGTGGAACATCTGCATTAAAAAAAGAAAAATCTATGAAGCAAGAAAAGAGTTCTTCATCTCTGTTTTGGTATGCAGTATCGTTTACAGCTATATTTTCAGTTTGGGGACTTATAAACCCAGCATCTTTAACTACTACATTATGGGATTGGGTATTTAAATTTCATAATCATTTTAGCTGGTTCACAATTTCGTTACCTTTAGTGTTTTTGGCAATTTGTTTATATCTTGCGTTTAGTAAATATGGTAGGGTGAAATTTGGACCAAAGGATTCGAAACCAGAATTTTCAACTTTTTCGTGGATAGCAATGCTATTTACAGCAGGTATTGGTGTTGGATTAGTTAACTTTGGTGTTGCAGAGCCAATGGTTCATTATATAAATTCACCACTTGGATTAGCGGGTGGATATAGTAAAGCTGAGGCAGCAAAGAATGCTTTAACTTTAACATTATTTAACTGGGGAATACCAGCTTGGACTATTTATACATTATCAGGAATGGTTATTGCATATTTCACATATCACAGAGGAGCTAAATTCTTACCAGGTACTCCGATTGAAGAAGGATTTAAAGATAAAAAATGGGGTAAATCTGTAGGTAGATTTACAAATATTATGGCTTCAAGTGCGGCCGCATTAACAGTTGCAGCTTCTATTGGTATGGGAGTATCACAAGTTAAAAATGGAGTAGAAGCTGTATTAGGAATAAAATTTGTAGGTTTATTGCCATCTTTTATAATCTTAGGAGTACTTTTCGTTGCATATGTAATACCATCAGTACTTCCAATGCAAAAAGGTATGAAATTTTTAGGAGATTTCAATGTTGTTATTGCTGTTTTTATACTTGTTTTTGCATTTGCTTTTGGACCAACTAGATATTTTATGGAAACTATTTTAAATACAATGGGTACAACAGTTATGAAGTTAGTTCCAACAGGTCTTAATACTTATTTATTACAAGATAAAGTATGGTTTAATTCTTGGCCTCTTACAACTATTATATGGTGGATTTCATGGACACCTTTTACAGCAGTATTCATAGCTAGAATTTCTAAAGGAAGAACTATTAAGGAGTTTGTTTTAGCTTCAATTATGATACCGACGCTTTTCCTTGTAGTGTGGTTTAGTGTATTTGGTGGATTTGGAATAGTAAATGATGTAGTTGGAGATGGATCCATATCAAAATATATAATAGAAAATCCAAATGATGTTTATTTATCCTTTATAATGGTATTACAAGCTTTACCTTTCTTTAAAATAACAGGAACAATATTTGTTATATTAATAGTTGTATTCTTGTCTACAAGTGCTACAAGTTCAGCTATTGCATTAAGTATGATGACAAGTGACGGTGCAGAAAATGCTCCGGTTCCAAGAACACTAACTTGGGCGGTAATTATGGTAACTATAGCATCAGCTAATGTAATAACAGGAACTCTAGATGGGGTTAAAGCAGTAGCAGTATTTTTAGGGATACCATATACGTTCTTTTTAATATTACAAATAACTGGTTTCTTACGTGAAATAAGAAAAGATTATAGGGAGGGCAAAATATAAAATGAATGAATTAGGATTTGAGAATGCTTTAGCAACTATGACAATGGCAGAAAGCTTGATACAAGCTGTATTGACTATTGGAATGCTAGCTTTTATAGGATGGAATATTAAATTAGTTTTAGAAGATTAAATTATTTAATATATTTGTAATTATTTATAAGCAATTTAAATAGCTAAGCTGACATTGAAAATATAGTCTAGCTTGGCTATTATTTTGAAAAAATATGATTAAAGGAGTAGATTTTATGGGTACTTTATATAATTATGCTGTAGAAAGTTTATTTAAATATCAAGATGAATTGTCATCACTTCCAGTTCCTAGTTTAGAAGAAACAGGAGAAAGATTTTTAAAATGGATAAAACCTTTAGTTTCACAAGAGGAATTAAAAAAGAGTGAAGAATGTATAAAGGAATTTATATCGGAAAATGGTGTTGGACCAATACTTCAAAAAAGATTAGAAAAATGGGATGAACAAACAAAAGGAAGTTGGCTGAAGCCATTTTGGGATGATATGTATCTTGAATATCGTGAACCACTAGTTCTTAATATGAATTATTTTATTAAATTCAATACAAAAGAGTTAAAAGAAAAATATTCAATGCCACAATTAGTTGGAAAAATTACTTACGAAATTGTTAAGATTTATAAAGAAATAGCGAATGAAACTTTTAAACCAGAGAAAATAAAAGATACTCCTCTTTGTATGGAACAATATAAAGGATTGTTGAAAGTAACTCGTATTCCAAAAGAAGGAAAAGATGAACTTGAGATAGGTGATTATAACACAAAGCAAGAACATATAGTTGTTTTTTACGAAGAAAACATTTACAAAATAAATGTAACAAATGAAGAAGGAGAGCTTATTTCTCCTAATAAATTATCCCGTGCTATTGAAAATCTTATATATTCACAAGTAATTAAAGGAGAAAATATAGGAGCTATAACTACTAGTCCTAGAGATAAAGCAGCTATATTACTTGAAGAACTTAAAGTTTCAAAATTAAATGAAGAAAACTTTAAAACTATTAATGATGCAGTGTTTGCTATGTGCATAGATGAAGAAAGTAAAGAGATATCTAAAACAGTAACAAATTTACTTGCTTCTGATGGAAGAAATCGTTTCTTTGATAAGAGTTGCCAATTAATTGTAAATAAAAATGGAGAAATTGGATTTAATTACGAGCATACAGCTGTTGATGGAAGTACTTGGGTTACTATATTAGGATATATTAATAAATCATTGTATGAAGAAGAAATTGTAGAAAAAGATTGTGAATATGCTCCTTTAGCTGAAAAATTAGAATGGGAAATCTCTAATGAAAATCAAGAAACTTTAAATGAGTTAACAAAAAAACATGAAGAAAAAGTTAAAAACTATCATGTGAGATTAATTGATTTTGAAGAGTTTGGCAAAGATGAAATTAAAAATTTAAGAGTTAGCCCAGATGCATTTTTCCATGTGGCTTTACAGCTTGCTCAGTATCGTACATTTGGTAGATTAAGAAGTACATATGAGGCAGTTGCTATGCGTAAATATAATCAAGGACGTACAGAGTGTGCAAGAGGTGTAAATTCAAAAGTATTAGATTTTGTTGAGGCATATTCAAATAATGAAGAAGGTTATGAAGTATTAAATGAATTAGCAATATCAGCTTTTTCAGCTCATATTAGTCGTATTAAGGATTGTCAAAAGGGCCAAGGCGTAGAACGTCACATGTATGGATTATTTATGATGTACAAGCATTTTGGAGAATCATTTGGAATTAAAGAAATGCCTGTGATATTTGAAGATGAAGGATATTTAAAATTAAAATATGACTTTTTATCTACTAGTGGATTAGCTGCAGAATTTGTTGATTGTATAGGCTTTGGACCGGTAGTAGAAGATGGATTTGGAGTAGGTTACAGCATTAAAAATAATAGTATATCTATTTGTTTAACTAGTAAAATAGATAATAAAGAAAATGCTGAAAAATTTGCACAAAATATAAAAGAATCATTTAACGATTTGAGAAAAGTTGTGAAAAATTAACAATTGCCTATAAATGTTTTTAATGTTAATTAAATAGAAATTCATTGAAGTATTTTTATATTTGAATAGTAAGTTATTATTAGTGAAAATATAGATATAAGGGGACTTTTGTTTTTTATGCTTTTTCAGTATTTTGATGTTCCCTTATATTTAGTTTTAAAATATAAAAAAATATTAAAAATGATCGAAAAATGTCGAGATATATATATACCAGTTTATAAGTTAGATAATGATTGTATAGATATGAATATAGAGCACGAAAGAATACGATGTAAAACTCCTAATAAAAATGCTCATAGGTATCTGATTTACTTTTTTGAAAATGTTTTGGAATTACTTGTAAAGTGTTGTATATATATAATTATTTGAAAAGGAGAAATTTATGGAGAAATTAAAAATTGATAAGTACACGTTTTATTCTACTTTATTCATACTTGTGATTGTTTGTGTTCCCTTGGTATTATTCCCACAAAAAGCAGATGAAGTAATTAACAAAGTGTTTATATTTACTACACATAATCTTGGATTTATATATATTTGGGTAGGTTTAATTGCATTAGGATTTGCTGTATGGATTTCATTTAGTAAGTATGGAAAGATTGTATTAGGTGATTCAAATGAAAAACCAGAGTTTAATACATTTAGCTGGGCAGGAATGCTATTTTGTGCAGGCATAGGTTCTGGTGTTATGTATTGGGGGTCAATTGAATGGGCATATTATTTTACAGCTCCTCCATTTGGATTAGAGAAAGGTACTTGGATTGCTGTTGAATGGGCTGCTACCTATGGTATATTCCATTGGGGACCTACGGGATGGGTATTATATTCACTTCCATCATTACCTATTGCATATTCTTATTTTGTAAGAAAGAAACCTGTTCTTAAGATTAGTGAAGCATGTCGTGGTGTTTTAGGAGATAAAGTAGATGGAGGACTTGGAATAGCGATAGATGTACTTTTTATGGTTGGATTGATAGGTGCGTCTAGTACAAGTTTAGGATTAGGAACTCCGATGATTGCAGCTGGGATTAGTAAAGTAACAGGAATTCCAGATTCTTTCGGTTTGAATTTTGTAGTATTAGTAATTGTTATAACTATCTTTTCTTTTAGTGCGTATTCTGGATTGAAAAAGGGGATTAAGGTACTTAGTGATGTCAATATAGTCCTTATGTTTACAGTATTAGCATTTATTTTTATTGCGGGACCTACATTATTTATTATTAAGATGGGTACTACTAGCATAGGGATTTTAATACAAAACTTTGTTAGGATGAATACATGGATGGATCCTATATTAGGAACTGGTTTTCCAGAAAATTGGACTATTTTTTATTGGGCATGGTGGACGGTATCTGCACCGTTTATGGGGTTATTTATTGGTAGAATTTCTAGAGGTAGAACGATTAGGAATGTAATAGGAGGATCAGTTTTATATGGGACAATGGGATGTACTTTGTTTTTTGCTATTTTAGGAAATTATGGATTGAATCTTCAGCTGACGAAGGTACTACCAGTAATACAAATGTTGAGTGAAAATGGAGCACCATCTACAATTATAAGCATTTTAGATACATTACCATTAGGTAAAGTAGTTGTTACTTTATTTACTGTAGTAGCAATAATATTTACAGCAACAACATTTGATTCTGCATCTTATACACTTGCAGCAGTTACTACAGAGAAAATATCACAAAATCAAGAACCGGCTAGATGGAATAGAATGTTTTGGGCATTTGCATTAGGATTATTACCAGCTTCATTATTACTTATGGATGGACCATTGTCTACTTTACAGACAATATCTATTATAGGGGGATTACCAATTGCAGCTATTTTGGTAATTATGATGGTATCTTTCGTTAGAGTGGTGAAAGAAGATGAACGTAAAGGTTTAGTTAACATTGATATATCAGAAAATAACAAATATAGAGATAAAAGTTTAGAATAACTTATAGAATATTATATTCTAAATGGCTTTGTGTATTTTTCTGTAATTATAAGCATTACGATGGCAAGATGGCGGCATAAGCGACTTTAGCGACGCCAAATAGTGCGGTCGCCTATAATCTAAAAATCCTTTGGGGAAAATTCCAAGGGATTTTTAAAATATTATTTATTTTTTAATCTTTGTATTCCTCCTATTATTAACCCTATAGGTATTATTGAAGCTATTATAAACTGAATTGATTCTACTTTGAATCCATTTTTAAATATAGTATAAATAAAAGGTAATAGCATTAAGATTCCCCAAATTATTAAAAATAAAGGATATTTACTTGATCCTGTTAAAGTTTTTTTTACTCTTCCAGTTCCAAGGTAATGTCCGGGATTATACTGATTATCTTGCCATTCTTTTAACTCTTCTAACTCATCATCAAAATCTTTTCTTTCTTTTATAAATGAGACCTCCCTTTGATTAACAAAGCAATGAAAAATTATAAATAAAATTTTATTTTTATTGTACCATAATTAATTTAGAATAAATTAAGTAATATTTGGGATAATACTAGAGAGCGTATTATAGAAATATAATATATTTTTAATTAGTTTTCGTTATTGTTTTCTATTACGCCGTCAAAATGTCGGCAAAAATGACAAAAAGTACTTGCAAAAATACAATAACCATGTTATTATATAGAAGTGCCAAGGGAAAGGCATAACATGGGAGTAGATGGTGGCTGGTGTTGCCTCTGGTCTTCAAAACCAGTTCGGGGAGTTAAGAGCTTCCTGGGTAGGTTCGATTCCTACATATTCCCGCCAATTAAACGAATAAAAGACCTCTTATATAAGAGGTCTTTTATTCGTTTAATTGTTTTTTTTCTGTTAATTTGAAAATCTTCTCATTTTTATCCCAAGTGTAGAGCTCTTGTTGTGAAGTTTTACTAATTTCTTTAAAATCTTCTTTTTTAGGTGTGTTTACAGATTTTGCTTTTGATTGAATATTTGTAGTTATTGCAAGAATTTTAGGAATATCTTCATCTAAATAATCTATTGATGATTTTTGGATGTTTTTATTCCAAATGTCATTAGGTGCATTTTTATCAAGCCAAATATCTTTGTATATTTCATCATAATAAATAGATTTTTTGAAAGTATCCTTAAATGAATTGTTGTCAAAATAGAACACTTCAACAAAATTATCTATAAAAAAAGCACCTAAGCGTTCATCTAATAACTGTTCCACTACTAAAAAATCATTGAATGAAGATATGTTTTTTACTGGAGACAGATTTGTTATTTTAGTTTTGTAAAAATATTTATCCTTAGTAGTAGCTTCATATACAGCTATTAATGCGTTGTCTTTAGATAAGTTCAGATTAAATAGAATGTCCTGTTTATCATTGGGTAAAACATTTACCTTATATATTTTAAGGTCTATATAATCTATGTATTCATTCCAATTATTATATCCTGTAGCATTTAGCACATTCTTTATTATCTGTTTTCTCAAAACATCATTCTTTGGTTCATCTTCAGAAGAATTTAAATAATTATCAACGACATTTTTATCTATTAAGCTATTATAGCACTTAGGAAAAAGTATAAAACAGTTTATTCCTATTAAAATACTTAAAATAAATACTAGTTTTTTCAAAAAATCACCCCTTACATATCTATTAATATATGGCTTGGGCATATTCTAATAATTTTATATATTTTTCAGTTGATTTATTTCGTTCAATATTTTTTTTATAAATCCCGTATCAAGATCAAACAAAGAGTATATTTGTTTTTTACTTGAATTCAAATTAGATTTTAGAATTTCTTCATTGAACAATAAATAATTTTCATTATTTGAATATATTCCTGCTAATTTTAAAGTATCTTTGTAATTTAGTATCAGTGTGGATAATTTAGTTATAGGATAATCATCTATATATTTTGATGATTTTTTTAAATATAGGATAGATTCATTATACTTATTAACAAAATTTCTTAATGCAAAGATTATATCTTTATCTGCTTTTGTTAAAGCTATATTTTTTTTAGTTGGTTTTTTGTAAGCAATATTTTTAGGTGTTTTTTTGAATTTTATATTGTTTTTTTCTGTGTTTTGTAGTTTACTATAAAAATGGTCTGAATTTAATACAAAATTAGAGCTTAAAGTATCGTTTGTAGGTTTATTGACTTTATTCACTGGATCGATTTTGGGTATGTTACTAACTGGAGATTTATTGGTGATTTTCATAATGTTGATTCTAGAACTATTTACTTTGTTTATCATAATATCACCTTCCTTTAATGATATATCGTTAATATTATATGATTTATATAGGTGTTTTAGATTAAAAATAAAATTAGGAGGGATAATATGGAGAATAATTTTTCTATGAGAACAGAACTGTTATTAGGAAATGAAGGTATGGATAAGCTTAAAAAGTCAAAGGTAGCAGTGTTTGGGGTAGGTGGGGTTGGAAGTTTTGTATGCGAAGCGTTGGCTAGAGCTGGAGTAGGAACCTTAATAATGATTGATCATGATGATATAGATATAACCAATATAAATAGACAATTACCAGCTCTTCACAGTACGGTGGGGAAAAGTAAAGTTGAATGTATGAAACAAAGAGTGCTTGATATAAATCCGGATATAAATGTCATAGCGTATAAGAGGTTGTATGACAAAAATAGTGCATGTGAACTAT
The DNA here is from genome assembly GCA_942492135.1 of uncultured Peptostreptococcaceae bacterium. GTDB lineage: Bacteria > Bacillota > Clostridia > Peptostreptococcales > Peptostreptococcaceae > Tepidibacter_A. The sequence goes on from CALODI010000010.1 coordinate 866,258, forward strand.
TAAGTTCGGATTATGATTATGTAGTAGATGCTATTGATATGATATCGTCTAAATTAGATTTAATAGAGAGATGCTACAAGGCAGATATAAAAATAATAAGCTCTATGGGTATGGGGAATAAACTAGATCCTACTCAGATAGAGGTTGCAGATATAAGTAAGACTCAAATGTGCCCTTTAGCTAGGGTTATGAGAAAAGAATTGAAGAGTAGAAATATCAAAACATTAAAGGTTGTATACTCAACAGAAAAACCTATAAAGCCTGTTGTTGGTATATCTAGTGATTCAAGGAGAGAAACTCCTGGAAGCACATCGTTTGTTCCATCGGTAGGAGGTCTTGTAATAGCATCTGTTGTAGTTACTGATATAGTTAGTCTATAAAAAGTTCGTCCATTAAATCATTTACTTCTTTTCTTAGTTTATTTGTTTCATTTAAATCCAAGGAGATGCCATCTTTATTTATTAATATGACATCTCCTTCTTTTGCTGATTTAGGAATTTCTGATTTATTTATATTTATTAATGATTTATCATCAAGCTCTACTACTGCGAATTTATTTTCAAACCTATCTATTATACCTCTCATTAAAATCATCTCCTATATAGTTAATGGTTTCTTATAACTAAAAATCTCATAACCGTCGCAAAAGAGCACTATATTTCCTTGTTTATCGGTTCTATACAAAGGTATATTATATTTTTTTAAAAGAGTCAATGTTTTTTCGCTTGGATGATGATATTTATTGTTGTATTTGCAAGAAATAACTGCAATATCGGGTTTTACCTTTAATAAAAAATCTTCGCTAGTTGAAGATGAGCTACCGTGATGTCCTACTTTTAAAATATTTGATTTTATATTGTAATTTGAATTGATCATGTCTTGTTCATTTTCGAATTCAGCATCTCCTGTCAATAAAAAACTTTTATTTTTATAAGTGGATTTTATAACTAATGAACATAGATTGTTGTCGTTATAATTTTTCGTAGGACTTAAAATGCTACATTTAATGAATTTACCTAATGAAAAATTCATTCCTGATTTAGCTTTATTGATTTTTAAATTTTTATTTTTAGCCGCTAATAAAACATCTTTAAATGTATTTGTACTATGTGACTTATTGGGCATGCAGAACAACCCTATATCAAAATGATTTATTAAATAATCAAGACCCCCTATATGATCAGCATCTGGATGGGTTCCTATTAGAATATCTATTTTTTTTATATTGAGATTATTTAGGTAATTAGCTATTTTTGACCCTTGAGAGTTATCTCCAGCATCTATTAACATTGTTTTGTTGTCTGGAGAAATCAAAAGGGTGCTATCTCCCTGTCCCACATCTATAAAGTGAACAGAAAACAAATTATTATCTAAACTACATTCTATAGATTCTTCATTTGTTTGAGTGCAACTGCAAAGAATAATGGATACTATGATAAAGCTTAATATTAAAGTTTTTTTCATAATTCACCTCCATTTAATATTATTGATTCATTTGATAGATTTAATAAGTGTATCGAATAATAAAATGGGGAATATATTAAAAAAGTTGTTAAAAACTTTAATTTGGTGATTATAAATACCTCTTGAGGGTATATAAGAATGTATGATAGAATGGATAGGGTATAAAGGAGGTAGATTCAAATTTTTAAACCAGTAGATATAGAAGCAAAAAATGAGCTAGACAAATATTTGAGAAATTTAAATTATGAAGCTTGTGAATATAACTTTACAACTTTATTCATGTGGCAGCATTTATATAAAACTATGTACTATAAAGGAGAAAACTTTATAGTAATTATAGGTGAGTACGAGGATCAAAAATTCACTGTAATACCTCTTGCTAAAAAAGAGGATTTGAAAGATGCATTTGAATTCATTGTAAATCATTTTAAAAATAATAACCAAAAGATTCATTTAAGAGCTGCAACTGGAGAATTTGTTGAATTCTTAAAGGAAAATTACGAGGAAAAATTTAATTATATAGAAGAAAGAGATTATTTTGATTATGTTTATTTAGGTGAGAGTTTAAGAACTCTTAAAGGTAGAAAATATCAAAAGAAAAGAAATCATGTTAATTACTTCTTGAAAGAGTATGAGGGTCGATTTGAGTATAAGAAATTGAATGAGGATGATTTTTATGAATGCCTGAATCTTTTAGAAAAATGGACTGAAAACAAAGAAAAAGATGAAAGTATATTAAGTGAAAAAATTGCTATTGAGAAGGTATTTAAAAATTATGATAAGCTAGATGTTAAAGTAGGAGGAATTTATATAGATTCTAAATTAGAAGCATTTACATTTGGAGAGTATTTAAATGATGATATGGCACTTATGCATGTAGAAAAAGCTAATGCAGAAATAAGAGGATTATACCCTATAATAAATAAGTTGTTTTTAGAAAATGAATTTAAAGATGTTGAATTCGTAAATAGAGAAGAAGACTTAGGTGTTTCTGGGTTAAGAAAAGCAAAATTATCTTATTATCCACATAGGTTCGTAGAGAAATATACTGTATTGGAGGTTTAATATGAAAATTAGATTTGCATATGAGGATGACCTACAAGAAATAAAAGATATGTGGGAATATTGTTTTGGCGATACAGAATTGTTTATGAATTATTATTTTAATAATAAATATAAATGTGAAAATACATTGGTGGTTGAAAAAGATAATAAAGTGATATCTTCCCTTCAACTAAATCAATATGAAATAAGAATAAATGATACAATATATGATACATCCTATGTTGTAGGCGTATCTACACTCCCTGAAGCTAGAGGAGTTGGTGCTATGAAAGATTTGATGAGAACTATGCTTAATGAACTTTATAATAAAAAACAAGTAGTATCTATACTTATGCCTATAGACTATAGATTGTATAGACGTTTTGGATATGAACATTGCTACGATCAGATGAATTATGAAATAGAAATGGAACTTCTAAAAGATTTTAAATCAACGGGTGTTTTTAAAAAAGCTTCATATGAAGATGTGGATTGCATTATAGATATTTATGATTGTTTTTTAAAAGATAAAAATGGATATGTGAAAAGGGATACATCGTATTATGAAACATTATTTAAAGAAATAGAATCAGAAAGTGGATATGTTTATATAAACGAAAATAAAGAACAAATGGATGGCTATATAATATATTTTAAAATGGATGATACTATGCTTGTAAGAGAAATTGCTTACAAAAATATTGAATCTTTAAAAGCTATATTAAAATTCATATACAATCATAATACGCAATTCAAAAAAGTTAATATTAACTCTACTATAGATGACAAAATAAAGCACATAATTCCTATGCTTAAAAAAATAAATATGAATATAAAACCATTTATGATGGGAAGAGTAATAAATGCTCAAATGTTCATGAATGATTTGAATATAAAGGAATCTATAAATTTAAAATTAAGAGTAAAAGATGAATTTATAGATGAAAACAATAAGACGTTTTTGATAAATAATGAAAATATAGTAAAAATTATAACTAGCGATGAGAAAGAAGATGTTTCTATGGATATAAACACATTTAGCCAACTGGCTTTTTCATATATAGATGTAGAAGATGCTGTGTTTTTAGGAAATATAGATGTAAAAGATACTAGTTATATTGATGTTTTAAAGAAAATATTTAATAAAAAGACTAATTATATAAATGAATACATTTAAAGGGGGCCTCTAGAGCCCTTTTTTAGTTCTAATGAAATTATATGATTGTCAAACTGTAGATAATATGGGTGAGAAAACTGAAGTAACAACTATTTTGAGCAACGTAGTCTATAAGACTCGTTGACGACATGAGTCAATGAGGTAGCATTAGATGAATTTTTGAATAAATATATTATAGGAGGTGGATTGTATGGAAGGTTATTTGAATCCTATAATAATATCTTTAATAGTAGGCATAACTCAAGTTATAAAAACAGCAGGGGTTCCTAAAAAATTTTCACCACTAGTATCATTAGTTACAGGGATAGTGTTGTGTATATTTTATGAAAGTGATGTAGGTATAAAGAAGAGTATATTAAATGGTATAATAGCAGGGCTTACTGCTAGTGGTTTGTTTTCTGGATGTAAAAGTGTTGCGAAATCCGATAAAAATTAAAATTGTATCGGTTCAATAATTATTGTTATATAAAATTTTCCCTGGTATAATAAATTTGAAATAATATGATGGGGGGGATTTTTATGAAAAATACAAAATTAACTAATTTAGTTCTTATGGGACTTATGACTGCAATGGTTTGTATTGGTACAATGTTGATTCAAATTCCTGTACCTGCAACTAACGGTTTTATAAATATTGGAGATAGTATAATATTTATAACATCTGTTTTGTTTGGACCTGTAGCTGGTATGGTAGCTGGTGGAATAGGTTCGGCTCTTGCTGATCTATTAAGTGGTTATGCGCATTGGGCATTATTTACATTGATAATAAAAGGTCTTGAAGGGTTGGTAGTAGGAATTTTAGTTAAAAAATACAAAAACAAATTTATATTATCTGTATCAATGAGTATAGGATCTATAGTTATGGTAGTAGGATATTATATTGGTGGAGGAATATTGAAAGGAAGCTTTATAGTGGCATTGGAATCTATTCCTTGGAATGTAGTACAGGGAGTTTCAAGTACTATAATAGGAGTTTTGGTGTCTAGTGCAATAATGAAGACTAACTATATGAAAGTAGAAAAGGCTTTGAAAAATTGAATTTAAATATATTTAAAATCCCTGAATTATAAAAAATAATTCAGGGATTTTTGTTTGATTATATAGGTCTTTGATTATAATACTAAATAACATTACATAAAGTGAAACTTAATTCAGATGGAGCTTTTACTCCAACTGAATTTTTAGTTGAACCAATCCAGAAGCTGTAGAGTTCTTAACTCCAACCTTAAGAGGGTGGAGTTTTAGAACTCTTAGCTTTCGGATAAAAAAGGATGATATACATGAGAAGGCCTATTGTCTTAATTTTATTGATAAGTATTACAATTTCACTTGTATATACAAAAAACTATAAGGATAAATTTTATAATATAGAGGATAAGTATATCCAAGTTGAAGGTATTGTTAAAGATGCTATGTATAAAGAATACTACTATGAGTATTCAATAGGAAATTTTTTGATAAGGGATTTTAATAAAACTGAAAAAATAAATATAGGAGAATATATTCGAGTAAAAGGAACTTTTAAAACTTCATATAATATGATGATAGATGAATTTGATTATGGAATATACTTGAAATCAAGAGGGATAGATGGCATAGTGAATTGTGAGTATATAAAATCATATAAATCTCATAATATATACTCCTACATTAAAAATTTAAGGACGAGTTTAGAATGTTCAACAGAAGATATTTTTAGAGAAAATTCTTCGTTTGTAAATGCTTTGATATTGGGCAATAAGTCTAAATTAGATATAAACATTAAGGAAACATTTTCGAGGGCAGGAGTGAGCCATATAATAGCTTTGTCTGGTCTTCATATAGGTATAGTTATATATATTATTACATTGATTATTGGTAGAATTAATAATTTAGTAAAATTTTTTATTATAAGTGTATTAATATGCTTATATTGCATTGTTGTAGGTTTTAGAGGGTCTATGTTTAGAGCGTGTATTTTTAGTTTTACAATATATTTAGCTGTATTTGTACAACGAGAGTATGACGGTATATCTGCGCTTTGTTTTGTTGGAATTATTTTATGTATAATAAATCCATTCAATATATATGATATAGGTGTTCAGTTGTCTTTTTTAGCTACGTTATCTATAATATATTTTTATAATGAAATTGATAAGTATATAAGATGCCCTTTAATATCAATAACATTATCTGCAAGTATATTGACTATACCTGTTGTTTATTATAAATTCAATATTATATCCACTGTATTCTTAATAAGTAATGTTTTGGTAGTTCCTACAGTAGGAATACTTATAGGTTTGATTTTTATGTGTATTATTTTTTATTATATCAATGTTAATATTATATATTTTATGCTATCTAAAATAGTTTGTTTTATTATATTGTATATAAAAGCTATTGTATTTTATTTATCCAGTATAAAATATTCATATATAGAATTTGAAACTGTTAGTTTGAAATTAGTTGTGCTTTATTATATACTTTTAATGACCTATATGATATATAACGAAAGAAAAACAGTAAAGGAGCAATTAAATGAAGTACGGGGATATAATTAAAAATATAAAAGTGAATAAATATGAAAAAATATATACATTTTATGGAAAAGAAACTTATCTTATAGATAAATTGATAAAAAAATTTAAGGAGAGTTTAAATAGTGCATTTATAGACTTTAATTTTTCCACAATAGATGGAAGTCAAACTAGTGTAGATGAAATTATAAGTAGCTTAGAAACTATTCCCTTTATGGATGATAGAAAGATTATAGTGATTAAAAATTTTGAGATTTTAACTAATAAAAAAAAGAATTTTACACAACAAGATGAAGAAGAAATTTGTGAATATATAAAAAACACTCCAGACCATGCAGTATTAATATTCGTTAGTTATTCCGATATAGATAAGAGAAAGAAATTTATTAAGGAACTTGGAAAACATGGAATTTTGTTGAATTGTAATAAACTAGATAACAATGAGCTTTTAAAATGGGCTCAAAAAAGATTTAAAAAGGAAAATGTAGAAATAGATAATTCTACATTGAATTATTTTTTAAATAATTTAGATTATCAAAATAAGAACTCGGATAAAACTTTACTTGATGTGGAAAATGAAATTATAAAGATAACATCATTTGTAGGATCAGGGAAGAAAATTACTGCAAGTGAGGTAGATGAGTTGTCGTCTAAAAAAATAGAAAATGATATATTTAAATTGATAGATTTTATAGGAAATAAAAATGGTAGTGAAGCAATAAAAATATTTAATGATATGGTTGTTAAAGGAGAATCTCCTTTGATGGTTTTGAGTATGATTTCAAGGCAGTTCAAAATAATAATGCAAGCTAAGGCATTAAGTGGTAAAGGTGAACCAGAAAATATTATAGCAAAATCTTTAGCCATTCATCCCTATGTTATAAAAAAAGCACTTATACAAAGTAGAAAATTTGATAACACTACAATAATAAGATTACAAAATGAACTTTTAGAGGCTGATTATAGCATAAAAAATGGACTTAAAAAAGATATATTGGCCTTAGAAATTATAATATCTAAATTCTGTATATAAAATTCGTCTAGTCGCTACGCGCTGACTCATGTCGCCAACGATCCCTAACGGGCTCCGTTGCTTAAAAATAGTTGATAATGTAGGTTTTTATCAATATTATTCGCCGATTGAAAATCATATAATTTTATTAGATATAAAAAAAACCCCAGAAATTTCTGGGGTTTTTATAGTATATTAACCTGCTATAGTGTTTAACTTTTTAGCTAGTTTAGATACTTTTCTAGCAGCAGCGTTCTTATGCATAGTTCCTTTAGCAGCTACTTGGTATATTTTCTTTTCAGCAGATCTGAAGTTGTTTATTGCTTCTTCTTTGTTTCCCGCAACTAAAGAATCTTCGAATTTTTTTATAGCAGTTTTAACTTGAGACTTTCTAGATTTGTTTAAAACTGTTTTCTTAGCTATAACTTTTATTCTTTTTTTAGCCGATTTAATGTTAGCCAATGTGTTCACCCCCTTGTATGTATAATGGTTCTTCAAATATCAACAAAGTAGATTTTATCAGAAAAAAAACTAAAAATCAAGGAAAAATATATATTAATGATATTTTAAAACTGTGACTTCTAATATAATAGACAAAAATTGAATAAAATATAATAAATTCTCGTAATTTGTTTTAAAAATAAGAAAAAAGTGTATTTATTGGAAAGTTTAAAATTTTAAAACTTCATCTGAATTAAGTTTCGCTTTATATATTGAATTTTTAAATAATATATATCAGTATGAAGTTATAAAAAATAAAAAATTGTAAAAAATATATTTATAGTAAATATTTATCCGAAAGCTAAAAGTTCAGATTGAGTAAAAACTCTATCTGAATTAAGTTTCGCTTTATTAAAGATTATGGAGGTGTACTTTTGAAGAATATAAGAACTGATTTGGCTATTGAAGCAAGAGAAATGTATAGTGAAGATAGAGATGTTGAGATACCTGGAGTTAAAGTTGATAAAGAAGAAAATGAAGATTATACAGTTACTAGAATTGAAATAATGGACGGTAGAGGAAAAGAAATAATGGGAAAGGAAAAAGGGATTTATATTACTATAGAGTCTAAGTATTTGACATTTGATGATGAAGAATCGAGAAATACAATTGTTGGATGTGTAAGTAAAGAATTAAATAAATTATTTGGAGAGGGAAATAATAAAAAGACATTGATAATAGGACTGGGAAATTGGAATATAACATCTGATGCATTGGGTCCTAAAACTGTAGCGAAGACATTGGTTACTAGACATCTTTTTAAAGCATATAATAAAGAAGAGGATAAAGATTTAAGTGAAGTAGCAGCTCTTAGTCCTGGAGTTATGGGTATAACAGGTATAGAAACTAGTGAGACGGTTAAAGCCTTAGTAGACATGATAAAACCGGATAGAGTAGTGGCTATAGATGCCTTAGCTTCTAGAAAATTAGAAAGAGTCAATAAAACCATACAGATATCTACAGCTGGAATATCTCCAGGAGCTGGAATTGGAAATATAAGGAAATCTTTAAATGAAGAATATCTAAATGTTCCTGTAATTGCAATTGGAGTTCCTACAGTTGTTGATGCCGCAACTCTAACATCTGATGTTATAGATATGACTATAGATAGTCTTATAAAAGAAAGTTCGAACGGGAAAGAATTTTACAATATGCTAAAAGAATTAAAAGAAGAAGAAAAGTATAGATTAATTAAAGAATTATTAGAGCCGTTTGATCAAAATGTAGTAGTTACACCTAAGGATATAGATGAAATAATAGATAATCTAGCTATAATACTTAGTATGTCTTTAAATAAATCACTACATCCAGGAATAAATTAATACACTTTCTCATAGATATGTATAAATGAATTTAGAATTTGTTATCTATAAGTAAATTATATGATTTTGAATTGGTGGATAACATTGATTAAAAATCCATACTTGCAACTATTTTGAGCAACGGAGCCCGGAGGACTCGTTGGCGACATGAGCCATGCGTTAGCATGAAGCGAATTTTTTACGAAAGTGGACAAGAATTAGGGGGAGGTATACATATGAAAAGAAAATCAATAATATTAAGCATTATTTTGAGTATATCTTTTGTTGCTATTTTTTCTATTACAAGCAAGGCTATTAGTTCAAATGAAGAAGATTTTTTGAAATATCTCATAACAAAAACGTATCCTGAACTAAAAGAAGAAAAAAAGAGCAAGGGGATTATTAAAATCGGTGTTAATATGTTTAAAAAAGACGAGAAAGAAATTGAAACTCATACAGATGAAGAATTTATAAAAATAACTGTTAACGACAAAAAAACGATAGAAACAAATAATAAAACTGTAAAAAAATCAAATAAGACAAAACCGCAGATACCACAAAAAGTAGAACTTGTTAATGGAAAGCCTCAAATTTTGATATATCATACTCATTCTACAGAAAGTTATGAACCAGAAAGAACTGGTAATTATCACTCTTTGAATAAAAAGTATTCAGTACTAGCTGTAGGTGAGGAATTAAAAAAACACTTAGAGAAAAAAGGATATAGTGTTTTACATAATCAAGAGTATCATGATTATCCATCTTTTAATGGATCTTATAGTAGATCTTTAAAAACAGCTAGAGGAGTATTAAGTAAATACGATAGTATAAAATTTGTATTTGATATACACAGAGATGGAATAGACATAAAAAACGAAGAAATGAGAAAAAATGTAAAAAAACAGGAAACTACTACCATAAATGGAGAACAAGTAGCCAGATTTTCAATAGTAGTAGGACCTGAGAGTCCTAACCGAAAAGAAGTGGAGAAGTTTGCGAATTATATAATAAATATAAGCAATAAAAAATATCCAGGTCTTGCAAAGAAAGTTATAGTAAAGCCCTATGGAAAATTCAATCAATTTCTATCAAATAATTATGCTTTAATAGAGATAGGAGGAAATGCAAATACTATACAGGAGTCTTTAAACACTAGTAAATATTTAGCAGAGATACTAGATGAGGCTTTAAAAAATATGAAAAGGTGATCTTTGTGGGAAGACTAGAAAAAACTATAGAAAATAAAAAAAATAAAAAAAGCAAAATGACTAGAAGAATATTTGTATCCGTTACCTTAATGATATTTTTATACTGTATAAACATAGTTGATTATAGAACTAGAACTTTTATGGGTATCTATGATAAACCCATTTTATATAAAGTATATACATTTGTTGAAGGCTTATCTTATCAAGTAAGATAGGCCTTGTTTGGTTGATATTAAAAATATGTATTGTGAAACGAATAAAAATTTATTGAAATATAGATAATTACATTATACAATAAAGATTATATTACTTATTAAAATAAGCATATATATATATATTTCAATTTATAGCCATGCATTAGCATCAAGCGAATTTTTTAATATAGATGAGGAGGAAACATAAAGTAATGAATAAACAAAGCAGAACTCGTAATTTCAGTATAATAGCTCATATAGATCATGGAAAATCTACTTTAGCTGATAGATTGATTCAAAATACAGGACTTGTTAGCGAAAGAGATATGAAAAATCAGCTTTTGGATAATATGGACTTGGAAAGAGAAAGAGGAATAACTATAAAGCTTCAAAATGTAAGATTGGTGTACAATGCCAAAGATGGAAATGAATATTATTTAAATCTAATAGATACTCCGGGGCATGTCGATTTCAACTATGAGGTATCAAGAAGTCTTGCAGCTTGCGAGGGTGGACTTTTAGTAGTGGATGCAGCTCAAGGAGTTGAGGCGCAGACTCTTGCTAATGTGTATCTGGCAATAGATCAAGATCTTGAGATAGTACCAGTTATAAATAAGATAGATCTTCCAAGTGCTAGACCAGATGAGATAAAGGAAGAAATAGAGGATATAATCGGAATTGATGCATCAGAGGCACCGTTAGTATCTGCAAAAGAAGGTCTTAATATAGAAGATGTACTTGAGGCTATAGTTCAAAAGGTACCTAGTCCACAAGGCGATAAAGATGCTCCTTTAAAGGCATTGATATTTGATTCATACTACGATAGCTACAAAGGAGTTGTGGCGTATATAAGAGTGTTTGAAGGAACTCTTAAAAAAGGTATGAAAATAAGAATGATGAATACTAAAAAGACTTTTGAAGTTACAGAGGTTGGAGTCATGGCACCTGGACAAGTACCTGTAGATGAATTATGCGCAGGCGATGTAGGTTATGTTGCGGCTAGTATAAAAGAGATAAGAAGTTGTCAAGTTGGAGATACTATAACAGATGATGAAAATCCAACAGATGAACATATGCCTGGTTACAAAAAGGCAACACCTATGGTTTATTGCGGTATTTATCCAGCAGAAGGTGAAAAATATGAAGATATAAGAGATGCACTTGAAAAATTACAAGTAAATGATGCTGCACTTGAATTTGAGGCAGAGACATCCGCCGCTTTAGGGTTTGGATTTAGATGCGGATTCTTAGGGCTTCTTCATATGGAGATAATGCAAGAAAGACTAGATAGAGAGTTTGATCTTAATATAATAACTACTGCTCCATCTGTTATATACAGGGTTACTAAGCATGATGGACAAGTGTTAATGATACAAAATCCTGCTAATCTTCCTCCAGTTGATGAAATACAAATGATGGAAGAACCAATTGTTAAATCTAATATAATAGTCCCTAATGATTATGTAGGAATTGTTATGGAACTTGCACAACAAAGACGTGGAGAAATGAAAAATATGGAGTATATAGATACTAGAAGAGTTATGCTTCATTATGAACTTCCACTGAATGAGGTTATATATGATTTCTTTGATGCTTTAAAATCTAGAACAAGAGGATATGGATCCCTAGATTATGAATTTAAAGAATACAGACAGTCTAAACTAGTGAAATTAGATATACTTATAAATAAAGAGCAAGTAGATGCCCTATCTTTTATAGTACATGAAAGTACAGCATATAATAGAGGTAAGGTTATGTGTGAAAAATTAAAAGAAGAAATACCAAGACATCAATTTGTAGTTCCAATACAAGCTTCTGTTGGAAGTAAGATTATTGCTAGAGAAACTGTAAGCGCTCTTAGAAAAGATGTTTTAGCTAAGTGTTATGGTGGAGATATCTCGCGTAAGAAGAAGCTACTTAAAAAGCAAAAAGAAGGTAAGAAGAAAATGAGACAAATAGGATCTGTAGAGGTTCCTCAAAAAGCATTTATGTCAATACTAAAAATAGATTAAAAAATAAAAGTCCTAAAATACTACTGGATAGTATTTTAGGACTTTAATATTAGGAGGAATTATATTGGGAAAAGGACTTTATGTACACGTGCCTTTTTGTATAAAAAAGTGTAATTACTGTGATTTTAATTCGTTTAAATTAAATCAAGAAGATAAGAAAGCGTATATTGAAAGTATAATAACTGAAATGAAGATTTATTCTAAACAATTTAATAAAGATTATTTTTCAACTGTATTCATAGGAGGAGGAACTCCAAGTATTTTAGAAAATAAAGAGCTTAAATTGTTGATAGATAATATAAAGGATAATTTTAATATAGCAGATGATGCTGAAATTAGCATTGAAGCAAACCCTGGAACTCTAACTAAGGAAAAATTAGAGACTTTGTATTTAGGAGGCGTCAATAGACTTAGCATGGGTCTTCAATCGAGTGATAAAAAACATCTAGAGTCTCTTGGAAGAATACATTCGTATGAAGAATTCAAAAAAAACTTTGAAATAGCAAGAGAAGTTGGTTTTGAAAATATAAATGTAGATTTGATGTTTTCTCTTCCAAACCAAACTATTGAGCAGTGGAAACAAACTCTTGAAGATGTTGTTAAGCTAAATCCAACTCATATATCTGCATATTCTCTTATAATAGAGGATGAAACTGTATTTGGAAAATTGTATGATGAAGGAAAGCTGGAATTATTGGATGAAGAATTAGATTTAAAAATGTACTACTATACGAGAGATTATTTAAAAGAAAATGGATATAATCAATATGAAATTTCAAATTATGCAAAAAATAAAAAGGAATGTAAACATAATGTGTTATATTGGAAATGTGGTCAGTATTTAGGTCTTGGACCTGGGTCGCATTCTTATCTAAATGAAGAACGATTTTCAAATTGTAAGGATATAAAAACATATTGTGAAAAATTAAGAGCCTTTGAACTTCCTATAGAACACATCGAAAAGCTTGATAAACAAGATATGATGGAAGAAAAAATATTTATGGGACTTAGAATGAATGAAGGTATAAATTTGAAAAAATTTAATGAGAAATTTAAAGTTGATTTTATGCAAATATATAAAAATGAAGTGGAGTCGTTAAAAAATAGCGGACTTGTGGAGATTATTAATTCTAGATTATGCTTGACGAATAAGGGAATAGATATAAGTAATAAAGTCTTTGTAGAATTTTTAAAAAAGTAATCTTGACAAAATGAAATAATAGTGGTAATTTAAATGCATAAGGTTTTTAGCACTCGGATGTGGTGAGTGCTAACAACAAAGAGGTGATCCTTGTGAGTTTAACTCAAAGAAAAAGAAAAATACTTGAGGCAGTTATAAAAGATTATATTGAGAATGCTGAAGCTGTAGGATCTAGAACCATATCAAAAAAGTATGAATTAGGAGTTAGTGCAGCTACAATAAGGAATGAAATGTCTGATTTAGAAGAGATGGGTTACTTAATTCAGCCTCATACATCTTCAGGCAGAGTACCGTCTGAAAAGGGATATAAACTATATGTAAATAGCTTGATGAAGGAAGATGATTTGACAGACCCAGAAAAAAAGCTTATAAAGCAGTCTATAATAAAAAATATGGGTGAAGTCAGATATTTATTAGAAGATACATTGAAGCTTCTGTCTAAATTTACTAACTGCACAGCTGTGGCGTTAACACCAAAGGCTAGTGAGAGTAAAATAAAGCATTTACAAATAGCACATGTTAGTGAAAATAGCATTTTACTCATTATAATAACTGATAAAGGTGTTGTTAAAAATACCTTGATAAAGCACAATATGCAAATGAATGAAGCAAAAGTTAATATAATCTCTAAAATGTTAAGCGAACATTTTGTTGGAAAGACAATGAGTGATTTGGATGGAGAGTTTATTAGGTATGTAAATTCTAAAATGCTAAATTATAATAATATTTTGGATAATATATTAGACGGAATATATTATAATTTATCTCAAACCGACGATTTAGAGATTTTGTTAAATGGAGTTACCAATATATTCAATTTTCCTGAATTTAATGATATAGTAAAAGCCAAGGCTTTTTTAAATGCATTAGAGGAAAAGCAAACAGTTGCAAATATATTGAACACGAAAGGTATAACTAAAGAACATCTTAATATAGTTATAGGTAGCGACAATTATTATGATATAATAAAAGATTGTAGCGTTATAACAGCTACTTGCGATATAGATGGAATAGTCATAGGTAAAATAGGTATTATTGGGCCTACTAGAATGGATTATTCAAAAATGTGTTCTATAGTTAATTGTGTAGGAGAGGTTCTAGAAAATTCTATTAAAAAGAAGTTGTAATATAGTTTGTTAAGGGGTGAAAGTTTTGAAGGAAAAAGAAATACTTGAAAATGAAGTTGAACAAGAGCTTGAACAAGATGCTGAACAATCACAAGAAACAGAAGAATCTTGTGAAAATATAGATTCTAAAGATAAAGAATTAGAAGAAGTTAAAGATTCACTACAAAGACTTCAAGCAGATTTTAATAATTATAGAAGAAGAGTAGAAAAAGAAAAAAGTGATCTAAGCTTATTTGCAAATGAAAAGATAATAACAGAATTACTTCCAGTAATGGATAATATGCAAAGAGCTATTGATTCTTCAGTGGAAGATGAAAAAGAAAGTGGTATCTACAAAGGTGTAGAGCTTGTGTTGAAGCAATTAGTAGATACTTTTAATAAGTTTGGAGTAGAAGAAATACAAACTGATGAATGCGATTTTGATCCAAACTATCATTATGCTGTGCTTCAAGATGAGATAGATGGAGTAGAACCTAATAAAGTTGTAGATGTATTACAACGAGGGTATAAGTTTACAAACAAAGTTATAAGACCAGCAATGGTTAAAGTATCAAAATAGATAAATATAATATGGAATTTAAAAGGAGGATATAGATATGAGCAAAATAATTGGAATCGACTTAGGAACAACTAATTCATGTGTATCAGTACTTGAGGGAGGAGAGCCAACTGTTATTACTAATGCAGAGGGATTAAGAACTACTCCATCTATAGTAGCTTTTGGAAAAGATGGTGAAATAATAGTAGGAGAGCCTGCAAAAAGACAAGCTGTTACTAATCCTGAAAAAACTATAATGTCTATAAAAAGACATATGGGAACTGATTATAAGGTTAATATAGATGGAAAAGATTATAGCCCACAAGAAATTTCAGCCATGGTACTTCAAAAATTAAAGGCTGATGCAGAGGCGCATTTGGGAGAAACTGTTAAAGAAGCTGTTATAACTGTTCCAGCTTATTTCACAGATGCTCAAAGACAAGCAACTAAGGATGCAGGTAGAATAGCAGGACTTGAAGTTAAGAGAATTATAAATGAGCCAACTGCTGCAGCTTTAGCATATGGACTTGACAAAGCAAATGAAGATCAGAAGATATTAGTATTTGACTTAGGTGGAGGAACGTTTGATATATCTATACTTGAAATTGGAGATGGAGCGTTTGAGGTTTTAGCTACTAATGGAAATAATCACCTAGGTGGAGATGATTTTGATGATGTTATAATAAACTATATAGCTGAAGACTTTAAAAAACAAGAAGGTGTAGATTTAAGATCTGACAAGATGAGTCTTCAAAGATTAAAGGAAGCTTCAGAAAAAGCTAAGCAAGAGCTTTCAAGTGTTATGAGTACGAATGTAAACTTACCATTCATAACTGCAACAGCTACTGGACCAAAGCACTTAAATATGGATCTTTCAAGAGCTAAATTTGAAGAACTTTCAGCTAAATTAGTAGAAAATACTATGGAGCCAACAAGAAAAGCACTATCAGATGCTGGTCTTAATCCATCGGATATAGATAAGGTATTATTAGTTGGAGGATCAACTCGTATACCAGCAGTTCAAGAAGCTATCAAAAAGTTTATAGGAAAAGACTCTCATAAAGGAATAAATCCAGATGAGTGTGTATCTGTAGGAGCATCAATTCAAGGAGGAGTTTTAACTGGAGAGGTTAAAGATTTATTACTTTTAGATGTTACTCCTTTATCTCTTGGAATTGAAACTTTAGGTGGGGTATTAACTAAGATAATAGAAAGAAATACTACTATACCATCTAAGAAATCTCAAGTGTTCTCTACAGCTGCTGACAATCAAACTGCTGTTGATATTCATGTTCTTCAAGGTGAAAGATCTATGGCAACTGATAATACTACACTTGGAAGATTCCAATTAACAGATATACCACCAGCACAAAGAGGAGTACCTCAAATAGAAGTTACATTTGATATAGATGCAAATGGTATTGTTCATGTTTCGGCTAAAGATATGGGAACAGGCAAAGAACAAAAGATAACTATTACATCTGATACAAATCTTTCAGAAGAAGAGATAGAAAGAAAAATCAAAGAAGCAGAAATGAATGCTCAACAAGATAAAGAAAGAAAAGAAAAGATAGAAGCTGTTAATGGTGCAGAATCTACTATATATCAAACAGAGAAGACTTTAAATGAATTAGGAGATAAAGTAGGAGCAGGGGATAAAGAAGAAATAGAAGCCGCTCTTAAAAATTTAAAAGATGTTAAAGAAAAGCAAGATGCAACTTCAGAAGAAATTAAAAAAGCTACTGAGGATTTAATGACTAAATTCCATAAGGTTTCTCAAGAAATGTATCAACAAGCAGCTGCAGATCAACAGGCACAAGGCGCTGAAAATCAAGAAGGTCCTAAAGATGATAATGTTGTTGATGCAGATTATGAAGTTGTTGACGACGAAAAATAATACAAATAGCTTGTGGCAAATAAAGTCACAAGCTATTACTATGATATGGGCGGTGATATAAGTTGAGTAAAAGGGATTATTATGAGGTGCTTGGTGTTGAAAAAGGCGCTTCAGACCAGGAGTTGAAAAAGGCATACAGAAAGCTTGCTATGAAATATCATCCAGATAGAAATCCAGATAATAAAGAGGCAGAGGAAAGTTTTAAAGAAGCAAATGAAGCTTATGAGGTTCTTTCTGATTCTCAAAAAAGACAAAACTACGATCAGTTTGGTCATTCTGGAGCAAACGGAGGCTTTGGAGGCCATGGCGGATTCGATGGATCAGGATTCGGAGGATTTGAAGATATATTCGGAGACATGTTTGGAGATATATTTGGAGGCGGAAGATCAAGAAGAAGAAATGGACCAGAAAGAGGTTCTGATATTAGATATAGAATGTCTATTTCTTTTGAGGAAGCTGCATTTGGAACTGAAAAGGAAATAAATATAAATAGAAGTGAAAACTGTGATGAGTGCTCTGGAACAGGAGCAAAACCGGGCACATCTAAGAAGACTTGTCCTACTTGTGGAGGTTCAGGTGAGGTAAAACAAGCTCAAAGAACTCCGTTTGGAACTATGATGAACGTTAGACCTTGTCATGCTTGTTCAGGTAGTGGAAGTATTATTGAATCACCTTGCGCTAAATGTAGTGGTAAAGGTGATATTACCAAGAAAAAACAGGTAAATATTAAAATACCAGCAGGTATAGATGAGGGTTCTGCAATAAGGCTTTCTGGAGAAGGTGAATTAGGCTTAAGAGGGGGTCAAAGAGGAGACTTATACGTTGTAATAGATGTATTGCCTCATAAGCTATTTGAAAGAGATGGAAATGATGTATACTGTGAGATGCCGATAACATTTGCACAAGCTGCTCTTGGGGATGAAGTTGAAGTACCTACTCTTGATGGTAAGGTTAAGTATAAGATACCAGAGGGAACTCAAACTGGAACGGTATTTAGACTAAGAGAAAAAGGTATACCAAGACTAAGATCAAAAACAAGAGGAGACCAGTATGTAAAGGTTGTAGTAGAGGTTCCTAAAAAACTTTCAGAAAATCAAAAAGATCTATTAAAACAATTTGCAAAAGAAAGTGGAGAAGAAGTTCACGAGCAACGCAAAAACTTTTTTGACAAAATGAAGGATTTGCTTAAATAGAATATAAAGTGAAATAAGCAGATGGTATTAATACCATCTGCTTATTTTTTTTGATCTTCATTATTTAAATATGGATATTTTCCTCTAGGTGTAAAAGTTGTATGAAGGTACTTATGAGACACATCAGACAGTGGTTTTCCTAGAAATTCTTCATAAATCTGATGTATTCTTGGATTGTTGTGTGATTGTCTTATAATTTTACTTTTATCAATATTATATAAGGTATCAGCTCTATTATGTCTGTAGCTTAAAGATATATACTTATAATCTCTATTAGCGAGTATAGGCTGACCTCCGCCTCCTACACATCCTCCTGGACAAGCCATAACTTCTAGGTAATCGAATTTTTTCTTACCTGATTTAAAATCTTCTATAGCTATTCTAGCGTTTTTTGTACCGTGAGCGATAGCTATTGTAATAGTTTTGTCTCCAATTTTTACAGTTCCGTATTTTAGACCACTTTGGCCTCTGGCTTCTTCATAATCAGGAATCGCCATCTCTTCTCCTGAGATCAATGTATGAGCACTTCTAACAGCAGCTTCTAATACTCCTCCTGTGGCTCCAAATATCATACCAGCCCCGCTAAATTGATCAAAAGGTTCATCGTATTCGCTATCTGGTAAATTTGGAAAATCTATACCTACTTCTCTTATCATTTTAACTAACTCTCTAGTTGTAAGAACATGGTCTACATTTCTAAATCCATCTGAAGTCATCTCTGGGCGTGAAGCTTCATACTTTTTAGCTGTGCAAGGCATTATAGCTACTGTCACTATCTTACTTGGATCTATATTGTATTTTTTAGCATACCAAGTTTTTGTTAAGGCACCACACATTTCATGAGGAGACTTAGTAGATGATAGGTGGTCTAAAAGCTCTGGGTAGAAGTTTTCTGCAAATTTAACCCAACCAGGGCAGCAAGATGATAAAAGAGGGAGCTTTTCAGGTTCATTTAAGAGTCTATCAACCAATTCACTACCTTCTTCCATTATTGTTAAATCAGCAGTAACATCCGTTGCAAATACCCTGTCAAATCCAAGTCGTCTAAGGGAGGTAACAAGTTGTTTTGTTACAAGCTTACCAATTGGCATATTAAAGGATTCTCCAATTGTTACCTGTATAGAAGGTGCGGTTTGAGCTATAACTATTTTGTCGGGATCGGATATAGCCTTCCAAACATTGCTTATTTCTTCTTTTTCACTTAAAGAACCTGTAGGACAGGCAAGAATACATTGACCGCACATTATGCAAGTTACATCTGCTAAATCCTTTTTGAAAGCAGGTGCTATTATAGTATCAAGACCTCTATTTAAAGGAGAATATACATTACAATCTTGTATAGTATTACAAGCTGCCATACATCTTCTACAATTTATACACTTATTATAATCTCTTTGTATAGCTGGATTGTTGTCATTAAATCCATAATCTTGCATTTCTCCTGTGTAAGGGATGTCTCTAATACCTAAATTATCTGCTAAATTTTGAAGCTCGCAGTTTAAATTTCGAACACAAGTTAAACATTCTCTGTGGTGATTTGATAGTAGTAATGTAACGGCTGATTTTCTAGCTCTTCTAACTTTTTCTGTATTAGTTTTGATTTTCAAGCCTTCTCGTATTGGATATACACAAGAAGCTTGTAGGTTGTTAATACCTTCTATTTCAACAACACATACTCTACAAGCACCTATTTCATTCATACCCTTTAGATAGCATAGACTTGGAATTTCAATATGAAGTATTCTAGCGGCTTCAAGTACAGAAATACCCTCAGGAACCTGATAATCTATATTATCTATGGTTATATTAACCATTATACTTTCACTATTTTCATTAGTATTTTTCATAAATTTCACCTGCCTTTATTTTTTATATATTGCATCTACTGGACATTTTGGAATACATGCCCCACATTTAATACAAGTATCTTGATCTATAATGAAAGGAGGTTTTTTTACTTGACCTAAAATAGCATTTACTGGACATATTTTAGCACAAATTCCACAGGCAACGCATTTTTCATCTGAAACAACAACCTTCAATAGATTATTACAAACTCCAGCAGGGCAAGTTTTATCTTTTATATGAGATATAAATTCATTTTCAAAGTATTTTAATGTACTTAAAATAGGGTTGGGTGCGGTTTGGCCAAGTCCGCATAAAGACGCATTTTTTATATCATATGAAAGTTCTTTTAATATATCTAAATCTTTCATTTCGCCTTTTCCGTCGGTTATTTTATTTAATATTTCCAAAAGTCGTTTGGTACCTATTCTACATGGAATACATTTTCCACATGATTCTTCTTGTGCAAACTCAAGATAAAATCTAGCAATATCAACCATACAGTCAGATTCGTCCATTACTATCATACCGCCAGAGCCCATCATTGAACCTATATCTGTTAAAGATTTGAAATCCATTTTTGTATCTAATAATTTACTAGGTATACATCCGCCTGATGGACCTCCAGTTTGAACGGATTTAAACTCCTTATTATTATTAATTCCGCCACCGATATCAAAAATTATAGTATCGAGTGATGTTCCCATAGGTACTTCTATAAGACCTGTATTATTTATTTGGCCTGCTAAGGCGAACACCTTTGTACCTGAGCTATCTTCAGTTCCAATACTTGTATACCAAGAGGCACCTTTTAAAAGTATTATAGGAATATTTGAATAGGTTTCTACATTGTTGTTTAAAGTAGGTTTTCCCCAAAGACCAGATTCAGCAGGGAATGGAGGTCTAGGACTAGGTTCACCTCTAAGCCCCATTACTGATTGAATGAGAGCGGTTTCTTCGCCACAAACGAATGCACCAGCCCCTAGTCTTATATCTAAATCAAAGCTAAATGACGATCCTAATATGTTTTGTCCTAAAATACCTGTTTCTTTTGCTTGTTTTATAGCAATTTTTAGTCTTTCAACTGCTATTGGATATTCAGCCCTTACATAGACATATCCCTTATTAGCACCTATACAATATCCCGCGATAGTCATTGCTTCTATTATGCTGTGAGGATCTCCCTCAAGTATAGATCTATCCATAAAAGCACCTGGATCACCCTCGTCTGCATTACATACTACGTATTTTGAATCATCTTCATAAGACGCTGCGTATTCCCATTTGATTCCTGCTGGGAATCCACCGCCACCTCGTCCTCTAAGTTTCGATTTTTTTATTTCTTCAATTATATCTTTAGCAGGTGTATTATCTTTTAAAATATTTGCTAAAGCCATATATCCATCCATGGCTATGTATTCATTTATATTTTCTGGATCTATAAGACCGCAGTTTCTAAGGGCTATTCTCATTTGGTGGTTGAAAAAATCTATTTCGTCAATAGTTTTTTGAATTTCATCGTTTTTGGGTGAATGATATAAAAGTCTATCTACTAATTTTCCATTTTGAATATGATCACTTATAATATCGTCTACATCATCAGGAGATACTTGCACATAAAATGTTCTATCAGGATGAACTACTATTATTGGACCTAACTTACAAAATCCAAAACAACCTGTCTTAAAAACCTTAACATCTTCTTGTAAATTTCTTTTTTTTATTTCTTTTTCAAGTTTTTTTCTGACTAAATCGCTCTTCGATGATGTACAGCCAGTTCCTGCACATATTAGTATATGGTGTTTATTTATTTCTTTTTCTATACTTTCATCTTTAAATCTTATATTTATAGATTTCAGTTCATTTTCTTTTAATTGATTTAAATCGTCAATAGAATTTAATTTTTCTAAATTCAATAAAGTCACCTCCTAATTTAAAGTATTTGAATCTTTGTGTTCTTTGAGATACTTATACAATATAGAAGGAACATCAGCCGGGGATACTCTTCCATGTACTTCCTCGTTTATAGTTATAACTGGAGCAAGCCCACAAGCACCTATACATCGTGTTGATTTTAAAGTGAACAATTTATCCATGCTTGTCTCATTTACATTTATATGTAGCTCTTCTTTTATTGCATCTAAAATATCTTGAGAACCTTTTACATAACAAGCAGTTCCAAGGCAAACTCCTATAGTATATTTTCCTTGAGGCTTTTGTGAGAATAAAGAATAAAAGCTTACAACACCGTTAATGGTTGAAATAGGTATATCTAGCTCTTGGGATATATATGTTTGGACTTTTTCTGGTAAATACCCAAAGTGTTCTTGTGATTTTTGTAAAATATTAATAAGCATACCTTTTTCATCTTTATATAGATCTATTATTTCGTCTAGTTTTTCAAAATCTTTTTTTTCATCTTCATTTATTTTGATTTTCATAGTTTCACCTACCTTATATATATAGAAATTCAAATGTATTATTTGTAAATCTAGATAGAGATATGCATTTTATTAGAAAAAATTAAAAATAATTACTTAATTTAGATGAGTTAATTAAGGGATTGTATATAGAAAGTTATTATTGTTGATAATAGTATTATGTTTATCTGAAAGCTAAAAGTTCTAAAACTCCACCCTCTTAAGGCTGGAGATAAGAACTTAACAGCTTCTGGATTAGCTTAACTAAAAATTCAGCTGGAATAAAAACTCCATCTGAATTAAGTTTCGCTTTATCAGAGATACGTTAAGAAAAATAGAACAGATGATATTTTGTGTAGATTCTTGTCTTGAATTGCTGTATAATGATTACTACAGTTAAATTGGAAAAAATAATTATATAAAGGAAGGTATCTTTATGAAGTGGATTGAAGTTACAATAAAAACTACTACGGAAGCGGTTGAAGCGGTTACAAGTATTCTTTATGAGTGTGAAGTGGGCGGTGTAGTAATAGAAGATCCTAATGATTTTTTATTTCAAGATAAAGAAGACATTGCTTGGGACTACATAGAAGAAAATGTATTTGATACAGGATATGAAGGAGTTATAATAAAGGCATACCTTAATGAGAAGAAAAATATTGTTGGAGAAGTTGAAATGATAAGAGAAAAGATAAAATTACTACCAACATATGGAATTGAAATAGGGGAAGGTAGCGTTAACATAACTGAAGTGGATGAAGAAGACTGGGCTAATTCGTGGAAACAATACTATAAGCCTGCTAAAGTTGGAGAAAAAATAGTTGTAAAACCTACATGGGAAGAGTATGAAAAAAATGAAGATGATATAGTAATAGAGCTTGACCCAGGTATGGCATTTGGTACGGGAACTCATGAAACTACGACTATGTGTATAAGAGAATTAGAAAAGAGACTAAACAATGAAGATGTAGTATTTGATATAGGATGCGGAAGTGGTATATTATCTATTGCAGCTGCTAAGCTTGGAGCTAAAAAGACTATAGGAGTAGATCTTGATGAGGTTGCAGTTAAGGTTTCTAAAGAAAATGTGAAATTCAATAACGTAGATCATTCTGTTGAAATAAGATATGGTAACTTAATGAATGTTGTTACTGAAAAAGCAGACATAGTAGTTGCTAACATTATAGCAGATATTATAGCTATACTGGCAAAGGATGTTTCTAAGTTCTTAAATGACGATGGACTATTTATAGCATCAGGTATAATACTTGATAAGATAGAATTTGTTAAAGCTGCTCTTTTAGAAAATAACTTTGAAATTTTAGAGGTTAATACTATGGGTGAATGGGCTGCTATAGTATCTAAAAAGGGTGAATAATAATGGATAGATTTTTTGTGGATCCTAATAACATAAATTTAGATAAAAAAGAATGTTTAATACAAGGTGATGATGTAAAGCATATATCAAAGGTTCTAAGATGCAATATTGGAGAAAAACTTGAAATATGTGATAAAAACAACAATGAATATATATGTGAAATAACAGATATAACAAAAAAAGAAGTGTTTTTAAACATAATAGGTTCGGTTGATATTAAAAGAGAATGTGACATTAAAATAAAGCTGTATCAAGGGCTTCCAAAAGGTCAAAAGATGGATTTAATACTTCAAAAACTAACAGAAGTAGGTGTTAGCGAAATTATACCTGTTATAACAAAAAGAAGTGTTGCAAAACTTGAAGATAAAAAAGACAAGAAAATTCAAAGATGGGAAAGAATAGTCTATGAAGCGGCTAAGCAAAGTAAGAGGGGTATTATTCCGAAAGTAAAAGATCCTCTAAGTTTTAAAGAGGCTCTTTTAGATATGAAAGAGAATAGTATCAATATAGTTCCATACGAAAAAGAAAATTCAAAATCTATAAAGGATGCTATAAATAAATCTAATATAAGTATAGTAGGTATATTTATAGGTCCAGAGGGTGGATTTGATGAAGAAGAAATAAACATGCTTCAAGATATAGGAGCTACGTCTATAAGTTTAGGACCTAGGATACTGAGAACAGAGACTGCTTCAATAGTAGCATCTTCAATAGTTATTTATGAACTATCCCATCTAAAAGGAGATGGTAGTATTGAATAAGGTTGCATTTTATACATTAGGCTGTAAAGTAAATCAATATGAGACGGAGGCTATGACAGAGCTTTTTAAAAAAGCTTGTTATGAAGTTGTAGACCATGAAGAGTATGCCGATGTATACGTAATAAATACTTGTACTGTGACTAATATGAGTGATAGAAAATCAAGACAATTTATAAGAAGGTCTAAAAAAATAAATCCTGATTCTATAATTGCAGTTGTAGGTTGTTATTCTCAAGTAGCGCCAGAGGAAATACTTGATATAGAAGAAGTAAATGTTGTAATGGGAACTAATGATAGAAAAAAAATAGTAAAAATTATAGAAGGCATAACAAAACAGGATAAAATAAGTACGGTTGATGACATAATGAAGGTTAGAGAGTTTGAAGAAATGCAAATAAAAGAGGTTATAGGAAAGACGAGAGCTTTTTTAAAGATACAAGAGGGATGCGATAGGTTCTGCTCTTATTGCATTATTCCTTATGCAAGAGGACCGGTTAGAAGTAGATTATTAGATAACATATGTAGTGAAGTAAAAGACCTTGCATCTAATGGATTTAAAGAAATAGTTTTAACAGGAATTCATGTGGCGTCGTATGGAAAAGATTTAGGGGATGTTACTATACTTGATGTATTAAAAGAAATTCACAAAATAGATGGAATTGAGAGAATAAGACTAAGTTCTGTTGAGCCTCTTTTAATGAGTGATGAATTTATAGACGAAACATCTTCTATGAAAAAAATATGTCCACATTTTCATTTGTCGCTTCAAAGCGGATGTGATGAAACTTTAAAGAGAATGAATAGAAAATATACTACAGATCAATATAGAGGTATTGTAAAAAAGATTAGAGAAAAAATAGAAGATGTAGCTATAACTACAGATGTAATTGTAGGATTTCCTGGGGAAACCGATGACGAATTTGAGGCAACGTATAAGTTTTTAAAGGAAATAGAACTTTCTCAAATGCATGTATTTAAATACTCTCCGAGAAAAGGAACTCCAGCTGCTACAATGAAGGATCAAATAGATCCTAAAATCAAGCAAATGAGAAGTGAAAAGCTTATAGATTTATCTAATAAAAATAACAAAAATTTCATGGATAAATTTTCAAATAATACTGTATCTGTATTATTTGAAATGAAGCTTGAAAATGGATATTATGAAGGATTAACTTCTAACTATATTAGAGTTTTAGTCAAGTCAGATGATAGTATAGAGGGAAAAATATTGAATGTAAATTTAATTAATACAAAAGATGGATTTATAGAAGGAATTTTGGTTTAAATAGAGTATATAATATTAGATTATATTATGGAGGTGTACACTTTGGAAAATTGTATATTTTGCAAAATAATAAATGGAGAAATACCATCAAATAAAGTATATGAAGATGAAAAGGTATTGGCTTTTAAAGATATAAATCCTATAGCCCCTGTGCATATATTAGTGATACCTAAAAAACATTATGAATCTATAATTGATATACGAGATGATGAAATGGAAATAGTGGCTCATATTCACAAAATCATAAATAAAATTGCTGATGATATGAATTTTAAAGAAGATGGATTTAGAATAGTAA
This sequence comes from uncultured Peptostreptococcaceae bacterium, assembly GCA_942492135.1. Lineage (GTDB taxonomy): Bacteria > Bacillota > Clostridia > Peptostreptococcales > Peptostreptococcaceae > Tepidibacter_A. Next base: position 892,633 of record CALODI010000010.1, read on the forward strand.
ATAACTGTGGAGAAAATGCAGGTCAAGAAGTCAAACATATTCATTATCATATAATTGCTGGAAAAACTTTAAATTGGCCATAAATCGATAAGGTTATTAAAAATTAATTATCATAGTTGGTATATATGACTAAAAAGTACTTGAAAAAAATGAAAAAATGGTTTATAATAACTGGGTATGGTATTAAAACCCTGTAGTAAACCAAGTTTATGATCGAGCTATAGTTATAGCAAGGTTGCTGGTATTGGAGGGAGGGAAGAAGAATGTCAGAAATAAAAATAAAAGAGAACGAAACTTTAGATAGTGCTCTTAAGAGATTTAAGCGTCAGTGTGCTGTATCTGGAATAATGTCTGAAGTTAGAAAAAGAGAGCATTACGATAAGCCAAGCGTAAAGCGTAAGAAAAAGTCTGAAGCTGCTAAGAGAAAAGCTAGCAAGAAAAGATAGTGAATAAGAGGTGGAGAGAATGTCTCTTGAGACAAAATTAATGGATGATTTGAAGCTTGCTATGAAGGAAAAAAATAAAGTAAAAAAATCTGTTATAACACTTATAAGAGCTGCTGTTAAGCAGTACGAAGTGGACAATAGATCTAAACTTGATGATCAAGGCATAATTGATATTGTTGCTAAACAAATGAAACAAAGAAAAGATGCTCTTGAAGAATTCATGAAAGCAGGTAGAGAAGATCTTATATCTCAAACACGTGAAGAAATTGAACTACTTAAAGATTACTTACCAGCTCAATTGAGTGAAGAAGAGATAGAAGTTATAGTAGTAGATACTATAAAGGAAATCGAAGCTTCTTCAATAAAAGAAATGGGAAAAGTAATGTCAGCCCTTATGCCTAAGGTAAAAGGAAAAGCTGACGGAAAAATTGTAAATGAATTAGTTAAAAAACACTTACAATAGATTTAAAAGACTAAAGCGAATGCTTTAGTCTTTTTATTTGCACAAAATTCGATATAGATAAAGTAAAACTTAATTCGGATAGAGTTTTTACTGTAGATGAACTTTTAGATGTCGCATAAAAAATAGTGTATAAAGGTTTTGTATTATTCATATAAATATATAAGAGAGGGTGGTGTATATGATAATAGATTTGAGAAACATAAAGAAGCTTATAATAAGCATATTGATACCTCTATTAGTAGGTGGTCTAAGCAGTTATATAACTGGGGATTCTATGGAATTATATAATGATTTAATTAAACCGTCGTTCGCTCCTCCTGGTGATATATTTGGAATAGTATGGCCTATTTTATACGTACTTATGGGAATTGCTGTTTATAGGGTGTGGAAATATGGAGAGGATAGAGAAGAGGTTAAGAGTGCACTCGTGTTTTATGCTATGCAGCTCATCTTGAATTTTATGTGGCCAATAATTTACTTCAAATTAGGACTTAGAGGATTTGCTTTAATAGAGATAATATTACTTTTAATCGTTGTTATTATAACTACTGTAAAGTTCTATAAAATAGATAAGGTTGCGGGATGCTTGATGATACTTTATGTAGCTTGGCTGATGTTTGCAACAGCTTTAAATTATTACACATGGATTTTAAATAAGTAAAGATCCCAATTTATTGGGATTTTTTATGCTTAAAGAGATTATAATAGTTTATTTTGCAGATAACATTGATTAAAGAGCTAAACTTGCAACTATTTTTGAGCAACGGAGCCTGTAAGGATCGTTGGCGATATGAGTCACCGCGATAGCGAGTAGACGAATTTTTTATTTATTAACAAGGATTTATTTATACATTTAGAGAAATAGTATATAAGGCAAATTTTGAAAAAGGGAGAGAGACCATTGATAGATTCACAGTTTTTGATTGAAGATGCTATACATATGTTTTTGAATAATCAAATGCAAAAACTAGACAAAGTTATGATAATCTTGATGAAATATAGATTGAACACAGGGATAGAAGATTATAAAAAAATATATCGTTTTTTTCATAATATAAAGGGAACAGCGGCAATGTTTGAATTAAATAAACTATCTAATATAGCGGCAAAGTACGAGTCGTATTTAGAAAATTATAAGGGTGATTTATCTAATGAGTATTTTGGAGAAATATTAAATGGATTAGCATATATTTACAAAGAAATTACTTGCCTTAGAGATGAAAAATGTTTTAATAATTCTAATAAGGATATACAGAATAATATAAAAGAAGATAATAAGAATAAGACAATATTAATAGTAGATGATGATGTAGATTTACTATCCTTATTAGAAAACATACTAAAAAAACAGGGATATAATGTCATTAAATCTTTAGGCTCTAAAGATGTGATGATTATACTAAATAATCAAAAAGTTGATATGATGATATTGGATGTTATAATGCCAGAGAAAAATGGGTTCGAGTTATTGAATCAAATCAAAAAAGAAAATATAAATATACCTATAATATTTTTGACAGCTAAAAATGTAGCTACAGATAGAATAAGAGCTTTAAAGGAGGGTGCTGAGGATTATATAACTAAGCCATTTCAAATTGAGGAATTGATTGTTAGAATAGAAAATATATTGAAAAAAGTGGATCATTATAACGGTAAAATAAGCAAAGATAAACTTACAGGGGTATATAATAAAGATTTTTTTAATGAAAATAAAAAAAATATAGAAAATAGTTTAAAAGATAATGAAAGTATATCTATAGCTTTCATAGATTTTGATTATTTTAAAAGTATAAATGATAAGTATGGTCATTTAGCTGGGGATTACGCATTGAGGATACTTGCGAATGAATTGAAACAATCTCTTAGAGAAGAAGACGAAATATATCGTTTTGGAGGAGATGAGTTTTTAATTTTGTTCAAGAATTTACTTAAAGAACAAGTGTGTACTGTAATGAAAAGGTGTTTAGATAATATACGAAAAAAAAATATTGATTACCAAGGAAATAATATAAAAATATCTTTTAGTGCTGGAATAACAACTACTGCTAAAAATGAGACTATACAGGAGGCTCTCGATCGTGCAGATAAAGCTTTGTATATTTCAAAAGATGAGGGAAGGGGAAAGATAACTTATTTAGAAAAGGAATATACTAAGAAAAAAGTATTGTTAATAGATGATTCGAACATGATAGTTAGAATCATCAAGGATAGGCTTTTGAATAGTTATGATGTAGAATATAGTTATGATGGGAATGAAGCCATAAAAATCTATGAAGAATTTAGACCAGATTTGGTTATAACAGATTATATGCTTCCTGGTATGGATGGTTGTGAAATATGTGATTATATAAAAAATACTAAAAAAGACAAGCATACAAAAGTTTTTATATTGAGTTGTAATTGCAAACAGGAAGATATAGACAAGTGCTTTGAAAAGGGAGCGGACGATTATATAATAAAGCCATTTTGTCTATCTGATTTAGAAAAGAGAGTTAATAAAATACTTAATTAATAAGAAGGTGGAATTTTGAAAAACTTAAGGAAATTAATATTAGTTTTATTTATGATTATTTTGATATTACCATGTAAAGGATTTGCCGATTCCAAAAATATTATATATAAAATCGATGTAAAGGGTGAAGTTAATAAGGGTATGTATCATTATATAAAAGAGTCTGTAGAGGAAGCTAATAAAGAAAATGCAGATTATATACTCTTTGATATAGATACTTATGGAGGGCTTGTAGATGCAGCGGTTGATATAAGTGATATAATAATAGAACAGGATACACCTACTATAGCTTATATAAATAAAAAAGCAGAATCTGCAGGCGTATTGATATCTATATCGTGTGATTATATATATATGAATAATTACTCTACAATAGGTTCAGCTGAAACTATACCTAATACGGAAAAAAACATATCGTATTGGACAGCACAACTTAAGGCCGTAGCGGAACAAAAGGGAAGAGATCCTGAAGTTGTGGCAGCCATGGCTGACAAGGATATAAAGATAAAAGATTTGGTAGATAAAGGAAAATTACTGAATTTAACTACTAAAAAAGCGGATGAAATAAAATTTATAAATGGGATAGCTTCTTCAACTAAGCTAATCTATAGAGATTTGAATATAGATAATTATGTTCAAAAAGATGCAAGTGTTAAGATGGTGGGGCTTTTTAGAAATATAATAACATCTACTTATATAGCGCCTCTGCTACTATCTTTAGGATTTATAGGTATGATATTAGAAATTTTGACACCAGGATTTGGATTTGGTGGTATAATAAGTATTGTTGGGTTTTCTTTATTCTTCATGGGATCTATATATACAGGAAATTCTACAAGTACAACTGTATTTATATTTGGAATAGGTATTATTTTACTTGTAATAGAGGCTATGGCTCCTGGATTTGGGATATTTGGAACAATTGGAATAGGAAGTATTATATTTAGTATAATAATGGCTTCTAGTAATATGCTTCAAGCATTTTTTATTATAATGATTTCGTTTGTAGTGAGTGTGTTTGCGCTAATATATATACTAAAAAAACTTCCTAAGAGGAAAATGTATAAGACATTATTTCTCAACACAACGCTTGATATTGAAAAAGGATATATACCATCAAAGGATAATAAAATCTATTTAAACAAAGAAGGAACAACTATCTCAGACTTAAGACCATCTGGTAAAATTGAGATAGATGGAGAAATACTGGATGTAATAACAGAGGGTATATTCATTAGAGCTGGACAAAGGGTAAGAATAGTAAAAGTGGAATCGAACAAAATAATAGTAAGATACATTAAGGAGGAAATAGTATGATAATGTTAGGACCTATAATAGGAATAGCTTTAATAGTTATACTTATAGTTTTATTTTTTAGTTTTATACCAGTTGGACTTTGGATTACAGCTTTATTCTCAGGAGTCAAGATATCTATTTTAACACTTGTTGGAATGAGATTTAGAAGAGTTTCGCCTGCTAGAATTGTGAATCCAATGATAAAGGCTACAAAAGCAGGTTTAGATCTTGGAATAGACAACCTAGAGGCTCATTATTTAGCTGGAGGAGATGTCAATTCGGTTGTTGATGCTTTAATTGCAGCTCAAAGAGCAAATATAAATCTTGAGTTTGAACAGGCTGCAGCTATAGATCTGGCTGGTAGAGATGTACTTGAGGCTGTACAAGTCAGTGTAAATCCTAAGGTTATAGAAACGCCAAAGATTGCAGCAATGGCAAAAGATGGTATAGAAGTTATAGCGAGAGCAAGAGTCACTGTAAGAGCTAATATTGAAAGATTAGTTGGAGGAGCAGGAGAAGAGACTATAATAGCAAGAGTTGGAGAAGGTATAGTTACAACTGTAGGTTCATCTGAAACTCATAAAGCAGTTCTTGAAAACCCCGATTCTATTTCTCAAAGGGTATTGGAAAAAGGTCTTGATTCTGGAACAGCATTTGAGATACTATCTATAGATATAGCTGATGTTGATGTTGGAAGAAACATAGGAGCACAACTTCAAACAGACCAAGCAGAGGCTGATAAAAAGATAGCTCAAGCAAAAGCTGAGGAAAGAAGAGCGATGGCAATAGCAACAGAGCAAGAAATGAAGGCTAGGGTTGAGGAAATGAGAGCTAAAGTTGTTGAAGCAGAGGCGGGAATTCCATTAGCTATATCAGAAGCATTCAAAAACGGAAATTTAGGTGTTATGGATTACTATAACCTTAAAAATGTTATGGCTGATACAGATATGAGAGAGTCTATATCAAAAGTAGGATCTAATAAACCTAATAGAAAGTCCGATAAATAAGGTGTGATAATATGGAAAGCTTATTAATACCGGCTATTATATATGTACTAGGTATGGTTTTTAAAGTTTTCGTTAAAGAAGATGATGATGATGAAAATAAAAATGTAAAAAATGAAGGTTATTTATCAAAAACCATAAACAGCACAATGAAAAAAGTAGAGAACAATCTAGGTGAATTGAGCTATAAATATAAAAAGCAAAAACAGATAGAAAATACTGAAAAAGAGATATCGAGAGTATCTATACAAGATATTGAGTCAAAAGAAAATATAAAAAATTTATCTAATTATATTGATCAGGAAGAAGATTTAAATAAAGAGTATGATACAGATATTAAAAGCACGAATTCAGATGAAGGGTTTGATCTTTTTTCAGACTCAGATGATTTGATGAAGGCGATTATTATGTCTGAAATACTTAAAAAACCCAAAAGTATGAAAAGATAAAGTGAAACTTAATTCAGATGGAGTTTTTACTCCAACTGAATTTCTAGTTAAACTAATCCAGAAGCTGTTAAGTTCTTATCTCCAGCCTTAAGAGGATGGAGTTTTAGAACTTTTAGCTTTCGGATAAAAGTGGCTGTCTCAAAATAGAAAGTAATTTCTAGTGCGAGGCAGCTCTTTTTTTCATTTAATAAGTTTAGGATTATTGAATAAATTTAGTGGAGGAAAACAATGAGTAGATTTGGTAAAAAAAAATGGATTATGATAATTATAGTCTTAGCGTTAGGAATAGAATGGAGGATATATACTGATTTTAATGGAAGTATGATTGGCAAAATTCGTTCTAAACATATTGTTGAAGAGTATTTAAACGCTAAGTATTCAGAGGATAAATTTACAGTAGGGAACATATCCTATAATTTTAAATTTAAATCTTATGTTGTTGATGTTTTAACAAAAACAGAAGAAAAGCAATTTAAAGTAATAATAAAAAATAGACTGAAATTTTTAGAAGATTCAAGATTAAGTGATAGTTTATCTAGTGAGTTTTTAAATTCTATTAGAAATATTGTAAAAGAAACAGTGTCATCAGTAGAAAAGGTTAGCGGACATGTTTATCCGTTGATTATTGTTCAAAAAGATTTTCAGAATGGAATTTTGCGAAAAGACACGTTTTGGATTGATTTATATAATGAGAAGGGTGTAATTACAAAAGAAGAGTTTGCGGATATATCAAACAATATTTTAAATTGGATAAAACAGCAAGACTTTATGGTTAGTAATGTTTATTTTAATTTTCATACCAAAGAAAGCAAAATAGCCTATAACTTTGATATAAATAAAGAAGATCTTTACTTATCAAGGGATGAATTACTAGAACTTATTAAAGAATAATTTTAGGAACAGTGTATGTGACAATTAGCACATAAAATTATTTCCAACAATGATATAATAAAGCGAAACTTAATTCAGATGGAGTTTTTACTCCAACTGAATTTTTAGTTGCGTGTGCCCTGTGGGTAAGCTAATCCAGAAGCTGTTAAGTTCTTATCTCCAGACTTAAGAGGATTGAGTTTTAGAACTTTTAGCTTTCGGATAAACCTTGAAAATTGACTTTCACTTTATAAAATATGGAGGAAATAAGATGAAAAAGATTGCTATATATGTATGTGGAGAAGTTTCAAAAAAGTGTACTGCAAATGGATGTTTAAGAACATTTAATCAAAAGGAAGATTCCTTTAAAAGATATGAAGAAGTTGGGTGTCGGTTAGTTGGTTTTAACAATTGTAATGGATGTGACGAAAATCCAGTGGAAAGCCTTAAAGTGAAAATAGAAAAGCTTAAAAAAGCAGATGTAGATATAGTACATTTATCTACATGTATAAGAGGTAGGTGCGAGCACTACGAAGAATTTGCTAAAGAATTTGCTAAATATTTTGATGTTATTGGATATACACATGGTTCAGACAATGGGAAAAAGAATAATAATATAAATATACTTTAAAAGCTTAAGGAAAGAATGATGATAAAGAAAAGTGCTAACACTATAATTATGTTAAACAATGAACTTGTATATGATAAAGAGGTGGATTCCATGGTCGATAAAGAGTACCTGTTGGATACAAATGTAGTTATAAAAATATGGAATGAATATCCAGGCTTATTTCAAGCTATAGAAAGACATGAGGGAGTTGATTTTAAGATTTATCATCATATAGCTAAGGAATTATCTATAAAAGAATTTCGAGAAATTGATGGAGTGTCAGTACTTACAGATAGATTTGTAAAATTATTAGGGCATATAATTAATGATGATGTAGTTAGGTTTTCAGAAATTGACAAACCTAATGTTTATATCAAACATGATGCGAATAAATACACCTATTCTATAAATGGTAATAAACTTTCTATAAATGACTATAATCTTATTTGCATTTGTGAAAATCATGAACAATATACATTGGTTACTCAAGATAAAAAGATACTGAATAGTGCAAAAATCATATTAAACCCTTCCAGAGTATTGACTTTTAATGAGTTTCTGTATGATTTAAAGAAGTTCAATGTGTTATAAAAATAGATTGTAACCTAGTTGTAACTATTTATTACAATAAATAAGTTATTATATATTTAAGCAAAAGGCGTAGAAAATAAAAGAACAGCGCTATAAACTATATAGTCTAATAGGAGGGTTAAATAAAATGAAATTAAACAAATTATTATTATCATTAGTACTTGCAACTAGTATTACTGTTGTAGGATGTGGAGTCAAAGAAGAACCGATTGACAATGTACAAAAAGAGGAACAGAGTCAAAATGAAAAAGTTAGTTTAAGCTATGATATAACAAAAGAGGTATTAGAGGGAGAAGATAAAAACACAAAAATATTTTATCCTCAGATAAAGGATTATCAAGGTGAGCTTTTAATGGATTATATGAACCAAAGTCTTAGAAAAACTGCTGATTTATATGGAAATGAAGATCCTTATACTGATGTACAGATAGACTATGAAATCACAAAAATGGATAATGATATACTGAGTGTATTATTTAAAGGTACAGGTAAAATAGAAGGCCATGGAGATATAAATATTAAGCACAGTGTAAACCTTGATATGAAATCTTCAAATGAAATTGACTATAATAATTTAGTTAAGAACAATGAAGAATTAATGAAGATATTAAATGAAAAGGCTAAAGAAAAAGGATTAGAAGGAGTAGAAGCAGAAGGAATACGTGTATACTTTGAAGAAGAAAATATAGTATTCTATTACATGCCTTTAGATGATAGTGCAAAAGAATTTATTGAGTTAAGCGTTCCGATGAATGAATTAAAAGGATTATTAAATACTGAATTTGGAGAAATGCCAGCGAGTTAAAAGATAAACTTATAAAAACAAGGGTGATTAGTAGTAATCACCCTTACTTAAACATCCCATATTTTTAGCTTTTTTAGGAAATAAAGAGAAATCAATTGACCGCTTCCTATAAAAAGTAAAAAGTAATTAAGTACCCTATCATTTTTTATAAAAGTTAAAAAGATCATTAATAAGGCTGTGCTTATTATTCTTCCTGTATTAAGAGCAATATCTCTGTTTATAATATATTCAATTCTCATATTCTCTTCATTATGTTTAGCCAGTATATTAAAAGTAGCAGATGTCATAGGTACATAAAAAAAGGGTACTGATATTGCATCTAGAATAATAAAGAATAATATGGAATAATAGTTAATTTTGATAACTAGTCCCAAAACTGAAATAAACATTAATATTGTACCTATATGTAGGGCAAATATTCTTCGGTTAGGCTTTATAAACTTTTGTTCTGATATATAAAATGCTGATGAAATTAAATAAGAAATTAAAAAAAGTTTTCCTAGTTCCATTTCACTTCCTGTTGTTTTATAGATTAATATATTGAGTAAAAATAGTATTACAACATCTCTTAGTCCCCAAGCAACTGTACTTTTTCTTAAATTATTCCACTCAGAATTATTACTACCTATTATTTTCTTGAAATCCAGTTTTTCTCCATAGTGCTGTGAGCGAAGTAATAAACTTATAAGTATTAAAATAACAAAAAATATTAATGAGAGTAAAAATACTATCATATATCCTGTTGTATTGTTACTTTTATCAATAATATAAGCTGCTGCAAAAGGAGCAATGGCAGCGGGTATTCCGGATATAAAACCATGATATCCATTAAAAGTATCTCGATTGTTAGTTGATGTGAAATCAAAACTTAGGACATCAAAAGCAAGCCAGTAAAATCCTCCTGCTACTCCAAATAATATGCCAAGAGGATAAATGTATTTTATAATGTTATCTTTTATTAAAATAATGAGAACAAAAAATAATATATAAAAAACAATTCCGATTCTAAGAGCCCATACCCCATTCTTTTTTTTTGCCAGCCATCCTGCGACAGTAAAAGCAATTGGTAAAAATATATACTGAATTAGATTATACTGTGAAATTAGGATAAAATCATTTGATTTCTTCCATAAAAATATATTTACAAAAACATTAGACAAACCTTTAGCAAGGGTAAATAATCCACTAACTATCAATAGGATTTTTGCTTCTTTTGACATTGATACCTCCAAAAATATAAGTATTTTAAATTTATTTATTATTATATTGTTTTCAATTAATATGAAAATTATAATGGTAAAAAACTCATTTTTACATACAAAATAGCAAATACTAATTATAAGGAGGAATAAAAATGAAAGTATCAGTAGCAGAAAGCGAACTTAAAAAACTTAAAAATCAGATAAAGCAAATTGAACAAATAATAAAAAACACAAAAATAAATTCACTGTGGGAGCATGAAGCTTCTCTTCGTAAGAAATTAAAGCTTATAGCGGAAATAGAGAAACTGTTTAATAAAAACAGAAATTCTACTAAACACAAGGAAGCAAATAGGTTATATAAAAACTATGAGGAACTGCTAAATTATGTATCTGAGAGATTGCTTTCGGATTATAACCAAAAAAATAATGCAGATCATAAACTAGAAGAAATAATAGATAATCATTATGAAAGTTATAAAAGTTCAGGATTAATGAATACTTTGATTACCAAATATATTCCAAAGCTGATAAATGAAAAATTGGATATAATATTTCCTCGAAATCCAAAGGATGAATATAAGCAAGCAAGAAAAATAAAGAGAACTATCTATCTACATTTAGGAGAAACTAATACTGGTAAAACATATAATGCAATGCAAAGACTTAAAAAAAGTAAAAAAGGAATATATCTTGCTCCTCTTAGAATACTTGCATTAGAAAACTATGAAAGATTAAATGATGAAGGGGCAACATGCAACTTATTTACGGGAGAAGAAGAGCTAATCCATCAAAATGCAGATCATATTTCATGTACTATAGAAAAACTAAATATAAACGAAGAGTTTGAAATAGCAGTAATTGATGAAATACAGATGATAGTTGATGAAAAAAGAGGATCAGCATGGACTAGAGCGCTATTAGGACTAAGGTGCAGGGAAATACATATATGTGGAGCATTAAATGCAAAAGAATTATTAATTGATATTATAAAAGATATGGGTGATGATTATATAATTAAAGAGTATAAACGCAATATTCCACTTGAGATAGAAGAAAAGTCGTTTAGATATAAAGATGTTAAAGATGGAGATGCACTAGTTGTGTTTTCTAAAAAAAGAGTTCTTGAACTTGCTTTGTTCTATTCAAATTTTGGAATTAAATGTAGCATAATATATGGTGATTTGCCACCCGAGGTTAGAAAAAAGCAGTATACTCAATTTTTAAATAAAGAAACATCAATTTTAATTACAACAGATGCTATTGGTATGGGAGTGAATCTTCCAATTAAGAGGATAGTTTTCATGGAAATAAAAAAATTTGATGGAAAAGAGTTTAGATTTTTAAATTCTCAAGAAGTTAAACAGATAGCAGGTAGAGCGGGTAGGAAAGGAATATATGATGTTGGCTATGTTACTGCATATGGAAATAATTGTGAATTCATAAAGGAATGTATTAATAAGAAAGATAATCCTATTGAATATGCAATTTTAGGACCAAGTGAAGATATATTGAATATCGAAAATGTTTCTTTAACAGAAAAACTGTCGGTTTGGAGTGAGAAAGAATGTGAATCATTACTATATGAAAAAATGGATATAGGTGAATATTTAGTTGTATTGCATAATATAAGAAGGTATAAGCTCTCACAAATTGATCAATGGAAGCTTTTGAAGATACCATTTGATGTAGATAATAAAGATCTTATGGATACATTTATATCATATATTGATGAATTGTTTATTGCTAAAAGAAATGAGATATTCAAGCCTATATATAAATTTGAAGCACTTGATGAATTAGAAATTTATTATCAGAAGATAAATTTATATTATTCTTTTGGTAAAATTTTCGGACCTACTATTGATGAAGAATGGATATATGAGGAAAGAAAGAATGTGAGTGAAAAAATAAATAATCTATTGCTTAAGATATAACAAAAATAAGTATTAAAAAAGATGGTATGAAAATTATCAACTATAGTTGTAGATGCTTAAGGAAAAACTTTCGAACGGTGGTTCGACTAGACGTAATAGTTGTCTGTTATAATATTCTTGGGTGGTGATATCAATGCAAATTGATAGATTGTTTAAAATTGTATATATATTATTAGATAAAGAACAGATAACTGCAAAGGAATTATCTGAAATATTTGAGGTGTCTACAAGAACAATATATAGAGATGTAGAAACACTTTCTATGGCTGGAATACCGATTTATACAAACAAAGGAAAAGGTGGAGGAATAAGTCTGCTAGATAATTTTGTAATGAATAAGTCTGTTTTATCAAATGAAGAACAGAATAATCTATTAATGGGATTGGAAACACTCAAAGTGACTGAATATGAAAATGTTGATGGTGCAATTTTAAAGTTAAAAAACTTATTCAATAAAGAAACGAATAATTGGATAGAAGTTGACTTTTCTAATTGGGGGAGTTCAAAAGCAGAAAAAATAAAATTTGAAACATTAAAATTTGCACTAACAAATTCTAGAACCATAAAATTTGGTTATTATAATTCATCTGGAGATAAAACAAATAGAATGGTTAATCCCATTAAACTGATATTTAAACATAAAGCATGGTATTTGCAAGCATTTTGCTTATTAAAGAATGATTTCCGTATTTTCAAGGCATATAGGATAAAAGAGTTGATGGTAACTGAGCATACATTTGATAGGAGTTATTATAATGAAGTTAACACAAATTTTTCTTATCAAAATGAACCAAATGTAATTAATTTAAAAATTATACTGTCATCACAAGTTAAACATAGAGTTTATGATGAATTTGATGAAAAAGATATTACTAAAAATGTGGATGGCAGTTTTATTGTTGATATTAGGATTGCAGAAGATGAGTGGTTATATAATTATATAATATCTTTTGGTGAGCATATTAATATTATTACGCCAAAATACATACGAGGTATTATTAAAAATAAACTAGAGATAATTTTAAAAAACTACAAATAAATTTTAAAATAAGACATACTGATGTCATATTAACTTTATTATAATATATTTAGTTCATGGAAATGAACAAATAAAATAATGAGGTGAAAAATATGAAATATGAAGTAGTAACATTAACTAATAAAGTTGTTGTGGGGAAATCAATTAGGACAATGAATAAAAATGGACAATCAATGAAGGATATTGGAGCAATGTGGGAAAAATTTATAAGTGAGTGTATCTATGAGGATATTAAAAATAAGGTTGATGGAAAAGGAATAGGGTTGTATACAGAGTATGAGGGGGATGTAACAAAACCGTATACATTTATGTGCTGTTGCGAAGTGACAGAAGCAGATAATAGGGATGGTCTTGACACAAAAATAATTAATAAAGGAAAGTATGCAAAGTTTACTGTTAAAGGTAACATGGTTAAAGCAGTAGGTGAAGCGTGGTGCAAGATATGGGATATGGATTTGGATAGAAAATATGATAGTGATTTTGAATTGTATCACAATGATTCAGAAGATATGAACAACCAAACTATAGATATATTTATATCGTTGAATTAATTTTAATACCATACAATTTAATTTTCAGTCTAATAAGCTTGCAACTTCAAATAATGAAATCATTTGATATAGACAATAAAAATTTATTAATACATTATTAAAGAATCAAGTTCCAAGTTTTGAAAAATTTACATTTGACTGTGATATAGCAAGATGATATCATATGATTTATCGACAAACAAATTAAATAATGAGTAAGTCGGATAGTCGCGGATGCCTTTATAGGTAGACGAGGAAAGTCCGAGCTCCGTAGAGCAGGGTGCTGGGTAATACCCAGTGGAGGCGACTCTAAGGATAGTGCAACAGAAATAAACCGCCACAATTATTTGTGGTAAGGATGGAAAGGTGAGGTAAGAGCTCACCAGCAGCTAGGTGACTAGCTGGCTATGTAAACCCCACCTGGAGCAAGATCAAGTAGGGACATAAAAAGAGGGCTGCTCGCTCTTGTCCCGTTGGTAGATCGCTTGAGCCTGCTGGTAACAGTAGGCCTAGACAGATGACTATTTAAGACAAAACTCGGCTTATAGATTTACTCATTATATTTAAAAATTATTAAAATAACTCGGGGGCGTAATGGTCTCGACGAGGGTTTGGAACTTAAAGTTGCGAGTCGTGTTCTACTGGTTCATGTAAAAATCAGTACCTAAATATAAACGCAAACGATAATTACGCACTAGCAGCTTAATAATACTGCTCGTCCTACTAAGTTCACCCGCAAGCTTAAGTAGGGCGCCATTTGAGCGGGGAACTGTCTTTAGGATGTCTTGACTAAAGATCGAATAACTAAGACTAGTCTTTTTCAAAACCTGCTGCTAGGTGTTAAAAAAGATGATATAAAAATTAGCAGCTACACTCGTAGAAGCTTTAGGGAAAAAACTTTCGGACAGGGGTTCAACTCCCCTCGTCTCCACCAATTGAAATCCACGACCGTACTGAAAAAATTCAGTACGGTCTTTTTATTTATGATTAAATTATAAAATTTTGAATCTGTGGATAATATGGATTAAAAAGCTACACTTGCAACTATTTTTAAGCAACGGAGCCCGGAGGACTCGTTGGCGCCATGAGCCGTGCGTAGCATGAAGTGAATTTTTTTAGTTTTTTGATAGGTATAAAGGTCAATACAATTTAATTATGGAAATAGATTCTTTGTTAAAAGTAAGCTGTTTTGATATAATATATTGATCCGAAAGCTAAAAGTTCTAAAACTCCATCCTCTTAAGTCTAGATATAAGAACTTAACAGCTTCTGGATTAGCGTACCCAAAAGGGGCACTTACGCAACTAAAAATTCAGTTGGAGTAAAAACTCCATCTGAATTAAGTTTCGCTTTATAAAATGATGATATAGGAGTGACCTATAGTGAAAAATTATTCAATAAATATGTATTTAGCTACGATTGAAAGAGATTATAACTATTACATTAACAAAAAGTTAAAACAATATAATTTAGGAAAGCATGATATAAGAGTTTTGAAAGTAATTAATGCTAATAAAGGATTGAGTCAAAATGATATAGGTATTATTCTGAAAGAAGATAAAATAACAGTTAATAAGTCTGTAAAAAACTTAGTTTCACAAGGCTATGTAGAAAAAATAAAAGATTGTGAAGATAAAAGAATAACAAGATTATATATTACAGAGAACGGTGCAATTAATAGAAAAGAAATTTTAAATATTTTAAATAAAGTAAATGATATTTTTGTTAGGGGATTTTCAGAAGAAAATAAAGAAAAAATTGTAGAGTTACTAAAAGAAATGTCTGAAAATATACAGAAGGAAGCTGTAAGACTAAAAGATTAAAAATAAAATTATCAAATAGCAATGTAAATTCGTAGAGAAATACATTGCTATTTTTATAATAAATAAGTTGCAAAATGAAACTAATTATGCTAAAATAAAGTTTCAAAATGAAACTAATCAGCTGATATATATTACTTATTTTAAAAAGTGGGGTGAAATAATGGAAATGTCTAAAGGTGAAATGATGAAGAAAATGATAAAGTATGATGATTTGGTAAAAGAATGGAAGAATGAGAAAAAACAGATGATTGAACAAACATCAGAAGATAGAATATATAGATGGGATCCTAATGGTATGTACAATATCTATGAAAATACAGGTAAAGCTATCACAGATAATAACCCTTATGTTAATTTAGTTGATATTGAAGAATTCGATCTTGTTATAGAAAATGAACCTTATCCTGTTGCTCCGCCGCCTATGAATAAAGGGAAGAGTAATGCAATGAGTAAGGGCTCTAAATTTTTTGGATTGATGCATAAAGAAATAACTGGAGATCCAATGTACTATATGAAGGATCAAAAAATTTCTATGGAAAGAATCAACAATGAAGCAAAAGGTATGAATTTACCTGAACCTAAAAAAGAAAAAGAAAAAGACTTATTAAAACTAAAAAAAGAAATTTTTGGATATGCAAAGAGTTTAGGTTTTGCAAGTGCAGGTGTAACAAAAGTAGATAGAAGATATGTATCAATGGGAGTTGATGATGAAGTAATATTTGATAATATAATACTTCTTGGATATGAAATGCCTAAAGATGTTATGGAACATTATCCAAATCCTAAGGGAGAACTAGGAGCTTTTGGAGCTTATACAGGATGTGCACGAAATGTTCATAAAGTAGCCGATTTTATTCGATCAAAGGGATACGATTGTAGATCAAGAGGTTGGGATGGTGCTATTAAATATTCACCACATGCAGTAAATGCTGGGTTAGGTAATTATTCAACTTATGGAGTGTGTGTAACTCCACAGGCAGGAACAAGATTAAAATACTGTTCTATTTTAATAGATGTAGAGCTGCCACTTGATAAACCTAAAGATTTTAACATTGAGGAATTCTGCTCAAGATGTAGAATGTGTCAAAAATCTTGTCCATCCAACTCAATACCTAAAGAAGAGAATAAATATAAAGGGGCAATAAAACGCCAAGCACGTTTTTTAACTTGTCTAGAGTTAATGACAACAGCAAAAGAATGTTTAAAGTGTGTAAGAGTATGTCCTTTTAGTATGATTGGACATGAAAAGTGCATGGAATCATTACCTCAATACTATATGTACAATTTAGAAGGAGATAACATTGATAAAGAGTTTTTATTGTCAAAAAAAGAAGGTGAAAATAATGAATAAAATAATTAACATATTTGGAGATGTCAATAAAAAAGGTGAATTTGAAATTTCTTCTGATAAAACTATTAAAGAAATTTTAAATGAATATGCAGGCGGAGTGAAAAACAGAAGAAATATTAAATTTGTTCAAGTTGGAGGCCCATTAGGAGTATGCATAAAAGGAAAAGAGTTAAATAATAAGTTAGGTGATTATGAAGATTATATGAGTGGGAATATGATTATATTCTTAAGTGATCTTTTATGTCCTGTTGATTATTTAAGATTTTTAACTAGATTTATGGTTAGAGAGCTTCGTATTGATAATGAACATATTAGAAAATTAAATCAACTAGTAGAAAATATTGCTCAGGGTAAAGCAACAAAATTTGATTTTGAAGAGTTAATTAATGAAGTAAATAAAGAAGCGGGGACTAATGCAGAAGATTTACTTCATAAAATATTTATATATATAACTTCTGAATTTAAAGATGAATTTATGAATCATATAATAGATAAAAAATGTAAAAATGGTATATGTAGAGGACTAATGGTTGCACAGTGTATGAATGCATGTCCTGCTGAAGTTTATATTCCAGGATATATTGAACTTATGAAGCATGATAAGGTAGAAGAAGCCTATGATTTAATGAGAAAAAATAATCCTCTTTCATTTGTATGTGGTAAAGTATGTGCTCGCCCATGTGAAGATAGATGCAGAAGAGGAGAAATTGAAAGTACAGTAGGAGTTAGAGCATTAAAGAGATTTGCATGTGATATGACATTAAAAATGGGAGAATATAAGGAAGATAAATTAGATAGTAATGGTAAAAAAGTAGCAATTATTGGAGCAGGTCCAGCAGGACTTACATCAGCATATTATCTAGCAAAAACAGGATATGAAGTAGTTATTTATGAAGCAGCTAAAGTTGTAGGTGGAATGCTTGCTGTGGGAATTCCTGAGTATAGACTTCCTCAACAAACTATAGATAAAGAGGTTGAATTAATCAAAAACTTAGGAGTGAAAATTATAACAAATACAAAAGTTGGAGTAAATATTACTCTTAAAGAACTAAGAGAAAAATTTAATTCTATACTTTTATCAACCGGTTGCCACATTGGTAACAAATTTGGTCCAGAGTGTTCAAAAATAGAAACCGCAATAGATTTATTAAGAGAAGTAAAAGTACATGGAAGAAGAAATATTGGAGAAAATGTATTAGTAATCGGTGGTGGCGATGTTGCTATGGATGCAGCTAGAACTTCTATTAGACTTGGAGCTAAAAATGTAATAGCAGCTTCGCTTGAAACATTTGAGACAATGCCAGCAAGTGATGAAGAAAAATATGAAGCAGTAGAAGAAGGAGTTAAGTTTATCAGTGGATATGGAACAAAAGATATTCATGTAGAAGATGGAAAGTTAAAAAAAATAACTTTAAAAAGATGCTTATCAATACTTGATGATGAAGGAAGATTTAGTCCAGTATATGATGATGAAGATGTAAAAACATTTAAAATAGATAATTTAATATTAGCAATAGGACAAAGACCAGATAACAGCTATTTAGATGAAGATATTGAACTTAATGAAAGAGCTTGGATTAAGGTAGATCAATATACATTTGAAACAAGTGTTAAAGGAGTATTTGCAGTAGGAGATATGTATAACCCCGGTATAGCAATAAAGGCTATAGCGGAAGCTAAAAAAGCGGCAATATATATAGATAAATATTTAGGTGGGAATGGATTATATTTAGGTGAAGAAATAGAAATACCTAAAAAACCATTAAATTGTACGATTTGGGATATTGAAAAAGTTGTTGAAAAATATAATAATCCTTCTCAAATAAAAGGAAACTTTGATACCGTGTCTAGAGTATATACAGCAGATGAGGCAAAGAAAGAAGCTTCAAGATGTATGAGATGTGATAGAAACTCTACAAGACCATTATATTTAAAATAATGCTAAACAATGGTTCACCTCTTAATGAAAAGAGTATGGAGCATTCTTTAAAAATTAATCAAGATCTATAAAAAATTATAGAAAAAAGGGAAAATAATTTAAAAAATACAGTAGAAAAATTAAGAGAATAAATAAAGGAAATAAAATGAGTGCAATTATAAGATTTGATAAATATATGAAATGCGTTGGTTGATAAAATTAAGAATATCACTCCAACGCATTTCATTAACATAGTATTTTAATTTTTGTATTTTATAAATGTTTTATATAGTATCCAAATATATGAAATAATAAATATTGCCCATATTATTGAAAGGTTTTTTAAGAAAAATTGTGAAAAAGATGCGCCTAAAAGTATGCCTAATGATATAAGACAAATTTTAAGCAAACCATAATCCAAAATATTATACTTCCTAGAAGCGTTTAATGTTTTGTTAATCAAATTTTTCATAATTATTACCTCCTTCATATAAAACTAGAGTATTTATACTATTATTTTACACCCAATAATTATATTTGTTAATACTTATTAACAGATATTAGATATTATTTAAAACAGTCACTCCTATTTAAATAATATCTAATATCATCTTACCTGCTACTGCTAATGACATAGTTACAAATATTGGTTTTATAAGCTTCGCCCCTTTGTCTAAAGCAAGCTTTGTACCCATTTTAGCACCCATAATCATGCATAGGGCAACTGGGATTCCATAATAATAATTTATTTGAGAGTTAAAGGCAAATATTAACAAAGCTGTAATGTTGCTTGTGAAGTTTAAAGCTCTTGCATTTCCAGCAGCTTTTGTGAAATCAAATCCAAAAATACTTATAAGTCCAAATATTAAAAATGAACCAGTACCTGGACCGAAAAAACCGTCATAAAATCCAAGGCAAAAACAAAGTAGTATTGCCAACGTAAGATTTTTTTTATTGAGTCCAGTAAATCTATCCTCTTTTCCTATTGACTTTGAAAATAGACTGTATAATCCTACGAATAATATCATTACTAAAACTAATGATTGGAGTTTACTTTGGTCTATCTGAAGAACTGTATTAACTCCGAATATAGCTCCTATTAAAGTAAACGGTATAAGATATTTTAATATTGAAAAATTAACCTTACCAGATTTAGCAAAGTTTAAACTGCTGGTGAATGATGCTGTTGTAGAACAAAATTTATTTGTTCCAAGTGCTAAGTGTGGTGGAATGCCTGCTATTAAAAATGCAGGAATACTTATAAGACCTCCTCCACCAGCTATGGAATCAACAAATGCAGCTAAAAAACCTGAAAAGCATAAAAATAATAACTTGAAAATCATTTTATCACCTACCTAATTAATATCAATTAATTTTACCACATAAAAAAAGAATCCAGAAAGAAATTTCTGAATTCTTTTTTTATATATATTATTTAATTTCTATGCATTTGCTATTTTCCCAAAGCCCGTGTATATTACAGTAGCTAAGGGCGTGTATAGTACCTGAGTTACTAAGTTTTACACTTGTGATTCCCACAGGTTGAGTTGCATTGTATGATTCACCGTGAGCTGAAAAATTGAAATTAGCTATTTCAACAGGAAATTTATCGTTTTCACCTTTGAAGAACACTTTAACCCAAGCTATATGGTGTTCTAAAGTATTAGGGTGTTTTATCTCATCTCCTACAGATACTCTTAAATCAAATTCTTTATCTTTTTCTATATTTTCAGGTACATGTATAACAGGTACATGTTTTTCTCCTTTAAAATCTCCAGTTTGTAAAAATTCTTTTAAGCTTTTCATGTATAAAAACCTCCCTTTGAATTTATTAACTTTTTATATTATATATTCATTATATATATTCCCTCAATTAATAAATCTAAACACAATATTTGATTGAACTTATTATTTTCTTTGATTATTAATTAGAAATTAGATTCATTCTTTTATTATAAAGTTTATTTTTAGAATGATAATCAAAAATATAAGTTGAAAATTTGGAATTAAATAATATAGCGCTCATAAAATTATATAAGGGGAGGTGTGATAATGGTTAACTTGCCTAATGATTTACAAATCGATTTGCCAAGAGTTACTACCATTAGTAATAAATGTATCAATATAGAAAATTATATAAGTGTTATAGAGTATTCTAAACAGATGATAAAAGTTAGTACAAAGGTAAATATATTAAAGGTAGAAGGAGAAGACCTTATTATAAAATATATAACTGAGGATGATTTGTGCGTTGAGGGAAAAATATACTCTGTTGAATATTGGGTTTAAGGGGGCATGAAAGTTGTGGCAATATGTTAAAGGATTTTGTGTTGTTACTATAGAAGGACTAAATTTAGAAAAATTTATAAATAATTTGGCTAAAAATAGAATTTATATATTTAATATAAAAAGGATATCTGAAACAAAAATAGAAGCATATGTATACAAAGAGGATGTTAAAAACCTCATAAGTATTTATAGAAAATCTAACTACAATTTAAAGATTAAAAAATCGGTTGGGATTCCTTTTTTCATGAAAAAGGTATATAAAAGAAAGACTCTTTTATTTGGAGGAGTTTTATCGTTGTTCATACTATTATTTTTGACAACATTTATAACAAACGTGTACATAGACTGCCCTGAAGGTATAGATAAAAAGGCACTTAGAAGCGAAATATATGAATGTGGCCTTAAGCCGGGCATAAATAAATATATAATAAATAAAAAGGACATAAGAGATAGCATACTGTATAAATTTAATTCTGTTGCGTATATATCTATAAATATAAAAGGAACTAGCGCTTTTGTAGATATAGTGAAAAAAGCCGAAGAGCCTAAAGAAAATAGTAAAATAAATTGTAATATAATTGCCAAAAAAGATGGTATAATAGAGAAAGTGATACCAAGAAGTGGAGAAGCATTGATTAAAAAGGGAGATATAGTTAAAACTGGAGATGTATTAATAGCTGGTGGAAATCTTACAGCTAAGGGAGAAGTGTGGGCAAAAACGTTTTATGAAATAACAGAGAAGGTAGAGTATGCAAACAAAAGTAAATATAGAACTGGAAAAAACAAAAAAATATTTAGAATTAAGTTATATGACAACGAGTTTAGCATAAATAAAAATATATCTTATAAAGAGTATGATGTTAAAACAAAGGATTTGAAAATAAAATATAAAGATTTTGAATTTCCAATACAAATTCAAATAGATACTTTTTATGAGGTTAATATAAAGAAAAATGATAAAGATTTGAATGAAATTAAAAACACTCTTAAATCAAAAGCTTTAAAGAAAATGGATTATTTATTGCCGGTACAGGCAAGGATAATAGATAAAAATGAAAATTATAGTGTAGAGAAAAATATCTTGAAATTCACTGTTATTATACAAACCTTAGAAAATATAGGCAGATATGAACAAGTGGAAGGAGGAAATTATACTGAGGATAAATTGCAAGATACAGACAGCGAATGATGACTTTTTAAAACAATTATTTGGAAATTTAGATAAAAATATAAAAATAACAAAAATAACAATTAGAAAGGAGAGGGAAAAATGAAATTTAAGAAGTTTTCCCTTGCTCTTTTGTTTTTTATAATTAACTTCATAGTATTATTTACATTTTTAGCTCCTCAAAAGTACGAATTAAAAGTAGGACAAAGATCCCAAGAGGATATAAAAGCGACAAAAAATATAGAAAACAAAATAGAAACACAAAAACTTATTGATAAGGCTGGTCAGCAGGTTCAACCTGTTTATAAAATAAACCTAACAGTTCAGGCGGAGACAAAATCGGATATAGAAAAGTTTTTTTCCGATATAAATGAGGTTAATAATAGTGGGATTGATAATAGTGAAGAACTAGATTCAAAGCAAAAACTAGAAAGTATGCAGCAAAAGTATCCTACAATATCCAGTAAATCCACAGCTTTAGCTCTTAATATGGACAAAGCTAGACTTGAAAAATTAAAAAATTATATATTTGAAATAATAAATCAAATAATGAGCACGGGTATTACGAAAGAAGAAGTAGAGTATCAAAAGGAAAGTATATCAGAGTTTTTTGAAGAAATAAAAACATTTAATCAAAATGAAAAGCTTCTAAGTATAGAAATAATAGATAACTATATAAGACCTAATAAGTTTTTGGACTTAGAAAAAACACAAGAAAAAACAGAACAAGCAAAAGCATCTGTTGAAAAGGTTATAATACCAAAAGGTGAAAATATAATATCTAAGGGAGAAGTTATAACTAAAGAAAAATTAGAACTATTACAAAGCATAGGAGTTGTTCAAAAAAAGGGTAAAGAAGATTTCTTTGTTATAATAGGTCTAATACTTATAATACTAATACTTGAAGCTTTGGGAGTATTATATATAAATGTTTTTGATAAGAATATATTGAAAAATGAAAAGAAACTATTACTGATAATATTGATTATTTCTATTACAATGTTAATTAGTATAACTCTTAGTAAAATATCTTTATATATAATACCTGTTGCTTGGGCCAGTATGCTAATAAGTATACTTTTAAATACTAATATAGCTATAATATCGAATTTGATTATATCTATAATGCTTTATATAGCTACGGGTGATATAAATATACTATTGATATCATTAGTTTCAGGAACGTTTGGTTCTTTTTCTAATCTGGAAATAGCTCAAAGAAGAAATGTAATAATTACAGGATTTAAAATAGGACTTTTAAACTTATTACTTGTAATGTCAATGGGTTTTATAACTACAACAAGCTTAAAAGAACCTTTTATAAATTCGCTACTTTCTCTATTATCAGGTATAATTTCATCTATTTTCGTAGTTGGAAGTTTACCTCTTTGGGAACATTATTTTGATATACTAACAAGTCTTAAATTATTAGAACTATCAAGTGCTAATAATGAAATATTAAAAAGGATGTTAATAGAAACACCTGGCACATATCATCATAGTATAATAGTTGGTAATTTAGCAGAAAGAGCGTGTGATAAAATAGAAGCAAATTCTTTGCTCGCAAGAGTAGCGTCATATTATCATGATATGGGAAAACTATCAAAGCCGTATTTTTTCAAAGAAAATCAAATAACTACTGATAATCCTCATGATAAGATGTCTCCTATAACGAGTACAAAGGTAATTAAAGAACATGTAAGCTACGGAGTAGAGCTTGCTCAAGATCATAAATTGCCTAAAGAAATAATAAATATAATAAGAGAACATCATGGAACAACATCGGTTGCTTACTTTTATTATAAGGCTAAAGAAATGGAAATGGATGTAAAGGAAGAGGATTTTAGGTATAAAGGTCCAGAACCTCAAAGTAAGGAAGCGGCTGTAATAATGATGGCAGATTCTGTGGAGGCAGCTGTTAGAAGTATAAAGGAACCTAGCAAAGAAAAAATTGAAGATATGATAGAAAAAATAGTTAAAGGTAAATTAAATGATGGACAGTTTGATAAAAGTAACTTAACACTAAAAGAACTAGATTTAGTAAAAGAAGCTTTCATAGAAGTTATTATGGGTATGTTTCATCAAAGAATAGAGTACCCAGAAGAAGGAGGAAATTAAATGCAGTTAATAATGGATAATAGACAAGATAGAGTAGTAGTAAGTGATGAATTAACGAATATTATAAAAAATGTAGCTAAAGAGTGTCTAAAGTACGAAGGATTTGATGATGATTATGAAATAAGTCTATCATTTGTTGATAATAATGAAATACACGAGCTAAACAAATTATACAGAGGTATAGATAGAGAAACAGATGTACTGTCATTTCCATTAATAGGAGATGATGAGTTTGATATAGAACTTGAGGAAAAAGCTCTTGGAGATATTGTAATATCTATGGAAAAAGCCTTAGAACAAAGTACGGATTATAATCATTCTTATGAAAGAGAAGTTGCATTTTTAGTTTGCCACAGCATGTTTCATTTAATGGGATATGATCATGACACTGAGGAAAATACAAAAACTATGAGATCGAAGGAAGAAGATGTTTTGGTTAAACTTGGAATAGTGAGGGAGTAACATGGGAGCTAAAAAGCTTATAAATGCTTTCAATTGTGCTATAGAGGGTATAATATATACAGTTAAAAATGAAAGGAATATGAAAATACACTATCTAATATCAATAATAATTCTGTTTTTAAGCTTGTTCTTCGATTTAACTAAGTATGAAATGATGATTTTGTTTTTTACTATATCTTTGGTTATAATATCTGAAATGATAAATACAGCAATAGAAAAATCCATAGACTTGTTTACTAATGAATATCATGAACTTGCAAAAATTGCTAAAGATGTTTCAGCAGGAGCTGTTTTAATTGCATCTTTAAATTCTATTGTAATAGGCTACTTGCTATTTTTCGATAGAATAAATCCTCTGTCAAATATTGTTTTAAATAAAATAAGAAAATCAGAGATGCATATAACTGTTATAGCAATAGTAATAGTTCTTATATTGGTGGTTGTAGTTAAAGCTATAACAAAAAAAGGAACTTACTTAAAGGGTGGAATGCCCAGCGGGCATGCTTCACTTGCATTTTCAGTTGCAACTGCAGTAACATTTATTTCTGAGGAAATATTAGTGTCAACTCTTACATATATATTGGCACTACTTGTTGCTCAAAGTAGGATAGAAGGAGAAATTCATAGTGGTATAGAAGTTGTATTTGGAGCTATATTGGGGATACTAACAACTATACTAGTTTTTCAAATAAGTCTTGGATAAAAAATTCGTCTAATTGCTACGCATTGACTTATGGTGCCAACGAGTCTTCGTAGACTCCGTTGCTTAAAATAGTTGTGAATTTAAATCTTTAATCAATGTTATATAATAGTTTGAAATTTATATAGTTTTCTTGTAAGCGAAAGAATGGAAATATTTCCATTCTTTTGGTGACTTTGTATGTAACCTATATTTTAAATAAACATTGGATAAAACTTAAATGTTTGATATAATTGAAAATGCTCTATATGGTGATTTATCCGAAAGCTAAAAGTTCTAAGACTCCACCTTCTTAAGGATGGAGACAAGAACTTAACAGCTTCTGGATTAGTTCAGCTAGAAATTCAGTTGGAGTAAAAATTCCATCTGAATTAAGTTTCACTTTAAAGAGTTAAAGCGAAAGGATGAGGAGTTTTGAAAAAAAATAGTTCTGATAAAACAGACATAAAAAGAGTGTTTATAAGTGGTATTTTTACCATTCTTCCAATTGCTGTTACTATATCATTAGTATTTTGGCTATTTAATAAAGTAGATTACATATTTAGAGTGCCTCTTGAAAAACTATTAGGAATTCACCTTTATGGGGTTGGTATAGTAATAACATTGATACTTACATTTGCTGCAGGTATTTTTGCAACAGATGTTATAGGTAAAAGAATATTTAATGGATTTGAAATGGTAATGCATAAAATTCCTTTAGTAGGAATGATATATTCTTCGGTAAAACAAGTAGTTGATGCTTTTGCTACTAAAAAAGGAGAAGGTTTTAAAAATACGGTATTAGTTCAATATCCTTCAAAGGGGATATATACAATAGGATTTGTAACTACGAATGCACCTACTGCTATAAATGAATATACAGGAGAAGAAAGTGTATTTGTATTCATACCTACAACTCCAAATCCTACATCTGGAATGCTTGTTGCAATAGCTAAAAAAGAGATAGTATATTTAGATTTATCTATTGATAATGCTCTTAAAATAATAGTTTCAGGCGGGATCGTAGGTTATAAAGAAAACTAAAGGAGGAATTTAAAATGGATAATAAGGAATTATTAAAAATAGCAGAAAAGGCTAAAGAAAATGCATATGTTCCATATTCTAAATTTCATGTAGGAGCAGCTCTTTTGACTAAATCAGGCAAGGTTTTTACTGGATGCAATGTGGAATGTGCATCTTATGGAGGAACTAACTGTGCTGAGAGAACAGCAATATTTAAAGCTGTATCAGAAGGAGAAAGAGAGTTTGAAAAAATAGCAGTAACTAGCGATAATATAGGTGAAACTTACCCGTGTGGAATATGCAGACAAGTTATATTGGAGTTTGGAAGAAATATTAAAGTTATATTAGGAGAGTCTGAAGGTGAGTATAGAGAAATGTCTATACAAGAATTGATTCCGTATGGTTTCACTGGAGCAGACCTTAAAAAATAAAGAGGTGACTAAAATGGGTTTTAAATCAGGATTCGCAAGTATAATAGGAAGACCAAATGTAGGGAAATCTACAATTATGAATAAAGTTGTTGGAGAAAAAATAGCTATAATGAGTGATAAGCCTCAAACGACTAGAAATAAAATTCAATCAGTTTTAACTACTAAAGATTTTCAAATCGTATTCTTAGATACACCGGGAATACAAAAACCAAAGAATAAATTGGGAGAGTATATGCTTAAAGTTGCAACTGACTCTTTAAATGAGGTAGATGTAGTTTTATTTGTTGTTGATGACTCTAAAACTATAGGGGCTGGAGATCGAAGAATTATAGAGGATCTAAGAAATGTTAAAACACCTATAGTGCTTGTTATAAATAAAATAGATAAGCTTGAAAAAGAAGAATTGATTCTTCTTATGAAAAAATATGATGATGAAGGCATATTCGATGAGATAGTACCTATATCTGCTTTGAAGGAAGGGCATTTAAATCCATTGGTAAATACTATAAATAAGCATTTACCTGAAGGACCTAAGTATTTTCCTGATGAGATGATAACTGATCAACCAGAAAGAGTTTTAATTTCTGAATTAATTAGAGAAAAAGTTCTACATTATGTTCATGAAGAGGTTCCTCATGGAGTTGCGGTTGAGGTTGAACAAATGAAATCAAGAGAAGGTGGAGATATAGTAGATATATCTGCTGTTATATATTGCGAGAGAGATTCGCATAAGGGAATTATAATAGGTAAAAATGGAAGAAAATTAAAAGGAATAGGCAAGTCTGCAAGACAAGATATACAAAGGCTTCTTGGTTCTAAAGTATATCTTCAAACTTGGGTAAAGGTTAAAGCGAATTGGAGAAATTCAGAAAATCACATAAGTAGTTTTGGATATAAAAAATAGATAATGTGTATTACTGATTAGGCATGGGGGGAAATCTATGAATAAAAATGAAGTTTTATTTCAAGAAATAATAGTTCAAGTTAACGCATTGATAGATAGTGAGAAGATAATAGACTTAAATGAATATATAGATGAACTTCATCCCCGAGATATATCGGAAATATTAATAAATTTACAAGAAGAAAAAAAAATAAAATTATTTGAGATACTTCCATTAGAAGTTGCAGCTAAGGTACTTGATGAATTAGATTCTGATATGTTTACATCTATATTCTCAAAAATCAGCATAGATTATAAAAAGAGAATATTAGATCTTATGTCTCAAGATGATATGGTTGATATATTAAGTGATTTGTCAGAGGAAAAAAGACATGAAATAATAAATCTTTTGGATAAAGAATTAGCTCAAGACATAAAGGAACTACTTGTATACGATGAAGATTCTGCCGGTGGTATAATGACTACAGATTTTGTTGTATTGAGTAAGGATATTACATGCTATGCAGCGATAGAGTATTTAAGAGAAAATGCGCCTGATGCAGAGACAATATACTATGTATATGTAGTTGACAAGAATGATAAACTTGTTGGCGTTATATCTTTAAGAGAACTTATTGTTTCAAAGCCTAATTCTATTATAGAAGATGTAATGAGTGAAAAAGTAATTAATGTTAATGTAAATGATGATCAAGAAGAAGTTGCAAGAATTGTATCCAAATACGATTTATTGGCCATCCCGGTTACAGATATAAATGGTAAGATAAGAGGTATAATAACAGTCGATGATATAATTGATGTTATACAAGAAGAAGCAACCGAAGATATATATAAATTTGCAGGTACATCTGAGTCTGAAAGTGAGTACTTGGAGGATGATAAATTTTTTCCAAAAGTAATTTCTGCTGTGAAAGCAAGGCTTCCGTGGCTACTTATAACCTTAATTGGAGGTACTTTATCAGCTAAAATACTTGGAAAATACGAAGATACGATAAAGGCGTATGCAGCTGTATCTTTTTTTATGCCTCTTTTAACTGGAATGGGAGGAAATGTGGGAACACAATCATCTACATTGACTGTTAGAGGGCTTGCTACGGGTCATATAAACGAAAAAAATGCTTTTAAGACAATATTTCAAGAAATGAGCATAGGATTTAGTGTGGGGTTTATATGTAGTCTTATAATATGTGTGGTTGCTTACTTATGGATAGGAGACTTTAGATTAGGAATTGTTGTAGGAATAGCCATGGCAGCTAATATGCTAACTGCTGCGACAATAGGTACATTGGTACCTATTATATTTAAAAGACTTGGCGTTGATCCAGCTGTTGCATCAGCTCCGTTTATTTCTACAACTCTTGATATAACTGGTCTTACTATATACTTTACACTGACAACTGCTTGTTTACTAAAATTTTCTTAAAATAAAAAAAATAGTATGTATATTATCCCCCTTCTTACCAAAAATAAATATAAATGGACAGAAGGGGGTTTTAAAATGAATAAATCAATATGGGAATATTTTAAAAAAACAGGAGACATAAACGCATATATGTATCTTAAGTGCTACGACAGCCTAAAGTTTGAATCAAATACAATGAGGGAGATTGAAAATAATTATGTTCATGAATACAGATGGGATAGTACTGAAATCGATTAAGTATGAAGAATCAGATTCTATAATAGTTATATTTACTAGAAAGCTTGGAAAAATTTCAGTACTTGCAAAAGGTGCTAGAAGAGCGAAGAGCACATTCTTATCGGGTACTCAAGTATTTTCATATTCTAATTTTTCTATTAGAAGAAATGGTAATATGTACAAATTAAATCAATGTGAAGTAAAGCAAAATTTCTACAACCTATCTTATAATATAGATACTTTAGCTCATGCTAGCTATATTAATTCATTGGTTGAACAAAATATATTTGAAAACCAAACTAACAATAGGCTGTTTGATTTATTATTAAAGACATTGTACTTATATTCATATGATGATGCTAACCACGAATTGATAACAAATATATTTGAACTTAAATTTTTAAGTTATATAGGATATAAGCCCAGTGTTTTAAAATGTACTAATTGTGGCAATAATAACTTAGATAAAGGAAAGTTTAGCATGATAGAAGGAGGTATACTATGCAATGGGTGCATAGGTATAGATAGATATAGTATAGAAATTGATCCTACAACTTTAAAATTAATCGAATACATATTAGAAAATGACATAGTAATATGTAACAAGATAAAGGTATCAAAATATATACTAAATCAACTAGATAATATTTTGAAAAAATATCTAATGGCTCATATAGAAAATTTAAACTTGAAATCATTAAATTTTCTTAAAAATCTAAAAGAGTAAGGAGTGAATAGCATGGAAATAACACTTGAAAAAATTGATCAAATTATGGAAAGAATGAATGTAGGGTACGAAAAAGCTAAAGAAGCATTAATTAATTCAAATGGAGATGTTATAGAAGCTTTAGTTTATCTTGAAAAAAGAGAAGGAAATGTATTCAAGGGTATAAATGACAAAAGTACTGAAATGATAGAAAAATTAAAAGAAATTCTTAAAAAAGGAAATATAACTAGGGTTATGCTTGAAAAAGATGGAGATGTAATGTTAAACCTACCTGTAACAGCAGGAGCAATTGGATTAGTACTAGGGCCAATTGCTACAATAGTAGGTGTGTCTGCAGCTGTTGTAGGTAAATATAAAATAAAAATAGTAAAAACAAATGGTGAAACTGTAGATATAAATGACATGACACAAGAATCATTTAATGATATAAAAGAGAAAACACAAGAATCATTTAATGATATAAAAGAAAAAATGAATTTTAATAAATCTGACCATAAAGATATTACTGATGATATAATGAAAGAAGAAACTCAAGAAATGGGTAATGAACTTGACAAATAACCCTAATTTTGTTAAATTTAAAGTTAGAATTCTTTAGAATTTAGCCTTTCGCCAAAAGCGAAAGGCTAAATTTTTTATCACTAAGCAAGCATATAATTTACAAGTTGCGGATAAAATTGATGTGTGAACAGAATTAGCAACTATTTTTAAGCAACGGAGCCCGTTAGGACTCGTTGGCGACATGAGCAGTGCGATAGCATGAAGCGAATTTTAAATAAATATAGGAGGGAAAAAAATGAATTTTCAAAATATGATACTTTCTTTACAAAGTTATTGGTCAAAGCAAGGTTGTATAGTAATGAATCCTTATGATGTAGAAAAGGGAGCGGGAACTATGAGCCCTTATACATTCTTGAAATCACTTGGACCTGAGCCTTGGAAGGTTTGTTATGTAGAGCCTTCAAGAAGACCAACGGATGCAAGATATGGAGAAAATCCTAATAGATTATATCAGCATCACCAATTTCAAGTAATACTTAAGCCCTCTCCAGACAATATACAAGAGCTATACCTGGAGAGTTTAAAAGCTATAGGTATAAATCCACAAGAACACGATATAAGATTTGTAGAAGACAACTGGGAAGCTGCTGCTGTTGGAGCGTGGGGACTTGGTTGGGAAGTATGGCTTGATGGCATGGAAGTTACTCAATTTACATATTTTCAACAGGTTGGTAATCTAGATTGTGAACTTGAATCAGCAGAAATTACTTATGGACTTGAAAGACTTGCTATGTATATTCAAGAAAAAGATGATGTATATGATCTTCAGTGGAATGATGAATTAACTTATAGAGATATATTCCAAAAGGCAGAGTATGAGCATTCTGTTTATAGTTTTGAAGAAGGAAATACTGATATGATGTTTGAACACTTCAATAGCTATGAAGAAGAAGCTAAAAAATTATTAGAAAAAGGTTTGGTCCAACCAGCGTATGATTATATATTAAAATGTTCACATACATTTAATGTTTTAGATGCAAGAGGGGCTATTGGCGTAAGTGAGAGAGCATCATTTATAGCAAAAGTTAGAAATATGGCAAAAATGGTTGCTAGTGCTTATGTTGAGCAAAGAGAAGAAATGGGATACCCTCTTTTAAAGAAAGGAGGAAAATAATATGAATAAATATCTTTTATTTGAAATTGGATGTGAAGAAATTCCTGCAAGATTTATGGATAGTTCTTTAAAACAATTAAAAGAAAACTCGAAAAAATTCTTAAATGAAAATAGAATAAAATTTGAAGATATAAAAACTTATGGAACACCAAGAAGACTTACTTTGATAATAGAGGGTCTATCTGATAATCAGGATGATTTAGAAGAAGAAATAAAAGGACCTGCAAAGAGAATAGCTTTTGATGATAATAGTGAACCTACAAAACCTCTTCAAGGTTTTATGAGAAGTAAGGGGTTAAATATAGAGGATTTATACTTTAAGTTAGCAGGTAAAGAAGAATATGTATTTGCTAAATTAAAAGAAGAAGGAAAAAATACAGAAGATGTATTAAAGGTTATTCTTCCTAATTTGATAAGATCTATAAATTATCCAAAAGCTATGAAATGGGGAGGCAAACAATTAAGATTTACAAGACCTATTAGATGGATAATATGTTTATATAATGGAGACGTGGTTGATTTTGAAATAGAAGGAATAAAATCATCTAATGTTACAAGAGGTCATAGATTCTTAGGACAAGAGAGTATAACTGTAAATTCAGTTGATGAGTATATAAATGAACTAAGAAAAAATTATGTGATACTTGATCAAAACGAGAGAAAAGAAATTATAAGAAAACAATGTATAGAAGTTGCAAATTCAATAAATGGACAAGTATTAATGGATGAGGAATTATTAAACGAAGTTACTTATCTACTTGAATATCCAACAGCTTTTTATGGAGAGTTTGAAAATGATTATTTAAAGCTTCCAAAGGAAGTTATAATAACACCAATGAAGGAACATCAAAGATACTTCCCGGTATTAAGAGAAGATGGAGAGTTATTACCTAATTTTATAACAGTTAGAAACGGTACTGATTATAAAATTGAAAATGTTAAAAAAGGAAACGAAAAAGTTTTAGAAGCAAGACTTGCTGATGCACAATTTTTCTATAGAGAAGATACCAAAATAGAACTTGAAAAATATAATGAAAAACTTAAAAATGTAGTGTTTCAAGAACAATTAGGGACTATATATGATAAAACTGTAAGAATAGAGGAGTTATCTAAAAAATTAGTTTCGCAATTTGGATATGAACAAGAAAGAGATAATACTATAAGAGCTGCAAAAATTTGTAAGTCGGATTTGGTTACTAATATGGTATTTGAATTTACAGAACTTCAAGGTGTTATGGGAAGAGAGTATGCTAAGGTATCGGGTGAGAATGATGTAGTAGCTAATGCTATATTCGAGCATTATCTTCCTAGATTCTCGGGTGATATATTACCTTCTACAAATGCGGGAACTATTGTAGCAATAGCTGATAAGATGGATTCAATAACAGGATTTTTTGCAATAGGAATACAGCCTACAGGATCTCAGGACCCATATGCGCTAAGAAGACAAGCTCTAGGTATAATTAATATATTAATGGATAAAAATATTAATATAAGCTTAAAAAGTATCATAGATTCAGCTTTAACTAATTATGACAACCTAGAGTTTGACAAAGAAAAAGTCAGCCTAGAAATATTAGAGTTCTTTAATCAAAGAATAAAAAACATATTCAGTGAAATGGGAATAAGATATGACGTTATAGATGCTATTATTAGCTCTCATGTAGATGATGTATCTGATATGTACGATAGAGCAAAAGAGCTTAATATGTGGATAAAAAGAGATGAAATAACAGAAATATTAACTGCTTTCAATAGAGTATCTACTCTAGCTCAAAAGGCTGAATTAAAAGAAATAAAAGAAGAATATCTACAAGCGAATGAAGAAAAAGTTCTATATGATGAGTTCAAAAAAGTAAAAGATATTGTTAAAGCATCTATAGATAAAAAAGAATATTCTAAAGCTTTAGATGAATTTACTGTACTTAAGAATCCTATTGACAATTTATTTGAGACTGTAATGATTATGGATAAAGATGAAAACATTAAAAATAATAGATTAGCTTTATTAAAACAAGTATATGATACTATGCTTTTAATATGTGATTTGTCAAAAATAGTATATAAGTAAAAAAGTCGGGAGAAATTCCCGACTTTTTTATCTCTAACAAAATTATAAAATCTTTATAATATTGAGTAAAAACCGATACTTACAACTATTTTGAGCAATGGAGCCCCGTTAGGAATCGTTGGCTACATGAGTCAATGAGTAATTTTTTTTCTTAAATTCAATTTTGTTATTTACATATAACACATAAGTATATATAATATACTATATAAGAAACGGGCGATAAAAAGTATATCACATTATGAGAAAAGAGGTGTTTAATATACAATTTAGCGATAGACAAACTAAGATAATAGATATAGTTAAAGAGCATCAGCCTATAACTAGTGAAAATATAGCATCAATGTTAAGTGTGACAAGGGCAACTTTGAGACCAGATCTTGCAATACTTACTATGACGGGGATATTAGATGCAAGACCAAAGGTTGGTTATTTTTATGCTGGAATAAATAAAAATCATATAATAGCAGAGGAATTAAAAAATAAAAAAGTTAGTGAAATAATGAGCATACCAGTTATGCTAACAGAAGAAACTACAGTATATAACGCTATTGTTACTATGTTTTTAGAAGATGTAGGAAGTATATACATAATAAATAATGGTTTCTTATCGGGTGTAGTATCTAGAAAAGACTTACTTAAAAGTACTATAGGCGGAAATGATATAAATAAAATACCTGTAGGTATGATTATGACCAGAATGCCAAATGTTATTATGGCTAAAGAAGGAGATACAGTAATTAATATAGTGAAAAAGATAATAGAGCATGAGGTAGATTCTGTACCTGTAGTAAAAAAAGAGTTAAAAGATAGTAAAGAATACTATAAAGTTACGGGTAGAGTATCTAAAACCAATATAACAAAATTATTTTTAGAGTTATTTGAAGAATAAAGGAGTGTATTATGGAAAATTTAGTTATATATATAATATCAGATTCTTTAGGGGAGACAGGAGAACAAGTAGCAAAAGCTTCTATAGGTCAGTTTGATTTAAAAAACTATGAAATAAGAAAATATCCATATGTACTGGATAAGCAATTTCTAGATGAAATATTAAATGATGCAAAGCATCAAAATTCTATAATAGTTTATACTCTTGTGAATTTAGAACTTGCAAACCGTACATCAATGTTTTGTGAGGAAAATAATATACCAGGTTTAGATTTGGTAAACCCTCTTATAGATGCGATGAAATTAAGAACGAGTTTGAGTCCGTTGAGAGAACCTGGAATAATAAGAAAACTTGATGAAAAATATTTCAAGAGAGTGGAAGCCATAGAGTTTGCTGTGAAATATGATGATGGAAAAGATTCAAGAGGACTTATAAAGTCAGATTTAGTATTGGTTGGTATATCTAGAACGTCTAAGACACCTCTTAGTATGTACCTTGCAAATAAAAATATAAAGGTAGCTAATGTACCATTAGTTCCTGAAGTTCCAGTTCCTAAGGAATTATTTGAAGTACCTAATAAAAAAATAATAGGTCTTACTAATACTCCAGAAAAATTAAATCAGATAAGACAAGAAAGATTAAAGGCACTAGGTCTTTCTAGTAATGCTAACTATGCAAATATGAAAAGAATACTAGAAGAGATTGAATATGCTGAAACTATAATGAAAAAGTTAGGATGTCCAATAATAGATGTATCAAATAAAGCGATTGAAGAAACAGCAGGGCTTATTATAAACATAATGAAAGAAAATGGTCTCAGAGTGTATAAAGGATTTCTTAATAGCTAATACAAAATCACAGTAACTATTAAAATATAAGCTAATTAAATAATATTAAAGTCTATATTAAAGGGAGAGTGTAAAACATGGGAGAATTTGTATACAGCTTTAACGAAGGTTCAAAGGAAATGAAAAATTTATTAGGTGGAAAAGGAGCTAATTTAGCTGAAATGACTAAGATTGGGCTTCCTGTTCCTCCAGGATTTACAATCACAACAGATGCTTGCAATACTTACTATAAGAAAGATAAAAAAATTTGGGATGAACTTTTAGATGAAATAATGACTAATCTTTCTGAATTAGAAAAGAGTTTGGATAAAAAATTAGGGGATAATGAAAATCCACTTCTTCTTTCGGTAAGATCAGGTTCTGTAATATCTATGCCTGGAATGATGGATACTATACTTAACTTAGGACTTAACGATACAGCTGTACAAGCGCTTTCTAAAAAGACTAATAATGAAAGATTTGCTTATGATAGTTATAGAAGATTTATACAAATGTTCTCAGATGTTGTTATGGGAATTCAAAAATACAAGTTTGAAAGAGTATTGGATAACGTAAAAGAAGACAAAGGATACAAATATGATACTGAACTTACTGTTGACGATTTAAAAAATATAGTTAAAGAATTTAAGAGTATATACAAGAGAGAATTAAGAAAAGAGTTCCCGTCTGACCCTAAGGAACAACTAATATTATCTGTGAAGGCTGTATTTGACTCATGGAATAATCCTAGAGCAAACATATATAGAAAGTTGAATGATATACCTTATAAGCTGGGAACTGCTGTAAATATACAGTCTATGGTATTTGGAAATATGGGGCAAACATCAGGTACAGGAGTTGCATTTACGAGAAATCCATCTACTGGTGAAAATGTATTGTTTGGAGAATATTTGGTAGATGCTCAAGGTGAAGATGTTGTTGCGGGTATTAGGACACCTGAACCTATAGCTAGCTTAAAAGATATTATGCCTAATATATACAATAAATTTGAAGTTATAACTAGAGCACTCGAAGATCATTATAAAGATATGCAAGATATAGAGTTTACTATAGAAAACGAAAAATTATATATTTTACAAACTAGAAATGGAAAGCGTACAGCAAAAGCTGCTATAAATATAGCTGTGGACATGGTTGAGGAAGGCTTCATAACTAAAAAAGAAGCTATAATGAGAATAGATGCTAAACAATTAGATCAACTTTTACATCCTAATTTTGAAGAAAAATCGTTAAAAGAAGCAACTCTTATATCAAAAGGACTTCCAGCATCACCTGGTGCTGCATCTGGAAAGGTATATTTTAATGCAAGTGACGTTGTTGCTGCAAATGAAAATGGAGAAAAAGCTATTCTTGTAAGACTTGAAACATCACCAGAAGATATAGAGGGAATGGTATCAAGCGAAGGTATACTTACTGCAAGAGGAGGAATGACATCTCATGCAGCTGTTGTAGCAAGAGGTATGGGTAAGTGTTGTGTAGCAGGTTGTTCTGATATAAAAGTTAATGAAGATAAAAAGGAACTTAGAGTGAAAGACCTTGTTATAAGAGAAGGAGAATATATATCTCTTGATGGATCAACTGGTAGTGTTTATACAGGAAATATAACTAAGCATGAGGTTGAGCTTGTAGGTAAATTTGAAGAGTTCATGGATTGGGTAGACGAAGTTAAAGTTCTTAAAGTAAGAACTAATGCTGACACTCCAAAGGATGCTAAGACTGCTGTTAAATTTGGAGCTGAAGGTATAGGTCTTTGTAGAACTGAGCACATGTTCTTTGAAGAAGATAGAATACCTGTTGTTAGAAAGATGATTTTATCTAAAACTGTTGATGAAAGACAAGAAGCTTTAGAAAAATTACTTCCTATGCAAAGAAAAGATTTTTCACAAATATTTGAAGCTATGGAAGGAAGAGATACGACTATAAGACTTTTAGATCCTCCTCTTCATGAATTCTTACCTAAAAAAGAGGAAGATATAAAGAACTTAGCAGATAATATGAATATATCGTATGAAGATATATTAAAGAGGATTGAGGATTTAGAAGAGTTTAATCCTATGCTTGGACACAGAGGATGTCGTCTTGCAGTAACGTATCCTGAAATATATATTATGCAAGCAAGAGCTATAATGGAGGGTGCGATTGATGCTAAAAACAAAGGCTTTGATGTAGCACCGGAAATAATGATACCTCTTATTGGAGATGTAAATGAGCTTAAATATATAAAAGAATTTGTTGTAAGTACGGTAGAAGAGGTTTTAAAGGAATCAAAAGAAGATATAAAATATATGATTGGAACTATGATAGAAGTTCCAAGAGCAGCACTTACTGCGGATGAAATAGCAGAAGAAGCGGAATTCTTTAGCTTTGGAACTAATGATTTAACTCAAATGACATATGGATTTTCTAGAGATGATGCAAATAAATTCTTAGTAGAATATGAATCTAAAGAAATATTTGAAAAAGATCCATTCCAAGTATTAGATAAGAATGGTGTTGGGAAGTTGGTTAAAATGGCATCGAAGCTTGGAAGAGAGACGAGAAAAGATATAAAACTTGGTATATGTGGAGAGCATGGAGGAGAACCTGAATCTGTGGAATTCTGCCATAATATAGGACTTAATTATGTATCTTGTTCTCCTTATAGAGTACCAATTGCTAGACTTGCAGCAGCTCAAGCAGCATTAAAAGAAAAATAAAAATAGCCATGGTTAAATAAATTAAAAAGGTCTTAATATCTATGATATTAAGACCTTTTTAATAATTAACATAAAAATAATATAAAAAAAGTTTAATAACTAATCTATATCATATATAAATTTTGTATAGTTAAACAATATTTATATATGATATACTTTATTTTGATGTATATAAGACTCTTCTTGATCATATAAGAAGAGTCTTATATATATGCAAGGAAATTATAATATTTTTAACTAATAATAGGACAAATTAACGTTAAAGGGTGAATTGACTATGAAAAAAAGTAATATAGGCGTTAAATTACATCAACTATCGAGTTTTTCAAAATTTTTTACTGCATCAAGTGATTATAATAAAGATAATATAAGAGCTTTTATTCCAGGATGCAGTCTAACAGACTATAGTCCTGAAATAGTAATGAAAACATATAAATATTTAAATGATAATCTAGGGGATACAGGTATTATTTTGAAGTGTTGTGCTGCGCCTTCTAAAATATCAGGAGATAAACAGGGATTTAAATCATATTATTCACAATTACAAGAAGAAATAGAGAAGATGAAAGTAAAAGAGATAATAACAGCATGTCAAACATGCTATAAGACTATAAAAGAAAATAGTCCAGACATTGAGGTTAAATCTATTTGGGAAGTAATAAATGATATTGGTATACCACATGATGTTAAGGACAGATATAAAGATTTGGATATAGTATTTGCTTTGCATGATCCGTGTCCTATAAGAAAAGAAAATATTATACATGAAAGTGTTAGAGCTGTATTAAGTGAAATGGGCATTAAGATAGAAGAATTTAATAATTGCAGAGAAAAAACTTCGTGCTGTGGAGGAAAATTAAGTATAAATAATAAAGAACTAGCATTAAATCATATGAGAAAAAGGGCTTATGAAGCTGACTCTAATTATATATTGACGTATTGTGAGTCTTGCGTTAAATCTATGAAAACAGCAGGTAAAAACAGTATTCATATATTAGATTTAGTATTTAATGATAGTATAAACTCACAGTTTGATCAACAAGAAGTTAATTATTTAAAAAAATGGATGAATAGGTATAAGTGTAAAACATATATTGAACAATTAAAAAATATTAATGAAGGAGAATAACTTATGAAAAAAATAATATCTATTATACTTTTAATATTGATTAGTTTAAGTGTATTATCTGGATGCTCAAATCAAGATAATAAGGAATCATCGAATTTACTTGAAATGCAATGGGAAGATATCTCTAAAGAGGCTGAAGGTGAAACGGTTAATATATATATGTGGTCAGGAGATCAATCAGTAAATGAATACATGGATAATTGGGTTAAGCCATTAGTAAAAGAAGAACTAAATATCAATTTAAATAGAGTTGCTATAAACGATCCAAAAGATATGATAAATAAGCTACTTACAGAAAAAGAAGTAGAAAAATCAAATGGAAGTATAGATATAATATGGATGAATGGAGAA
This sequence comes from uncultured Peptostreptococcaceae bacterium, assembly GCA_942492135.1. Lineage (GTDB taxonomy): Bacteria > Bacillota > Clostridia > Peptostreptococcales > Peptostreptococcaceae > Tepidibacter_A. Next base: position 932,572 of record CALODI010000010.1, read on the forward strand.
AATTTCAAACTAGCAAATGAAAATAATCTACTTTGGGGACCTTTTGCTGACAAACTTCCAAATTATAATCAATATGTTGATAAAGAAGCAGATGATATTAAGTATGATTTTGGAGAAGATACTATGGGAATGGAAGTTCCTTTTGGAAAATCTCAATTTGTATTTATATATGATTCTAATGTTATAAAGAATCCACCAAAGGATATAAATGAACTTACTAATTGGATAAAACAAAATCCTGGAAAATTTACATATCCATCAGTACCAGATTTTACAGGAAGTGCATTTATACGTCAAACTTATATTGATTTATTCAAAAAAAATTATATAGAAGAGAAAGACTTAAATAGTATGTGGAATTATATGAATGATATAAAACCGTATTTATGGAGAAATGGAGAAACATATCCTGAAAGTAGTGCTAAACTTGATATGCTATATTCAAATTCAGAAGTATTGATGAGTATGTCTTACAATCCGCTTCATGCATTTAATAAAATACAAAGTGGAGAATTCAAAGAATCAACTGATGTATTTGTGTTAAATGATGGAACTTTGTCTAATACACATTACTTGAGTGTACCATTTAATGCTACTAATAAAGCTGGAGCCATGGCAGTTATAGATTTTTTACTATCACCTAAATCTCAGATATATAAATTGAATCCTAGTAATTGGGGAGATGGACTTGCTATATCATATGATAAACTTTCAGATGAAGATAAATTAAAGATAGATGAGATTTATAAAGAAAATAAATTAGAATTTTTAAATGAAATTAGAAAATATAAAATTCCAGAAATGAAGGCTGAATACATAGATCAAATAGAAAAAGGTTGGGACCAAAATGTCTCAAAGAATTAGGCCATATCTGTTAGTATTGCCTGCCTTAATAGTAACTATTGTGTTATTTATATCGGGATTGATGCAAGGACTTATACAAAGTTTAGGAATTACATCTATTTGTAATATGGGTGATATTACTCTTGAGTATTATCATGAACTGTTTAGATCTACAGAATTTTGGATGTCATTGTTTATTACATTTAAAGTAGCTATAATATCGACAGTATTATCTGCATTGGCAGGTACTTTTATAGTATATTTATTGTATATACTAAAGACTGGAGTGTTTTATAATTTTGCATCCAAATTTAAACTTTTAATTCAAATACCTATGCTATTTTCGTATTTAGTGTATTCATACATTATATTGCTTATATTTAATAGAAGTGGATGGATAAGTTCTGTTCTTTTTAAATTAGGGGTAATAAATAGTATTAATGAATTTCCTGTAATAGTAAATGATGAATTTGGGATAGGTATAATTGTTACGTATGTATTAAAGACTACTCCGTTTATAGTTTTAATGCTGTACCCGGTTATTTTAAAAGTTGAATCGTCTTGGTTAGAATTAACATATATGTTAGGTGGAAGTAGGAATGAGTTATTTAAAAAAGTTATACTTAAGATGTTGGTTAATCCTCTAAAGACATCGTGTTTTATAATATTTGCATACACTTTTGCTGAATTTGAGATACCTTTTTTATTAGGGGTTACTTATCCTAAAATGATTTCTGTTTATTCATATCAAATGTATATGAATTCGGATTTAATTGAAAGACCTAAAGCTTTTGCTATAAATGTAGTTGTAGTATTATCTATAATTGGGTTTGGATATATTTTAAATCACTTAAGTATGAAAAAATGGAGGAATATAAAGTGATGAAGGTTAAATATGGGGATAAGATATCGTTAATAGTACTGTCTTTAATGATATTACTTTCCTTAATTCAAATTATTTTCATTTTTTTTATGAGCTTTTCTAATGGATGGGTTTGGCCTGATATAATTCCTAAAAACCTGAGTATTGAAGGGTGGAAGTATGTTTTATTAAATAGTAATTCATTAGACGCTATATTTATGAGTTTAAAAATAGCTTTGATTGTAGTAATTATAAACGTAATAGTAGCAATTCCAGCAGCAGATGCAATAGCTAGATATAATTTTAAATACAAAAATACAATCGAGTTTTTCTTGATTATGCCTGTTGTTATACCTCCTATAATATCAACAATGGGAATACATAAAATTTTTATAAAAATGAATTTAACAGAAAGCATATGGGGAGTAGTTTTTGTACATATAATACCTACACTACCGTATATGATAAGGGCTATTAAAATTAGTTTTGAGAATTTTGGATTTGAGTGGGAGCAGCAGTGTCAAATGCTTGGAGCTAGTAAATTAAACACGTTTATTAATGTGAAAATGTATTTTTTACTTCCTGGTATTATAGCTGGTTCTAGCTTAACAGTTTTAATATCTTTTAGTCAATATATAACGACTATTTTGATAGGAGGAGGACAAATACAAACTCTTTCAACTAATATGGTTCCATATATTAATTCTGGAGAAAAAACGATCGGATGTGTATATGCTATAATATTTGCATTTATATGCTTGTCTACACTTGGTATTATGGAATATTATTTAAAAAGATATTATGATTCACTGTGATACAGACAGGAGAGGAAGATTTGCTTATGACGAAATTATATTTAAAAGATATAAAAAAAAACTATAATAAATATGCAAAAATATCGGAGTTTGATTTGAATATAGATGAACTTAAAATTAAAAATAGAGATTTTTTTGGGATAGTTGGAGGATCTGGTTGTGGTAAGACTACTCTTTTAAAGATAATAGCAGGACTCATTGATCTTGACTATGGAAAAATTTATATGAATGAAAAAGCCTTAAATGATATTTTACCTCAAAGAAGGAACATAGGTATGATATTTCAAGAAAATTTACTTTTTCCTCATATGAATGTATATGAAAATATAAGTTTTGGTCTTAAGATTAAAAAAGTTCAAAAAAGAGAAATTTTAAAATTAATAGATGATGTACTTCAATCAGTAGGACTCAAAGGGTTTGAAAAAAGATATCCAAATGAATTAAGTGGAGGGCAAAAGCAAAGAGTTTCTTTAGCTAGAGCGCTAGTATTAAAGCCTGAAGTATTACTTATGGATGAGCCTTTTAGTGCTCTAGACCCTGAATTAAGAAAAGATATGAGAAATCTTATATTAAAAATTCATAAAGAATATAATATGACTATAGTGTTTGTAACTCATGATATAGAAGAAGCATTTAATTTGTTCGACAATATGATTATAATGAAAGAAGGTAGGATAGTACAAAAGGGATCACCTATGCAAATATATGAAAATCCTATTAATACTCATGTTGCTAAATTTATGGGAATTAATAATGTTTTATATGGAAATATTAAGAATAAAATATTTAGATCAGACAATTTAAAGATAAAGTTAAATAGATCTAATGAAGATAATGTAAGTGGAAATCTTATTTTAAAACCTGAATGTTTAAAAGTATTAGAAATTGATAATTGTCATGAAGATGCAAATGTTTTTGAAGGTATAATAAAAGAATTCTCATTTAGACAAGGGTTTATATTCTTTAAAATAGATATTAATTTAACAGAATTTGAAACAATACAGGTGTATGAGGCAGATGTAGAATTTAAAGTTGGTGAAAAAGTTTTTGTACAATATGATGAAAAAGGACTTCTATTTATAGCAGATGAGGAGGAAACACAATGTTAGATACTCATGCAAGAAAATATATAAATCCTATGATAAATAAAGCCTCTAAAGGTTTTTTAAATTTAAAAATGACACCTAATCAAGTCACTGTATTAGCATTTATAACTGGTATAACAGCATCTGTTGGGGTATATTTTGATTATAATATAGTTGCGTGTTTATTACTTTGGATATCAGGTTTTTTAGATGCTGTTGATGGTGCTATGGCAAGAACTAGTAATAATTCTACTCCTTGGGGGACATTGCTTGATATTACTTTTGATAGAATTGTAGAAATATTTATTATAATAAGTTTGGCATTTAAATTTAACGAATTATTATTTAATTACTTGATACTTACTTGTTGTATAATTTTTTCAATGACTATATTTTTGACTGTTGGAGCCTTAAGTGAAAAAAATGGTATAAAGTCATTTTATTATCAAGCTGGTATAGCAGAAAGAACGGAAGGATTTATATTTTTTACGTGTATGATATTAATTCCAAATAATACAGGCTTAATAACGAATATATTTTCTATATTGATATTTGTAACTGCAATCCAACGTATGATTGAAGCAAAAAAAATATTTACGAATAAATAAAGTGAAACTTAATTCAGATGGAGTTTTTACTCCAACTGAATTTTTAGTTGAACTAATCCAGAAGCTGTAGAGTTCTTATCTCCATCCTTAAGAGGATGGAGTTTTAGAACTCTTAGCTTTCGGATAAAATAGGAAAGTAGAGGATAACCTCTACTTTTTATGTTTTAATTCTTTTTTTATACTAAAATATATTATTAACATTAGTATGATTATTACTATTCCCATGAATATTAATAAGATTGTATTTTGACTAAATTTCATTTTTTCATTCTCTATTTCTTCACTTTTATTTTCTTCGATTTTTATATCTTTAGAGTTTCCATAGTAAGCAAAATCTTTTATTCCTTCTTCGTCTAATAATACTACATTTCCTTTTAGCGTATGTATTAAACTATTGTTAGTTAATACATATTTAGATAATTCTAAGCTTTGTGCTAAAGGAGCAGTTATTAAAAGTAAGTTTTTTTTATTATTTAAAGGAGATGGTAAAAGCTGCATAGAAACTGAATGGTTTTTATCGTTTTTAATTACCTTAATATTTTCATCAGATAAAAAGTATTTAAACTCATCATCATATTTTAAATACAATTTATCTGAATAATTTTTTATTAACGTATCTTTGTCTGAAGAAGATATTAATATTATGTTTTTATCTTTATATATATCATTAAGAGTATTAGAAACTTCAAAATGAGGTATATCTTTCAAATTTTTACTAGTTGTAGATAAAATATCTGAATAAATATTTATTTTATTGATATCTTGAAAATCTTCTATAATTAAAAGTAAATTATTTAGCTTATTTTCTGATACAAATGGATAAGGGTAATTTTCAAGTAAAGAAGTATTTTTAACTTCATGAGGTAACTCAATATAGGAAGTATTTAATATTGATGCCCAGCACTCCACATCACTAAGAGTCTTACAAATAATATCATCAAGAGATAAATAAAAAACTATCTTCAAATTTAAAAACTGTTCATTTAAAAATTCTTTTGGTATTTTGACTTTTAAAGTATCTAAATCTGAATTTTCACTTATAAGTTTTTTGCTGCTTATAGGATTATCATTTATATACAAATTGATACTAGAATTATCAAATATAAATGTCAAGTTTAGAGCGTAAGTTTTCGATCTTATAAGAGTGTAGTTTTTTACTCATTCTCTTGATTAAAATGATTTTTTAATCTATAGGATTTACCTGTAATAGAAATAACGTGTGCATGGTGAAGAATTCTATCTAGAATTGCACTAGCTATTACAGCATCATAGAAAACCTCATCCCAATTATTAAAGTTAATATTAGTTGTAAGTATTGTGCTTTTTTTCTCATATCTCATATCTATTAGCTGAAAAAATAGCTTTGAATCATCTTTATCAATAGGCAAGTACCCTAACTCATCAACTATTAGCAATCTATACTTAGTGAAATGCTTAAGTCTAGCATCGAGTCTATTTTCAAGCTTCGCTTTTTTTAGTTGCTGTATTAAATCATGACACTTAATAAAATAGGTGCTATATCTCTTCTTTGCGGCAGCAATTCCTATAGAAGTTGCTAAGTGAGTCTTTCCAACACCACTTGAACCTAGAAATACAAGGTTTTCTTTTTGTTCCAAGAAGCGAAGCGTTTGAAAATCTAGGATCTGTTGTTTATTAATACTTGGTTGAAATTCAAAATCAAAGTCTTTCAATTCTTTCTGATGAGGAAAAGCTACTACTTTTACCATTGAACGAATCATATTAGCTTCTTTAAAGTCAATTTCATGTGTTGTTAGCTTATTAAGCCCCTCTATAAAGGATAGATTGTTAGAATTTATAAAGTTTATTACTTCATCAAGGTGTGTAATCATTTGCTTTAATTTCAAATACTCTAACTTATTTATTAACTGTGTGTATGAACTAGTCATTTTTATATACCTCTCCTATCATATGTAAGTTGTTTTTTGCTATTTCTCTTATTTCACTAATAGATTTCTTCAATGTCAAAGAGCTAATTTCTACATAATGATCATAATGATAGTTAAGTATTTGATTTTTCACCTTATGTATAGTAATCAAATTTGTGCTATAATAAATATGTATTTGATCATCGTATATTTGTAGTTTTAGTCTCTTACCAATATACTCTGGTGGGACAGAGTATTGGTTTGATTTGTAATTAATCATACTTTGAGGATTTACAGTTACAGATAGCGATTTGATTGTATAAAGGTTTCTTATTTGTGTTCTAGGTAGTTCACATAAGAAATCTTTTTCTTTTTCTAGATGTAAAATCGGTATTTTTCCTGTTGAAGTATGACATGTGCTATTGATTCTATCATTTAGTCTTGTTACCAATTGGTTTAATTCACTATAATCTAACATTCCGTTATATGCACGGATTTCATCCAATAGCTTCATAGGAGCTTCTACTTTAGCTTTTGTATTAGGCTTTCCTGCAATACATGGTCTGACTTTGAAATTATAATCATTTGCAAATTGTTGAAACCTAGTATTTACCTTACCTTTAGAATTATTAGTTCTTGCAACATCCATAACCGTTTTCATATTATCTGTTAGCAATTCCTTCGGAACGCCTCCAAATACTTCAAATGCATCATTTAGGAATGAAAGTAGAACTTCTTGTTCTTTGCTAAGAGATAGTCTGTATACTCTAAATCTTGAGTAAGATAGTATAAGCACAAAGATATTAATTTTAATTACTTCTCCGTTACTTAAAACAAATTCCATATTTTCTTTCCAATCTAATTGAGCTTGATGGCCAATAGCAGTTTCATATCTCATAGGAGCTATGCTCGAAGAATAGTTTTTTCTTCTTTTGTTGAAATAATTATTGAATTCTTCATACTTAGATATATATCTACGAAATGATGATTGGGCACAGTCTAATCCATGATTATCCTTTAGAAATTGCCATAATACTCGTTTGTAGTAGAAAATTTGTATCGATTCTTCACTAAGAAGTTCTTTTATTATTGGATAAAACTTATCGATTTTAGAAGTTCTATTTCTTGTAGTTGGTTTTACATATCCATTTATATACTTACCAACTGTGCGTGGATCAACACCTAATTCCCTTGCTATATGGCTTTTATTTATTTTCAAATTACTTCCCTCCATAAGAGGCTTTAACTTTTTAAGATCCTCTAATGTATTAATTTCTAAACTAGTCTGTATGTCATTTTTTATAATCATAATTACCTCCTTGGTCTTAGAGATAATTATATCTTATTGTTCTAAATCATACATTCCTAAGTGATCAAATTATTACATCTCTATTGTATCGTTTATAATCAAAGTCTAATATTTTAGAATATCTGAAATTTAAGTTAATGTATGAATCATTATTTAAATTCCAACCAGGAGGTATATTTAGAGAAATTTCAGCTTTCTTATAAAAAGGGCCATCAAGGTTTATATTTTCATAGTTCAAATCTTTAAATGTTATATTTGAATTTTCTTGTGAACTATTGATATTATTGTTATTTATATCAAAATCTATTTTTTGAGTAGATTCTTTCATTTGAGATACTAAATTTTCTTTTGATAGAGCATTTAAAGATTTTTCAATATTACCAGAAACTATTAGTATGTTCTTATTAATATTATATGGAGATTTTACTTCTTTAATATATCCTGAATTATTATCTACAATATCTATTTTATCTTTAAAATCAGTAGAGATATTATTATATGTACCAATGAATATGAGATTAGATCTTTTATGTAATTCATTTAAAGAAGAATAATTTAATATTTTAAAAGATGTATTTTCAAAGGGAGCCTTTTGAGATAATAGGCTAGACATTTTTAAAGCTCCTTTAACTTCTTCTAATTTAGGATTGTCCGGTATAACTATGTATGAGTTTTCGATAGAGTCTCTTTCTTCTATCATATAAGGGTAAGGAAATTCTTTTATAGCTGGTGTATCATTTAAATAATTATATTCTAAGTGAATGAAGCTATCTTTGTGAATTACTATCCATGTACCCTCATTCATTCTATCAGCACACAAGTTATCACTTATTTTGTGGAATGCTTTTATGCTTATTTTATTATAACCTGTAGATATTTTATCTTTTGGTAAATCTACTTTTAAAATTACCTCAGTTTTTTTATGCGAAAGAGGTATGCTTTTTAAAGGTATATCGTTTAGATATATAGTAAGGGATGATGCATCGTATTTTATTAACTCAGTTTGAGTGAAATGCAATTGTATGTAATTATTCTGGTTTAAATCCCAGTATTTATATTTATTAAAGAAAAAATCAGTACTTCCAAAAACACCTTGTATAGAAGTATCTTTTTGAAGCGGGAAAATATTTTTAACTTCAACTTTTTCATATCCATAAGATATATTGAAAAAAGAAAATAATAAAGATAATATAATAAATGTAGAAACTAATTGTTTAAAAAGTTTCATAAAAGCACCCCCCCTTTTAAAATCTTTCAGTTCTATGCCAAGTAAAATCTTTTTTAAATATTAAATCTTTTGTATAATCAAATATTCCTCTTAGTGCTAGTACAATCCAAACTTGACAATATGTAAAATACATAAGCATTGTATAAAATATATTTTTAAATTCATTTTCTCCTTTTTCAAAAGTTAAAACTATTGATATTTCAAGGATAAATAAGATGTAAGCCAATATCCATATAATAAAGAAATTTCCTTGTAATGATATTTTAAAAATATCTGAATTGAATATATATCCTATTATTCCTAGAATAAAAATAATATCAGATATAATTACTGAAGATAAAAAAGTTATATATGTAGAAAAAAAGTAAATTAAATCTAAGCCCAATTTAAAGGATTTTAGTTTGAATATTTTAGGAATATATTTATGAATTACATATAAATTTCCTTTTACCCACCTTAATCTTTGAGGAAACCAAGCTTTCAAAGTTTCTGGTTCTTGTTCCCATGTAACAGCTAAAGGCATAAAGCATATTTTATAACCCATTTGATATATTCTTATACTTATTTCTGTATCTTCAGCTATAGCTTTTACATCCCAACCATTTAACCTTTTGATTATATCTCTTCTTATTATAAAATTAGTTCCAGGTATAGTAGCTAAGTTGAATAAAAGCCATCTTCCACCTTGTGATAACCACTGAAATGATAAAGTTTCTATATTTATAAATTTAGTAAGAATAGTTTTATCCTTGTTTCTAGTTCTAAATTTACCTATTACAGCTGCAAAATTTTTATTATGAATTATAGTATAAACTAAGAATTTTAAAGCAGTGGTATTAGGAGTATTATCAGCATCATATACAGCTATAAATTCTCCATCGCTTTCCTTAAATCCAATATTTAAAGCATTAGATTTTCCTTTTCCTCCATGAGGAGGGAAGGTGGTTACTGTTTTTAAATTTTTAGTAGTATTACTTTTAATTTCTTCTAATATTTTTCCTGTATTATCTTGAGAATTATCATTTATAACAATTATTTCTAGTTTATCTTCTGGGTAATCAAGAAGAAGCATTGATTGTACAGTTTTTTTGATTACTTTTTCCTCGTTATGTGCAGGGATTAATATTGAAACTTTAGGCCAGGATTCAAATTGATTTATTTTGTTTAAGATACTAAATTCTTTATTTTTTATCTTTGAAAAATAAATAAATCCAGCATAAGACAGAATAACGTGATATAAAAGCATAATCCATATAGATATAAGAGAATATAAAAATAGATAATCTATTAATTTAAAATTATTCAGATGAATCACCTCTATTATTTACAAAAATATCTTGTTTAGATTTTTTTCTATAAAAATAAAATATAATAAGTAAGGATAATAATATTATTAAAAGTAAAGCTGTTAATAACAATGTAAAATAGGAAAAAAGTGATTTATTAGAAGAATCATCCTCTTTGATATTATAGTTTGTTATTATCTTATTTTTATTGTTTTTAATATATGTACTGTCTACTTTTACCCAGTTTTCATAATCAGATAAACTATAAAACTCAGCTCCTTGAGATTTAAGATTGGATATAACTTGTTTTAGGTAACTAATATTTTTATAAGGATGAAAGAAAAATCCTCCATTATAATTTCTTACTATTTTTAGATCTTTATAGTTATGTAATATTTCTTTTATAGATTCTTCTTCTTTTTTTGTTTCTACAAAACCTAAATTTTCAGGAAGTAATATATTAAAATGTCTGGAGTTTTTAATTTCAAAAGGAAATGAATTTGTTGAAAAACCCATATCAGAGGGTTGATAGTGAGCTACTATTGTAGAAAAATATTTTTTGAGTTCAATATATCCATCTTGAGACATAGCATAATGTGGAGGTTCAAAAGCTAATGGGTATATTCCATTTTTTAAGCATTCATTTACTCCTTTAGATATTCTATCATAAACAAAATTATGTATATTTTCTTTTAATGGAGCATCTTTTTTTGAATCCCAAAATTCATAACCTTCTCCAGTTTCTGTTTTATAGTATTGGTGAGAATATCCATGAAGAACTACACTTCCACCTTTAGAAACCATATATTGAATGGTTTCTTTAAATTCAGGCATATCTGAGATTGTGGTGTATTTACCTGTTTCTGTATTTAAAAAAGAAGGTATTAAAGCAATCATAAATGGAATATTTTCTGAATACAAATAATCAGCTATTTTTTTTAATTTAGAACAATCTCTAAATGGATGAACGTCTTCTATTCGAACAAATATTTTTCCTGAGTGACTAGCATTTATATTAAATAAATCATATAAATAATCGCTAAATATATAATACAAAGGACCTTCAGTTTCAAAAGAACCTATGTAGTGAAAATTATTAAAATTTAATATGTATGGATAAGAATTTTTCCCATCATATAAATTAGAAATAATATTTATAGAATCATCATTTGAAGTTAATAATGGAAACTTTAAAAAATTTGGAACAGAGTAAGATTTTTTATTATATGATACTTTTAAAAAATTTAATTGTTCTCCTTGGAATAATAAAGGAGTCTTTTTTTTGTTTAAAAAAAATTCAATATTAGGGCCTATCCAAATTATTTGGTTGTCAGATTGAGATAAATCTTTTAATAAATTTTCATTTATTGATATTCTGTTATATATATTAAATACAAATATATAGTCATATTTATTTATATCTTTTTCTACATAATTATTTATATTTTTAACATTAATATCAACATCAAAATGATGTAAGAGATTGTAAAGAGTATTTACTTTGTTAGAAACATCTTCCATGATCTTAGGAGATTCATATAAAATTAAAATTTTATTTCTACTTTTTTCAGAATAAGAAATAAAATTATTTGGATTTAATAAAATTGAAAATACTAATAAAAATGATACTATTTTTTTAAACATCATATTGAAGCTCCCTTTCAAGTGACTTTTTAAACTCTATAGGGGTTTGAATTTCTTCAGAATACTCTAAGCAAGATGTCTGACATTCAATATCAAAAAAACTTTTATTTTCTATTAATGATATTAATTTTATGTTGTTTTTTATTTTATTGTTAGTAATGTTAGCTCCATCTACAGCTGTATTAGGAAGTATTAATGCAAAAATATCTTCTTCGATTTTATATTTTTTATCTGAGGACCTTGATACTTCGAGTATATTTTGTGAAATCGTAGATAATAGAAGGTTGGTTTTATTTATGCCATATATAGATTTAAATTCATGTAAATATTTTATTTTTATAAGTATAACAGAAAGATTATTTTGATATCTTTTGGATCTATCCATTTCCTGTTTTAAATCAATATAGAATGATTTAGAGTTTTTAAAATTAGTAATTATATCTACAGTTACGTAGCTATCTAAATTTGTATTATAAAATTCATTTTTTTTCATTATATTGGTAAATGCATTTCCTAAATAACCTGAAGTATAACCTACAATAGGAAATATTAAAAGCCATATATAATCAAGTATAAAGTTACTAGAAGAAACATTAAAAAAAACAATTTGAAAGAAAATATAACTACCAAATAAAAAAACTGAACAAATACTTGCTATTAAACTCCATATAATACCGTGAAATAGACCTATATTTGATATTAATAAAGTAGCTAATAGTAACATTAAATCTGTCATGTTTTCTAGGTTATTTTTTAGAAATAAGAAATTTATAATTAATAAAATCTCTATGGAGAATAAAAGTATTAAAATTTTAGATTTGATTTTTTCATTCAATTAAAGCCCTCCTCATATTATCAAATAAAGTGAAACTTAATTCAGATGGAGTTTTTACTCCAACTGAATTTTTAGTTGCGTGTGCCCTGTGGGTAAACTAATCCAGAAGCTGTAGAGTTCTTATCTCCAGCCTTAAGAGGATGGAGTCTTAGAAGTCTTAGCTTTCGGATAAAATAAATATTAATAAACTTATATAATAAATAGTATGATTGTACCATTAATATTATACAGCTTAAATATTTATGATTATTAGTATTGTATTGATAATTGTAAAAAGGAATTAGAGGTATTTTTGTTTGGTAGATGTGAAATTAGGATATGAACTAAAATTAAAAATATGTCTATGAAAATATCGTTAAATGAACGTTATTTTCATAGACATATCAATTATTTTTGAACAACCAATTTTTTATTTTATAGAAATGTTAGAAAAATCAAGCTCTTGAAATAGCTGAATAAATATTTTACAAGTATATTCAGCATCAATATCAGCTCTATGCATATTTTCGTCATCTATTTCTATTTCACATAAAGTTAGCGCATTTGAAAGGCTAGCTGTTTTACCTTTCTCTAATTTTTTGATCTTAGAAAATTGTTTCTGTATATCCAAAAATTCACGAATCCAGCTTGATTTTATATTATGAAGCTTGCAATTTGTCTTTATATGGTAATAATCGTCATACCCCCAAGAACACAATAAATAATCCTCACCTAGCCACTCCTTGAAGTTTTTCATGATTGATTTAAAAGATTCTGCACCATCTATATCAACTTGTTTTATATTAGTTTTTTTCTTTATGAGTGAAAATAATTTAGAGAAATACTTTGGTTTTGTAAAGGCTTGAAACCTGTCTATTATTTCTAAATCATCATTTAGCTTAACGGCTCCTATTTCTATTATTTCATTGGGTATCTTATGTTTAAAAGGCTTGCTATTTAGTTCAAGATCAAAAATTATATAATTCAAAAAAATCACTCCTATTTATATTGCTACGAATAAAGCGAAACTTAATTCAGATGAAGTTTTTACTTTAACTGAATTCTAATAATTATTTACTTTTATATTTTATCAATAATCCTGTAAAAAGAATAGTATATATAAAGAGTTTTTAATGAATATCTCTTTTATTACTTATACGAGGTGAAATAAAAATGCTTAAATGTCCTAAGTGCAATAAAGAAATTTCAGATATACCTGGAAGCAGATGTCCTAGGTGTAAAAGAAAAATAACACCAAAGGATGTAGGACATATATTTTGTCCTGAGCCAGGATGTAATGCTGTATTACCTAAAAGTAGTGTTTATTGTCCAAGATGTGGAGCTAAAATAAGGAATGAAGGTATGGATGAGAAAATGAATAAAATACTGAGAAAAATTGAAAAAATATTAGATTCATTATAAAGTTAAACTTATATTCAGATGTAGTTTTCGATCCAACTGAATTTCTAGTTACGTAAGTGTCCTTTGGGTAAACAAATTGAGAAGTTATAGAGATCTTATCTATGATACTTAAAAGGGTGGAAATTTAGAACTCTTAGCTTTTAGATAAAAAATAAACGAGAATTTTCTCGTTTATTTTTTATTTCCAAGGAAATTATAGGATTGGGGATAACAGTCTTGAAATAGACTCTTTAAATTTTATTATTAAAGGTCTAGCATCATACATTTCTTGAGTGATTTGAGTACAATCATCTATATCCTTTTCGAATATAGATCTAAACTCATTTGAAATAACATTGTCATATATGAAAGCATTAACTTCAAAGTTTAGTGTAAAGCTCCTAACATCCATATTAGCTGTTCCAACAGATGCTACTTTACCGTCTACAACTATTGTTTTTGCATGTATAAATCCTTTTTCATATATATAACATTTAGCACCTGTTTTAAGTAATTCGCTAGCATATGAAGATGAAGCCCAATAGACAAACATATGATCGGGTTTGTTGGGAATCATTATTTTAACATCTATTCCTGATAAAGAAGCAAGTTTTAAAGAGTGAAGTATGCTTTCATCTGGTATAAAATAAGGTGTTTGTATATATATGCTTTCTTTGGCTGAGTTAATCATTTTGAGGTAACCATATTTAATTTGTTCCCACTCAGAGTCAGGCCCACTGGATATTATTTGCACACCGCTATTTCCATTTGAATTTATTTGAGGAAAATATGTAGGCTTTATTTCTAGTTTTTTATTGTGAGCACTTCTCCAGTCGAACAAAAATCTACTTTGCAGCATATGCACAGCGTCGCCTTTTATTTTAATATGAGTATCTCTCCAATAACCCATTTTTTTATTTAAACTTAAATATTCATCTCCTATATTAAAACCACCTATAAAACCCTCTGTTCCGTCTATTACAGCTATTTTTCTGTGGTTTCTATAATTTATATTAAGATTTAAAAAAGGAATTACTATAGGGAAAAAAGCGACAGTTTCTCCTCCAGCTTCTTTAAGATCTTTAAAAAAGTTTCTAGGAAGAGAATGACTTCCTACAGCATCGTATAAAAATCTTATTTCTAATCCTTGTTTTGCTTTTTTTGTAAGTTCATCTACTATTTTTTTACCTAACGAATCATTTTTTATTATAAAGTAAACCATGTGTATATGGTGTTTAGCGTTTTGAATGCTATTAATTAATGATTCGAATTTATCATTTCCGTCTGTGAATATTTCTATATCATTGTTTTGAGTGAAAATAGAGTCACTATGATTTAAATGCATATAAACCATATCTTTATAATTTTGAATAGATGGATCATTGAATTTTAAAGAGTTGTTTTGCAATTGTAGTTTTTGATTTTCTAAAAAAGTATTTATTGTATTTGCTTCTTCTGGTTTTATTTCAAATATTTTTTTTCTACTTAAATTTCTACCAAATAATAAATAAACAATAAAACCTATATTAGGGATTAAAAGTAAAAGCATAAGCCATGCTAGAGTAGAATTTGTATTTTTTCTTTCTAAAAATATGATTGCAATTGCAAATAATATATTCAATATTAATACTACGGACAGTGTGTTTGAAATCATAAAAAGCCTCCTTTGATGTTATGTTTAATGATGTATATAGTTTATTCAAAAATCTATAAAAATTCAATATAAATTTTAAATATAGGAAGTTAATGTATTTATAATTTAGGTACTTATACAATAGTTGAATTATAAACAACTTAATATGTATAATGTTAACTATTTATGTAAAAAATTATAAATACTATCTAAATAGGAGGGATTTAATATGAAAAGCAAGGTATTAATTTTTTTTGCTGTTGTTTTATCAATATTTATAATATCTGTAAATAAAAGTAAAACAATACAAACATCAAATGAAATTTCAAGGCAGGAAGATAAGATCAAAGTTTACACTACGATTTATCCCATGTATGAATTTGCAAAAAATATAGGTAAGGATAAAATTGATTTAGAAATGATAATTCCAGACTCGATGAAAGAGGATCAATTTGAAGTGACAAAAGAAATTATAGAAGATTTAAACAAAAGTGATGTATTAATATATAATGGAACAGAACCATGGATTGATAATGTCATAAATTCTATTTCGAATGATAAATTAATAATTGTAAAGGCGTGTGAAGGTATAACAACTACAGACAAGATACAGAAATACTCTGACTTATGGCTAAATCCTCTAAACGTAATATCACAGTCAAATAATATAAAAAATGGTTTTATAAAAGCTGATAATGAAAATAAAAAAAATTATGAAAAAAATTATAATTTGTTCAAACGAGAATTAATAAAATTAGATAATTTATATGCAAAGGAAATAAGTAAATTAAACAAAAAAAGTATACTGGTTTCAAGCAATGATTTTTTTTATCTTGCAAATAGATATGATTTAAATCAAATATATATTTCAGATATGTATAAAGCGGGTGACTTATATAAATTTATAAATGACAATAAAATAAAATATATATTTTCAGAAAATGAGATAGATGAAAATTTAAAAGAAATATCAAAAAAACTACAAGTTGATGCTTTACCTTTAAATTCTATTGAGTATTTAAATGATCATAATATGAAGTTGGGATATATAGGAATTATGAGAGAAAATTTAAAAAAGTTAAAGATAGGTTTGAAATATTAATTTATAATGTGTAAAAAAATTATTGGTAATATATAAATTATATTTATTCTATTTCAAAAGTTAAATACATATAATTCTTTGAGTATATTAGTAGGAGGTATAAATGTGTTTATTATAATAAATAAGAAAAAATCAATTGTTGGAATTGTATGTATATTAGCTCTAGCTATATCTTTATATTCATTCCAAATCAAATCTAAGGTTATAACTACTTTTAATGATCAAGAATGTATGGAAATATTACAAGAAATATTTGAAACAAGAAATAAAGCACTTTTAGAAAAAGATGAGAGTAAATTAAATAATTTATACGATAAAAGCACTAAATATGGAGTATGGGCATATGAGCATGAAATGAAAAAAATGAAGTACTTACATATGTGGTCAAATAAACAGGGGGTTAAATTTAAAGATATAAATACTAAATTAAAGATAAATAGAATAAAAAATAAGGAAGGAGGATATTTGATAAATTTTACTGCATCAACTGAGTACAAATATGAGTATGATAATTCCAAAGATGAAGTCAACATGTTTAGAATAGGCACATATCACTCCTTAAATACTGTGAAAAATGAAGAAGGTTGGTGTATAACTAAAGAATGGTATACAGATCCTTTTGCTGATTCTCTTAATTTAGAAAATATAAAGTTTGATGATATCAAAAAATATATTCTAGATCAACAAAAAAGAGATAGTTCTAACATGAATGAAAGAAGAAAAAAAGCATTAGAGTATGCAGATATGTTTTGTGGTGCAGCAGCAGATGAGGAACATGATTATAAGTATAATAGAGAGTATAGAAACTATAATCCTTTAGGAGGAGATTGTGCTAACTTCGCATCTCAAATACTATATGAGGGAGGAAGTTTTAGAAAAACAAGAGAGTGGAATTATGATTCAAAGGGAGCTACTAAAGCTTGGGTAAATGCACATGCATTTAAAAATTATATGATATATAGTGGAAGAGCTTCTTTAATAGCATATGGAGATTATGACAAGGTTTATAAGGCATCGTATAAGCTTGAACCTGGTGATTTTGTAGCTTATGAAAAAAAAGGTAAGGTAACTCATATTTCAGTTGTAACAGGTTCTGATTCTAAGGGATACTCTCTTGTAAATTGCCATAATACTGATAGATATAGAGTGCCTTGGGATCTGGGTTGGAGCAATAAAAAGATCAAGTTTTGGCTTGTTAGGGTGCATTATTGATAAGTTTGATTTTCTATATTGACATTAGGGTTTAAATGTAGTATTTTTAATTATAATGTAACAAATAATTTATTTGTTTCAAATTCGTGTTATTTAGGAGGATGTTGTAAATGAAAAAGGGAACTGTTAAGTGGTTTAATGCAGAAAAAGGTTATGGATTTTTATCTATAGAAGGTGGAGAAGATGTATTCGTACATTTTTCAGCTATAGAAGGAGACGGATATAAGTCATTAGAAGAAGGACAACAAGTTGAGTTTGAAGTAGTTGATGGAGCTAGAGGAGCTCAAGCTGCTAACGTTATTAAATTATAGTAGTTAATTTGTATACATACTGTATAGATTGATTATATTAAAAAGTCGCTTTCATAAAAAGCGACTTTTATTATTGATAAGAAAATTATATAATTTTCAACTTGATTTATGCATTAATTTTTCTAGTTTGTATCGTTTTTTGTATGAGCTTGGTTATCTATAAACAATAATAGAGCAAGTACATTTAAAACACCTATTAGTGCTGTAAAAAACAACTTTTTAAAGTTATCTATATGTGAAAATTGATAAGATGATATTAAGCTTAGAACAATTCCGAATGAACTCATCAAAATACCTACAAATCTTATTATATTGTTCAAAATTAACCCCCCCATAAATTTCAACTTTAATTTTATAGTGAAAAATACTATAATTATAAGTATAACATGATATAGCTTGATTTTATTATGGGAATTTATACATTAGGTCAAACTTGACATCTTTTTTAATCTCAAGTAACATACTATTTAGATAAAGTGAAACTAAAATTAAAAAATAGGGGAGAAAACATATGAATATAGCTTTTTTTCTTACACCTAAAGTAGAGGTAGCTTATTTAACACCAGAATCAACAATGCGTCAAGCCTTAGAAAAAATGGAGTATCACAGGTATACAGCTATTCCTATAATTGATGATGATGGAAGGTATGTAGGAACAATTACTGAAGGGGATTTACTTTGGAAGTTAAAGAATACACCAGACTTGAACTTTAAAAATACTAGCAAAATTTTATTAAAAGAAATACCTAGAAAGATGGATAATAAACCTGTTTATATTGATTCAAATATAGAAGATTTGATTTCTCTAAGTATAAATCAAAATTTTGTACCTGTGGTAGATGATCAAAAGGTTTTTATAGGTATAATAACTAGAAGCGATATAATAGATTATTGTTATAAATTTTTGTTTAATAAAAAAGATTAAAAATATATTGACACTTTAAAATTATATGTGTATAATACATATTAAGTTAAAAAAACAAACTGAACGACATTAAATCCAGAGAAGTGGAGAGTATGTACGATGATTGTTAAAGCGAGCTAGAGTTGGTGTGAGTCTAGTAACATAGTTGTATTGAAGAGAGCCATGGAGGAGATTTTCTGAAATAGTAGTAGGAAAATACGGTACCTATCGTTAAAGGATAATGAGTGGATACAATTGTTATTGTATCAACAAGAGTGGTAACACGGGCATATACCTCGTCTCTTATTTATAAGAGGCGAGTTTTTTATTATATAAAAATAAAATATTTAAATCCAGAGAAGTGGAGAGTATGTATGATGATTGTTAAAGCGAGCTAGAGTTGGTGTGAGTCTAGTAACATAGTTGTATTGAAGAGAGCCATGGAGGAGATTTTTTGAAATAGTAGTAGGAAAATACGGTACCTATCGTTAAAGGATAATGAGTGGATACAATTGTTATTGTATCAACAAGAGTGGTAACACGGGCATATACCTCGTCTCTTATTTTTAAGAGACGAGTTTTTTGTATATAAACTATTATGCAGGAGGTGTTTAAAAAGGAAATAATTGAGGGTTGGACTTTAATGATTTAAACTGATAAAGTTGATTTTAATAAAATATGAGAGGGGAAATTTAAAATGTTTAAAAAAAGTGTTAATAAAATGATTGTTGTAGTTATGGTTTTATGTTTAGGAATGGTTTTTACAGGATGTGGTAAAAGTGAGGTTTCTCAATATGAAAAAATAAAAGAATCAGGAAAACTAGTGCTTGGAACTAGTGCAGATTACCCGCCGTATGAATTTCATAAAGAAGTAGATGGAAAAGATAAGATAGTTGGATTTGATATTGAAATTGCTAAAGAAATAGCTAAGGACATGGGAGTTGAACTTGAAATTAAGGATATGGATTTTGGTGGATTATTACCAGCTTTAAATACAGGAACGGTTGATTTTGTAGTAGCTGGTATGACACCTACTGATGAAAGAAAAGAAAAGGTAGACTTTAGTAATATATACTACAATGCAACTCAGGCTGTAGTTGTTAAATCAGAAAATAAAGATAATATAAAGTCAATGGATGATTTAAAAGGAAAAACAATAGGCGTTCAAATGGCATCTGTTCAAGAAGGTATAGCGAAAGAGCAAGTAAAAGATGCTCAAATTAAGTCACTTTCAAAAGTACCAGATCTTATGCTTGAGCTTAAAAATGATAAAGTAGATGCTTTAATAGTTGAACTTCCTGTGGCAAAGGCTTATATAGATAAAAATAGTGATCTTTCACTTTCAGGTATAACTGTTAAAGATGAAACAGGTGGGTCTGCTATAGCTATTAAAAAAGGAAATCAAGAACTTACAGATCAAATAAACAAGACATTAGATAAGTTAATTAAAGAAAATAAAATAGAAGAATTTGTAGTTGAAGCGACAGATACGATTGATTAGGAGTTGAGTATAGTGGATTTTTCTTTCTTAAGTAAGTATTATATGTTCTTTTTAATAGGAACTAAAAACACAGTTTTACTTTCAATATGTTCAGTATTTATAGGTGTAATATTAGGTCTTTTTGTATCTCTTATGAAATTATCTAAAAATAAGGTATTAAATATAATAGCTAGTGTATATATAGAGTTTTTAAGAGGAACACCTATATTGGTTCAAATATTTATAGTTTATTATGGGCTTCCTAAGCTAGGGATAGATATACCAACTTTTGCAGCTGGGGTAATAGCTTTATCGATTAACAGTTCGGCTTATGTAGCAGAGATAGTAAGGGCTGGAATTCAGGCTGTTGATAAAGGTCAAATGGAGGCTGCAAGATCATTAGGAATGAGTCACAATATAGCTATGAGATATATTATAATACCTCAAGGGCTTAAAAATATATTACCTGCACTAGGCAATGAATTTATAGTGTTAATAAAAGAATCTTCAATAGTCATGATTGTTGGTATATCAGATGTTATGTATAATACAAATATTGTACGAGGAAATACATTTCAACCGTTTGAACCACTAATAGTTGCTGCTATTATATATTTTATATTAACGTTTACACTTTCTAAATTTATGAGCAAAATTGAAAGGGGGATGGCTGTAAGTGATTAAGATTAAGAATTTAAATAAAAAATTTGGAAGCAATCATGTTCTAAAAGGAATAGATGAACATATACAACAAGGTGAAGTAGTAGTAGTTATAGGTCCTAGTGGTTCTGGAAAAAGTACATTTCTAAGATGTCTTAATTTACTTGAGCACCCTACAAGTGGAGATATAATATTTGAAGGAAAATCTATAACTTGTAACACTAATAATATAGACAAACAAAGAGAAAAAATGGGAATGGTTTTTCAACAATTTAATTTATTCCCACATATGAGTGTATTAGATAATATTACACTTGCACCTAAAAAGCTTAAGAGTATAAGTGATGATGAAAGTGAAAAAATAGCTATGCAGCTATTAAAAACTGTAGGACTTGAGGATAAGTCAAATACTTATCCTAAACAACTATCGGGAGGTCAAAAACAAAGAATAGCAATAGCAAGAGCTCTTGCTATGTCTCCTGATGTAATGTTATTTGATGAGCCAACGTCTGCACTGGATCCTGAAATGGTAGGGGAAGTTTTAGATGTTATGAAAAACCTTGCATCAAAGGGTATGACTATGGTTGTAGTGACTCATGAAATGGGGTTTGCAAAAGAAGTAGGAGATAGAGTTATCTTTATGGATGGTGGAAAAATAGTAGAACAAGGAAGCCCTAAAGAAATATTTGAAAATCCTCAAAATGAAAGAACCAAGGATTTCTTAAGTAAGGTATTGTAAGTTTGGCATAAAAGTACGTTAAATATATACAGTTTAATCGAAAAATAACGCTTATTAGAATGGAGCTATATTCTAATAAGCGTTATTTTGAATATTTAAGGAATTATGTTATTTTTAACTCGTTGAATTAATAGATGTATGAAATAGTATGATGCGAATTTTTTATAAGAAATAGGAAATTATAATATGAGATATGCTAATAAAAAAGTTTTAATCTATGTTGACTTTTGATATTTTTTTTTGTATACTTTGATTATCAAAAGGTTTGAATGTCAAAATAAAAATGAAAGGAAGATGAATTTATGAAATTACCATCTTTAAATATAGGAGATTTAATAGCTAAGGTTCCAATTATTCAAGGAGGAATGGGTGTTGGAGTATCGGGTGCAGAGCTTGCTGCAGCTGTTGCAAATGAAGGGGGAATAGGAGTTATATCGGGAGCACAAATTGGTTATAAGGAAGATGATTTTAGAGTTGACAATAAAGCAGCTAATATGAGAGCTTTAAAAAAAGAAATAAAAAGAGCAAAAATGCTAAGTCCTAATGGAATAATAGGAGTAAACTTCTTGGTTGCAATGGAAAACTATAAAGAAATGGTAAAAACTGCAGTAGAGGAAAAGGTAAACCTAATAATATCAGGAGCAGGTCTTCCTAAGGCGTTGCCTGAACTTATAAAGGGATCTAAGACTAAAATTGCTCCAATAGTATCATCTGCAAAAGCTGCTACATTAATATCAAAGCTTTGGGATAGAAAATACAACTATGTTCCAGATGTTGTTATAGTAGAAGGACCTAAAGCTGGAGGTCATCTGGGGTTTTCTGTAAGTGAATTAGAATCAATTGAAAACATAGATTTGATTAAAATAGTAAATGAAGTTAAAGAAAGTTTAAAGCCTTTTAAAGAAAAATATCAAAAGGATATACCTGTGGTTGTAGCTGGAGGTATATTTGATGGTAATGATATAGCCGAATATATTAAAGCTGGTGCTGATGGTGTTCAAATGGGAACTAGATTTGTAGCTACTGATGAATGTGAAGCACACATAAGCTTTAAAGAATCTTATATAAACTCTAAAAAAGATGATATTGAACTTATACAAAGTCCTGTAGGAATGCCTGGAAGAGCTATTAATAATGAATTTGTTAAAAGAACTAGAATTGGAAGTATTCCGGTGAAGAAATGTTATAACTGTATATCTGGATGTAGTCCAAAAGATATTCCATATTGCATAACAGATGCATTGGTTAGAGCTGTTAATGGAGATGTAGAAAATGGGCTTATATTTAGTGGGAGTAATGCATATAAAATAGATAAAATAATTTCTGTACATGATTTGATGAAGGAACTTGTAGAACAAGCTAGTACAAAACTCAATACTATATAAACATAAAGTGGTGACAAATATGAATGAAAATGTTAAAACATTAAATACCTTAATAACGAGTATTTTTTATGATTTAACAAATATAGAAAAAAAAATATTTGCTCAGGGAAAGTTCAATGACGTGTCAATAAACGAAATTAGAACTATTCAAGCTATTGGAGTAAAAGAGCCTAGAAAAATGAGCGAAATTGCTATGGCTTTAAAAATTACAGTTGGAACCTTGACTATATCGATTAACAGACTTGTAAAAAAAGGTTATGTACGAAGAGTCAAGACTGAAGAAGATAGACGTATAGTAATGGTTGGCTTAACTGAAAGAGGAAACCTTGTTTATGAAACACATGAAAAATTTCATTATGAAATTATAGAAAATATAGTCTCTACATTGAATGAAAATGAACAAAAAATGCTTATACAATCGTTAGAAAACGTATGTGAATTTTTTAAATCTAAATATTAAAAAGAGCTTATGCAATTTGCATAAGCTTTTTTTGTATTAATAAGTAAACTACATAATTTTAAGAGATATAGTCTTGTGGAGGGCCGTTGGAGCCATGGGTATATGTGTGATGATATAATGTGATTTTCTAAGGAATATAAAGACAAATAAGACATACCTTATAATTTGAGGTAATAAGGTGAAATATAACAGTATATGAAGTTTTTTAGTTTTTATATTTTGATATATAATTGGTGAGTCAAACAGAATGCAATAGCATAAAGGGGGTTATAAAATTGGAAAATAGCACATTGCTGGCGGTTAATGAAATACTGAGATTAACTATTATAATATTGGTTGTAGGAATGGTTTTTTCAAAAATAAGTAGTATGATTAAGTTACCAGATGTAGTATTATTTTTAATTGCGGGAATTATAATTGGTCCGTCGGTTTTAAATATAGCGAGCATAGAGGCTTATCCTGTAGCTAATCAACTTATATTGACTTTTGGGTCAGCATATATACTATATGATGGGGGTAGAGAAGTTAAGCTTAGGATTTTAAATGATGTAAAAATAACAGTAGGATTGTTGGCAAGTTTAGGCGTGTTAATTTCTGCTTTTTCAATTGGATTTATAGCGATGAAGATATTTGATATTCCATTTATATCTGCTTTATTGATAGGTGCAGTAATAGCATCTACAGATCCTGCAACACTAGTTCCAGTGTTTAAGGAGATAGATATAAAAGATAAATTGAAACAAACGGTAATAAGTGAATCTGCATTTAATGATGCGGTTGGGGCTATACTTGTATTCTCAATACTTACAATAATAGATTCTGGAAAAATTTCATTAACTAAGAATGTGGAAGAATTATTGATAATGATTGCTGGAGGATTGATTGCTGGAGTAGTTATTGGAATTTTGGCATCTATGTCTATATCGGAAGGTAAGTACGGATTTTTTTATGAATTTGCACCATTAGTTTCTATAGTTGCTGTTATTGCTTCTTACATGTTGGCTGAAACTATAGGCGGAAGTGGGTATATGGCTACTTTTATAACAGGACTTGTATGTGGTAATAAAAAAACATTTAGACTATGGGTACCTGAAAAACATTACCAAATACAAACCCATGTAAGAGAAACACTTGCAATTATAATGAGAATATCTATATTTGTTTTGCTTGGAACTCATGTTGATTTCATATCGTTGGGAATGTATTGGAAAGAATCTCTTATAGTAATACTTGTGTTAGTGCTAGTTGTAAGACCGTTATCTGTAATTGTATGTGTTATTTTTGATAGAAAAACAAAGTGGAGTATGAATGAAATATTATTTATGATGTGGGTAAGAGAAACGGGAGTAATACCTGCAGCTTTATCTGGAATGATAATGAGTATGAATGTAGATAATAAAGGTATTTTATCATCAGTAGTATTTATGGCAATATTGATAACTTTAGGAATACAAGCAAGTACAACAAAATGGGTGGCAAAAAAATTAAATGTATTAGAATAAATATAAACAAACAAAATCCCCTTGAATTCAAGGGGATTTTGTTTGTTTATAGAGTGTGTAAATAACTTTGTGCTTCAGAATGTAGAATTGCCCAATTTGATATTAATCAATTTTTGGAAAATAATTGAATATTCTAAGCTTTAGTTATATAATAGCCCAATTTATATAGAAATATACATATTTTATTATATTTTGGGCTATAATCATAACAATGGAGAACTATGCTCAAAATATTGTTAATTTCGATATAATGAGCATTATGTAATCCTTTGCAAATTTTTAATTTTACAAGATAAGAATTATATATATTGTTCAAATCTTTCGCCATAGATAATTATTAATTGGTTTAAAATCATATCCCAATCATCATATCTTCTTGTCCATTTTTTTGATATATTCTTAGTTGCTAAGTACAATATTTTCTCTAACGACTCATCAGAAGGAAAAACTGATTTAGTTTTAGTTACTTTTCTATATTGTCTATTCAATGATTCGATAATATTAGTTGTATATATTATTTTTCTAACTTCATATGGATACTTAAAGAAAGTACTTAAAACATCCCAATTAGCTTCCCAGCTTTGAATAGCAAATGGATATTTACTTGCCCAGGCTGCTTTTACATCCTCTAATGCTAAGAAACCACTTTTTTCATCTACAGCTGAGTAAATTGTTTTCAGATCTTTAGCAAATGGCTTTCTATCTTTATATGGAACATATTTAAGAGTGTTTCTTATTTGATGAATAATACATCTTTGAACTTCCGAATTAGGAAATGTAGCCTCTAAAGCTTGTTTAAAACCGCTTAATCCATCTACACAAAATACCATAACATCTTTAAGTCCTCTGTTTTTTAAGTTATTTAAAACAGATAACCAAAACTTAGAAGTTTCATTTTCACCTATCCATATTCCTAAAACTTCTCTTAATCCATCTGTATTTACACCTAAAACTATATATGCAGCTTTAGAAACAATCTGATTATCTTGACGAACTTTAAAGTGTATAGCATCCATAAATACAAAAGGATACATAGCCTCTATGGGTCTGCTTTGCCAATCCTTAATTTCAGGTAATATCATATCAGTTATTTTGCTAACCATTTCAGCTGAAACTTCGATACCATAAATATCATTAATTTGATCATGAATATCTCTAGTTGACATCCCCCTAGCATAAAGGGAGATTATTTTATCTTCAATACCAGATATATTTCTTTTGTTCTTAGGAACAACAACTGGTTCAAAATCTCCATTTCTATCTCTTGGAATATCTAATTGCATTTGTCCAAATTGAGTTTTGACATTTTTTTGAGTATGTCCATTTCTACGATTGTCAGTATCTTTGCTTTTTCTGTCTCGTTTTGGATAACCTAACTCCATATCAAGTTCGGCTTCTAACATTTCTTGTAATGTATCTTTAAATAGGTCTTTAAGGTATGAGTGAAGATCTCCTGTAGTTTTAAGATCTCCATCTGTAATCATTTCTCTTAAGAATTCTTTTTTTAAATTACTCATAAAAATCCCTTT